>JACKHN010000015.1 GCA_020638975.1 Planctomycetaceae bacterium
GGTGTCGGTCACCGCGTTCTCCGGCCTCACTCTCGGCCAACTATCGTTGCCGTAAGTCCCTTGCGGGATTGCGGATAAATCGGGAGTTTTTAGAGAGCCGACGGGAGAGAGTCTTTGTTAACCAAGCGGTCGGCGAATTCCGCAATTTGAAAAAGCTCCCCCGGTAGGACTCGAACCTACGACAAGGCGGTTAACAGCCGCCTGCTCTACCAACTGAGCTACAGGGGAATGAGTAGCAAACTTCTATGTTATTTAGTCGGTCGGAAGCTGGCAAGGCGTGAGCGAGAAACTCCTTGTAGCGGACCGGGAGTGGGTGATTTAGCGCACGCGTCAGGATTTACATTACGGGGAATTGGTAAATATTGACAAACAGCCGGTTTGGCTAGGAATGATGTCGATTGTAACGGATTTCCGACTCGAACTTGCTCAGATCGCTCGGATAGACGCAACCTTAAGTACAAAGTAGGTAGTTTGGTTACGGGTGATGTAGGGCGATTTGTAAGGCAATCTCGAGCGATGGACTACTCATACCGCAATGCATCAATCGGGTTCAACCGCGACGCAGTTTTTGCCGGATAGTAGCCAAAGATGATGCCGACGCCTGCGGCCACGGTGACGGCGACCATCGGTGCCCAGATGGACATGACCGTTGGCCAGCCAACGACGGCTCCAACGGCTTTCGACCAAAGATGTCCGGCGAAGATTCCGATTACGCCGCCAACTAGGCAAAGCACCGTAGCCTCGATCAAAAACTGTCGCAAAATCGCGCGACGGTCGGCCCCGACCGCCATTCGCAACCCAATCTCACGGGTGCGTTCCTTCACGGAGACAAGCATGATGTTCATGATCCCAACGCCTCCGACCATCAGTGACACTCCCGCGATGACCAATCCCAGCGCCGACAAACCTCCGACGACTTGCCCCACGACTTTCGAGACCTCGGTGATGTCGTTGATTCGGTAGGCACTGGCCGGATCCGCTTCGTGCCGCTTGGCGAGCAACTGAGTGATCTGCTCGCGAGCCTCGTCGACGTGTTCCGGTGAGATTGCCTGGACGTAGATTTGATGAACGGCTTCGCGGCGCGTCGATGGTCGCGCCGCGGCGAGCGTCATGGGAGGCATCTGATCTGCGAACGTACTCATTCGGGGCGTGCCGCTCACCTGGCTGTTGATGCGAAACTTGAACGTTGTCCAAGGTCCCAGCACGATATCGTCTTGATCGTTGCCAATCACGTCACCGCCTTTGGGCGACAGCACACCAACGACTCGCAGCGGCTCGCCGTTCACACGTACCTCCTCACCGATGGGGTATTCCGTCCCAAACAGTTGATCCGCAACGGTCTTGCCTAAGACGCATACTTTCGCCGAATCCAAGACGTGTTGCTTCGAGAACGACTGCCCCATCTCCAAGTCGTCCCAGTTACGTGCCGACAGGTACTCGGGCGACGTACCGAGCACAAAGTTAGGGCTCCAACGTCGGTTGCCGCGAACCAACTGCACGCTGGTGTAAATTAACGGAGCGGCGACCTGCACCGCCGGGCATCGCTCGGCCACCGCACGCACATCGTCGGGCGTGATCTCAATCGGGCGCTGTTGGTGCCCAGAGCTTGAACCCTTGCTGGGATTCACGGTTAGCATACTCGCGCCCATGCTTTCGACGGTTTGTCGAATGGCAGCCGATGCGCCGCTGCTCAGTTCCATCACCGAAACGACCGACGCCACGCCGATGATCACACCCAACATGGTCAGCATTGTGCGGAGCAAGTTGCGACGAAGTGCGAATGCCGCCACAACGACTGCGTTAAGCGTAGCGGCGAGCAGCAGGGCCCGCGTCTCGCGAATTATGTCGTGCGGGGGCGAGTCATCTGGAGTCAGCGAACCCACCATTGCCCGCTTAGCGCTGGAGCGGTCGTCGCAAATCAGCCCATCCTTCATGTGAATGACACGATTGGCTTGCCGACCAACCTCGGCGTCGTGAGTGACAACCACAAGCGTGATTTGATGCTCTTCGTTCAACCTGCGAAACACATCGAGGATCTCAAGCTCTGTTTTCGAGTCGAGGTTTCCCGTGGGCTCGTCGGCCAACAATAGCTTGGGTCGATTGATCAGCGCACGGGCAATCGCCACTCGCTGCCTTTCGCCTCCGGACAGTTGGTTCGGCGTGTGGTCAAAGCGTCCCTTCAACCCGACGGTCTCCAGCAAGTAGGTAGCGTACTCGAGTCGCTCTTGCTTCGACCTGCCATCGGAGGCGTAAAGCGTCGGTAGCAACACGTTGTCCAACGCCGATGTACGTGGAAGTAGATTGAAATTCTGAAACACGAATCCGATGTGACGGCCGCGAAAATCGGCGAGTTCCGCGCCGGACAGACTGGATACGTCGATTCCCGCCAAGCGATAGATTCCACTCGTCGGATAATCCAAGCTGCCCAGCAAGTTCATTAAGGTTGTCTTGCCCGACCCTGATGATCCCATCAAGGCGACGTATTCGCCACGAGCTATCTCAAGCGAGATGCCTTTCAGGACCGGCAATTCGGCATCGCCAACTTGATAGGTCTTGCAGATGTCTTGAAGCTCGATCAACGCCTTTACCTATCGAATCGAAAGTGACTTCCGGAGGGCAAGAGCTATCATTAGCCACGGTTAGCCGACCCGTCGGATCAGCGAATAGTTTTGACGCTTGGAATAATTCGGGCGAGCGTCGTTTCGCGAATCACACCAACAACGACGGGCATTTGCTCTTTAAGCTCGTCGCCGATTACCTGCGTATGAACTCCATCGTCAATCCCAACGCGGACGGGGATCGAACGCACGCGGCCTTCCCCGGCGGGCACCCAGACATAAGCGTGGTCGCCCTCAACTGGGGCAGGAAGATTCGTCGCACCCTCTGCAGGAGCAATGTTGCCGGCGGCATCGGCCATCTGTTCTTCGGCGGGCCACCATTGAAGGGATTCGCCAGGAACGAGCCACGCGTTCTCGCGTTTGACCGTCTCGAACTCAACGTCAGCTGTCATATGGGGCAGCAGATTGCCCGTCGCGCCCGCAATCGCAATGAGGACGTCGTAGGTGACAAAACTGCCTTGCACATGCGCATTCATAAGGATCTTATCGACCTGCCCGGAATGCGACACGTCTCGATGAGCATCAACCGTAAAGGAAACTGGCTGACCCACGGCGATCTTGCCGATGTCGGTTTCGCTGACCGACGCGCGGATTCGCATGTTGTCAAGGTTTCGGGCAAGCAGAAACAACCCGGAAATCGCTGGGCTCACGTTCTGGCCGAGGTTCACGCGGCTATCGATCACGACGCCATCGATAGGCGAGCGAATGGTGGTACGCGACAAATTGATCTCCGCTTGTCGAACCTCCGCAAGAGCCTGTTCTCGTCGCGCTTGTGCGATGGCAAGCTCGGCTTGTGACATTTCGTGAGCTGTTAATACTTTGTCAAAATCGCTCTCCGAATTGGTTGCTCGCAACCGTTGAGCACGCTCGAATTCTCTGGTGGCTTGCCGGTGCTGTGTTTCGAGGCGTTGAACCTCAGCCGACGCAAGTCGTTCGGCAGCCCTCGCCTTTTGCAATTCGACTTCGAACATGTCGCGGTCGAGTTGAACGAGAATCGTCCCTCGCGGAATCCGAGTGCCCACTTCGGCTGGTTTCGCGGGCTGGCCGGGCGCTTCACCAAAACCGATGATTCTTCCCGCAACGAGCGTTCCGACTTCAACAACTTCGTCTGGCTCGACAGTTCCCGTCGTGCCGACCGTGATCCGCAAGTCGCGACGTTCGATAGGCACCGTGCGCAGTTGTGGCAGCGCGGATAGCCGTTCACTTGCATGCTTAGCAAACATGCCGGCAGCCGCGGCAAGAACGACGAGGCTCGCAAGCGCGAAGCGCAGTCTCGGCCAGCGAGAACGCTCGGCGGCGGATCGGCCCGTCACTGTCATGCCGCTTTACCTTTCACCGCATCAGACAAACGACCGTCGACTAACTTCAAGATCCGATCCGCAGCGGTAAAGTATCGTTCATCGTGCGTAATGGCAACGACCGTTCTTCCGCGGCGACTGAGTTCCGGCAGGATCTGACAGTAGAAAATGTCTTTGAACGAAGGGTCTTGTTCTGCCGCCCATTCGTCAAACACAAAGATGGGACGATCATCCAGACACGCAACGAGTAACGCGAGTCGCTTGTGCTGTCCACGAGATAGCTCGTCGGTGAGTAATCGGCCTGTTTCTAGATCAACCTTCTCTTCGACGCCGAGCAACTGCAACCAGTGTTGCAACTCTTCCGGTTGCGCATCGATTCCTAATAACCGATCGAACAAATGCCCTTCGACAAAGATCGTAGAAAACAGCTGTCGATACTCGGGACGCGAGTCATCATTGATCTGCTTTCCGTTCAAACTGATGGTGCCGCCCTCCGGGACGTACAATCCCGTGAGCAGCTTGGCTAGAGTTGTCTTGCCGCTGCCGTTGCCTCCCGCGATGAACAGCACTTCTCCTTTAGACAGCGTCAGTCCCACGGGCCCAAGAACAAACCCGTTACCATCGGGCGATTTATATTGGTGCGTGATGTTGCTCAATTCCAGCGAATAGAACTTGGGGATTACCGTGGGTTCACGCCGCTCTTCGGTACGGTCGATTAACAGCCCAAGTCGCTCAATTTTTGCAACGGCGATCGAGGCACCATTCATTGCAGGCAGCCATCCCAGAATCGCATCCAACGGATAAGTCAGATAGAGAATCGTCAGGACATAACCGGTCAGGGTCGCCGTCGACACTTCCGCGATGCGAGGCCAAACGAACAGCAGCAATCCGATTCCAATGAACAAGAACAACCGCCCCCAACTGTGTGCAAAGCCTTGAATGCTCAGGCCAGCGATCAGGCGGTGACGCATCGACGAGTCGGCTGGCAGCAAAACGTCGTAAACAAAGTCCAGGCAGCGTGTCGTGTTTCCCTTAAGCTCCTTGATCCCGTGAATCATGTCGCGAAGTTGCTTGACCACCTCGTCATGGTCTTCGCGAGCCTGACTCAGATACGCATTCGCAACCCTTAGTCCGACCAGAAAGCTTGCCACGCCAATCCCCGCCATCAGGATGGTCGCGCCGGCCAAGGGAACCGACAGATGTGTCAGGTACACCAACCCGCACACCAAAACCATTGCACTCGCGCAGACGCCAGGAAATGCTGACAGAGCTGAGGTGATGGCGTTGACATCATCAATCAACGTCGCGAGCAATCGATGCGGGCCAACAGATTCCAGGCTACGAAGCGGTGCGGCGATGATCTGTGAGCAGAGTTCGTAACGCAGGCGAGCCGCAGTCGCTTGAGATAAACGCACTAAGAGGCATTTCGCCGTAACTTGAGTGACGAGCACCAGCACGCAACTGCCCGCAAAATAGATCGGTAACAGATGTGACTGCGAAGCTTCATCCGTTAACGCTTGATGAATCAATGTGATCAGCCACAAGCTCGCCATCCCGCTAAGCGCGCCAAGCGCGCTCGCCACCAAACCTGCGATCCAGGAAGATCGAAGAAGGACAACGATTAACTTCATTCAACTGCCAGATGTTTTTTTAAGGAGACGTTCGCCACCGAATTCGATTGATGAACGCATCTGTGAGATTCGAAGATAGCGACGCGGGGGATATAGCAAACGGACGCCAAGGTCGCAATCGAGATCGGCTAGCGATATTGCTAGCGTCACGGGAAACTTCCAATAGCCGACCGACTTTGCAGTCCGCCGGAGCCTTATCGGTATCATCGCTTCGCGAGCCAGTGGAACATTAGCATCACCTGCAAGATCCTCTTAAGGAATGGCCCGTGCTAGCGACGGATGCAACTGAATTCACTCCCACAACGACTCACGAACGACGGATGAAAGCCACCAGTGAATCGGTGGCGGAATGGTAGGCAAGATCAACCGCAAAGCTCTGGTAACCTTACGTCAGGAAAGTATTTTGACGAGAACCACCAAGGGATACGAAAGATTGACTCAGCGAAAACCAATCGAGTGGCTGGCACGTATGAACGGAAACTGACTACGCGCCACGTATTTGTCGATGACGAAAGCTGCAAAATCCGCAAGGTTCCGCTCACAGGGCGAATCCTATTGCCATGCAACAGTCCTGACGGAACCTCAGGGCTTTCGTTTTGTTCAATCTGCACAATTTGTACGACGGCTCTCCGAAGCCTTCGAACTCAGCAATTCGTTGCTCAACGGCTTCGTAATGCAGTCGTACGAATCCAGGAGAGCCGTCCTACGAATCCATTAAAACCCTGACCCCAGCTTCGGTTCAATTGACAAACCCTCCGGACAGGGCTAGGTTGCAGTCATATGATCGACGGAGGCAGAGCCGTCGTACGCGCTTGGCGGTTACGTCTTCGTGCAGTCTCTTACGCCGCGAATATTGGCCTTACAGGCCGGAATACAAGGTATCTTGATGGGACTGCGTAACCTCGCGGATTGCCGTACCCTGCTGTGGGTTGGGCTAGCGATTGCTTTGGTGTCGCTGCAGTATGCTCGGATTGACTGGGTGCCGTTTTTATCTCCGATCAGTTGCTACTTGGCGATTGCTTGTGGCGTCATTGCACACAACCACAACCACCGAGCAACCTTTCACGGTCGTAGGCTAAACAACGCTTTCGGACATGTCCTGACCGTGTTTTACGGGTATCCGACGATGATGTGGATTCCTACGCATAATCTCAACCATCATCGGTTGGTGAATCGCGAAGGCGACGCGACGATCACGTGGCGTTATACCAACAAACACAATGCGGCAGTGGCGGGTACTTATCCTTTCGTGTCGGCATACTTTCAAAGCGAATTGGTGCAACGTTTTGTCAGTTCGGCAAGGGCGAAAAACCGCCACCTCTTCGGACGGATCCTGTTCCAGTATGCCGTGTGGATCGTTGCTTACGCCTCCATGTTGTTTTTGGGTTGGTATCTGTATCACGAGACGAAAATCGGATTGGGATTCTACGTGTGGTTCTTTTCGCTCGTGCTTCCCGCGATTTGTTCGATCTCGTTGATCATGGTCTTCAATTACATCCAGCACGTACATGCCGATGCTTGGTCTAAACATAATCATTCGCGAAACTTTATCGGCCCCGTATTCAACTTTCTGTTTTTCAACAACGGATATCACACGGCGCATCACGAACATCCAGGCTTGCATTGGAGCCAACTCCCGGCCGCTCACGCCAAGCTGGCCGACGACATTAACCCGCAACTCAACGAGCGAAGTGTGTGCTGGTTCTTCTTCAGACAGTATGTGCTGGCCTTTTTCTTTCCGTCGCTCGGAACCACGCAAGTTGGTAGTTCGCCGTCAGAGCCTCAGGGCGGAGTCGATTCCGTGGCATGCACCGTCGATTTGTCCAACGACGTTTCGTGCTCAATGGACTAGCGGGAAGGCTTGCGACTCGCGGTCCGCTTTGCCGTCTTTTTGATATAGGCCTCTGCGTCGGGCGTTTTACACCCCGTTTCGCCATAATCGACAAACACCTGTCCGATCCGTCGGCACGCCGCAATCGCTGGGGCTTGCAGTTGCGGCTTGTAGACGCCGATCGAGATCAACGCGTTGTTCATTGCTTGGCGGGCTCGATTGGGGGCAGCGTGAATTTCCTTCTCGATCCTTGTCAGGGTCTCCTTGCAGAGTGCGTCGGGTACTTGGGAGGCATCGTCTTGCAAAAGATGAGCGAGCACGGAATAGCCGCACTGACGCGTAATCTCTTCTTTCGACTTGGACCACTTTTTGAACTTACTCAGCCCAAGTTTCGATCTCGCAACGACCCCGCCCAGCAGTTCGGCTAACAGCCCGTAGGAAATGCCTTTCAACCAACCATCCGCTGCGGTCGATGTCAACTGTGCGGGATCTGCGATCATCGTGGCCAACGACATCGCATCGGTGTTGCCTGTCTTCCAGAGTTCCGTGGCCAATTGGTGGTCGATCTTGATCTGTCGCTTCAACTTGTTCAAATGGGCGAAACTGACGCCAAACAAGTTGTCGCCTGCCCCATGTCGCTTGTAGACTTTTACATTCTGAGCGGTGCCCATCGATTTCAGGGTCCGCAAGACTTCGTTCAACTTCACAGGGGCGGTTCTCCTAGCAGCTATAACGTCGATATTGTAGTCCACTGCCTCCGGCATCGCGAAGCGTCAGAATTCAGTTGATCGATTTACCCACTCCGCAAGTTTATCCCTAACAGAAAATCCGCACACTCATGTCGAAGTTACTCGCGCCACTCCTGCGCCGGCTAGCAACTTATTTCCTCGCTGGCGTCTTTGCGATTCTTCCGCTCGTGATCACGGTCGCCGTCGTCATTTGGGTCGCCGGTTTCGTTGATACGATAGTCGGAAAGGGTTCGTTCCTCGGCGGCTTGATCTCGCAACTCGGCGGCAACGTTGTCGAAGAGAAGTCGAAAATGGCCTACTTTATCGGCTGGGTGTTTGTGCTAGGTATCGTGTTTGTCCTCGGGCTGCTCGTCGAAATGGGGGCGAAACGGCTTCTCAGTCAGTTGGTCGACGCGCTCGTGCAAAAGATTCCACTGATCGGCAGCATTTATGGAACCAGCAAGCAATTGGTCGGCATGCTTGATAAGAAGGACGAGGCGGATCTCAAACGAATGAGCGTCGTCTTTTGCACGTTTGGAACTAGCGGCGGTTGCGGTCTGCTGGCATTGCTGGTCTCGCCCGAATGTTATGTGATCAATGGACGCGAGTTCCAAATCGTGATTGTGCCAACGGCTCCCGTCCCAGTTGGAGGTGGTCTGTTCTTCGTGCCTGCGGACAACGTCACACCTGCCGACATGTCGGTAGACGGGCTAATGAGCATCTACGTCTCGATGGGAATCACCGCCCCAGAATTCTTGACGCCGGTCGCCAGTCAAAAGTGATTCGGTAGTGAACGCAAAGGAATCGACCACAACGCATCTCTCGAATGTCGACCAGCGACTTGAGATCAGCCGGTTTCACCTTCTCGTCGCGCGCCATCATCTAACGTCACGATCGACTTGCAGGACGGGAGCCCGCAGCTAGCGCTATCGGCTCACTAGTGCTGCGTTACACCTTGATTATAGGGTTTGTCCGTTTCGTGAGCCGTGACGCGTAAGCGGTCGGGCGGCGAAGAATGCAGGGTGCGTCCGGGGCCTCACGGCCAGCGGCTCACTTCATTCACCCTAATCCTTAGCTGTAACGCAACACTAACACGGGCTGCATGGATTTAAAAACGATTTCTAGTCAAGCAGACTTTCGTATTTTGCGAGTAGCGCTCGCTTTAGTTCGCCGCTGGCCTTCGCAGCCGCTTGCTGATAGCGAATCCTCGCCGCACCAGAACGACCGCTGGCTTCTGCGAATTGAGCCGACTCGATCAATTGATTGAGCTCCTCTGCTGGATCCGAAGTCGGTCGTGCTGCTTGCAGTCGGCGGATCTCTGCCAAGCTGATGTCCCCGCGTTCCGCAGAACTTCGGCCCGGTGTGGAAGTTGCGGATTGGTTTATCGACAGCGATTGTTCCTCGGGGTTGGCAAGCAACAGTTCGGCGTCGGATGGTTGCGAGTTAGGGTTCGCTAACGCAGCTTCCTGACGGAGACGTTCTAATCGCTCTTCGACCGGACTAACAGAACGGTTGCCAACGACAGGTATGAGGCCGGTCACAAAAGGTCGAACCGAGATATCTTGAACAAAGCCTTGGCCACCGTTCTGCAGCATCAAGCCCGGTGCCGTCGATGTGACACTGCGATTGCTACCTTGGCCTGCCCAGGCATTGAAGTAGAAACTGCCATTGCTGCCGCGCGACCCAACTCCAAACCGAGCAACCGCATTCGGATCATAGCCACCGAACGCTGGTATCGCGGTGTTGGCTCCACCACGATTGAAGAACATGTAACCGTTGCGACTGCGGTGGCTGAATCCCCAATCCGTGCCAAAGCTTTCGTAGTAGCTGTCGCTGTAGTTCACCAGCGGAGCTGTCGAATAGACCTGTTGGGCGTTGCACACTGATGTCAGCGCAAGCGCCGCGACGATCAGGGTGAATTGATTAAGTCTTTGCGAACGAATCATGGACGGACTCCATCTCCGTTGCCCCTGAAGTTCGTCGCATTTTACAGCGGTATCACACGCTGCGTCAATCAATTCGTTCGATCGAAGTGATCAGGATCGCTTCGACCGGCATTTGCGGGAAGTCACCGGTGTCGTGGACTTCGCTCTTGGCGATGCGATCCACAACGTCCATCCCGTCAACGACTTCGCCAAAGACGCAATAGCCAGCGTTCTCGGTCGCTTCGTCATAGTCCAACGAGGTCGCCGCCGTTACGTTGATAAAGAACTGGGAGGTGGCGCTGTCGCTAAATTCCGGCGAGCGAGACATCGTAATTGTGCCACGTTTGTTCTTCAGTCCATTGGACGCCTCGTTCCGAATGGACGCGCGCGTTTCCTTGGGTTCGAGATCTGGTGTGAAACCGCCTGCCACCACATAGCCGGGATCGACGTGGTGGAAAATTGTGTTGGCGTAGAAGCCACGATCGACATAGCTCTCTAAAAAGTTCTCGACGGTGACGGGTGCCTTCTCGGCGTTTAAGCGGACACGAAAATTACCTGCGGTAGTCTTGATAACCACTTCCGGAAAAAGGTTCTTCTGCGGCGCAACAACTTCAGGTATCGCCGAGCTCGATGTCAGCGTCGCAGCACCACCACCTGTGATATCGACGCCGCTGGGTTCGTTAACCGGCGCTTCGCCTGGGATTGCTGCGGTTGGAGCACTGCCACCACAACCGATTGTCAATGCGATTACAAACGCCACAGCCAAAGAACGGACAAACCCAATCCAACGAGCTTTCATCGAAAGCGCCTCCATGCACAGATATTAAGAAACAGTTACCAATTGCACAGCTAACGCAGGTGGCACCTGTAGCCGATAATATCAACCCTAACCCCATTTTTTGCAACCTCGATTGTGCTCAGCAGATCCCCTTCTCGCGAAGTTTTGGGTAGAATATCCGCAATCGATGCCCTCTTCTCCCTTCTTCGGCGAACAAGTTTCCGTCTAATCCTATGTTTGGCCGCATCTTCAACGGTCTGGTCATCATCTTCTGGATGATCGCCATGACGTGGCTTCTCGCCGAGAAAGTCATCCCGCCGATGCTCGGTGGCGATCCGCCGGACTATCAGAGCGTCCTAGCGCCCGCGACCGAGGAAAAGCTCCCCGACGCTTGGAAACTCCGTTGGAAAGAGCGAACGGTCGGATTTGCCGCGAGCCGCGTGGAAGAGCGGCCCTCAGGCGAGTTGGACCGCATGACATTCGTTGAGTTCGAGGATTTGCCGCTCGAATCGATCCTGTCCGAGATGCTAGGGCCGGTTGCTGCGGTCGTAAAACCATTGCTCCAGAGCAGTCGTGAACTCGACCTGGATATGATCGTGGCGACGCGCATGACCTTCGATCACGATCGCAAACTGTCGCGATTCGACACGACCATCGATCTAAGTGACTATCAGGACTTTCTCCGACTGGAAGGAAACGTCCAAGAAGATGGCAAGCTGGAGATCGTTGCCAAACTGTCCAGCGGGAACTCGGGCACTGGCCAATCACTAAAGCATTCGGTTCAACTTCCACCCGAAGCGTTGATCGAGGGTGCGTTTTCGCCGCGTCCCGAGCTGAAAGGCCTTTACATCGGACAGAAGTGGACGATTCCGGTGGTCCGGTCATTCGCGCTCAATAGCCCGGTGCAAATCCTCCAAGCCGAAGTCGCGCAACACGACATCATCATGTGGGGCAGCGACGAAGTCGAAACGAAGCTCGTGGTCTATCGAACCGAAGCCGGTTCGGGAGTTCAGGCGACTCGTGAACCCATCAGTCGCGAATGGGTTCGCGACGATGGCGAAGTGCTTCGACAGCAAGTTCGTTTTTCGGGGCTTGAGCTAACTTTTGAACGAGAAGACGAACGTTCGATCGATCCTCGGGTCGAGAAGTTGGATGCGTTGCAACAACGTTTGTGGTCGAACTGAATCCTCCGCCCCTGGCTAGGCTGACATGATTAACATCAAGCAAGTGACGCGAACCTACGGCACGAAAACAGCGGTTGACGGTTTGGACTTGCATATCCCACGAGGCGAACTGTTTGCGTGTCTCGGCCACAACGGAGCGGGCAAGACAACGACAATCAAGATGATGGTCGGGTTGCTTCAGCCTACGTCGGGAATTGTAGAAATCGCTGGCTTTGACGTTGTGAAGCAAGCCCGCGAGGCCAGTCTTCGTTCGGGCTACGTTCCCGACGAACCCTATCTGTACGACAAGCTATCGGGACGCGAGTTCCTGCAGTTCGTGGCCGAGATGTACGGGATGCCGAATGACGTGGCGGCGAAAAGCATCGACAAACAGATTCGTGACTTTGGACTAGGAGGCTTCGTCGATCAGTTGGCCGAGAGCTATTCGCATGGCATGAAGCAGCGGTTGGTTTTCGCATCAGCACTGCTGCATGATCCGGAACTGCTGATCGTTGACGAGCCGATGGTCGGTCTCGACCCGCGGAGCATGCGACTGGTAAAGGACTTGCTGAAGTCTCGCGTGCGCAACGGCGGCACCGTCTTTATGTCAACACACACATTGGCGGTGGCCGAAGAGATCGCGGACCGAATCGGGGTGATGAGTCAAGGGAGAATTCAGTTTCTCGGCACGGTGGCCGAATTGCGTGAGCAGTTGTCGAGTGACGAGTCGCTGGAGCAACTATTCTTGACGTTGACCGAAGAAGAACCGGCAAACTTTGTCTCTTGATGAACGGAGATAGGGTGACGCCGCAGTTGTAGTTGTAGTAATTATAGGGTCCGCTGTGCGGACCACGCGAAGAACGGTCCGCACAGCGGACCCTACTTGTTGGCAAAGACTTGGAACCCGTCACTAGGATCTTGCTGAATTAGCACTACGATCGCCGATTTCTGATGCAGGATGTTTGATGGCTACTGCTGAAATTCAACTCGAAGCTCCTGGCGGGAAACAGCTGCCGACCGCGGCGTCTGAGTCTCGGGCCTTCTGTCTGTTGCGAGCGAGGCGACTCAATACGATGGCCGGTCACGCACTTCGCTCGATGCGAGTGCAACTCGTGTCGATCAGCTTCGCGAGTGTCGTCATGTGGTTAGGGCTGTACATCCTCTTTCAGCAAGGCTTCCACTTTATCCACACAGGCCTTATCCACGTTGGCATGCGGACTCAGTTTGTTCATGCCATCTTCAATGTCTTCTTTCTAGCCCTGACCGTGATGCTGATGTTTTCGTCAGCCATCATCATGTACGGCAACCTGTTCAAAACCGAAGAAGTGAAGTTTCTGCTGACCACGCCGGCGCGGCCGGAGCGGATTGTCATTCACAAGTTTCATGAAGCTGTGTTCTTCAGTTGTTGGGGCTTCGTATTGCTCGGAAGTCCGATGCTGATTGCCTATGGCGATACAGCGTTGGCACCTTGGTATTATTATTTACTTCTGATTCCGTTCATGCTCGCCTTCGTGCTGATCCCGGCAGCAATCGGCTCGATTGGTTGTCTGCTGGTCGTGAGGTTGTTGCCGACCGTGCGTTTGCACGCGTTGATCATCTTGGGTGCAATGGTTATCGCTGCGGGTTTGTACTCTGGCTGGCACGTGCTGGCTTATCAGAATCGCAATTTGATGACGATGAGTTGGTTTACGGATGTCCTGACGCGACTGGAGTATTCGGAACAACGACTGTTACCGAGTTGGTGGTTGAGTACCGGACTGCTCGAGGCCGCGCATCCATCCCATTCAACGACGGGTCGACCTGCCTGGCTGGAAAGCTTCTACTTCCTCGCCGTGCTCGGATCGAACGCAATGCTGCTGCAATTGATCTTGGCGAGGGTGGCTGTTCGCTGCTTTCGAGTCTCGTATAGCGAGTTACAAGGCATTACCCGATCCAAACGCAATAATCATGTCAGCTGGATTGATCGCGTTGTGTCGCTGATCTGCCGTCCGTTGCCCGCGACGCTACGAATGTTCGTTATCAAAGACTTGCGACTGTTCCGACGCGATCCGATGCAATGGTCTCAGTTCGCGATATTTACGAGCTTACTCTTGCTGTACTTCTTCAACGTAAGGCGATTCGACTACGCAGGCACGCTGGAACAATGGGTCACGGTCATCAGCTTTCTGAATGTCGCTGTTGTTGGACTGATCCTGTCGACGTTTACAACCCGCTTTATCTTCCCAATGATCAGTCTTGAAGGGCGTCGGTTCTGGGTCTTAGGGACTGCGCCGATCAAACGCGACTTGGTGCTGTGGGGGAAGTTCTGGTTCGCTTGCGTCGGCGCGATCCCACCTTGCTCGTTGCTCGTATTGGCGAGCGATATCAGCTTGAAGATCGTGACACGTTTGCCACTCGTCGCAGTCATCCATCAGGTCACTTGCTGGATGCTGTGCCTGGGCTTAGCAGCGATGGCAGTTGGATTTGGCGCCCGCCTGCCGAACCTACGTGAACCGTCTCCCTCAAAGATCGCTGCCGGATTCGGCGGTACGTTGAATCTGGTACTGAGTGCACTCTACATCATGTTGATCGTGCTGTTGACGGCGGTCCCATGCTTCTTCTGGACCGAAACCGGTTGGCTACGGGAGATCAACTCCGATCAGAGTATTCTGTTCGGCGGAACGATCGGGCTCGGGACGCCTGGAGCCGTGGTTATTGGCTTCAGCCTGATGCTTATTCTGGCGGGCTGCGCGACAATCGTGCCATTGCGAATCGGGATTCGCGCATTTCGACGGTTGGAGTTTTGAGCAGTTGGAATGCCTCGCAAAGCCAGAGTTACCGATCGCCCTGAGTATTCACGTACAGCGAATACACCGACGTGCTGCCACACATGAACAGGCGATTGCGATGACGACCGCCAAAGCACAAGTTCGCACAGCGTTCGGGCAGATCGATCCGACCGATCAGTTGCCCATTGGGATTGAAGACCGAAACACCGTCCAGTCCGTCTTCGCCCATTCCCCAGCCGACCCATAGATTGCCATCGACATCAACGCGCAGACCATCGGGAGTTCCCTCGGCATCGGCCTCGATCAGCGTGCGACCGTTCGCCACTCCAACGCCGTTTTCGGTGACGTCGTAGACACGAATCTCGCGCGGTGAAACACCGGCCACGACGACATACAACTTCTTTTCGTCCGGCGAGAATGCCAAGCCATTAGGGCGTTCGATGTCCCCGATCACCACGGTCATCTCGTTCGTCGTCGAATCCCAGCGATATACGTTAGTCGGCAGTTCCTGCTTCGCAGTTTGCCCCTCGTAGTAGCCAAGCAAGCCGAACGGCGGGTCCGTGAACCAGATCGAATCGTCAGATCGGCAGATGACATCGTTCGGCGAATTGAGCGGCTTCCCTTCGAACTGGTCGGCGATGACCGTAATCGAGCCATCGTACTCCGTGCGAGTTACACGCCGCGTCAGATGCTCGCAGGTCATCAGCCGCCCCTGCCGATCTCTCGTGTTGCCATTCGAATTATTCGACGGCTTGCGAAAGACGCTGACAGCGCCCGTCTCCTCATCCCACTTCATGATCCGGTTGTTGGGAATGTCGCTCCACAGCAGGTAGCGCCCGTCGCCGAACCAAACGGGCCCTTCGCTCCAACGCATGCCGGTTGCGATACGCTCGACCTTCGCCAGACTCAGTCGATACTTTGCAAAACTCGGATCGATGATGCGAACGCGAGGGTCGGGATATCGCTGACTCGGCTGCCACTCGTCCGCGCAAGCACGCCTCGTCAGCGCGAATGCACACAGTGCTATGATCGCAAGAAAGGCTCGACGGTCCAGCATGATGTTGGTCGTACCTAACAAGAACGCAGTTGAAGCTACATGTTAATCTCGAACCCTTTGCGGTATTCACGGGCGAGGAACGAGTTTGCTTGAGCGTCGCTCACGATCTCCCGTTTGTTCGGATCCCACTGGAGTTCCCGGCCCAGTCGCATTGCGATGTTCGAAAGGTGACAGATCTCGAGCATGCGGTTATGCGTCCAGACGTCAGAGATTGGCTGCTTCCGGGAGTTCATGCCCTCGATGAAGTTGGCGGTGTGGTTTTCGCTGACCTTGCCACCATAAACCTCTTCGATCGCGCCATCCGGCAGCGGATTGTCCACCAAGTCTTCGATCGGCTTTCCAACGATCTTGCCTCGGTTTACAAAGAACCGGCCTTCCGTACCTTCAAAGAGAATGCCGTTGTCGCCTTCGCTGGTGATGATCATCTCGACGTTGTTCGGCATGTCCACGCGGATCGTGAACTTCGTCGCAGCGTTGTACTGATCGTCGACCGTGGGATGTCCGTCCTTGTACTCGACCGGTAACGTGTATTCGACCGGGGCAACTTTACTCGGTCCCGTGTCGGAGGCACCGAGCGCCCAACACGCGATGTCGACGTGATGGGCCCCCCAGTCCGTCAGCTTCCCGCCTGAGTACTCGTGCCAGTTGCGGAAAGAGTAGTGACAATTACTGAAGAGCGGTACGCCGCCGCCGTAACCTTCTCGCAACTCCGGCAAGGCTCGATACGGAACCTTGGGGGCAGGCCCGAGCCAGAAGTCCCAATCGAGCCCTTCCGGTACCGAGACCACAGGAATGACCGGCGAAGCTTCCATGCCATTGATTCCGCAGGTGACTTTCTGCACCGTGCCGATCCGACCTGCTCTGATCAAAGCGATGGCCTGTAGGAATCGCTGGTCAGACTCAGTTCTCTGCATCGTGCCAACTTGAAAGACACGGCCCGTTTCCTTGACGACCTTCTCAATCAATTTACCTTCGTCGATCGTCAGCGTGAGTGGCTTTTCGCAGTAGACGTCTTTGCCCGCGTACATTGCTTCGACGGCAATCTTTGTGTGCCAATGATCCGGCGTAGCGATCATGACCGCGTCGATGTCTTCTCGGTCGAGAACCTTTCGATAGTCATTGTAGGAATCCGGTTTCTTGCCCTGGCTCTTCTCAACCTTGGCCACGTTTTCGCCCAACACATTCGCGTCGACGTCAGCCAGCGCGGCAAAGTCAGCGAACTTGAAAGACTTGCTGGTGATCGTCCAGCCTTGATTTCGAAGTCCAATCGTGGCGAAGACCGGTCGGTCATTTGGCGACTGGTAGCCAAAGGCTCGGTTGGCCGACGGCAGCAAAACGCCAGCAACTCCCGTTGCAGCGATGCTTTGAAGAAACTGACGACGCGATGACTGGTAAGATGTTGGCATCTGTGATGTTCCTGTGAAGAAAATAATCCACAACTCAGCACTTAATCGGCTCTGACCGGGAGCGTGTCTTATCATCGCTCCACTCTCAACAATACTCCAAATCACTGACCGATTGAACTAGCCCGGAAAAATCCGAGCGGATGCACGGTCGCATTCGACACCTGCTCCGTTCACAGAATCCTGGTCGACAATTCTGACACAAGGTGTTCGAGCGAGAAAGTCGCAGCATGTCCGGCGAGCAAAAGGCGCGGAATTATTGGAAACCCGTCCTCGTCGCTTGTGCGTAGCATTGTCAAAACATTCCGGCCAGAATGGCGCAACTACTAGCAAAGCGGGCGAATTCCGACGGCGCTGACTCACTCAATCGCATTTGCGTCGTGACGGTCGATAGATGCCACTTCCAACTACGCCAGGCGCATTCCCCTCATTCCCCCAACGCAAAAGTACGTCGACCAAATCTACGAGGATGGCATTTTCCAGACAACGAACTTTGGCGAGCGAGAGGAGTAGCCGAGCAGATACTGGCCGTCGTCACTGAGATCCAACGAGGTCGACTTGTTGAGCATGTAGCGAACCAGAGGCTTCTTGTTCGCCGTGTCCCAGACCCCGATTCCCTGCATCGTGCCAATGGCTATTTGCGTCCCGTCAGGATTGATGACCGGATTCGCATAAAGTGGTCCGGCGGGTACGGTCTCGCTCTTTTCGCCGCGATCCAGATCGAAGAGTAGGGTTCCCAGCTTGCTCTGCATCGCTGCCCAACGACCGCCTGGCGCGATCCGCCCTATCGAATGGACGCGGTCGGGCGACTGATAGGTGATCAGCGTTTCCTCGAATCCGTCTGCAAGTCGCACACTGATAATGCGAGGCTGTTGCGCGATGATCAGACGGGTACCGTCCGCCGATAATGCCGAGTCGACGGCGGCACCGAGCGTGATCGGCATCTTCGTGCCTGCCTCGCCGGTTGCTAAATCGTACAGTTGCACAGCGGTCATGGCGACGACAAGCAACTTCTGTCCATCCGCGCTGACAGCGATCTGGTCCGGCGTGGCCTGCACAGAGAATTGGTTCAGTTTTTGCAGCGGCTCCAGTTGCCAGACATGGATCTCGAGATCCGTCGTCACGATCAACCGCCGACTGTCGGACGTAAACCGGGCATGCACCTTGTACGCCGAAGGGACCTCTAATTCGCCGACCGGCTTGTCCTGCTGATCGTTCCACACAAGATGCTTTTTGCCACTGGTGAACGTCCAAATCCAGCGACCGTCCGGCGAGATCTTGGCCTCGCTTACGCCGCTCTTTCCCGGCACCAGGTATTCGCGCGCGGCTGCACCCTCGGTCGTCGCTTCGAGTGCCGCAGCTACTGCGGCGGAATCCATCTCGCCTCCGTCCGAGTAGATTGCCAAGCGGGCGGCACTGCCGATCATAGAAAGTACAACTCCGCCAACTCCCATGGCTACCGAGATTTTCATACCTCGCGGCCCGACACTTGGTCGCGGTTGCGATTCGGGAGGGAATTGTGCGATCGCTTTCACCGAGGGGCATTGCGTCGCGAGGAACGCGGCGACTTGTTTTATGTCGACTCGTTGCGGAACGATCACCGGGAAGGTTTGGTCGGGCACGGTGACGATGACCGCCGCATACTTGCCATTCGAATGCTGTGCCGGCACGATGTCGCAGCGTTGAATCGAGCCATACTCCCAGAACTCATCGCGATTCCGCCAGCCAAACAGGTTGACGAACATCGGCTTGTAGCGGCGACGCAGGCCGTCGTCCTCCAGCGAGATGATGATCGTTGCCGCGTCTTTATACATGAACATAAATGCGGCCATCACCAGCACAAGCAGGAGGCTCAACAACACCGCCATGCCGATATCTTCTGGTGGAGCGATCGCAAGCATTACCGCGACGAGTGGACTGGCGATCCCGATCCCAACACCGATGGCAAACGCAGAGCGTTTGCGGTAATCCCCTCGCATCTGCATCTCGAGAAAGCCGGGCACACGCCAATGCCTGGGATCGCTGCCGCCCATGACTCGTCGCACTTTGGTCCATGACGACATTCCTTACTCCAGTTCGTTCGTGATCTCGAATCCCTTTGCCATTTTCCAAATCGACCATCAGAGATTATGCCGGATCTCTTCGGGGATCAAGGAGATCAAGCATCTCATCTAGACGATCAACAATTGTTGAAAGCTGGACTGCGATACGAGTGGTTCGACAATCAGAACGCAACGCCCGTGACAACCTCGGAAGGTCATTCAGGGCAATTCATTTGTTGAAGTTGGACAAAATGGACAACGGGCTTCCGAGCCCGTCGAATAACGACTTAATTCATCGACGGGCTCGGAGGCCCGTCGTATAAACCTCTCAGTTTGAAAATCTGAAAGGCCCTGGGTCATTGGAACGAGTTGCCAGGCGGCTTGAACTGGTCCCCCCGCGATAACGTCATGATTCGGCCAGAACTCAGTTGGGATTGGGTTGGCTTTGATGCGCCGACTGCACCTCGCGGCCTCTTCGACAACTTCACAACGCGGAGTCAGATGGTAGCCGCAGTCGATGTTATTATCACATTTTGATGGCTCTCGGAGGAAGACACTTGTGATAACATGTTCTCTGACATGACAAACTAAATAGGGAACGCACGAGAGCTAACATGCCCACCCTTCGAGAAATTGCCGGCCTGCCTGAAATACCCGCAAAGCTGAGTGAATCGGCTTTGATCATGATCGACTGCCAAAACACGTACCGTACGGGAATTATGCAGTTGGACGGAGTCGAAGCTGCGTTAGAGTGCGCGAAACTGCTTCTCGAACGGTCGCGAAAGGCGGGCATTCCGATCTTTCACATTCAACACGATGCCGGTGTGGGCTCGCCATACGACATCACCACCGAAAGCGGGAAGATAGCTGACTTGGTCGCACCGACTGGCGATGAACCAGTCATCGTCAAACGATTTCCCGACTCATTCTCGTCAACGACTCTCGACGAACAATTGAAGGCCACGGGGCGCAAGAACCTCATCCTCGCAGGGTTCATGAGTCACATGTGCGTCAATTCAACCGCGCGTGGCGGTTTTGATCGCGGCTACACAATCAGCGTTGTCGAAAGCGCGACTGCCACTCGCAAACTACCCGATGGAAAAGGCGGCATTATTCCTGCCACCGAAGTTCAACGCAACAGCCTTCGTGGGTTGGCGGACCTTGTCGCCGTGATTGTTGACGCCGCAGATGCGATCCCTGATTAAGCATCGGCCAAACAATTACTGTCGCAAAACGCTTGTGGGATAGGCTTCCAGCGCTGGAAGCCTATCCCACGTCGAAAAACCGTCAGTTATTTCACGAGTGATGCTTACGACCGTTGAATGACGGAATGGTCACCTGACAGTCGGCACCATTCACCCATCTTCATCCATCCGCCGTACATGCCATCAGTCTCAGGACGAATCGAGTCTAGCAGACTTTGTCGAGCGTTTGATGGAGTTCTCGGCGTTGCCTTGGGCCGCGGTGAAATCGTTGGTTTCTTGACGTGCCCTTTCCATTGGGCATGCTGGCGAACAAAATAGACGACTTCCGCGTCCGATGGGACGCGTCGCCTACTGACTTGTGAAATAGTTGCCAAGGAATCCATGTCCGATCCTGCACCCAGCCTCGATATCCAAAGAATCGACACGCGTCGTGATGACGTCCAAGCAGCGCTCGGCGGATTGCGCGAGAAGCTCAGTCCGCGCGGCGATATCGTTAGCGATGCGGGTCGTCAGCGGACCATTTCGGTATTTGGTGAGCCGCTGTCCCCGCAGCAAGTCGTCGAACGGATCACTCAGGAAGTACGCGACGAAGGGCTCGCTGCCTTGTTGCGGTATACGGAGAAGTTAGACGGCGCGAAGCTCGCTGCTGATGCGATCCGAGTAAGTCCCGAAGAAATCGCTAAAGCACACGCGGCAGCTGACCCCGCCTTTCTAGAAACGATCCGGCGGATTCGTGACAACATCATCGAGTTCCAATCCGCGATTCTGCACAAAGATGTCGAAGTCACTCGACCCAGTGGCGTATCGCTTCGCCAACGCTATCTGCCGCTGGAGCGGATCGGCATCTGTGTGCCGGGTGGTGCGGCGGCCTATCCGTCGACCGTACTCATGACAGCCGTTCCCGCCAAAGCCGCCGGCGTCGAGCAGATCGTCGTTGTTGCGCCGCCAACGGACTTCGGTGCGAACAATCCCGACGTGTTGGCAACCTGCCACGAGATCGGCGTGAGCGAAGTTTATCGCATCGGTGGCGCGCAGGCCGTAGCGGCGATGGCTTATGGCGTCGAAGGACTGCCGAAGGTCGACAAGATCGTCGGGCCTGGCAACTTGTTCGTCGCGTTGGCGAAGAAGCACGTCTATGGCGAAGTGGATATCGATTCCATCGCCGGGCCGAGCGAGGTTGTTGTGATCGCCGATGGTTCGACGCGTCCCGACTTTACCGCCGCCGATATGTTAGCCCAAGCCGAGCACGCACCCGGCGCGAGCATTCTGATTACGTGGAGTGAAGAAGTCCTCGAAGCAACGGCAGCGGAACTCGCGAAGCAAGTCGCAAAGCTGTCTCGCTGTGAGCTGACTATTCAAAGCTTGAAGTCGTTCGGCTACCTAATCCTTGTCCGCGACGAAGACGAGGCATGCGAGATCACTAATGCTATCGCTCCCGAGCATTTGCATATCGCAACTGACAATGCGGAAGAACTAATCCAAAAGATCCGTAACGCAGGAGCCACTTTCCTCGGCAACTACTCACCGGTCGCGCTAGGCGACTACGCCGCTGGCCCCTCGCACGTCTTGCCAACTAGCGGCACCGCGCGCTGGGCCTCCGGACTAACAGCAAACGACTTTCTACGCACGGGCAGCATCATCTCCTACAGCGAAGCGGCTCTCAAAGAAATCGCCCCGGCCATCCAAACCATGGCCGACAAAGAAGGCCTCACCGCCCATCGAGCCAGCGTCGACATCCGACTCCGTTAGTATTCATCCTTCATCCCTCTACCTTCATCCTTTCCCCATGCCCGTCCGCTCCAACATCGCCGCCATGTCCGGCTACACGCCTGGTGAACAACCGCAGGCGGGTAAGTTCATCAAGCTGAACACGAACGAGAACCCGTATCCACCCTCGGCGAAAGTCACGCAAGCGATCCACGCCGTTCTCGAACAAGGGTTAGCGAAGTACCCCGACCCGGTCGCCAATTCATTCCGCCGTCGCGCGGCGGAGGTTCTGGGCGTCGAGCCCGATTGGATTCTGTGCGGCAATGGCAGCGATGACATCTTGACGATTCTGACGCGAGCCTATGTCGGGGAAGGCGATTTGCTGCGACTGCCGTTTCCGAGCTATATCCTCTATCGCACCCTGGCCGAGATCCAAGGCGCGAAGTTTGATGAGGTCCACTTTAACGACGACTGGTCGTTGCCCGACGCGTTCAAAGCCGCGAGTGATCGTTTGAAGCTGGCCTTCTTGCCGAACCCCAACAGCCCCACCGGCACCGTGATCGCACCGAGCGAGATACTTAGCATCGCGGAAACGCTTCCCTGTCCGCTGTTGGTCGATGAAGCGTACGGCGACTTTGCGGAAGAGAACTGCATCGATCTGGTGCGGCAGAACGAGAAGGTGATGGTTTCTCGGACGCTGAGCAAATCCTATGGCTTGGCGGGACTGCGCTTTGGCTTCCTGATTGCCCAGCCTCAAGTCATCGCCGAATTGATGAAGGTCAAGGATTCGTACAACTGCGACGCGTTGTCGATCGCCGGTGCGACTGCTGCGATTGACGACCAAGCGTGGTTCGTTGCGAACCGTGCGAAGGTGATTGCGACACGTCAGCGGATGACCGCGGCGCTGGAGCAACTCGGATTTTCGGTGATCCCCTCCCAAGCCAACTTCGTCTGGTGTACGCACCCGACACGACCGGTACAACCGCTTTACGAAGAGTTGAAAAACAACCGTGTTCTGGTCCGATACATGAACTATCCCGGTTGGTCAGATGGTTTGCGCATCAGCGTCGGGACGGATGAACAAGTCGACGCTTGTACGGCGTTGCTGAAGACAATGCTCGATCGTTAGGGGCATCGTGAGCCGTACGCGCTCGCGTCGGGCCGCTTCCGTTGGATTTAGCATTGACGAGGCCCGCGGCTAGCGCCGTCGGCTCACACATCAAACTTGCGAGACAAAGCTTAAAAAAAGAAAGCAGTTGACCCATGTCGCGTACCGCGAAGATCGATCGCAAGACGAACGAGACCGAGATCACGCTCGAACTGAACCTCGATGGTAGCGGGAAGGCTCAGATTCAAACAGGCGTCGGATTCTTCGATCACATGCTCGAGTTACTGACGCGTCACGCGGTGATCGACCTAAGTGTCACGGCCAAAGGTGACCTACACGTCGATCAGCATCACACCGTCGAAGATGTCGGCATTTGTTTCGGGCAAGCCATCAAGCAGGCACTCGGCGACAAAGCGGGCATCCGCCGCTATGGTCATTTCACGTTGCCGATGGAAGAAACGCTAGTCACAACCGCGATCGACTTGAGCGGACGTTACTTCCTGGTCTTCAATGCGGATTTTCCGTCGCAAAAGATCGGCGAATTTGACAGCGAGTTGGTCGAGGACTTCTGGCAAGCCACGGCGGCCAACGCCTTGGCAAACCTGCACGTCGTGCTGCACCACGGTCGAAACAGCCACCACATTAGTGAAGCGATCTTCAAGAGTGCGGCTCGCGCCCTGCGAATGGCGGTTGAGGCCGACCCCCGAATGCCTGGTGTCCCCAGCACTAAGGGGACGCTTAGCGCGTAGTGCTCGCGAGAACTCGTCTTTCTCCGCATTAAGACGTACGATATACCAACATCGCAACTTTTCCCGTCTCCCCACGAACTCGTAGCATCTCCAGCATGGGCATTCAGGACCGACAGTACTACCGAGACGACGAATCAGCTCCCCGCGGGTTCGACGCTGGCAATTCGACGATGATTACCAAGATCGTCGTGGTGACCGTCGCGATCTATATCCTCGACCTGTTCATCGGCGGTCGTGATCATTGGCTGATGCGGGACATGGCGTCCGGGCCTCAGGACCTCACGCATCCATTGTTCTGGTGGCGGTATCTGACTTCCGGGTTTGCTCATGATCCCACCGGCTATCAGCACATCCTCTTCAATATGCTGACCTTGTGGTTCCTCGGGCGGAGTGTCGAAGCCGTCTATGGGTCGAAGGAGATTCTCCGGTTCTATCTCATCGCGATCGTTTTGGGCTCCGTCGTTCAAGCACTCCGTCAGTACTTGATGGTTCCTCAAGGCGAATGGGCTCGCTGCCTTGGTGCTTCGGGAGCCGTCGTCGGCATCGTGATGTTATTCGTCTGCAACTTTCCCAAAGAGAAGTTGTTGCTGTTCATGGTCATTCCCGTCCCGGCGTGGCTAGTAGGCGTGTTGTTAGTCGGCATGAACTTGCTTGGTGCCAGCGGCGTCGAAGTCTCGCTACCGGGATCGAGCGATCGTATCGGGCGAGTTGCCTACGATGTCCACTTGGTGGGAGTCATCTTCGCCCTTGCTTATTTCAAGTTCAAATGGAACTTCGGGCGGCTAGTGCCAGCTAAGTTTTTGAACATTAGCAAGGCTCTTAAGCCCACGCCCAACTTGCGCGTGCATGATCCCGATGGATATACCGACAGCGATGCCGAAGGCGACGCTCTCCTCGAGAAAGTCAATCAGCACGGCATTGAGAGCCTGACTGCCCGCGAACGCAAGATTCTGGAAGACTACAGCCGCCGCATGCGACAGAAGCATCGCTAGTGCCGAGAGACAACCTCTAGCGCGCTCGCGGATGCGCCTTCTCGTACGCCTCGCGCAAGCCCGCCGTGCTGACGTGGGTATAGATCTGAGTCGTCACCAGACTCTTGTGCCCGAGAAGCTCTTGTACGCTGCGGATATCAGCGCCGCGGTCGAGCAAATGCGTCGCGAAGCTATGACGCAGCGTGTGCGGTGTCGTTCGCGTGTCGAGACCCGTCTGTTTCAAATGCTTCTCGAGCATCCGGCCAACACTTCGCGTGGTCAGTCGCCGCCCGAACTTGTTAACAAACACCGGAGCCGCCCCATTCTGCGGCTCCTTCGGCGAGAGTGTTCGCTCTCGCAGCCAACGCTTCATTGCCTTGACGGCATACGATCCCAGCGGCGATAGCCGTTCTCGCTTGCCCTTACCGCGAACGCGAACCAGTCCGCTGTCGAAGTCGATGTCTTGCTCGTTCACTCCGACGGCTTCACTGACACGGAGGCCGGCCGAGTACATCGTCTCGAGGATCGCCCGATCGCGCAGGCCCAAGGGCTCGTTTGCGGGCGGCGCATCGAGCAACTGGCCAATTTCGTCGGTGGAAAGAAAATGCGGCAGCGTGCGGTCACGACGCGGATTGCGCAGCGGTTTCGCTGGATTGCTATCGACGAGTTCTTCACGCTGAGCAAAACGAAAGAAACTTCGTAGCGATGCTAGCCGACGTGAAACCGACGCCTTGGCGTAGCCTGCCTCGTGCAACGCACCGACATATCCACGAAGGTCGATCGGAGTGATCTCGCCGGGAGTCGGTTCGTGGCCGAAGGCTTCGGTCAGATACTCGACCAACGCCTCGAAGTCCTCGCGATACGACTTAATCGTCAACTCGGACGCATTGCGTTCGACTTGCAAATAGCGAAGGAAGCGGGGGATCGCAGTCTTCATCGCGTTGTATGACCACGGAGCCTAATCGAGCCCTGAATTGTCGGTCGGCAAGGGCAGCGTAAAGCGGGGGGCCGGTTGCTCGACTTCGGCTGTCACTTGTCGGACCTTTTGACTCAGCACGGCGGCGTCGTACCACGTGAAGCTGAGTTCGGGGTTCGAGGCGTAACGACCGAGCTGGCGTAGCACTTCGCTGCGGTTGTTGTCGTCGAAAAGAAAGACGTAGCGTTCTTCGCCTTTCACGAGGGCCAATACATTGATGTCTTGTGACACGTCTCGAACTCCTGCGGGTCGACGTGGCGGGGAATTGGTCGCCGGCCGCCATCCGTGCGACCTAACGGTCATATCGGCCAATCGGCCACCGCCACACCACTCGCGTTTTTCCACCACCACCTCGGGCCGCCAGCATCTCGGTCACGTGCAAGTGACAGCAGAATCGCATGAAATCATCACTGCGTTGCAAGTAAGCTTGCCAATCGCCAAAGCGAGCGTCGTCGCGGAAGTAGACATAATTGGCCAGCCGCTTCGTGAATTCCGCGTCATTTCCGTGGTAAAGACGCGTATGCGACAGAACAGGTTCGTGTTGAGGACGGGCTGGCGGACGCTCAGCACTCGGCGGTGCCGGCACAAATCCGCGTGGATCGGGCCAGTCAGCTGGCAGTTGCGGTGGCGCGACCAATCCTGATCCTACCGGTCCTTCGACGGGAACGGATTCTGAGGGTTGACTGCTTGGTTCGGGTTCTGCCGCCGGAGCGAGCAGTTCTTCGGCGGATGCCTGGGACACTCTCGCGATGGATCTCGCTTCATCATCCGGGGCTGGGGGTGATTGCGTCTTGAGTTGTTCCTTCGCCAGGGCGAACTCCGCTTCAAAGACAAGCGACTCAGGAATAAACTCTTCTTCTGAGGTGCCCCACGGTAGCCCATAGCCCGCCGGAATTGGATGATAGCTGGGATTCGCCGCATACCAGCGAACCGCTAGCCCCATTCGCGGTGGATAGTAGGGATCGAACTCCGTCACCGAGCCGACGACGATCGCGTCGACGTCCATGTATCGCGCGAGTGCTTGAAAATCTTCGGGAGTTCGCGGCGAGATGCCGCTAGCAACGACCATCTGCTTCGACACACCAACAGGTACGACTTCAAAGCCAGGAATTGCTTGCAATTCGTTGTAATAGGCAAGTGCGACCTGATCCTGGTCGATCGTGGGATCATCGCTTTGGTTGTAGAACGGTAGGACGGCGACGCGACTGAGCTGCGGAAAAGGGTTGTGAAACGTGGGCTGATGCACGATATCGGGAATGGCCGTGCAGCCAGCATTCACAACAAGTAGTAAGAGAAATCCCAGGTATCGCATCGCGAGCAGGAGCCAGTCAATCGAGCAGGCCCCCCCGCTACGAAAAAAACCGGACGGATCGACAGAATCGACCCAATCCGGTTTATCGGCACATCTTCACACGCAGATCAGCTAATCTGGCGATTTCGAAGAGGCTTTGAAAACTTCTAGAGTGGCCTACGGCTGGTAGTGGTACAGTTTGCGATTCCTGGCAGTAGGATGGCCACTCTTGGCCGTCTTTTGTCGGGCAGGAGTGCCCGACTTACGGCGAACTGCACCACTACCCTACGGCTCACTCGATCTCTCTGATGCGGATGTCCTTGAATTCGACCCACATTGGCTTGCCAGCATGAAGCTGAAGCGCAAGGATTCCGTCTAGCAAAGCAAGATCCGGGGCGTTGTCGGTAAAGTCAAGCACGAGGCGACCGTTGGTGTAGTGCTGGATGTGGTTTCCTTTGGCGATGATCACCACGTCGTTCCAATCGTCCAGCTTGAACAGTTTCTCGTAACTCTCGGCATCGATCAGCGAGCCGGTAACTTTCTTTCCGTCCTCGCCCCAGGTTGCCTTTTCGCCAACAAGACAGATACGTCCACGCTTGCCACCTTCGTCGTAGATGAAGCCAGAGACGTTCGGCAATTTGTTCTCGTTGCGAATCTCGTGCTGGTATCCGCGGACAACCCATTTGTTGCGAACGTTGCCCTCGGTGATGTGCTTGGAGCGATACTGAATGCCCGAGTTGTTCGTGGCGTTGCAGCGGAATGACAATCGCAACTCGAAATCCTTGGTCGTGCCATCTTGCCAAATGATGAACGTGTTGCCGTTCGCAGCATTCTCGGCGGTCGTTTCGCCATGGATTACACCGTCCTTCACGGACCACAGTCGTGTGTCGCCGTCCCATCCGGCTAAATCCTTGCCATTGAAAATCTGTTTCATGTCCGATGGTTCCGCCGGTGCCGTCTGAGCGTCGTCAGCGGCGATTGCATGAAAGCAAAACAGGGCAAGAGCAGCAAAAGTAAAACAACGGATCATCGCGTTTCTCCAGGGGTGTAAAGGTACTTAGTGATTTCGAGTGTTTCGTGATTGGAACACTAATCGACGCTCATCAACACTAATCGAAGTGTCTTGCGCAAGTTGGCTGCATTAGTGTCGATCAGTGTCAATTAGTGTTCCCCCACTCGGTTCGGTGTTTCTACGGTGATCGCCATAACGACCGGGGCCGTACTGTCAGGTCCTTTGACTAGCTGCAGCTCTTCGATCACGGCATCTCGTTGCGGTTGGACTACGAGGTAACGAATCTGTTTGCCTCGCAAATCGAACGCAAACTCTGATTCGGGCACGTCGACGCGGCGGATGTAGTCGGCGAAGTGAATGCCGTTTTTCAATTCGTGATCTTCCGATTTGCCGTCCGCGTAACGAAGGCGAACGATCATCGAGACCGATCCCTGCTCGCCAAACGGACTGCCCCAACCGCTCACGCCGCTGAGCATGTGAATCGCCTTGGCCGATGTATTCACGGGCAACGCCACCTGCTTCGGCATGTCGGGCGGGAATTTCCCATTCGGGCCATACAGCAACACGGCGTTAGGCACACGCGTGCCTTGCGGGTCGACCAACTGAAACGGCACGCCCGCGAAGTTCTTCGGCGTCCAGTCGGGGAAGATTAATGCTTCGGCCATCGTATCTTCGTTGACAAACATCCCGCGTGTACTGACGCTCGTAGCGACTTTGCGCAAATCGAGAGCGACAAAGCGACCCTTGGCTGTCAGGAACTCTAACAAATTGACGATGTCTTCATCGGGCACTTGCTTCTCGAACCCTTCGGGCATCAGTGACTTACGCGAGGAGATGAGTTCGTCGATCTCCGAGCGTTGAATCGCATGACGCTTGGCCTCGGCATCGATCAACTCCAAGGAAGTTCGTGTCTCGCTGGCCAACATCCCGGTCAATACGCGACCGGCGTCGGTAACAATCGTGTAGATGCGGAAGTTGCCTTCGACGCTGCGACTTGGATCGAGGATGTGCGTTAACAATTCGGTCTTGGGATGCACGGCCATGCCGGTCAAATCAGGCCCGATGTTCTCGCCCTCGCCGCTGTGCTTGTGGCATTTCGCACACTGCTTCTTAAACACGGCTTTCCCGAGTACCACGTCACCCGACCGTTTGACCAAGGGCAGCTTCTCGTGCAGCACCTTCTCGCGGTCGGGGTTGGGCAACCCGCCGCTGGCCGCCAACAACTTCTGAGCTCTGACTTGGATCTGTTTGTCCGGGTGGTTACTCAACGCCTGTTTCTGGTCGAGTTTTAAGTCGGCCAACGAAATCTGTCCCGATTCAATTCCGTCCAGCAACGCGGTTGTCGTTTGCGGGCGTGACAACAACACTCGTAACGCATCATCTCGTAGTGCAGGCGTCGTTTGGGAGGCGAGTTCCACGAGTGCAATTCCCGTTTTCGAGGCGGTACTGGCGGTCAAGGACTCGATCAGTTGAACTGCCAATTCCGGTGCGGTTTGCGGTGTGACCAGTGCCAACAGGCTGGTAACGACGGCGTCGTCATCAGCGCGGAACCTAATCAACTGATTTGCGGCGGCGGCACGCTCCTTGGCTGAAATCGTGGAATCACTGGCCGTTTCGAGCAACGCCTTGACGATCGCGCCAGCGTGTTTCTCAAGTTCCTTGCTGCCCCAGAGCGAGGCAAGTTGCAACAACTGTCCCTTCGAGCCAGAAGGGGCTCGTTCGAGCAACGCGACCAGCGACTCCTCGGCCTCCGTCGAGATCTTCAATCGATGCGATTGCGGCCAGCCTTTGGCAAAGCCATCTAGTACCGCACCGATGAGTCGCGGATCGGAATTGGCAAGGCCTGCAACGATGGCTTCGATACTTTCGGCGTCCGCTTTGCCTCGCGCAAGGTGCTCGGCAACGATTGTTGCGATCGGCAGCGCCTTGCCGCCAAGAGCGTCAGACTTGTCTTTCCTTCCAGCGCTTGAATCAGCGAGCGACAACAGGAACGGAGTGGCCTGTGCTGCCGCAGCGGATGTTAAAGCATCTGCGATCCAGCGATCGGCGACATTCGTTGGTTCACGCACGAGTTTCGCGATCGCTACGCCGGCATCGTCGTATTCGGGCATGTCGGCTAGCGCGAGAGCCGCTGCCAAGCGGACGTGGGGATCAGTATCCCGTAGAGGCCCGAGGGAAACGACCGCCAACGAGGATACCTCTACCGCAGGCAGCACTGCGACCGCATTCTGTCGCACACCAGCCGACAGATGCCCAAGTGCCTGTATCACTGCCTTGAATCCTTCAGCGGATGTATCGTCGAGAGCGCCAAGCCCCTTCAAAGTCCACAGAGCATGCATGGCACCGACGTTCAGGCCGATGCTGTCAACCGAATTGTCACCGACCAATGCAATTAACTCTGGCACGACATCCAACTTGCCTCGCTCGACGAGCAATCGCTGAGCCTGCTTGCGCCATAGCATCGTCGGGTGCCGAAGGGTCGCCACCAGTTCGCTTGGTGATGCGGATGGAAGCGAGGGCGCGACGGTTGCGTCTTGCTGGCCTTGATCTCCCTTGTACGCCACGCGGTAGATCCGTCCGTGCTTTTTGTCTCGCAGATCTGATTCGTAGGCATTTCCTTTGCCCGTCTCGAACCCGTGCGGCGTGGGATTGTGTTGGACGATGTAGTTGTACCAATCGAGAACCCAGACATTGCCATCGGGACCAACCTCGGCCATGATCGGCGCGGACCACTCGTCGTCGCTGGCGACAAGATTACAAGGGCTTGTCGAATGGAAGTCCGCTCCATCGCGACGCAATTCGAACGTCCCGACAAGATGCCCGGTGGGACCGCAGACAAACGCGGTGCGATTCCACCACGTCGATGGATACGTACGAGCGGTGTATAACGCGTGGCCAGCGCCTGCTGTGTAGCCACCGAACTGATCGACTTGCCTGATACGATCGGTAATCGGTTTGAACAAGTACGTGTCGGCGATCGAACCAAGTTGCTCAGGCGACCAGCCGCGAACTTGTTCGTAATAGCGATTAGCGATTGGCATGTAGACGCTCGGGTTATGATTTGCGGTCGAGCCGAATACGAGTCCTTCTTCGCTGAAGCCAAGTCCCCAGGTGTTGTTATTCGTCGAGCGAACGAACTCTAAATCCGTGACTCGAAGCATATCGGTGTTACTCAGTCGAAAGCGAAAGAAACCCATTCGAAACGATTGTTGTTCCACGCCTTCGATCACCGGCGTGGAATTGTTGTAGCCCTGCATGGCCCAAATCCAGTTGTCCATCCCATACTGAAAATTGCTAACACCGCCATGTGTGTCGCCGAACGCCCAGTTCGAGATCAGCACCTTTCGAACGTCGGCCTTATCGTCGCCATCGGTGTCCTTCAAGAACAATGTCTCGACACCGTTCTGCACGACCGCTCCGCCATGAGAAATTACGATCGCCGTAGGAATACTAAGTTGTTCGGCGAAGACCGTGAACTTGTCAGCTCGTCCATCGCCGTCCGTGTCCTCACAAATACGAATTCGGTCGCGTCCCTTGCCTGCCGGCTGCAACTCGTTGGGATAGTCGTACGTTTCGCAAACCCACAGTCTTCCACGCTCGTCCCAGTTCATGGCGATGGGCTTGCCGCCGAGATCAGGTTCGCTCGCGAACAACTGCATCTCGAAATCGACTGGGGTCACGTAGTGCTTTATGGATTCTTCCGCCGACAACGGCAATTGCATTTCTGTTCGAGGGTCGCCCTGCACACCCCATTTTGCTCCCGGAGTGTAATTCGGAATCTTGGGTCCTACGTCGATGTAGTCGAACGGTTTCACATCGGTTCGAAGGGCCGTCATCTCGGGGGCTTCAAAGCGGTTCGCATCGACAAAGCCCGGCACCTTCGAGAGGTCATCGCCGCAAGCCCACCGGATGCCGCGTTCAAGCAGATTCTGAAAGCCCGCTTGCCCCCAAGTTCGCTCGTCGTGTCCCCAGGCTGTATAGAAGACTCGGCCCGCTCCGTGAGTTCGAATCCAGGTCCAAGGTTCTCGTGCGCTGCCTTCTTCTTGTGGGCCTTCGACGCGGTATTCGAGGACTGTCCGATTCGCTTCGTTATGTAGATGGTGGATGTAACTCTCGTCCCAACTCGTAAAACCATGAAAGCCTTTCATGATGGGATGCTCGGTCGCGGGAATCTGCGTTGCGAAGACGCCTGCACCATGTCGCTTGAATTGCGCACCCATCAATGCCACGATTTCGGGCGCGTTGCGAAAGCAATAAGTCGCGCAATGCAGCGGCACGAAACCCTTCCCGGACTCGACGAACTTCAGCAACGCAGCGGCCTGTGCCGGTGCGATCTCGTCGATGTTGGCGTAAACGATCAAGCCGTCGTACTTGTTGAGCGTGTCGGGCTGCAGAGAGTTCATGTCATCCGTGTACGTCAGTGCGACGCCTCGCTGCTTAAGTACCGGGGCGAGTTGCTGAAAGAAAACGGCCGGCCGATGGTGGCCGTTGTCTCCGAGAAACAGAAGTTCTAACGCGTCGGACTCTGCGGCTCGGGAAGCGTCGACGAAGGAAAGACAGATCAGAAGAAGTGCCAAACCCGTGAGGGATCGGGACAGAATACGAGTCATTAAATCGCTCCAGGAACTTTCCGCGGTCGGCTCGGCAGGGGCCCTCCTACGAACCGGGCGGCACCCGCCGAAGGCAGAGCACGCTATTCTACTCGCGATTGTCCGGCCTGCTACTCGGACGTCGGTCATTTGACGTGGGTCTGACCTGTCGGCAACCGCGTGGGTTCGCTATTCTGATGGGTTGAATCAAGGCGATTATCCACTGTGTATTTGTCTAGGCGAGGAGAATCACACATGTCCGGTCATGAAGGTGAAAACGCGGTTTGGAAAGATAGCTTCAGCGAGAAGGTTCGCAAGGAGCAACGAGAAGACGACTCGGCAGCTTGGAACGCGGTCACCGGACTGCTCATGACGATCATCACCATCGGCTTGAGTCTAGCACTGTTCACCGTCTGGGCCTGCTCCTCCTATTGATTGCGCCGACGTGTCACACGATTTCCGTGATTACGCTCAAGGCCTTCCTTCGCAGCCTGCACCGCCTCCCAAATCTTCCAAGACGCCGATCATTCTCGCCGCTGTTGGCGGCTTCGGGCTGTTCATGATCTTGGTGTGTTGCGGTGCCGGCGTGTGGGTGATTCAGTTCGGGATGAACGTCATCAGCGCGGACATCGAGAATCAACTACGCGATCACCCACAGATCAAAGAACACGTCGGCGAGATTCAGACGCTGGAAGTCGACTGGGGCAAGAGCCTGGCGGAGGACGACTACGACATTTGGACGTACGACATCGAGGGTAGCAAGGCGAGGGGCGAAGTGATTGTCGAGTCGAAAAGCGAAGACGACGGCGAAGTGATCGAAGCCGCAACGCTTCGCTTATCAACGGGCAAAACGATCGAGTTGTCTTTCGATTGATGTGGTTGTACTGCTAGTCGCGATACACACCGAAGCGAGACCAATTCGCGGCGGGCCAATATAGATAGTCGACATAGCCGATCACGTCCCCGACGTGGATCGGAGCGAACTGACGACTGTCTCTCGATCGCGATCGGTTGTCACCCATGACAAACACGCACCGCCGAGGTACGACGAGGTCAGTGGGCGGTTGAGTAGTTTCACTTTGGCCTGCGTCGTCTACGCCAAGCATCACCAGATAACGAACGCCCGATTGCGTCTCGTAGAAAACATCTCGGTCGATATGGTCGCGAATCGCTTCAAGACTCTCGATGGGTACGCGTTCGCGTTTGAGGGGCTTGCCGTTGATTTCGACGACATCGCTGTTAATCAGATTACGATCACCCGCAACGGCAATCACTCATTTGATAAAGATCTTACCGCCCACTACTTGGGCCACGCCAACGATTGTCCTCGCGAATGTTTGATTACAGGGTTATACAGCCATGCCGCCAAAAGGTTCCCGTAATTCGCCGAGACAACTGCAATCTTTCGGCTGGGCAGCGCTCAACAGCAGGTAGCGGTACAGTTTGGCATTCCGGAACGTAGGACGGCCACTCTTGGCCGTCTTATGTCGGGCAGGAGTGCCCGACCTACGGCAAACTGTACCACGACTCTACGGCGCAGCGATTTGTGAAAACCAGGTCGGTCCGCTATGTTTTCACTGGTCTTCGCATCAGCAAGTTGCAGGAGGTTCCAGCATGAACCAGTTTCAAACCAATCGTCGCAGATTCCTGAAATGCCTCGGTCTATCAGCCGTTTCCGCTGGTGTGGCAGCACCGGCCTGGGGTGATCTCCCGCCAGTCACCAATCCCCGAGCCACCGATGGCGATGAACGATTTGAGCCGAAATGGGAAGAGCGGCTGACGATTACCGTTGGTCAAAAAGATGCCGATTTGGTCGGGCGCGACGATCGTGTGCTGCAAGCGGCCGTCGACTATGTCGCGCGACTCGGCGGCGGAACGGTGCAAGTACTTCCCGGGACGTACACGTTGCGGAATGCGGTCTCGCTGCCCTCGAAGATCCGATTGCTCGGCAGCGGCGCGGAGTCGATTCTCACGAAGATCCCCTCCGAGACGGCTGACCTAGCTGCCGACTCCGATTGGTACGATCAAGAGATTACGCTTCAGAATGCGAAGGGCTTTCGAGTCGGCGACGGTATCGTCTTGCGAGCAAAGAATGCAGATAACGGCAGCCAGACGGTGATCAAGCGAACGTTGGTGGCTCGCTCGGGCAATCGGTTCAAGTTGAACGACGGACTGCGAGAGAATCTATGGCTGACTGGCAAGCCAACTTGCTCCTCGCTGTTTCCGTTGCTGACCAGCGAATACACGTCGGATGTCTTGATCGAAAACCTCACACTCGACGGCAACCTCGCGAACAACGAGAACTTCAACGGAAACTATGGCGGTTGCATCTTTCTGCAAGACTGTAATCGCTACACGATGCGCGGCGTGACCACCCGGAACTATAACGGCGACGGCATCAGCTTTCAGATTTGTCATGACGTGATCGTCGAGAATTGCCACAGCCACGACAACGCAGATCTTGGCGTTCATCCCGGCTCGGGTTCACAGCGACCACTGATCCGAAACAACAAGCTGGAGCGAAACAACTTGGGTTTGTTCTGGTGTTGGGGAGTTAAGTATGGTTTGGCCGAGGGCAATGTCATGGATGGAAACCGGAGCTATGGCATTTCGATTGGCCATTGCGACACGGATAACGTGATGCGGAACAACGAGATTCGCAATAGCGGCAAGATTGGCATCTTGTTTCGTGACGATTCGCGAGGCTTGGATTTCTGGGCCAATCGTAATCTTGTTGAAGGCAACAAGATCTACGACAGTGGAGGAGACGATGGCGTCGCAATCGACATCACAGGCAAAACCACCGACGCGAGGCTCGTTAACAATGACATTCGAGAAACTCGCAAGCCCATGCAACGGATCGGAGTCCGCATTGGCGAAGAAGCAGGCAGCGTCGAGTTGCTCGACAACCGCATCGAGGGTTTCGCTTCGGATGTGATCGATCAGCGTCGTTCAACTTGAATGCGAACTCACCTGATGCAGGCCGGGCCGAATCTTTGCCGTTCTGGCATGAGTCACTCCCCGTAGGCTGGCTGAGCCATTCCGACCGCGTCGAGGATCCAGGGCGTCCAGACAAGGGCGACTTGGTCGATGGTCAAGTCCGACTTGCGGGGTTTGATCGGAACTTCTTTGAGCTCCAACGTATCCACGGTGAATTGCTCACGAAGCGATTCGGATTCTCGAGTGAATTCCTCCTCCAAAGCGACAAGCTGTTCTTGCAGTGATTCGACGGTGTCTTCGGCGCGCGCGACATCATTGCGTTCTTGAGCGATCTTGCTGGCCGAGCGCATGGACGTCGCCGCCCGATTAACGTTCGTCGCGCTAGTCAACTTTCGACCGAACAACGCGCCGAGAATACCGGTCCCGATGCTGACAGCCGTTGACCATGTCTGCTGCGTTACCTGACTCTTCTGAACCTCGACGGCCTGTTCTGCTTTGCGAATCCGCTCTTCGAGCGACTTCAACTTGGGAGCAAACTTCTTGCGGAGTTTTTCCACTTCGAGATCACGCTGTTCGCTAACGGCTTGTTTTAAACGAACGCGAAAATCGCCTTCCGTTTCGCCCGCTTGCGATTTCAACTTTAACAGCGGACTTTCGAACAATGTTAAAGAATGATTCTGGTACAAGTGATTCTTCAACGCCGTCTTCCAAGAAGTGTATTGCTTCGGCTGCGACAAGGCGGAGGGAAGCTCGGCGAACTCAGCATCGGAATGGGGCTCGGCATCAAACTCCAACTCGTCGTATTTGATCGGTGATGCCTCGGCCCAGATGTCATCGGGGACATCGCGATTGATGACAGGCATTAAGGTGACCGTCTCCCAGAGATCGACGTCGTAAGTCGACTTAGAGAAATGGACGCGACCAAGTCCGATTACGGCGGGGCGGTAGATCATCCGCTCGGCGCCGCGTGGCTCGCGACGCGGGGTCACGAAGACTTCGTCGATACCGGGAGGCAATACGGGTCGCTGCGTCGGGGCTTCGGCAGCCGTAATCGACTCGCTCGCCACCGCATCGCTTTCGGCCTTCGCTTGTCGCTTGGCAGCCATCAGCGAACTGATCTGATCGCGCGAGAGTGGGCCGCGCAGATAAGATAGCGCCCAGCGCGTTTGAAATACAACCGGCGCGTCGTCATGAACGTTGTTCATCAAGAAGACACGATTGCCGAGGCCGGCGAGAGTTGCTTCCATCTGAGCGCGATTGAACGTCGATCCAGCTTGTGCAGAAGCACCCTCCAGGCCTTCGAGGACTCGCATCTTATCGCGTTCCGTTTGAAGGCGGCCAAGGAACCACGTGCCTGCGTTCGACAAGCCTTTGTAGTCAAGATCGACCGGATTCTGTGTGGCAAGAACGACTCCGAGTCCGAACGCGCGGGCTTGCTTCATCAACGTCAGCATCGGTCGCTTTGAAGGCGGATTCGCGGTCGGCGGAAAGTAGCCGAAGACTTCATCCATGTAGAGCAACGCTCGCAAGCTTGAAGTGCCGGTCTGACTGCGCATCCAGCCGACGACTTCATTTAACAACGTTGTGACGAAGAACATCCGCTCCGTATCGGAAAGATGAGCGATCGAGATGATCGACATCCGCGGCTTGCCTTCTTTCGTATACATCAAACGCTGAATGTCGAGCGGTTCGCCTTCCATCCATGCGGCGAAACCGGGCGAGCCGAGTAGGTTGTTCAATTGCATGGCGAGACCAAAGCGGTCCTTTGCAGAGAAGATCGTTTCGAGATCCATCACGCCGATTTTGTTGAACGGTGGCGATTGGATTTCGCGTATCAATGCCGCCATGTCCAGGCTTTTGCCCGCTCGCCAGGCATGATCGAAGATGTTGGACAATAGAATGTGTTCGCGACTGCTAATCGGATCGGCGTCGATGTTGAGCAATGCGAGCAACGCAGACACGGCCGACATGATGCACTCGCGAAAGGCATCGGTGTCTTTAATCACAGTGTCCGAGGGTGGCGCGAACGATCGCAGCACCGTAAGCGGCAGGCCGGTGTTACTTCCGGGAGTGTAGATGCTCAGATCCGTGGCGTTACGAAACTTCGCGATTCGCGCCGCATCTTGCCCCCACTCGCCAAGCCCCTTTCGCCAGCGATCCGCGACTTGCTTTGCGTACTCGGGAACGGAACAGCCTTTCCGCGTGGCCTCGCCGCTATCAATCCACGGTTCAAAATCTTCGGGCTTCAAGTCCGGAAAGGACAACAGCAGATTGCCAATATCCCCCTTCGGGTCGATGCAAATCGCAGGAATCTCATCAATTGCGGCCTCTTCAAGCAGGCTTAGGCAAAGGCCCGTCTTACCGCTGCCCGTCATACCGACACAAACGGCGTGCGTCGTCAGGTCCTTCGATTCGTAGAGCAACAAGTCGTCAAGTAACTCGCCAGCGTTCATATCGAACATCTTGCCCAGATAGAAGGCTCCAAGCTTCTCGAAATCTTGCATGGCGATCAACTCTCCCCCGAGTGTTTGAGATGGGCTTATGATATAAGAAGATGCTTCAGTCTAAATTCTCGCCGATTTCGTACAAGCGTGCGAGGAGCGGCGAACCTTTGCTTTTCATTCATTTCTCTAACGAATCCAGGACTTTCAAATGGACTCACAGGCAACCGACTCGGTTGACAACGCCGAAACACGCCCCAGACCTCACCGAATGCTTGCGCTCATCATCAGTGGCGGACTGGTCGTTTGCATTGGCTTGCTCGCCACCGCGATCATCAATCGACGTGTCGATGCACTGCCTACATCGTCTCGAGTCGACGAGTTCCGGATTGGGCTGAACGCACCTTTTATTACGACCGCTGATGCCATTGTCGATAAGATGGTTGAAGTTGGCGAAATCACCGCGGACGACGTCGTCTTCGACTTGGGCTGTGGCGACGGACGACTGGTGATTACCGCCGCATTGAAACACGGTTGCCACGGCGTTGGTATCGATATCGATCCCGTGCGCGTCGCGGAAGCGCGAGCAAACGTCAAGCTACACGGAGTGGAGGATCTCGTCGAAATTCGGGAGCAAGACGTGTTCACTGTCGACTTGAGCGAAGCGGACGTCATTCTGATGTACCTGCTGCCATGGATGACAAAACGACTCATTCCGCAGTTCCAAGAAATGGCGCCTCAATCGCGAATTGTGTCACATGACTTCGGTATCGGCGACATCCTCTACATCAAACCGGACAGCACACACCAAGTTTCGCTTGAAGGAACGAACGAGACGCATCTCGTCCATCGCTGGGACACGCCCCTCCACGTGCCACCACCGAGGACGGAGTAAGGGCGCGATGGTTTCAGCATGTGTCCGCGCATGCCCGCAGTGAATTCCAACGCGACTCAATCGAAAGCGTTTAGGACCAACTCAAAAATAACTTTGGCATCTCAAGGGTAGGGTCCGCTGTGCGGACCAGGAATTCCCGCGGTCCGCACTACGAAAAAACAAGTAAGTTATTCTTGAGTCATCCCTTATTGATCGGAATACGAAGTAATCCGCGAGGCGATAATTACGCTCGAACGACGTCAGTCTCGGCTTCGCCAATGCGTGACAACTTGAAGTCCGCCGTCTGAAGCACCGAGCACGAGCTAAATGTTAGGGCGAGTTCAACCGGAGCTCCATTCTGCTCGACGTACTCTGGGTGCCAATCAATTAGATTTTGCTTTCTGCGCCTACCACGCGTACTGCAACCCGAGACTAGCACCGCTGTAGAACGCTGAGCCAGTCGTATCGATTCCGGCGGTACTCGTGGCCAGGTTGGATTGGTACAACTGCTCGGGAGCCAGTGCGACGCCGTGCAAACCGAGCACCTGATAGCCCGCTCGCACCGACCAGGCGTTGTTAAAGCAGTAGGTTGCAAAAATACCGGCTGACCCAGCGACTGCGAACGCATCATTCGTAGCTGTGACCGCCGGGCCGATCAACACGGAGCTGGTTGTCTGGGATGCGTTGTTCAGATAGAAGCCACAGTTCACGAACGCGTCGAACTGAAGATTGCGCCAGCGTACGAGACAGACGTCGGTACCAAACTGGGCTCCGAAGAGATTGTTGTTGGTCGTAATGTCATAGTGTTGCAGCGTGACCACGGCACCCAATTGAGACGAGATCAGAAAATCTTCGTTCAGATTGATATACCGAAGTCCTGCAGACAGTCCGAATCGCCCACCAAGCCCTTGTCGAATATTGACTTCTGCACTGTGAAGTTGCGATTGGTAGTCGGAGTTGTACGAGGCCGGGTTGCCGCCGGTGGGAAAGCCCGGAACGACCAGAGCAAGATCGCCGGTTAGTTCCGTCGCTGCCTGCTGGTCGTAGACGCCAAAGTAGCCGAAGTTCACGGAAGTACAGCAGCCGATATCGCGAGACAAACGAACTCCGTATCCCATGTTCTCGCCGAATCCAAGCGACTGTGCGTTGAACTCTTCGATCGCACGTGTCGTGTCATCCACCAGAACTGTGACGGGCGAAGTGGTTGTTCGCGTCAGATAGTAGAAGTCGACTGCCGCCATCCAGAGTGTCCCGCAGCCAGCGTTTCGAACACCAAAGCGGTGCCTCGCTCCACCACCCCAAACATCTTTCGTCCCCCAGTCATGCTTCGGGTCCCAGGCACCTTCTTGCTGCATTGGGTACGAATTCGGCGACTGGATCATGGAATCGAAGGCATGTTGTCCCGGCGGAAGCGACTCGACTTCTCCGATGACGGGTTGGCTCTGTTGCCGAACAAAGTAGTTGTGGTAATCGTCGGTCTCGGAGTACTCATTTCCCTGCCGCGGCAGGCGATCTGGCAGTGATCGAAGCTGGCTGGCTTCGTGAGTGTACGTGGTTGGTGTTCGCAACTCGGGCAAGTTCTCGTACCAAGGCACCGGAGTTGCGTTCGTCGCAGCGGGCGGCGCGGCGGTCGTCGTACGTAATCGATTCGGCGGCAGGCCTTCGTAGCGATAGTTCGGCGTGAATTCCGTCGCCACTGCGGGAACGAGGGCATTCAGTCCCAAACAGGTTGCTAGTGCAGCTGAACCAAATAGCGAGAAACGTTTCATGAACCACCCCCCACAGTCTTGACGGAGTCATACGGTCGAAGCATCGTTCAAAATCGATTACCTCCATTCGATCATCGACGAAGTTGTGCTGCGGCCACATCGAAATCACTGGCCTTAGTGAGGGATTTGAATTCTCGAGGCGCATGACCATTTTTAGAGCGACGACTGCCAAAATGCGTCGCTCTGGAATGTCGGAAGCAATTCGGATGACCGCACTAGATTAACACGACACTAACGCGGTCGGCCCAACCGTCTCGCTACTTGTTCGGCGCGATCGTTCCAGTGATACTGCTTATGGGACATTTTCCGATCTAGCGAGCGAGCAGCACGGCACACTCGCCTCCAAGTCCGCACTCCTGCTACCCCGCACCACGCCATGATTGATGTCAACGTCAACCTCTCACACTGGCCAACGCGACGTTTACCGTTCGACGAACTGACGCAACTGGTGCAAAAGCTCAAAGAAGCTGGAGTCACACAGGCTTGGGCAGGCAGCTTTGACGGGCTGCTCCACAAAGACGTCGCCGCGGTAAACTCGCGACTTGCCGAGGCATGCGCCAGCACCGGAGATGGCTTGCTTCTGCCCTTCGGTTCGGTGAACCCAACGCTACCCGATTGGCAAGACGACCTGCGGCGCTGCGTGGAAGTACACAAGATGCCGGGAATCCGACTGCACCCGAATTATCACGGCTATACCTTGGACGATTCGAGGTTTATTGAATTGCTTGACCTGGCAAGTAAAGCGGCTCTCGTCGTTCAAATCGCCGTCAAGATGGAGGACGAACGAACGCAACATCCGTTGCTCCGCGTCGAAGCGGTCGACACGACGCCGCTGGCAGCACAACTCGCCGCTCGCCCTCAGCTCCGGGTCGTCTTACTGAACGCATTGCGTACTCTTCGTGCCGATGCCATCAGCCAGCTCGCTGCCGCTGGGCAAGTGTATTTCGAGATCTCAATGCAGGAAGGCGTCGGAGGGATTACGACCTTGCTGGAACACGCGCCCCTGGATCGAGTCCTCTTTGGTTCCCACTTTCCGTTCTTTTATCTTGAATCTGCCCTACTAAAGCTGCGAGAATCAGAGCTGGCCCGATTCCAGATCGATGCCATCAGTCGCGAGAGTGCTGCACGGTTGCTGAACCTCGCCGAATAGAACACACCCCACTTACACCGCCCTGGTATCCCGCCACTGTTCCGAAGCTAAGAAAGGCTTACTTCGATGTCTCTACGTACTATGACACTCATTGCGTTTTCGCTCTTATCTGCCACGAGTTTTGTCGTCGCGCAAGACACCTGGCAAGAGGTGACGGTCCCGGATGTTTGGAAGAAGCCGCCGGCCGATATTGGTGGATACTCGTGGTATCGTTGTGCGGTGCAGATTCCTGACGCATGGCAGGACCGAACGCTGTCGCTCTTTTCCGAGCCGGTAGATGATGCGCGCGAAGTGTATTTGAACGGCACACGCATCGGTGGTGCGGGGAGTTTTCCGCCGACTTTTCGTAGTGGGTTGGGCGGCAAGTCACGTCACGAAATTGATCCCGCACTCGTCAAGTTCGGGCAATTGAACACGTTGGCCATTCGCGTCTACAGCAGCGACGCACGCACCGGCTTTAATGTCGCGGCACCAGCCATCTTTGCTGGCGATCAGGCCATGCGTCTAAACGGCACGTGGCTGTTTCAAGGCGGAGACGAATTAGCTTGGGGCAAGGTCGACGCGACATCCGCTTTCACGGCAAAGACGACTCGAGAAGAAGTGCTCTCCGCCGAGGCGGTTGAGGAGATCCTTCGTCGACTCCCCGGTGAAGAGGGACCGCTCGCCGTTGACGAAGCATTGAAGAAATTTCACACACCGGATGATCTCGTCATCGAGCCAGTACTTAGCGAGCCAGAGATCGGCCAACCGCTGTTCATCGACTTTGACGAACGTGGCCGGATGTGGGTGTTGAATTACAAGCAGTATCCCACGCCAGCCGGCCTGACCGCGGTTAGCCGGGATAAGTACCTGCGTACGGTGTATGACAAAGTTCCACCGCCGCCGCCGAATCATTTCCCTGGCCGCGACCGGATTACGATCCACGAGGACACGGATGGCGACGGCAAATATGACAAACACAAGACGTTCGTCGACGGCTTAAGCATCGCCGTTTCATTCGCGCGAGGGCGCGGCGGCGTGTTCGTCATGAATCCACCTTATTTGCTGTTCTATCCCGATGCCGACAAGGACGATGTGCCAGACGGCGATCCAGAAGTCTTGCTCGAAGGATTTGGGATCGAAGACTCGCATTCGGTCGCCGCCAACTTGCGTTGGGGACCAGACGGCTGGATCTACGGTTCGCAAGGCAGCACCGTCACCGGACAGATCAAGCATTACGGCACTGACGAGAAGCCCGTTCATTCGATGGGCCAGTTGATTTGGCGGTATCATCCGGAAACTCGCAAGTACGAAATCTTTGCCGAAGGCGGTGGCAATACGTTCGGTGTCGAGATTGATTCGAAGGGCCGTGTCTACTCGGGCCATAACGGTGGCGATACGCGAGGCTTCCACTACGTCCAGGGCGGATACTATCAAAAGAGTTTCGGAAAGCATGGCGAGTTGACGAATCCGTATGCCTTCGGCTACTTCGAAGCGATGGGACATCACTCGGTCCCGCGATTCACACACACGTGGGTGATCTACGAAGGCGCTGCACTTTCGGCCAAGTATGCGGGAAAGCTGTTTGGCGTCGGGCCGCTGCAAAGCGAGGTCGTGATCAGCGACGTCCAGCCAAAGGGCGCCACGTTCGTGACAAAGGACATCGATCGGGCGATCACGAGCGATGATCCGTGGTTCCGGCCTGTCGAGATTAAAGTCGGGCCCGAAGGTGCAATCTATGTGGCAGACTTCTACGAACAACGCATCGATCACGCCAGTCACCATCAAGGGCGAGTGACGCCAGACACCGGACGCATCTATCGCCTGCGGGCCCCAGAAGCCGAAGCTTCTAAGCCCGACGATTACTCGAAACTTTCAGCGCTCGAATTGCTCGATGTTTTGAAGCACGAGAATAAACTTCACCGCCAGATTGCGCTTCAGCAATTGGCCGACTTGCGTGATTCCTCCATCGTCGCGCCGCTCACAAAGATGCTGTTCGCCGTCGATGGGCAGCTCGCGCTGGAGTACCTGTGGGCGTTGAACTTGTCGGGAGGTTTCGATGAGGCTTTGGCTGTTCGGGCCTTGCAACACCAAGATCCATTCGTACGAGCCTGGACCGTGCGTCTGCTTTGCGACGATCAGGAAGTTTCCGAACTGCTTGCCCAACAGCTCGCGACTTTGGCCCTAAGCGAACCCAACGTCGAAGTCCGTTGCCAGTTGGCCTGCTCCGCACGACGACTGCCCGCTCGGCAAGCTATTACAATCGTGCGCAGCTTGTTAGGACGAGATGAAGATGCGACGGATCCGTTCAACCCACTGCTAGTGTGGTGGGCGATCGAGGCCAAAGCCGACGAGGGGCGAGAGCAAATCGTAGAAATGTTTCGCGATCCGTCGCTCTGGGACAAGGCGTTGGTGAAGCAGCACATCGCCGAGCGCGTGATGCGACGCTATGCGATGGCAGGCACGCGGCGCGATCTGATTACGTGCGCGCAGTTGTTCGAGAACGCGCCGAATCCCGAAGCTTCGAAGACATTGCTGACAGGTTTCGAGACCGCTTTCGCAGGCCGGACGCTCAGCGCGTTACCCGACGAGTTAGTTGCGGCGCTGACGAAGGTTGGCGGCGGCTCGCTAGCGTTGCGATTGCGGCGCGGTGACGAGGCGGCGTTAGGCGAGGCCCTGACACTGGCGGCCGACGAAAAGACGAACGTCACACAACGGGTCGAGGTCATTCAAGTTCTCGGCCAAATCCAACAAGCGCGAGCGGTAGACACGCTGCTTCAAGCTCTCGCGACGACCAAGCAGCCGGACGTTCAAGCGGCTGCATTGACCGCACTTCAGGCATACGATTCCGCTCAAATCGGTGCGTCGATTGCAAAACTTCACAACACGTTTTCTGCTGACACGCAACGTATCGCACAAGGAGTATTGGCCAGCCGTCGAACCTGGGCGACCAGCTTGCTCGCCGAAGTCGACGCTGGCAGCATCAAACCGGAGGCCATCCCGGCGGCAGTTCTTCAAAAGCTACTCTTTCACAAAGACGATCAGATCGCCGCACTCGTTCGAAAGCACTGGGGCGATGTCCAGTCGGCGACGACCGACGAGATGCGAAGCGAGATCGAACGACTCCAGGGCGTTCTCGCGGGCACCGTGGGGAATCCGTATCGCGGCAAGCAGTTGTTTTTGACCAACTGCGGCAAGTGTCATCAGCTGTTCACGGACGGCGGCCAGATCGGCCCCAACTTGACGCCCTACAAACGCGACGATTTGCGTGGCATCTTGTTGAACGTCGTGAATCCCAGCCTGGAGATTCGCGAAGGGTTTGAGAACTTCGTGGTCTTTACTGCGGACGGCCGGACACTGAACGGATTTGTAGAGGAGCAGGATAATCGCGTCGTCGTGCTCAAGGGTGCGGACGGACAGCGGCTGATCATTCCACGTGATGACATCGAAGAGATGGCGGCAATTCGCACTTCGATCATGCCAGAAGGGATCCTCAAGCCGCTCGACGACCAGCAGTTGCGAGACTTGTTCGCCTATCTCCGAGCGACGCAGCCGTTGCCATAACCGGAAGCGTAAGTGAAGAGCTGCTCAACTAGCTAGTGACATCACGCAATCGTCAACGGAAGCCGATCGCGAATTCGCAAACGAGGCCACCGATTTGGAGTCCGAGGACGACTTGTTGCTCGATCTGCTCGCCGCAGTTGGTACCAAACAATGGGCAATTCAGTTGGATGTGGAAGAACCACTTAGCGCCGCCCAAACAATAAGTGGGATAGGCTTCTAACCCAGGGCTGTAAGGGTGTGTTATCTCCGGTTTGGCCAAAGGAGCTTTGCGGTAGAAACGTGCGACGACGCGACATTTCGTGATCGGTGAGGTTTTTTCTTTTTCGGACCGCGTCGGGATTTGCGATACGCACTCAAGTCAATTCTCCGTGCAACCTTTTCCAGTAGCGAAGCGACACCTCTGGTTGTCGAAGGAATCAGCTCATCCCATTCTTCCTCGGTGATCGCAATCAACATTCCCTCCGTTTTGTCCGAAACATTTTTTGATATGTGAAAGTGGCTTGTCTCTTGAACGGCTTCGTCGTCATGAGTGGCATACAACGCTGCGAAGATCGTTTGCCGAAGGTTGAATGCAAGGACCGACATGCAGAAGAGAAACGTCGCTGCCTGTGGATGCCCAACGCCTGAGTGTTCGCAAGTGAGTGTCATCTGCAACACATTGAACGCGGTTTCTTCCTCCCACCGATGGCGATAGAGCTCGGCCACGACCGTTGCGGCAATTTCATTCGGAAGATTGGTTAATAGATGGATGACCTGATCGCCATCACGGGTCGGTTCGTCTAGCTCGACCGTGATTCGACGCACGGTCATCGCGTCATCCGCAGCCGAGAGTTTCATCTCTTGTTGGTAGACCACCCCCGTGCTGATCCGACCAATGCGTTTACGTTTTCCCAACAAAACGCCTTTTAACCGACCGTGTTGCCGTATCGCAAAGAAGCCGTTGGCTTCAGCGACTTTCGTTAAGAACGGCACGATGCAGTAATGCCGATCCGCGATCAGGACATCCTTGGGAACAAGATCATCAACGATCCGGTCGCAACACGTTGACTCCTGCGAGTGACCGTCAAGCAGTACGTAAGCACGATCAAAGACTTGCCGTTGCAAATCAAATCTTGCGACCACTTTCCCTGGCAGCGGAGCACCTTTAACTTCGCGGAGGACTTTGAGCCTCTTGTCAGACTTTGCCAGCACATTGCCATCGACGCTCAGGCAACGATAACCTGGGAGCAATTCCCAAGCCCCGAACTCCAACGCCTCTTGCATCTCGATCGCACGTTCTACCGAGTGCAAGACGATGGCTTCGCTGACAGCCGGTTCGACACCACGAGTCTTGGCGTAGAACGACTGCCGGCTGACCTCCAGTTCCTCTTTGTGCTCTTTGTAGGCTTGATTGAAGTTGTCGCTGAAATTCAAGGCAACATCGGCCACCGTCGCCGCGACCGCTTGGAACGTGGCGACGTAGTCATACTGCAATTCACGGTTGTCGTCGAAGATCCGATTCAACTTGCTACCGATAAAATCCTGTGCCAGCACTCGTGTCATGACAGCAAATGGTGCCTTCTCGACAAAACGATCAACAATCTTGGACGACATCGCGAACCTCCGTGTAGCGAAAAACACGGGAATATACGAAAATCATGAATCAGCGATACCCTTACAGCCCTGGGCTGGAAGCCTATCCCACTAATTACGAAGGCAATCGCCATCGAAGGCAAGTTCACGATTCTGGACACACACATGAACGACAAGCAAGTCGGCCAGTTCTTTGATCAGTTGAGCGAAGACTACACAGCTGTGATCGAACGATGCTTTCCTCGCTATCGAGAGATGCTGTGGGCGTTGCTCGATTATCTTCCTTCCGATCGAGCGTTTACAGCGATCGTCGAACTTGGATGCGGCACGGGTAACTTATCCGTGCTGCTTGCCGAGGCGTTTCCGGAGGCAACGATCCGGTTCGTGGATGTGTCGAGCGATTCGCTCGCGGTTTGCCGTTCGCGGTTGGGTGACGCGGATCGACTCGCCTTCGAGCGGCAGGACTTTCGCGAATTGAACTACGCGTCAGGAAGTATCGACTTAGCTATATCGAGCATCGCCGTACATCACCTAACTTCAACGGAGAAGCGGCAGTTGTTCCGGCAAGTTTTTGATTGGCTGTCGCCGGGCGGTGCGTTCTGTTTCGCCGATCAGTTTCGCGGAGCGACGGATGCGCTGTACGCGCGACATATGCACCACTGGCGGGAGCTTTCGATGACCGCCGGATCAAGCGATGACGAGTGGAATATGTGGATGGAGCATCAGCGAGAACACGACCATCATGACCTGTTAGCCGACCAACTCGGTTGGTTGGCGGAATGCGGCTTTACAGAGGTGGATTGCGTGTGGCGATACTTGCTGTGGGCAGTTGTTCAAGCGAGAAAATCATCGGTTAGATGAGAACCTTAAAGCAGACTCATCGTCGCCACTTTAGCACCGTATTCATTAACCCCTTTATGGTTGGCGTCAACCGAGTCCGGTTAAAGGCATCGCCGAGCTTACGAATCGCTTCGGCTTGCGTCGGATAGGGATGTATTGCACTCGCTATCTGGCCTAGGGGAATACCGTGTGTCATGGCGAGGCTGAGCTCTCCGATCATGTCGCCGGCGTGTGCGGCGACGACCGTCGCACCAAGAAGCCTTCCTTTCCTATCCGCGTGCGCACGAACGAACCCATCGCTTTCTCCATCGAGAATCGCGCGGTCGATCTCGCTCATCTGAACGGTGAACGTCTGAAAGTCTATGCCGTCTGCCTCAAGCTCCGCGACGGTTTTGCCTACGTGAGCTAGTTCGGGCTCCGTGTAAGTACACCAAGGGATCGTCAAAGCACTCGCTCGACCTCGACCGAAGAACAACGCGTTGCCGATCACGATGCGTGCGAGGAAGTCAGCCGAGTGAGTAAACTGGTATTTGGACGCAACGTCGCCTGCGGCATAGATGTTCGCGTTGGTTGTCTGTAGCCGATCGTTAACCTTGATGCCTTTCTTGTGATACTCGACTCCCGCCGCCTCAAGTCCGAGATTCTCGACGTTTGGAGCGCGACCAACCGCTACCATCAATTGATCGACCGCCAAATCGTAGTGCTGCTTGCCATGTTCCGAATCGGCGGCCATGTGAATGCCGTCTGCCTCCTGGCGAATCCGAAGATTCCTGGCACAGCATTGCAGATCAACCCCGTCGCGCAGCAATGACTGCAATACGATGTCAGCCGCCTCGCGATCCTCACGCGGCAGGATGCCATGCTCCGATTCGACCAAGACAACTTCACTGCCAAAGCGTCGAAAGGCTTGACTCAGTTCACAGCCGATCGGGCCGGCACCAATAAATCCAATGCGGCGAGGTAACTCAGTGAGAGAGAATATCGTCTCGTTCGTCAGATACGGCACCGATTCGAGTCCATCGATCGGCGGAGCTGCGGCGCGTGCGCCGGTCGCGATACAAGCTTTGGCAAAGCGAATCGTCTTGTCGTCGATCGCGAACGTGTTGCGTCCCATGAACTCGCCGTCGCCGATAAATACATCAATGCCGAGTTCGCTGAACCGCGCCGCAGAGTCGTGGTGGCTGATGTCGGCCCGAATGCGCCGCAATCGCAGCATAACGGCTGCGAAATCGATTGAGGTTCCTTCGGGAACTCGGACACCGAAGTGATGGGCATCGCGCACCGCGGCCACTGCTTTCCCAGCCGCGATTAGGGCTTTCGACGGAACACAACCAACATTCAGGCAATCGCCACCCATCAAATGCTTTTCGACCAAGGCGACCTTAGCCCCCAAGCCAGCCGCCCCGATCGCCGTTACGAGACCGGCGGGGCCGGCACCGATGACCAACAAATTGTATCTACCGCTGGGCTCAGGATTCTTCCAGTCGAGCGGATGGACGAAATCGACCCAACGCTGGTTATGCTCGTCCCACGGATTTGTTGCGGGAATATCTGAAAGCGGCGACAGATCAATCGGTCTGGGTTCATTGGTCATATCGAGCCTTACACCACACCATAAGCCAACATCGCGTCGGCGACTTTCACGAAACCGGCGATGTTAGCGCCGCGGACATAGTTCACGTAACCGTCGCCATTCTCGCCGTGCGAGATGCACTTTTCATGAATGTCTTTCATGATCGTGCGCAACCGCTGATCGACCTCTTCTCGGCTCCACGATAGCCGCAGTGCATTTTGACTTTGTTCAAGTCCCGATACGGCAACGCCGCCCGCGTTGGCGGCTTTCGCGGGACCGAATAGCACTTTGCCGTCAACCAACGCGTGTACCGCATCCAACTCGGTTGGCATGTTTGCGCCCTCGCAGACCGCCCGCACGCCATTGGCCAACAGTTTCTCAGCGTCTTGCAGATCGAGTTCATTTTGTGTCGCACAGGGAAACGCAACGTCGCAAGGAACACCCCACGGTCGTTGCTTTTCGAAGTAGCTGGATTTCGGATACTTGGTTGTGTATTCGGCAATGCGGCCACGCCGAACTTCCTTGAGATCTTTTACAAAGGCGAGCTTGTCTGCATCGATGCCATCAGGATCGTGAATGAAGCCTGATGAATCCGACATCGTTACGACCTTGGCCCCCAACTGCGTCGCTTTTTCCACCGTATAGATCGCCACGTTTCCGGAACCAGACACCACACATGTCTTGCCTTGCAAAGTATCGCCACGGTGTTTCAACATATTCTCGCAGAAGTAGACACAACCGTAACCGGTTGCTTCGGTTCGAACCAAGCTACCTCCAAACGCAAGTCCTTTGCCCGTGAGGATGCCCGTGAATCGATTCTCCAATCGTTTGTAGAACCCGAACAAGTAACTGATTTCGCGTGCTCCGACGCCAATGTCTCCTGCGGGAACATCGGTATCCTCGCCGATGTGACGATGCAACTCGACCATCAGCGACTGGCAAAAACGCATCACTTCTCGATCACTCTTCCCCTTGGGATTGAAGTTCGAGCCTCCCTTCGCGCCGCCCATCGGCAATCCTGTCAAGCTGTTTTTAAAGACTTGCTCAAATCCCAGGAACTTCAGAACGCTCTGCGTAACCGATGGATGGAATCGCAAGCCGCCTTTATAAGGGCCGATCGAATTGTTGAATTGCACTCGCCATGCCCGATTGGCTCGGATGTTCCCTTGGTCATCTTCCCAAGTCACACGAAAGATGATGATCCGATCCGGCTCGGTCATTCGTTCCAAGATTTGGGCGTCTTTGTATCGGCGGTGATCGTTGACGTAGGGCATCAGCGTCTCGACCACTTCCCGAACTGCCTGATGAAATTCCTTCTCTCCGGGATTACGCTTCACCAGTCCCCGCATGAAGATGTCGACTTCGTTTCGAACGCCATTTGTCATAGGACCGCCTCCTCGATAAAGCTGAGCGTCATTCGTGCGTCTCCTTCGTTGTACCCGCAGTGGAGACACGATGCATCACTTTTCGGACGATCAATGGAAAGATACCGAGCAAGATGAAGGCCACAACGATTTGGGTGAGTTGGCGTGGGGATAAAACGGCGTTAATCCCTTCCTCGGCGAATGTCTTGAGATCCGGTAGCGACGAACCGGCATAAACATACACAACCGTCGCGGGAAACATCCCGAGTTGGCTGACCCACCAGTAGGTTCGTGTTCGAATCGGTGTTAACCCCATCACGAGGTTGATCATCCAAAAAGGAACGGCTGGAATCAAACGCAATGTGAATAAGTAGAAGGCCCCTTCCCGCTCCAACGCTTGATTGAAGCCTACAAGCTTTGCACCAAAGCGGCTCTGAATTGTTTCACGCACGAGGTAGCGACTCAGCAAAAAGGCGACGGTTGCTCCCGCTGTCGATCCGAAACTGACCAATGGAATGCCTTGCCAGAAACCGAAGTACCAGCCATAGATCAACGTCATACCAGCAGCACCGGGCAGCGAGAACCCCGTCACGAGGACGTACGCGAAGAATGCGATCCCATAGACAAGCACAGGATGCTCGGCTTGGTACTGACGCAGTTCCGCTTCATGCTCCGCGAGCTTGATAGGTGATAACGCGTCGCCAAACTGCGAGTAGGCCACAGCGATGACCAATCCGACTGCGCCTACCACGGCAAGCTTTTTCCAAGGGAAACCGCCGGTGTTTAGTTGGGGATCGTCCGCATCCTGAGTCGTCAGCACAAATTATCTCGGCGGTTTCTGATAGAGAAATCTCAACTTGTTCGGAATCGCGGAGCGATGGCATCCGATAGCCTAGTGGGTAGACATCGGAACCTCCTGTCATCGCTTCGCGACTTTGAGGGCATCGTTTCTCCAGACCTGGGACTTGCGTCCCAGGCTATCACATGACGTCGCTCCGCGACTATTCGCACTGTCAATTAGTGGTACAGTTTGAAATTTTTGAGAGTAGGACGGCCACTCTTGGCTGTCGTTTGTCGGGCAGGAGTGCCCGACTTACGGCAATCTGTACCACTACCCGTCAATTCCCGATGCAGTACAAATGATCGTACGTCCGCAGCAAGATTTGATGATCAACAAAGACGGGCGTCGCCACCGTGAACTCATTGACTTCGTTGGTTGCCAGCACGTTCAGCTTGTCGCCGGGAACGATCACAAAGGTCTTGCCGTCTTCGCGAGTCAAGTAGATCTTTCCGTCGGCCAGAATCGGTGACGGAGTGAACTTGTTGCGATTCTTCTCAACTTCGTAACGCCACAATTCTTTTCCTGTTTGAATGTCTAAGCAGGCTAGTTCGCCGCCATCGGTGCAAACGTAGACCTTACCCTCCAAAGCGATCGGGGTCGGCACGTCCGCTCCCAGTCCCTCCTTCGTCCACAGCACATGCGACTTCGTCACGTCGCCGCTGCCGCCCGTGCGAATCGCGGTGATCGTCTTGCCGCGCGCGTACGGGGCGATCACGACGCCGTCCGATACGACGGGTGAACAGATCGACCGGAAGTAGCCGTCTTGCTCGGGGTTCAAACTGCCGACTCGCCACAACTCTTTGCCGTCTTGAGCATTGTGTGCCGTCACATAATCGGCGCCGAGAACGTAAATGGTTTCCTTTCCGTTTGCATCCGTGACGACAGCCGGCGTCGAGTAACTTTGCGCCGCTTCAACCGGGGCCGGGACGTTGCGATCTGTCTTCCAAGCTTGTTTGCCAGTCGCTTTGTCGAAAGCAACAACATAAGAAGGACCGGTGACCATGACAGCCACAACGACATAGTCCTTTGTCAGCACGGGCGAACTGCCGAGATCCCACCACAGCGATTCGGGATCGTACGACAGTTGATGGTGCCAGACGACCTTGCCATCGAAGTCCAGGCAGGCCAAATCGCCACTCTTGAAATACGCGAAGATATGCTTCCCGTCCGTGCTCGTCGACGGATTGCTACCGCTTCCCTTTTTGTGCTTCCCCGCACGCTCCTCACCAGCCGCAGTTCGCCATAGTTCCTTGCCTGAGCGGTCGTAGCAGAGAACCGTGTTCTTCCCATCGATCCCGCACGTCAAGAAGATTCGTTCTTCCCAAACGATCGGCGTTGACGCTCCGCGCCCAGGCATTGGCACCTTCCATTGGACGTTTTCCGTTTGACTCCATTTGGTTGGGAAGCCCGTTCCGACCGCGACACCATTCAACGCTGGCCCACGCCACTGTGCCCAGTTATCAGCGGAAACGGACTGGCTCAACAGACAAAATGTCACGAAAGCAGCAAGCATGCGGGTCATCGGTCTCTCCGGGAGGGAATATTCGGGAGTGTGGTTGGTCTAGGCAGGAGCCAGATGGCTTAACGTTGCTACCCCATTCTACTCGCAAGCCCCAGGAAACTCATCCGCCCTACCGCCGCTTGGGTGAGTTGATCAGCACAGTGTATATCCACCATCGATGACCAACGCCGCGCCCGTCATATATCGCGATGCATCACTCGCGAGATAGACGGCCAAAGGACCGAGGTCTTCAGGCTGACCATGGTCGCCCATCGGAATCTGCTGGCGGAAGTTAGCGACAACTTCCGGATGCAGCTTTGACCAGCGTACGTTTGGTTCCGTCATGAATCCGCCGGGGCAGATCGCATTGACGGTGATCCCGTGCTCCGCCCAGTCGACGGCCGTCGCACGAGTGAACTGAACGATCGCGGCCTTGGCGGTTTCGTAATGCCTGCCACGAATCAGCTTGCCAGCCACGAACGCGTTGATCGACGAGATGTTTATGATCCGACCGCCGCGTCCCCGTGCGATCATCGCTCTTCCAACGACCTTTGTACACAGAAACACGCTGGTCAAGTTCAAATCCATCAATTCACGCCACTTATCCAGCGGCATTTCTTCCGTCGGAATGTTTTCGCGACGCCCGCCGACGTTATTGATCAAGATGTCGATCGGCCCGTGCTCGGCGACGGCTTGCTCGCAGACGGATTCACAAGCTGCCATGTCATTCATGTCGGCTTGCAACGGAATCGCCTCGCGACCAAGTTCGCGGATGTCGTCCGCTGTTTTCTCCAGACTGGCAACATCTCGTCCCACCAGAATTACATCCGCGCCGGCATCGGCAATCGCCAGCGCCATCTCACGCCCCAATCCGCGACTGCCGCCCGTGATGAAAAGCCGCTTACCATCCAGTCGAAAGCGATCGAATATGCTCATCATTACCGCCTTGGAACCAAAACCCATTGAAACAACCGTCGGCTCTCGGTAGAACCGAGTTGGGTTTAACGGACCAGCAGCGGGCTGTCAATCAAGAGTTGCCACAAGGAAGAGGTGAACGGTGAAGATCGGAGTCTTTTGCAGCGGTGGTGACGCGCCCGGGATGAACGCCTGCATACGAGCGGTCGTACGCCGAGCAATCTCGGAAGGTCACGAAGTCGTTGGCATTAACCGCGGTTATCAAGGTTTGCTCGACGAGGACTTCTATACGACAGACGCAGGGTCGCCTTTGATGACGCTGCGGAGCGTTTCGGGATGGTCAAGGTTCGGTGGCTCGCTGTTACGCAGCAGTCGCAGTTCCGAGTTTCGCACCGATGCTGGCCAGCAGAAAGCGGTCAAGGTCTTAGTGAAACATGGCATCGACGCGTTGGTGCCCATCGGCGGTGACGGAACCTTTCACGGAGCCGTTGCGCTCGCAAAGCACTGGGACGGGCCCATCGTGGGCTGTCCGGGAACGATCGACAACGACTTGATGGGAACCGACTTTACGATTGGTTTTTCGACCGCGGTACAAACGGCGGTCGAGGCAGTCGACAAGATTCGCGATACCGCCGAGAGCCACGAGCGGATGTTCTTAGTCGAAGTGATGGGACGTCACAGCGGCTTCATCGCCGTCCATACGGCACTGGCCGCGAGTGCCGAGTGCGTTTGTATTCCCGAGACGAAGACAGATATCCCCGCCATCGTTCGAGATCTGCAAGAACTTAAGACGCGAGGAAAGACCTCCGTCATGATGATCGTGGCCGAGGGAGACGAGGAGGGTGACGCCGTGAAGCTTAACGAAGAGTTGCGAGCGGCTGGTAACCCCTTTTCGACGCGTTGCGTGATACTGGGACATCTTCAACGTGGCGGATCGCCTTCGCCCGAAGATCGAATTCTTGCCAGTTCGGTCGGTGACTTTGCCGTTCAGGCGATTCTCGAAGGCCAATCCGGCGTCATGGCAGGCGTTATCGGCGGTCAGACAACGCTCACACGATTTGAAGATACCTATGCCGTGCACAAGCCGATTCCGCCAGAGCTTTCTTCACTAATCGAACGACTAGCAAATTGACGACCCGGCGTTAATCGTTCGCAACAGGTGCCGGAACTTGGATTCGGCTGCCGAGATAAGCGATTAGATCTCGCACCTCGGCGTTCGTCAGTTTCTGGAGTTGTCCGTCGGGCATCATTGAGGCCGGCGAGAGCGAGCGTTCTTCGATCTCATCCACTGGCAGCACAATTCGTTCATTGACAGCTTGGATCGTCAACGACTGCTCATTTTCACTGACCAGCAAGCCCGTTATCACGCGTCCGCCAGTCGTCACAAAGAGATGCATCTGATAGTCCTTCGAGACGGCTCCACTGGGATCGATCAGATTCTGCAAGATGTATTCAAGATTGGTTCGCTGCGAGCCCGTGAGATCGGGGCCGATCTCCTTTCCCGCACCGAATAGTTTGTGGCAACTCGCACACGTTCGATCGAATAACTCTCGACCGGCGACTAAGTCAGCGTCGGCAAGCGACTCGGCGGTGAGCTGTTGTTTGTACTTGGCGATGAGTTTCGCCTTATCTGCTGGCGTCGAGCGGACCTCGCCCCACAACCGCTTGACCTTTGCTGTTAACGCTTCGCTGCCAAGACTGTGTAACTGACGAACGGTAAATGCATTCAAGTCGGCGGAGTCGATACTGTTCGACTCGACGGCCTCCAACAGTTCGGAAGCCCAAGCTCGTTTCGAAGCCAGTGTTTGCAAAGCGTCCTGCCGGCTCGCCGCGTCAAAATCCTTGTAGGCGTTCAAGATCGTATCGACGGTCTGCGGATGATCGTATTCGGCAAGTGCTCGCAATGCAGCGCCACGTGTTTCCGTGTCGGCCACCAACTCGACGAGCAATCGATCAAATCCGGCATCTCTTTTAGCGGCAAGCAGTTCGATAGCGCGAACGCGATCCTCCCGATCCATCTGCTGGCTCATCGCCTGATCCCGAAGCAGTCGAATCGCCTCGGGATCGTCGAAGATCAATGCCAGCTGAATCGCTCGATCCCGCACTCCGCTGACGGAACTTTGCTGCAATTTCACCCACGCCGCAGGCCAATCCGTCGGCATCACGACTCGCCGGCGTCCTTCCAGTCCCTCGGCGATTCCCGTCATGATGTCTTGCTGCAGCTGCGGGTCATCACTTTCGCTCAGTATGCGAATGAGCGAATTGAGCCCTGGCGATTCCGCGGCCCACAATCCAGTAGTGGTACACTTTGCCGTAAGTTGGGCACTCCTGCCCGACAAAAGACGGCCAAGAGTGTCCGTCCTACTTTCCGGAATTTCAAACGGCACCACTACCCACGATCCGCTCGCCGCAAAAAAACAGACTAAACTGAGAATCACCCATCGACGCATGACAGCTACCTTTCTGATTCCATCAAAGCATCGGCGAGCAAGTACGTCAATTCACTGCTATTCATAAATCGGCAGAAACGTATTGAACGCTGCCTCGCAGAAGTCGCCCGGATCGTTAAAGCGCCGATTCCTGTTAAGGGCACAGATCGCCGTCATCTCGTCGCCGGATAATTCAAAGTCAAACAGAGCGATGTTTTCATGCAGTCGTTCTGCGTTGGAACTCTTTGGGACGATCGCGGTGCCACGTTGAACGCCCCAGCGCAAGACGACTTGTGCGGAAGTGCGTGCGTGCTTCTGAGCGATGTCCTTGACGACTTCATGCGCAAGTACGGACTCACTCTGCTTGGCCATATTCAACGAGAAATACGATTGAGCGCCGAGCGGCGAGAACGCGGTGACTGCGATCTTCTCTTCCGAACAGAAACGCAGAAGCTTCTCCTGCGTCAAATGTGGGTGCAACTCAACTTGCAAAACCGCCGGTCGAATATCCGCGTAGGAAAGCAAATCGCGAAGCAACGATGTGCCAAAGTTGCAAACGCCGACATTCTTCACGAGACCGTCACGAACAAGTCCTTCCATCGCACGCCAAGTCTCGTGAATGGGAACAGGGTCCAATTCCAGACGCGGCGACGCCGCTTGTGGATCAAAAAACCACTCCGGAGGATACCGCTCGTCAAACGGAACAAAGCGCAGAGAGATCGGAAAGTGAATCAAGTACAAGTCGAGATAATCTGTTTGCAGATCTCGAAGCGTTCGCTCCACTGCTGGTCGCACATGCTCGGCACGATGATAAGTGTTCCAGAGCTTGGAAGTTATCCATAAGTCATCTCGCGCGACCGCTCCCGATTGCAGTGCTCGTTGCAAGCCGACACCAACTTCGGCTTCATTGCCATAATCACAGGCACAATCGAAATGCCGATATCCTGCATCAACGGCGGTCGTCACAATATCCGGTGTGATGGACTTGTCTACTTTCCAAAAGCCGAGTCCCACTGCCGGTAGCTTTCCTCCGCTTGCAAGTTCGAGGTGCTGTACGCTAATCGTGCTATCTCCTAAGTAAGTGTCCGTGGCTGGATCTTCCATGCGCCAAAAATGAACGACACGGTTGAGCGTTAGAGTAACAGAATCTCTCTAGTGAGCTACTAGTTCTAGTTCGCTCTATTGCAGTGAGCAATCGAACTTGGCGTCGTGCATTCACCAGCGGCAATGTGCGTGCTAACGCGATGCTACTCAGTTCATTGCCCTTGGAGTGTGGCGAAATGACGCACCCTCACGACTTTTTTGTTCAGTTGTTTCTACTGGCCTGACTTCGAACTCGATACAATAAGAGCGTTTCAGTACACCAACCTTCATGAAGACAAAGGAGACCACAAGTGGCAACGTTCATCACCACCATCAAATTCACGCAACAGGGGATCAAAGGGATCGACGAGACGACCAAACGTGCCGCAGCAATGAAGACGACTGCGAAGAAGCTAGGCACCAAGATCAAGGATATCTACTGGACTTTGGGCGACCACGATGGCGTTCTGATCTTTGAAGCGCCAGACGACGAGACGGCTACCTCCCTGCTGCTGTATCTAGGTTCTCTGGGAAACGTTCATACAACAACGGTGCGAGCCTTCACCGCCGCAGAGATGGACAAAATTCTAGCCAAGGTGCATCCAGGCTGAAGTGTTCCTGCGTTGCAGTGACTAACAGAATCCTATCCCCAATTCATTCTCTTTTCGGAGAGGTGCAACATGCTACGTGTACTCCACCGTCTGACGATCGTCGGCGTCTTACTCACGAACGTCGCAGTTGCCGATGATGCCAAAGATGAAGCGACCCAAAGAGATCACATGCGAATCGAGGGGACTTGGCAAATCACGGCTCTTGAAATTAGCGGCAATAAGTCAAAAGCCGAAGATGTGAAGAAACTCACAGTGGTCAATGGCGATGATGGAACATGGAGCGTGCGAGCCGAAGGCAAGGAGATCAGCCGAGGGACCAGTACGATTGCCCCCGCGCAGAAACCCAAGACCATTGACTTCACTTCGATGGAAGGTGGAGGAAAGGGCGAGCAATTCTTCGGGATTTATGAACTCCGCGAAAACGTGCGAACGCTGTGTTTCGCGCCATCGGGAAAGAATCGGCCCACTGAGTTTTCTTCCACGCCAGAAAACCAGCATATTCTCGTTGCGTTTGAGCGAGTGAAGGCTGAATAGCGGGGCCGGCAATACTTGCGCTTTGAGGTCAAAGGCGAGATGACCAAGCCACTTCAACTGGCTGCGTCTGGGGATTGAAGCAAGAATCCCAGGGTAGCTATGGTTCTCACCTTCCGTTGCATCTGGTTCAACAGTTCGCCTTTAAGATCGAGTACTTTGGACATTTGCGTGAATCGCGATTGACAAGAGCGTCTTACGCACAGGTTCAATGTCCGACTCGCTTGCGACGACTACTGCGATTCACCCGTCGACGACAGGAAAAGAATCCGCCCCATCTGGCGGGCGTTCCTGTTATTCTCCAAACTTCGGGAATGATACAGCTGATCGAACTACTGGCCGTGATATCCTCCGCTACGTTTGGTGTGCTGTTGGCGCGCCGAAGTAAGCTGGACTTTGTCGGTGTCTTCAGCCTGGCGCTGATGGTGGCTTTTGGAGGAGGCACGCTCCGTGATCTCTTTCTCGATCGTCACCCGCTGTTTTGGATCAAGCACGCGCATTATCCAGTGATCGTATTTGTGCTGGCTCTTGTAACATCGTTCATCCCGAGGTTGCCTGCTTCCGTGAGCAAGGTCCTCTATTTTCCGGATGCTCTCGGGTTGGGGCTGTTTAGTATTGTGGGTGCCGACTATGCATTGGCGTCCGGCACATCATGGTTCATTGCTGCCCTACTCGGAGTTGTGACCGGGACGTTTGGTGGAGTGATCGGCGATGTCGTCTGTAACGAGGTGCCGAGTCTCTTTCGCTCCGCTCCGCTTTACGCGACGTGTTCATTTGTCGGGTGCTGGCTGTACATACTCAGCGAGCCGATACCAATCAGCGAGCCCCTCCGACTGGTCGCGGCGATTTCTGCCGTCGTCATCCTACGCCTTTCCGCGATCCACTGGAACATTCGACTCCCCGAATTTCAAGAAGACTGACGATCGGTTTCAAGGCACTACGTCACCTAACGAAAGAAGCCGACGAAATTCGTCGGCTTCTTTTAGCGTGTCAGGAACTATCTGATACTAGATCAGCTTTACATTCTCAGCACATGGACCCTTTTGGCCACGACCTTCGGTGTAAGACACGCGTTCGCCTTCTCGGAGTTCCTCGAAGGTAACTCCTTCCAGCGCCGAGTTGTGGAAGAACAAATCCTTGTCCGTTCCCGTGTCAATGAATCCGAAGCCTTTGTCCATCAGTCTCTTGATCTTACCTTCAGCCATCTGTGTCCAACTTCCTGAAAAAATATCATGCGACGTCGCATAAACCAACATGGTTTCTTTGCTCCGCCGCCAGTGCCTGAATTGTACGCCTTTTCTCGCGTCACAGCGATGGGAGGCATTTCGACGCGACAATTGGGGTGTCGATGACGCAGGTATTCTCTGTCGGTGAAGGGAAACTGAGCAGAGTGGGCGAGCATTCGACGGGAGGATTCGTTCGCAGCTCAATCGCGAATCGCCTCCAACAAACCAAGTCGCCAGCCAAGTCGGCCATACTGGCTACCCCAATCCTCGTCCGCCAATCCTTGAAATAGGAAACGCAATTCGTCCGGGTCGACCTCAAGTCGTTCATCAATTCCGCGCCGGATGAGCTCACCATGACTGAATGAGTCGGTCCATCGGGAGCCTACCGACTTCACGTTCGCACCGCCAGCGAAAGGCTTGTCGGCTGATGATGCCAACGCCGTCCACTCGCCATCGAGCGAATCGGCAAGGTACGCCTTGTAGTACCGCTTCCCTCGTTCACCGCTGCGTCCCTGTGCTTCGACGAGAGTCAGATACTTTTCTAAACCCTGTAGCCGATATGTGTGGCTTGCTTCAAAGAAGTCGTCCCGCAGAGCCAGCTTCGGCGCACCGAAGCCGAATGGGAATGCTTGCAATCGCGTCTCGGCCCGCCACATGCGTCCATCCAAGGAAGTGAAGAAAAGGTGGGCTCGCTTATCGTCGCAAATCACCCAAAAGTCCAACCAACCCTTAAGCATGCCTGGCTTCTGCGCGTACATCGGCGTCGGTAACGACCAGGAGCTCGGAGTATTGATATCATCGGTTGTCGAGTAGCACGGGCCGAAGGGAATGCCGCGTTCTGAATCTTCCAACTGATAAATCAAGTACCACTTTCGATGCGGCGTGAAATAGAAAACTTGTGGGGCACCGTGATAACCCATACTCAGATTGAGCAGCTGCCATTGTGCATCGTTCGCATCTTTCCAGTCCGCGAAACTGACGTGACCGATACGAATGTAGCCCGGTGGCTTGCCATTGCCCCCATTTAGTTTCCGGAGCGTACAGAACACATGCCACCGATCTTCATGGCGAACGACACTTGGATCCTTGACGGCGTGCCACGGATTGTCGGGAGATGGCGGTAGGTGATCGGAGTTTACTTCGAGAAGCGGTTCCGAGCATCGCCATAACAAGTTGCCCCTCGCAAAAGGGAAAGCAACTTCGTTCGGGCCATGTTGGGCGATCGCCGAATCGCACAGCAGAACGAACGCGATGAGCAAAAGAACGATTTGTGCCGAAGTCTTCATGTCATTGTGACCTGATTCTGAGTTGATGATTCCAAAGCAATCGTGCGGACAGTCGAACGGAGACATTCGCAAAGCGAACAAAGGCTTCATACAGCCAGGATACTCACAAGTTAGCGAAATTGAGGTGAGTTTAATTGAGAAGTTGCTAGTGCGCCATCCACTCTTATTTGTTGGGTAGAGTCATTTTAACTTGGTGCAAGCGTCGTAAGCTTCTTACTATTCAACCGACGGTGCCGTTCGTTCCAGGAACACTTCAGTACCACTGATACACATACTCATCGAACGCTTTCAGAGCTGCCTTGCGTTTCGTGATGTCCCCATAACTTGCCCAAGCCTTTCGATCGGCTCGCAATTTGCGCAGCACCCAGGCGTCGGACAATTGATACGACGTCCAGCCTTCCTGTTGCCGGAGAGCAGCTCTGGCTTCGGCCAAGTGCTCGCGTTCTGATAGCATCGCTGCGATACCTTCGCGTATGACGTCGTCCGAGGATTGCATCAACGGCAGCAGCAAGACGACGCCTTCCGAACTAATCGGATGCACGCTGCACTGCACGCTTGGCGCGAGATCGCCGGCGAGGATTCGGCGCACGTTGTAGCCGACAACAATCGTATCGAGAGGCGTTAACGCGAAGAAATAAATCGCGATCGAAAGCGTCCATAGTTGACGGCGAATCAACCAGACAAAACTGTGGTTCTGCGCGATCTTGACCAGCACAACAATGAATCCAACTAGTACTGCCGTGATGCCGAAAAGACCCACGATCCGCATGCGAGTCATGCCATTGAAGCCGACGTAGATGAACAAGCGATTGTAAACAGCGATTGCCAGCAAGAAGTTTTCCAGCGACCAGGCCCAGGCCAACATGCGCAGTTGTGGCAACCGAGGGTCGAACAGCACGGAACCTCGAAAGACGAGAGACAGGATGACGGTTGCCAAGGCCAACGCCACCGTCAACCACGCTGCGCCTTCGTGCGCGTAACCTGAATAGTGAAAGCCCTCGGGAAACTCTCGGAACCACAGCGTCACAAACTCGAAAACCAGATACACGGCGAATAAGCCAATTACCATCACGAGTGTGTTGCGAAATGGCGAATAGAGTGCGGCGCGTTCGCTGACAGCCTTGGCGATAACAAAGCCATCGTCGGCTTGTTCGTTACCTGACGTTTGAATGACCGGTCGAATCAAGCCGATTGCGACCCACGCCACGATGCCCCAAAACATCATCTCGACAGGAGTCGGAAACCGATCGAACAGCCAATCGCGAAGATTGTTAACAAACCAATCGACGCCCTCGCCGAAGGCGGTCGCCAAGTCAGGGTTCGCCAAGATAAAGATGCTTCCAAAGATCAAGAAGGTAATGGCAGGCAGTGCGATGTTCAGCCACCCACCTCGCGGCAGATGTGGCGAAAGACGCGCTGCCCAACGCCAGTATTGAACAAGTCCAAGATATCCTGCTTGGATGGTTTGAGACGCATAGACGATTAACTCCAGCACGAAGGGTGGATGCCCCAGGGCGCTCATCGCGGTCGCAACCGTCAGGGCGAACCCAAAGAACACGAGCAGCGACGATCCGCACCACAGCAGTTTCACCGCGAGGAGGAGCAGCATCGCTCCGCTGACGAGCACGCTGAGCGATTGACGCCACGACTTCATACCGGCAAGCAAAAACGCTGGTGCCAGCAGGAAGAACAATGCACAGCCCGTGTAGCCGTGGCCACGATACAGCGTGATATCAGCAAGCAGCACGATGCTCCCGACGGCGACCAGTTCGTGCCAAGTGACTGAAGGCTGCTCGATGGCCGAGGCGGATCGAACTGCTTCCTGACGCAATGGCGGCACAGAGGTCGCTGCCATCTCGGCATTGCGATGTTCGATCGGGTCTAGTTCGCTATCCATTCGCAACCGGCCTTCTTTTGATAGGAAGTGTCGAACGACACCGCATTAATGTTTTGCAGCGCTCGGGCGTTTGTCAACCTCGCTCGCATCATGCGCCGCGACGATCGTTTGAATTGTCCACCGCATCCGACTGGTTGCCCAATTCCTTATGAAGTTGCGTCAGTCGTCGCTGCTGTTTGTCGCTGAGCGGACGCACACTCGCTTCTCGTGTGATTCTTTGAATCTCGAGACGTGTTTCATGGATTTGCTGATACATTTGCATACAGATGCTCGCATCTTCTATTCTTCCTCGTCTTCGATATGCGGCGGAGAGTTTGTAGTGTGTGATTTCGTCGTATGGAAGTGCGCGAGCCACATGTTCGATGTCTGCCACCGCGCTTTCAACTTCGCCCAAATCCATCAAAATCGTGCCGCGTAGCCGGAGAGCCAATGGCTCGTCGCCCAAATTCGCAAAGGCGCGATTAAGACTTTCCAGCGTCTGTCGTGGATACCCTTCGTAGCAGGCTTGGGCGATTTCCGGTCCCCACTGCAGATATTGAACGATATACAAGTCGGAAAATCCATCGCGGTCGATATCCGCAAACGCCGCGGAGGTGTTCCAACCAGGTACCGACAAGCCGGCGTCCTGTGTGACATCCTCGAAACGACCGCCTCCTAGATTGTGGTACAAGTGGCAACTACCGTAGCAACAGACTAATAGGTCGGGCGAACCGTCACTGTCAAAATCATCGACCGCGCAGCCGTGCGAAATTCGCCTGCGTGATGAAGCCCGGCTTGAATTGTCACATCAACGAACTGCCAGTCGCCACCTATTTCGTGTAGATCTGGTATGTCAACCGATGAACTTACGGGGTCTGACGAGACGTAGGCCTCCGTGTCACCTGCAGAATGTCGGATCGAGGGATTCCACGTCGATTCACGGCAACCGGCGGCGAATCTAAGCAAGACCAAAAGCACTGCGCCGATCGCGATAGAGTGCGAGGCCGGACGTAGGATGGAGGCGTACATCATGATTACGGCACGTTAATACGACCCGTGGTTGGTGTCAGCTGGTAAGCCACAACTCGCGTCAGGTGGGCATCAAAGTGTCGATGCAGAATCAAGTTCCCACTAGTGAAGAAACATCATCTGACCTGGTTCGACATGATCGTCATCAGGACATCGATCAGAACTTTATGCTTCTGTGCTTGCTCGGGTTTGCCAGTTCGTTCGTAGTACTCGGCCAGAAGTGTATGAATCTCGACCAGATTAGGGTCGATCTGGACGGCCCTTTCATAAGCCGCGATGGCCTTCGTCTGATCTTCACTTGCCAAAAGGCAATCGCCAAGCAACATCCAATCTCCGGCGTTGCGGCGAAGGGTCGTCAGTTGCGTGAGAATGGGCAGCGCCATCGCATACTGTTGCGACTCGCTATAAAAAGCGGCGAGCGCATACAGCGAATTTACACGTGAAATCGGCGATAGGTTGGACGCACCAAGTGCATCGCGAGCATGCTTGATCGATCCGGCGCGATCGTGCGCCCACGCAGCTTGAGCCAGCGCGGCATCTACCTCGCCATCTTTTAATCCGGCTGCCTTGACCTCCACAAGCAAACGCCTGCCGCGACGCGCGTACTCGTCTGCTTTCCGTTTGGTCGTGGAACGTTTGGAGAGTGCGAAATATGCCAGTCCCAGCGAGCGAGTACGATCAAGCGGCGAAAGAAACGAGAGATCGTGAAACGGAGTAAGGTCAATGAAACTCGAGTTCTCGTCAGGTTGTGCAGCAGGAATCCGTTCGTGGATTCCGATGCGGTGATGAGTGAACGCGAAGTGCGGAATATCGGTTGCCGTACTTGGCATATGACACGTGACGCAATTGTTGGTGGGGCTGCGTTCCGCCAGTTCACCCGGGGATACGCGACAGGCGTCTCGCTCGTGGCATTGTAGACAAGCGTTGCGGTAGTATTGCTCTCTCACCCTCGGCTCGGGAAAGGCATGCGGATTGTGGCAAGTCAAACAGGACAACAAATCAGATTGACAATAGCAGTCGCTAAGCATCAACTGCTCAACATGGCCGACCACTCGCATTGATGAGTCAGGATTTTGCTCACGAAAATAGTGCCGGAATTCCTTCAACGGCAAGCCCGGACGGAAGTCTGCCAATGCTCGGTCACGGGCCGGCACATAAGCTTTCGTGGTCAAGTGGCACTGATGGCACACGTCTCCGGCGAGATCACGTGGCAGACGCGCGGGATTGACGATCGTATCGTCTCGTGTGTCTGTCGAGGAGTCTTCTCCGGCTTCGGAACTAGCGACCTCGTACCGTTGCACGTGTGTGGAACCGGGGCCGTGACAGCGTTCACAGCCGATGGCATGTTCGAAAAATTCAATGCGATGCAAGCTGCCACCCATAGCCCGCGCGCGGCCCGCATGGCAGAACAAGCACTTCTCCGGCACTTCACGCCGAAAGCCGGCATGGTCCGCAACGTCATACCCCGGTGACATGCCCCAAGCCTGGGCTGAGGTGTACCACGTGAGCGGTGACTCGACAAGAAAGCCATCCACTTCCATCAAGTAGCTTCTCGAATGACTGCCCGAGCCCACGACGAACTTCGCGGGATAGTCGGCAAGCACTTGGTGCGCCGAATCGGAGGCAAGTGTCTCGCGATGGTGAAGCTTTCCATTTTCCCGGTGGACGTCGAACCGTCTTCCAGACAATGCGTGAGCAATCTCACCATCAGGCGGCTCGACCGTCTCGTCCACAATCGCAAGCGAACGCCCCATGCCTGTCTGCCGGAATGAAGCGCATTCTTCAGCGTGGCAGCGCACACACGCAGCAGAACCCACATACTCAGCGTCAAGGCCAACGGTGATCGCGTGCCCAGCGGATGTGGTGGAATCGGCGTTTGATTCGTGATGAAGTACAGGTCGTCGTCGCGTCTTTCCCTCACTCTGCCATGACGCGGGCTGGAACGAGATGAACAGGACGATTGCGCCTAGCAGGGCGGCGAGTCCAACAACCAGCGTACACGATTTACCGCTCACGTCTGAAAGATCACCAAGGTTCTAGCTCACTTCTCGCGCCGCCTCTACTCGGATTGAAACGTCGCCGCCGATCGGCCCTTCAGTTTGGTTCGTTGTCCTCTAGTGCGAGGTCTGAGTGCAGCTCGAAGTTGAAGACATTTTCTCCTTCTAGTACACGACACCGGATTTGCGAATCTCCACTGTACCTGTCAGGAAGCACTTCCCGTGGGGCGGTGTCTTGCACCATCACCGTCTTACCGATAACGACGGTGTGGTACCCTAACAACGCCCCGTAAACCTCCCTGTCATAGCGAAGCTCGTAGCGTCCCGTTTGGTCCGTCATGCCATACGAAGTTTTTCCGTTGTTCGGGTAGAACTTGACTTGGGCGTCCGCAAGTGGCTCGCCGTCCAACGTTACGATACCGGTCACAATCCCCAGTTCTGGAAGCATTTTTTGGGGCGCACACCCCAAGCAACACAGCGACACGATGATAAGACCGAATGTGGCGATGCTACGCCACCACCGAAATGCAAGCCACCCCGTCTCCGGGGAAGCTTGAGAGTCATTGTTCATTGTGATTGCCGGGACATTACTGGGGGAGACTGACGGCTTCACCGAGGTTGGCCGTTTCTAAACCGCGCAGAACCGTGCGATCGATGGTCTCCGGAATGAAATGCACGCTGGCGTCGCCCATCGTCGCTTGACAGCCGCCGGGGTGCTGGCTGCCAGCGCCCCACGCGTACGGAACGCCGGTGTTGTTGTAGTTTTCATTGATCCCACGTCGCCAGGGCGTGATGAAATGCGTGTGTACATACCCTTGTAGATAAGGACCAAAACAATATGCACTGCCGCAGCCCTCCTTTTTGAAGGGCGTTTCGATCATCATTAACGTATTGGCCGTACCATCCTTGATGTGATTGAGTACCGCCGCCCCGTTCTGGCCGAAAATTGAACGCGTAGGATCCGGATCTTGTGAATATACCTCGCCTTTTTGGTATTCGTAATCATCGTGTACGAAACCATAACTCACGCGCGTTGCATTGGTGATGGTGTACATGTTTTGCGTGGCGTATGTGTGTGGGTCGTGATGAGGCACGTCTGAAGGGCATCGATAGCCCGGAACGATGACGTTGTGCAGCACTGTTTGTGTGCCTCCACCGCCAACACTCTGCCAGTCGGCCTCTCCCGTTGCTAATCTAAAATCGATTTGATCGTGCAACGGTTGCTGTTCCATGAACGGCAATAGAAACAAGTAGCCAGTAAAGTTCCGGATCTGGCCAGCCGCAACGAAGTTGTTGGAGAGATTCGAGCCTGGGTTCAGGCAGGAGGGCGGAAGCACCTTGTAAGTGTCGTGATAGTTGTGGAGAGCCAGCCCAAGTTGCTTCATGTTGTTGCCACATGACATCCGCCGCGCGGCTTCCCGCGCTGCCTGAACGGCGGGGAGTAGCAATGCCACCAAGATGCCAATGATGGCGATGACCACTAGTAATTCGACGAGCGTGAAGCCAAAACGTTTCTTCTTCGAGAACATAGCGAAACTCCTAGAGATAGGAATAGAAAAAGAAATAAACTCATTTTTCGCAAACGCGAAGCTTATAGAAGCTTAGACAGGAATTCGGATGATATATAACAATTTGGATAGCGAAACGCAAACTTTTTTGGGAATCTCCTCTAACTCCCAGGCTACTTCTACCGCCTACATTCCTGGGCGTAGACCGCACGCAACTCACGTGCCGCGTCTGCGTGGATCGGCATTCCTTCCTCGTGAACGCAGAACTTCGACTTGTTGAATCAAAGAAGCTGCCTCGATCGATAGCGGCGATTGCTTACTGCTGTAGCATCGCAGCAATTAGCAGAGGGACGACTGTCGTCTGATTGCTAGTCATTCCGTTCACTCGATGGTGTGCGAAATTTTTGTCGTCGGCACCTGGAACGCAGTCAACAATCTTGATAAGAATTGACCCCTTCGGAGATAGCTATCCGGAACGGGAATATTCTTTGCCGTATACGGATCTGAACCCAGGTTGAGAAGTTTTCCTTCGACAATAAGGAGCCTACGCGATGCGACAATTCTTTGGATGGCAATTATTCGGGTGTTGTTTTCTGTTTGGAGCAAGTTGCTGTATGAGCGGTTGCGGCGGGAGCGACACGGCTCGACAAGGCGCGATTCCTGTTGAGCATGAGGCTGCGGAGTTTAAACAAGTCATGGACGAGAATCAGGCACAAGGTGGCGGAAAATAGCAAGCAGCTGTTTCCTTCGCGCAGCGTCGACTGGCTACTAGGTACTGCTCTCGCAACTCGCCAATGATCGGGAAGTTGCATCACGCCCGCCTCACTCTACAGCTCTTGGTTTAAACAATCCCAGCGTAGGCGCGCAAGTACGATTTGACGGCCGATTGCCCAACTCGCCGGTTACCGAGGAAACAGTCTTTGAAATTCTCGACGGAGTTCCGGTCAAGTTCGCAAGGGAGCTAATATGCCCGATGCAACAGTACCGAACGACAATTTATCCAGCGGTCCGCTTGGCCCGATCGCCTTGGCACTCTCTGGCGGTGGCTATCGAGCTGCTGCGTTTCATCTTGGAACGTTAAGGACACTGCACGATTCGGCTTTGCTGGAAAGCGTCGATGTGCTGTCGACCGTATCCGGAGGTACGATCGTGGGCGCATCGTATGCTCTTTCGCAAACACGGCATGAACCGTTTGATCGCTTCTATGACGACTTTCAGACGCGGCTGCGGACGCAAAGACCAATCCATCGCGCCTCGCAGCTGCTGACGCAAGAACATGACAAATTGCCGCGTCGCACCTTGATCACCGCACAGGCCGCCGCACTCGACGAGCAATATTTCTCTGGCGCGACGTTTGGTGAGTTCTTTACCACCCCGATTCACATTGGCGAGATCATCTTCAATGCGACGGACTTCCGCTGCGGATTGCCATTCCGTTTTCAAAAGAGCCGCAACCCGCGAGCCCGGATTGGCAACGGGAAGCATTGGATGCCCAAAGTGGTTGCGTGTCAGATGCGATTGGCAGACGTCGTTGCTGCTTCATCGTGCTTTCCCGGTGGTTTCGAACCAATAGGATTTCCGCACGACTTCGCCTGGAACGACCAAGAGGCGGTACTCAAGGCACTGTCTTTGGAATCAAATCCATGGAAGTTCTCGGAACCCTTGCCGCTGATGGATGGCGGCGTGGCCGACAACCAGGGTCTCGGCAGCTTGCGTGTTGCACTCGACCGTCGCGAGAAAGAAGATCAACCGCCGATCGGACTCGTACTTATCTCCGATGCCGATGCGCCCAACGACGCTCCGCTGGTCGAACACAGACGCGACCCGCAAGCCGGATGGTTCAGCGTCAACAACGTGTTGCTTGGCGGGCGGGTGTTGCTGGTGGTCGCAGTGATCGCGGCTTGTTTGCTGGGCTGGCGATTGGCAGGGATGCTGCTAACGCGAACTCTGCCCAGTTGGTGGATTTTTGTCGAATCAACGTTTTCTTTCGCCGTGTTGCTTCTCGCGATCGTTGCCTTATACGCCGGACTGCGGTGGATCGACCGCGCGCTGTTCCGTCAACTACCGGAACGATCGGGATTGGACATCGTCGGTACCGTCGGCACGCTAAGTCCGGTCTGGCTTGGCGAATTGCTTTGGATGCGCATCGAGTCGCTCTACGCCATGTCGAACAGCGTCTTCATGAAGAATGTTCGCGATTTGCGTTACCGCGAGATGTATGAGAATGACAAACTGCGAGATCGAGTTGTCGCAAATCTGATTTACGAATTGCCAAAACGCTGTGGCGAAGCAGCGAGCGGCTTCAGCGACCGACCGCACCCTTCGGAGGCCATGATCAAGATCGCCGTCTACGCTGGAGAAATGCCGACGACGTTGTGGTTTGAGAATCCACGGCAGCTTGACACCGTTGTTCTCTGCGGGCGATTCACGACTTGTTACAATCTGTTTGAGCACGTCGAAAAGCGACTGACGAAGGCGAGGGCTGGCGATCCGTCTTCCGTAACGGGGCTCGTGGAACTACGCTCGCGTCTGATGAGGATCTGGCGCGGGCTTGAGGAGGAGGTTGCACAGAACACTTCAACTTCGAACACGTTCTCGTAACAAGCGGTTCTTTCGATGTTATCGTGGCATCTCCTCGCCCTCGCGCGAAGACCGTCGAGGAACAACGAGTCGCCGAGCGGGGAACGCCATATCGGAATGTGGTGGCGGGACAACCTGTGAATTGCGAACCTCGTTATCGGAAGTGCGGTCCACGGTTACGTCACGCGACTCGCAAGTTTCCCAAAGTTTCCCGAATGGCCCCAACAGCAACGCTGGCAATAGCATGAGATCGCCTACAATCGCCGCAGCAAACAACGCTACCATCATCCACGCGAATCGAGCTGTGGGAACGAAGTCGCTCAACGCAAACACCGCCATTCCGGCGCCGCAGATTAAAGACGATTGCCACATGGCTCGCCCGCAATGGCGGTAAGATTCGCGCACCGCCTGACGCCGACTTGCGCCGCTCGCCAAGCTGCGTTGAAAAGTGGTCAGGAAATGAAGCGTATCGTCAACTGCAACGCCCAACGCAATACTGGCACTCATCACCGATCCTATGTCGATAGGGATTTCCAGCCAGCCCAAGAGGCCGAAGATGAGCAGCGTGGGAAAGATATTCGGCAGCATCGCGACGAGTCCTCCGCCGACACTGCCCTGCATCACGGTCATGACGATTGTGATAGTCAAGAACGCTAATAGAAAACTGCTGCGGAGATCGACCAGCAGTTGTCGCTGGACATCATGTACGAGGGGCATGATTCCCGTTGCCTCGATCGCAAAATGAGGTGTCGAACTACTTTCGCCATCCGACGCGATAGCCGCCAATCGCTGCCGAATCTCGCTTAACAACACGCCATAGTCTGTTTGTTCCAGTGCACTAACGATCCCTCGAATCCGCCACTGTTGGCGGCTGTTCGTATTCGAGACCAGCCGCATTTTCGCCCATTGCTGTTCCGTTTGGACTAGTGTGAGGTGGGCGAATCGATGCATAGCCACCGCTTCGTCGGCGCTGGTTGGTGCACAAGTCGGTAGGGTCGGCAAAAAGGTGAGTGCGGAGAGCGAGCCGCTGACGGACGAACACGCACGCAGCCCGGAATCAATCCGGCGAACCTCTGCCAATCGCTGCTGAAGTGAGAGTCCGCTCGAATCCTCAAACGTGATGACGATCTCGATCGGTACGAGCGGCGCGACGTGCGACTCAAGCCAGCGATAGTCCGACAGAATGCGACTGTCACGCCCAAACAAGGTCTCAATGCGGACAGAAGTGTTCAGCCTCGACATGCTCCATCCGGCGGCGACCATTGCGAGTAGCAACCCGATGGTCACGACGCCGTGGTGCCGGGCGAGAACATCGACGAATTGATCAATCCGCGGGCGATGACTTCGACCGCTTCGACTGCTGTTCGATCGTATCTCTACGTTTTGAGCAACTGCAACTCGCCAAATTGCGAGCGTAGCTGGGACCAGCAACAGGATTAGGCCGGTTGTCAGAATAAGTCCCGCCGTCGAATAGGCTCCAAACGATCGTATCGGCGTCAACTCGCTGACCATCAATGACGACATGCCAACTGCCGTCGTGCCTGCCGACAACAAACATGGCAACCAACCGATTTGAAAAGCCCGTTGTGCAGCCTGCGAGGGGGAATCACTCGGCGCGGCACTGCGGTAGTAGTTCACTAGATGAATTCCGCCAGCCAATGCCAAAACTTGCACGAGTGGCGGCAACACAATCAACAATGCACTCATGGTGTCGCCGCAAAGCGAGATCAACGCCAGCGTGGCGATTTGGCAGAACGCCGAAATGCCAAACACAATAACGTTTGCACGCCACGATCCCAGACAATACCACCCAACAGCAAACACGACGAACGCCGACGGAACGGCAAGCTTCTGTAAGGCAGACGCGCTCGCCAGGTCAACGGACAGCCCGTCAATTACCGGACCGGCAAGATGTAGTTGATCCGCCGGGATGTTGCAGCAGCGTTCCGTCGCTTGCTGAATCAAAGGCACGAGTCGAGCACGCTCGGCAAGTCCTCGCTTGGTAAATCCGATCACGACACACGTCGTCACACCATCCGGCCCAATCATCGTGCCACGCAACCGGCGGACCGCTTCACCCTGTTCGACGCGACCAGCAACAAGTTGCTGGACCATCTCGCGCCCCGTGGCAACTTGATCGAATAGCCAATCGTCACGATCGTAAAATTCAGGATCTCGTCGCAAGGCCTTCGCGAGTTGATCGAGTTGTGGCAAGTTGATAGTACATCCTTCCCAACTCAGCACAACGACATCGCCGGAACCGAATGTTCGTGTGAAATTGTCGTACTCGATGCGAGCCGGAAAGTCTGCTGGAGCCCAATCTAGCGGCGAGTTCGCTGTCGTCTGAACCGCTTGCATCGCTTGCCAGACCACGACCGGAAGCAGGACGACCCCATAGATCATCACCAAGCGGAAGCGGCGTTGAGCGATATCCATTCTCGAACTCCAAAACTAGTGCGAGCCGCACGGACGTGTATCGGCGGTGGCGGTCTAATTCCCAGGTAGTGGTACACTTCGCCGTAAGTCGGGCACTCCTGCCCGACGAATGACGGCCAAGAGTGGCCATCCTACTTTCCGGAATTTCAAACTGTCCCACTACCAATTCCGAGAGAATCTTGACGAAACAAAACTACGCTTACCCGAAGATCGCACTAGGACACACGGTTGGTCGTAGACGAGGCAACGGGCCTTCTGCGACCGAGCGGCCCGAAGAAGACGAGCGGATAGCCAACAATGCGCTCTTGATAGCTGCGGTATTCGTTTCCCATGTAGTACGCCAACCGCTCGTCCTTCAAGTAGCTGCCGACGAAGATGTAGACGGTCCAGATTCCGGTCAGCAATGCATGGTCCCAACTCATGCGCGGTGTGAACCAAATTAAGCCCAGGAAGCTGAGATAAATCGGATGGCGGAACCAGCGGTAGAGGCTTCGTTGCTCGAACTGACGCCGAGGTTGCGGTTGGCGACGCAGCCAATGCCACCACGGAGTCAAGCCCGTTTGGTATCCCAATCCAGAGAGGTACAGACTGTAAAACAGCGCGATCCACGTCACGTAGAAACAGCCCTGCATGACCGTTGCCGGTACGCCGGTCAAATCCCAGAGTGTGCCTTCGCTGCCCCGCCAACCCACAAAGATCACGGCAAGGTTCAAGCAAGTCGCAACACAAAACAAACACCCGTAGAACTCGGACGGAATATATTTTGTTAGCCGTCGCTTCACGGTCGGATGTAGCAGCGAACTGTGAATTAGCGAAAACTGTAAGGCCAGCAAAGTATCAACTAGAATCCAAGGCTTTGAACCGGCGTCGCTCCCATCTTTCAAGTAGAAGAAAAGGAACCACACGGTCACGAGGAATCCGAGTTGCGTGCCGACCCCAAATGCGACACCACAAGCCCGTCGGAACCACACAGGGCGGCAGGGCCGCCGCCAATGCGAACTATCGCTCGGTTTGAAACAACCCGCTTCCGACCAACCTTCGGTCGCTGCTCGTCGCTGGGATCTTGTTGTAACAACAGAACGTTCACTGATAACTAACGCTGGCGATTCATTGTTCTGGTTGTCGTTGACGATCGTACTCATCGTTCTACCTAGCGTGATGGAACTTGCTGGACAACAAGCCGCTCGCCGGCAACCCACAAGTCGCCCCAGATGTCGAGTCGATCGGCCACGCCAACTGCGCCGAAAGCTTTTGTAAACGGCTTTATTCCGTAGCTGCTTTGCAAAATCGAAAACCCGCCGCGCAGGTGCAGCCAACCGCTTCTTGGCTCAGCATCGACCACGATACCAATCGGAGCCGTAGTTCCGTGCAGCACGAAGGCTCCATCAAGTTGATATTGCGGCAAGCCGCGACGACTTAACTCGGCGAGCTTCGTGACGGATGCGATCTTGAACGTCGCGGTTGGATACATGTGCGTATCCAGGACCCCCGCGCCGTGCATGTTCGCATTGACTTGCTCGCGCGTCGACGCGTCTGTCGAGCCGGTCAGCCCGACATAGCGGCGAGCTTCGTCGGAGTCGGCATCGAACGAAGGCATGTCAAAGACAAGTTCCCCGCCACCTGAATTGTCATTGAGAACGACATGTCCCTGCTTCAATCGACCCATGACGCCGTGTTCGTGTCCAAGTCCGGTCTTGTAAACATGAATGAAGACGCGACTCGTTCCAAGATGCACTGCTCCCGCTTCGTAAACAACCTGTGCACCGTGTCCAGAAGTGTCGTTGGCCGCGATGCGAGGACCTACGGGAACCTGAGACCAGCCTGCGAGCGGAGAAAGCCACGCAACGATCAGCGAGATAGCAAACCACCGACGCGCTAGTGCCAATGTTCTGAACTGTGTCATCTTGCACTCCATTGGTAATGACACGCGGGCGATTCCAACACAAGATTCCGCGTCTCCCAGAGCGGTCTCGTTGGGGTGCCAATCATAGCTGTTATCATTCACCGGGAAAGTTCAATTGACGTGGTCCTGGCAAGCTAAACAAACCTAAACGAAAACTAATAAACAGTCGAATCGGCGCGCGTTTGGGAGTGCGCGCGAGGGTGAATGATTGGGCTTGCCGCAAGAACGATACCCAGCCAATTACGTTCATCTCGATGGATACGGCAGGCACTGCAAGATCATTCGCACTATAATCGTGCGATCATGTCAGAACTCCAACGACCTATCGAGCCAAACTCCGAGCTGCACGCACCGGCGACGAATGCGCGATTCGCGGTGACCGCGTGGCTCGCCATGGCCGCTGTTTTCGCATATCTCTGTCGAAATAGCTTGGTCGTGGCAGAAAGCGACCTGCGCACGGAACTTGGCATCTCCGAAGAACAAATGGGATTCATTCTTGGGCCCGCGTTTTTTTGGACGTACGCACTGGCTCAGATCCCGACGGCTTGGTTGGGCGAACGATTCGGTTCGCGCCGCTGCTTGCCCGCGTTTGCTGCGGCGTGGTCCGTTGCGACCGCATCAATCGCATTCGCATCGGGGTTTGGGCTTTTGGTGGTGAGCCGTGTTGGAAATGGCATTGGTCAAGCGGGCATCTTTCCGAGTTCGACAAGAACACTTGCCCTGTGGAACCCACAGACGGAACGAGCCTCCGCGAGCGGAATCCTTGGTGCGTCGATGTCGATTGGGGGCGCACTAGGGGCGTTCCTAACGGGTTGGATGCTCGGTTATATGCCAGCGAAATACATCTTTGCGATCTTCGCTGTGCCCGGCCTACTGTGGGCATTTGGATTTTGGTGGTGGTTTCGCGAGCGGCCCGAGGAACATCCTTCCGTCAATGCTGCCGAGTGTGCGTTGATTGCGGAGGGAAGCACGACAACGAAGTCTTCCACGAACAAGCAATTCGATGCGACAATGTGGTTGCAGCTGACGACCAGTCCGGCGGCTTGGTTGATCTGTGGACAACAGTTCTTTCGAGCCGGGGGCTATGCATTCTTTGCCAGTTGGTTCGCCACCTACCTGATGGAAACTCGCGGCGTGTCAACCGCTCAGTCCGGTTTTCTCACGGCACTGCCGCTGACCGCAACGGTGTTCGGATCGACGATCGGCGGCATCGCTTCCGATGCGGTCTTCCGTGCGACGCGCAGTCTTGCCTGGTCGAGAAAGGGGCTCGCGGGCGGAAGTTTGACGTTGTGTGCCGGACTCGTCTTCTCGGCTTTCTTCGTCGCCGATCCAACCACGGCTGTGTTGATTATCAGCAGCGGCGCGTTCTTGGCCGCATTTGCAGGACCATGTGCTTATACGGTGACGATGGACATGGGCGGAAACAATGTAGCATCGCTGTTCAGCACCATGAACATGATCGGCAACTTTGGTGCGGGATTGATGCCTTGGATCGTTCCTCGCTTTAAGACCTGGATCGAACAGACGCCAAGTCTGTTGGCGCAATGCGATGGGAACAGTTGGAATGCCGTTTTGGTCCTCTTCGCGGTCACCTATCTGGGCGCGGCGGTTTGCTGGCTCTTCCTCAGCACAAGCGGTACAGTATTCGATCAATCCTTGATAGGAAAGCCACTTGAATATGACCAGAAGCGTTGAATTCAAACAGAGCCTCGTACAAGCCGGCGTCGCCCGCGGCGACGTGACTCCGCCGATCGGAATTTACCATCGTATGTGGGGCGCGGCGACCCATGACCGTTCAACAGGAGTCCATCGACCGCTCACCGCAACGGTCCTATCAATCTCTCCGGTCGAAGCTAACGAAAGCTCCCACCACAAGATCATCGTCGCGCTCGATCACTGCTTGCTCTGGACCGTCGAGATGCGAACGCTGCTGGACCGAGTCTCCGAACGAGCCGGTGTCGGTCGCGATTCGATCACCGTCTTCTTCTCCCACACACACGCTGCTGGCCTGATGGGTCTCGAGCGCTGCGATTTACCGGGCGGCGACTTGATTCCACAATACTTGGACGATCTTGCTTCCGAGATCGCGCGACTCGTTCGCGACGCAATCGAAAACGCGGAGCCCGCTGCGATCGGTTATGGCACGGGGAACTGCTCGCTCGCGACGAACCGAGACTACTTCGACACCGAGAGAGATGGATACGTCTGCGGTTTTAATCCCGACGGCGTCGCCGACGACACGGTCGTCGTGGCTCGCGTGACGAGTGATAGCGGCACGACGCTGGCAACGATCGTCAACTATGCCTGCCACCCAACGACGTTGGCCTGGGACAACACGTTGATCAGTCCTGACTACGTCGGAGCGATGCGGGAAGTCGTCGAGCAAGCGACCGCTGCCCCCTGCTTCTTCATCCAAGGTGCATCTGGCGATGTCGGGCCGCGCGAGGGTTTCGTCGGTGATGTCGCCGTAGCAGATCGCAACGGTCGACAGCTTGGCTACGCAGTACTTTCAGCTTTGGAGAATGTTGCCCCAGTCAAACGGCACTTCGCTTACGCCGGTGCCGTCGTCTCGGGCGCCACGATTGGAACGTGGCAGTACGAGACTGCCACAAACGAACAGCTTCAACGCGCCGGCACGTGGACATCGTTGGTGTGTGAAGTCGATTTGCCGCTGCGCGACGACCTGCCGCGCCGTGACGAGTTGCTGAACGAACAGAAACACTGGCAGTCCGAAGAACAAGCGGCAATCGCTGAAGGGAATCCCCAGCGGGCTCGTGAAGCGCGCGCGATGGCCGAGCGTGCGACGCGGCGACTGGTCCGCGTCGAGCATCTGGCCGAAGGCGATTCGTTCGCCTATCGTGCCGAGTTATGGCGAGTCGGAGACGCGGTTTGGATTCCGCTGGATGGCGAGCACTACAACATTTTGCAGCGGTCGTTGCGCGAGCAGTTTTCCAATAACCTACTGGTTATCGGCACGCTTGCGAACGGCTCGAACGTCTGGTATTTGCCCGATGCCGATTCCTATGGCAAGGGACTGTATCAAGAAGAAGCTTCGATCCTGGCTCGCGGAAGCCTTGAGAAACTCATGGAAGCTCTCGCCGCGACGATCGAAGAACTGATTCGATAGAAGCCAACTGGGCTAACTGCGAGCAGGTTAAATTGCGCGGCCTAATCAAATCTCGTGACTTCGCATCACGTCTGGTGGTGCCGGAGCGTACTCTAAAGGTTCCATGGAACAGCCAGCTCGTCCTTGGCTAAGGCTGCGCATCGCGCTGGAATAGCCGAACAGCTCGCTGAGCGGCACATGAGCTTCGATCGCGGTCAAACTGCCGCGACTCTCCGTCTTCGCAATGACGGCGCGACGTTGTTGCAGGTCGCCCACAAAGTCTCCGACATAGTCTTCGGGAGTCACAATGTCAACTTTCATGATAGGCTCGAGCAGCACCTTGCCGCCTTGCTCCAGTCCCTTCGTAAAGGCGTCGCTAACGGCCATCTTGAACGCGAGTTCACTCGGCGCTTCCTCACCAGCATCCCCACCGGTAACAGTCACGCGGAGCTTCGTTAGCGGATAGCCGGCAATCAGGCCACCGCCTTCACCGTGCGCGTTAAGTTCGTCAATGATCACGTTCAGAATATCGCCTGGCAACACATCAGGCGGGCACTGACTCAGTACGAGGACCCCTGAATCGTCGCCATCCGCCGGGGCCATCTTGAGCGATACTCGGGCAAACAACTGCTGCCCCGAGATCATGCGATCGCAAGCGCCGGTGACCTCCACGGCATGGGCAATTGTCTCGCGGTAACTGACCTGAGGCTTATGGAATTTCACCTTCAGGCTGAAGTCTCGCAGTAATCGGTTTTTGATGATCTCTAGATGAAGTTCACCCATACCGCTGATCAACGTCTGGCCGGTCTCGCCAACTTTGACTCGCAACGTGGGGTCTTGGCGAAGCAACAAGGCCAGTGTTTCTTCGAGCTTCTTCCGCTCGGTTGTCGATTCCGGCTCGATCGCCATCGACATCACCGTCTCGGGAAAATTAATCGACTCAAGCAGGATCGGAGCCTTGGGATCGCACAGCGTGTCGCCAGTAATTGTGTTTCGCAGCCCGATAATGCCTACGATGTCGCCCGCGTTCGCCACTTCCAGTTGCTGTTCCTTCTTCGTTGCGTGCAACTGCCATAGCTGTGCGACGTTTTCCTTCTTGTCCTTACCGGGATTCAGCGCACGACTGTTTGACTTTAGCTGGCCCGAATAGATTCGCACCCACGACAAATCACCAGTCTTGGCGGGAAGCACTTTAAAAACCAACCCGCAGAATGGCTCGTCCGGGTCCGGTTTGCGAGACAACTTCTGTTCCGCACCCTTTTTATCGACGCCCGTCCCTTCCACCGGCGGCATATCGTCTGGGCAGGGCAGGTAATCGGCAACCGCATCGAGCAGTGGCGGCACTCCGATGAAATGCAACGCGGAACCGCAAAGCAGTGGCTGGATCTGCATCTGCAGTGTCGCATCGCGGATCACTTGCTTCAGAAGCGTTTCCGGAATCGGAGCCTCTTGCAACGCTAATTCCATCAGTTCGTCACTGTAGGCATAGAGCTTGTCGAGCATGACGTCACGCCACATCTCGGCTTCATCGCGGAGCTCCTCGGGGATCTCGGCGCGAGTGACGACCGTCTCCTGAAAAGTCAACATTTTCATGCCTACCAAATCGATGACACCACGAAACGCGTTGTCGAAATGAGCGGGGCCTTCGCCGATGGGGATTTGAATCGCGACTGGGTTTGCTTGCAACCGACTACCAATCTCATCAAAGACACCTTGAAAATTAGCGCCTTCGCGATCGAGCTTGTTGATGAAGGCAATCCGCGGCACGTGGTACCGGTCCGCCTGCCGCCAAACTGTTTCGCTTTGAGCTTCGACGCCTTCACGAGCACTAAACACCACGACGGCTCCGTCAAGCACTCGCAAGCACCGTTCCACTTCCGCCGTGAAGTCGACATGTCCCGGCGTGTCTAGCAGATTGATATGCACATTTCGCCAGTCGAATGTCACGCACGCGGAATAGATGGTAATGCCGCGTTCTTGCTCCTCGGTGTCGTCGTCGGTCGTCGTCGTTCCTTTGTCGACCTCGCCCGCCCTGTGCTTCGCTCCACTCATAAAGAGCATTCGCTCGGTCACGGTCGTCTTGCCAGCATCGATGTGAGCGATGATCCCGATATTACGGATCTTTTCCAGCTTGCGTGCCATCGAACTTTGTCAGCGACTTCTAGCCGCCACCCTTTCGCGTGCGAACCTTCTGCGGAAAACTGCGCCGTATGCGCAAAAAAATAGCCGCAAGGAGACAGATCCGTGCGGCTCGTCAATTCAATCGACTACCAAGCGAAGTGAGCAAATGCCTTGTTCGCGTCGGCCATGCGGTGGACGTTCTCGCGACGATTCATTGCGGCACCTTCGCGATTGTAGGCTGCTGTCAATTCGTCGGCCAGCTTCTGGGCCATCGGGCGGCCCTTCTTTTCGCGGACAGCAATCAGCAGCCAGCGAATCGCCAGCGACTGCTGCCGAGTGCGGTTCACTTGCATCGGAACCTGATACGCGGCACCACCAACACGCTTCGAGCGAACTTCGATCTGCGGCTTGATGTTCTCAAGTGCTTGATGAAAGACCTCGATCGGTTCTTGATCACTAATCCGCTTCGAGACAATCTCGAGGGCATCGTAGAACACTTCGAACGCGACCGACTTCTTGCCATCACGCATCAGGCAATTCACGAACTTCGCCGCCAGGATCGACCCGTGCTTCGGATCTGGCTTCAACTGCTTACGGCTTGAGGTAATGCGACCCATGCTGTTTTAACTTCTCAAAAACTAAGTGTTTGCTGGTATTAGGATTTCTTCGCACCGTATCGGCTGCGAGACTGCTTGCGACCGTTCACGCCTAGGGTATCGCGTGCACCACGAACAACTTGATAACGCACACCCGGCAAGTCGCGAACACGACCACCCCGAACGAGCACGATCGAGTGTTCCTGCAGATTGTGACCTTCGCCCGGAATGTACACAGTCACTTCCTTGCCGTTCGATAATCGAACGCGAGTGATCTTGCGAAGGGCCGAGTTCGGCTTCTTCGGCGTCATTGTGCGGACCTGCAAGCAAACACCCTGCTTTTGAGGGCATTGTTCAAGCACAGGGGCCTTGGTGAACTTGCGTTTCGCTTTGCGATTCTTACGGACCAGTTGGTTGATCGTGGGCATACGTCGAGCTTTTTCTCTTACGGATTCACGAGAACAAAATCGAATTCATCAGGTTATCGGCTACAGATTCCTTGTCAAGGCGGGATAAGTCGCTCAATATGGCCGCTGCGACTAAACGAGAGATGCGCGCCTCAATTGCCTTAGAATCAACACAATGGCCGAGAGACTCCAGATTGGTGGGATTGTACTGTGTGGCGGTCTGAGCCGGCGAATGGGGCTGCCGAAGGCCAGCCTGCCCTTCGGACCAGAACTGATGCTTCAGCGGGTGGTACGACTGCTATCAAACGTTGTCCACCCGATCGTCGTCGTCGCAGCGGCGGGGCAGCAACTACCACAACTCCCGTCAAGCACGATTGTTACGCACGACGAACGAGATTCCAGTGGCCCTCTTGAAGGACTCCGAGCTGGTCTCGTGGCCATTAGAAATCATGCTGCAGCGGCCTACGTTGCCAGTTGTGATTCTCCTCTGCTGTCCGAGGGTTTCGTCAGATGTATGATCGCCGAATTAGGAGAATATGACGCAGCCGTTCCGTACACAGGCCAAGACTATCATCCTCTCGCTGCGACTTATCACATATCGACCGTCGCCACGATCGAGCGGCGTCTGCGCGAGAACAAACGGAAAATGTCTGATCTTTTCCAGGATTTGAATACGAATCGCGTCCCCCTGCAGGATCTCCGAGCCTGTGACCCAGACTTGCTGTCGTTATTGAACATAAACACTCCCGACGACTACATTCGAGCGGTGGAACGCGCGGGCCTTCAAGTCGATCCGAGCCTCGACGCTCATTTTTCACAATGACCTGGCGCCGGCATCGGCTGTAATTCCAGCAGCCCGTATTCCTGCCCACAATTCTCCTGCCATATTTATCACTGGCAGATGCCGGATTAACACACAGAAAGCGCAAATCATGTCCGTCGACACAACGCTAGAACTAGCTCGAAAACAGATCGAGTTTGCTCGTTCTTATACAAAGTCGCTGCTCGCAGATGTCGAGCCTAGCGAATGGTTTACGATCCCCGAAGGTTGCGTCACTCACTTGGCATGGCAGGTTGGGCATCTTGCGATGGCACAATATGGTCTTTGCCTTTTCCGAATTCGCGGTCGGCAACCGGTCGACACCGAGTTGATGTCCTCGGCCTTCCGCAAGAAATACAGCAAGGGCACAACTCCAGACTCGAATCCGGACAAGAATCCTTCACCGGAGGAGATCATGCAAGTCTTCGAAAGAGTTTACCAACAGGCGATGCACGAAATGGGCGCCTACGACGATGCGACGTTGAGAGCACCCGTTGATATGCCGTACGCGGCTTACGCCACCAAACTCGGGGCTTTGTTGTTTTGCTCCCACCACGAGATGATTCACGCTGGGCAGATTGGGCTACTGAGAAGGATGCTCGGGAAGGCCCCAGTTCGATAACGCACGGTCGATCTAGTTCTGGCTCGCGTGAGTAAAACTGGGTAGTTTCCGTTCCCCTGAAAGACTGCTGTTGCATCGAATCGGGAATTGGTGGTACTTTCCCTGGGTATGTTGGGAAAGTGTAGGCGGAGCTTCTATCCGCTAAAACCGTTTGCTGTTTACAGCTCTTCGATTCGCCGAGGTCAAGGATGACACGCCGCAAATCGCTCTATCGCGTTGTTTGCTTCGCTACGCTTGTTTGCGTAATTGCTTCGACACAAGTCGTCGCGCAAGAGGCTCGCTGGATCTGGTCACCAGAGCACGACAAGGACGACGTGCCGCAGGTCACTTGCCATTTTCGCAAGATGATACCGTTGCGTGGAGCGGAGCAAGGAACGATTACAATCGTCGCGGATGACGAATACGAGCTGTACTTGAATGGTCGGAAAATGGGTGCTGGCGGCGGCACGGACGATCTCATCGAGTATGACGTTTCCAGATACCTGTCGCGGGGCCGGAATATCATCGGCGTGAAGGTTACCAATACACGTGGCACGACAGCGGGCGTTGCCGTTCGCGTCGCACTCAAGGAAACCGATGGCCAGTGGCAAAGCTTCTCGTCGGACGAGACTTGGAAGTGCAACATTGACGTTTTGCCGCTCTGGAACACGGCACTCTATAACGATAGTCGTTGGGACGACGCACAGGTCTTCGGCAAACTTGGCGAAACGGCGCCGTGGGACATCCGCGAACAAATCGCAGCCAACGAAGGCAATATCAGTACCGAACGCTTCAAGATTGACAAAGAATTCGATGTTCAAGAGTTGCTCGACGACAAGGCGACGGGCTCGCTTATCTCACTGACATTCAATGAATTCGGTCACATCTTGGCGGGGCGAGCCGATGGTCCGCTGTTATTGATCTACGACAGTAACGATGACGGCACACCGGACAAGGTGAAGACGTACTGCGACAAAGTCAAGAACTGCCAAGGCATTCTGGCGTTGAACGGTAATGTCTATGTAACGGCCAGTGGCCCCGATGGCGACGCACTCTATCGGCTGTCGGACGTCGATCGTGACGGCACGTTAGAAGATGTAAAAACGTTGTTCACGTTCAGCGGTATCGGTGGCGAGCACGGTGCCCACGCGGTCACGCTCGGACCAGATGGCATGATTTATGTAAGCGTCGGTAATCACGCGATCACGGACGTTGAGTTCTCAAAAGCTAGTCCCTACCACGATTCTTATGAAGGCGATCTGCTTCCTCGCTACGAAGATCCAGGTGGACACGCTAACGACGTTAAGGCTCCTGGCGGTACCATCATCCGCACCGATTTGGACGGCACCGATGTCGAACTTGTGGCTGGCGGTCTGCGGAACGCCTACGACCTCGCGTTCAATCGACTGGGCGAAATCTTCGTCCACGACAGCGACATGGAATCCGACGAAGGAACAACATGGTATCGTCCGACACGTTTGTATCACGTGACGCCTGGAGCGGAACTTGGTTGGCGCAGCGGTTGGGCGAAATGGCCGAATTACTACGTCGACAACTTGCCGGAAGTATTAGATACAGGGCGAGGCTCACCAACGGGAGCGGCATTCTACAATCACTTCGCATTCCCCACGCGTTATCAGAATCAGCTGTTTCTAGCCGATTGGTCACGAGGCCGGATTCTGAATGTCGAACTCAAGCCAAACGGGGCCAGTTACTCAGCGACCAGCGAAGTCTTTCTCGAAGGCCAACCGCTCAACGTTACTGATCTTGAAGTCGGACCGGACGGAGCGTTGTACTTCGTGACGGGCGGTCGAGGCAGTGGCGGCGGTATCTATCGAATTACTTGGAAGGGCGAAATTCCGGAGGCCGTGAGCAACCTCGGCGAGGGCATCAGCGCAGCCATTCGCCAACCGCAACTACAAAGCGCTTGGGGACGCCAGAAGATCGCTGCCGTGAAGAATTCGCTGGGGGATACATGGGATTCCCAGATCCTAGGAGTTGCTCGCAGCAAATCCAATCCCTGGTATTACCGAACACGAGCGCTCGATCTGATGCATCTGTTTGGCCCACCTCCCAGCGATGAACTGCTATTACTGTTGGCCGAAGACGGCAATGAGATCGTCCGAGCCAAGGCCGCCGAAATGATGGGATTGCATGGCGATGCAACCGTTGGAACGGAGCTAATCGCGATGCTCTCGGATACCGACCGCACCGTCCGACGCAAAGCCTGCGAAGCACTCGCGAGAATCGGCCAGCCCGTTCTCTTTGAAGACATCCAAACGATACTCGCTTCGGATGACCGCGCGGAGGCATGGGCAGCTCGCCGATTGCTGGAACGCATCCCAACGGAGCAATGGAGAGACACGGTCCTGAGGTCCGATAACAACCGGGTCTTCATCCAAGGTGCGATCGCCCTACTCGTTGTATCTCCGGACGAAGCGAATGCCCGCAGCATCATCACCCGGTTCCAAGAGCTAAGCAAAGGCTTTGTCTCAGACGCCGAGTTCACGGACATGCTGCGAGTTGTTCAGATTGCATTGCATCGTGGCGAAATCGCACCGGATTCCGTTCCTGAACTGGCCGGTGCCCTTGGCATCGAGTTCCCCTCAGGTGATCCAACGATTAACCGCGAACTGGTTCGATTGCTCGCGTACCTTCAGGTCACCGAACCGATGGATCGCTACCTGGCTTATCTCAAGTCAGAGGCAGACGCCGTCAATCGCCTTCACTTGGCGATGCATCTGCGTTTCCTCGAAGAGGGATGGAAGGACGGCCAGCGAATTGAGTTGCTGGAGTTCCTGCAAGCCGCCGCAAAGCAAGAAGGCGGTCGCGGATACAAAGATTACATCGCAGTGATTCAGACCGATGTCGCGAGATCAATGTCAGAAGAAGATGGTCGAGTCGTCTTAGCTCGCGGAGCCGAATGGCCGGGGGCGGCGCTAGGCGCATTGTATGGATTGCCAGCCGAACTCGATGCGCAAACCATCAAGGAGCTCACCGAGATCGATCAACGTGTCCGCAAGGAAAAGAGTGAAGCGGTAAAGTCGCTCCGCGTCGGCATCGTGGCGGTGCTCGCCCGAAGCGGCACGGAACAGGCGATGACGTACCTGCGATCCGTCTGGGACACCGACCCCGAACATCGTGAGACGGTCGCAATGGGATTGGCCCAGTCACCGGAAGGCGACAACTGGGACTACCTGATCAACAGCCTCCCCATCGTCGAAGGCCAGGCCGCTCGCGAAGTGATCGTCAAGTTGCAACAAGTTGGCTACCGACCGGAAGAACCCGAGTACGTTCGCCAAGTCATTTTGCGCGGTCTCGAAATGCAGGACGACGGGGCCAAAGATGCTTCGGCGTTGCTGCAACATTGGACTGGGATTCAAGCCGCTAGTCCCGATGCGTCGTGGGAAGACACCATGAAAGCCTGGCAAGAATGGTTCGCCGAGAAGTATCCTGATCGCCCGCGAGCCGAACTGCCGACGCCCGACGAGAACAGCAAATGGAAGTTCGACGAACTTGTCGAGCACCTAACGAGCGAGCAGGGATCGCAAGGGTCGGTTGCGAAAGGCGAACTCGTCTTTACGAAAGCTCAGTGCGCCAAGTGCCACAAGTTTGGCGACTTAGGCGAGTCGCTTGGTCCCGATCTCACAGCGATCAGTAAACGCTTCATGCGGAAAGAAGTCTTGCAGTCGATTCTGTTTCCCTCGCACGTGATTTCAAGTCAGCATGCGGCGAAGACCATCGTCACAACGAACGGTCGTTCCTATACGGGCATCGTTGGCGCTGGTGCAGCGGGTGCTAAGATCGTGCTCCAAGCCAATGGCGAAAAATTCACCGTCCAAGCGAATGAGATTGACGAAATCGTGCCCAGTCCCAAGTCGGCCATGCCCGACGGGTTGCTGAACACTTTGACGCTGGAAGAGATCTCCGACCTGTTCGCGTACCTGGGAGTCATTCCATCCCAAAGCGTCGCCCGCGGTCGAGCCGAAGATACGCAAAACTAACCTCGACAACTAACCTCGTAGGTTAGGCTTCAGCCTAACAACGCGCCCACTCGCATAGACATCTCCATCATTCGCGGTAACCGACCAGTCCTCGATCGGTAGAGCGTCGGAAACTAACTGTAGCCCGTTACCCCCAACGGGCCCTGGAGCGTTAGCACCGCCAATAATCTTCGGTGCGATAAACACGCGTACTTCGTCGATGGCATCCGCATCGCGGAACGCGCCGAGCACGTTCGCTCCGCCTTCAACGAGTACGTTCGTCATGCGGCGCTGGCCGAGTTCTGTGAGCAGATTTCGAATGCGTTCCGCATACGACTCTCCGTCACAGGCAAGCACCTCACAGCCAGACTCGGTCAAACGCTGGATGTTCTCTTCCGAGGCCTCGCGTGTCGCGATGACCAATAGCGGAGCGGTATCGATCGAGTGGATCAGTTTCGAGTCGAAAGTCAACGACGCCGAAGAATCCAATACGATTCGTGTGGCTACTCGAGGCCCGCCGGGTCGCGCCGTCAGCGTCGGATCATCGGCGCGGGCGGTTCCACTGCCAACGATAATCGCGTCGACGCGGCCTCGGATTTGATGAACGATTGCGCGAGATGCTTCGTTCGAGATCCACTGGCTGTCGCCTGTTTCAGTCGCGATCTTTCCGTCGAGTGTCATCGCCCACTTCGCGATCACCCAAGGCGTTCCCGTTTCGAGCAGCTTCAGGTAGGGAGCATTCAGTTTGCGGGCTTCCTTCTGGCATACACCGACTTCAACTTCAATGCCCGCTTCCCGCAAGACTCGTATCCCGCCGCCATCGACCTTTGGAAATGGATCTCGTTGTGCGACGACGACGCGTTTGATCCCCGACTCAACAACCGCGTGGGCACAGGGGGGCGTCTTGCCCTGGTGGCAGCAAGGCTCGAGCGTCACAAACATTGTTGCGCCGCGAGCCGCCTCGCTTGCCTTGTTCAGGGCTTCCACTTCTGCATGCGGGCCGCCGAACCGCTGGTGCCAACCTTCACCAACGACTTGGCCATCTCGCACGATCAGACATCCCACCATTGGGTTCGGTTCAACGAAGCCTTCGCCCTGTTTAGCGAGTGCGATCGCCCGCATCATGAAGTCAGTCGGTTGCGTGGCAGGCACAGTTATCTTTCCAGGATTTATATTCGCTCGTTCAATCGGTCGCCGATAAGCGGCGTTCTCATCGAGGCCGATGGAAGGCAATCGATGCCTTTGGCTACCGATTAAACGACATCGCTACTCGCCGATGGGCACTACCAAGCTAACGAATCTTCACTGCTTGCATTAGTCCACCTGATCCACCGACAAAGGCAGAAGCTCCGTCCGGCGCGACTGCCAGCGTGTAGAGCCAGCCTGAATCTACTTCGATATCGAGCGTGACTTCGACCGAGTTCGGATCGATCACACGGAGATGACCGTCGGCGCAAACGGCAACCAGTCCCTCGCCGTTGGGAGTCCATTCGATGTCGAGTGCGGGACTTGGAAGCTTGGCAAATCGCATCAAACGTCCGCGAACCGGCCACCAAAATCGCACTGTTCGGTCGGCGCTGGACGAAGCAATGACGAAGGGCGGCTCCGGCGAATTTAGGCGGACGGCGATATCGTGGATTTCGTTCGTGTGGTTGTTTAGTGTGCGAACTAATTCGTTCGAAGGCGACGCCCAAACTCGAATCGTGTTGTCGCGGCTTCCCGAGACGAAGTGACCATCGGGCAAGAATCCAATCGACATGACATCACGCGAATGGCCCTCCACCTGACGAACAATCATCGCCGACCCGTCGAGCAACGTAATGCCATGATCTGGCCCCGCCGTGGCGAGCGACTTGCTGCGCTCGTCCCACGCGACTCGATAGAGCAAATCTTCGCCGACCGATTGCTGGTGCATGATCTTCGCTTGTGGCCAATTGATTAACTCGATACGGCCTTCCTCGGCGGGCTGCCCGCCAACCGCGGCGAGCGTCAGGCCGTCTGGAGAGAAGACGAGATCGTGCACGTGGGCCAAGCCGGTCGTGAGCGAACGTAGCTCGGCGAGTTCAGGCCAGTCGTAGACACTAAGACCTTTCTGTGACCCGACGACGACAGCTTTGCCATCGGGTGTGAAAGCCGCCGCGGTGATCGGTGGTTCGGCGGCGGCCAATTTTGACGCTAAGAGCAAGCTGGCAATCGAAAGGATTCGGGCGAGCATAGGGGCTCATCACAACAACGGCGAAGGATCAATGATTCCAGGAGAACTCGGTGCTGTTCACCAAGATCCAGTATAGATCCTCAATTCGCTCGCTGCGATTGTCGCCTTCCGTTCCGCTCAACAGCTTTACGAAGTGGGCCTTCTCTTCGGTCGAGGGAAGCCTGGATAAAACCGTCAGATAACTCGTCTCGACGGCTTTCTCATCGGTGGGTGCCAACACCGAGATCCGTGTCGTGGCATTTATAAACGGATTCGACTTCGTGCGATCCTTTACGAGGCCTCCGTTCATCATCAACAGACGTTGTGCGATCGTGCCAGCTCGGTCTTCAAACTCATCTTCGCCCGTATCGCCATAGCGTTGGATAAACTGGTTCTGCTCGTTGAACCGCTGCAACTGGGAAATGATGTGCGAATCGGCGTCGATCGTCGCCAGCGAAGAGGCTTGGATAATGCCGCCGGCCATTTGTTCCGGGCGTAGACGCGTGAGGGGGAAGACAGCCCAAGCGTCCTCATGCTCTTGCGTTACTTCAAAATCCGCTCGGCTGTCGAGGCGAAACGCTTTCGTGCCAGCGATCATGCGAACGAGGTGACGCAAGTCGTAATCATGTTTCACAAAATCGTCGGCCAAGGTTTCCAGTCCCGCTGGAAACTCGCCATATAGCGGCATGTCATCGATCGGTTCGACCAATGGTTTGCCAAACATCATGGCCCACATCCGATTTACCATGGCTCGAGCAAAAGGCTTGTTCTGGTCGTGCGTGACCCACGCGGCAAGCTGCTCGCGCCGCGTGCCGTCTTCGGGCAAGAGTTCTGAGGCGAATGGAGGTTGCGGCGCTATGGTCGCTTCTTCGTCCGCGTGCAAATATTTGTATTTGTAGTCTTCCTTGCCGTCGGTGACACCGAAGAGAGAGAACTCCGTGCCACCGTAGAACGCGGCCAGATGATGAAAGTCGCTTTGCATGCCACTGCGTGAATCGTCGTTGGTGCCGAGATTCATCGTTCCCAGATTATCATCGTGGCACTGGAGGCAATCGATCCGCATGCCGAGAAAGGCGCGCGTCGTGCGTCCGGCGAGTCGGATAGCGTCGGGCTTGCCTTTGTTGTCTTCGTCCAACGTCACGGTCAGAAAGTTCACCGACGGCGAGTTGGTCCAGATGCCTTTGTCACTGATCAGCTCGCGGACGAGTTGGTCATAAGGCTTGTTGGCGAGCAGCTGATCGCTCAACCATGTGACAAACCGCCGGCGACGAAATACGATGAATGGGCCGTTGTCCGTGCCGACATACGAGCGCGCCAATCGTTCCGCGACATAGTCCGCATAACGACGGTCTTCGAGTATTCGTGAGACCCACCATTCCAGTCGTTGGTCGTCGGGAAGCGATTGCAGGACGCGGATCTCTTCGAGCGAGGGAATGGTGCCCGTCAATCCGAATGACAAGCGTCGTGCGACAAGCAGGTCGTCTGCGAGATTGGCGCTCGCGAGCCCCTGCTCCTGCCACGCTGCCTCGAATTCGCTGTCAACTTGATCGAGGACGGTTCGCATCTCCGGCTGCTGATACCGTGATGGGTCGAAGGTCGTGGGATGCACGATTGGATCGTTGCTCAACAACCGAGAACCGAGCGCAATCAATCCAGCGACGCTCAACCCAACGAACAGCAGATTGCGTTGCCACACGAGTCAGACTCCTTGGCGAGAAAGATCAAAGCTTTTTTGAAACGACCTGGGGGACAAAGTGGGTACTAGTCGGTGCAGGCTTATTGAAAGATACCCGCCGCCGCCATCTTTAGTTTCGCCGATGACGGCCACCAAACTACATTCGACTTGTTCCCTAACTTAAATGGAAGCCTGAATTTGCAACCGCAGCCCGAATTGCCTACGATCACCGACAATGGCCGCCCTGGTCACCCGATTCCCACCGGCGAGCATTGCGACGCTCTTAGCCAAGGTAACACGATGTCGACCAGCGAACCTCCCCGTGGGGAGCTAACTCCGCCAGAAGATGGCCACAACTCGACATCCGACAGCCCATCTGAGGTGGATTCCCAGTCCGCTGTAGGAGTTTTCGAGAACGCCCCCCCTCCGGTTCGTGTCTTCACCGCAGAAGGAATTGAGGAAGAGATCGCAGTCGTGGACGAACGGAGCTTACCCGTTAAGGCTTGGCAATCGGTCTGCTCAAGCATCGAGTGGATGTTTGGCTTGGCGAGTGTAATCGCCGGACTGGCCCTGCTGGCATCCATTCCAATCGTTCAGTTCTTGTCGCTCGGATATTTGCTGGAAGTCAGCGGACGGATCACTCGCACCGGAAAGCTTCGCGAAGGATTCATCGGCATCCGGCCTGCCGCTCGGCTGGGCAGCATCGTTCTGGGGACTTGGCTGATGTTGTGGCCGATTCGACTCGTATCGAGTTACTGGCATTCGTCCTATCTCATCGATCCCACCAGCGGACAAACTGCGGCATGGCGAATTGGATTGTTGATCTTCACGGCGGTGATGGTCGGCCACATCCTGCTCGCCTGGACATGTGGCGGCAAGATTCGTCACTTCTTCTGGCCGCTGCTGGCTCCGCTGTTCTTCGGCATGTGGTTGCTGAGAAAAGTTGTGTCGAGTACTCGGCTGCGTCCCATTGTGGGGCCCGTGGTTGGCACATTTTCGAAGCGGCTTTTGAAGGACTTAACAACCGTTCCGCCGCTTACATCGTGGTTTCCACCAGCAATCTTTTGGTCGAATCTTCGGCGTGGCGGTCTGTATAGCACGGCGCGTGATGCAGTGTGGGACTACGCTGTCAACCTGCGTGCCCCCTATTTCTTCTGGCTCGGTCTCCGTGGCTTCGCTGGCGCAATTACGTGGCTGTTCGTCCCTGTCATGATGATAATCGCCATGACCAACTTTCAGTTGGAGAACGAGGAAGCAGCCCGCGGACTTGGCGGACTATCCGCGTTTTTTGGTTCCATCTTACTGGCGGCGGTGGTTCTGTATTTGCCCTTCTTGCAAGCTCACTTTGCGGCTGAGAATCGATTCGTTGCGATGTTCGAGATTGGCGAGGTACGCCGCAAGTTCCAACGAGCTCCTATCGCCTTCTGGTTCTCGTTGCTTATCACGCTTGGATTCTCATTGCCGCTGTACCTGCTGAAAGTCGAGTACGTGCCGCGCGAGACGGTGTGGCTCCCGAGTGTTGTGTTCGTCATCTTCATCTTGCCGGCGCGGATCATCACTGGCTGGGCGTTGGCAAGAGCCGAGAAGCGAGAACAGCCGCGATATTTCCTGTTCCGATGGGGAGCCAGACTTGGTAGCTTGCCGCTGGTGCTGTTCTACGCATTCATTGCGTTCTTTACGCAGTTTCTGTCGTGGTACGGATCGTACAGCCTCTTCGAGCAACACGCCTTTCTTACTCCCGTGCCCTTCTTAGGGCTCTAGGGACCGGATCAACAATAACTTTTTCTTTCGCGTAGGGTCCGCTGTGCGGACCTCAGGGATTCCTGGTCCGCACAGCGGACCCTACTCTTGAAATATCGAAGTTATTTCTGACTTATTCCTAGGAGAAAATGGCGATGCGAGTCGCCTGATCGTGTTACCCGCGTCGCGGCGAGATCCATAGAAATGCTTGGCCCGCTTCGTCAAGCCGTACCTCGCTCTTGAGCTGCGCTTGAAACAGGACTTGATCGAGGACGCGAAGGTACTGCACTCGTTTTTTCGGGAACGAGACCTTCACGGCAGTTACATCGATCTGCTCGCGTGCCATTCCGTTGTGATCGAATAAGAACGGTGTTTCGACGCGACCTTGAATCGCGTTGATCGCCTCCGAGAGTGCCGTCTCCTTAATTTCGACGGTCAGGTACTCGTAAAGCTTGGGAGCCGCTTGCCGCGGCTCGGCCTGAGGCGGCCATCCGATCGGCCAGGACTCGGTTACTTCACGAACGTCCGAGATCACCATGCGGACCTTTCCGCCACGCGGCTTATCGGGCGATAGAACAAGTCCTAATGGTCGAAGCGTCGCTGCCAGTGACGTACCCGCGCTTAAGCCGTTGAGTTCGTCGAGTACGGTCTCGTTGCGTGCGAAGGCTCGGCGGGCGTCGGTTGTTACCGACGATTCCATAGCGAGGCTTTGCACAATCTTGCGAGCGACGTCGCCTGCGCGAATCCCTTTCGTATCGAAGTTGATCGGGGTCGACAGTTGCTTGTCAAACTCGACCAACTCGTCTGCCGTCAAGCCGAACGCCGCCTTCGATGTCGTCAGCCCATCGATTCCGTCATCTTGAAGCTTCTCGATCCACTTCGCGATCCCCGCTCGATCGCTCAAGCTGAACTTCGCATAAGGAAGCGCGAGTTGATTGTTGGCCATCAGGATACCGACGACGTGATACGAGGGCGATTCTTCCGTGCCACGATTCGTCACTTCGGTTTTGTCGCCGGGCCTGCCGCTTCGAATACGCAGTCCGGATTGATCGAGATCTTTCAGGGCCTCAATCCAACGCTGAGCCCCAGACACTGGAAAGCCACCGTCGGTGATCAGCTCGAACGAAACAGGTGGTCCGGCCATCGCCAATGACCGCCCCGCCACAACGAAGGCAAAAACAATCGATGCGATACGGTATCGGCCCGAAATTCGGATACGGTGTAGACGCGAACTCTCCATAAGTTGAGTATAGCATTTGGCAGAGAGCCATCTTCCGCCTTAATCGCTCATAGCCCGAAGTCTCGACTGCCACTTGGGTTTCGAATCATCGAGGCCTTTGCGTTCCGCTCAGCATTCGACAACTGCCAGCTCTGCCGATAGGAGTTAATTGATCCTGGTTTGGAGCCATTTTTTGTCAACTTCACTGAGCTTTTCGATCGGGACATCGACGAACTTGCCATTGTCGGCGCGTTTCAGCTTAACGCGACCATTGGTGGAGCTTATGAAATAGGCCTTGACCTTGTACGTGCCGGTAGAATCTGACCACTCTCGCAAGGCTTCTTCCGACTTCTTTGGTACTGCTTTCTCGCTCTTCGTGGAAGTCGTTGAATCTTTTCCCTTCGTTTGTTCTTGTGTGCTAGTAGAGCTATTAGTCGTCGAAGCTGTCGTTTTCACCGCGATGAAACTCCCGACATCGTCCCACTTGGCTTCGGAGAATTGCTTGTTGGGGTCAACCTGCACGATTCCCTTGTCGTCAACGGCAATCCCGAACCGGACCAGGCCCTGGCGAACCGGGCCGCTGAGTGGTTTTCCCGCAGGGTCAAAGACCGCATCGTGGCCCGTGCAGGTGATTCGCTTGGGATCCTTTGTGTTGCGAAGCAGGTAATTCTGTTTGTGAGGGCAAGTGGCAATGGTGGCAAAAAGACGGCCCTCATGCCGCGTCACGAAGAAATTGTGCTGGACGTATTCCTCCGAGATTTCGTCCTTGGTGTAGTCCTTCAGGGCACCGACCGGGATAGGGTCGTTCCAGTCGGCCAGAACCCGGGGCGATGTCGCCGCGCACGCGAGTGCGCAACCGGAACAAATGCCGAGCACCCGTCTACGTGTCGGGAGCGACGACTGGAGTGAGTTCTCGCACGGATGAATCGAAGTGGGTACTTGCTTGCTGGTTTCCATATTCACGTCCTCGGCAAGTTGCGTCTCGATGACAGTGGCCGTCCGGGGGAAATATAGGGTGAAAGGGCTGAGCGACAGAACGGACAACCACATCATAACTAACATCATCCTACCCGATTGGCGATCAGGAATCGATCAAGGCGGAAAGATGTTCAGGGCTTTTCATTTGCTGAAGTTACACAAGATGTACGACGGGCCTCCGAGCCCGTCGAATAACGACTTAGATTCATCGACTGGCTCGGAGGCCCGTCGTACAAACCTCTCAATTTGAAAAACAGAAAGGCCCTAGAAAGATGTTCAGGGCTTTTCGGTTTTTCAAACGGTGTGGTTTGCAACCCGAAGCGTCAGTTTTGAAGTTGCGTTATTTGATTTAGGGGCAAGGCCCGGTCCGATTATCTAGCCAGCCCGGCGGGCTGGGTATCGACAAGAACAAAGAATCGCAGGGCCGACGGCCCGACCGTTTGCTTGGACTGCCTAGGTCGGTTGCAAATGGCCGGACCTTCGGCCCTCACGAACGATTTCGCCTAACACCCAGCCCTTCGGGCTGGGCTAGGCAAATTGCTGGGCCTATGGCCAGGCGGAACGCGAAGAGCGCAACTTCAAAAAGCGTCAGCGAGGCGAACACCGTGAAATCCTCACTTACGTTTCGGGTTTCGATTCCTGGTGACTACCTAAATTGAAAAACCGAAAAGCGCGAGGGATGATGTTGAGTCTTACTGGACAGCGGTCGCAACTCAATGAACGTTACACGGGATTGTTGGCTCAAAGAGGACACGACTCGCAAGGGCGACGCGAGTTTCACATAATGGTTCGCAGCGGAAAGTATCGACGCGCCGTAGTAGAGTGCAAACGCCAATCAACCCCACCAGCAAAAGCCACCACGGAACTATTGAACATGAAGCCTATCTCCAAGTTGCTATTGATTTTGTTGGCGGTGTCCACTTTGGTCGCCGAGAAATGCGTGCTCGCCGAACCCCAAGGCGAACTGTCCTTCACCATCGAGCGAACAGTCGCCCACAGCGGCTTCGATGGCACGAAGTGTTGGGTTCACGCGCGAGCGGGAGCGATCCCTCCCGGCCAACCGGGAAACGACTCACAAGAACCGCTCGTGGTGATGACAATGCAAAAGCTGTTGCTGAGTGGCTCGGACGTGTTCTACGCACTGAACGAAACTCGCTCGTCGGACTTAGGCAAGTCCTGGACTAAGCCTCACGAGCACGACTCGTTCGCACGTCAGGTGGTTGGACTGGAATCCGAGAAGCTTCCGACGGGCGCGTCGATCGCGCCGCATCTCCTCCAAGCGGGCGACGAAACGACGGTCTGCGATTTTACTCCGCAATGGCACGCGGCCAGCCAGCGGTTGCTGGGGCTTGGTCACACCGTCTGGTATCGCGACAACCGAGTGATGCACGTGCGTCCGCGAGGAATCGCTTATGCCGTGTACGATGCGTCCACGAAACAGTGGGCCGCTTGGAACACCGTCGATCTACCTGCCGAGTTGAAATTTCAGTGCGCCGGTTCGGGCAGCGTGCAGCGCGTCGAGCTGCCGGGCGGCGATGTGCTGATTCCGATCTACTTCAAAGAGCCGACACAGACGCAGTACTCGGTGACTGTCGTTCGATGCCGCTTCGATGGTCGCACACTGGATTATATCGAACACGGTGACGAGTTGACCGTTCCGATCAAACGCGGGCTGTACGAACCGTCGCTCACGCGATTTCAAGGAAGGTATTATCTGACGATGCGGAACGATGACCACGGATACGTCAGTGTGAGCGACGATGGGCTACACTTCACACCACAACGCCAGTGGACATTCGACGATGGCAGTGACTTGGGCAATTACAACACACAGCAGCATTGGGTGACGCACAGCGATGGATTGTATTTGGTGTATACACGCCGCGGGGCAGACAACGACCACGTCTTTCGACATCGCGCGCCGCTGTTTATCGCCCGCGTCGATCCTGACAAGCTGCACGTCATTCGCTCAACGGAGCAGGTACTTGTGCCCGAACGCGGCGCACGGCTCGGTAACTTTGGCGTTGTCGAAGTGTCGCCTAACGAGACATGGGTCACCGTCACCGAATGGATGCAACCCGCTGGCGTCGAGAAACACGGCAGCGACAACAGCGTCTTCGTGGCCAAGCTGAACTGGAATCGACCGAGCCAACTCGTTAAACAATTCGACGCGTGGGACACCATCAAGACATACTTCTCACCGCCGCAGCCTTGGCGGGGAAAGTTTGGCAGCTACAAATCGCCCCTCGAGTTTGCTGACGGCACAAAGGCACAAACACCGGCCGATTGGCAGCGTCGCCGCGAGGAGATCGTTAACGAGTGGGAAGATCTACTAGGCAAGTGGCCGCCGCTGATCACCGAGCCGGAAGTGGAAGTCCTCGAATCGACACGTCGCGAGAACTTTACGCAACATCGGATTCGCTTCAACTGGACGCCGAACGAGAAGACGACGGGCTACTTGCTGATTCCCGATGGCGATGCACCGCATCCAGCCATCGTGACGGTGTACTACGAGCCCGAGACGGCGATTGGGCTGGGCAATGCGAACCGCGATTTCGCACTGCAACTTGCACGTCGCGGCTTCGTGGCCTTATCGATTGGCACGACCGAAACCAGCGAAGCGAAGACGTACGCAACCTACTATCCCAGTATCGAGGACGCTCAGGTCGAACCGCTGTCGATGCTCGGTTGTGCGGCGGCCAACGCCTGGCATGTGTTGGCCGATCGGCCAGAAGTAGACAGTCAGCGGGTGGGGATCGTCGGCCATTCGTATGGTGGCAAGTGGGCGATGTTCGCCTCGTGTCTGTTCGACAAGTTTGCTTGCGCTGCCTGGTCGGACCCAGGCATCGTGTTTGACGAAGCTCGGCCCAGCGTCAACTACTGGGAGCCGTGGTATCTCGGCTATCACCCTCAACCTTGGCGGACTCGCGGTCTCATCACGGAAGACAACCCGGCGCGCGGCGTTTACCCAACACTCACTGCGACCGGACACGACCTGCACGAATTGCACGCGCTGATGGCGCCGCGCCCCTTCCTCGTATCGGGCGGTGCCGAAGATCCACCTCGACGCTGGGAAGCGCTCAACCACACGATCGAAGTCAATCGTCTGCTCGGTCACGAAAACCGAGTCGCCATGACCAATCGGCCTGATCACGCGCCGAATGACGATTCGAACGAAGTGATCTATTCTTTCTTTGAGCACTTCTTGAAATCGCCTGCTGAATAGCATTGATTGTGCGGACGCTTGCATTGTTTATCTACACCTGTTTGCAGTGTTGGCGGGTCAGCAAACGCTACAACACAGAGGCGCAGACTAATCATTCGCCAACACGACTCGGCGTTCTCTGCTCCGCTACGCTTTCAGACTCGACGTTCAAGCTCGGCGAGCGTTCAGGTCGATTACGAGTGGACGCCGTTAGTCGAATCGGATTGAAAACACATCAGCATCCTTGAGCGTAAAACGCAGTTGGACGACACCTTCACTGAACTTAGGATCCTGCGTCCACGCAACGGGAGCATCAATGGCGTCGCCGCTAAGCGGTTGTGATTTACCGATGACACCGCCCTGTTCGTTCAGGGCTTCGATCGACAACGTCCCGCCGCCTCGCACGACGTAATTTACAAGCAGTCGCCCGCCCTGGTATCGCAATGGCTTCGTCGTCACTCGGCCTCCATCCACACCACCGCGTAACGCCACAAAGCCATCTATGCGATAGACGAATCGCCGGACGCGGCCTGGTGAGGGTTCGTAGTAGTTCTCTGTGGCATAGACAGAGATCTCATTCGGCTTGCCGGGTAGTTGGAACATGCCCCAAGCCATATAGTTGCTGCGGTTGTGGTTGCGATCTTTGGGAGCAGTACGCGGCACGACGGCTTCAGCATAGCGATGAAACTTGGTGCCGTCGCGGCTGGTCATCAGAACCGGCTCGACTTGCTGGCTTTTCGGTTCGAATCGCGTCGGGAACCCGATGAACAGCTGCGGCGCGCGAAAGTACTTCTGTATCGCGTTGGTGTAGAGATGTTCGTTGGGCGTGCCTTCCGTGTACGTCAAGTCGGCTTCGTTCTCCCAATTGATAAAATCCTTGGAAGTTGCCGTGCGGATCGCGCGGACGCCGTCGCCGAAGTAACGCCAGTAAGCACGATACTCACCGCGATCCGTGTCCCAGAAGGCGAGGTTCTGGGAATCAAATGCACCGTTGGTGATAACAGGCTTGTCCTGGATCAACTTCCAATGGATGCAGTCGGGTGATTCGAACGGCAACAAGCCACCGCCTCCGCCGCCGAACGCTTTATAACGCGATGCGGCAGGCGTCGCCGGGTTATCGTCGCGGAAGGCCGTGAAGTTGTGCGTGCCGGGGCCAAGCCAGACAATGTTGTTTTCTTTAGATCCGTTCCACTCGAACAGGCCCAAGTTCGGTTTTGTCCAGTGAACGCCGTCTTTGCTTTCGGCGTAGCATGTGACCTCCTTGTGAGTGGCCTTCTGGAGCGTGTCGTGCTGCCAGCCACGATAGATCATGCGGTACAAGTCACCGTCCTGAAAATAAGTGTAGTAGCCGCTCGTGTTGCCCTCCCAAGGTTGGTCGGTCACGAACACAACATCTTGCGGTTCGGGTTGCATCAACTGTTGGCGAACGTCGCCCTTCATCTCGCCAATCAAGTGATCGTCGACAAACAACTCTAGTCGGTTACCGATCTCGATCGGCTCGGCAGAAAAACCTACGGTGATCGTCCAGCTCGTCAACAGCAGCGTTGCGGTGAACGTATTGACCATGTGCTTGCGGGAAATCATCAGTTGTGTCTCCGTTGGATGGGATCAGCCGATACGCGTTAGCGTCCGGTTATTGCGGTAACCGGACGCTAACGCGTACCGGCTAATAATGAATGCGACGACGGCCAGCGCTATTCCTCCGGTTCCGCGCCCCACGAAGCAATGCGGCGCAAGTTCTTTGACTTCAGCTCCACGAAACAATCTGGTAGGTCGAAGTGCGCGAGTACGTTGGGTAGCAGTGTCGAAAGCGGCCAATTGTAATGTTCGGTTTCAGCGATTTCAGCATAAGACGTCAAAGCGTTCTTGAGGGTGACTTGCTTGACTTGGTCCGACATCACGGCCGCGAACGTGGCCGCCAGGGCACCCCAACCGCGACCGATCAGGTGAATGTCCGTATGTCCGACGGACGCCAGCCAATCGAGAACTCGCAGGACATCAAACGTCTTTTGGCCGAGGTAGGGGCGATCTAACATCAGACTGTGGATCGCATAGAAGTAGTCGTTACCGTACGCGCTGTGAAACGATCCGGGATTGCAGGTGTCCGGAAGCGACTCGCCGATTCCACGAACATCGCACGTGAAAACGGGTGAATCGGGTTCTGCCTGTATCACTTCGCGAATCAACGGTTCCTCGCGCAATTCGTCATCACTCGACAGGTGCGGCACGTACAGAATCGCTCGTTTGCCGGCGCGAGGTGGCCGCGAATGCCAGGCCTCCGTGGTCAGGCGATAGACAATCGCCTGAATGCCCGGCTCTGTTTCGATGGTATAGGACATCGCGTGTTTGGTCGGATAACCTCGCGAACCCAGATAGCGCCAGTTGCGATAGTCCGGCGCGGCGTTTCGCTTTTCCGGCAACTTCAACACATCCATCACCGCCTGACGCAGTTCCGCACCTCGCAATGCCTTCCGAGTGGAAGCCAACTGTTTCGACTTCTCGCGAGTGAAATCGAAGACGGTGAGTGTCTTTGCGTCTGCCGCAACTTGTCCCTTGGGAGTACACCACAGCGTTTCGTCCTTTTCGATCACGATCTCTGGCTCCGCCGCGAACTTGACATTCGTCGTCGCTTGCAGGACTCCGTCGAAAGTTCGCTCGCTGTCCGCGACGGTCGTGCCAGTGGCTCGGTTAAACCACGAGTACATAGCTTCGCGACTCTCTTGCGAGTAGCCATGCCCCGTCGGCCCATAAAACAACGCAACGTTGTCCTCCGCATCCAACAATCGATACAGTCGCCGCAGCCGCTGGTAAGTTTCTTCCGATCCTCGAACGTCGAAGTAATCTCGTTCTTTCGCCAAGATGATGATCGGCTTGGGTGCCATCGCCGCCAGGAAGTCAGCGTGATCCAAATCGAGTGCCAGTGCGCGAGGCGGACATTGCTCCGTGTCTTGCGGAAGCTCATTCTCCATATTGCGACGAAACGTCGTTACGAAACAACTCGGAGCGCCCATCGCCCAACGTTGTTCAACGCCACATAACCAAGTCGTCATCGTGCCACCGCCAGAGTTTCCGGTCACGCCGACACGCTCCTTGTCGACCTCAGGCCGCGTGAGCACATAGTCGAGCGCTCGGATACCGTCCCAGGCGCGCCACATGCCGAAGAACTCTCCGACAAGGAATTGCTGATTGCCGGCATGCAGATGCTCGCCCACTCCCACACCCACCTTGGGTGACAGATCTTCTTTAACGTATTGCAGTCGTTCTCCTTGGCCGATCGGGTCGAATATCAAGCAGACGTAACCCTGTCGAGCCAATCCCTGGGCGAACGACTGATAGGCTTCTGCTGCCTTGCCGTTCGTCGAGTGTCCACATGTACCGACCACGGCCGGCATCGGCGAGTTCTGTCCTTTCGGGATGTATAGATTCGCAGTCACCGGGAATCCAGGACGGCTGTCGAAAATGACGTTCTCGATTCGATAGGTGTCGCGTTCGACCGTGCCGGTCACACGTGGGTTCAACGGTGTTCGCTCGGGCTCGGAACCAAACGCTTGCCGAATCCTCGCTTGTGCATCACGGACATAACCTTCGGCGTCGGCCTTGGTCTGGACTTGATTCAGTTTGTGGATGTGACGTTCGCCCGACTCGCGCACCTGTCGCACAAAGAACTCGTGAACCATCCTTGGAAAGCGATTGAGCGGTTCATAGTCGTTCGCAGCCCTGGCAGGGGCGCAATCCAACCATCCTAGCAGCGGCAGTGCGGCTGCATGTGCCCCGATCGATTGTAGAACGCGTCGTCGTGAGACTTGGCAACTGCTTGGTTGTGGTGCTCGATCTGCTTTCATCCCGCTGTCTCCGCCTAGAGGTTTATCAAGAGGTCTATCTCAATCCGATGCTTTCAATACCAATGTCATAGCAGTTCTTCCCGTCGACTTGCATCAATTGGTTTAAGCCGGACATCGTATCACAATCTAGGAGTCTGTCCGGCTACGTTCGTACGACAGGCCTCCGCAGCCCGTCGGTCAACGAAGTAGCGGAGATTCGACGGCTTCGGAGGCCCGTCGTACATGACCGCGTACGATATCCGGACAGGCTCCTAGGTGACCAGATTGGAACGCAGGCCGCAACGGACAGTGGCCGTCTGCTCCCAGAGCATCCTGTTGCCTAACAAGAACTCACCGATCTCGGCTTGACAACCTAGACGGCATGACTAATTATGGATGTTCGGGTCCGTTTGTCGCGAGTATCAATTGAGGAGCTGCTAGATGATTTCTCAAACAGCTGAGTACGCACTGCGTGCTATCGTGTTTCTGGGCCATCGAGTGGGCGAACCGTGTACGGCGGCACAACTTGCCGCCGAGATCGATGCTCCGTCAAGCTACTTGTCCAAGGTGATGAAGGGCTTGACCCGCGTGGGCCTCGTCAACTCGCAGCGAGGAGTGCATGGCGGATTCACTTTAGCCCGCGATCCGAGCGACATCTCGGTTTTGGATGTCATCTGTGCGGTTGACACCTTTCATCGGATTCCGCGTTGCCCTCTTGGACAACCGGCGCACACCAGTGGACTGTGCCCGCTGCACCGGCGACTCGACAACGTGATGGCGGCGGCCGAGCGATCCTTCGAACAAACGAGCATCGGAGAATTACTCGAAGAACCAGGATTGCTTTGTACCTTGCCGTGCGTTTCGGAACCGTCTCTGAGTACTGCTCGCGTCGTATGACCACACGCCTCTCGCAGACGATCTAGGTAAAAGTTACGGACGTCATTTGTCGTTGGTGGTGGATGAAAATGTTTGGACGCAAGAAGCGGCTGGTCGATTATGCCAGCTGTGCCGGATGAGCCGGCAAGCTCCCCGTGGATGGGATCGCGCAGGTCGTGCGCGGCTTGCCAAAGTTCGATGACCCCAATCTTCTGATTGGCGCCGAAGGTGCCAGCGACGCTGGGGTGTATCGCCTGCGAGATGACCTGCTAATTATACAAACTGTCGACTTCTTTCCACCGCTCGTCGACGACCCCTTTGTTTTCGGCCAGATCGCGGCCGCGAACTCGCTGAGCGATGTGTATGCGATGGGCGGCGAGCCGACCACGGCATTGAACATCGTCGGCTTTCCTGACAATCAGCTCGGACTTGAAATCCTCAGTGAAATTCTCCGTGGGGGCGCTGATCGTGTACAACTCGCCGGAGCAGTGATCGTGGGCGGTCACACGGTTCGCGATACGGAAATCAAATACGGTCTGTCGGTCACCGGTATCGCGACGCCCGACCACTTGATGACCAACCGCAACGCTCGGCCAGGCGATGCGTTGGTACTGACCAAGCCACTGGGAACTGGCTTCGTGACGACGGCTTACAAAGCGGGGCGCTGCCCTGAGGCAACTTTAGCCGCTGCCGTTGAAAGCATGATTCAATTGAATGTAATCGGGCGCGACGCAGCACGCCAAGCCAAGGCTCGTGCTGCGACCGACATCACAGGCTTTGGCCTGGCGGTCCACGCATCCGAGATGGCGCAAGCGAGTGACGTGACGATTGAGTTGAATTTGGACAGGATTCCGATTCTGCCTGGTGTGGATAGGTTGGCCGAACGAGGATTCAAGACCCGAGCCAGTGCGTCCAACCGGCGTTTCGCCGAGACGCTAGTGCGAGTTGAAGGCAAGCCAGATCCGATTCGTAGGGAACTCGCCTTCGACGCTCAGACATCTGGTGGGTTGCTGATCAGTGTGCCGGACGACAAGGCGGAGTCTGTCGTAGAAAATGCCCGAGCGTTAGGGGCTCTCTCCGCGTGCGTCGTGGGCCGCGTATTGGAACGACAACCAAAATCGTTGATACTAAGTTGAAGAAGTCGATGTCGCTCTCGTTCGACTGTCGAGTTTCTAGAACAGACACGGATTTGGCCGTGCCTAACAGGTCGGTTACACTTTCGAGATTGCCGGACCGAACCCGCCACCCAGAATTCCCGATCGATTCTATGGCAGACTCCGAGATCGTCAGGCGACTTGCCTTAGAACTAGCCAACACGCAAGAGAAACCTTGCTACGGCACGCCGGGCTTCTACGTCAAACGAACCCTATTTGCTCGATTACTTCCGGATGGCGACTCGGTTGTCGTCAAGATCGACCAGGGCGACCGCGCGCGTCGGATGGGTGCTGATCCGAATACTTTTTTCACGACAGCTCACTACCGCAACTATCCGATGATGATCGTTCGTCTTTCAACGGTCGAGGACGCTGATCTTCGTGAGTTGCTTTCTAACGCATGGGAACTTGCGGCGAGTTAGTCGTCGAGACTTGTTCGCACGAGATCTTTGGAAATCCCAATTATTGCCCGTGACAGTGGATCTAGAAGTCGTGTTCCACGATCTGCCGTGCTTCCTCCAAGGATCGATCGGATGGCAATGTCAGGTGGACGGTAACAAAGGTTGACCCGCGTGATGTAAAGGCAGAAAGGCCGTGGATGCTGGCGCCTAAATAATGGAACAGTTTGCACGTCACGGCATACAGCACCCCGCTACTGTCGCTTGTGGTTTCGTAACGCAAGCAATACCCGCCTGTTGTGTTTCCATCCAAATGAAACGTCCCTTGGAGCGCTGGTAGAGATTCAGCATCGGCTGCTGCGATGTAGAGTTGGCGCTGCACCGCGTCGCAAACCACTCTCGTCAGTGCGCGCGGTATCGACTTGTCCACTCCCAGATGAAAGAAGTCGAGTGCCAAATGATATTTGGCAGCCGAAAACAAATGAGCTTGGCGTAAGCTGACCTGGTGGTGATACAGAGCGCCGGCAATGCAGGCGGCCAAGCCACGAAAATCGGGTGCCGCGACGCCCAGCAAAATGGCGTCGCCATCACGCACCAGGTCGACTTTTGGTGTCCGCTCTTCGTGTTTGACCAAACGTAACAGATGCGACGCAAAATGATTTGTGTGCTTGACATAAAGGCCGCTGAAATAGTCATGGCCAAAATCTTGGAGGATTTCGCGTTCACCCGCGCCATAGCCCGCGTCCATGAGTGTCCTGGCAGGTTTGGGGGTGATGTCCGGCAAGAAACGTGATAACGCTTTCGTGTAGAGTTCCTGTGTGTTAAACCAACGAACCGGATTGTTCTCACGCAGCCACCACCGACGCTGCTTTCGCTCGTCCATGTTTGCGGTCGAGATATTTTGATCGGGAGCCACCATGGGGATTCCGACTTGGCGATCGACGCAAGTAAACACAAACAGCGCACGTAACGATTGCACATCTTCACAGAGACTGACGAGTTCATTCACCACGAGCTCATCATTTCGCCCACGTTCGGCAAGCTGCTTAAACACGCGCCGATTCGCGGTCAGAAACGTCGCGACGCGTACCGATTTCGGGGCGAAGCCGGCTTCGGTTGCGAAGGGCGTAAAATACTCCTGCAGTTCGATACCCGAGAAGCCTGACGCGAAGCGTTCGTGGAGTTTGAGATTCTCATCTGCTTGACAACTAATGTCCTCGTCGGTCATCGGTAATCGCTTCGTCAGCAGGGCGAGTTTGACGGCGGCGAGATGATCCGATTCGAGCAGCGCCGACTCGACGACGAGCATATCCGACAGTGACGCCTTTAACGGGTCCCACTGCGACTTGCCTTGGGAAAGCAACTTCCAGCCCAGTTGAAGGCACGCATCGAGAGACTGAAGTTTCTCTCGTACCCAGACGCCGCGCGAAGTCGTACGTTCCTCCAGAACGCGTTCGTCCAGCGACGATTCGAATCGGGTATACCCTGGGAAAAGCCGGTCCATCGCGCCATCGATCTGCGACAAAAACTCAAGCGATTGTGCTAAACTGCCTCGTGATTCGTAAAACAAGTCCGAAAGTTCGGGGACTCGTACCAGCCAGTCCCCAGCATTTTGAAAGACCTCTTCCAATTCGGCAGGATCGATCCCGATTCCGTACTTCTGTGAGGCGGAAACAAGTGACAGGGCCGCCGTACTTCGGGCCTGCGGCGTTGAATCGGGCGCGACGTTCTCGTGACGCAACCCACCGACTCCATGAATGATCGGACTGCCTGAGAAAGTTTTGTGCCCCTGCTGCAATTCCCGTCCAATGATGCCGCGCGCAAAGCGTTCGACGCGCCGACGAGCCGCCAACAAGTTTGCACGAACTTGGTTAGCGAATTCGAATCGCTCGCGATCATCCGCGGACGGCCCCAACAACTCGCCGAACGACGCAAAGTCCTCGAAGTGCAGCACATCCTCATCGTGCGATCCATCCACTTTGGGCTCGCTGTGCGTACCCCGACGCAGATGAATGAATGCTCGAATGCGGAGCAGAAAGTAATACGCATCGAGGTCACGTCTGTCGTCAAGTTCGTTGTAGACTTCCCGGCTATGGCGAAACCGCGGGCCGCCAAGCGTCCAGACCCCCGCGAGGAAAGCTCGCAGCCCTTCGTTCTTGATGTCAAATTGATCAAGCCGGTCGCACTTGCCGACGGCAGGCGAACTGCCCGCGCCTCGCCAACTGCGACTTACGTGCAGGAAATGCTCGAAAGGGTCGAAGGTCGCCCGGATGCGGTCTCGAAACCCGGGGGCGAAGTCGTAAGGATCGTACACAGCCCGCATATCAAGAAAAGCATTAAGCTGCATTCCCGCCAGGGCCGGTGCATGCTCTAAGTTGTACGGTTGCGGCCAGATCTTGAATCCGTAGGTTTCGGCAAACTGAGTCCCGTTCACCGTCTGAGCCAGTAGCGCGGTCACGAAGGCATTGTTCTTAATATCCTCTTCGAAGAGCAAGGCAAAGTCGGTGTCGGAGCAGGGCGTCATTTCACCGCGTCCCGTCCCGCCGAGCGTCACGAGGGCAAACGGTCGCTCGTAACCAAACTGCTCGCGTTGAGTCTCCACCCAGTGCATAGCCAAACCCGTGTGAATCGCCGTGCGCTGCGCCGTAATCTCGCATCCGTTATCCAGGATGGAAGTGCGGATCTGTTGATCGTTGGCGTCGATGAGGTGCCGATACGCCTCACGAGGTCCAAGTTCGCAGATCGCCGAAGCGATTTCTCCGTCATGTTTGATACACATTAACTGGCGCTCTTAACGGGGGCGGTGGGCGGAGCTAGGAGTCTAGCAAAGTTCGACTTCGAGCAGCTGATGATTCATGGGGTCCGCGAATAGGCTTCTTGACCAATGCTTTCAGGTCGAATTCTTGTCGAGCGTCGGTCATCGCGGGCGATTCCATGACGAGGCTTCTCGTGCAATTTGTAGTTTACAACGGCTTTCCCCGGCAGGGCTTTTCATTTGTTGAAGTTGCACAAGATGTACGACGGGCCTCCGAGCCCGTCGAAAAACGACTTAGATTCATCGACGGGCTCGGAGGCCCGTCGTACAAACCTCTCAGTTTGAAAAACTGAAAAGCCCTGCTTTCCCGGGCGGCTAGCTTGACTTTGCGTCACGCGGGTTGTTAAGCTGCCCCCAAAGAGGTGACTACTTAAACATCCTACTATTTCTTGACTTCTCCCTATGTCGCCAATTCCCCGAATCCGGTGGCTTGCTGCCTGCTCATTTAGTCTGATTGTATTGGCATTGGCCGGTTGCGGTGGCGACGTACCTGATCAACCCGCCAAGTTAACGCCGGATCAGGAGCAGGAAATCCTGAAGCAAGTTGAGGCGGCGTCATCCGGTGAGCGAAGTGGGACTCGCTAGAGCATTTATCATCGAGGGTTAGTCCATGAAGAAGCGTAACGCTTTCACGCTAGTCGAGTTGCTGGTGGTTATTGCAATTATCGGCATCTTGGTCGCTTTGCTGTTGCCGGCCGTCCAGGCAGCACGGGAAGCGGCTCGACGAATGCAATGCTCGAACCATACGAAGCAAATTGGTTTGGGATTCCAGCTCTATCACGACACGTTTCGCCAGTTTCCTTGGGCCGGAAGAAACTTTGTCAATTGCTGCAACTCAACCATTCGCGATTACTGGAATTGGCCGTTTTATATCTACCCTTACATCGAACAACAAACGCTAGTCGATACGTCCAGCGACGCGGTCGTCTATGCCACACCAGTCTCTGTCTACTATTGCCCGTCCCGTCGAAGCCCGAAGCTGTACAACAATGTCCATCGAGGCGATTACGCAGGCAATGCCGGGTCGAGCACGACCGCTTCCGTCGCCAACGGGATATTGGTGGAATCCAATCGCATCAAGATTCGAATGAGTTCGGTGACCGATGGGACCGCGAATACCATGCTGGTCGGCGAGAAGTATCTGCATCTCACGCATGAAGGTGGAGCGATTTGTTGCGACGACAACGAGCCGTTTGTCAACGCTGGCTGGGAAACCGACATCGTCCGTCACGGTTCATTATCGCCACTGCGCGACATGGACACAGGAACCTCGGCAGAACAGCGATTTGGCTCCCGTCATCCCGCTGGCTTCAACGTCGTCATGGTCGATGGGTCGGTGCAGCACATCACCTGGGAGATCGACTCCACTGTCTTCCGAAATCTGGCAGTTCGTGATGACGGCAACCCGGTTACGATCCCCTGACGCAGCGTTCTGACCGATGCGACGGTTCGTCACCACGTCGAATGAATCGAAGGTCTGGTGGTGACCCGGTTTCACCAATCTCGGCCCGTCGCAAGGTAAAATCCCACTCGGAAGCAGCGCAACAGCGGTTGCAGGTCCGATTCCCAATCGCCAGAATAGACGGTTCGACTTGCGCGAATCTGACTGAGTAAGGCCGCAACGTCGATTCTCTTCCTGTGATAGTTCACGACACAAGTTTACTTCGTACAAGGAGTTCGGTATGGCTCGACCGGTTACATTGTTCACCGGCCAGTGGGCGGATTTGCCGTCGGAAGAAATGGCTCGTAAGACCAAAGAGTTCGGCTATGACGGCATCGAACTTGCTTGTTGGGGCGATCACTTTGAAGTCGACAAGGCCCTGGCCGATGATAACTACTGCGCCGCCAAACGCGAGCAGCTAGATCGGCACGACCTGCAATGCCACGCCATCAGCGCTCACTTGGTCGGCCAAGCTGTCTGCGACAATGTGGACCAACGCCACAAGCAGATCGTTCCCGCCTACGTCTGGGGCGACGGCGACCCGGCTGGCGTGAACGAGCGGGCGATCGAAGAGATGAAAAATACAGCGCGTGCCGCGCAGAAGTTTGGCGTCGGCGTTGTGAATGGATTTACCGGTTCGAGCATTTGGCATCTGATCTATGATTTTCCCCCCGTGCCTGGCAGCATGATCGACGATGGTTTCAAGCTGTTCGCCGAGCGTTGGAATCCGATCTTGGATGTGTTCGGTGAGTGTGGGGTGAAGTTCGCATTGGAAGTTCATCCGACCGAGATCGCGTTCGACATCTACACCGCCCAACGAGCCCTCGAAGCGATCGATCATCGTGAAGAGTTCGGATTTAACTTCGATCCCAGCCATTTGCATTGGCAGGGAGTTGATTCTGTCGAGTTCATTCGTGCCTTCCCCGATCGCATTTATCATGTTCACGTTAAAGACGCGATTGTGACGTTGAACGGTCGTAGCGGCATTAATGCCAGCCACTTGAAGTTCGGTGACCACCGCCGAGGTTGGGATTTCCGCAGTCCCGGTCGTGGAACCGTCAACTTCGAAGAGATCATTCGTGCGTTGAACGATGTCGGCTACACCGGCCCCTTGTCGGTCGAGTGGGAAGACTGCGGCATGGATCGCGAGTTCGGTGCGGCGGAGGCTTCCGCGTTTGTAAAGAAAATGGATTTCGCCCCGAGCAATGTTGCTTTCGACGCTGCCTTCGAAGAGTAGCAGATTGACACTCACCTACGAATTAATGAACGCGGCCCGTCGGTTTTCGGCGAGGCCGCGTTTTTCGTAGCCTCGCGGAGCGTCTTTTGGCACAATAGAAGCGACATGAGGTGGTGAATGAATGTTTTCGCAGCACTGATGATGGTTCTCGCAGCCGAGGCGGCACCCGTCGACTTCGATACTGAGATCGTTCCGATTCTGACTAAGGCTGGTTGCAACGCGGCCTCGTGCCACGGTTCGGCAGCCGGACGCGGGGGTTTCAAACTCTCGTTATTCGGCGGCGATCCCGCGTGGGACTACGACGAGATCGTTCATCGACTCGAAGGTCGCCGAATCAATCCCGCTTCCGCCGAGACAAGTCTCGTCGTCACGAAACCCACCGAGCAAATCGCTCATGAAGGCGGGACACGTTTCGAGTATGACGGTTCGGACGCTGCGACGCTCACGCGTTGGATCACGGACGGAGCTGTGCGATCCCAAGCACGCGGCCTGTCACGAGTGGCAATCACGCCAAACAACTCACTTGTCTCGTTGAACGATGAACTTCAGTTGAAAGTCCTCGCGACTTTCGATGATGGCACACGGCAAGACGCAACGAATCTCTCCGTGTACGTTTCGTCGGACGCCGCCGCACTCGACGTTACCGACTCAGGCAAGATGAAGATCGTGCGTCGTGGGCGGCATCATGTTGTCGTTCGCTTTCTCACCGACGTGCAAACTGTTATTGTGACGGCACCGCTGGCTGACACTCGCGTCGATCTCAGCACAGCGCCTCATTGCAACTGGATCGACGACAAGGTCATTACCACACTCGACGCGTTGCATCTCACGCCCTCGCCGCAGGCCGACGATGCCACCTTGCTACGACGCGCGTCGCTGCACCTCACCGGTCGTCTGCCCGATGCGGACACGGTGCGAGCGTACCTCGCAGACAAAGACTCCAGTAAGTTCACAAAGCTAATCGACGATTTGCTCGACTCGTCGGAGTTCGTTGAGTACTGGACGTACCAGCTAAGCAAACTCCTCCGCATCCGTCCGCAGCCAACGAATCTGCCTGCAACAAAAGCCTTTTACGCGTGGGTGCAGCAACAGGTCGAGGGCAACGTTGGATGGGATCAGTTCGCAACTTCGTTACTGCTTGCCGAAGGGGACACGCACGAATACGGTCCGGCCAACTTCTACCTTGTGGCCGGCGACGCGCGGGCGCAGGCGGAATATACGAGCGAATTGTTGATGGGAGTGCGATTAAGTTGCGCCAACTGTCACAATCATCCACTCGATCGCTGGACGCAGTATGACTATCACGGCTTGGCCGCGATCTTCGCTCGCATCGAACGTGGTCGGCAAGTGCGTTTGACCAGTCACGGCGAGGTGATTCATCCAGTGACGGGCGAAGCAGCAATCGCGAGAATTCCCGGCGAGCGTTTTCTCGCAGAAGGAGTCGATGGTCGCGAGGCACTGGCGCAGTGGCTGACATCCGACTCGAACCCGTACTTTGCGCGAGCGATTGTCAATCGGATTTGGAAGTCGCTCATGGGCCGCGGCCTTGTTGAACCGACAGACGATTTGCGGGCTACGAATCCTGCGACACACCCCGAGCTGTTGAACCAACTTACGAGCGACTTTGTGTCGAATGGCTATTCGCTGCGACATACGATGCGGACGATCATGACGTCTGCAGCCTATGCGCGCAGTAGCCGAACGACCGCCGAGAACGAGGGTGATCTTCAGTTCTATTCGCACGCGTTGCCGGTTGGTTTGGAAGCCGAAGTTCTCGCCGACGCGATCGCGGACGTAACCGGCATCGCGGAACTCTACGGCAACGAACCGTTGGGTACGCGAGCGATCAACTTGTTCACGCCTCCAGAATCTGAAACGCTGGAGGTGCTGGGGCGCTGTGACCGCAGCGACTCGTGCGAGACAAGTGGGTCATCGACTGTTGGTCTGACCGCGAAGCTGCATTTGCTGAACGGACCCTTGCTGAATCGCCGTTTGGGTGACGAACAGGGACGATTGGCGAGGCTACACCGTTCTGGTGCCAGCACGGCAGAAATCATCGAGGAATTCTATTTTGTCGCGTTCAGCCGACCTCCGACAGACAAAGAGAGAAGTTACTGGTTGTTGCAACTCGAGGTAGGCGATCCGAACGTCCAACAACCGGCGCTGGAAGACTTCGTTTGGGGACTGCTCAATTCACAAGAGTTTCTCACGAATCACTGACCTTCGGACGATAGCGGCGATCGGCTTGAAACCTTTCACGCATTCGCTGGGTTTAACCCGCACCTGGCCAAGGAATCGAACGATGCTTAATACCCCCCGGATCAACCGCCGCTGCGATGGTGTCACGCGACGCGACTTTGTGAGCGTCGGCGGGCTTACGGCATTGGGCTTGGGGGTAGCTGATCGATTTCGCTTGCAAACGCCAGTCGCCGCCAGTGAACGTTCCACACGTTCTCATCGTTCCTGCATCTTGATCTGGCTCGACGGCGGCCCGAGCCATCTGGAGACATTCGATCTTAAGCCCGACGCTCCCGCCGAAGTTCGCGGCCCATTCCAGCCCATCTCGACAGCAGTCGCCGGTACGCAGATTTGCGAGTTGCTCCCGCTCACCGCACAGCTGCTCGATCGAGTCGCGATTGTGCGTTCGATGACTTCGCCCTTGGGGGAACATAACTTTGGGGCTCAGTACCTGCTGTCTGGTTACAAGCCAAGTCCCGTGATCGATTATCCAAGTTTCGGATCGGTCGTCGCGCACCTGCACAACGAACGCGGCATTCTGCCCAACAATGTCGCGATTCCAACGTTTCGTGTCGGAGGCGGAAGGCAATCGGGGCAAGGGTTCCTTCCCGAACAAACACGACCGTTCTCCGTCGGCGGCGATCCCGCCAAGCCCGACTTTCAGGTTCGTGACCTCGACCTTTACGCGGATGTAGCCACGAGTCGGCTCGATCGACGTCGCAGCTTCCTGAACGCATTCGATCAATTTCATCGCGGTGCCGAGCAACTTGGCGAGGCCTCCGAAACGCCGACAGATCCGGCATTCGAGCAAGCCTATCGACTTGTGACTTCACCGGATGCGAAACAAGCCTTCGATCTAACAAGCGAGCCAGCCGAAGTCCGCAAACGCTATGGCACTCGGACTATCGGCCAGAGTTGTCTGCTGGCGCGGCGACTTGTCGAGCGAGGTGTGCCTTTTGTCACTGTGAACAACCCCGGTTGGGATACGCATCAAGGCGCATACACGCGATTGAAAGAAGGTTACACCGGAGCGAAGGTCCCGGTTGGATTGATCCCGTCGTTGGATATGGCATTCTCGGCACTGGTCGAAGACTTGGAGCAGCGGGGATTGCTCGACGAGACATTAATCGTCGTGATGGGGGAGTTTGGCCGGACGCCGAAGTTGAATGTGTCCGGCGGTCGCGACCACTGGCCACGCGTCTTTAGTGTTGCGATGGCGGGTGGAGGAGTGACCGGAGGACAAGTCATCGGATCGAGCGATTCGGTGGGCGAAGGTCCGAAAGACCGGCCTGTCACCCCATCAGATCTAGCTTGCACGATCTACGACTTGCTTGGTATCGATCCACAACACATGCTGCATACCCCTGGTGGTCGTCCGATCCAGGTTAATCGTGACGGACAACTGATCCGCGAACTCATTAGTTAAGGAAATCGAACCATGCCTGAATTCTCGGAGCCCGGTTGTGGCAGTTGGAGTCACTTTCATCGGCGTACGTTGCTCAAGGCGGCTGGCCTGAGTGGCATGGGTTGGCTAACACCGGTCGCCGAAGCGCTGTCACGGGCGAGCGAGAAGGATACCAGCGGCCAGCCTCCTCGATCCGTCATCGTTCTGTGGCTAGCCGGCGGTCCCAGCCAACTCGAAACGTTCGATCCCAAGCCAGGCACGAACATCGCGGCCGGCACCGAGGCCATCAAGACGTCGGTCCCCGGGATTCAGCTTGCCAAAGGATACGAACAGCTCGCCGATCAGATGCAACACATTTCGCTGGTGCGAAGTATCACCAGCAAGGAAGGCGATCACGAGCGCGCGACCTACAACACGAAGACCGGCTTCCGACCCGATCCGACGCTTGTTCATCCGTCGATCGGTGCGATCCTTTGCCATCAACAGAAAGACAACATCGAGATTCCTCGTCACGTTTCCATTCTACCCGGGCCCTGGCCAGCTCGTGGCGGCTATCTCGGCGATCAGTTTGATGCGTTTCAGATCAACGATCCGCAAGGACCGATCCCCGATATCACTCGCCAAGTTTCTGACGAACGATACGATCGCCGCATCAACGACTTAGCGATCGTCGAGCGGGAGTTCGCCCGTGGGCGATTGAAGCAATTAGATGCCCGAAAAACTTTGCAAAGAGATTCGACCGAAGCCGCATTGAAAATGATGGCATCGGAACAGCTAAAGGCCTTTGACGTGAAGGAAGCTCCCGAAAGCGTTCGCGATCAATTCGGAGATACGGCTTTCGGACGAGGCTGTCTGGCAGCAGCACGATTAGTCGAGGTTGGTGTTCGGTGTGTCGAGGTGACACTGAACGGCTGGGATTCGCACGCGAATAATCACGCGAACCACGCGGAAAACGCGAAGGTACTTGATCCGGCATTCGCCGCGCTGATTCGCTACTTAAACGAACACGAGCTACTTGATCGGACGACGGTTATTTGCGGTGGCGAATTCGGTCGGACACCTCGAATCAATCCCGCAGGTGGACGCGATCACTGGCCGCATGGATTCAGCATGGCTTTAGCGGGAGGTGGGATCGCAGGCGGACGCGTGATCGGTGAAACGTCGCCCGACCCGGATCTCGACGCAGAGGATAAAACGAAAATACTCAAGGATCCTCACAACATCGCCGACGTTCACGCGACGGTGCTTCATACGCTTGGCATCGAGTATGAAAAGGAGTTGCAAACTCCGATCGGTCGACCGATGATTATTAGCCAAGGCAAAGCGATTCAAGAGTTGTTGGTCTGAGGACGTGACTTGAGAAGTGAAACGACGGCGCTAGACGCGGGCAGCAGCATCGAATTCGCCCAGCTCAAGGCCCGCGGCTAGCGCCGTCGGCTCACCGATTCAACTCACGGGAGTTCACAAAACGCGGGCAAACGCTCGTTGCTCTCGATTGGTGGCGCGGCTACGCGGCGTCCTTCGAGATATGAACGTCGCGTTGCGGGTAAGGGATGCTAAAGCCACGCTCGTCGAATCCGAGTTTGATGGCTTCGGTCAAATCCCATCTGGTTGCCCAATAGTCCGCACTTGCGACCCACGGACGAACGACGAAGTTGACACTGCTGTCGCCCAGTTCACTAACCGCCACGACAGGCACCGGATCCTTGAGTACTCGTGGCTCGGCTTGCAACACACCGAGCAGAAATTGTTTTACTTCTTTCAAGTTGTCGTCGTAACCGCATCCGATTACGAGATCAATTCGCCGCGTCGGTTTGGCGGAGAAGTTTCTGATCGTGCTGCCCGTGATCGAGCTGTTCGGAACGATGATTTTGATGTTGTCGCCGGTTCGCATCATCGTATTGAAGATTTGAATCTCTTCGATCACGCCCGCTTGTCCGCCCGCTTCGACAAAGTCGCCTGCCTTAAATGGCTTGAAGACAATCAGCATGATGCCTGCCGCAAAGTTTCCGAGTGATCCTTGCAAAGCAAATCCAATTGCAAAACCAGCCGCTGCCAAGATCGCCGCAAACGATGTCGTCGGTACGCCCACTCGGTCGAGCGACGCCATGATGACAATCACCATTAAAATCGCGTAGACGATATTCTCAAGAAACTTGACGAGTGTCTCATCAAGTTTCGCCTTGCTGGCAAGTTTGCCAAGCATTCGAGTGACGATATTTGCAATCCAACGTCCGACGACGAAGATCACACCCGCGAGCAATAAGTTGATCAGGAGTGGTCCCAGGTAAGTCACCGCGACGAATTCCAGAAACTTGGGGAATTCCGCTGGATCTGCACGGACCTGTTGGGCTCGCAGCAATAGTTCGCCGAGTGCGGACCCCATATTGTGACTGGCATCACCAGTCGAAGCGCCATCGGCGGGCGAGACTTGCCCAAGAAGATTTATAACGAAATGAATCGATTTCATTTTACTTATTGTGTCGCTGATCGAAGCGATGTGGGAATTAGACAACGTTCAAGGAAACGAAGTCTTTTGGCTTTCGGTGAGCGCAAAAAAAGGCTCCCGGAATCTACGGGTCCCAGGGGGGCGGAGGACTCGCATCTTTTCCGGGAGCGATTGGACGGTAGACAACCGGTGCATCCATGCGGTGGTTGTCGTCCGGCGTCGTGATCAACACGTTTCAAAGTAGTCGTCGACTTCCATGCCAACGATTTTCTTAGTCGGTCCGCAGAGCTATGTACGATGACATACTCCAGGTGCGGGCTCGTCCGCGTTGATCAAAGTATTGTTGCCAACAAGGTGAGAGCGGATCGAATTAGTGACCTCCCTGTCTCTTTGCTCGATGGCTGATGTGTTCAACGAGGCGGCAGAATATGGGAATCACTGGAGAGGGTCAAGGCCGTTTCTCGACGTGAGAAAAATAAATTGATTCCTGCTAGCGATCAAGAAACAACAAGAGGATGGAAGTTCGTTCCATCCTCTTGTGATTGAGCACTTTGAGAATCGCTACGAGGTCAGCGCCATCGAGCGAACATCACCACTTGCCGTCGCAGCGAAGCTGCAATTGCCGCCCGACTCCCTGGCTGCATCGAGTGATATTTTCGCGCGTTCAAGTAAGGTTGTGTCCGTGTCATTGTCTGCAACTTCAGCAGACCCAAGGCTCACGGTGAACGTCACCTTCTCGCCGCCCAATGGCAACGAGCAACGCGCAATGGCAGAACGCAACCGCTCCGCCACCGAACTCGTCTCGGTGACTTCAGCGCCGGGCAATAACAATCCGAATATGTGGTCATCGTATCGAGCAATGTGATCCATCTCGCGCATCGCTGCCTTCAGAAATTGAGCAGCAGCTCGCAGGACGACCTCGCGAGCTTTTTCTCCATACGTTTCAAGGATCGCATCGTACTCGTCGACTTCGACCAACAATACGGACAGTGTTGCGCCACCTCGTTTCCACTCAGCAATTCGCCGATCGATGTCATTCCTAAAACTTGCTTTATCGGACAGGCCATTGATTCGGTCGCGAGGATCCTGTGTCAGTTCGTCGGCGTCGAACTCGAACGCGTCGACATCGTCCGCACTGGGTGGCGTGTAGCCCTTCATGGGATGGCTGTCGTCGCCATCGTGCCAATAGCCGCAGTTGCGTCCGTTCTCTTTGCAGACATAAAGGGCGTCGTCAGCTCGCTTGACCACTTCCGACGCCGACTCGTCGCCGCTCAGTTGAGCCAATCCGCCGCTGGCCGTCACTTTCAGGTCCAGGTCTTCGAATTCGAACACTTGTTCCGCAATGGCTGCGCGAGCCGCTTCCGAGATTGGGATGGCCGCGTTGATATCGGACCCAGGAAGAATGATCGCAAACTCTTCGCCACCGTATCGGCAAACGATGTCTCTTCCCGCTGCCTTCTTCAAGGTGCGAGCCACACCCTTAAGCACCTCGTCACCCGCCTGATGCCCGTAGGTGTCGTTGAACTTTTTGAAGTGGTCGACGTCCAGCATCATCACGCAGGACGGACGACCTGTCTTCGTCAAGGCGTCTTTGCACTTTTGCATCTCGTCGTCGAAGTGGCGTCGATTCCAAAGCTTGGTGAGGGCATCGGTTCGAGCGTCTTTGACGTGTGTCTCGATCTCTTGGGCTTGTTCGTTGAGACGGCTCTCGGCTTGAGCGAGTTGCGACTGCATGGCTTCGTTGGCTTTGAGAAGTTTCTCGACAACGGCGACGACATTGCTGCCATCGGCGGTCGCTGCGGTCAACTCGTCGTTGATCTCACGGACCTTGCTGTTGTGTTCGCCGACATCCGCTGCAACCGTTGCAGTCAATTGCTGCAAGTGAGCCATCATCAGATCGACCGTATCAATTTTCGGTTGTTCCTCGGCTACCGGAGTTGGTTCCGGGGGCAGCGTCTTTTTGGGCGATTCCGGAGTTGGTTCTGGGGCGGGCGCGCTGCTCGAACCGGCCCCGCGAATCCACCAGCCGGCGATGGCACCCAAACAAGCTGCCGCCCCGAGAAATGTGATCTTAAATAGAATCGCGCCCATCGTTTACGTCTCCGCAGTGTGATGCACATCGCTGATCGGATGTGTTAGCCTTTGAAATCCTCTGCTCATGTCGAAGCAGAGGCCCGACGAAACCCCTTACCTGTAGATAGGTCACAGTAAGCCCGAGTCAAACGTCACACAGATCTATTCCATTGGGTTTCGCTTCTCGGGCAGTGGGCCGGTGGCTAGATTCGTGGGCGGGATTATGCTTAGTTCTGGTTTTAGGGATTAGTTCGAAGTTGTTGCCGCAAAACCGCTTGGTCTCGTTTCGGAGAAAGAGAATGCAGAGCCCCTTTTCGACCAGCCACGTACTCGCCCTTGTGACATCAATCGGTGTGGGCTGCTTCTTGTTAAGCGAGACACATTCTCAAGCCGACGAACCCGGCTGGCAGAAACACGTGGTGTACACGGGAGCCCATTGCAACACGGCAGTTGCCGCAGACTTCACCGGCGATAAGTTGGTGGACGTCATCTGCAACGCTGGCGGAGCGACGCGATTGCTGGTCGCACCGGATTGGACGGAAGTCATTCTTGACGGAGATAGCAAGCGTGGGCTAATTCACAGCGAGACAATGGACGTCGATCGAGACGGTGATCCCGATTTTATAGCCACTCGCTACAAGCCCGGTCTGATCTTTTGGCTCGAACGACCGGAAGACCCTTTGCAAGATCGTTGGACCTATCATCTCGTCGATGACCAAGTTGATGGGATCCACGGATTGCTCGTTGGCGAAGTGGACGGGGATGGGCAACCCGACTTGCTCGCTAACAGCGCTCAACCAGCAGGTCCATTCGCGAATTCGCTCGTGTGGTACAAGCCGCCCACGAACGCCAGAGAAGCCAAACAGTGGCCGCGATACGTGTTCGCGCAAGGTGATGCACCGGGGCTGAGTCATTATCTCGGCGTTGGCGACGTCAACGGTGATGGCCGACCAGATGCGGCCAGTGCTGCGAAGGGTGGCGAGCAAGATCCCAGTGGGCAAGGCGAGTGGTTTGCCTGGTGGGAAGCTCCCGAAGATCCAACCGGTGTGTGGCGCAAGCATCTGCTCGCCGACAAGCAACCCGGTGCAACGAACATTCATCCGGCCGATGTCAACGGCGACGGCAAGACGGACTTCGTTGCCTCGCGAGGGCACGGTCACGGACTCGTCTGGTTTGAGGCTCCGACTTGGAAGATGCACGACATTCAAACGACGTTCGAGGGACCGCACTGCTTGGCGGTAACCGATCTCGATGGTGATGGCGACATCGATGCCGCGACCTGTGCGAAAGATGATCAAGTCGCGGCCTGGTTCGAGAACGATGGCCAGGGCAACTTTACGACGCATGTGATCGGCACCGAGCAAGCTGCCTACGACATTCGAGCGATCGACATGGACGGCGATAGCGACATTGACCTCTTGATCGCCGGTCAAATGAGCCAGAACGTTGTGTGGTACGAGAACCCCGTGAAGAAAGGCCGCTGAGTGAGTCATGGATGACCGACAAGAGCCTCACGAATCCGCCGTATTCGTTTTCGAGCACGATGTCCGCGATGACGAGATCGATGTACTAGGTCACGTCAACAATCTTGCTTACCTGAAGTGGATGCAATCGGCTGCCGTCGCCCACTCGTCGGCTTGCGGCTGGACAACGGAGCGTTATCTCGAATCTGGCGGCGGTTGGGTGGTGCGTTCTCATAAGATCGAGTATCTGAACTCGGCTCTCGCCAACGATACTGTCGTGGTTAGAACGTGGATCGCCGGATTTAAGAAAGTAACGTCGTTGCGACGGTATCAGATCGTTCGCAAGTTGGACCAGGCGGTGCTTGCCGAAGCGGAAACCAACTGGGCGTTTATCGGCTTCGAGCATCGTGTGCCGCGCCGGATACCACAAGAAGTAATCGAAGATTTCCGGCGTTATCAAGCGAGCGTTGACTCGTAGGACGGACGCCTCGTCCGTCCCGCAACACGAAACGACGGACGAGGCGTCCGTCCTACAAATCAACCACCGATTTGATACATCGCGCGTTCAGGGCGGATGAAGTCGGGCGAGTCGATCCCGTGTCCGGGCTTCTTCGCGAGAATACAGTCTTGCAGTAACTCGACGAGTTGTTCGTCGCTGCCACCGCTGCGCATGACCTCCCGCGCATCCCATTCGGCGATCGAGAACAAACAGTTCCGAATCTTGCCTTCGGCCGTTATGCGGAGCCGATTGCAACTGCCGCAAAAGGGTTGTGTCACTGGGTTGATGAAGCCAATGACTCCCCGTCCATCCTCGAAGCGGTAGTCGGTCGCTGGCTGACTGAGGTCGGTTCGTTCGCTCAGGCGCAGCGGACCAAATTCATTCTCCAAGGTGTCGCGAATCTCGCTGCCTGACAGAACTTGATCGTCGCACCAGTTGTTCTCGGCATCCAGTGGCATGAACTCGATGAAGCGAAGCTCCAAGTTGTGCTGCCTCGCGAACTCACCGAGCGGGACGATCTCGTCTTCCGTGATTCCACGGATCGCAACAGCGTTGAGACGAATCCTCTCGAATCCGATTCGTTGAGCGGCAAAGATGCCTTCGAGCACTCGATCGAGTCCCTGGCGGCGCGAAATGCGTTCGAACGTCTCTTCGCGGAGTCCATCGAGACTGATGTTCAATCGCTTCAATCCAGCTTGCTTCAACGCCACGACATGATCGGCCAGCAGCACACCGTTCGTTGTCATCGCGATATCGCGGATGCCCGGTATTGCGGCCAGTTCCGAAACCAAGTCGCACAAGTCTGCACGCACTAGGGGTTCGCCGCCCGTGAGCCGTACCTTATCGACGCCCAGCGACGCGGCAACTCGCGTAAAGCGAACGATTTCTTCAAACGTCAGAATCTCGGCTCGCGGCTTAAACTGAACGTTCTCGTTCGGCATGCAATAGAAGCAGCGAATATTGCAACGATCGGTAACGCTGATCCGCAAGTTATTGTGGACGCGTCCCAGGGTATCGACGAGTCTTCTCGAATCGGTCATTCGGCTTTCTCGTTCGGTGGCTTCGTAGGTGACGGCTCGATGCCGGGGTGAACCCACTCGGTGGCACCATCGGCCCAGTTCTCTTGCTTCCAGATTGGCACAACCTCCTTGAGCGTGTCAATGAGCCATTTGCCGGCTTCGAAGGCATCTTCACGGTGTGCCGAGCTCACGGCAATCGCCACGCTGGCCTCACCGAGCCCTAAATGGCCCACCCGATGTACGATTGCAGTCGCCACGAGTGGCCAACGTTCGTGCGCGGTCGCATCCAATTCGGCCAGTTTCTTTTCGGCCATCTCGGCATAACACTCGTAGTTCAGCGACAGTGTTTGCCGTCCGCGCGTGAACTCCCGAGTTGTGCCCAAGAACAACACCACGGCCCCCGCCTGCGTCGAACTGACGCGGCTGAGGACTTCTTGGGAATCGATTGGTCGTTCTGTAAGTTCGATCATAATTGAGTTAGCCGCCTGACACTGGTGGAATCAGGGCGATTTCGGAGTCTGCTGGAACACTCGCCTTGTTATTGACGTATTCGGCATTGATGGCAATCATCGCACGGGCTGTGATGTCTCGCAGTTCCGCATGTTGTTCACTGATTGCTTCTCGCAATTCCTCGACCGTCGCGTCAGCGGGGAGTTCGACCGATATCGATTCCGTCCCAGAGAGTTGTTTGGCGACGGCGAACAGTTTGACTTCGACATTCATGTAACGATCAACTCCTCGCCACGAGTTGTTAGTAATCGACTTAGTTCCGGCATCAGGCCGTACGAGATCGCGAGTAACTTCAGCGGATGGATTGTTGGCTTGGTGGTGCCTTGTTCCATCTGCATCTTACAAGCGCTGCATTCGGTCGTACCGACTTGGATCACCGGATCACGCAGTGCCGAGATAACGCCCCATCCCGCGCGCAAGCTACTGCGGTAGTTCTTACGTTTCAAGCCGAATGTGCCCGCCATCCCGGAACATCCCTTCTCGATCCGCTTGATCGAGATACCTGGGATCAGCCGCAATAAATTCTCGCCGGGGGAGCCGACTTCCAGGGCTCGCATGTGGCAGGGCAAGTGGTAACCAGCAGTGGCATTGATCGGACTGAGGTCGAGTTCCAGGTTGCCGCCTTGATGCATCTTCCAAAGGTAGTCGCACGCATCGGAAGTGTTGTTGGCGACGAGCCGCACGTCATCGTCGTCCAACAGGCTCGGGTACTCGTGTTTCAGGCATAACGTGGCGGAGGGTTCGGTGGTAACGATTTGATAGCCTTGACGTACGGCTTCGGCAAGCAGCGGTATGTTCCGCATGGCGTATCTTCGCGCGGTATCGACGGCGCCGACGGAAACAGCGGACATGCCGGAGGGGACTTGTCGCGGATGCACAAAGACGGCGACACCGTTATGTCGCATGACACTGACGAAGGCATTAGCCAACTCAACGTCAAACCAATTCGCGTAGACATCGACAAAGTACAAGACCTTGCGTCCCTCGAAGCGCCCCTGACGCGTGAGTCTTCTTCGCTGTGCCTCCCGCAAAAACGTTCTCATCGCGAATCGCGGGAGCTTGCGTCCTTGTGCGATGCCGACAGTCTTCTCCATCAGCCAACGCATTGCCGGACTGCCAAACGCCCAATTCGAAAGCGTGGCAAAACTGCTGCCGACCTGACACATCTTGTCCAGCCGCGTAAAGAGCGTCTCGGTGGGTGGCAGCCCATTCGTCGCCACGTACTGTGCCTTGGCTTCCAAAACCAATTTCGGAATGTCAACACTGGCCGGACACTCCAAGCGACACTGATGACAATTCACGCATAGATCTGAGACGGCCTTTAGGTGATCCTTCGTCAATTCATTCGAATTGAGCCGACCGGTGAGCACGCCACGAATCAAGTTGGCTTTCGCTCGCGGCGACGCCTCTTCGCGCGGAGCGAAACGAAAAATCGGGCACATTCGCTCTTCCGGTGATTCCGTTCGGCAGCGTCCACAACCGTTGCACGTACGCGCGGCATGGGCAATGTCGTCGGGCGTCCAAATGATTTGCAGTTTAATCGGATGGAACTCGCGTCCGTTTTCTCCTCCCGAAAGTTCGGTTTCTGCCGCAAACGATTCGGCCGTTGCGGCAACGACCGGACGCAGGTTTTTACTAGGCGGTTGCGGCGCGTCGGCAACGACCTTACCGGGATTGAAAATGTTGTTTGGGTCGAAAATGCGTTTGACGGAACGGAAGACTTCGTACAGATCGCCGTGTTGCTTCTGAGCGAACCAAGTTCGACTCAGCCCGTCGCCATGCTCGCCGCTGATGGTGCCACCGACTTTCAGCGTTTCTTCGTATAGGTCCTGAGCCAAGCCTTGCATCTTGCGGATGTCGTCGGGATTGCTCAGGTCGAGGAATGGGCGAATGTGCAACTGACCGTGTACCGCGTGTGCGAACAAGGTTGCGGTGACTTGATGAGCCTTCTGGACGTTCTGAATCGTCACCAGGAATTCGGGAAGCACATGCGGCGGGATGGCAATGTCTTCGACGAAGGGAATCGGTCGCGTTGAGCCTCGCAGTCGATGCAGTCGCGGAACTACTCGCCGAGCCAAATGCCAAAAGAGATCGCGTTCTTCTTTGTCCATCGTCATTCGCGAATCGAAAGCCAACTTTTTGCGACGCTGAACACGAGCGATGACTTGCTTCAAGCGCTCACGCAACTCACTCGCATCGTCACCACACTGCTCCACCAACAGCATCGCTTCTGCGTCGCGTGGTATGATCAGATCGAAGCGAACATCGACCTCTCGCGAAATCGTCAGCAACCTTCGATCCATCAGGTCGCACGCACTCACGCCCATGGTGGAAAGCAACAGCGCAGCCTGTGCTGCATTCTCCAAACGATCGAAGAACAGCAGCACCACTCCGCGGTGCTTAGGTCGTGGGTCGGTGCGTACCGTGGCCTCGGTGATCAGGCCTAAAGTACCCTCGGAACCAACGATCAAATCTGCCAGGCGAAACTGTTCACCCTGCAATACGTCATACACATGATAGCCGGAACGGTTCACAAACGACTTGGGGCGCCCTTTGAGAATCTCGGGTTGATGACGCTGCAGCAGATCGACCAATCGCCGTACTATCTCGCCGCGGCGAGGATCAGCGTCTGGTTGATTGATTGGAACGTTCTCGGCTTCGATGACCGAACCGTCCGCGAGGACAACCTGCAATCGCTCGACGCGACCTCGCGCTGAACCGTACTGCGGCCAATGACTGCCACTCCCGTCTAACGCTAGAACGCTCCCCATGGTTGTCACGCTACGCGTCGCTGGATCGGGGCCGAACAGACGACCGCAGGGAAGCAGCGTCCTGTTGAGCTCGGCATGGACGATGCCCGGTTGAATACGAACGAGATCATCCTTGACTTCGAGCACGCGGCGCATGTAGTACGAAAAATCGAGCACCAATCCAGGCCCGAGTGATTCGCCAGCTACGCCCGAGCCAGCACCTCGAGCATGAATAGGCACCCCGTTCTTCGCCGCATATTGAACGCAAGCAACCACGTCGGCCAGGCCGCGAGGTCGGACGACGCCAAGTGGGCGAATCTCGTAGACACTGGCGTCGCTGGCGTACATCTGGACAAAGACGTCGTCGCATCGGACGTCGCCATCAATCAAGCCGCGAAGGTCAGCCTGGATGCGTTCACGTTCCTTGTCCATGGGCGCTGCTGACTAAGTCATGCCCCCTTGGATTGGACGGTTTGGCTCTTGGCAAGTCGGATCGCTTGTTGGCGATACTTCTCGTGGGTTTCAAGACTGAAGGCCGCATGGTCATCCAGATGCGGAAGGCCGCGATACTCGGCACTGCACCGGTAACATTGCAGCAAGTTGCCAACCGTAAAGTACAGATACAGATCCAAGAGTGCCGCCGCAAATAGGATTCCGTAGGCCGTGTACCACATGTAAAAGGCCCACGCGATCGCACTTGAGGTTGCCGCAACGACGACGACAAAGACTCCGATCCGTTGGGAGAAATTTTTGCGAATAAAAAGTTCTTTGCAGCCACAAACCAGACATTCGTCCAGCGGCTCGTCGGAGGAAACGCGCGCGGTTGTGGTTTGCTTCCAGTCACAAGCGGGACAGGCCACGACCGCGCCCCCCTCGACTGGGATTCGGCTCGTGTGATCGCATTCTGGACAAGCAAAGGTGATGTTCATCGTTTTGAAATCGGCGCCGACGGCGCTAGCCGCGGGCCCCACCAAGGGTATGCATCGTGTGTGGCCCGCGGCTAGCGCCGTCGGATCACGCGAAGGCCGCATCACGGTGGAGCGTGATGGCCACATTGCATCATAATGGATAGAGGTAGTCGACCGACAGTAGCAAGGAGGTTAGTTCGCCGAGGAATGCGAGAATAACGCCTGCGTAAAGAATGCCGGTCGCACTCTGTGTATTGGGGACTTTCAACGTGTACCAAGTCATCAAAGCCAACGTGAAAGTGCCCAGCAGGCCCGATAGCCAACGGAAGGAGACAAAGATCCAAAACACGTTGTCCAGTGGCTGTGCCGACGACGCTTGCAGTGCCAGTCCGGTGCCGCTGACCAATGTGCGTGCCACGATCGCGGTCGTCATCAGGATTACCAATCGCTTTAGCGGAAGCAGCTCCATCGTCGGGGTATTCAGGTACCAGTGCCCAAGGAACATTGCCGACAGCGTAACGCCCATCAACAAGCCGCTCGATCCAAGATCGAACACGGCGAGCGCAATTCCCAACGGCGTCTTCGTGCTGCCCCAAGGTGTGGCGAACACGGCGGCAAGCAGCGCGCCACCGGCAACAAGAACGATTACGGCAGTTCCCAAGTCAGCCTTCTCGTAAAGCCACACGATCGAGCCAACGTAGCAGAGTGCTGATAAGGCGATCGCCAAAGCAAACGGCAACCACCAATTGGTGAGTACGCCTGCGAGAACTTCTGACTGCGAGTAGACCGCCAGAGCAGCGAACGTGTTGAGTCCCATCAACACCCACAAGTGAACTCGATAGAAGCCGCTCGAAACATGTTTCGAGGGCGTGATGGCCATCGCCAATGCCACGCCGAAAGTGAGTCGAAAGACGAACTGGATCAGCAGTTGCGAGAATCCCACGCGTCGCTACCGCCTGTCACCGTAGATGAGTTGCATGATCTCGGCACGCGAGGACGGGTTCGTGCGAAACAAACCCTTCATCGCCGACGTAACGCACAAGCTACCGGGTTTTCGCACGCCACGCATGGTCATGCACGAGTGAGTCGCTTCCACGACAACACCGACCGCCTTCGCATCCAATTCGCTTTCCATCAGGCTCGCGATTTCTTCCGTCATCCGTTCCTGAACTTGCGGTCGATGCGAGATGCTCTCGACGACGCGTGCCAACTTGCTCAACCCAAGCACCTTCCCATTGGGGATGTAACCGATGTGAGCCTTGCCCATGAACGGCAAGAGATGGTGTTCGCACATGCTGTTAAAGCTGATATCGCGCACCACGACGACCTCGTCGTACTTCTCGGTAAACACCTTTTGCAAGTGTACGCGAGGGTCGTCGTGCAAGCCGCTGAACAACTCGGCGTACATCCGTGCGACGCGGGCCGGAGTCTCGAGCAGCCCCTCGCGATCTGGGTCCTCGCCGACGGCGGCCAGGATCTCGCGAACGGCGTTCTGTAGCCGTTGCATGTCGACAGGAGACTTGGAATCGGTCGCAGCATCGGTGTCTGGCATGGAAGGTCTTTATCGTCGAAAGGAAGGGCTAGTCTACAGTTGCGACGACTGGGACCGCTCGTTTACGACGCTCACAATCAAACTGCGAAGTTCATCGTAGAAGCGAGATTTCGACCGGTCAAGGACGCCAAGTCAGAGTGTTTATCACTCGTTTGCCGCATTGGAGCCACGAAGTTCGGTCGAAGAAATGTCGTGACGGAAGTCTGCCTCGCTGACCTCACGGCAGATTGCTCGTAAGGAGGCAGGGAGATCGAGGTGGGCGAGTGTCCGAAAGTGATTCCCGATTGATCGTCCGAAAACCAAGAAACTGGCCCCGGCGGCGGCGATCGATTCCAGCGCACTGTCTCTGTGCGAGGTGTCGTTGTCATAGTAGCGAGGATCCGCAATCCGCATGATCGTATCAGTACCAACCGCGAAGGTGGGACGAGAGAATAGCTGCACCTTGTGGGCGAACGTTGCCGCGCGCGTCACGCAGATCGTCGCTTCCTCGTCGAATTGTTCGAGACGTTTTGCAATTGCACCGAGATCCAGGGTGGGCTTCTCGACATTCTCGATGGACAACTCGAATGCGACCGGAACGTCAAGAACTCTGGCAGCCAGTCGAGCCATCCTTGTGTGCCCAGCGTGCAGCGGGTTGAAGGCACCGGGCAGAACAACTTGAACGGAGGCAGGCGAGTCGAGAATCGTGTCTCCGCGACACGTTAACGCACCAAGTTCACCTCGATACAATCGCTCGATTGCGGCCAACTGCTCGGGGCACAGTTCACGCTGCTGCTTGCCGCTCATCATTCGTCCTGCCAATCGCAGATCGCCTCGAAGAGCTTGTCCAAGACCAAAGATGCTGCTTCCTTCTGACGCGTTAGCCTTGTTTCGGAAGTCAGCACGTGCCGCGATGCCGACGACTCAACTAGCTTTCCGACACGGCGACCGATTCCAATATAAACTAGCCCGTCAAGACGTTTAGGCGCGTTCGGGCCAAGATGCCCAGTAACGGATGCCGACCAATCCGCCTCAGGCGTCATCGCCAACACACCGGCCGCCATCTCGCTCGCGACAACGGCGCTGACAGGGCCGGGACGAGTCAGCTTCTCGTCGGAGACGGCGAGCCACGCGTGTTTCGTAGCATTGCGATAAGTCACGGCCGAACCGCACAGATAATCCGAGATGCCAGGGACTTTCGCCAACGATGCCGCCACCAATCCGCCCGTACAGCTTTCGGCAAAGACGATTCGTACCGATGACTTCGAAAGCAATCCGGCAAGCCGCTGGGCGTCCTTGGTTAGTTGGGTCATGTCCTCACCGGGCAGACAACGGGATTACAAGGTCGCGGCGGTCTTCCCGCAAGCGAAGCGCGAAACGGCTATCGCCGATCGATTGAAACCGCAGCAGCGAATTGTCGATCGTAAATCCGGCGACGGTAACATTGACGGTGAACACTTCCTGTGGCAGACCAAGGATCTCGAACGTGCCGTCACTCGCGATTGCCACTTCGCACGAATCCCACGCCGGGTCGCGACCGATGCGGATCTTGGCATCGGCTGGGAGCTTCGCACCGTCCGGCAAATCGACTCGGCCCGCCAACGTCTTACCCGCAATCAAAGCCAGATCGCCTACATCGGTGTCGGTGTTGTTTTCTCCGGTCGTGATCGTGCGAACCTTCAACGTGGGCTCCTCACGCGTCCCGGAACACAGGGTATACAGCACATACGATTGGTTGGGCTGCAGATTGGGAAATACAAACTGGCCCATCTCGTCGGTGGCGAGCGTCGTTTCGCCAACGAATTGTCCCACACTTCGATTGCGTTGCACGATCCCGATTGCCCGGCCCACGACCGGCTTGTTGTCAGACATCAAACTGCCCAAGACGGTAGCTCCGCGTTGCAGCCGGATCTCATGTTCCTCGCCGTTTAAGGCGAGCAATTCCACCGGCTTAACAGCAAAGCCAGGGGCAGTCACCATTAAGTCGAGCCCCAGCTTCGCATCGGCGCTGGTAACGATGAAACGGCCCTCGTTGTCCGTGCCGGACGCCGCATCGACACCGGGCAAAGAGCCCCGCCAACGCCGATCGGACGTCTTGGCACCTCTTGGCTCAACCAACGCGCCGGCGACAGGTCGACCGGTTTCATTGACGACGCGACCTCGCAACATGCGATCCGGCGGAAGACTCGTCGGCACGGTCTCCAGTTTCAGCGTCAGCTCTTCCTTACTGGGATCGATATAGTCCGTCACGATCGCTCGCATACCGGGTGCAATTACCAGGAGGCGAAAGAGCAAAGTCGCGTCAAGGTCGCCGATCTCGAATCGGCCATCCGCATCGGTCCGCGCCCACCTGGCGCAGTCTCGGTAACAGGACGGTCACAAAGTGCCGACACCGACCTTGGGCCGACCGGTCCAGATATCAACGCGAGCACCCGCGATGGCTTGCCCATCAAGATCCGTGATCCGACCGAGCAATGAATCGGGTGCCGCAGGCGCGGCGACAACTGCGAGAAACAGTAAGACTGGCGACATGCTTGGGTCTCCATGAAAAAAAGCTCGACGTACTTGTGATGGTCACTCGTCTTCAACGAGCGACGGGTCCAAAAGGATGCGGACGTCTTGCTGGTTTAAGCTGCATTCGACAATAGCGGGAAAGCGAATGCTTTGGTCATCGCCTTTGGGCCGGATATATGCCATTAATCGAAGCGGTTGATTGGGAAGCTGAGTCAGTCGAAACTCACCATCCGCGTCTGTCTCAGCCCACGGCGGGGGACCAGTTCGCGAACGCGAGAGCGAACGACCGTCCTTCGATCGGGCACTCACGGTAGCTCCTGCGACAGGATTCCCATCGGGATCGACGACAATACCGGCGAGAGATTGTGTCGTCGGCAACAACCGCACGTCTGGCAATTCAATGGTCCCTTTGGCATCGGAGGCGAGCCGCTGAATGTCTTCCATCGCTGAGTCGACCGCTGGGATCGGCGAAAGAACGTGGATCATGTATTCATCTCCGGCACGCAAGCCGCTTAGTTCGTATCGTCCATCGTCGTCGGTCACGGCGGTCGCAAGAACGCGATACGTCGCTCGATTGTCGTCGAGTTGTTGCCGGCGCATGAGTTCCAGACGCACCTTTTCGAGAGGTTTTTCGCCCAACACAACACGACCTCGGAGTCTGACCATAGGCTGCAATCTGAGTTCGACAGTGGCTTCGCGAATTTGCTCGAATGAGTGAGTCTTCTCGCCACGGACGACTTGCGATGCGACGACTCCTGACGCAGCGATCGATACGTCATAGTCTTCCCTCGGGTTCAGACCTGCGAGTTCGAAACGTCCTGTCTCATTGCTGGAGGTTTGCTGAAACTTTGGTCCATATCGCCCCAGTGACGCGGCACGAACGATTGCATGCGGCACGACATCGCCGTGTGCGTCGCGAACAGAGCCTCGAACTATTAAGCCTCGCGACACCTCAATCCGCAGTGGCTGACTGTCAGAATCCGCCGGCACATCAACCGGGATGGCCAAGGCTTTGGCTTCTTCGTACGGCATTGCGTCGCGACCGGGGATGACGAAGCCGGCGACTTCTCCACTTAGCATCAATTTTCCCGGTCCCGAAACCACCGGCAACCGGAATAGACCGTCCGGTCGCGTCATTGCCTGAGAGAAGAAAGGTACGTCAGGATCGTCCGCATCCGCTTGCGTCGTCGACCAACCAACCGTCACCCCACCGACTCCCGTCTTCGTCCCGCGACCCACCACACGGCCTTCGAGCCAACTCGGAGAAGGAATTCGCAATTCAACTTGTTTCGGCAGAGAGGATGCCTCTGCCGTCATCGTAAGTTTTTGCTGCATGAAAAGGTGATCGTAGCCGTCTGCAGGAACGAACATGAGGCTGTACTCACCGGGTTCCGCGATGGTGATCGCCGCCGTTCCATCGGGTAACAGCGCGGTTTTCCATTGACGCGGCATGCGAATCAAGGCGATTCCACCCGTCTGCAGGAACCCGTTTGTTTTCTCATCGAACACTCGCACGCGGAGCCCCAGGCCGGAGTCGAGCTGTACCTCAAGGGGATTCGCCAGGATTGTGAATTGGCGAAGGATGTCGGAGCGAGTATGGTTCAGCGGCTTCGCAGAGTCATGGTCGCTGGTCGCTGCGATGACGTATCTTGCCTGATGATCTGAGTCAACGACTTGCAAATGAATGTGGCAATCGGCAGGCAGCTGTTCAATGCGGAACTTTCCGTCGTCGCTTGCAGTCGTAAATGGACGTAGCGAGGACGAGTAAAGCCGCAACTCGTCTGGGCCTCGCAAGGAACCATCGAACGGGACACCAAATCGCGAGATCCCCAGAACTGTCACCTCTGCTGCGGACAGTCGCAGTCCCTCAGCATCGGACACGACGCCCTCCAACGTGGCCGCCGAATTCAACTTGACGGTGATTTCGTCGGAATTCTCGAACGAATAGAGCGGCAGCCAACTGATTCCATATCCATTCGTGATGACGACAATGTCTGCACCGCGCTGTCCGCGGCGCAGATCTTCGACTACTCGATTCATCGTCAGGGGAATGCTCACGTGATCGAACACAAAACGACCTTGCTCATCCGCCATCGTTTCCGCGATCACATCGTGAAACTCGATCAGCCCGACGGTGGCAGGCGTCGACGATGCTCGCAACACAACGCGACTACCTGGGTGCGGCTGGCCGTCTGAGGTCAAGACTCGTCCTCGCGCGGAGATTTGAGGATGGGAGGGTATCTTTGCCAACTCTGCTGCCGCAGCGTCCCGTGCCAGAACGAGCATCAGTCCCAGGAACATGACCTGAGAGCACCGCCAACGGCGTAACGACTGTTGATCTCGCATGGCTCCAACCTCCCGAGTGTGAGTTTTGATTGAGTTGCCAACTGCCTCGTTCAGACAGAAGCATTCTCATGAAACGCAGCAGCCATGACAAGCGAATACCGGAGATTGTGGCGAGCGGTGTGTCGTGAGAGATGTGGAGTGCTGTGACTAGCCACAGCTTTCGTTCGCGGCAGAGCCGCTTTTGTCTTGGATAGTTGGCAAGTCTTGGAAAGAGGCTGCGCCAAAAAAAAGGAAAGCGGCGACAAGTCGCCACACTCCAAATCACGAGTCGGCGGCATTGATTGCGACTTTCAACGCGAGGCATCAAGGTCATCGCCATCACGAACTGACCGTTTGGCATTCGCTCGAGTACCCAATGCGCGAATCCACCGTAGAATTCCCGAACACGACCGCGACGTTGAACAGCTCCGCCCGTCAGCAGTCAGATCACACCTGCGGCTATGGCCGAGCAAAGTTGCGAGTGAGGCCCATGCCCACAGAAGCGTCGTCCAAGCTCCCACCGCAAACGGTCTCATGGCACCTACAGGTACATGCCAACAAACCCACCGGCTTCATCGCTGGCGGATTGGATGGTTTCGATCCGCTTCTTGGCTTCGGCAAGATCGCCGGCGTCGATATAGCGGTTGAATTCGACGGCGACCGAGCGGGAGACGGTTTCGGTAAACCAAGCGACAATCGGTTCGGTCAGCCAGTCGCAGGTCTCTCGCACCAAATCGACCGACAGATCACAGCGTTCGGTCGCCGCATCGGTGGGGTCCGTCAGCACGACACCGTCGAATGTGAATTCGAGCATGCCAAGCTCGTCGTCGTTCGCGAGATGGTACACACACTTGGCGTTGTACAAGAAATAGGCGTTGTGCTGGCCATGCTTCTCAATCGCTTGCTTCACACGTTCGCACAGCGCTCGGTACTTGGGCGACGCGTCGATTGGGATGTCCAGCCGGCCAATCGTGCGAAGCGGCAGGCAATCAAAGGAGATATCTACCCAGCGATTCATGGATCAAGACTTGCTGTTTGGGCCAATTCAGGCGTGTCGTTCGATTCGGATTCCTCGGCCACAGCGTTCGGCGTGTCGCCTTCTCCGGCAACCGCTTCTTCGGCCACTCCAACTGGCAAGACTTGCTCCCAGCCAACCGACAACCAACCGTCTGCAGCTTTCGCAAGTCGCGCCTTTAACTTACCAAAACGTTGCCCTCGCTTACCCGTGAACGAGAGTCCATCCTTTGCCTCTTCGGGCAATTTTGGCTTGAGCATCGCGTTGAACTTCTTCGACAGCAGACCGACAGCGGCAGCGTGACGGGCACCGTAGCTCTTGGCCGGTTCGCCGTTCAGCTCAATAAACTCGACTTTGAGATCGCCTTTCGAGACAAGTTGCAATCCGCCGTCGTTCGGTGTCGTCAATTCGTACTCCCGGGAAATCCTGATATCGGGACGATAGAGTTTCTCCGTCGCTTCATCTTTAAGCAACAAACTAGCGGCAACGTACCCTTCGCCCTGGTGAAGACTTTGACACAAAATAGCGACGTTCACACCGCCGTTTGCAAACTCGACGCTGATCGGTTGCGATCGCGCGAACGTGATCGCCCAGGGCTCGGAATCATTCGTAATGGCCAAGTCAGCGGGAACTTCCAGCTCGGCCTCTTTGTACATTTCGACGATACGAACATCCGTGAGCATCACGCCGCCGATAAGCGATTCCGAAAAATTCCCTGCAATCGACTCATGGACGCGTGCGTTAAGATCAAAGTCGCCTTCGAGTTCCGGTGCGGGGCCAGGAGCAGCAAGCTGAAAACTGCCGGCTCGCAACAAGCGGACGAGCAATTGCGAGTCAGTCGTCTTCAGATCGAACAACTCAGGAAAGCTCTCGCGTCGCACGAGCGGCGAGCGAAAATTGCTCTGGTACGACTCATCGGCCTCTGCCAGAGTCTCGCCAGCCTGGCCATCGACGCGACCAGCCACGCGACTTGCGGCTTTTCGGGATGCGATTCCCTCCGTTTGACCCTTCTTCTGGTTAACTTGCTTCCACGCGATGTTTCGCACGAGGCGACACTTCGCAGCGATCGATGAGACGTGAGTGCTGGTGGCAGCCGTCGCTCGAGCCCAGTCCGATGTTAAGCCCTCTATATCAAAATAGACTCGCTTCGAGGCGTTAATATTTGTGTAGCCGGTGCTATAGATCGAAACGCTCCGGTTATAACCAACATTGTTCGATACCGCATTGCCAGTCAGGGTGATGTCGAAGACCGCGTTCTCGTCGCTGGGTATCAATTCGAGATCGACATCGCCGGTCAGATAAGTCGTGCCATGGATCGAAGTTCCCATGATGCAATCACGCAAGGGTTCGGTCGCTTCCACCTTGTCCCGCACGGTCGACCCAACCAACTGCTTCGACGCGGCCACGTACAAGTTGGGGTGGGAATGATGCTCACGGATCGCTGCCGTCACCGATTCGATTTGCTCAGCACGGTCGAACCAGCCCAGCGTACGTCCGATTTCATTGGCAAGTTTGGTCGTCGGTGCTGCCTCGTATGCCTCTAGTTGAGCGACCAACTCGTCGATGCGTCGATCGAACTCCGCCGAGAATCCCTCTGTCGCGGAAAATACGAGATGGTTCATATACTCGCGAAGCGAATCGCGGACGTCGGTGAAAGCCTTCAGCTCAAGACCGGCTTGATTCTCGCGATAGGCGACAAGCGATCGATTGAGCACCTCTAAGCTTGGGGCCTCTTCCTTCCCGAGTTCGGTGAGCATCGCATCCAGTTGCACCAATTCGCGCCAAGTCGCCGCCTGCTCGGCGTCGCTTGAACTGAGAAGCGATTCAAGAACTTGGACATTCTGAAGGAGCTTCGCCTTCGAGTCGGCCACGTCCTCAGGCGTCAACGAACGCGCTTGACCCTTCGCGGCTCGAACTAAATCCAGCGGTGAATCTGCTTGGATGTGTGTGGCACCAGTGTTCCATGATGTCGCAACCAGCAAGAACACTATTAAACAAGACAGAGTCCGTCGCATCGAGCCACTCCTTTGTGATGGGACTTCGCTGATCGCCGCGCGAAGAATAGTCATAACAGGAAACGTTTTCTCAGGCTATTCAAACTTCAGGTGATCTAGCGACTTGCCTCAGTCGGCAGGTGCGAAGGACACATCCGACTCGCTGAAACTGTACGCCAGACCCGGGTACGTATCGAATAACAGCTCCATTATCCATATGACGGGGGAAATCTGCTAGTAGCCTGGAGCGATTAGGAAGAATAAAACAGTCATATCTAGGTATTGCATGTCAGTCCACCCGAGCTCGGAGCTGGGGGGCAATCCCGAGAATGCCGCGCCGGGTCCGTCATGGTCAGCACTCGTGTCTCGTTATAAAATGTCGCATATCGAAAAAACTGACATCCTGAGACCGCCCCCTTCGCCAAGGACCCTGCTATCCAGGGACACAGTGCCATGAGTGACGAATTTCTAGGTGAACGCCGCCGCGTACTCGAAAATTCCTTTTTCGCTCAGCGTGACCGTGAACTCATGGATAAGCTAAGGAAACAGGTCAAAAAGGAAGCATTGTCCGACGCCTGCGGGATAAAGAACCCGGCCGCCCTCGAAGCCTTGGTCAATGCGAATGTCAGCCCCGAGACGATCACAGCTCTGTCGCTAATCCCGCTCATCGCTGTCGCGTGGGCGGACGGCAAGATGGACCCGCACGAACGCGACGCCATCTGCTCGGCAACAGAATCTGCAGGGATTCAGGCTGATTCCGTGTGCCGACAACTGCTGAATTGCTGGCTTGCGGAAGCTCCGCAACCCGATTTGGTGAATGCCTGGAAGGAGTATATCCAGGCGCTTGCCTCGACCTCAAACATCCATGCGATCGAAGCACTTCGTACGGACGTCCTCGGCCACGCTCGCGACGTCGCTAAAGCTGCGGGCGGCCTTCTCGGAGTCGGCAGCATTTCGAAGCGTGAGCAGGCGGTGCTCGACGATCTGGCTTCAGCCTTCTCGGCATAACCGTTTCGATCCATTCAGTCGATCATCTTTACCCAGTTGCGTTGTCTTTTCGCAACATTCCGCGTTGCTAAATCGCCACATGTTGCCAAATCGCGTGGTACGTTTACGCAGATCAACCAAGATGCGCCTTGCGCCCCGAGTTCCATGCGTTTTGGACTCACCGGCATCAAGGCCACGGTTCGCGTACGAGTACCACGATGCCTCTCGGGAAGTCAACACAATGGACGCTCATCGCCGTCGCCATCATTTGGTTGACGAGTTGCGGCTGTTCCAGCATCCGTGTTCCGGCTATCGACCCGACCGGTGCGAGCGTCTTCGCTCCGAACGGTTCGTACACGACGCTCGAGTCGCCTTGCGCTGCACTTTTACCGGCTTCGTGCTTACCTCGTCCCGCATTTGCCGAACCGCCATCCGTTGCCCCCTGCCAAACACCTGTGGCGGCGGGAGTGCCACTGCCACCTCGACCAACGCAAGCGGTCGCGGTCGCCAACATTCCAGATCGTCTGTTGCTAACGCCATCCCAGATCGTCGCCCCAGTTGGTAGCGAAGTCGTGCTGCTGGCGGGGCTCAGCGGACCGGATGGCTATTTTATTCCGAAGCAACCGGTCGAGTGGCTGTTGTCCCAGGAAAGCGTCGGCCATTTCGTCGACGTTGGCGAGGACGATCACCCGACGCTGTCCGCCCTCCTTCATCGCACGCCCGAAAAACGGAGTAGCAACTTTGCGATCGCGCGAACCTCTTCGAGCGCTCGAACTATAACACGGGGCACTCCGGCCCCCAACGATGACATTGTGGTCCAGAAGGGCCAGACTTGGGTGACGATGACCTCGGCCAGTGAAGGCGTCAGCCACGTCAGCGCCGTCGCTACGGAAGCTGCCAACTGGGAGCAACGCCGTCAGTCCGCGACGATTCAATGGGTGGATGCTCAGTGGTTGCTGCCTTCGCCAACGGTTGTTCGAGCCGGACAATCTCAGATCTTGAGCACGACAATCAATCGCAGTTCAAGTCGATCTCCCGTGCGCGGCTGGCTCGTTCGCTACGAAATCGTTAGCGGTCCTTCGGCAGGCTTTGGTCCTGAGCGGGCACAAGCCGTGGAAGTTACGACCGACGCGAATGGCAAAGCGAATGTCTCCCTACAACCGCTCGGCAACGAGCCGGGTGTGACGCAGGTCAAGATTGAGATCCTATCGCCAGCGCTGTCGGGGCTCGACGGACAGCCTGTTGTTATCGGCCAAGGCATGACGAGCGTGACTTGGAGCGCCGCCGGTCTCGCCGTGCGAATCATCGGCCCAACCCTGGGCGCGGTTGGTGCGACACTCGACTATCAAATCGAAGTAACGAATCCCGGCGACTTGCCCACAGAAAACGTCATCGTAACCGCCGAGATCCCACAGACGTTCAAAGTCCTTGGCGGCCAGGAGGGCGAATTTGGTGCGAACGTCGAATGGCGCGTCGATCGGTTGCCGCCACGTGGCTCGCAGCAGTTCACCGTGCAATGCCGTGCCATGTCGGCGGGCAACGCGTGGCTCTTTGCACGAGCTGCCGCAACGGGCATTAATTCCGAACGCGTGAGATTTAATACCGAGATCACGGAGTCGGCCTTGCAACTGACCATGGAACTCGCCGCCGTCGATAATCCCAACGCCATCAAGGTCGGTGATCGAGTCAGCTTCAACATTGAAGTGAGAAACACGAGCAACGTTCCGCTAACCAACGTGCAGCTCCGCGACACCTACGCTAACGGACTGGAAGAAGCACATAACGAGCCGAATCCGATCTCGAAGAACGTCGGCAACTTGGCTCCCGGTGCGAGTTGGCCACTCGCGATCACTTTCATCGTCCGCCAGCCCGGCCAGTTGTGCCATACGCTTCAGGCAACAGCGGACGGTGGCCATACGGCGTCCGTCGAGCGATGCATTACCGCCGGCGCACCTCGCTATGACTTCTCGATGGAACTCCGCGGACCCGAGGAGATTCTGACGGGCGAGACGGCGAAGTACGAAATCGTTGTGAAGAACACCGGCGACGGCGAGTTGACAGGAATTCGCGTCGTATATCGAGCCCCAGACGCATTGCTTCCAAAGCGAGCGACCGAGAACTACCGGATCGAATCCGGGGCCTTGGTGTGGACGATCGGATCGCTGGGAGCAGGCAAATCGATGGAACCATTGACCATCCTGTGCGACACTGTCTCGCCAAACAATGCGGCAGAGACGAGCGTCCTGGTGAGCACCGAGCAAGGACTCACCAACTCCAAACGCGTTAATACTGCAATTCGCCAGGCGTCCGCTCCTGGTGTCGCACCGCCCGGTCCCGCGCGACCGGAAGTTCGTACACAGCCCGAACCAGAGGCAACACCCGGACCAACCAGTGGCGCCATGCGAGTGAGCGTATCCGACATCTCTGACCCGATCCGAGTCGGAGAAACGGTGACGTACCTTGTCCAGCTAGAGAACACGCGACAAGCATCGGACAAAAACGTCTATATCACTTACTACTTGCCACAGGGCGCAAAATTCGTTTCGCTGGTGGACGACAAGTTCGTGCCCGTGGACGGGTTGCGTGTCAGTCCTGATAAACTCACGATAACGATGGAGCGACCGATCGTCGAAATTCGTCCTGGTGAAAAACTGCCGCCTTACCGACTCCAGGTCGAGGGAACGCGAGTTGGTAAGATGGAGCTGCGAGTCGAAGTATCAAGCGTCTTGTCCGGTGATCAGCCGGTGATTGCAACAGCCGACACGAGAGTAAACGCGAGCTGATGGAAGCGCGCCGATTCGTCGTTCTGCGTCACGAGCCAGGAGAATCTGGCCCTCGCGAATTGCATTGGGACTTGATGCTCGAATTCGGCGATCGTCTACGAACTTGGGCACTGAGCCGCGAACCGCTGGCCGGCGTACCAATCGCGGCTGAGGAGTTGCCAGCGCACCGCTCCGCCTATCTTGACTACGAAGGGCCGGTGTCACGGGGGCGAGGGACCGTTAGCCGTTTCGATCGCGGTACATTCGAACTCGAGGCGGAATCGGCTGATGAGATTACCGCGACTTTGGCGGGACGACGCCTGAAGGGCTACCTACGATTGCATCGCGACGCGTCAAGTCAGCGTTGGACGGTGTTGCTCGCGCCTAACTGAATGGACGCATTGAGCAACGGTACGTGCTTGTGTTCCGTATGTCCGGCGAGATGGATCTCGCCCTCGCGAAGCTCGATCGAGTCGACATAGATCTCGCGATGAGCGTAATCTTCATGAGAGACCGGCACCGTGACGAGCGCAACAGGATCGCCATCGAGTTGTCGCCATCGCAACGAGATGTCGCCGCGTCGAGCTGCGACAGCGATCTTGTCGAGAAACTGTTTTAGCGGCACGGGCAATGCGCCGGCACGTAGCTTACTGACGCGCACCGCAACCGTGTTGGTGTCCGTGGTGAGATCCACATCGAGCAGCATCGAAACGACTGTTGTGAACTTGCCGTTGTCAAACTTACAGGCGACTCGAATCGCATCGGTGTCGATCGCCACACGAGGCTCTTGCGTTCCACGAGGCAGTACGTTCGGGAACTTCTCCGGCATGTCGGCAACCAACCAGCCATTGATCTGATCTTCAGTGAATACGGCTTCCCAAGTGCCAATACTGCGAACTTCGTTGTGCAAATCGAGCATGCTTTGCTCAAGTTCGTTGCCAGCCTGGGCGTAGTCAACTGTGCTTTCGCGCATTGCTTGCTGATAGAACTCCGGCTCCCGCTGAGCGGCTTGATACAGTCCCAAGACAGCGATCCCCAGCAGTCCGAGGACTACCGCCGTCGTTATCAAAAGGTAACGGATCGCCTTTCGCACAGAAGCACTCGGCCATCTAGAGTTGAAGGGATAGGTGGGCGCGAACCGCAGACTCGTGCAGCCTGGGAATACTAATCAGAGGCTCGAAACGAGTCAATGTCGAAGTGTTGCCGGGTTGCCGGCAATGGTACAGTTTGCCACAAGTCGGCCACTCCTGCCGTAGGTCGGGCACTCCTGCCCGACAAAAGACGGCCAAGAGTGGCCGTCCTACTTTCAGGAATTTCAAACTGTACCACTACCGTGTCGCCACCCCACGGTCGTCAATTTGATAAGGCACGATCTCGTCCGAGCACGCGCTGCCGCGATGCTTTGCGACGTACAGCCCGCGGCCAATCCGGTTGCCGTCACGTGTCTTGCCCATGTAAATCAGGGTATTCGCGTTCGACAACGCATCCCCCTCATCGAGTCGGCGTGAAATCAGATCGTCGAGCATCGACTCGTGGGACGTATGCAGCATCAAACATCCGATGCTGGCATTGTCATAATTTGCCGCAGCGGCCTCAGCGGCGTGAGCACGATAGCGTTCGCGAAACAAGTCGCGGGCAACCCATTCGGGGTCTTTGCGTAAAATCTGATGATAAACGTACTCGCACAGGTTCAGCTGGATCGACTCGTGAGGCCGATCGGTCGGTTCGATCCCGTCAATGACGATGCGTCGCTTGCCGCGAACAAAGTTGCCATACAAGAAGGCGATCGCCGCTCGTAGCTTGGCATTCAATTCAACTTGCCAACTCCGCCACTCGTCCCAGTCGAGATCACGTTTCGTGACCCGCTGGCCCCGATAATCAAAGACGTGCAAATAATCGCCGTGCGAATCGCGATCAAAGAAGCCTTCCAACTCGGGATGCTGTTCGCTGGGAATCGACTCCATCGACCAATCGAACATCCGCCGTGCGTACTCGGCATGATTCTGCGAGTCGCCTCGCGCGGCGACATCGAAGATCACGCCGCGACGCGATTCGTCGGCCAGTCCGGCGTTGGCGAATTGAAGCCCAAGTTGCGTCTTGCCGATTCCAGTCGATCCGACGACAACCGTTAGCGTGCCCGGCAACAACCCGCCGCCCAGCATTTCATCGAGACCGGGCACTCCGGTCGATTGACGTTTCGATTCGGCCACAATTACCTCAGGCTTTCCCAGGCACCGATCAGCAACTCGGCGGCGCGATCGATATCTTCTTCGGAAGTGTACCAACCAACGCTCAAGCGTACGGTTCCTCGAGCCTGGTCAGGCGTCAAACGAATTGCCGCCAACGTCGCCGACAACTTCGTCATGCCTGCGTGGCATGCCGATCCGGTCGAGGCCGCAAGTTCCGGAGTTCGTGCGAGTAACTCGCCTCCGCTGACATCAGGAAAGTTGACGCTCAACGTGTTCGGCAAACGTGATGCTTGCAAGCCGTTGATGGTCAGTTCAGGACCAATCACCTCACGCAATCGTTTCGCCAGTCGGTCGCGCAAATCCGCCATCCGATCGCTCGCGTCTTCAACGGCTTTCCCGGCCAGGAAGCAAGCATGCCCCAGCGCGACGATGAAGGCTGTGTTCTCAGTTCCAGGCCGCAAGCCGCCCTCGTGAGCCGCGCCATGTGTGTAGGGTTCGAGCGCGACGCCCTGACGCACGTACAACGCACCGACACCCTTCGGCGCATACAGCTTGTGTCCCGCGATCGTGAGCATGTCGACGCCCAGTTCTTCGACGTACGTCCGAATCTTACCAATCGATTGGGCGGCGTCGGTGTGAAACAAGATGTTCCTCGAACGGCAAACTTCCGAGATGGCTTTCAGCGGTTGAACCGTACCAATCTCGTTGTTTGCGTGCATGATACTGACGAGCTTCGTGTTGGGTTTCAGTACCGCAGCAACGGCGTCCGGTTCGACCACTCCATCGCGATTGCAACCCACAACGCTGACCCGACAGCCCAGCTTCTCCAAGTATCTCGCCGGTTCGGCGATCGCAGGATGTTCCAGTGCCGAGATCACTAGGTGTCCATCGAACCGTGGCGCGCGAGCCATCATCACGCCCTTGAGCGCGATGTTATTGCTCTCGGTCCCGCCACCCGTAAAAACAATCTCGTCGCGGTCGGCACCTAACAACGCGGCGACTCGATCGCGCGAGTCCTCAATCGCTTCGTGGCACGCTCGGCCCAGTGAATGACTGCTGGAAGGATTGCCATAGTGTTCGGTCAAAAACGGAAGCATCGCTTCCTGAACGCTGGGAGCGATGGGCGTGGTCGCGTTGTAGTCGAGGTAAATCTGTCTCATGCTTTGAGCTTACGCAAAGTCCCCCACCTAGAACAGGCACCGTCGCCCCACCCGATGATTACGGACGGCGAAAGCAGCTCAACGGCGAATCACCTCGTTGGATCTACCGGAAATGCGGAAAAAAGAGCTGGCATTTGGTGGCATGATATGTGAAAATACCAGCATCCATTTCGGATGTCTTCCCATACTTCGACCGTTCGGTTGCTACAACTCTTCTCGGGAAGGAGACATGCTCATGCTCCGTCGAATACGCGCTGGTTTCACGTTGGTTGAGCTTCTGGTGGTGATTGCCATTATTGGCATTCTAATGGGACTGCTTTTGGTCGCGATCGGCTCTGCGCGCGCCAAGTATCTGCAAGTCCAATGCCTGAATAATATTCGGCAACTCGGTATGGCAGCGATTGCGTTCGACACTGCGAAGAAGCGATTTCCTGGCAGCCAGGAAGTGATCGCCAGAGACGCTTCGCTTCCGTTGGAGTATCCGGCGACGCTTCCCGGTGCAACGACGAATAAGATTGCGCCGTGGCAAGTCCTGTTGCTCGACTACATTGAACAACGCCCTCTCTACGATCGCTGGGACGATCAAACCCTTCCGAAATGGGTGCCGGATCCGATCACCGGTCAACCCGTTTTGAACGGCGACCTCGCCCACTACGTCAAGAACTTCAACTGCCCCGCACAGTCAAGCAGTCGCACCTACGGCCCTTTCACGGCCTTCGTGGCCAATGCAGGTTACTACCCACTCGCGACCGACCCTGCGCCCTACAACATGGCGTCGAGCAAAGGTCCAACGACCGCTGGCTATGACTACTGGGATGCACAAGATGGCGACAACGGGATGTTTGTAGATCGCGTTCCGATTCCGACGACCGCTGGTTCCTTGACCCCGCACAATCCCGCAACGCTGCCAAAGGTCACGATGACCAGTGTCGGTGACGGTCTGTCGAACACTTTGCTGGTCAGCGAGAATCTGGTCGCGGGCCAGTGGTGGCAGTCCGGATTGGAGACCTCGTTCGTCTGGCTCTACGCAACGGAACCTGCATGTCCGCCGTCGGGCGGTAAGCCAGCACCCACACAACAAGTAACTCCCGCGATGCGTATCAACGGGTTGCGGAACACGGTCACGAACCTATCACCACAAACCGCTCGGCCATCGAGTCGCCACACGGGCGGCGTCAATGCGGTCTTTGCCGATGGTCACACAGCCTTCCTGCGGGACGGAGTGGACTATCACGTTTACCAGCAATTAATGACACCCAACGGCGCGAAGTCCGAGATGCCGTGCGGCGGCTATGTGTTAAAGAGCGGTGATTTCGAGTATTGATTGATACTCACAATGAGGCACGGCGAGTGGCCGATGGTCTTTGCGGACGCGGGATTTCCAAAGCCATAGGCGGGTTATTTGGGTGAGTCGACGAGGCGAGCTGCGTGCCTAGGCGGTTCAGTTACGTATGTAGACGGGCCTCCGCCGCCCGTCGGTCAATGAATTTGCTACGATTCGACGGCTTCGGAGCGCCGTCGGCTCGCAGAGTAAACACCTACGCTCTTTGCGGAAAGATTTTTCGGGCGAGCAGTGGTAGTGGTACAGTTTGCCGTAAGTCGGGCACTCTTGCTGTAAGTCGGGCACTCTTGCCGTAAGTCGGGCACTCTTGCCCGACAAAAGGACGGCCAAGAGTGGCCATCCTACTTTCTGTGCCACGACCCGAATGGCGATCGGCAGTGGACACGCGGTCTGGTTTTTGCGAATATGAACGGCGTTCATATCTTCCCGTGTTGTCAGATGTGTTACGTTCTCATTCAGCACCCGAATCGGGAGAGGAGTCAGCCGCTATGTCCAAGTCGACATCCAGAGGCTTTACATTGGTCGAGTTGTTGGTCGTGATCGCGATCATCGGCGTCCTTGTCGCCTTACTACTACCCGCCGTCCAAGCCGCCCGCGAATCCGCTCGCAAAATGCAGTGCAGTAGCCAGTTGCGTGAACTGGGCCAAGCGGCTTTGACGTTTGAAGGATCGAAGAAGCGTTTCCCAGGTTGGCAGGAGATTGTGGCTAGGGATTCGGGATCTCCGATCGCTGGCTCAGCCGCCGCCACGAAGAACAAACCTGCCGGTTGGCCCGTCTTGTTGCTTCCTTATCTTGATCAGAACGCGTTGTTTGACAAGTGGGACGATCAAAATGTCGCAGCGGGGAACCAAAGCCTCAAGCAATTCCTTCCGATCTACAGCTGCCCCAGTCGGCAGTCTACGTACCGAAATGATGCATATACTTCCTACGTTGCGAACGCAGGCTACAGTGCCGACCCAGGGGTCACGATCGCAAAAGACGACGGTACTGGAAGCTATTGGACCGCTCAGTACGATACTGGCGTGTTCCTGGATCGGATGCCCTTCGATACCCGCCGGGCCGCTCTGAGCTACCTATGCCCATAGACTCGAACGAAGTGACAACGACAGACATCGAAGATGGGTTAAGCAACACCCTGTTGTTTGCAGAGAACTTGCTCGGCGGTAAGTGGAACCAGCCAAATATTGGTTACGGCAATTGAGCTCGAGTATCACAGTGTGAGATTACTTTCCACTGGTTCACTAGGTCAGACGGCGTGCTTTGCACAACATCTGCCTCGAAGCCCATCCCTGAAATGAAGATTAATGGTAGCTCTGGAAGCCGCCCCGCCGCTGATCCCAGCGCCCTAACGACGGCTGACCAATGGAAGGTCGCTGCTCGTCCTTCGGCGTGGCATAGCGGCGGAGTTAACGTCGTGTTTGCGGACAAGCACACAGTGTTTCTGAATGAAGCGATCGACTATGACGTTTACCAACAACTAATGACGACGTACGGCAAGAAGACTCAGATGCCATGTAAAAACTATGTCTTGCGAGCGGAAGACATGGGTGGCTAAGCCGCACGCCCTTGGGCTCGATAACACACAAAACGCTCGCCACTACGGCGAGCGTTTTCCGCTTCTTGTCTAACGCTTCACGAACTGTTGCAGTTCCGCAGGTTGAGTCGCAATCTATCGCTGCCTGTCCAATGGAAGCAGCTCTTCCACCGTTGCATCAAAAGTCGCGACGAATCCTTTGCGGCGTGACCAGGTGCAGCCCACGCCGCAATATCGAATTGTCGGTTCGAGCAGCGTGTGGCGATGGCCTCGGTCAGGCACACCGGGATCAAGAATCCACCAGCAGACTAAGCCGCGAGCGGCGAGTTGTCGTGACCATGGTCCCCAGACGACATTCTCGCCGTGCGCTGGGACTTGCAGCGGATAGCGGATAACTGCTTCACCGCTGCGAAGCGTTCGCGTTTCGACATCAACCGCGACTTCCAGTTCGAATCCGGCCTCGTCCACGCGCGGTACGGTGACTTCAATGCCATGTTCGGCGACGAACTTGCCAAACGCTTCGTCAACCGAGCGGTATCGATAACCGCCTCGTGCGGGCAGCTCAACGAAGAAATAGTCCTCCTCCTTCTTGAAGACGTAGATCGTTGCTCTCCCTTCCTCGTTCACACGCGTGGCGAATCGATCCCATTGGGCCAGGGCTCGCGTCGTAGCCCCAAAGGTCGAGATCCGCGCTCCCGGCAGGCGATCGAGGCTGTCGATGTGTGGTTCGCGAGTTTCTCCGCCTTGTTGGAAATCAGTAGAGAACCATCGTGCGGACTGGTCGAGCGGTTCACTGCGTTTCAACTCGGCGAGCTTCGAGGCTTCCTTCAATTCCGCAATCGCTTCGTCGATCACGGCCAATGCTTCTTCCGTGCTTTCACCCTCGGGGATCTCGATGTAATCGATCGGATCCTTGCTCAGAAAGATACGGCTGGCCTCATACGGCTCGTCCGGATTCTTGGGGATTCGTTTCAGCGTGGCTTTGAGTGGTTCAAGTGTGTCCACAGCATAAGCCGCCGGGTCGCGACGCAAGCGATTGATTTCGTCGAACATTTCCGCTTCGATCTCTCGCCACGTCGCGGGATCGGAAAGCTGAACTCGCTGCTCTGCGTATGACCATTGAGCGAGCACCAGACAAAGCAGAAACGTGCCGGCTGAGTAGAAGGAACGCTGATGAGCGCTAATTACCACTAATCGAAGACCTTTTTCTCATTAGCGACGATCAGTGTCGATTAGCGTTCCCACAAATTGCACTACCATTCCGGGCCATCGTTAAACCCTGGTGGCACTTGCGAAGGAATTTGAAACCGCTCGCCGTCAACATGCGTTTCGTCGACCACCCACGGGTCGCCGTGTGAATGATAGCCTCCGCGCTCCCAAAAGCCGAGCTTGTCTTCCGCAGTAAACTCGATCGCCTTCAGCCATTTTGCACTCTTCCAAGCGTACAGCAGCGGCACGATCGCGCGCACGGGCCCGCCGTGGTCAGCCGACAGCGGCTCGCCATCATGTCGATCACTGATGAGTGCATCGGGGGCGAGGAAGTCTTTCAGCGGTAAATTCGTACTCCATCCGTTGTCATAGGCATGCAACAAGACGAACTTCGCCTCCGACCGGACCGCAGCCGCGGCGAAGAAGTAACGTGTCGAAACACCTTCCCAGAGATTGCCTAGCCGCGACCAACGCGTCACGCAATGGAAATCGGCGAAGACTTTTGCACGAGGAAGCCGGCGAAACTCGTCAAGCGTAAAACTCAATTTTCGGTCAACGAGTCCAAAGACTTCAAGCTTCCAATCTTCGGGAACGGTTGGCGTGCCCGTGGCATCGAGAACTGGCCACTTGCGCGTTCGCGATTGTCCTGGCGGAATGCGATTCTGACGCCGAGTGTCGGAACTGATGATGACATCCGGCTCTACGGACGTTGCTTGCGGTGGGTCACCGGACTGATACTTTGCGTCTTCTGTTGCCATGTCAGATACCGCGACACGTATCTGCGGTTACACAATTTCGCGCAGATAGAAGTTATTGTAGGGTCCGCTGTGCGGACCGGGTATTTCTGAGGTCCGCACAGCGGACCCTACGCATAACGTTGTTGTTGATTCGATCCTAACCGAGCGATAGTTCGCATTGGTTGGAGGTCCTACCGTCCTACGTGTGGCTAAATAATTTCGCGCAGATGGAAGTGGAACTTGCCGAGTTTTCCTCCGTAGTTGCCGGCCGTAATGGCGACGATTCCATCACCAGCCGCTGCATGCAGAAGGGTCTTCATTCCGCCAGCTACCGCCGCCTCATCGATGCCATCCAACACAATTTCATAGACGCAGTTGACGCCTTCGTGCAGTTTCGTCTCGACGCGCCCACGCAACGTTGGACAATAGGCGTCTGCCGTGGAAGCCGGAAGGCCGCTGTAACGCGAGCCGACTTTGCTGCCACTCCGCGCGACGCCGCCCGGAAAAGGAGCGATCACGCCTTCACAAGCTGATACGGCTTCGATCGCGCGGCGTATAGCAGCGAGGCCGGTAGGCATGTCGACCGATTGAATGATCACGTTGCCGCCCGCCACTCCCTTCTCGACTCCGACTCGATCTTCGACCAGGAACTCGCCGTCCATCACCGGCACGCGCCAGTAACGGCGGCCTTCGAGTAGCTTGCTCTTCTGATATCCATCGCCGAAGAAGCGGATGTTCTTGCCGAGTCCGGTTCGGGTTTCCGCGTCAGGAAGTCCATCATAGACAGCCGTAGTGGGGCAGGTCATGACACATTGCCCAACGCGATTGACTAAGGCCTTGCCGATGGCCTTCGGAGAGAAGCCAAAGACGAGCACCGACGCTCCGATGCGTCCGTCTGGTGTCTCGCTCGCATCGAGCATCCGTTCGATCCCCGTTTCCGCGTCGCAGGCGATGACAGAGGAACTGTACCCGGTCAGTTCGCGCAAGGCCGCATCCAACCAATGCCCGTCATGAGCCGTAATGCAGAGTCGGGCGTAGACCATGCGGAAGGCTTCCGCAAATGTATCTTCAATAAATGTGTCGCCGAGTTTCAACGAACGTCCTTCCGGTATGAGTTGTCGTTTGTATTCGGTCAATTCCTAAGGAACGAGCGAAGATGAATTTCCGGCTGTGAGCCGACGGCGCTAGCCGAGGGCCCCTGCTGGGAATGTAATGTATAAGGCCCGCGGCTAGCGCCGTCGGCTCACGAAATCCACAAATACCGGAGCAGCTGCTCCCGCATGTCTAAGCTTCATTGTCCGACTCCACTTCTCGGATCATCCGTAAAAAGTCGCCGGCCGTTTGCGGACGCTGTGCGGGACTAGGTAGCAGGCACTGCATGATCGCTCGGGCCAGTGTCTGATTGAGTTGTGGAGCGTAGGTGAGAATATCTTCGGGCGCTGTACCGCTGTAAGCCAATGCGGATATCGCGGGTTTGTCCGATACGGGCCATGGCAATTCAAATGCACACAGTTGGTACGCCGTCATCCCGAACGAGAAGATATCCAACCGCTGATCAGTCTTATGCCGGCGACTCACTTCCGGGGCCATATAGGCAGGTGTGCCAGTTCGGTTTCCCGGCTGCATAAACGGTTCGGTGGCCGGCAAAGAAAGCCCGAAGTCAATCAGCTTCACCGATGCAGCGTCGAGCGAGCAAATGAAATTCCGCGGGCAGATATCTCGATGGATGTATCCTTCGCGATGAACGTAGTCGATTGCTTCCGCCATTTGACGGATCAAATTCAGCCGCTTGCCCTGGAGAATGGTGTCTTCGTCTTTAATCAGTGCGTGAAGTCCCTGTCCGTCGAGAAACTCCATCACTAAGAAACGCAGCCCGTTCTTCGTCGTGCCGTAGTCAAAGGTTTCGACCACGTTGGGATGCTTGAGCTTGATCGCGATTTCGCCTTCGCTGGGCTTTTTCATGCCTTGAAAGCGGGCTTCAAACGCAGTCAATTTCTCCTGATCGGCGATCTTCAGACCAACGATTTGATCGGTCTTGCGATCCCGCGCCATATAGAACTTGGACATTGTGCCCGAGACGGCTTCACGCAACAGCTCGTAACGAGCCAGCACGTCCAGCGACTCCTTGCCCAGCAGACCTTTCAACTTGTCGAGAAAGCTCATCGCCGAAATGCCTGTTTGCTGGATGCCTATTTGCCGCAGTAGTCGATGGTCCGCGCGATCTCGCTTTTCAGCTTGTCGCGAGAGACAATGCGATCAATAAAGCCATGTTCGAGCAGGAATTCGCTCGTCTGGAAACCCTTTGGCAATTCGATCTTGAGCGTTGCCTTGATCGTTCGGGGACCTGCAAAACCGATCAGTGCTCGCGGCTCAGCATAAACGACGTCACCTAGCGATGCGAAGCTCGCCGCGACTCCGCCCATCGTCGGGTTTGTGAGCACCGAAATATAAAGACCGCCCGATTCGCTGTATCGAGCCAACGCGGCAGAGACTTTCGCCATCTGCATCAGCGAAAGGATGCCTTCGTGCATGCGAGCACCACCACCCGATCCGCTCACGATGATCAGCGGCAACCGTCGCTCCGTGGCTTGTTCGACCAATCGAGCCAAACGTTCGCCGACGACCGACCCCATGCTGCCCATGAAAAAGGCCGAATCGGTGACGCCGAACGCAACGCGCCGAGCGCGAATCATGCCCGTGCCAGTGATCGCGGCGTCGCTCAACCCGGTGAGTTTCTGTTCGGACTTCAGCTTCTCGGCGTAAGGCCGCTTGTCAACGAACTCCAAGGGGTCGGCCGGATGGAGATTCGCGTCCCATTCCTCGAACGTTCCCTCGTCCAGAACCTGAACAATCCGATCCTTGGCGGAAACGTAAAAGTGATGCTCGCATTCCGGACACACGTTCAGCCGCTCTTCCGCAGCCTTGCGGAACACCGTGGCCTGACATCCAGGACACTTCAACCACAACCCCTCGGGGACTCCGCGTTTTTCTCGTTTGGTTGCTGTTTGAACTTGCTCGTTCATATTCCTGTTTCGCCTTTGAAGACGTTCTTCTCGTTTGGATGCCTCGCGCTCACCATCACGCGCTCACTACGTTGCAATTGGCGTTTGCGCCACCGCCGCTTTACCTCCAGGCGTCATTTGAAATGCTTCCCAACCACCGCCCTGGCATTCCGCTCGCCATAGGTCGCCGAGGGTACTTTCTTTCAAGAGACTCATGAGGACGCTCGTGAGGGGTTCCGGGACGACGATCGCAATGACGCCATCCTTATGCTTTTTGATCAGTTTCGCAAGCGTCGTTTCGACGCGAGCTTTTACATCGGCAAGCCGTTCGCCCTCAGGGGGGCACACCGTCTCTGGATGCTCCTGCCACTGGCGATAGACTTTGGGCTGCTGTTGTTTCACTTCTTCGATGCGTTTGCCGTGCCAGAGACCGTGATTCAAGTTCTTGAGGCCCTTTAACGACTTGGCCTTCATGTCGCGGCTCTTCGTCAACAACTCGGCGGTTTGTTCGCAACACTGGCAGGGAGACATATAGATCGCGTCGATTTCCTGGCTGGCTAACTCGTCGATGGTCTGGGCAACTTGGGCCGTTCCGTTTTCATTCAACGGGATATCGAGCGTGCCCTTAATCCGACCTTGCTCGTCGAAGTCGGTCACACCGGGCCGGATTAGGAGGATCTTTAACATAGCTTTATCGCCCATCTCTAAACCGTTAAAGTCAAATTGGTAAGCTGGTTCACGGCGTCGCGATAATCTGGTTCGCGAAAGATCGCCGACCCGACGACGAGCAATTGTGCCCCCGCCGCTTGGCAGTCACGGATCGTCTTGCCGTTCACGCCACCATCGACTTCTAAAAGTGTCTTGTCATCAACGAGTTGCTTGAGTACTCGCAGCTTCTCCAACGCGACCGGCTGGAAGCTTTGGCCGCCAAAGCCTGCTTCGACGCTCATCACGAGTACCAGATCGCACAGCGACAGGCAGTCCTCGATCGACTCGACGGAAGTGTTCGGGTTGATCGCGAGACCTGCTCCGCAATCGCGATCGCGGATTTGGGCAAGTGCGTCTCCCGGCGATTCGACCGCTTCTGCGTGAATCGTGATGATGTCCGCGCCAGCGTCGTAAAACTGCTGGATGTACTGTTGCGGCTGCTTGATCATGAGGTGAACATCCAAAGGCAGATCCGTCAGCCTACGACAAGCCTCGACGATCGGCATTCCATAGGTCAAGTTCGGTACGAACTGGCCGTCCATCACGTCCAGATGCAAGGCTCGTACGCCAGCTGCTTCGAGTTGCCGGATCTCGCGTTCCAGATTCCCGAAATCACACAGCAGCAACGATGGAAGCACCGCCGCCGGAGCTTTACGTAACTCAACAAGGTGCCGGCGTCGTGACATAGGGCAAGTGGTCTGTGGGTGATCGAGAAAGCTGTAGAGATTTCTACTGCGAGCGACTCAGGTGATCATTAACACCGGATTTGTAAGGAGCTGGCTCTGGTTACTTCTGGGTCAGAGCGTTGCCGCGAGCGATCGGGAGAGTTGTGAAGCTTAACAAGGTTCTTATTGTAACAGCGAGCTGAACCGACGCCAACGCGAGCCTGCCCGCAGTGGTGCAACATGTTCGTGACTAGTCACTTACGTCAAATTCCTGGCTCTGCGGTAGCTCGTCAATGCTGGCCATTCCAAAGAGATCGAGAAAGCGGTCGGTCGTGTAGTACATTGGCACACGCGGATTTTCTTCGGTGCGTTCGATGCGCAGCAGCTCGCGGCGGACGAGTTGCGATAAGACGGCACCGCTGGATTGGCCCCGCAACTGGCTGACCGAGTCGCGCGTGATCGGCTGGCGGTAAGCAACCATCGCCAGCACATCGATCGCCGGCTGCGACAGCTTGGCTTCGCGGACTCGGCCGTAGAACTTGTCCCGCAATCGAGCAAATTCAGGCCGGAGCTGCATGGTGTACCCGGCCCCTGCGGAGACGATATGGTAGGGGCAAGCCTCCGCGTCGTAAGCGTCGTTCAGCTCGCGAACAAGTTCGTCGATCTCGCGAGGGCTTACGCCACGCATTAGGCCGGCAACCAGCCGTCCGGAGAGCGGTTCGTTGTTCGAGCTGCCAACAAATAACATCGACTCGAGGATGCTGCGCGGAGTGACTTCGACTTCGCCGGACTCTTCTTCCTGCTCGTCAAGCTCGTCCTCCTCTCCCTCGTCTTCGTCGATCTCTTCCGGCTGATAGGGATCGGCTCCGCCGTCGATCAGCTGAGCATATGCTTCACTGAGGTCTTCGAGCGATAAGCCGTGATCGTCGGACGGATGGGCGAGCCCGTCCAATCCGAGATCTTCGGCAGTAGTTTCGTTCTCGATGTGTTTGCGACCCATAGCGGAACTATAGCGCGGGGAGCGAACATTCGGCAATAGCAGGCGGTGAGCCAGGGCAGGCGAAGGGGTCGGGAGTCTTTTTCGGCCAAACGCTCATTCAATCGTGAGTGGTCTCGCCGAAAAAGACTCCCGACCCCTTCGCTCCTCCGGCAATAGCAGACGGTCGGCAAAGCCTACCAGCGTTTCGCGTATTCCGCCTTCATAAATGCCAATCCGTCGCTGGCCAATTGCTCTTCGCTCTCGTACATCCTTCGCCAGATCTTCGTCGCGGCGACAAGTTCCGGGAGAGCCAGCCCAAATGCCTCGATCATCAGCCAGCCGTCATAGCCAATCTCCTTCAGCGTATCGAAGTTCTCGGCCCAGCGTACGTTGCCGCTGCCGGGAGTGCTGCGATCGTTTTCTGAAATGTGAACGTGGCAGCAAACGTCGGCACAGCTGCGAATGGCGTCGGCGATGCTTTTCTCTTCGATGTTGGCGTGGAAAGTATCGTACATCATCCGGCAGTTCGGATGATCCACTTCTTTGACGAAACGAGCCGAGTCGGCATGCGTGTTGAGTAGGTACGTCTCAAAACGATTCAAGCATTCGACACCCAGTGTGACTCCGACGGTCCCAGCATGTTCGGCAACTTGCCGCATGCTATCGACGCCCCACTTCCACTCGTCGGCAGTTGGCCCCTGCCCCGAGAACACTCCCAGTGCGGAATGATACGGACCAACAATGTGCGTGGCTCCCGCCGCAGCACAGCAATCGAGCGCCTTCTTCGTATTCGCGATGCCTGCGTCTCGAACGGCCTTGCTCGGGCTGATGGGGTTATCTTCTTCGCCCCGCACCGTGACTGCTGTCCGCTCCAGACCGACTTCGTCAAGATGCTTGCCCCAGGCAGCGTAATCAAGATCGAGATTGAATAACGGTAGTTCTACGCCGTCATAGCCCATCTTTTTCAGGGACGCCAGAACGGGCTTCAAGTCGTCGTTCAGTTCTCCGGACCACAGCAGCAGGTTCATTCCAAATTTCATCGTTGTTCTCCTCGTAGGTCAGGCTGTGCCTGACGGGATTTCATATTGGGTCATGTCAGGCACGGCCTGACCTACTCGTTGTCTTGTTGATCCTTGCGTTATCCTTCGCCTGCAAGCAGTTCCGCAGATCGGTGTCGGACCAAACGGCGTGCTTCAGGAAAGAACTTAGTGAGATCTTGGGGTAACGCTGGCAACCGAACACGTCGCATGACGTTGTTCAGCCGAAACAGCAGTTTGCCATCCTCGGCGTAGTCGTACAAGAACCGCTCGGCGGA
>JACKHN010000016.1 GCA_020638975.1 Planctomycetaceae bacterium
CTACGTTTGAAATGCCGAAGCTATTTCTGACTTATTCCTTAGTTCGACGACTCCGGTTTCTCGTACAAGGCGATCACAGCGGGAGAGTAAGTGCGCACGTCCCAGGCTTCCGCGTTTGGCAATAAGCTCGGGTCGAATCTCGCGTCGGATTCAACCAAGATCAAGCTGAACGGTGGCGCGATCTCGCACATCTTCGTGATAAGCGCCAGGGTCTCTTCGGCACGTTCGACATAGAAGTCGTAGGGCGGACAACAGAAAATCAAAGCGGGGACTGCCGGCGGCGCAAGCTGCTTATAAGCAATAAACGTGTCACCCGCTTGCACCTCGACGCGGTCGGCGATGCCAAGCGACTCGGCGTTCTCGGTAATCATTTTGGCATTGGGAAAGCGTCGTTCGATGACTCGAGCCGACACCGCTCCGCGGCTGATCGCCTCGAAGGCCATCGCTCCCGTGCCGCCAAACAAATCGATCACGACCTTGCCCTGTGCGGTCGGGCCGATCAGGTTGAAAACGGCTTCGCGAACACGGTCTTTCATGGGACGCAACCCGGCGTCGCCGTTGTAACGGAACCCTCTTCCGCCCATCTCACCACCGATGACTCGCAGCATTGTGGGTGCGTTTAGCGGCTGCCGCACCTTCTCGGCACGGTGTTTTGGTGGTCGCTTTCGAGCCATATCGTTGCTAGTCCTAACGCAATTCCTTGCTAGGGACGCCTTTCTTCTTAGTCCGGCTATGTTAATCTTTACGAACCGGATCGGAACCCGAACCGTATAATAACCTTCGTTGAACCTGTTGCTACAAGCTAGGCCGTATCCGGACGCACAGCCTGAGGCAGCAGGTTAACCAAGCATGCCCCCCAACGTGGGATCACGGCACGCGATGCGCCCCTCGCATCCCAGCGCCCTCACGAACACCGTACCAGATTAGCAGCAGGAGTGCGACGAATGTTGCGATGTATTAGTTCGCTACGAGCCACAGTAAGTCTTCTGATCCTAGTATCCCCAATCACTTTCACGTTATCATCCACCGCTCGCGGTCAGGATGCTCCGGCCACGGAAGCTCCCGCGACCGAAGCCGCTCCCGCTGCGGAAGCTCCGCCAGCCGAGGCTACGCCTGCTGCAACGACTCCCCAGCCAGAGAAGGCAGAACCAGAAAAGACGGAACCGGCACCTGCGCCCGAGCCAAAGCCTGAGACACCTCCAGCGAGTCCCAAGCCGGCTGCCGCTGCCGCCGATGAAGTCGCTGCGGAGAACGGCGGGGCCGCCGCTGCGTTTGCTGCGAAACTGAACGAGTGGAAGTCGCTGCTCAAGCAATTGCGAGAGCTGCAGACGGACTACGAGGAAGCTGACGAAGACGCTCTTGTTCCGATTCTCAAGCGATGGAACGAGTTGATGGCTCAAGGCGACCAGATGGTCAGTGAACTCGGCGAACTTGGTGCGAAAGCATTCGCCGCGTCCCCCAATGAAGATCGTGAACTTACGCGATTTCTCGTTAAAGTTCTCGCGGACGATGCTGGTCGAGACGCCTATGAAGAAGCAAACGTTATTGCTCAGTCGCTGATCGACAATGGTTGCGAAGATGCGGAGATCTTCTCGCACGGAGCCGTTGCGGCGTTTTGCACGAACGATTTCGACCGAGCCGAGAAGTATTTTAAGCTCGCGTCCGAACGTGGCGCCTTATCCGAAGAAGCGAGGAAGTTCGTCGGCTTGCTGGACGAGTACCGCACTTATTGGGAAGCGGAGCAAGAGATTCGCAAGAAAGAAGCAGCTGCAGACGATTTGCCTCGCGTCAAGATCACGACTTCGAAGGGAGATATGATCGTTGAACTGTTCGAGAACGAAGCTCCTGGCGCGGTCGGCAACTTTATTAGCCTCGTCGAGAAGGGGTTCTATGACGGTTTGACGTTCCATCGTGTGTTAGAGCACTTCATGGCCCAAGGCGGCTGCCCCAATGGGGTCGGAAACGGTGGTCCAGGATACAACATCTACTGCGAGTGCAAACAAGATAACTACCGCAAACACTTCCGTGGCACGCTCAGCATGGCCCATGCAGGCCCTGATACTGGCGGTTCCCAGTTCTTCATTACGTTCGTCCCGACCCCTCATTTGAATGGTCTGCATACCGCGTTTGGTCGCGTGATCGAAGGTTTCGATGTAATGGCGAAGCTTGAACGTATCGACCCAGATGCAAAGGACAAACCGCAACCTGACCGCATCGAGAAGATCGAAGTGTTGCGAAAACGCGACCACGAGTATGCGCCGAACAAAGTTCAATAGAAAGTTTCTAAAATGAAATGTCGCTTCGCCCAGTTGGTTGCATTTTTGGTCCTATGTCTAGCCGCTGGCAGTGCCGTCGCCCAAGACCCCGCAGCGGAGTTCAACTCGATTGATGCCGAATGGACAAAGGTCGATGATCAGATTGGTCAATTGATCAAGCAATATCGAACGGCGCCAGTCCAAGAGCGTCAAGCGATTGTCAACCAGTACAATGCACTTGTCGAGCAAAGCAAAACGTTAATGCCGAAGCTGCGCGAGGCGACGATTGCTGCGTATCAAGCTGATCCGAAAGCTGACGCGCGCGTCGAGCAGCGTCTGGTCGGACTGGTGGGGAACGACGTTCGGCACGACGACTATGAGGGCGCGTTGGCGCTCGCGAGAATGCTTACCGAAAATGGTTGCAAGGAACCGGCGCTGGATGCCTTTGTCGGCGTTGCGGCTTACTGCGTGGACGACTTTGAGACTGCAGAGACTCTTCTGAAGAAGGCAGAAGCGGCGAATGTCCTTACACCCGAGGCGCAAGTTGCGCTGCAAGATTTGCCGACGGCAAAGCAGGCTTGGCTTGGCGAGCAAGCCGCACGCAACAAAGAAGCCACAGCTGACGACCTGCCTCGTGTCAAGCTTGAAACCAATCGAGGTACGCTGGTGATCGAACTTTACGAAAACGAAGCACCGCAAGCTGTTGGCAACTTCGTCAGTTTGGTCGAATCAGGCTTTTACGACGGTCTGACGTTTCATCGTGTGCTGCCTGGGTTCATGGCCCAGGGCGGATGCCCTGACGGCACCGGCACGGGTGGCCCAGGGTATAACATCGCTTGCGAGTGTTATCAGGAAAACCATCGCAACCATTTCCGCGGCACACTTAGCATGGCTCATGCAGGTCGCGACACAGGAGGCTCGCAGTTCTTCTTAACCTTTAAACGAACGTCTCACTTGGATGGTCGGCACACGGTATTCGGTCGCGTGATTGAAGGTCTAGATGTTCTTGCCAAACTCCAGCGTCGCGATCCAAGCGGCGGAGGGGAATTGCCGGAACCTGACAAGATCGTCAAGGCCGAAGTGATCCGCAAACGAGATCATGAATACAAGCCGACCAAGGTTGGCGGCTAACTCTGCCAAGGTGGATGAATCTTCGCGATTGGTTGACTACGACGGAGTGTTCGTAGCCACCCACCATAGGCGTTCACTCGCCACCGTCAATTCTGCTCATCCTTAGGCTCGTCTGGTGATGGTTCCGAATCAGGCTCGTCTGCATCGGTCACTTTCACACGAATCGACTGCACTGCGGTTCCACCTTCGCCGTCTTCGACCTTGACTTCGACTTCGTAGACGTTGTTCATGTCGGCGTCCGTTGGATCCTCGAAATCGGGCGCCGTCTTGAACGCCAGATCGCCGTTCTTAGAATCGATCACGAAGCGATCACGATCCGCGCCGCCGCTGATCGAGATGACGATGTCATGCGTCGACATGTCTTCATCCGTGACGTTGACCGTCAGCACCTCTGTCTGGTTCTCTTGAACCTTAGGCGAGTAGGTAATCGTGGGGCGCTCGTTCACGTTGATCACCGTGACGTTGACGAGTTGTGTTGTCGAACCGCCTTGATCGTCCTCCACTTTGACTTCGACTTCGTAAACGTTGTCCATATTCTTATCGCGAGGTTTCTCGAAGTCTGGGGCATCTTTGAAGGTCAAATCGCCCGTTGCTGCATCGATTGCGAATCGCTCTTGATCGGCACCGCGATTGAGTGAATAGACAAGTGCTTGCGTTGGAAGATCCTCGTCGTGGGCTAAGACCTTAATCGCCGCAAGTTGGTTCTCGGCTGCCTCCACGGCGTCACTCGACATGATCACAGGATCGTCATTGGCATTGAAGACGGCCACACGAATCATCTGCATTGCCGTACCGCCTGCACCATCTTCGACCTTGATTTTCACGACGTAGACGTTGTCTTTGTCCGCATCCCCCGGATGCTCAAAATCCGGTGCTTGCTTGAAAGCCAGCTCGCCGGTGCCGGAGTTGATGGCGAACTGCTTGCGATCCGCACCACCACGCAGGGAAAACACGAGCTTCTGCGGGGGCGAATCTTCGTCTTGGGCTGTAATTGTTGTCGCGACGAGTTGACGTTCTGCGGCCTTCACGGTTCCACGCGGCGACATGATCGGTCGATCGTTGGCATCGATGACTGCAACGCACAACGCCTGCTTCGCGATTCCGCCGGCGCCGTCATCGACTTCGACTTCGATTTCGTATTTATTGTCTTGGTCCTTATCCGTTGGCGACTCGTAGTTCGGTAACTGCTTGAAGCTCAGTTCGCCCGTCTTGTTGTCGATCGAGAACCGGGACTGATCCGCGCCGCCGCTGAGCAGGAACTTCAATTGCTGGGTTGGGAAATCTTCGTCTTCAGCAGACACCGCTCCGATCTTTAGTTGAGACTCTACGGCTTTCAGATCGCTTTTCGAGACAATTACGGGAGCGTCGTTGGCATCGGTCACGCGGACACTTATTAATTGCGTCGCAGTACCGCCCACTCCGTCTGCCACGCCTACCTCCACCTCGTAGACATTGTCTTCATCAGCGTCAGTTGCCTGCTCGAAATTGGGTGATTGCTTAAAAGCCAGCATGCCGGTCGTCGCGTCGACGGAGAATAAGTTCCGGTCGGCACCACCGACGAGCGTGCAAGTCACGGATTGCGGGGGCAGATCCTGGTCGCGGTGTTCGATTTTCAGCACGGCGAGACCATTCTCGATTGCTTTCGGTGTGTTGGTCGACGTGATGACCGGCGCGTCGTTCGCGTCAATCAGCGTGATTTGAAAAAGCTGACTCGCCGTTCCGCCGGCACTATCCGTGAGACTGATTTCGACCTCATAGACGTTGTCCTCGTTGGAATCCGCCGGTCGTTCAAAGTCTGGCATGTTGCTAAATGTCAGTTCGCCCGTCTGGGAGTCGATCGTAAAGCTGCCACGATCTAAACCGCCTGTGAGCGAGAAAAGTAGGCTCTCGTTCGAATCGTCTTCATCCGTACCTGTGACGGTGAAGACCGCCAGTTGATTCTCGGTCGCTGTTTGCGACTTCGGCGAGGTAATGTTAGGCCGATCGTTGGCATCGGTCACCGCCACTTGGAGCAATTGTGACACAGCCCCGCCCTTCTCATCCTCGACATTGACTTCCACTTGATAGATATTGTCTCTGTCCGAGTCGGTCGGATTCTCGAAATCTGGCGCCTGTTTGAAAGTCAGCTTGCCGGTTTTCGAGTCGATCAAGAATGCCGCCGCATCTTCTCCGCCGGTAAGTGAACAAGTGAGCTCCTGGGTAGGCTGATCTTGATCTACGAAATCGACCATCAAGGCTGCGAGCTGATTTTCGATTGCCTTGAACTTGGTGCCCGAGACAATTGCGGGAGCATCGTTGGCGTCGGTGACGGTGATGTTCAACAATTGCGAGTCCGTCTCGCCAGCACCATCATTCACTGTCACCTTGACTTGATAGATGTTGTTTTTGTCAGCATCCGTTGGAAGTTCAAAGTCGGGTTGTTGCACGAAGCTCAGTTCGCCAGTCTCTGGATCAACGACAAAGGCCGCCATATCCGCGCCACCGCTGAGGGAGAACTCTAATTGTTGAGGTGCGACGAAGGTTAAGCCTTCTTCGAGATCTTGGTCGTCCGCCGACAGTTGCATCACCTGTGTGGAATTCTCTGCAACCGAAGTTGATTTGGCGGAAGTGATACTCGGGGCACGATTGGGAGGATCAACGATCACCCAACTGCGGCGTAAATTGGACGGAACGGAGCTCCGCCAGATGGCCAACACTTCCTCGACATCCAAATGCGGGTTGCCGCGTTCGTTGCCTTCTTTACCGCTCGGCTTTGGTCGCAAGGGTACCCAAAGCATGTCAATACGCGAGCTGTCTCGATAGTACACGCCCCCGATAATCTCGCCTTCTTCATTGAGGTGCAAAAGGTAGTGGAAGTACTTAGTACGTGGGATGCGAGGGCTTTGCTGGAGTTCGCCGCGACTGCTCATCGCATAGGTGATATTCATGCCCACTTCGACATACTCCGGCGAGTGACGCACCGTTCGGGCCGAATAGGCGTGGATGGGGTAGTTCCACTTCTCTTTTCCAGGTTCCGCCTCCATGCCGATGGGATGCGAGCCGTTACCAATCCAGTTTGTTAGGATCACATGGAAGACGCCAGGATTGATCTCCACGCCGTCGCCAGCCAGCATCTGGGGATCGTTATACATGTAGACTTCGGCTAACAAACCCTTGATGTCCGCTGGCGTAAAGACGACTCCGTTGCGCGTGACATCTTTCTGAGGTTCGGCGTGACGGATCGCGGCCGAGGTCCAGCCATTGCAATGTCCGTACCACGCGGGTGTGGCGTTTGCCATGATCGTGTAGGTTCGCACCTGTCCGCCGAACAATCCGAATCGCTCAGTCACTTGCCGAGGCACCATCTCGGTGAGTGATGTATCTTGCCGTTCGTGGGACGTTGCGAGCAATTCCCCTTCGTGGAACGCCATGTCGTATTTGCGCAAGGCCGACATCGTGCCACCGGCGGTATCGGGATAGATATACCCGGAGTAAGGGATGCGTTTTTCCGCGACCTTACCTTCTGTTGGCAACCCCTCGAACTTCCAATCAATGCCCTTTCCCCACCATTGTTGGAAGACTTGGCCTTGGAACGCTCGTTCTTCCTGATCGATGTCATCGGAGACTTGACCGATGCTGAGAGAAAGTGTGACTAGTAACACGCCGATGGAAGTCCCCATGCCGTACCTCGCCCGAGAATCAGAACAATAAATCAGTGAGAAGAAGCGACGATTCGTGAATTGCAAAAACAACCCGCGAAGCAATCAGTATGCTTCGCGGGTTGCGAGTATCCAACAAATGTCTATCGAGCCGACCTCTAACTGAGAAGTCGACCAGTCAGCAACGAGTCGTCGACAGGATTAGCCCTTCTGAACGGGGCCGCCTTTTTGCACGACGCCACCCTTCTGAATAGCTCCTCCACCTTTTTGCACGGGGCCCAAGCCACTCTTTTGGACAACGCCACCCTTTTGAACTGCGCCACCACGTTGGACGACACTGCCCTTTTGAGCCGCGCCCCCGTGTTGCACGACGCTACCCTTTTGAGCTGCGTCGCCTTTCTGAGCCGCACCGCCATGCTGGACAACGCTGCCTTTTTGAGCCACCCCGTGTTGGACGACACTGCCCTTCTGTGCTGCACCACCTTTCTGAGCCGCGCCGCCATGTTGTACAACACCGCCCTTTTGTGCAGCGTCGCCTTTTTGTACCGCAACGCCGCCCTTCTGAATCGCGACGCCGCCTTTTTGGCCGGGGCCCGCTGCAAATGATGATGTTCCGACAAGCATGAGGACACACGCAGTTGCCGCGCCAAATTTCTTCATCTTACTGCTCCATCTAAAGTGAATAGGACGAGATCTTTGCGGTCACCCAATCGCCGCAATTAACTAGGTTCGCTGTTATAGCCTCGCTTTCCCAGAGTGTCAAATTCCCAGAGCATTTGCCTATGGAGGGATACCTTCGGCGAAAGGGAGTGCCATCGGTTTGGAAACAACCTCCCTCGACTTATGGGAACTCGTTGAGCCCAAATGCCACAACATTGCGAGATCTCTGTCTCATCACAACTAGCGTGCTAGCAGTATGTTAGAAAGCATTGCCAGCGGCCTTCCCAGTCACGATGCCTGTGTGCTAATCTCTTGCGTGACTACTTTGGTGCCACGGGCAACAGATCAAGCAGTCAACCATTCCCGAACCTTTCTCGATACGAGTTCAACATGTTCCTCTTCTTCACAACCGTCGTCATTGCGGTCGGACTTGTGACTATTGATCTGCTAACGGAAGTTCGCGCGTAACGCCGCCGAACCTGGGGCCGAAAATCTTTCCCGTTGCTCTTGACAGTGAACATTAGTTCACTACAATCCCGTCAGTTCAATCACGGGAGTACACGGATGTCACGAGGCCGAAGATCAGTCGCCGGTTGCTGCGGATTCTGGGTTCCGCTCGTGACACTTCACACACCACCGCCCCGCGCGTGACGTCTCTTTGCGTGCTGCTTTCGCAGTACTTCCCCAGTTCGATGCACGTAGCATTTTGCTGAGTCTTGCGCGCTCATGCCTTGAGCGATCGGCGCGGCCAGCATTCATCCAAGGATAGGAAAATCGTCATGCTTACTTTCACGCGCAAGAGTGGTCAAAGTGTCGTCATCCAAGTCGCCGGTCACCCGCCGTTGACCGTCACCTTTCTTGGTTCCCGCCCCGGTAAATGCCAACTCGCCTTCGATGGCCCGCAGGAGTACCACATCCTGCGGGAAGAGTTGACCTTTCGTGATTCGGTTGCCACGGAGTCCATCGCTTTCGCAGCCTCTTCGCTGAATCGTGCGACAACAACGCCCCGCATCGCCGCCATTTGCGCGTCATAGGTCTCGCCGCGAGACAAGTCGCCGCGTCGGTCGGTGGTCAATCGTCGGACCACCGACCGAGTGCCAAATGGGGCGGAGACATCCGTGATCTTGAAACTGGGCAGGCTCTTATGAGAGTCGCCGATTTCTATACCTGCGGTTGGAAGTCCAGCCTGAAGCGTCGAGTACCATGGCTTTTCAATTGGTCGTCGGTGCAGGCAGGGCGATGTTGGAAACTGACGGAGCGAGCTGACTCAGCCGCAGGACGTAGGCCGTCTTGTTACCGTTGAGTGTGATCAGATGGCGACCGTCCTCAGCCCATTCGATCCACTCAATGTCGCCGGGGGCGTCCCATTTCCAGACCGTCTTAAGCGTGGCGACTTCCAGCACGATCACGCTTTCGTCGGTGGCACAGGCCAGATGACGACCATCAGGACTGAAGGAAAGCCAATGGAATTTTCCGTAGAGCCAGAGCTTCGTGGATTGCAGTTGTCGCGGCTGCGGGCCGGAGATGTCTTCCAGGATCAGTTCGTTCTGCTTGTCGCGCGAGTGGGCCAGAACCAGACCGTCGCGCGAGAGGGCGAACGTATAACCTTCCGGCGTTCGCCCTTCCAACGAAACAGGAATTCTCGCCATAATTTCTGGTTGCGCATCAACGTGGCGAACCAACAGCAGCTCATGGATTGTTGCGTTCTTTCCTGTTTCTGCGGGAACGAATGCCGCCAACTCACGTTGATTGTCCGCGATCGAGACGCGGCGAGTATAGAAACCCACGTTTTCGCGCTGGCCGATTGGCAGCGTCCATTTCTGCGTGGGAGGGGTTACCGAAAGATCCCAGCCGCTCAGTTCGGCAGGCGTCCGTCGCTGAACCAAGACCAGCAACTTTCCATCGCGAGAAGTGTCTCCATCCACCTCGGAGGGGCCAAACGGTCGTCCCGTATCCGTCCAGGAGTTTCCTTTGAATCGAAACAGGCGTGAACCGTCGGGATCGTATTTCGAAGACAACCCGACAAAGGCAGCGGGACCAGCCGGCAAGACTGACCAAGCCTTCCGGCTGTTCAAAAGTGTTTGCTCGTCGGGATCCGACAACGGGACGTTCCCCGCCAGACTCCAGAACTGTTGTCGTCTTTGATCAACACGATTCAGCATGAGCCGACCGTCGGCGGGCGCTATGATCGGTCGAACGCAGTAATCTGGACTGTGGCCGAAAGCGGTGTTCGGATCCCAGGGAGAGAGTTCAACTGGTTGCTCGCCAGCCAGATTCCAGAAACGGACAAGCGACGCACCGTTCGTGCAGACCGCTTGATTTCCATCAGCAGAGAACGCAATACGTGCAAGGGCAAATCCCTGCCCCTCGGAACTCACAGCAACAACACGCTGTGGTTTGGCTCCATCGATCCGATATAGCTCGGCTCCGGTGTACTTGATCGTCAACCAGCGTCCGTCCGGAGAAAATTGACTGCTGTGGTTCGATGGGGCAGCCACGGAGCCGTGCTTCTGCGGCGTGGCTCCCGCAATATTCCAGATCTGAAACTCCGTTGCCGTTTGAATCGTAAGCCGTTTTCCATCGGAGGCTACGTCACTCAACTTTTCACCGGCGGCGAGAGGTATGGCCAGTTCCTCGTCCTGTTCCCACTGGGTGTTGCGAATGGTCGCTCGCCGCAACTTGCCTTCCGCCGACACATAGAGCGCCTGATTCGCATCATTGGCAAAGAAAAATCGGGTCTTGGACTGTGACGGAGGTGACGTAGAAACGGCTTTCGAGATCTCACCGCGTTCCCAATCGGCAGTGTGCAGAGTGAACTGCTTGTTACCGTCCACCGGAATCGCCAGCGTGCGGCCTTGTTCCAGGATCGCGCTGCCATGATGCGATTCGGGATTTGAGATACTCTGTAGATTCAGCCGCTGCACGTTTGGCTTGGGGCTCTTCAGCGTGTAGACATGGATGCGTTCTTTTCGCGGTATGACCACCAGTCGCTGACTGTCCGGTGTGAACCAGAGGTAAGCTTGATCCCAACATTTCACCCCCATTTTCCACTTGGCGGTTTGTGTCGCCAGATCCCAGACGATGAGATTGTCCGTAAAGAACGTGCCGTCAGACATCGCCAGCGTTGCGGCCAGCTTGCCATCGGGACTGATCGCCGCGGCCACCGGTCGTTCCCAATGTCTTCGCGCATGCGAGCCGATGACCGCGACCAGCTCTTTCGGCTGCCACTCGAACCGCTCCTCCGCCGGAATCGCCGCCGGATCAAGATTGTCCAGCGCTGATGGTACCCTTGAGCTGATTCCGGGAACTGACGTAGCCTTAGTATCGGCGGGTACATTTCGTTCTGGTGGGTCGACCTGCATCGTGACACTGGCCCCTTCCTGAGCTTTAATGCGAGCAATCTCCTTGCCGTCCTTGTCTCGAATAATGAACCAGACACCCATCGCGACTAGTAGGAATCCTGCCAAGCCACCGCCGATGAGCAGCGAGGTTCGTGGCGGTTTGCTTGACGCCGACCTTGAACGCACCTGTGCCTTCTGCGCGTTCGATTCGGCTTGCTCATCGACAGTCACGGGCGCGTTGAGCGTGATCGTGGGCTCAAGAACAACTTGTGTGCTCGTTGGCGCGTTGATGTTTGTCGGCGTGATGTCCTGGAAGTGCTGGGTCAAGCGACTATCGGAAGCTTGTTCGCCGACACCACCTTCTGCCACGCCCGCGATCGCTCCCAGCGAAGCGTCGACACCGGCCATGGACTCGCGCAGTTGCTGGATGACTTCGTTCATCGACTGCTGTCGCGCGTCCGGTTGCTTGGCGAGCATCCGCTGATACACCGCGTCCAGCGCTTCGGGAACATCTTGCCGGAAGGCGCGCAAGCTCGGCGGCGGTGCCTGCATGTGCGACACCATCTTGTTCATGATCGTGTCTCCGGTGAACACCGGCGAATCGGTCAGCAAGCGATACAGCGTGCAACCAAGGCTGTAGATGTCGGCTCGTGCATCGGCGGTGCGTGTGTTGGTGGCTTGTTCGGGTGCCATGTAATCGACCGTGCCCATGATCTGGCCCGACTTGGTCAGGCCATCGTCGGCTGCGTGGATATTGGTCAGTCGCGCCAGTCCCATGTCCAAGATCTTGACGGTGCCCTTCTTGTCGACCAGCAGATTCGCCGGTTTGATATCGCGATGGACCAAGCCTTCGCCGTGAGCGTATTCGAGTCCCTGGGCGGCTTGCATGATAAACTCCACGGCAGTAGCAACGGGTAACGGCCCACGCTGTTTGACGATCTGACTGAGGTCCTGGCCTGCGACGTATTCCATTACCAGGAAATGCGACTTACCGTGCTGGCCAGCGTCGAAGGCGGTGACAATGTTCGGATGCAACAACTTGGCCGCTGCTTCCACTTCGCGATAGAAGCGATCGATGGCTGTCGCGTTGTCGAGCGAACCGCCGGGCAACACCTTGATCGCGACCTCACGTTTCATGCGGCGATGAATGGCTCGATAAACCATCCCCATGCCGCCCGCACCGATCTTGTCGAGCACCACGTATTCGCCGAAGACAAGGCCGCGCGTCTTGCCCTGATAAACCGCCGTGGCCTGGAACTTCGTCAGCTTTCCTGAACGAACCAGAGCCTTGGCCAACTCCTGGGTATCGCCGCGACGGTCGACGGGAAGCGACTGAACAACTTCCGATACTTCCTCGGCAGTCAGAAGTCCCGTGCTGGATAGATCCGCCATCAGTTGCTGCATCGCCACGGGCACAGGCTGCGATTCGGAAGCAGGTTTGGCGGGAGCTGCCGAGTTTTCCGGGCCCACTTCACGGATGAGCTTCACGACGCGATCTCGGTCAGTGTCGTTACAAGCTTCCGGACTCGTCTCGCCTTGCCGCAAGCCGGTCACCAGCGTATCCGACTTGTCATTCAGCAGCGCCAACGTGTCGGAACACGACTGGCAATGTTCGATATGTTCGCCGATATCGTCGACCAAGTCACCCGGCAATTGTCCGCTACTGAACTTCGATAACTCGTCGGGCGGAGGACAATGTTTGCCGGTCTTATATTCGGTCATGCTATTCCCACAGACTTCGCTTCACAGATCACCCAACTCTTCGCGAAGTCGGCTGAGTACCCGGGATTTCGCGACGTACACCGCATTCACACTGACTCCCAATTCATTCGCCACATCGGCGGGCGATTGTTCGTCCACCACGACTCGCCAAAACGAATCCCACGTCGCGGGCTTAAATTCAACACGAATCAGATCCAAGGCACGTCGGTACAACGCGCCGAAATCGTCTCGGCCAACGGTCTCGAGCGTTGCGTCGTCGTCGGGTAAAGCGGCCATTTGCAATTGGGCGTCGGTTCCGCCAACAGGTTGTGTCGTTGCACGTTGCCGACGAATGAAGTCACCCAGCTTGTTGCGAGTGATGGTCCACAGCCAGCCGCGAAACGTATCGCCGGGCGACTCGTGACGAAAGTCACTAACCCTTTGAGCGACCGTTCGGAAGACTTCTTGCACAACATCATCCGCATCCGCCTGTTGCAATCCGGCTCGTCGACACCAATGCAATACGACCGGCCCATACAGCACCGCCAAGCGATGCCAGGCATGAGCCTGCTTCAGCTTCAACATCCGAATCAGACTTCGCGACGTCGAACCCGAATCACCTTCGCTGGTCTTTCCACCAGGTACATTGCCAAGATCTTTCATAAAAATCGCGAAGCCTTGGCCTGCGGTGTAAGTCATGCCATTCGCGTAGAATAACATCGCTCACCCCCCGAAGCGAGCGGGAGCGGCACCGGCCCGATTTGGGCTTAGAGATAGTGGCGCTCGCCCGCGTTCCATCACGCCGAAGCTGACAAGCCGTGACTCGATTCGGTGCTCGGCTCCAAGGCAGCTGGGATCTTGGGATCGAACCCAACCTTCTCGGCCAACAGCATCTCGATCAACATGCCGAGCGGCCCCTGGTCGCCGTTACTTGAATCGCCATCGGACGCCGCTCTTGTCATAAACAATTGTTGCGGAACGAGCGGCTGTCGGCTTTGAGCCAAGTGCTTCGAGACAATGGAAACGGCATACAACCGTGGATCGCCGTACGATTCAATTTGCTGACGCAAGACATTGGCCTGGGCCTCGCCTTCCAGCGCGACACGCGTGCTTTCGCCTTCGCCCAGCAACTTCTTAGCTTTGCCATCGGCTTCGGCCATCAGCAAGTGTTTGCGATGATCTGCCTCGGCATCGACGATCGTTTGCTCGGCACGCATCCGAGCTTGCTCGAGTTCCGCCTCGCCCTGGTTCTTCGCGATCTCGATTCGGACTCGCGATTGTGTCAGTTCGGTCTGCATCTCGGCTTGGGCTTGGGCCATTTTGAGCGTCTTCAGCTTCTCGGACGCGGCACACTGCTGCTGATAGGTCAAGACTTGCTCCTGTGACAGTTGACGCAGTCGCAATTGCTCCAGCAGCAGTTCGATTTCGCCCGTCGCTTCCTGTGTCTCGGGCTTGCCGATCAAAACGTCCACCAACTCGATATCAAATTCGCAAAACTTGCGTTGCAGTTCCTCGCGTGCCTCGGCTTGAATCAGATCGCGATCGTGCAGCAACTCCAGCATCGTCTTCTTGTGCGCAATGTCGCGGAAGTACGCGCTCAATAGCGGGTCGAGCGTTTGCGTGATCAACTTCTTAACATCCCCGAAGCGTTGCACCACGCTCGCCGCCTTTTGATAGTCGATGTGCACGACGACCGACAAAGGCAATGACGGTTCGTAGGCATCCGCCGTTACCAAATCGATCGACTTCAGGCTCTCGTCGAACTTATGCGCCTCCGTTCGACCCGTAATCCAATGCAGCACGAAGTTCGTCGTAGGCACACGATGCACGTGGCCGGCGTAGTCATTGAACGCGTACTTCCCTGGGCTGAGCGTTTTCGCTTGGACGCCTCGCTCGCCCGAGGCCACTCGTTCGCCATGCCGAAACGCCGCGCCGGACAGATCGCTACCTTCTTCGCCAAAGTAACTGACGACAACACCCACATGCCCGATCGGAACTACCGTTTTGGGGATCAGTTCAACGTTGGCGAACCAGCGATTGATGAAGTACGTTCCATCGGTCAGCACGGCGAACTGTCGTCCGCGCCGTCCGCCGGCACGTAAGAACGCTTCGATGTCTTGGAAGTTGCTGTGGTTATGCATTTCGTCGTCGAGCCCCACGGGCGGAGCAATGATCTGTCCCGTGTCGAGCGTCGGACCATCGTGAACGGTCACCACACCGATCGTGTCGCCTTGATCCTGCGAATCAGATGCCTCACGAAAGTGTGGCATCGGCGACGCGCCGACGACGACGGGATCGAAGCCATGTGCGGCTTGAAGCATCTGCCGCCACTTGTCGATCATCTGCGATTCCTGCATCGACATCATGCTGAGTCGATAAACGCAGTCTTCTGTAATCACAACGAACAACGCCAAGTTGATCGCATACACTCCCTCTCGCAAGATCGCTCGTTGTCGCCCGCGTTGGCCGACAAACATGTGCTCACCGCCTTTGCCCGACAAGAAAGCTCGCGCATCTTGAAAGTCGCTGCAGAGGACGACGCGTGCCAGAGTTTGATCCGCGTCGACGGGCCTGCCGTCGCGAGCGAATACGTATCCGATCTTGCCTTGCGGGACGATCGTCAGCGGAGTCTTGTGAATTCGATACTGCCAAGGCCAGTATCCAAAGTGAATACCGCCACGAAGCAACTGCATCTGGTAACCGGCTTCACCCCGACTCGCCAACAATCGACCTTCGCCGACCGATCCTTTGCGAGACCAAAGCTTTTCCACCACGCCGACCTTGTCGTTGGGGATGTATCGAGTTCCGCCCAACCAAGCAGCAAACGGCGCGAATACGAGACAACCGCCGATCCCAGCGCCAAACCAAAACACAAAGCCTAAATCGATGATCAATGCTATTACGTGAGTTTCCATGATCGCGCTCCTGCGAAAGACATACTGGGGTCTAACCGGCCAACTCGTGTCGGCCTCGGTGCCCCGTTGTGACTCGCAGTCGAAATGGCACTTGGTGCGCCAATACGCTTTAAATGGCACTAAGTGTCTTATTGGACAAAGGTTAGAACATAGGACCGTTCATCGAGGCTTGGTGCATTTCACCAAGTACCTAGTGAAAGTCGCTAGATTCTCGACTAAAGTGATCGGATGTTGCGATCCGTTCTAATACTCGTCGGCGAGCCGATTCTTTTGCCGTTCTGGGAAGATGCCTTCCGCGAGGTGGCAGGTGCTGACTGCAAGCTGGAGAGCGTCGCGACCATCAGCGACCTGCTGACCGCGGTCGGAGTGCAGGAAGAACGCCGGTTGGTTGTCGTACCTCAGCAACTCGCCGCGCGAGAAGACTTGATCCCGCGTTTGCGTCAACTCGACGATGATCTGCCAATCGTTGTGGTGGCGGGACACGGCGACGTCGCCGCTGCGTCGCAAGCAGTCCAGATGGGTGCGACGGATTTCCTTGTCTCGGGCGATCGTTTGCCAGAGCGTATCGCGACCTTGCTCGGCAAGCTTCGAGGATTGTACGACGCGATCGACAAGAATCGATTGCTGTCCGAACGGAATGCTCAACTACGCGACGCCATTCAATCGCGGTTTGAGATTGTCGGCCAGTCGCCTCAAATACGCGCGATGGTCGAGCAGATTCGCCGCGTCGCGGAAGTGCCCCGTCCGTTGCTGATTTGTGGCGAACGCGGGACGGGCAAGGAACTCGTCGCGCGAGCGATCCACTTCATTGGCAAAGCAGCCGCGAAACCGATCATCACGGTAAACTGCGCCGCCTTCAGCGACTCGTTGCTCGAAAGCGAACTGTTCGGTCACGAGAAGGGCGCGTTCACCGGTGCAGATGCGACTCGGCATGGCAAGTTCGAACAAGCCGACGGTGGGACGCTATTCTTGGATGAGATTGGCAACATGTCGCTGACCTTCCAGCAGAAGATTCTCCGCGTCGTTGAATACGGCACTTACACTCGCGTGGGCGGAATGCGTGAATTGAGATCGACGGCTCGGATCATCGCTGCGACTAACTGCGATTTACAAAAGATGATCCGCGACGAACAATTTCTGCCCGATCTGTACGATCGATTGGCGTTCGAGGTGATCGAGGTGCCTCGGCTACGTGATCGTCAGGGTGATATTGAAGTGTTGATGCATCATTTCGCAACGCAATTCGAACGCGAGGTGCCGACATTCCGGGGCAAACGATTCTCGAAGTCAGCTATTCGTGAGTTAAATCGCTATCCGTTTCCGGGCAACGTGCGAGAATTGAAGAACGTCATTGAACGGGCTGTCTATCGGGATACGACCGACGAGATCACTCCCGCGGACTTAGGATTGCAAGCGGCTGACAGGTCGCTTGCTAAGAATGGTACGTACCAAGAGCAACTTTCCTCGTTTGCCCGTGAGCTGATCGAAAGTGCGCTGCACGCAGCGGGCAACAACCAAGCCGAAGCTGCCAGACGGCTGGGGCTGACCTATCACCAATTCAGGCACTACTTGAAAAAACACCTATCCTGAGCGGGTTGTGGTACAGTTTGCGATTCCTAAAAGTAGGACGGTCACTTTTGGCCGTCCTTTGTCGGGCAGGAGTGCCCGACTTACGGCAAAATGTACCACTACCCCTGAGCGTTAACGCTTGTAAGAACGGGTCGTCGTGCAGAGAATACAGTTCCCGCCTCACATTCATTCGATGCCCTCTAGCAAAGGGCCACGCCTGCGTGATGAAACATGGAGACCCATGCGAATCTTCTCGATAACGCTGCTCGTTCTACTCGCTGCCGATGCGATTGCTTCAGGTGAGCAGCCAGTAGACTTCCAACGCGACATCCGACCGATCCTGTCGGACAAGTGCTTCTTTTGTCATGGTCCGGACGAGGAGCATCGCGAAGCTGACTTGCGGCTTGATGTGGCCGAGTCGGCGCTCGAATCGGTGATCGTGCCGGGCAAGCCGAGTGACAGCGAATTGACTATTCGCATAATCTCGTCGGACCCGGATGCTCAGATGCCGCCAGCGGATTCGGGGAAGGCCTTGACGAAGAGTGAGATCCAATTGTTGACTCAGTGGATCGAGCAAGGTGCCGCGTATCAAGTTCATTGGGCATTCACTCCGCCGGTTCGACCGCCGGTTCCTCAATTGGATCACGGGCCACGAATACGCAACGCGATCGATGCCTTTGTGCTGGAACGACTCACACGCGAGCAAGTTGAGATGTCGACAGAAACGGATCGCGTGACTTGGTTGCGGCGATTGAGTCTCGATCTGATTGGCTTGCCACCGACAATCCAAGAGGTTGATGCGTTTGTCGCTGATGAATCGGAAGAGGCGTACGATCGCCAAATCGCTCGGCTGCTGAAGTCGCCGCACTACGGCGAGCGGTGGGGGCGGATCTGGTTGGACGCCGCTCGCTATGCCGACTCGAATGGCTACGAAAAAGATGCGCCGCGTGAGATGTGGTTCTATCGCGACTGGGTGGTCAACGCGTTGAATCGCGACCTGCCATACGATCAGTTCATCGTTCAACAGATTGCTGGCGACTTGTTGTCGCGACCGACGCAAGACCACTTGGTTGCGACCGGTTTCCTCCGCAACTCGATGATCAACGAAGAAGGCGGTGCCGATCCGGAACAGTTCCGGATGGAAGCGATGTACGACCGCATGGACGCGATCGGCAAGAGCGCACTTGGGCTGACCGTTCAATGTGCTCAGTGTCATAACCACAAGTACGATCCGCTGACGCAGGAAGATTACTATCGGATGTTCGCGTTCCTGAACAACACGCACGACGCGATCATTCCGGTCTACACTTCCGACGAAGAGAAGCAACGAAAGAAAGTTTTGGCGGAGATCGCAAGCATTGAAGCCGAGTTGAAGACTTCCATGCCGGACTGGCCTGAGCGAATAGCGGCCTGGGAACAAGCAGCGCGGAACTCAGAGCAGGAATGGGAGGTGCTGAAACCTGTCAACTTGCCGTACGAAGGACAGAAATTTCGAGTGCTCGACGACCTCTCGATCCTTAGCGAGAGCTACGCCCCCAAAAGCTCGGCACCAGAGTTCGACGCTCACACCAAAGCGGAAGGCATTACCGGGTTTCGGCTGGAATTGCTCACGCATCCGAAACTACCGCGAGGCGGTCCCGGCCGTTCGGCTCGTGGTACAGCGGCGCTCACGCAGTTCACCGTCTTCGTCGCGCCAGCAGATGATCCAACGAAACGCACGAAGTTGAAACTTGTATCTGCGACTGCGGATGTGAATCCCAAGCAGTCGCCTCAGCCTGACTACCTGAAGAACATCGAAGCGAAAGACGGCGATAAGCGAACCACGGGGCCGATCGAATTCGCGATCGACGACGACGGCGACACGGCCTGGACCACAGACATCGATCCCGGTCGCCGCAATCAACCACGCAAGGCCGTGTTCGTACCGGAGCAGCTTGTTGGCTTTCCGCAAGGGACCGTCATCACCTTTCAGCCCACCATGAATCACGGTGGCTGGAACAACAACGACAACCACAACTGCTTGATGGGCCGTTACCGGTTTTCGCTGACGACAGCGTCGGATCCTGTCGCCGATCCATTGCCGACCCAGGTGCGTGAGATCCTAAGTATCGATGCTGCTAAACGAACGCCGTCGCAGCAGGATGCCGTGTTCAGCCACTGGCGAACCACCGTGGCCAAGTGGTCAGAGGCCAATGCTCGTATTGAAGAGTTGTGGCATCAGTATCCTGAAGGAACGACACAATACGTCCTCCGGGAGCGTGAGAACTCGCGCACGACATCGGTCTTGGCACGCGGCGACTTCTTAAAACCAGTGCGTCCCGTTGAAGCGGGCGTTCCCGGCTTTCTGCATTCGTTGGCAGAAGGCGCGGAGCCAGCGCGGCTGAGTTTCGCAAAGTGGTTGGTCGACGAGCAGTCACCGACAACGGCACGTTCCATCGTCAATCGCATCTGGCAGGCGTATTTCGGAATCGGGCTGATCGAAACGAGCGACGATCTCGGATCACAAGGCAGCCCACCGTCACATCCAGAACTGCTCGATTGGCTGGCGGTCGAGTTGATGGAGAACGACTGGAGCCTGAAACATCTGCATCGGCTGATTGTGTCTTCAACGACCTACCGCCAGTCTTCGAACGTCACAGACGAACTCTATCAACGCGACCCATACAACCGGCTGTTGGCTCGTGGACCGCGTTTTCGTGTTGATGCCGAGATCGTGCGCGACATCACGCTCGCGGCGAGCGGCCTGTTGAATCCAATACTCGGTGGCCCGTCCGTTTACCCACCGGCACCAAGGTTCTTGTTCGATCCACCCGCCAGCTACGGGCCGAAGACCTGGAATGAAGAAGAAGGGGGAAATCGCTATCGGCGTGGGCTGTACACGTTCCGCTTCCGCAGTGTGCCCTATCCCATGTTAGAGACATTCGACTCGGTGCCGGGGAACGTGTCGTGCGTTCGACGCAACCGTTCCAACACGCCGCTTCAAGCACTCACCTCTTTGAACGAACCACTGTTCATCGAATGTGCCCGAGCGCTGGCGGTGAAGACGATCGAAGAAGGTGGTGAAACCGACGAAGCTAGAATCGCGTACGCCGTGCGACGCTGTGTCGCTCGCTCGCCAGAGGCTGATGAATTGAAGACGCTACAAGGACTGCTCGATAAACAACGAAAACGCCTCGATGACGGCGAACTTAGTGCAACTACGATCGCGGCAGTCGAAGGCGACGCGGTTGAAGCAACTCGTGAACTCGCCGCCTGGACGCTCGTGGCTCGGGTGCTGCTGAATCTTGATGAGACGATAACGAAGGAATGACGGAGAGATCTAACCGCGAAAGAATACAAGGACGATCGATTCTTTCGTGGTTGTAATACCGAATTCACCTCACGACCAAAGAACTGAATCATGACCAACCAAGACCTTTCACGCCGCTGGTTCTTAAAGGATTGTGGCGTTGGCCTGGGAGCGATTGCTGCGTCGCAATTGCTGCACGAGGCAACGCACGCAGCGACAGCTGATCCGCTTGCTGCCAAGCAACCGCACTTTCCCGCCAAGGCCAAGAACATCATCTATCTGTTCATGGCGGGCGCACCGAGCCATTTGGAGATGTTTGATTACAAGCCGCAACTTGCCAAGTTTGACGGCACTTTGCCTCCGCCTGAATTGCTGGAAGGCTACCGCGCGGCATTTATTAATCCGAACTCGAAGTTGCTGGGTCCAAAGTTTAAATTCGCGAAGCATGGCGAGTGTGGTGCCGAGATTTCAGAGCTGCTGCCGCATACTGCGCAAGTGGCCGACGACTTGACGATCGTCAAGTCGATGAGGACCGACGCGTTTAATCATGCTCCTGCACAGATCATGATGAACACTGGCTCGCCGTTGTTCGGTAAGCCAAGCTTGGGCGCGTGGACGCTCTATGGGCTGGGCAGCGAATCGCGAGACCTGCCTGGATTCGTCGTCTTTAGCTCCGGAACGAAGGGACCGAGCGGCGGCTCGAGCAACTGGGGCAGCGGATTTCTGCCGACGGTTTATCAAGGCGTGCAGTTGCGGAGCGTCGGCGATCCCGTGTTGTACCTGTCGAATCCGGCGGGCATCGATGACAAGGTGCAACGCGATTCACTCGACGCGATCACGGAACTCAATCGCAAACGACTCGCTGTGACCGGCGATCCCGAGATTGCCACGCGTATCAATTCGTTCGAGATGGCCTATCGCATGCAAGCCAGCGGTCCGGAACTGATGGATCTTTCTTCCGAGCCGCAACACGTTCTTGACATGTACGGAGTTGATCCAGGCGAGTCATCCTTCGCGAAGAACTGTCTGCTCGCCCGTCGACTTGTCGAGCGAGGCGTGCGTTACGTCCAACTCTTCCATGAAGCGTGGGATCAACATGGAAACCTTGTCAATGACCTCAAGAAGAACTGTCTGAATACTGATCAGGCCTGTGCAGCGTTGATCAAGGACCTGAAGCGACAAGGTTTGTTGGAAGATACGCTGGTGATTTGGGGCGGCGAGTTTGGTCGCACTCCGATGGTTCAGGGTGGCGGGAGCGATGGCCGCGACCATCATCCGAATGCGTTCACAATGTGGATGGCGGGCGGTGGCATGAAGCCCGGTGTGACGTACGGCGAGACTGACGACTTCGGCTTCAAGACGACGGTCGACGAAGTCCACGTCCGCGACCTGCACGCAACGATCCTCCACCAACTCGGATTCGACCATCATCGGCTGTCGGTCAAGTTCCAGGGACTCGACCAACGGCTGACTGGCGTTGAACCCGCGCGAGTTGTAAAAGAACTGCTCGCCTAACGCGAGCTTTACGATTCGAGCAGTACCGTATCTTCGTGCTGATAGCCCGGTGCGCAACAGCACAGAAATTTCAGCACCTCGCGGCCCGTGTTTTCAATCTGATGGATCGCGCCCGGCGGGATGGCGATCGCGTCGCCGGGCCCGACCGTGCGAAGCTCATCGCCGATTCGCATCGAGCCCGTGCCTTCGAGAATGTAGTAGATCTCTTCGGTGTGCGGGTGATAGTGACGTGTCGTCGTAGCCCCGACCGGCAACCGTGCATCCGCAAGACTCTGATTGCGGATGCACGAATTTCGCTCGGCCAAGAGCTCACGGATCTCCGACCCATCCTTGGTTGTAAACGCTTCTACGTCCGCGATGTTAATCACATCCATGTAATGGCTCCGATAAACTTGTTCCTACTTAATCTGGTGTCGCGTATCTGGCACCGAGAAATATCCACCTCCGAACCCGCCGCCCCCGCCTCCAAGCCCACCACCTCCCAGGCCTCCAAACCCATCATTCGCGGTTGCGTCTCCCGATTCAACACGTCGAATTAACTCAGCGATCTTCTCGTGAATGGACCGAGTCTGGTGAACGATAAGTACTGAACGCGCGACAACGACGGTTTGCATTTGCGTTTTTTCGGCGTCGTTGGTGGCGAGTCTCGCGAGTTGTCCGTCCGTGCCGAACAGATCCGGGGCCGATGCAACAATCGTCACGGTTCCTTTCGCATCTGGCTGTGCATTGCTGGTCCAGGACTCTGGTTGCACCAATCGAGGCAACCACATGGCGAGGTCCATTGCGACGTGGGAATGCAATCGGTAATAGGTCGTGATGAACTCATTGGGATCCTCCGCATGTCGATCGCGTGGTTTGGAGACTCGCAATGCCGCGCGGTAGGTTTCCAGCAGCGTGAGGACTTCGTTTTGAACCGTCTCGGTATTGCTGATTACAAGAACGCCCGGTTGGGCGGACTCGATCGAACCGGGCCCCCCGACTTCGTCCCAAGTGTCTGTACTCGTTTGCGAGACAATTGCCTCGCGAAGTGCTTGGGCTTCCGAATCGTCGCGGCAGAGATCCCGGACGTCGCACACCGCCGTTTTTAGAAATTCCTCGGCCACTTCAGCACTCGTGATCCAGAGGACGCCGTCACGGAGGATCCATGTCAAATCGAAGTCGATCACCATCGCTTGCAGCACTGTCTTCAAAGCACGATCGGTAAGCTTCAGCGTAACGGGCTGACGCTCACGAACGCGGATGTCACGCAAAGCGGGTAGATCAAGTCGGATGTCGATGCTCAGCTGTTCGCCCAATCGCTTGATGGCAGTGTCGAGCGGTGTGTCGTCAAAGTCGACACTCACGTTCGCATTCAGCTTCTGCCGCAAAACGAGATGTTGAGGCGGATCGAGTACAAACGTTTGTCGACCGTGTTTGCGAAGTGCGGCCAGTAACGCTTCTACGTGCCGATGGGCTTCGCCTGTGTGGCGTAAGAACATCACGTCGCCGAGAAAACTCAATACGCCGACTCCACCGACCGACTCCCAACTGTCGGGCGCGATCGCGTTTTCGATGACGGCTCCCAAAACATCGGTGTCGTATCCGGCGTCGAGCAAGTCGCCGAGATTGTACGGAATCGTCGTCAAGTGTTCTTCCGCAGCCTCGATACTCGTAAGGTGAAGAATGTCATCTTCGAAATACCAAGCGAGTCCACTTGGGCGAAGACGATTCAGCAACAAGTAGATCGGCGCGTCGTCGAGGCGATCGGAAATCGGTTCACCGGATTGCACACCGGCTTCCGCCAACGCGTTGCTCTCGGTCAGGACGACCAGTTTCTGTTCGGTTCGCAACCATTCAACCACTTCGCGAAGAGATGATTCGGAAAGATCTACGCTCGCCGACGCTGCCAGTTGGGCCGGCATCACGGTCGCCGGATCAATCAGTTTTGGCTCGTCAGCAATCTCGGCGACTTTTACTTCCGCGCCGGGCGCTACTTGGTCATCCGCCGCTGCCACGGAGAACAGGCAAGCGAGCACTGCGAGACTCAAGAGATTCTGCTTAGCAAGCTGAGTGGTTAATCTTCGGGGGAGTGATCGATACATGCTGATTCCTCGGCAACGAAATGCTTGCGCCCTGCTGGCTCGCCGCATCCACTCCCGCTGTCCTTCAGCGACATTTTGGATGGCCAACTTATTCTAACTCGCTATGCCGAACTTCGCGAATTGGGTTGCAGCCATCGAAGAATGCACATTCAGAAGCTACCGTCGACTTCGTCATCGTAAAGGAGGTCCAACAATTCTTCGGTGGCGAGCAGTTCATCAATCGCGAGGCTAGATTGCTCGCGACCGAGCGTTGCCTGCGGTGATTGCGAAGCGGCGAGTTGCGAAGCACTGTCGACTCGCGTAGCAACTCCATTTACGGCGGGCGGGCGACGCACATTCGCGTCGCGGTCGCGGGATGGGCCTCGCGGACATTCGGAATGGTGGGCGCTTTTTCTCCTTCCAAACTATCATGATGTGGTCGTTTTGCAATGTTGCGGGCAACGTGACACGTTGCAATGCAGCCGAATTTTCGCATAGCAAGTCAACATCATTCTTCTGCGTTACGACAACGTCTAGGCTACCTCTCCGACCACGCATCGATTCCCGCTGCTGAAGCGTTTGCTACGAGGATGTTCGGTTGCGGATCGAGTGCGCCAAAACCTGAGTTATTCGCCTTGTCGACTTCGGACATCAACTCACCGGAATCGGTACGATAAACCGGTTTCCGTGACTCACGGCATGCCCAACGCGTCGGCGATCGTCAACGTCATGCGGACGCCTCAGTCTAGCGTGGTACTGACAGTTCGGACGTCAAGCAACGCACCAGCATCTATGTCAACCTGCCGCACAGCGACTTCAAAGTTTGTAACGTGAAGAGTTCGCAGCTACTGGTGAGTCAATTGCGAGACGACGTCGTCGCAGATTGCCGGTGCGGTTGTTACTAAGCTCGTCATCGGTGCCGTGAACTCTCTCACGAATAACAGCACCATGGCCGATTCGATTCATGCGGTTTCGGCGTCGCAGCGCACGCGGTGTGCTGGTGTACCAGTCGCGTGGTGGTCCGGAGCGACTAAGACTCTCTGCGGCACCCGAAGTGAAGCCATCGTGGAACACTTCATGCCAGCCAATCGTTGTGTGAACGCTCGCCTCTGTAATTCGATTATTGCACAAAAACATGTAGTCGGCGCTAGTGTTCCTGAAGTTTGCGAGAAACCCGTTTCAATGCCCGTTCGTAGCGTTTCTGAGCGGCAGCAGCGGAGATCTCGAGAAGTTCGCCAATCTCTTCCCACGAATATTTGTCCACGCGATAAAGGCAGATCTTGCGCTCCAGGCTGCTCAACCTCCGCTTGAATCAAGTGCATCTCTTCCGCCAATTCCAATTTGTCGATTGCGTTCGCGCTCTCATCTGGAATGGTGTCCAAGCGAACTTCGTTTGTTCGCGCACCGGCCCCTCGCTTCTTCGCAGAGCGCCTCCGGTACACATCAATCGCTTTGTGTCGAATCATCTGTTCGAGATAGGCGTACATCTGGCCTGCATCCATATCATCAAGTCGGCTTGGGTCCACACATACGATGCGAAACACCGAGTCGAAGACATCAAATGATTCGACTTCGCGTTGCAATCGTAGTTGTTTGATCTCGCACCGGGCTTACCGAAGAAACGCAGGGCCGAACTCACGATACAATCGTCCAATGGCCTCCTGATCGCCCAATCGCGCCGCGTCACGCAGCCTGATAAAGTCAGACATAAACCCGCTCCCGCAACTGCCCCGTCGCACATATTGCTACCAATCAGTTGCCGCCAACGCAAGTATTAGTCGAGATGCTGCAATCGGAATTTGATAGTTGTCGAAAAAACTCACTTTCGAATGTCGTATTTTGGAATGGCTTGCGTCTTCAGGGGTAGCGACTGATCGGTCGCCCATCGCTTTTCAGCGACCCGCATTTTAGAGACTCGAATCCTTCCGCCTTATTAATCGGGGAGTTGCGATGAAATTGCGCGCATGTTCCGCACAAATGAGACGCGTGAACAAGAAACGTCGATCTCGCCTTGCTGCGAGGCGGCTGTTCTTTGAGCAACTTGAAGGGCGGCGAGTGTTGGCGGGATGCATCGAGCCTGATCTCGGTGCCTCCAACTCCGAGGTCGAATCCTACGTGGATTGCATCAATGCCGATACGACCGCTGCTCTCGCTGGAACACCTGCCGCTGGACCATGGGGGGTGTTCCTCGCGAGTGCTCGGAGCAATGCAGTTGGGCTTCACGGAGTACGTGATTCCGCTCAAACGGCGTTCGATGCGGCTGTTTCGACTGCTTCCAGCACGTTAGACACGGCGATTATCAATGCGCAAACCACTTACGATGGTTCTGTGGGAACGGCCGACGGGACGTTCCGAACAGCTTACGACTCAGCGATCAACGCGTATGACTTGGCACTGGATGCGGCTGACGCAGCGTTTGACTCGGCTGCTCAAGCCGCCGCCACAACACTGGGGAATGCACTTGACGCGGCGAATGCGGCCTACGATTCGACCATCGCCGGCGGACACAATGCCTACAGTACGGCACTCGATGGGGCGGATTCAATGTATGAAACAACGGTCAGCGGTGCCGAATCCACTTACGACGCGGCCGTGGCCGCAGCAGACGGCACCTACACTGGGGCGATGCTTGCCGCCGGTACGACCTATGATTCCGCGATTGTTACTGCGGACTCCGCTTATGAGAGCGCTATCGCCGCCGCCGATACGGCATTTCAGACTGCGTTCGCAAACGCCAACACTACATACGACTCGGCGGCGGTTGCGGCGGGAGCCACCTACAATAACTCGGTTAACTCGGCAAAGGCAGCTTACGAAGCGATTGTCAATCCAGCGTATCAAACCTACCGAGACGACGCCCAGAATGCGGAAGACGATTATCAGTCGGACGTCGATACTGCCAACAGCACGATGGCAAGCGCCTGTAGTGGAGATGCGATGGACTTTGCCTGTTGGGATGCCGCTTATGCACAATACGATTCCGATATGATGGCCGCCGAGAATACTCGGACATTAGCGGTCGATGCGGCGTGGCAAACATTTAATGGAATTCAAACGTCGACCGCGAGCACATTCCAGGCGAACGTTCAAACTGCGTACGCGCAACTACTGGCCGATGGAACTGCGGCAGAAAATGCCTGGGCAAATACCGAGACTGTGGCAGCGGCAGCGTGGCAGACTGCTGCCGACGCAGCACAAGCGGCATGGATCACTGCGGAGGCGGCGGCATCTGCTGCATTCGATGCAGGCGAACAAACAGCCTGGTTGGCGTGGGAAGCGGCTACCACTGCGGCCGCCACGGCATTTGATGCGGCCGAAGCTGCAGCGAGTGCCGCTTGGGCTGTGGCCGAAGCCGCAGCCCGAACGGCATTCGACGCGACCGCTGCAACGGCGGACGCCGTCCACCAAGCCGCCGAAACGGCAGCGAACGCAGCATTTGATGCGGCGATCCAAGCAGCAGATGCAGTTGGACAAGCCGCGGAAGCGACCGCCTTTGCGGCTTATGAATCTGCAATCGCGAGCGCCACGACTGCATGGCACACCGCAGAGTCAGCGGCCCGAAGCATTTACAACTCCGCATCAATTGCCGCACAGAATGCGGCCCAGAACGCCTTGACCACAGCCCAAACGAACTTTGCGAACGCCATCACGACCGCCCGAACCGCAGCGGAGGCGGCGGACGCTGCCGCACGCGCAACTTTCGAAGCTGCGATTCTAGCTGCTTCGCCAGCTTCATCCACCGCGTTTTCCGCACTTAGCGGTTGGACGTCTTCCATCGGGGATTTTCTCTACTACGACATCGGTGCGACCCTTTACTATCTGCCATCGGCATACTACGAAACCGCAGCCGATGGGACGCAAGCTCAGTCGCTTGCGGCTTGGGCCGACGGCTTTATTCCATTTGGCGATCCATTTGAGATAAATGGTGTATAATCCACCGAAGAGAATCCAATTTTCGGATGGAGTCAGTTTGCCGGTGGTGTGTCTCGTGACGCGATACTTTTGGCGTTGGGGACCGGAAATATTTCGACCTGGATCAAGAATCCTGTTATGTACGAACTAGGTTCAACCACGACTCGCCTCTTCCCGCAAATACAACATCTTTCGGCGATTGCGCGCGGTGAATGGATATGGGCTAGGTATGGCTGGTCAGGTTGGGTTTTAGGCGGGGGCTCTCTGGGTTCGTTTGGCACCACCATTTGGACTGGCCTGACACCCGGCGCGAGCTTTGCTGGGGTTGCAGCATGCCACGCAACTGAAGCAGTTTTGGATTGGTGGTGGGATTGGTTGGGATATGGTCCCTAAATGAAGGTTAGTTAGCTCCTTCTTGTCATCACCGACACCAGATAAACTGTGTGGTGCGAGTTAAGGTAATTGCAATGCGGTGTGAATGCTTTCGACGCGAGTTCGGGGCGATTCCACGGAGAGGTCGTGATGGCCAACACTCGTGATGCGGATCACTCGAGCGATCGAGGCGAGACGGAACACTCTGGCGACCCACCACCGAATTCAGGTGGTAACCTGCTATCGTGTAGCCTACTCGTGGTATTGATGATCGGCATCGCACTGGTTACGGCGATTGGCATCGTCGAGTCCGGCAAGCCCCTCGTCTATGCGATAACCGCCGGCGCTATCAATGGCGTATTGCTAACTTGCATGGCAGCGATGACGGTAGGTTCATTGATTCGGTGGTATTGGGGGCGCACGCGAGGTTATCCGTTCAAGCACGGCGACGTGGTACGTGTAATCCGTGGCACACTCTCCGGAAGCGAGGGACACATAGTTTCTTTCGCGCAGGGTGAGTTTAGCTTTGAAGTGGAATTGCACGATGACGCACCAAAAGGGCAAAGGGTGTGGCTCTCCGCGCATGCACTACGACGTCCAGGCCACCGCTTCAAACTTTGAACGAGGGAACGCAGGGGACATTCCACATATTTAGAAAACTAGAATGTCCCCCACGTTTGCCACATCACACGTTTTCTCAAGCAACAAATGACTTCGGATCAGAGTTCCTACATGCCGCACATTCGACGCCACTTCGGGCTCGCGTGGCTGGCGTTCTGGGTGCTGATTGGCGGGACGCTCGGCTATCGCGCGTTGACGCATGAAATGCCAAATGAGGCCGTGGCAAGCGTAGCCGCCGACGGCAAGGTGGGCTCGGCCCACCTAAAGCCGATTGAGAAGATCGAAGTCGGGGAGCGAGTGGCTTTCGCCATTAATCCCACGGAGGCATTTGACGATTCGCTCGGTACCGCAATTCACCCGCAGGCTTGGCGCAAGATCGAACTGCGGCCCAGCGAAACTTCGCGAGTCGTCTTGCTGCGGCCTGAGTGGTGGGTCAACGAACGCCTTCAAACCGATTCGAATACGATGGCGATTTCGATTCCTGAAGTCGGCATCAGTGCCGATGCGGAGATCGTTTCCATCACCGCTTGTCCGCGCATTCCCAGCGGCGAAGGCCGCGTCGTCACAGGCACGTTCGCTCACCTGGCCCAAGAAACGATCCGCCTGACGATCAACGGCGTCGCAGAACCAATCCGCTGCACGCCAAATCACGCCACTTGGTCGGTCGAAACGCGAACTTTTGTTGAAGCGCAGCATCTGCAACCAGGCCAACACGTCCTCTGCCGCGATGGCATCTATGAAGTCGCCAGCATCGAACATCTCGCCGAACCCATCGAAGTCTTCAACCTCGAAATCTTCGGCCAACATGTTTATCAGGTTACCACCGGTGGGATGTTGGTGCATAATGGAACAGAAGATTGTGGAATACCACACTCGCCAGGTTACCTTCCCGACGATGCCATTGTGGTACGCGGCGGGCAGAGCCTTCCCGAAAACTTTTCTGGCGGTACCTGCTGAACTGTCTAGTCCGATAAAAAACAAACAGATTGGCCAAACAACAGTTGGCGATGTCCGCGCGGCTGGAGGAGACGTGATCCCATCACCGACACGGACTAATCCAGACCACGCAACATTGAGCGGACTTTCCGCGACTGAGGCAAGCATGATCATGCGTCCGACCAACGTCAAACCTTTCAAATAGCCAACTTGTGTAGGTCCCCGCATGGGAATTGAGGATGTGCGCCGCGTTCTGGACAACGCTCTTTTGACAATGACTGATGTTCGCCTTGTTGCCGCGTTCGAATCGCAACGAATACCGATCCGGAGGTTGGATCTGATTTGGGAGTGGAGTAAAGACCAGCCAATTTACCCGGTTTGGCTCGTCGCCGACTTAGGGGAGAATAACGTCGGTGTCGCATTCGCCGATGGTGGCTATGCCGCTTATGGACATCCGTGGGGACTGATCTTTTTGGACGACCAGTATTCAGGACCAGACTTTTCATGGTACGCGACGCTCGAGGAATGCCTGCGTGATTCTGGCTACTTCGAGATCGGGTTCGATTGACGTTGGCGTCATCGCAGGATGACAAATCGAGACTGGTCGAAATTCGGACGATGACAACAACCTAACAGGTTCGCTTAGTCGCCTTGTGGGGTTTATTCAGGCCGGTTTTGCGTCGCAATACTGGTCACCTGAGAGTTCCGCGTTTTCGTCGAGACGGGAACGCGGTTGATCGAGCGGTTTGTGCTCGGTGACGAATAACATGCGAGCGGATTTTGAGGAGCGACGTAACTTGTATTACGTGAGAATCCAATGAAAGCATTATCGATATTACTACAAGTCATTGGCGGCTTTTTGCTCTTGGCGGGATTCGTCATGAAGCGGCTGATAACGGCAGAATCGCTCGAACCGATTGGCGGTCGTGGCGCGATCTTGGTGGCGTTCTTGTTCGGTGGTTTGATCTTCGGGGCTGGTTACCTGTTGATGCGACGCATCGATCGCACGGTGGCGAAGGACGACGTGAACGAGGAGGCGACAGTGTAGTTTGTTGCACGGCGACGGACTGCCTTGAAAGTAGGCAGATAACAATTCATCATGACGTCAGCGATTCCATCTAACTCGGCAGAGGATTTACATCTTGATTCAAAACATGACTCACGCGGCACGCACATTTGTCGGTCTATCGATGTTCGTGGTCGTGCTCGGTTGCAGTCCGTCCGCTCCCCCAGCGACGCCTCAGCAGGTTGCTGCCCCGCCACCGACGTGGCAGAGTGAACATCATCCGGTTTCGGCGACGCTACTTGATGGTTGGGAGAAATCGCATCTGAACGCGCCCGGCGATACGATCGATCAGCCCGACAAGTTGCTGATGGCGTTTCTAAATAATTCTGGTCCGCTGAGCTATATCATCAGGCTTGAACCCGACGCACCGTTAGACCAACTTCCCCTGGATGTTTACTTCGACGCGGTGGAGACGCAGTATACGTCCGCCGGATATGAGTTGATCGACGAATCGGATGTCGAGTTTCACAACCAGAGCTTTCATCGTCTGCGATTGCGTGGCAACGGCACCAAGGGGCCGCTGTGCCAATCCATCTTCATTCATCGCGATGGCGAACAATTGACAACCATTCAGTGGACGTTTCCGCTGCCTGACGGGGCAGTCGCTGAGCCCCCGACCGCCTTGCAAGAATTCGACGCCGCCGTCGAACTTGGCAGGCGGTAAGTACGCAGCCAGAGGAACGCCGTGGGTTCTGACTCCGGACGGAGAAACGGGCCAAGTCTAATTGAGAGTTGTCTTGGCCCGATGGCTTTCCCGAGTGCTATTGCAGTCGGCCAATCTTCTACGGAACCCGAATCAAAAACTTGGCGTTGACCGACGACAAAACCGTTGCGATGCCGGTTTGAAGAAGTATACTCGAACGGCCCTTGGGGAGCCCCTTCGTAATCGGAGCAATGCGATGTGCAAGGTACGAGTCAATTTGTTGGCGATCGTGTTGTTCTTGGCCACAGTGTCGAGTGTGTCAGCAGTTGATCCCGCATCGCCGATCGGAACGCTCGATAGTACTTCGCGCGAAGCTTCGGCAGGCGAGGCAACCGTCCCACCGTCGGGGCTTAGAAATGATCTGTTTAACGATCAGCCCTCGTTCCTGGTGGCGGCGCAAGTCAACTCGCCGAATCGCGATTACCGTGAAGGCGACGTTCTGAATCTCCAGGTCGTGGCGGAAGAAGACGCCTACCTGTACATCTTGTATCAGCAAGCCGATGGTCAGACCTTCCAAGTGTTTCCCAACAAGTTCCAGCCCGACAATTTGGTCAAGGCTCGCCAATCGGTTCGCGTGCCTGCGGAAACGGATTTGTTTCGTTGGGTCGTCGGAGCACCCTATGGTGAGGAGACCATCAAGGTCATTGCCACGAAGGAACCGGTTGACGTTCTGGCGAACCCAGACTTCATCAAATCGCGTTTCAATCCAGTCGAGAAGGAAACATTAAAGGGCATCGAAGTTGAACTTGGGAAAGCCGAACCGGTTCGCTGGGCCGAGACGGATGTCACGCTTCACACCTATGCCAACACGTCGCCTCCTGCTGCCGAATCGGCACGCCGCTGGGGCGTGTTCTTTGGGGTATCGAGACACATGCTGACTCCGTATGTCATCGCCGCCAATGGCAAAGACGCGGGGAGCGATTTGCTTGCTTGCCATCGAGATGCACAGCAGTTGGCCGAGGCCATGCGGACTGCTGGTCGCTTGGACGGTGTGAAAGTGTTTACGAACGAAACGGCAACCAAGGCCAATATGCACGCCGCGATCACAGAATGGTTGCCCTCCGTGTCGCGACCGGGCGATACCGTCGTGATTTTCTACTCGGGACACACAGGCCAAATCCCAGACCAAAATGGTGACGAAGCCGACGAGCAAGACGAGTTGATTATTCCGCACGATTTCATTGGCGGTGAAGAGTTGGAGTCGCTCCAGAAACTCTATGCCGAAGACCGATTGTCCGCGAACGAGCGAACATTCGTCGAGAAGCTCGTGGCGGAATTCAAGGACAAGCCGTTGATCGAACTCTACGAAGCGACCGGCGTGAGCGACGATGCGATGGCTCGCTGGGTTCAGCGACTCGACGGGCGACAGCTTATTTTCATCTCGGATTCGTGCCATAGCGGCGGCTTTGCGACTGCAGAAGCGAACTTCAAAAGCCTGCAACCGAACTTTCCATTCGACCTCATGCGTGGCGAAGCGGCACGCCTAAAAGATCTAGGGCAGGAGAATCACGTTCTGATGTGTGCCGCTCACGCGAACGAAGTTGCCGCCGAGCGAGTCACTCGCGACCTCGGTGTCATGACGTTTTCGCTGATTCAGTTTCTGAACGAATCTCGCGGCAGTCAGACGATGGAAGCTGGATTCAAATTTTGTCAGACCGAAATGGCGAAGTACTTCGATGCCTGGAACCAAGCATTGGAGGAGGCGGGCATCGAGGATCGCGTCACTCCAAGCCATCCGTTCTTCATTAACTATTCGACGAGTCCGGTGATGCTCAAGCCGTAACCTCTTATCCCAATCCCGTTTCACCTCCCGCAGGAGTCGGACGATGCAACGCAGTCAGTGGTCGTGGAGCGGTCTTCTGCTCTTGTTGTTGTTTGGCGGACTTGCGTCGCATTCTGCCGGAGCCGACGATCCAGCGACGGCGACCAACAATAACGGCGTACCCGGCGACGACTTGGTGACGACACAGCCGCCTTGGTTGATGAACGTGGCGGTGAATCGGGCTGATGGAAACTATGCACACGGCGAGCGGCTTTCCGTACGGTTTAAGTCAGAACGCGACGCCCATGTTTACGTGCTCTATCACCAAGCCGATAACTCGACCGTGTTGATTTTTCCCAACTCGGCACAAACCAACAACCGCGTGAAAGCGGCGGAAGAAATTAACATACCCAAAGCCGACGATCCCTTTCGTTTTCGCATTGCGGCTCCGTACGGCCAGGAAGCCATGCAAGTCATTGCATCGAAGCAGCCGATTCCTCTGCTGGATTCTCTGAGCTCGCAGGCCAGCCGCGCCGTCGCTGTTCCTGCCGACACGCTCACGCAACTTGCTGCGACAATCAAACAAGCGCCGGGCGAATTCGCCGAGCATCGCGCGGTGATTCGCACGCGACCGGGCGGAGGTCCCTTGCCGCCGCCACGAGCACCACAGCGCTTCGCTCTGTGCGTAGGCGTCGACTTGTTGCAAAGCGAGGAGTTTGGCGAGTCGACTCCGATCGCTCGTGCTTCTGCGGAGCTGATGCTGCAAGCGTTCACGACGCATAGCGGCATGACGCCCGAGCAAACGAAACTGCTCGTCGGCGAGCAGGCCACCTCCGCTGCTTTTGAAGCCGCGATGACGAAGTGGTTGCCTTCTGTTTCGCAGCCAGGCGACACGGTATTCCTGTTCTATTGCGGACATGGCGGACAGATTCCAGCTTTAGACGACAGCGAGCCCGACGGTTTGGACGAAGTGCTCTCGACTTACGACATGGACTCTGATCGCGTCCGCGAGACCGCCGTGAGTGACGATCGCTTGGCTCGTTGGCTGCAAGAGTTACCCGGTCGTCAGATCGTCCTGCTCATGGAGACGTGCCACGGCGGAGGCGTGGTGGATGCGAGAGGCATGGCCGGTGCGTTGCATGAGGAGGCGAATCGATGCCATGACATTTCGCAAATGAACACGGTTGTCGTCTGTGCCTGTTTGCCAGACGAGTTCTCGTTCTTCGCGAAGAAGTCGCCGACCGCGTTCATGCCAATGCTGTTCGAACAAGCGATGCGAGAATTGCCGAAACCGGTTTCTGTGCAAGCCGCGTTTGCATTCTACCGCGCGAAGTTGCCGGACTTGTTGGAAGACGATAATCTGGGTGCGGGTGTGCCCGGAGCTATTCAGTTGCCGACGCTCACCGATCGTGCCTTGCTGCCGGTAGTGCTGGCTCCCGCAGTCGCGGACCCCTCACCCTAACATCATTTCGCTCGTACACTGCCCCGAGACTCGTGAGTTCATCCATGTTCGCTTGCTCCTCGCCGCTCACCACACGTGCAACAACGCTGGTCGCGGTACTGCTAACGATAATCGCAATTGGTCCGCAGCCAACCGCATCGGCCGATGACAACGAAAAGGTCGAGGCCTTGCGGCTGCAATTCTGGGACCTGTACGAAGCCGACAAGCTGACGAAAGCGGAAAAGGTCGCTCGCCAGATGATTCAAATCGGCGAAAGCAACCAAGCCAACGATCCAACCCAGATCACCTGGGGCTGGGATTGCCTAGGGCAACTAGAAATCGCGTTGGCTCATTATCGTCCGGCCGCGGCGTTGCTGGAACAAAGTGCTCGGGTTCGTCTCGAGGCATGGGGCGAGGACGACTACGACTATGCAGAGACGCTGTCCCGTCTGGGAGATGCGTACGTCTTGTTGGGGCGATTCACAGATGCCGATCGCGAGTTTCAAAAAGCGCTCAAGATCCAGATCAAAGAGTATGGCGAAGACAGCGAGGAAGTGGCATACACGCGGCAGTCCCTGGGAGCACTGGCCCTGGAAATCGATAAACCGACCGAGGCGGAAGCGCTGTTCAAAGCGTCGTTGGCGGTCATGCAGCGCGAATATGGAGCGGACAGCGTGGAAGCTGCCTACTGCCACGACTACTTGGCGACAGTTTATACACAGGCAAATCGATTCGCCGAGGCTTTGGCGGCAGCAAAACTCGCCCAGTCTATCTATGCCAAGCAATATGAACCGGGGCATTCGTCGCTCGCGGTCAGTTTGGAGACGCTGGCGGAGATTGATTTCCAGCAGGGCAAGTACCAGGCTGCCGAGCAGAAACAGGAACAAGCTCGGAAGATCTACGAAGCGGCGTTCGGAAGCGACAATTCTGCCGTGGCCAGTGCGATCGGCAGCATCGGTCGTGCGCAAATGCTTCAGGGGCACTTGCGCGATGCGGAGAACAACTATAAGAAGAGCTTGGCGATCTATGAAAAGAACCACGGTGCCGACCATCCCAACGTCGCCACGGCGCTATATCAGCTCGCAGGCCTGCGGCAACTGCAAGGACGATTCGTCGAGTCCGATGCGTTGTATCAACGCGCCTTGAAAATCCGTGAAGCGGTCTTCGGCCACGACAATGTCTTAACCGCCTGGGTGCGATACGAGATGTCCATCCTCGAATACTCTCGCGATCGTTACGCCGAAGCGGAAGCTCTTTGTGCTGATGCAGTTCGCGTGATCGAAGGTGTTTATGGCAAGACCCATGTGGATGTCGCCCTCTTCAAAGGGCATCTCGCGGACATCTATCTCTATCAAGAACGGGTGGAGGAATCGCAGGAGTTGCACCAAGAAGTGCTGCGAGTGCGCGAGGAGTTATTGGGCAGTGAGCATATCGATACGGCGTGGGCCTTGGTGGGATTGGCGCTCGTCGAAGGAGAGCGGGAGCAATACGACAGAGCAAGCGAATTGATTGATCGAGCGATCGCCATCGGCACTGCCGCGGGTAAGGATGGACAAAACGACTTGGGCACGTTTCACGCCTACCTGGGCGAATTGCGGCTGGAACAAAAGCGATGGGACGAGGCCGAAGCGGCTTTCCAAGTCGCACGGCGAATCCTTGCAGAACTAGGTGACGATCAAACTCCCGTGGCCGCACAGATCACAACGATGTTGGCAAAAGTCTACCTGGGTCAGGACCGCCGCCAGGAGGCCGAAGTCTTGTTGGACCAAGGGATCGCAGTACTCGATCGTACGGGGGCCTTTCCCTCAGAACGTTTCGAGGCTTATTTGCTGCGAGCGAGGAATAGCTGGGCGTCCGATCGACGCAGCGAAGCGTTGGCCGATCTACGGTCGGCTATGTCGTTGGCCGAAGAACATCGGACTCACATTTCGGGAGGCGAGCGCGAACGAGCCCGCACCTTTGTTAACTTTGCGGAAGGCTATGAGCAGATGGTGGCGTGGCAACTGGCACAAGGCGATGTTGCCGAAGCGTTGGGCGCGATGGAGCGGGCTCGCTCGCGATCAATGCTCGACGAACTAGCCATCTCCGGCAGCAGCTTGGAAGTCGGACGCTCGGCCGTCGAGCGGGAGCAACTCCGCCAACGTGAAGCCGAACTCACGTCCCGTGTCGCGGAATTGGAAACGCAACTCGCCGCAGTTCGCGCGTCGGACGAGGCAACGTCTGGCTCCGCAAGCAAGCAACAACTCGAACAAGACTTGGCCCGTGCCCGCACCACGCTCTACGACCACTATCGCGACGCTCGCAGCAACAATCCGGTCTATCGGAATCTGCTTTCGGCAGGAACGACGACATTGCGATTGAGTCAGATTCAACGAGAACTGGTTGGCGAAAACAGCTTGGCGTTGGTCTACTTCATTGGCAAAAGTAGCGGCTACTTGGCGATCTTAACCAGCGACGCCGCGCGTCTGGTCGAGTTGTCCGTTTCCGAGGACGCCGCGCAGACGCTCGGCATCGCCGCTGGCCCATTAACGCATGACGAATTGAACCTGGCCCTCGCGGGTGATGGCGGCGTGTTGAGTGCGTTAGCATCGCCCGATAACGCCGACAAAGTGACGGCGAAACTGCGTGTGCTATGGGATGTGCTGGTACCTGCCACCGAGCAAGCGGCCATCGTAGGTGGAGGACTCGCAAAGTTAATTGTTCTGCCCGATGGCCCACTCGCGTTATTGCCGTTCGAAGCGTTAGTCGTCGAGCGAGGCGACGCACCAACCTACTTGATCGACGTCGGACCGCCGATGCACTACGGTCCCTCGGCCACGATTCTGATGAATTTGCGACAGCGAACACGTGCCGCAACCCAAGATGAGAACCCCGTGCTTTCCGTCGGCGATCCTCAGTATTCGCCCGCCTCGCAGTCCGAAAGCGACACGACGAGCGACAGCCAGCGGATGCAAACTCGCTACACATCCTTGGGCGGCAAGCTCCCGCGATTGCCGTTTACTGCCTTGGAATCGACTTGGGTCAACGACGTCTTCGACGAGCAAGGCATATCGGTTCAGCGACTAGTTGGCGAAGATGCGACCGAGGCCAACGTACGTAACAACAGTCTGGGACGCCGCTACTTGCACTTGGCCTGCCACGGATTGACCGATCAAAGTCACGGCAACTTGTTCGGCTCGCTGGCGTTGACGCCCGGCGCTGGCACCGGCGATCCTGCCAACGATGGCTTCCTCACGTTGGCGGAGATCTACGAACTGAATTTGCATGGTTGCGAGTTGACGATCTTGAGTGCCTGTAACACCAACTACGGACCGCAACAGCGAGGCGAGGGCGTGTGGGCTTTGTCCCGAGGATTCCTCGTTGCGGGTTCGCGGCGCGTGGTGGCGAGTAACTGGGTTGTCGATGACCAAGCCGGAGCGAGCTTGATTAGCTACTTTGCTAGTGGATTGGCGAATGCCGAAAAGAAGCAGGTCGATGTTGACTACGCGAGTTCGCTGCACGCTGCCAAAAAATGGGTCCGTCAACAAGACAAGTGGTCCAGTCCTTACTATTGGGCTACCTTCGTGTTGGTAGGACCGAACTGAAACCTGTGGGAGTAACGATGATGCCAATGAATCGATCCATGCTGCTGCGTGGGACGTTGCTGTTATATGCTGTGCTTGCTGCGAATATGTTTATGTTCCAAGATGCCGTCCCCGCGGCACCCGCGCAAGGCGATTCGTCGACAGGCAGCCAATGGGCGATCTTGATTGGGGTCGAGAACTATCAGTTCGCTTCGCCGCTCGCCTACACCGTCAATGATGTCGATCAATTGGCCAAGACACTTCAGGAACGTGGCGGCGTGCCCGCGCGGAATGTTGTGCGGTTCGTCGACACGGCAGATGACGAGACACGAAAGCCGCTGCAACAGACTCTGATGAAGGAGTTGCCCATCTGGTTGCAAAAGCCGGGACCTGATGATCGGCTGATCGTCTATTTCAGCGGACATGGATTCCGATCCGAGGATGGTCGATTGTACCTCGCCCCCTTGGACTGCGATCCGCAAAACCCCGCCGAGACTGGTCTTTCGGTGGCGTGGCTGCGCGACCAACTCGCTGGCTGCCGTGCGAGCTTGAAGTTGTTGGTGCTCGACGCGTGTCACGCGGGAACAGAAAAGGGTGACCAGCCTGATGCGCCTGCGACGACGAAGAGCCTCACAGCAAACGATCTTGGTGAGCCGTTTCGCGACTTGGAAGGTGTGGTCACCTTAGCCAGTTCGACGAGCGATCAGAAGAGTCAGATTTGGGCCGAGAAACGCCAATCACTTTTTACCTATTGGCTGAATCAAGGCTTAAAGGGGCACGCCGATGACAACGGCGATGGCACGCTCGATATCGACGAACTGAACAAGTACGTGCATCACAACGTCTCGCAAACGGCTGAGACTCGCTTTCATCGCGCCCAGACACCCGTACGAATCATTCGCTCTGGAGTGTCGGGCGTTCCCAAAGTTCTCGAACTGAACCCGTTGCAACTGCGACACTTGATCGCGGACATGGCAGATCAGATCGCGTGGTCGATGGAAGCTCGCGGGTTGAAGAAGCTGGGCGTGATGCAGTTCACCACCGATACGCAGTTCGGCGAAACATTAGGCGGTGAGTTTGGGGCGTTGGGACGTTGGTGCGCTGCCGAGTTGGAAAACAAATTGATCGAAGCGGGCACGTTCGAGATCGTCGATAGCCGCGAGCTGGTCTCGCAACTCAAGGCGAACCAGTTCACGGTGGATCAGCTCGGATCGCGCGATGCGCTCGCGCGGCTGTCCGCGAGCCTGGACGGTTTGCCTGCCATCGTCACGGGCACATTGCGACACCGCCAGAACCGCCAAATCACGTTGCAAAGTAAATTGAAGCAGCTCGACATCAATGCGTTAGCCGGTGCGGCGGGCGGCTCGGCTTTGCTCAACGAAAACGAATGGGCGATGCTGGGATACAGTGCCGCTTTGAAGGCCGAAGATCGTCCGCGCCCATCCGCCGTTGAGCCGCCTCAGACGCAATTGATCGCAAAGCTGGACGAGCAGGCCCAAGAAGCCCACCCGCTGAGCGATCCTAGTTTTCCTTATCGCGTCTCGATTTACGTGAACGGTCAGGAGCGGCCCGGCGTGTTTCGCGGCAATGACTACATTGTCCCGCTGCGGAAGAATGAAGTGTATGCGATCCGCATCCAGTTGCTGGGCCAGGGAGCAACTTACATGCGACTGTTAGTGGACGGCTTAAACACGCTGCCCGAGAAGTCGATGGAGAAGGGGATCGATACTTTTGAAGTCGCTCCGATCGTCAATCTCGACGAAGCGCGTGGCTGGATTCTCGACCCTGCCACTTCGCAATCGGTGTGGGAAGTTCGTGGCTTTGTGACGGAGGTCGGGGCGGCTGGCAAATTGCGACGGTTTGTCGTGGTTGATGATAACCTGTCGCTGGCCGCCCGGAAAAACTTCACCGAGAACCTCGGTTTGATTACGGCCGCGTTTTACTCGCCCGTCAACAGTCGTAGCGGCACGGGCGTCGAAGCCGTCGAAACCTCCGAGAACTTTCAGCAACGCCGAGGTGTCGCGCCCGGAGATCTACTCAGCGTCATCCACATTCGTTACACAGACCCTTCCGAAATCCCCGATGGCCAGTAGTCGCACTGTCAACGATTGGCAAGCGTTGATCGACGATGCCGTGTCGACTGCCGACCCGCAGTTGTCGAACTTCAAAATCACTCGCGTTCACTATTTGCTGTCCCTCGCGCTGATCGATGCGATTGGTGCTGACGCAGGAGCGAACTTTCATAGCTGGGCAGTGTGGGGTTCGCGCAAGGCGGGCGTGACCATTCGCCAAGAGGATCGTGACCAGGCGTCACGCGATGCCACGGTCGTAGCCGGGATCGTCGGTGCCTTGGTGGGAGTTGGCGTGGGAATGGCGACAGCGCGTTGGTTGGATGTGAATCTACTCACGGCGACAGTCGTGTGGGTGGCGTTGGGAGTCGTGGTTGGCGGCTACTGCGGCTATCGGCTGGCGGGTTACACGCGCAGTCGCGCCGCGAGCTTGATACTCCGAGGCAATCGGATCGTGCTGCAAGACATCGGTGCCGTTACGGCACAATACTTGGATTGCGTACACGGCATGCCAGCCGCACAACCGTCACCAATCGCCGTCGAATCGTTTCTGAACAGCCTGCGGACTGGGCCGACCGAACGTGAGGGACAAGACCTGCTTCGCGAAGCCTTCCGTCACTATGAGCAAGCACGAACGTCGGACGATCCGAAGCATCAGCACGAGTGTAACTACTTTGCGAACTGTCTGGCCGTATTGCATGAGCACATTCGGTTGCAACCCATCATTCGCAATTCGCTTCCGTGGCTGATCAGCAAGTGTGTCACTCAGCGATTGATGACTTACAGCGTCGGACAGGTCCACTTGGCAGTTCATGATGACGTTCCACCGATCGGCGACGCGCCGTTTCCACCCACACTAGCCGAACTGAGTTTACCGGCGCTCAATGAGTTTCTTTCCGGGCCCAATGGCTGGGACGTCAGTCGTGGCGATTTGAAACAGACGCGAGCCCGCGACTGGACGAACATCCGTGAACGAATGGGTTACATTGTCAATCTGTTTCGCACGCGTCATTTGTCCGTCGACGTCGTAAACGCGCCCTACGACAACGAGCAGCTAGAAGCGATTTCCCAAGGCCAATCGCCGCAACGTCCGTGGTAGTGGCGTCTCCATGCACGAGCCTGCAAGCCGCGACTCAGACATGCATGGGATTACGCGACTCGATACTGGGTAGTGGTACAGTTTGCCGTAAGTCGGGCACTCCTGCCCGACAAAGGACGGCCAAGAGTGGCCGTCCTACTTGGAGATGAATTATCGGACTGAGTTTGTTATACTTGTGGTCCCGCCACAACATCCCCACCAAAAGCAACTCGCCGTGAACCGACTTGCCCCTTCCATCCTCTGGCCGTTCATCTTGCTTGTGACTGCGAGTCCGCACTTCGCGTCTGGCGACGATTTGTCAGCGGATGATGTGGCGTTTTTCGAGAACAAGATCCGTCCCGTGTTGGTCAAGCATTGTTACGAGTGTCATGCGGCCGATGCGAAAGAACTTGGCGGCAAATTGCTGCTCGACAGTCGTGATGGGATTCTTGAGGGCGGCGAAGCGGGGCCCGCCATCATCGCCGGCAAGCCAACGGAGAGTCTCATCGTTCAAGCCCTGCGCTATGATGGCATTGAGATGCCTCCCGATCAGCCGTTGCCGGAGTCGATCGTCAACGACTTTGTGAAGTGGGTCGAGCGTGGAGCGCCCGATCCTCGTTCCGCCGAAGTGGTGCGGAAAGAGCAAGCGTTATCGGATGCAGACAATCTCTGGTCGTTGCAACCGATCGCGGATTCACCGCTTCCCGACGTTCAAAACACCGCTTGGCCACACGATCCTCTCGATCGATTCGTCTTGGCACAGCTCGAAGCTGCGAAACTCGCACCGACCAGTGATGCCGACCCTCGCACGCTCGTGCGACGACTCTATTACGACCTGATCGGCCTGCCACCGACAATCGAGACGATCGACGAGTTCGCAGTCGCACATCAGCGCGATGGAGTTCAGGCGGTCGAGCGACTTGTTGATACGCTGCTCGACAGTCCGCAGTTCGGCGAACGATGGGGGCGACATTGGCTCGATATCGCTCGCTACAGTGAATCGAACGGAAACGATGGACTAGGTCGCAACCCGACTTTTCCACACGCTTGGCGGTATCGCGACTACGTCATCGACGCCTTCAACGCCGATGTGCCGTACGATCAATTCCTCGCCGAGCAAATCGCGGGCGACTTGTTGCCAAGTGATTCGCCCGAGCAGCGCGATCGCCACTTGATCGCGACCGGCTTTTTGGCGATGGGAGCCAAGCCTGCGAAGGCCATGAACAACGATTTCGAGATGGATATCGTGGCCGACCAGATCGATGTGATCGGGCGAGGTGTCATGGGGTTGAGTGTGGCTTGTGCGCGGTGCCACGATCACAAGTTCGATCCGATTCCAACTCGCGACTACTATGCCCTGGCGGGAATGTTCACGAGCACCGAGACGATGTGGGGCGTCGCCGCCCACGAAGGACTCACGGCACCAGTCACCGATCTGCATGTGCTGAAAGCCGCTCCCAAGGTTTCACCGCCCAAGGACTTTGTCGAAACCGTCCTGGTTCTGGAATCCAACACGGGCATTCCCAAGCCTCTTCCTAAATCCAAATGGCCCATCGGCACACCGCTGGCCATGGGAGTGCGTGATCGAGCCAAGCTTGAAGACTGCAAAGTCAACATCAAAGGCGATTCGAAGAAGTTGGGCGAGCCCGTACCGCGAGGCTTCTTGACGGCATTTGAAGTTGGCTCCTCGGATTCGCTGGCGATTGATCCCAAGCAAAGCGGTCGGCTGCAACTGGCCGAGTGGTTGACCTGTGTCGATCATCCGTTGACCGCGCGAGTCATGGTGAATCGGATCTGGCTTCACTTGTTTGGCGATGGCATCGTCCGCACGCCGGATGATTTCGGAGTCTATGGCGAACGTCCGACGCATCCCGAATTGCTCGACCATCTGGCGACGCGGTTCATGAACGAGGGCTGGTCCATCAAGCGGATGGTTCGAGCAATTGCGCTCAGCCGCACTTATCAACTCAGCAGCCATGCTGACCAAGGACTACTTCAAGCGGACGCAGAGAACCGCTTGCTCGCACGACACCACCGTCGCCGCTTAGACGCAGAATCACTGCGAGACAGTATGCTGCAAGTCAGCGGCCAGTTGGATCTGCGACCCGCCGACGGATCAATCATCCGTCATCGTGATATTCTGGTGAATCTTGCCGGAAACTTGCACCAACCGAGCAACCAGCGCAGCGTCTATTTGTGTTACTTGCGCAGCTCGCCGCCGCCCGAGTTGGCCGCATTCGATCTGCCCGATTTCACGTCGGGCGTTGGTCAACGCAACGTCAGCACCGTGCCCGGTCAGGCCCTGCATCTTTACAACAGCCCGTTTGTGATCGAGCAGGCGAATCGCTTTTCCCAAAGTTTGCTGACCGCCGCCGAGGACGATGAAATGCGAGTTAAGCTGGCTTTTCGCCGTGCTTTGGGCCGCGAGCCTGACGAAAAAGAGCTTGCACAAGCTCTCGAACTTGTTCAATTAACACGATCGAGTTTGAAGTCCGATGATAAAGCATGGGCCAGCCTCTGCCAGGCGTTGCTGGTCACCAACGAATTCCGATATATCGATTGAGTTCGAGGTTTAGGATCACGTCATGAAATACTCGCGCCGCGCCATGTTGCAGTCAACGTCCTGTGGATTCGGCTACCTGGCCCTGCAAGCTCTCTGTGGCGAACAAGCCGCGATCGCTTCGACAGGTGGACTCGCCGAGCAGACGCCGCCCTTGCCGGCGCGTGCTAAGCGAGTCATCTTTCTGTGCATGAGCGGCGGCCCGGCGCAGATGGACACGTTTGATTACAAGCCACAAACCGGCAACAAGCGTCATCCCGGCTCGGTGTTTCGTTTCCGGCAACACGGCGAGAGTGGAATCCGAGTTTCCGAACTGCTTCCGGAGACCGCAAAGCACGCGGATCAGTTGTGTGTGATCAACGGTATGCACGCCGACACCGGCATCCACGCGCAATCGTTCCTGCAATTGCACACCGGCGAACGATTGCGAGAACGACCCAGCCTAGGCTCGTGGATCACTTACGGACTCGGTACCGAGAACCAGAACCTGCCGGGCTTCATCAGTCTGAATACGTCCAAGAGTTCGATCTATTCCAGCGCCTTCCTGCCATCCATTTACAACGGCACGCCCATCGGCGTGAACGGCGAGGACATGTCGCTGGCCACGATCCGCAACGTGACCAGCGAACACTTGCCGCTGGCGGCGCAACGAAGGCAATTGGACTTTGTCCAGGCGTTGAATCGCGAGCACCTCGCGCAGCGGGCAGGCGACCAACGGCTCGATAGCGTGATCCGATCGATGGAGCTTGGTTTCCGGATGCAGTCCGAGGCTCCTGACTTGCTGGACTTGAGCAACGAAACGCAAGAGACGCTCGAGCGCTATCGCGTCGGTCAGCAAAAGGAATCCGTTGGCACATGCCGCGTGTCGGATTTTGGCCGACAGTGTTTATTGGCTCGCCGGTTCTCTGAGGCGGGAGTGCGCTTCATCGAAGTGAATCACGGCAGTTGGGATCAACACAAGAATCACCGTCGCGATTTACAGGCGAACTGCGAAGCCACCGACGCGCCAATCGCGGCGTTGCTGGGCGATCTCAAGCAGCGAGGTTTGCTGGAGGATACGCTTGTGATTTGGGGCGGCGAGTTTGGGCGGCCCGGCCTGACGCCGGGTGACGGCAAGGACGAAACCGGTCACAACTCGAACGGCTTCACATTTTGGCTGGCCGGTGGTGGTGTGAAGAGCGGATATGTCCATGGTCGAACGGATGACACCGGCGCGCGAGCGGTCGAAGGCAAAGTTCACTTCCGCGATCTCCACGCGACGATTCTCCATTTGATGGGCCTGCCGGCAAATGACCTGAAATACTGGCACGCCGGTCGCGATCATCGTTTAACCGGCCCGGAAGGCGGCAAAGTCGTTCACGAGTTGCTGAGCTAAAGAACCAGGGAAACGCCGAGCTACGAAATCGTCAGTTCCACGGGGCAATGGTCAGAGCCGAGAATCTCGCTGCGAATCCGTGCTCCTTCTACTCGCTCCCAGAACTTCTTGGCGACCCAGAAGTAATCTAATCGCCACCCGATATTCCGCTGTCGTGCATCGCTGCGATAGGTCCACCAGCTGTAGTTCCCCGGCCCGTCATCGAATTGGCGAAACGAGTCGAGGAAGCCGGCAGCAACTATCTTATCAATACCAGCTCGTTCTTCATCCGTGAACCCAGCGTTTCTTCGATTCGATTTGGGATTTGCCAGATCGATCTCCTTGTGTGCACAATTCACGTCGCCGCAGAAGATCACAGGCTTGCGTTGATTGAGCTTTTTCACATAGGCCAGGAAATCGGCGTCCCACCGCTGACGGTAATCGAGTCGCGTGAGTTCGCGCTGTGAATTCGGCGTGTAGACATTGACTAGGTGGAAGTCGTCGAAAGTGGCGGTAATGACGCGGCCTTCTCGGTCATGCTCTTCGTGTCCCAGACCGAGCGTTGTCTTCTTAGGAGGAACTTTGCTCCAGATGGCGGTGCCGCTATATCCTTTCTTCTCGGCACAGTTCCAAGCTTGGTGGTAGCCCAGAGCTTCGGCCCAAGTGAGATCCACTTGGCTTGGTTCTGCCTTCGTCTCCTGAAGACAGAGGACATCGGGCTGGTCAGTCTCCACGAAGGCCCGAAAGCCCTTATCCATCGAGGCGCGAATGCCGTTGACGTTCCATGAAACAAGCTTCATATCGATTCCTGCTAAACTTCGACTCTGTTGGAAAGGCCCCGACTCTATTGGGTCAGTGCCACGATCTACACTTCCTCATATCCGAGAGCTGGCAACTGCTTCATGGCTTTGCCAATGGCTCCGAGAAGCACGATTTCCACGGAACCCACGTAGAATTTTGAGCCTTTAAAGGTGGATTTCGAGTACCCTCGCACCTGATCCTTGGGGATGATCGTCACTTCGGCCGTGTCTTTGAACGAATCGGTGCCGAGCGAGGCTTGCAGTTCACTCCCGATCTCGGAAACAGGAAGCGTCGGGAAGGGATAGTCGATGGGCTTGTTGCGTGTGACGAGATGGTGAATCAAGGCACCCAGGAGACCAAAGATCGCGGTCACCGTTCCCGCCGATTCCCAGCTGTGCTTATTGTGAATTAGATACAATCCATTCTCGTCAGCTAACAATGCGCCTTGAAAGACTGCTCCCTTGGCTGCTTCGGCATTCACATACGAAAAGGATTTCGAGAGTCGGATCGGATCCATACGAGTACCTGTGACATTGCGAGCATTTCAAGCCGACGTACAAACGAGCGACAGCCGGTGGCGTCAACGATACCCGACCGGCTCGTGACCGGAAACCCAGAGTCGCGGATCCTCTACGGACCGAGGCCTGCGGCTACCGTCTAAACGACGGCCAAGAGTGGCCGTCCTACTTTCAGGAATCGCAAACTGTACCACTAACAGAACTCCAGGGCATTTCAGTTTTTCAAACTGAGAGGTTTGTACGACGGGCCTCCGAGCCCGTCGATTAATCTAAGTCGTTCTTCGACGGGCTCGGAGGCCCGTCGTACATCTTGCGCAACTTCAACAAATGAAAAGCCCTGAACAGAACTCCCGCTTGGTAATACAGTCGTCCTCCGTCTGCTATGATGTTGACATTGAAAATGTATTGCCGCTTGCTTCTTTGCTACTAGGAATTACCCCATGAGATCCTTGCTTCGCTGGTCTTCGATTGCTGTTACGGTCGTTAGTCTTTTCATGTTGGCAATGGATGTGCAGGCCGACGATGAGAAGTGGGTTTCACTGTTCGATGGCGAATCGATGGAGGGCTGGGAGAAGGTTGGCAAGGAGGGGAGTGAGTGGAAAGTGAAGGACGGCGCTCTGAGCGGTTCGGGGCCGGCTTCGATGTTGGTTTGCACGACAGGGCCGTATAAGAACTTCCGCTATCGTGCGGAAGTAAAGATCAGCGACGGAGGAAACTCAGGGCTCTACTTCCGCACGACTCGCAAACCCGGATTCAGCGATGGCTACGAAGCCCAAATCGACAGCACACACACCGACCCAATCCGCACGGGCTCGCTGTATGGCATGTGTCACGTCTACAAGCGACTCGTCGAACCGGACACATGGTTCACTTACGAGATCGAAGTTCGCGACGACATTTGGCGAGGCAGGGAGATGACGCGAATCAAGATCACCGTGAATGGCGATGAGTTGTACGAGTACCTTGATTTCGCATTGACCTTTAAGGAGGGCCACTTTGCGTTTCAGCATCACGATCCGGGTAGCATCGTCGCCATTCGTAAAGTCGAAGTGTTGGAACTGCCATAACCAACTGCGATCAGATGCCAAGCCTCCGAGAATCTGGAAAGTGAGAGGAACTCCATGAAGACCGTACTTTGTGCTGTGATGCCGTGGGTTGTTACGACTTGTTTGATGTCGCTTGAAGTGTCCGAGACGCTCGCTCAGTCGTTTCCAGCCACAGCGACTCATAAAGACGTCGCTTACGACGACGAGAACGAAGCTCAGAAGTTGGATGTTTATATCGCCAAAGCGGACCATTCGATTCCCGCGATGATCTACATACACGGAGGCGGGTGGCGTGGCGGTTCGAAGAAGGGGATTCCAGCTTGGCTGATGAAGGGAGTGCAAGCGGGAGAGTTCTCCGTCGTCTCGGTGGAATATCGTTTCACCGACGTTGCCCCGCACCCGGCTCAAGTGAATGACTGCGTTCGGGCGATTCAGTTTGTTCGCCAGAACGCTGCGACGTGGAACATCGATCCCAAGCGACTCGGTGTCACCGGCGGTTCGGCTGGCGGGCATCTGACTCTGTGGGTCGCGTTACATGATGACGCGGCCGACGCAGATTCGAACGATCCGGTCGAACGACAGTCATCGCGCGTCGCATGTGCCGTCAGTTTCGCGGGACCGACCGACTGGTCGCTGTTGAGCGAGCTCGAACACAAACATCCGGCCTATCGACAGTTGCTTGGCTATGCTCCGGAAACACCCGCCGAGGAGATGGACGCCAAGGCAAAGATCGATGTTTCTCCTATCAGCTTCGTCAGCAGTGATGATCCTTCGGTCATGCAAGTGCACGGAGACAAAGACGACATCGTGCCAGTCGAGCATGCTCGCAAGATGGATCAGCGGTTGAAGAGCCTGGGGGTCAAGTCGGAGTTGGTTGTCGTCGAGGGAGCGAATCATGGCGTGGCGGGCGCTGGACCGCAGGTGACCGAACGGGCCGCTTCGTTTGTACGTGCGCAAATGCTTAAGCCATAGCTTACTTAAGACTCACGACAACGTCTTGCAAGACGCGAATATGCCCAATCGCGTCTGCGGTGTCACTATGCAAATTCTCTTCGCGAATTTTGTATGAACCATCTGCCGGGGCGTAGAACGGGACACCGGCCACGCGGGAGAAGACCAAGCCGTGATACCGACCGGTTATCACATACCGAGATAGGGAAATCGTTGACAGCGCGACGACCGGTTGTCCAGGCCGGACGATTTCCGCGTCTGGATATGCCTCTCGTGCGCGATCGAGATGAATCTTGTCGTCGCAATCTGCGCCCATGCCCATGATAACCAGTTCGTAACCCACCGATAGGAACGGCTCAATCAAATGGCGGACGGCTTTATTGTTGGTATTCAAGTTTCCTGCGGGCACGAGGGTGACGCGATTCTGGCGTGCCTGAGTTCTCGCGTCGATTGGATCGAACAAGTATCCCATATCAGGATAATAAACCGCTCGATCATGACCGGTCAGCTCGCTTATAATCTGCACGCACTTGGCCGAGCGTACCGTCAAGAAGTCAGCTGCGCGAAGGTACTCGATCCATGGTTCTAACGCTGCAATGTCGTAACCGTCGTTCTCAGGACGAAGCTGCAGTCCACAGCCAATGAATCCCCACGGGATGCCCCGCTCGCGCGCAGCGTCCATATAGAACTGCATGTACCGAAAGTGGGCTGGCAATCGCGGCGAATTATAGATCAGTCCACCGCCGCCCATTACAAGCATTGCCAAGTCGTCGGGCAATGACGCCGGCAGGTCTGAGTTGAAGAACAATAATTCGTGGCCGGGGAAGTGCTCGCGGAAGACGAGTGGATACGTATCATCCCCCATGTTTCCGTAACTGGATGCGCCGACGATAGCGATCTTCATAGGGCGGTAGCCAGTGAATGAGTCAGTTAAGCACGGCTTCTCGGCGAGTGACTTGCTGTAAGACTTGGTGGAATTGACCGCTGATCTCGTTCCAACGGAAACTGGGCTGGCTGACATGCTGCCGACCGAGTTCGCCGAGTTGACGACGACGCTGCGAGTTGCTGTAGAGGTCATTCAATGCCCGAATGAACGCTTCCTTATCGGGAACTCCTCCGATCGTGTTCACTTCAGGATGTGCGAACTGAGACGTGCAAGGTACCGAAACAACGTGCTTCGGCCACTCCGCCAACGCCGACCACTCAGGCACGATCTGCGGCACTCCACACATCATTCCTTCCATCGTGGTCAGGCCCCAGCCTTCGCCGAGAGTCGTCGTCACCTGTACATCGAGCGAGTTGTAGACGAGCGGCATTCTGTCGACGGCAAAGTCATTCTCGAGCGAAGCTGGACCACTGAAGACGACGCGATCTGCGATGCGATAGTATTCCGCTAACTGTCGCAAATCCCAACCGATGTCTTCTTGGGCACAATGCAAACACAAGTACGCATTCGCGACATTAAACCACTGAATCCACTCGGCAAAGTATTGGATCGTCAGATCGAGTCGCTTTCGAGGCTGATTGCGATTCACGTTCCCGACGACGAAGGCATCGTACGGTACCCGAAGTCCGAGTTGCCGCCGCGCGGTTTGCTTGGGAACTGGTTCGTACAAACGTTCATCGACTCCATGAGGAATGACGCTCGAGAGACCTTCGTAACCGGCCTGCTCTGCTTCGCGTCGCCCAAACTCTGTATACCAGATTGCCGCGTCGAGTGAATTCAGCTGTTCGATGGCACGCGGCGCGAGGTTCTTGCCGTCGACCGGCATATACGCGATGACGGGCACCTGCGGCTTATGGACCAAGAACTCAGCCACGTTCCACCAGTCATTGTTAATGACGACAACCGCTGGTTGTAGTTCCTCGCAGAGCGCGGGGAAATGGTCGACGCCCCACATGTCGCTGCCGCGTTGAGCGGGAAGGATCGTGTATGGATAGTTGTGAGGCTCGCGACGATAGTTGATCCCCGACACCACCACATCCCACTGCTTGTGCAGAGATTCCAAAATGGAATGTGTCACCGTCGCAAACCCTGTTCGCGCCACAGCATCGCCGACCCACAGCAGTCGTCGCTGCCCAGATTTTGGGGCGGAGACGTGTGCTCGTTTCTTCGCTTTCTTACCGGATTTCGACGCCGATGTTTTGTCCGTTGCACTCGTTACTTTCGATACACCACTAGCGACGAACTCCTGCCGTTTCTGCTTCCGAGGTTTACCGGCTTTCTTGATCATTGATCTCAATCTCCCTGCACAGTTGCCGATGACAAAGTTACCTGAGCAAAAGTTTTTGGCCCCCGCTCAGAACTGACTACGGAAACGTGTAGCTTGTGGCGTCCTTTTGATACAAGGTCACCGCCAGCTTGTTGGCGGTCGCGGGCACTGGGTTTTCGAACCGCATTGTCAGCACAATGTGTCCTCGGGCGACGCCAGGAGCCGTCATGATGGAACGGGCCGTAGCATATAGATCTCGGATAGCAGGATAGCCAAGGTTCGTGTCGAGCGTCGCCAGGGGTGGCTCAAGACCGTCGGTCAAGATGTTGATGGTAACTTGTCGATTTCCCACGCTCTGGAGGTCGGCTTCATTCAGAACGAGTCGAGTTGGTGTGGACATGATCGTACCCCTTCATACGGGAAGAAAAGTGAATTGCGCGAGGACTGTCGCTCGCGTTTTAATCCGTTGCTACGGTTTCGATCTGACAGGCCTTCAATACCGAACGCAATTCGGCAAGGCTCCTTTCGGAGATCCGTGTGTTTGCGAGCCGCATGCTCCTCAAGTTGGTAAGCGTCTTTAGTGTCGGCAAGGCGTCGTCGGTGATCTCCGTCGCCGAGAGATCGAGATCCTTTAACAACGGCCATTGCTTGAGCAGCACGAGATTGACATCTTGAGTTGGAGTGCCCGAAAGATTCAGCGACTCCAGTTCGCTCAACGTACGCAAGTCGCGTAGCTGAACTCTCACGGAGGTGTTGCCCAAGTTAACTCCTACGATGGAGAAGTCTGTTTGAGGCAGTTCACTGACCTTCGATGCAAAGCGAACGCCCTGATCGCTCTTCAGCGCAACCGAACCACCGACCGCTAATACAAGCCCCACGGCGCGATCGGGATGCCATACGATGTTGCACGCCGGTAACGTTTTCTTAAGTTGTTGTATTCCTTCGAGCGACATGGAAACGTGTCCGGCAGGATCCGCCATCCCGGCATTGGGTGCGATGAGCAATAAGGTGCTCAGTTCTCGGCAGCGTGACAAATGTGGAATGCTGTCATCGGTGACCGCCGAGGTATCGTGCAAATCCAAGTCGACTAATGTCTCTTCGAACGCCTTGAAGTGTTTCAATCCCTCGCTAGTGATCGCAGTCCCGCTGAGATTGAGATTTCCGACCGATCCAGCTGCCGTGCATAGCTCCGCCAATTCCGCCAGATCATCATCGTCGAAATCCGATCGTTGTGGAAAAGCGACTCGCCACACGCGGTAGTCCCCCTTGGGCAGATCCGCAACTCGGTTCACCGAGGCTTGAAACGCTTGGCCCTTGCGAGCTGATGCCGCTGACGAACCGCCCGGCGTGAGGATATTAATCGCTCCCCCCCGTGTCAGAATCCAAGTAGCGAGCTCGCGCTGTGATTCTTGTGGCTTTGAAGCGGCCACCTCGGCAATCAGCGTCTGCGGCTTAGCAACTTCCTTCAGCGGAACCAACTCGACGTGTATCCGATCATCCTCCGTCCCGCTGACCGTCACGTTCGTTGTATAGAATTGAAAACCATCCTTCTCGACGCGAAGTTCCTTGCGGCCCAAGTCGACGGCGACGGTCAGTCGCGTGTCATCTGCCTTGCGTTTGATCTCAACGCTGCCATCTTCGTCCAGCAAGGTAACCGTCGCCCCCGGTTCGTTGACATCCACCATCAGAGTTCCCGCCGGCGTGTCTAACCGGAACATGATTCCAAACAGCCACCAGCCACCGAAACCTAGCAGTAGCAGCGCGACAAGGCCGATCACTCGTGCCGGAGATTTCTTCGCGCGCTTTGGCGATTTGCTGATCGGCATTGTGGCCGTGGGTTCGTCGATCAAGCGTTGAGCAATTTGCTCCAACTCAGGAATGCTGCGTTCGAGCACCGCGATGAGCTCGGCCATCGATTGATAGCGATCACCAGGATCCTTGGCGACCATTTTCTGAAAGATCTTGTCGAGCAAGGCCGGTGCAAATGGCTTGGCGTCGCACAGCGAGGGAGCCGGCGTATTGCGATGTGCGAACAGTCGATCCAAAACATCGCCCTCAATGTACATCGATCGTGCGGTCAGCAAGAAGTAAAGTGTGCACCCGAGGCTATAGATGTCTGCGCGAAAGTCCGCTTTGCGGATATCGACAGCCGCTTCCGGCGAGACATAATTCGTCGTGCCAATCAAGTCCCCAGACCGCGTCAGATCTGGTGGTTGCGTAATATCAGACTCGTCGAGACTTCCGGTCTCGAATCGAGCGAGCCCAAGATCCAGCACCTTCACCATGCCATCGCGGCAGAGCAGCATGTTCGAGGGCTTGATGTCGCGATGGATGATCCCTTGTCGATGTGCATAGTCGAGTCCTCGCGCTGCCTGGAGGAGGTAATTGAGTGCCTTATCAACCGGCAATCCACCATATCGCTTAGCGGTCTGGCAAAGGTTCTCACCTTCGACGTATTCCATCACGAGGTACGGAGTGCCGTCGCGTTCCCCGGCATCCAGTGCAGTCACAATGTTAGGGTGAATCAACTTCGCCGCCGCTCGTACTTCGCGACGGAACCGTTCGATCGCCCGTCCCGTATCCGAGAAAGATTGCATCGTCTTGATGGCAACCGTGCGCTCCATCCGCCGGTGAAAGGCCTTATAGACACGTCCCATTCCACCGCGACCGATCTCCTCCAAGACGACGTACTCACCGATGACCAACGGGTTGGAGTCATCCAAGCAAAGCGTCTTCGCTTGATACTCTGTCAACTTCTTCTCTTGAATTAACTTCTCCGCCAGCTCATCGGGGGTGGGCGAAGATGTCACATTAAGCGTGCTGCGAAACGATTGAACATCGGTATCCGAAAGAAGACCGCTGTCTCGCAAGCGAACGACAAACTGGTCAGCAGTAAGTGGCATTTCGAACTTCCTGAGATACGTAACGCCCACGGTGACGGTAGTCCGTCAAGCGGCTACTACCTGAAGATCTTCCCCCACTTTAGGGCCTGATGCAACCCTTTTTGTTTCGAATTCAGGCAAATCGTAACTTTCGCGCCTACGCGGGCTCACAGCTTGATTCAATGCGGAATCGTGAACGCCACTTACCTCGATTCGCTTGCCGTGGCACGGACGTCATCCGCAAGTCGGTGTACGCTCTCGACGATCAACCTTTCTACCGACGGAGCAAACGGGCCCGGAAGCGTCGTGTAGCGCATCGCACCGCCACCTTCGTAGCCGCCCTCTTGAAGAACGCGCAGCGAAGGCACATAGCCAAAGACGTCGTTGCTGTACCCGGCGACCCACACCGGCGCACCACGAAGTTCCAGTTTGAATCGCAACGAGAAATCAACAACGACCTCGCCTGCTAACGCGATCATCAGTAAGTCATCGCCAAAGTTAATGGCCTGGACGAGATAAGGATACGTCTGCCGAATCTCGCCTGTTTCGTTCAGTTGCCGCAATAACGCTTCAGCATGGCGTTGCTCGTAGATGTTGCCCGATTTGGTCTGCAATTCCAATGCGGCTCGACCCGGCGGATCTGCGAATTCGAGAGTAACTTCGTCGATGGCGACTCGGAGCGCACCATCGATCGGTTTCGTCGGACCGATCAACGCCGCCTCAACGCCGTTGGCCAGCGCTCGACCGTGTTGTTCTGCCAGTTCCAATGTGCGCCGAGGTTGAGGATTCTGATCGGCACCGCAGCCCGTTACAAACAGGGCCGTGACATTGGGATGAGCATCTTCCAGATACTGTTGCGCGAAGCCCGCATAGTCCCCACAGAACTGCTGGAAGCCAAGCGTCGTATTGTGACAGGCGTAGCCGAACATGATCGCTCGCAAGTCGCCCTCTGGGGATTCGACGCGTAGGACAGGCACGTCATGATCGACCGGTCCGTCTGGGTAGGGCGCGTTTTGAGGTTCGGTGGCCGTTGGCAATCGCCGGTTCATGGCAAAGCCCGCTCGACCGTGTGTGTAACCAAGCTTGGCGGGCGACATGCCATCGATCGCCTGCCCGACGAGCGTCAAGAGTTTTTGCTTGAGCACTTCGACATAGGCTTGGCTTTGACGAACTCGCTCTGGCTCTAAACCATACACAGAAGCTTTGCTCACGCGCAGCTCAGGACCACAATGTGTGTGCGAAGCATTGAGTATTAAGCTCGCCGGTGCCAGCTCATACTTAACGCCGACTTCCGCCTCGAGCCAATCCCGCAACTCGCGTGGAATCCCGATCAGATCGGTCGTCACGATCACCAGGCGAGTTCCGGCTGCATCCTCAAGGGCGAGCGCCTTAGCATATAGATCGTGGACTTTGCCTTCCGATGGCTTATCGCGCGACGCGTAGCCCGCCATCCACATGGACTCGTCCGGTGTGATCGCGACAGAGGCAACACCGGCTTTCCAACTAGCGTCGTCGGCATGAATCGCCGTCGATAAGAGCAAGCTAATAGGCAACAACACGAAATAGCGAGTCATGGTTCGGCTCCAAAGCAAATGTGTGGCTATGGCAACACAGTACGGAGTCGGTCGGCCAACTGCAAGAAGATTCAGAAAAGAAGCCACCGCATCTCAGCCAGCTTCTTCTTGTAAGTCTCGTGGACCTGCTTTAGTTCGTCCGCAAGTTGGTCGCGTTCGGTCGTCGAAGTAGCGAGCTCCTGCCGTTTGCCAAGCTCAGCGATGCGTTCGTCGCGTTCCTGCCTCAACGTGTCGGCATAGATCTCTTCGCCATCGACCCAAAAACCTGAATGAGCGTTCGCCATGCCGAGTTCCTCGAAGCTACTCAACGAAAGATGCCATCCACGACACGCCCATGCACATCGGTCAAACGAAAATCGCGACCGGCATGCCGGAAGGTAAGGCGTTCGTGATCAAGGCCGAGCAGGTGCAAGATCGTGGCGTGCAGGTCGTGCATGTGAACTTTGTCTTCGATCGCATGGTGACCGAACTCGTCGGTCGACCCATAGCTGAATCCCGGCTTCACGCCGCCGCCCGCAAGGAATACCGAAAATCCATCCGGATTGTGATCTCGACCGGTGCCGTTGCTTTGGGCGTAAGGTGTCCTGCCAAACTCGCCGCCCCACCACACCAACGTGTCCTCTAACAATCCTCGCTGTTTTAAGTCGGCAAGCAACCCGGCAATGGGCTTGTCGGTGTTGAAAGCGTGGGTCGCGTGCATCGGCAAGTTGGAATGCTGATCCCAACGTGGGTTATTTGAGTTGTCACCGTAAGTCACTTGGATGTAGCGCACCCCGGCTTCGGCTAATCGCCGCGCCATTAAGCATTGGCGTCCAAAATCATCCGTGCCCTTCTCGTCGATGCCGTACAGCTGCCGAACATGCGCTGACTCGTTCGACAGATCAAGCACTTCTGGAGCATGTTGCTGCATCCGCCAAGCGAGCTCGTACGAGTTAATGACCGCTTCGAGCTCCTGGTCGCCGGGTCGTTGACGCAGTTGCTCGGCGTTCATCGCTCGTAACAGCTCGAAATGCTCGCGTTGCGTGGTCGGCGATAACATTGAATTCGTCAAGTTCTCGATCTTTGCCGTCGTGGCGGGAAGCCCCGCACGTCCAACGGGCGTTCCTTGATACACAGCGGGCAGGAATGCGTTGCTGTAGTTGCGTGGCCCACCGTTACCCAACGAAGGTTGGATCGACACAAAGCCAGGCAAGTTATCGTTCTCGCTACCCAAGCCATACAGCAGCCAAGAGCCGAACGACGGTCGAATCAAGTTGATCGAGCCGGTATGCAGGAACAGCGTCGACGGACCATGTGCGACACCGTTGGTGTGCATGCCTTTTAAAAAACACAAGTCATCGACGTGCTCGGCGATATGCGGGAACAGTTCGCTCACATGCTGGCCGCACTGACCGTATTGCCGGAAGCTCCACGGCGATTTGAAGACGCGATGCGACGTAATCTGTCTGGTCTTGGCCAACGTGCGAGCATCGTCGAACTCGTGTAGCTTGCCGTCGTCTTTCGCGAGTCGGGTCTTGTAGTCGAACGTATCGACATGACTCGGGCCGCCTTGCATGAAGATAAAGATCACTCGCTTGGCACGAGGTGCAAAGTGTGGCGGCTTAGGAAGCAAAGGATTCGCGACCGCAGCTTTAGCTTCCGACTGAACCAAGCATTTGGCCGCTAGATAGCCGAACCCACAACCCATTGATTTCAGGGCGAAGCGTCTTGAAAGCGGAGATCCGTTGTGGGTTGTCATATTACTTGTTGTAGTGCAATTGCTAACTCAATGCGAGTCGGAAAACTCTTGTCACATGAGCCGAATGCGTTAGCGTCGAGGCCGGTCTGAGATGCCCGAGCTAGCGCCGTCGGCTCACTGCACGTAACGGAAATCGAGGCTTTGGAATAAGGCTTGGTAAAGCAGTCCCCAGCGATCCGGTTGCAAATTGTCACCGACAAAGCGAGCCGCGAGTTCGGCTTCACGTTCGTTGGGCAACCGTCCGAGAACTTGCTCGTAGGCGATGTGGATTCGCTGGGATGCGGAAAGTTCTTCCTGCGACAGTAGTTTCTCGGCAGCGGCTTGCGACTGTTTCATTACCATTGGATGGTTCATCAACAACAATGCTTGCGGCGCAGTAGTACTGCTGGATCGCGAGCCAATTTGCGTGTTGGGATCAGCGAAGTCGAACGTGGCAAAGATTTGCGGCAGTTCATTGCGAAAGACCGGCAGATACACGCTGCGCCGCGTACTTGCGAACTGGTAACCATATTCCGACTTGGTCCCCGCCGCGATGTTTGGGCCACCAATCGACAGATCGAGGTTACCGCCTAGCATCAGCAACGCGTCACGGATGCTCTCTGCGTCCAGTCTTCGCCGATTCATCCGCCACAACAGTCGGTTGTCGGGATCAACGGCAGCGGCTTGCGGACTTACTTGACTACTCAAGCGATACGTTCGCGAGAGCATCAACTGGCGAATCAACTTCTTGACCGACCAGCCTTCGTCCACAAACTTGCTCGCCAGGTAATCGAGCAGTTCTGGATGCGACGGCGTGTCGCCGGTCGCACCGAAATTATCGACTGTCGTTACCAAGCCTCTTCCATACAGCCAATGCCAAACGCGATTCACCATCACGCGGGACGTCAACGGATTCTGCGGGTCCGTAATCCATTCGGCCAATTGTCGCCGACCGCTGTGATCGTCGCCGATATGCGGCATCTCTCCGTGCACGGCAACTTGCAGGAAACCTCGCGAAACAACGGGCCCCGGATTGCGGACCAAACCACGAATTGACACGGGAATGTTGCCAACCTTTTCGAGATCGGTCACCGCCATTACCAAATCGCGCTGCGGACTGGACGCTTGGAGTTCGGCGATCTTTTTCTCCAGCATCTTGATTTCTGAAGTGAGTTGCGCTTTCCGCTCCTTCTGCTGAAACATCTCCTCGCGGGCAATTTCGTTGACGGCAGTATCTTCCGAGATGAAGATCGCTGCGTCAGCGATGACTACGCCGCTCGCCGCGCCGGCGGGTGAGATGATGACTCGTGGATTCTGTTCGGGGTCGAAGCCATAGAATCCGACCGATTCCATTGAGCCGGCGATCACGCCGGCCTTGGTCTGATCGATGTAAACGGTCGCTTCGCCTGCCGCGTGATAGATTCGGACGGGAACCTTCGCCGAGCGGTTGCTGCCTGGCGTGTAGGCGATACGCAGTTCGTACTTGCCGCGCTGCGGTAGCTTTGGCGCGAAGGTCACGCTCGCCGAGGTTTCCGTCGAGTGGAGGTAGTTATCGCCTACGTACCCCGCTACGGATTGCGACAAGGTCCAATTGCCACGCTTCTCGGCTTGCGTATCATCGACCACGATACCGGGCAACGATGCCGGATCGATTGACTTCACGCCATTGCTCGGTCGCCCGCCGATTTTGCTGAGTTCGGCCTTCAGCGCCTTCAAATCGCCATCTAAGGCAGCCACCTGCGCCTCGACCTTTTCGACGACGGCTTCGTCTTGGGGAGACATGGGCAAGGTGACTTCGTTCCATTTCGAAACGTTTTCATGGATCACCGACTGAGTGCTCTTTAAAATGCCTGCCAACGCATAGTAGTCATGCGTGGGAATCGGATCGAACTTATGGTCGTGGCAGCGGGCACAGCCAAGTGTCATCCCGAGGAAGGCTTTTCCCAGCGTATCGAGTTGCTCGTCGACGATGTCCATCTCCAGCGTTTGTTTGTCTTGCAATTCGTAGTTCGTCGGCCCAAGTAGGAGAAACGCCGTCGCGGTCAACTGCCGTCGCCGCTCTTGCAGATCAGATGTCTCCAGCAGGTCGCCCGCGATCTGTTGTTTGACGAACAAGTCGTACGCGAGGTCGCTGTTGAACGCGTCGATGACATAGTCCCGATAACGCCACGCCTCCGGAAACAGCAACGTCCGTCCGCCACCGCTCGATTCCGCGAACCTCACAACGTCCAGCCAGTGCCGACCCCAACGTTCCCCGAAGTGCGGCGAGCGAAGCAGTTCATCGATCACCTGCTCGAACGCTTCAGGCGAGTCGTTCTGTAAAAACTCGTCGATCTGTTCCGGTGTCGGCGGTAATCCGGTCAGATCGAAGTAGGCGCGGCGAAGCAACGTCCGTCCATCGGCGTCGGCACCGGGTGTGAGTCCGTTCGCTTCCAGCCGTTGTAAGATGAAACGATCGACATCGGTGGCAGGCCAGTCAAGGTCTTCTACTTGCGGAACTGCGGCTCGAGCGATGGGCTGAAAGCACCAGAACTGTTTGCCCGCTTCGATGTCGACGCCGGTTGGTGCAACCTGCACTTCGCCGTCTCGCGGATCGGGGGCTCCCATCGAGATCCACTTCTCGAAGTCAGCGATAATGGAATCTGCAAGTTTGCGATCGGGAGGCATCTCGAACGAATCGTGTCGCAGCGCGCTTAGCAACAAACTTTCTTCGATGTCGTTTGGCACGACCGCCGGTCCCGATTCGCCACCTCGTCGGATGCCGGCTCGCGTATCAAGCAACAATCCACCGCGAACATTCTTCGCGTCTGCAGCATGGCACTGGTAGCAATGCTCGATCAGCACCGGTCGTATCTTGGCCTCGAAGAACTCAAGCTGCTGGATCGGCGGTTCTTTGGCAGCAAGCGGACCGCATTGGATCGATCCGGCTAACATCGCGATCAAGGCAGGAAGAACTCGGATCACGCGTCACTCCGAGAATGGTATGTAGGTGGGCGAGTGGAGTAGGGTGGGGTGTGCCCACCGACGGCAATGGTGGGGACAGCCTACGCTACTTGCTCGCCTGATTATAGCCAACGTTCGTGGCTAGTCATCCTCGCCGAGTCCCAGTTCGAAGAGCAAGTCGTCGTCGCCCATCGTCTCCTGAGCGTCGTTCGCCGGTACACTGGCCTTGGCGGTGGGTTCGCCGTAGTTTTTGCGAGCCTTCTTGAGGCAATCGGTCAGCAGCGCTTCACTCGCCCCTTGGTCTCCAAAGTAACGGCGTATTGTCGCTTCCGAGACATCGTTCACCGTCACGACTTCGCGAGTCGTCGCGTTGATGAGGACAAACCGATCCTTGCCATCTCGCTCGGACACCTTTTTGATCGCAACGTCCACCACAAACACCTCTCCAGCGGCAATAGGGAGCCCCCCGACACCATCTCTATCGAGAGTAATCAATCACCCGTGCGGTCACAAGTTTTCTCCGGATTTTGCCGGATTCGCCGGTTCCCACGGGCAAATTGCCTGCCGGGAAGCCCCATCCCACCACTCGACACTGAGCTACCTTTTATCTGACAACTAGTTGCTCAAGTACGACGGCCCTCCGAGACGGTCGTTCTACTGTCAATCGAAAGGTCGTCGGCCTCGGGGGGCCGTCGTACTGAAAGGCACCTCGCGAACGAATTTGCTGACATGACTTCTACCGTTTTAGACCAGTTCGTGACGCGATCACGGCGTTTGTACTCGCTGCCTGCGGTCGCGATGCGGGTCGTCGAGTTGACCAATCAACCGGCGGTCGACACTCAGGCCCTGAAGGAATGCATCGAAAACGACCCGGCGCTGACGACAAAGATTTTGCGAGTCGTGAACAGCTCGCTGTTCGGGCTGAGCCGACAAGTCACCGATTTAAATCAAGCTTTGGCTTTGATTGGCACGAAGCCCTTGAAGTTGCTGGTACTCGGGTTCAGCCTGCCAAAGGAATTGCTCTCGGGCGTCGAAGCGGATGTCTTGCACCGCTATTGGCGTCGGACGGTGATCAAGGCGGTCGCGGCTCGAGAGTTGGCGGAATCGATCTGGCGCATTCCAGGCGACGACGCCTTCATCGCTGGACTGCTGCAAGATCTTGGCACGTTGGTTTTGATCCAGGATCTTGGCGATACCTACTTGGCATTTCTGGATCGGATCTATCGTGATGGTGGAGACCTTTTGGCATTAGAGAAAGGAACCCTGGGGTTCGATCACGCGGCACTCAGTTCGCGATTGCTCGAGCATTGGGGATTGCCGACGTCGATCGTGCGAGATGTCGGCAGGCCATTCGATGTCGAGATGTTGACGGCACTTCCGGAACGCGAGCAAGTGGTGCCCGAGATTTTGCACATGGCCGATCTCGTCGCAGAGTTTCTGACACGTGGCCATGCCAGCTTGCTGAATGAACTAATCAAAGTGGGAGGTCGCTACCAAGGCGTCTCGATCGAAGCTATCGAGCCGCTGATCGGATCGCTGGAGATCAAAGTTCCTCAACTCGCAGATGTCTTGTCGCTCAGCCTGCCTAATGAAACTGCCTACTCGACGATCTTAATGCAAGCGTACGCTCAGATCTGCGAAGCCGCCGAGTCGGCAAGCATCGACTTGCTTCGAGATCAACACGCAGAAGATAACGCAGAAGCTCGTGACTTCAGTGCGATGTTGGAACAGACACGATCGTTGCAAGGGGAGATCGGACAGTACACGGAGTCTCGCAACGGCAGCGGCTCACGCGGGTACTATCTTCGCCGAGATACACCGGTCGCGACAGATGCGTCGCTCGAATACGAGCACAACTATGGATCTGCAAAGACGCTGCAGCATGTGTCGGCCCCCGCCTTGTTGGGCAGCGTCGAGGCGGCGGTTAAGGCGTGTCGACAAGCTCGGCATGGGTTGAGCCTAGCGATACTCGAACTGGATCACTGCGAGACTCTTGCGAGTCGCATCAGCGCGGCACAGGTTTCTCACACCATCGGTCGATTGCAATCCATTATGCACGCAATCGTGGTTGATGACGGGCGACTGATGCAAGTAGCAGACTATCGTTTCGCCGCGATCTTTGAAGGATGTGACCGGCAACCTGCGGTTGAGATGGCACGACAACTGGTTCGCTGCGTTCGCCAATGGAGTACCGAGCAAACGGCGATTCAGGGCCACGCGATCTCGCTGAGCGCGGGCGTCGCAACACTCGCCATGCCACCGAAGAATTTTCCATGCCAGGAACTGATCGACGCAGCCGAGCGTTGCCTGCACGGCGTCCAGCTATCGGGTGGCGACTCGGTGAAGAGCATCGATATCTATTGATTGTGTTACCTGCCCACCCTACGATCTTCGATTATCCCAGAACCGCCTTCAATTGTTGGCGTGTTTCCGGTTTGCCGAACTCCAACTTGCCAAAGCCCTTGATGGCTCCCGCCTGGACAGCTAGCTCTTGATGATCGGCGAAGTTCGTGATCAACATGCATGGCGTCGCGGCAAGCTCGGCGTCAGATTTGATTTGCTTTATGATATCGAGGCCATCTGAGTAGTCTTGATCGAGCTTGCGATTCACTAGTACCAAATCAACTTGGTGAGATCGCAATGCGGCGAGCGCGTCTTCCGAGCCATGTGCCTGGATAACCTTGGCATCAAAATTATTCTCAATCAACGAACATATCGAGGCATGATCGGGCACGCAGTTGCCGACGTCGAGTACGCATTTTGTCACAGTTGATGTTCTTTCACTTTGTGATTGCAGAAAGCGAAGGCCTGCTCCGTTTAGCGAGCAGGCCTTCGCGAATTCAACATTTAGGAAAATCGAAGCGTTAGGCCGAGCCTGTTGCTTCAGACAAGCTACTCAGCGCCTTCCGATCCTTTGATCGCGAAGATGTGAGTCTTGTTGGCGATGAACAACACGTCATTGGCAACCACGGGCGTGCTGTAAACGGAGTTACCCATGTTGATCTCGGCGATTGGGTCGTGCGCTTCCGCTGTAAGATTGAAGATGCAAACGTCACCATCTTCGTCGCCGATGTAGACGTGACCTTCAACAATCAACGGCGATCCCCAAGCGGCAGCCAGCATATCGTAGGTCCAATGTACTTTGCCTGACTTTGCATCGAGGCAGTGAAACAAACCGCTGAAGTCGGCGATATAGAGCAAGTCGTCTTGAATCGCGACGGTGCCGCAGCTGCGGTGCATCTCTTCTTCAAAATCGAACTCGCCATCGCCATTCTGGTCGTATCGACTGTAGTGCCAAATGACAGCCGAATTTTCATTGTCGACCGCGATGTCGCCCTCCTCTTCGATGACGGCCTGAATGCGCCGGTGTTCGATTGGAGTTCGCTTGTCGCCTTCAACTTTCATTGCGAGTTGCGGGCTGGTATCGCCACGCTTGGTGGGATCGATGCACCATACATGGCCTTCGCCTTCGCCGTGTTCTGGATCTTGCCCAACGGCGACGTAAACCAATCCGTCATAGACGACGGGCGTCGCGATGATGTTGTTGCGAGTTCCACGGCCACCAAGTATCCACTTGGATGTTTTGGGGTTCGCATCGAATTTCCAAAGCAACTCGGGCTTGCCATCTTGGCCCTTGTCGGCCTTAAAACTGTAAACCCAGCCATCGCCACCGGCAAAGATCACTTGATCGACGCCGCCGAGATGAGCGACCGTTGGTGAGGACCATTGGCCGTGCAGGATGTTCGTTCCGGGTGACTTGTCGGTCCAATACACCTCGCCCGTCGTCTTGTCCATCGCGATAAAGCTGGGAGCGTTAGGCTGAGGCAAGTTGATGTGCGATTCGTCGAGACCGTTCGACGTGTTGACGAACAGGATGTCGCCGAGCGCGGTGACGGAGCAACTGCACATGTTGTGTTGCGAGACGCTGAGCGTGTCCATCATGTCAAAGCTCCAGACGACGTCCGCTTCTTCTTTGTCGTCTGGGGTGACCAGCTTGAAGGCGGCTAGCCGTGGTCCAGCGATCATCAGCTTGAACGTGCGATCGGCTTCGCCGAGCTTGGCGGTCATCGTCCACTTCTTTCCTGCTTCGTCGACGGCGACGGTTACCGCCTCCGGCAAATCAACGCCGCGTTCCTTGAACTGTTCGCGAAGCAACGCGGGGAGCTTGGCTTCGTCGAGTTCCTTGGCGGAAGGTCCGACTTGGTCCTTCGCGGCATCTTCGTTACGCATGATGTCAAAGATCGCGGCGAGTTGATTTTGAACCGGTCCGTCATCTTCACCATCATGATAGCCAGCGGTATCGAGGCATTTCACTTCGCCTCGACTGGTGACGTACCACAGACGGTCGCCTTCGACGAGCGGAGCGCAACAGATGCCTTGCAGCGGCCAATCGTGGACGCGGCCCGAGGGCAACTTCTCGCTGGAATCTTGCCACAGGAAACTGCCATCGGCTTCGTTGAACGACAGCAGACAACCTAGGTCAACGTTCGACGGATATCGCTTCAACCAACCTGCACCGTTGTTGGTGCCAACGTAGACACGACCATCGGCGATGACGGGATTTCCATAGCTCTGGCTGCCGATACGAGCGACCCACTTGATGTTCTGGGCGTCGTCGCTGACCCAGTCGCCCGTCTTGCGATCGAAGTCGCCAACTTCCCATTCCGTTGGGATGCCTTTGCCGATCGGCGTATTGTTTCGATAGCTCGTTCCTGCCCACTGGGCCCAATCACCGGGTTTGATCGGAGCGTTGGCGCTTTTATCGACTGGGCCGGCGGCTGGCTTGGCGGAAACTTCTGCGGCAGCTGGTTTGGGTTCTTCGGCAGGTGCTGGAGCCGGTTCGTCGGCGGGTTTCGCTGGGGCTGGCTCAGCTTTCGGTTTTTCTTTCTTCGGTTCAGGAGCAGGCTCTTCCTTCGGAGCATCCGTCGACGCGGGTGCTGGCGCGGCTGGCTCTTCGGGCATTGGAGCTGCGGGCTCTTCGGTCGGAGCCTCATTCGCCATCGGTTCACCGTCTCCGATCTCGGGGATCGAAATGTCGATGTCTTCAATCTCGGTTGTGTTGGTGCCGGAGGACCCGGAAGTCGCCGGTGTCGAAGGCTTTTTGCAGCCCGACAGTAAACTGGTTGCGATGGTGCCCAACACTAACGCGAGCGTTAAGGCAAACACTGTCTGAGTCGTCTTCATCGTTTGTATTCTCTCCGTACCGTGAGTGGGCCTGCGCTCTCATGGGGGACGCTGGCCGCGAGGATAACTTGTGAGTGATTGATCAGTTAGCAGTGACCAGGATGTTGTCGATGTGAATCTCCGCGTCCTTGGCGTTGCCAAACAACCCTGGACTCCCGCTGAGATTCGGGGCTTCGTCGGTGGCCGTGATGGTCCATTCGGCGGGCTCGTCTTCGCCACGCGGCCAGACTTTGCCGCGAAGCACCGTTCGGCTCTCTTCGTTCGACGCTTGAAGTTTCATCACGTACCAGACGTTTGGCTGCCACGCGAAGTCGATCGTCTTGTCCATCCGAAGTTGAGGAGCCCACGATCGAATCTGAAGTTTTTGACTTGCGCCTTGCATATCGAGGGCATAGCCTTGGGCAGTCAAACCGATATCGGGCATCTTGTCGAACGCGATCAATCCACGGACGTCGGCTTGAATCGTGTAGTCGTGCAAGTCAGACGGACCGAACCAGCAACGACTGCGAGTTCCTTTCGGAATCGTTGTCACTTTGACCGCCATGGTGTTATCGCCCTCTTTGCGAATCACATGACGATAGCGAGCACCAACCCAAGTCACCGGCAAATCGCTCAAACCTTCGAAGTCAAACTTCCACGGCAGATCGGGAATCACGCGAACTCGGGCGCGTCCCGTCAAATCACCGACCGTCGCGGTAATGATCGTCGCCGTATGAGGAGCATCGGCGGCGGCGCGGAAGACGCCATCTTCACCGATCGTGCCAGGGCCGTTCAAAGCGAACGTGGCGGGCGACTCTTTCAGGAACTGACCGTGTGAATTGTAAAGACGAACGCGATACTTTTGCTCAGCGCCAGGTTTCGTTAACAACTCGGCGGGTACGAGTTGGAGGTGAGCGGGCTGCTGATCTTCGCTGACACTGGCCTCGGCAACCGGATCGGGCAACGGATCAGCGCCCTGTTCCTTCGACTTGTCGCGAAGGCTGTAGGTCGCGGAACTCGTTTGCAGATAGATTCGACCGTGCGAGCAAATAGGCGACGCGTTCACTTCTTCGCCGTTGGCCAGTCGCCCGCGTTTGAGGATCGTCGCGCCCTTCTTCTCGTCGGGCTGGAGAATCGCCCAGGCGCTCGTCGAGAACGCATAAATCTTTCCGTCAGCATAGAGAGGGCAGGCACGCAGCGACGTTCCGCCAAGCGAGATCGGTCGACCGATAGGTTCGCCCGTCTTGGCATCCAAGACGTGAAGCTTGGCGCGATCGTCGAAGCAATAGAGGTAGTCGCCGATAACTAACGGCGAGCTCTTGCCAATCATCAACTCTTCGACTTTCCAAAGTTCGCCTGACTTCGAGATATCGCCTTGGCTCGCACCGTTGATTGCGGCAACGGCCCCCATTGCGGTCGAACCTCCGATATTCTCTTCGCTGTGACCCATGTAAACCGTTTCGCCGACGATCACCGGCGAAACGTTGAGGCCGCGAAGCGAGAAATCGTACCGCCAAATGGGCTGTCCCGTGCGTGGCTGAAAGGCCCACACTTGTCCGTCGCCGGAACCGAAGACCATCGCTTTCTGGCCGTTCAATACCGCAAGTGCCGGTGAACTGTAAGTCGTATCATCTGGCAGCAGGCTCGTGCCGTTGTACCAGACGACTTCACCGGTCTTCTTGTCGAAGCCAATGAAGCGGTGAGCCGGCTTGGCCATGTCGCCCCAGCCGATAATGATGGCGCTGATGATGACAAGGTCGTCGCAGATAATGGGGAAGTTGGTTCTTCCACCGTAGGTGCTGAGCAATCCGAATTGCTCGTGTAGCGGCAAGGACCAAATCCGCTCGCCCGTTTCGCCATTCAGGCACTGAAAGAATCCGCAGACTCCAAGTGCGTAGACGTAACCGGTATCAGGGTCGCCAACCACCGAGGACCAGCCAACACGCTCGGCAGGGACATCAGAGAGCCAAACATTGAACCGGTTCTCCCAGATCGTCTTTCCAGTCACTGCATCAACGCAGACGACTTTCTCACCTTCGCGGTCGGTGTCTGGTTCGGCGCGAACGATTGTGTAAAGTTTGCCGTTCATGACGATGGGGGTACTGCGACCGCCGAGATCATCGCGTTTCCACTCGATCATCTCGCTGCCTTCGTCGAGATCGATGTCGTCGACCAAACCCGTTTCACGCGAGACTCCATTTAATTCGGGTCCACGCCAGTTGCTCCAATCCAGCGGGTCCGTCGCCGCGATGGTTGTTGAACTAGTGGCCAGTGAGCCCGCGAGCGTTGCAATCGCGAAGAACAAGAGACGACAAGAGCGAGTTGTTTTCTTCATGTGAGTATCACCAATCGGATAGGTCTCAATGGGGAATGTGTGTCAAGCAAGGAGGTCAATCAAACCATTCATCTTTTGGGTCGAATTTGGGCAGCACGACGATCAGCACCTTCATTTTGCCAACCGCTCGGTGCCGCGTGCCAGGTCGAATCATCACGCACATGCCTGGATGCACATCGATCAACTCTTCATCCAGTTGCATCTGGGCATCCGTCGCACATTCGAGGAAGTAGTAGGTTTCCGTCAACCGCTTGTGATAGTGCAAACGAGCTTCGGTCGAGATCTCGGTGACGTGAATCGTGCCCGGGAAATCAGCGACGTCGGCAAACGCTCGCCTCGCGCTTCCACAAGGACAAGGAACCCCCGCGATCTCGGCGAAATTCGCTACTTCGTAACCACGTTGGACGACTTTGGAGTTCATCGAGTACGGGCCAGGTGGGGATGCCAGGGGGGATATATTGGATGCGAGAGGTCTTTGAAAAACTCGCCGCCGTAATTGGTCACGCTGAAGTTGCCAGAGCTCCAAAGTTGGCGGCAGCAACAGTTCGGCCAATTCGGGGACATTCTAACAGACACAGAATCGCGAGACCAGGAGCCGAGGACGTTCAATTGAACTTACTAAGGGGCGAGGGGCATCCTTGGAGGGTGGACAGTTAGGTTCCCCTCCGCTTAGCGGCAGGTGCGAAATTGTAGTGGTTATTCGGATTAAGACTAGCAAGAAACGCCTTCATCTGGCCGGCCAATCGTTACAGCCGTAACAGTTTACGAGGGCGTCAATCTTTACTTAACAGTAGTTGTAAACCACTTACTCAAAATTACTTACGATGCCTCAAGGCGTTTCAAGAGGCTGGCCGATACGGAAACTGACGCTTGATGTGGAGCGATCGGTTACAGACCGAAAGTTTCTACAGCAAGCCAACCGGAACGGATTCTCGAGTCAAGGATTGGCTCGACCGGTTCTGACGTGATTTCCGTTCGCAAGTAGTCCGTGCTTGCAACCAGCGCGACAGGAATTGGAGTTCCTGACTTAATTTCTCTCAAGGAGGGTTGAGCGACGGATCGCTTGCATTCGGTTCCCGCAAAGATACCGGATTGCATTGACCCGCCACACAGCTGGTAGGGAGTCGCGGCAGCTCGATGGTTCCATCGTATAGGAGACATGGCTCGATGAAGTGGAATGTAATATTAGGGACTATGGTCCTGGGCGTTGCCTTGTGTGCCCAACAGAGCTACGGGTTCGAGTTACTCGACCGGATGCTTGGGGTAGGCGCGTCGCAAAAGGGTGGGAAGTGCGGTTGTGATGCTGCTCAAAAGGGCGGCTGTAAAGACGGCGCTTGCCAAAAAGGTAACGGCTGCAAAGATGGCGCTTGCCAAAAGGGCGGCGACAAAGGTTGCGGCGGTGCTTGCCAAAAGGGCGGCTTGTTCGGCGGTCACGGTGCCTGCCAAAAGGGCGACGGCAAGGGATGCGGCGACGCATGCCAAAAGGGTGACGGCAAGGGATGTGGCGACGGCGCTTGCCAAAAGAATGGTGGCAAGGGTTGCGACGGCGCATGCCAAAAGGGCGGTCACTCGTTGTTCGGCGGCCTTGGCGCTTGCCAAAAGGGTAACGGCAAGGGATGCGGCGACGCATGCCAAAAGGGTGACGGCAAGGGATGTGGCGACGGCGCTTGCCAAAAGGGTGGCCTCTTCGGTGGTCACGGTGCCTGCCAAAAGGGCGATGGCAAGGGATGCGGCGACGCATGCCAAAAGGGTGACGGCAAGGGATGTGGCAACGGATGCGGCAACGGTGCCTGCCAAAAAGATGGTGGCAAGGGCTGTGGCGATGCATGCCAAAAGGGATCGAAGGGCGGACATGGTTCGCTGCTAGATCGCATCTTCGCTTGCAACAAGTGCTGCGATAGCGGCAAGGGTGGCAAGGGCGATGCCTGCCAAAAGGGCGACGGTAAAGGTTGCGGAAGCGGTGCTTGCCAAAAAGATTGTGGCAAGGGCTGTGGCGATGCTTGCCAAAAGGGTGGAGACAAGGGCGCTGACCAGAAGAGCGACGGCAAAGCCGCTGCTCCAATGCCACCAGCACCAGTTGTCGATCCTTCGGCTTACCTGAATGCTCAACGATCGGTCATCCAAGTTAGCGTCACTCGCTAAGCTTAGCCGACGAAGTCAATAAACAACGAACGGCCTGCGGCATTAAAACCACAGGCCGTTTTTTTTTCTTGGCACTGAATCAATTCTCAAACTACTCGCTCGTCGTGTTGGACAAACTTTCGGGTAACGCTTCGCCGCTATCTCCCGAGACAGCCTCGGCGACCGCTTCGCTCGAATTATCCTCGGTCACAACAATCGCATCCTCCTCGGTTGGATCGATATTCCACCATTTGAGGCGTAGCTCTTCCGGCACCGACTCGCGCCACATTGCCAACACTTCTTTCACATCGATGTGCGGGTTTCCTCGATCGTTGCCAGGGGTCCCGCCTTGGACGGGGTGCAAAGGTGTCCAGAGCATGTCAATACGGCTGCTGTCGTTGTAGTAGCTTCCGCCCACGATCGCGCCTTCGTCGTCCAACGCCAAGCTGTAGTGAAAGTAGATCGTCTTCGCCAAATGCTGCGAGCGGTCGACTTCTCGTCGGGTGCTTTGCGAGTAGTTCGCGTTCATGCGAACCTCGACTTCCCGATCCGAAACTTCCCGTGCAGATGCCTTGAAGGCGTATAGCGGATAATTCCACTTCTCCTTGCCAACTGCAGTTTCGATCCCGACGGGATGATCTCCACGCCCCAGCCAATTCGCCAGTACCACGTGCAGCAACCCAGGATTCATCACCGCATCTTCACCGCCAAGGAACTCGTTGTCGCGGTACATATAGATCTCGGCGAGCAGGCCCTTGATGTCCGCTGGCGTGAAGACCACGCCGTTGCGAGTGACGTTCGATTGGGGTTCAGCGTGTCGAATCGCCGCCGCCGTCCAACCGTTACAATGTCCGTGCCAATGCGGCGTTTGCTGCACAGTCACCCGACGCAGCCCGAACAGCCCTCGGCGTTCAACCGTCGGTTCGGTAAAGGCAGTCGTATCCTTGTATTCGAACGCAGCCGCCAGACCGCCCGAACGGATCGCAGGTCGGTTTACAACAATTCTGCGGCGACCGTTACTCGAATCCGCCTCATTGCCCGATTCGAATCTCACAGTATCACCAGCGTTGAAGGCTCGATCGTACTTCCGCAACACCTCGATCGTACCGCCGGCACGATCCGGATAATCATGCCCCGAGTAAGGCAATCGATAGTCCGGCACTTTGCCTTCCAACGGAAGGTCTTTGAATGTCCAAGTAAGCTCTGATTCCCACCAGCGGAGAAAAGCTTCGTTTTGGTAGTCGATCTCTTCTTGTTTGATCGATTGAGAGTTTTGACCAATGCTCACACTTAGCGTGAGAGCTAATACAACAACCGACGCACCCATGAAATCTCTCCAACGCGTTTAACGTACTCAGTTAAGTTGCTAAGACTATAAACGAAGAAACGCCGTCGCACTAAGGTGTGGACGGCGTTTCTATCATGAACTTCGAGCAGACCAAGTCGCTTTACGAGGCGACGTGGAAACTACTTCTGAGTTGCGCTTCCCTTTTGGTGAGCGCCGCCCTTTTGAGCTGCTCCGCCCTTTTGCGAGGCGTCGCCACCCTTTTGAGCTGCGTCGCCGCCCTTTTGAGCTGGGCTAACTTTGCCACCCTTCTGTGCGGCATCGCCACCCTTCTGAGCTGCGCCACCCTTTTGCGAGGCGTCGCCACCCTTTTGTGCGGCGTCGCCACCCTTTTGTGCGGCATCGCCACCCTTTTGCGAGGCATCGCCACCCTTTTGAGCTGCGCCACCCTTTTGCGAGGCGTCGCCACCCTTCTGTGCGGCGTCGCCACCCTTCTGAGCTGCGTCACCACCCTTTTGTGCGGCGTCGCCACCCTTTTGCGAGGCATCGCCACCCTTTTGAGCTGCGCCACCCTTTTGCGAGGCGTCGCCACCCTTTTGTGCGCTGTCACCCGCGAAAGCGGATGTGCCGGCGAACAAGAGACCACATACTGCTGCGACCAAGAAACGTTTCATGCTGAGCACTCCCTCAAAGTAAAAAAAACTGTTTTGCCGAATTTCTAGAATCAGCGTACACCGTGTAAGTTCCTTAAATAACCTACGTCACATCACTGCGTCAAGCAATAATTACCAAACTTAACAAGTCTACTCTAATTGCCAATTCAGACGAATCAACGGGCGTTACAAATTACCCATCATTCGTGAATCATCATTGCTCCACAACACTAGCCTACGAATTGGCGGGGTGTATTGGTAGACCCGATAAATCAGAAAAAAAAGCCACTTTGGGTGGAGATGGCTGAATCGGCCTATAAAACGCTCTGGGCACCCATTCAAATCCCGTCCATAAACTCTCGGAATTCCTAATCTGAGCGGTTCGATATCGATCGCCATGGCTACATGCTTCGTCTGCGCCGAACGAAACGACGTTCGCGCCCCGCCTCAGTGCTGCGTCGCCGCCGAACAAAGTGCTGCAGTTGCATATCCCAGTAGATCTCCTCGTTCACGGCAGTAGTTAATGAGCCGGTCGAAGTTTCCAGATTTTCGTGAGAGCTCAAGCAGTAATGGTACGACTTGCGTCGCAGCGTCGGGTTGCACTTGGACAAAATCGAGGAGCGCTCCTATCGCGGGGGCATATCGCCCAAGCCGATCGAGCAACTGGACATAGGCTTCGACGGGCAGACCACCGTGCTCGCGTGGATCAAGCGACTCGGCCCGCTCGCGAAAATACTCGACCGCCGCATCGACATCCTCGCCCAATAATGCGCCTAGATAAAAGGCGTGTGACGGGTAAATGTCCTCGAACGGCTGATCCCCTTTGTACTGAAACTGAGAACTGAGTCGTCGACCGTAGGCGGTGAGATCGAGCGCCAATCGCAATTGAGATTCATCTTCCAGCAATCGTGAGAAGCGAACTGTCGATGCAAGATGCGTGGTGTCCAAATGATAAGAATGCTCGCCGAACAACCAGTCGCGATCGGCGACCAGTTCCTTCAAGGTAGTCTCCTTCGGCTCGGCACCTTGTTGCTGTGCGATATCTGCTCTGACAGTCGCCAACAGCTCGCCGTGAACATGTTCGACGAGCAATCCCGCCGCTGCTTGTTGAGCTGTCGTACTCTGCCGCACCACGACCGACTCGTACGTCGTGATCGCATTGCAGGTTCCATGGTGTTCCAGTACGAGGGCGTATCCGCGTTTCGGGTCGACACCCTCGTGTAGCGAGACTTCGATCAGCGCATCGAGATTCTCTTCATTGGCTTCAATGTTGGCCAACTCCGCAGCGGCTGCGGTTCGATCCCCGACAGGGCGAAGGTACATCCAGCCTTCGCGAACCGCTCCCTCGCGCAACAACGCCATACCGACATCGCGACATGCTGCGATGAGCCCATCTTCCAGTTTGGTCCGCGTCGACTCGGCTAGATCGTCCCCCGCATCGCTATACGTCAACGGCAATCCAAGGTCAAAACGCACCTTCATCTTCAGAGCTTCAAACAGCTCATGGTATTTCTTGTGTTCACGAAGATGTTCCGCCAACTGATCCAAAGCGGCGTTCACACCACCACGATCAAGTGCTTGTTGGAGCTGATCAAATTCAGTTTCCACGGTTGCCATCAATAACATCTCACAAGAAAGAGTCGGCGGGTGAATGGGGATCGGGCCTTTCATCCTAACAGCCGCAAGCCCGATGGTGAACCAACCACTTCACTTCTCGGCAGGCGTCACGACGGGGCGATGCCTCGAGATCTGTGCTTTAAAGTCGCCTAAGCTGTGCCAGTGCAGCGGCTGGTTCAAATCAACTTCGGCCACCGCGACGCTGCCCCACTGCTCGCCTTGCGCAAGCGGTCGACCATCGTGATTGTAGATGGCCGAGATCATCCAGTTCGACGAGACATCGGTGTACGTGCTGCTGACAACATAGACATGATTCTCGCAGGCCCGTGCCGCGCCCAGCATGGGGTTGCACCCCCACACGGGCCAAGCAATGACTTCCGCACCACGATTGCTCAGCTCGCGAGCCACTTCCGGAAAAAATCCGTCGTAGCAAACCATCATGCCAACCTTGCCGAATCGTGTCTGAAACACTGGATAGTCGCGACCCGGCGTGATGCCACCCTCGATTTCGCCACGCGGCAAAGCAACCTTACGATACTTCCCAATGACCTCGCCGTCGGGTCCCATTAACACGGCCACGTTGTAAATGAGGTGCCGATCTCGCTCGAGCAATCCCGCGACAATGTGCAAGTCGTGCTTCTTGGCAAGTTGCCCGAAATACTTCGTCGACGGACCAGGAATCGATTCCGCGCACTCGGCGTAGGTGCTGCCGGTGCCGTAGTAAGTCAAAGTTTCCGGCAACACAACCAGATCCGCACGCTTCGCCGCCGCCTCTGCGATCAGCGGTACAAACGATTCACATTTTTCGGCCGGCGTCTTGCCTTCACGTGGCTGAAAGTGAATCGTGGCCAGCCGAACTTTGCGAGGCGTCGGGGCTGCGGTTTGCTTCAACTCGACGTTCGACCACTCGACGCGACCGTTGGGAGCCCATCGATACGACAACTCGACAATGGCTTTCGTCGCAGCGGACGGAACGTGATAGATTCCGCCGACGGAAGTCCAACCATGCTCATCGACGCCTTGGTCCACCGGAAACTCAGGCTCGGCTCGCGGACGTTCACCGGGTCGGTACGAAGCCCAAGCAGGCTCGTCATGCAAGACCGCGCGTCCATCCTTATCGCGCCATAACACTCGCGCCACGGCAGTGCGGCGCGGCACCTCAATTCCAGTGGCCTTCACGATTGCCGAAAACTGATAGAAGGTGCCGCCTTCGACCTCGAACGTCTTCTCCCACCAACCAAACAAACCTTCGCGGTCATCAGCTTCGATCACGAAGCTTCCGTTACCCGTTGGTCCGCCCGTGGGAAGGAAGGAGAAGGCGGGGCGGATCTCCTCCCTGGGTGACGCACTTTTCCAATCCGGAACCTCAGCGAGCGATATCGCTGAGCCCAAAAGAACGATGCAGGAGGTGAACGCAAGACTTCTCGCAGAGATTCTGGCGACAATGCTTTGCATCGACTGACTTCCCACAGAATAGGGACGAGCCAATTCATGGTTTTCAGACCGCCCTGTCATCGATTTGTGGTCTAACTCAATGAGTGCCTCCAAAAACCACGGGGTTACGACGTTTTGTTTCGCGGCACAAGCTACTCGCTGGTTTGCGTCGTATCCGTACCAGACATCTCGCCCATCATCTGCTTCTCGTATTCGGCGCTCTCGTTCATCGCCTTGGTTTCTGCCTCCGTTGAAGGTGGCGGCCCGCTATCGCAGCCAAAACAAAACACGAGACTTGCCAACATCACTCCAAATCTAAATGTGCGGTTCAACGTCAACTCCTTTAGTTATTAGTCGAGTAAAGTTCTAGCTAAAAAACTCGCATTAAACTGGTCGGCAGGGTGCAATACCAACTGTTTTTCAAGCTAATTCGCTCATTGCCCCCGTCATTGTGCCATGGGAACGCTTCGGTGTCGACTCCCAATGTTTCCCGGTCAAGTGGCCATTAGGCGACGTAGCAAGGCAGCAATCGCAGAGAAGTCAACCGTGTGCAAGGACTTCAATATCGCGAATTAAACAGGTTGATTCTCGCTCGTCAATTGGCTTTAATGGTGACGTCATCTTTATGCACATTACCCGCGTTAACACTTGATATCCATCGTTATTCGTATTCAAGTCAAAGGAGGTTTGAAATGGTCAATCGAAGAGTGGCAATTCATGCACGCCACGGTTTCACGCTTGTCGAATTATTAGTCGTGATCGCCATCATTGGTATCTTGGTCGCCCTGTTGTTGCCAGCTGTGCAGGCTGCACGAGAGGCGGCGCGTCGTATGAGTTGTGGCAACAATCTCAAGCAACTTGGTTTGTCACTTCACAACTATAGCGACACTTACAAGTCGTTTCCGCCTGGAGGCACATCGGTTTGGGGTGGCGGCACAGGGCAGTGGGGCTTCTCGTGGTTCGTATTTATTTTGCCGTTCGTTGAGCAGCAGAACATGGCGGACAAGGTTTACATCGGTGGAGAACATCCAGGTTGGGCGCACAATGGCGTCAGCGGTGGTAACATCAATATGCAGACGTTTAACAACGTTTCGATCGATAGCTTTTTCTGTCCTTCCAGTCCGCTCGAGCGACTTTCCGAGCCGGGTGGTGTGGGAACCGGTTCCGTTGGCCACATGAGACCACATTACGTTGGTATCTCGGGCGCAGCCGATGGGCGCGTGGTGGCGAGCACGGTGACTTCCACGTCATTTGCTGACGATGGGTTTAGGAACAACCCCGCAGCTCGCAACGCTGTTTATGGCGGATGTTGCGCTTCGGTAACAGCGGACGGCAGGAGAGCTAACGGGGGTGTTCTTATCGGAGCTGGAAACTGGGCTGACAAGACTGATCCGGCGATGAATCCAATTAAGTTCGCCGCGATGAAAGACGGCACGGCGAACACCATGGCGATTAGCGAGTGTGGTGACTGGTTCTTGGATCCTGTCGGAGGCGTTCCAACAAACAAAGTACGAGTCAATTCGCACCATGGTTGGCTGATGGGCAGTCCAAATGCTGGTGATCGAAAATTCAATCTGACCACGATCGCCTATCCGCCAAACACGACGGACAACTCGATGCCGGGAACTGGTAACAATGATGGCCCGAATAACGGAATCTATTCCGCACATCCAGGCGGCGTGCAAGCGGCTCTTTGCGACGGTTCTGTGAGGTTCCTCCCTGAGACCATCGACCTTCTGACCCTGAAGCGGTTGGCCACACGTGATGATGGGCAATCGATAGACCTTCCGTAGGGAGTGTATGCAAGTCTGAAGTTAGGTTCACGACGTTCCGACTTTTCACGAGGTCGGAACGTTTTTTCGTTCGGCGGCACATGGGCTCATCTGACTTTCACCGCCGTACAGCAACAACTCAAATTTGCGTCTCTCATCGGAAGCTAATTTAATGCGAATGATTACCGGAGCGATTTTGCTACTGTGCGCCGAGCAGGCATTCGCGCATGCTTATCTAATAGGCTTTCCATATCAAGACTTCGCTAGCCAAGTGTTAGTTCCCGGCAGCCTGACTGTTGGGTTGTTAGGACTCGCGTTTTTGATCTGGGGGTTGGTAATGGATCAGCGGAAGTGACGACGCTCCCTGTAAAATCGTCGCCCAGGTCGCAAGAACGTTCAGAAGCAACGGATAGGCAAATCCGTCGTCTGATGGTTGTCTTGTTATTGGTGGGTACGGCGATCATTCTTCGCCCGATCTGGGGAGTATCCGCCACCGATCGTCTCTTACTACAGGCGGCGCGTCACTTGATGGCTGAACAGTATACGGAGGCCGAGCATTGTGCGATTGCAGCCTTGGAAGAAGATCCTCAGTCTTCTTTGGCTTTGCTAATCGCTGGCGAGTCCGCTACCCGACGTCAGCGTGACGTTGATGCAATTCGATATTTCAGACGAGTGAAGGACGATGGTAGCGCAAACGCGGTTCGCGCGCTCTACCTCGCCGCCAACCGCCTTGTCGCCTCTGGTCTCGCTCGGGAAGCAGAGGACTGCCTGCGCCTCGCGCTGCGACACGACTCAAACAATACGGAGGCCAATCAGGCTCTCGCTGTGCTCCTTCAAAAACAAGGCCGTACTTGGGAATCATGGCCCTTTCTTCGCCGAGTTTTGTTGAACGGGTATATCGAGAAACCTAACATCATTGTAACGGCAGCCATTGATACGACGTTCTTGGAAGACTATCAATTCATCGAAAACTGCCTTGCCGCGGACCCGAGCAATTCGCAGGTGTTGTTGGGACGCGCTCGGTTGGACTTAACGATGAGTCGATTCGACAGTGCTGAAGATTTGTTGCGACGCGTCGTGCGGGAACATCCTGAGTCAATCGAAGCATTCGCGCAGTTAGGCAGCGTTTTATTGGACAACGGCACCGAAGCCGAGATCGTGGCATGGCGGCAAGCATTACCAAACGATGCAAAAACCCACCCCGATATTTGGCACACCGAAGGCATTTTGGCTCGCCGAAGTGGGCAAAACGAAGCAGCCATTCGTTGCTTCCTCGAGGCCGCAGTACGGGATCCGAACCATGCAGGGGCGACTTTTCAACTGTCGCAGTTGTTGAGCGGTACGAAATACTCAGATGTCGCCGAGCGACTCGGCATACGTTCGAAACAATTGTCACAACTAAAGTACTTGTTAATGGAAGTGCGTTACGGTTACGACACAAACCTTACACGCAAGGTAACCGAATTGCTCGACGCACTTGACAGGCCACATGAGGCAGCGGCGTGGTGCCAAATGCTTCAACAGTGGAAACTCGGCAACGCGGATTGGGCGAAGTCGAAGAAGTTGCAACTGATCACGCGATTGTCGAGAGATACAGGCGACGACTTGACTCTGTCCTCCGGCCAGCCTGTGGCACACATCGACCGAAGCCAATTTCCCCTTCCTGACTGGTCCGCTACCACCGTGAAGGCTACTTCCAAGAAGTGCACGTCACCTGTCGATGGCAACGTCCGTTTTGTGAACATGGCGACGGAGGTAGGCATCGACTTCAACTACTTCAACGGAACTACGTCAAAAGTCGGACTTGTTCATATCCTGCAAGCCACTGGGGGTGGCGTGGCAGTGATTGACTTTGACCTTGATGGTTGGCAAGACTTGTATTTTGTGCAAAGCGGACCGTTTCCCATCGAGCCTGGTGAAACGTTCTACAGCAATCGCCTCTATCGAAATCTTGGCACGGGGCGATTCGAGGACGTCACTGCAACATCTGGCCTTGAGGATACAAGCTTCGGGCAAGGCGTTGCTGTAGGCGATTACAACAGCGATGGCTTTCCCGATTTATACGTCTCAAATTTTGGCAGCAATCGCCTTTACGAAAACAGTGGTGATGGGCACTTCGTCGACGTAACACAGCAATCGGGGACTGGCGGTGACCATTGGACGACGAGTTGCATGTTCGCCGACCTGGACGGCGACGCATTGCCGGAAATCTACGCAGTCAACTACGCACTAAAGGACGAAGTACTCGAACTCGCGTGCAAGCACTTAGGTGAACCGCGTACGTGTGCTCCGACCTTGTTCACCGCAGAACAGGATCAGCTGTACTACAACCGAGGTGATGGGCATTTTGAGAACATAACGCAACAAAGTGGAGTTGTAGCGGAAGACGGAAAGGGCTTGGCCGTGGTTGCAGCTGACTTTGAAGGCGATGGCCAGTTGAATATTTTCGTGGCGAACGACACGTCCGCAAACTTCTATTTTCAGAACGAGACGAGTACAGGCAGCCGCCGTTTGGCATTCCGCGAGCAGGCGATAGTTACTGGTGTAGGATTCGACGAAGTGGGTGAGTTGCAGGCATGTATGGGCCTCGCAGCCGGTGACGCTAACGGCGATGGCTTGCTGGATTTGTTCGTCACCAATTTCTATGGCGAGTCCAATGTTCTCTATGCACAAAATTCCGACCACAGTTTCTCAGATTCGACTCGTGAAGCAAATTTGCGTGATTCCGGGCTTCACATGTTGGGATTTGGTACTCAGTTTTTGGATGGCGAGCTAGACGGATGGCCAGATTTGATCATTGCCAACGGCCATATTGACTTGACATTTTCCCATGGGAACCCAGATCGCATGCAACCGCAATATTTGCGAAATACTGGCGACGGCAATTTTGTCGAACAGACATCTACTAGCCTGGGGAGTTACTTCGAAGGACGCTATTTTGGTCGCACGATCGCAACATTGGATTGGAATCGAGACGGGCGCGGCGACGCTTGTGTTTCCCACCTGGACGCACCAGCAGCACTTCTGACAAATAGGACCACCGCCACCGGGAACTATTTCGCATTAATGCTACGCGGCGTAGAGTGCAATCGCGACGCAATCGGCGCAATCGTGACGGTGGAAGCGGGTGGTCGCCAGTGGGTTCAGCACGTCGTCGGCGGCAGTGGCTACTTTGCGAGCAATCAACGGCAGTTACTATTTGGATTGGCCGACTCCGAATCGATCGATCGTCTGACAATCCGCTGGCCTCCAGGCAACGAGCAGGTATTCAACAGCTTGCCCGTCAATCAGGAGGTGATAGCAGTTGAAAACGGGAATTTGTTCAAGCTGCAGAGATGACGACGTGAATACCAGCTTGCGAATCGCCTTAGCTCACTTTTCCATTGTTACGCACCGGGAGCTATGATAGTCGGATCCCCACTGTGCCCGGTCATCGTTCGCCCCGCTTCGAGGTAAGCAAAATGTCATTCCGTCTGGCAATCATGACCGCAGCCTTCCTTCTGGTGGTTCTCTCTGGAATCGCGGTTGGTCTTGATTGTCAAGTCTATTCCAACGAGTTCTGCAATCCGTATTACGTCGGTCGCGACTTCCCAAAGCTCACCACGCCACAATGGGTGGGCGAGGAAGGTATTGAAGCGGTCGTCGTGCTCGCAATCGACGATATGCGAGATACGGCCAAGTACGAAGCCTATCTACGGCCGATCCTGGAACGGTTGAAGCAGATCGATGGCCGGGCTCCGGTCAGCATCATGACGTGTAAAGTCGACGCCGCCGATCCGCAGCTACGAACGTGGTTGGAGGAAGGGCTTAGTATCGAGTGCCACACGGTCGACCATCCCTGTCCGTTGTTGCAGGGCGGCGATTTTGCGAAGGCGAAGAGCACTTACGACCGCTGCGTCGATCTGATGAATCAGATTCCGGGCAACAAGCCTGTCGCGTTTCGTATGCCGTGTTGTGATTCGTTGAACACGCCCAGCCCTCGCTTCTGGGCCGAAATACTCAACAAGACGACGGGGAACGGCAACTATCTTCAAATCGATACCTCCGTCTTCAACATCACCACATCGAATGACAAAGATCTGCCGCGCGAACTCGTCTTCGACGCCTACGGCCAGGAACGCTTTCGCAAGTACCTGCCGTTCAAGTCCTTTGTCAACACGATCGAAGACTATCCCTATCCCTATATCATCGGCGGCACTTGCTGGGAGTTTCCCTGCATCGTCCCGAGCGACTGGGAGGCTCAAAACATCCAGCAGCCGAACAATCCTCGCACCATCGAGGACATGAAGGCGGCGCTCGATGCCGTCGTTCTTAAGCAAGGAACTTTTAACCTTGTCTTTCATCCGCACGGTTGGATTCGTAACGATCAGATTGTTGAACTGATCGATCACGCGATTGAGAAGCACGGGAAAAAGGTCAAGTTTTTGACGTTTCGCGAAGCGCTCGAGCGGATCAATGCGAACCTTTTCGACGGTGAGTCGCTTCGTGGAGAACGCGGCGGGCCGAGCAATATATCGCTGGTCGATCTCAACAGTGATGGGTATTTGGATGTCGAAGCTTGGGGAGTCCGAACAGAAGGAATGCTTCAGAGGCGGATCTGGGATCCACCTGCACAAGGCTGGTCCGATGATCGAATTCTGCCCGCTGATCGGCGCCCTGAACCCTCGGACCGCTCACGGCGAGCACAAGGCAACCGTGTTTCCATCACTCACGCGTTTCGTGATGCCGTCGTGCATGACATCCACGGTGACGGGAAGTTGGAACTGATCCGTCAAGCCTACACACCGGAGGGCACTGCTACTGCCGTCCAGGTTCGCTCGTTATACGGCGAGACCACCTACCAATGCCCTGACAAGGTAGTGCTGTTTGACAGCGGACGTCGTGACGCCGGACTCCGATTCGTTGACGTCAACGAAGACGGTTTCGATGACATCATCTTCTCAAACGGTGAACGCTATTCGTTACATCTTTGGAAAAACGAAGAAGAAGGCTGGTCGATCAAGGCCATTGAGGGCACACGCGGGAAAGAAGGCGGAATCGGCCCTGTGATTCCAATGATCGTGCGAGCCGATGGAACCAACAACGGAGCTTGGTTCCACTCGCGGTCGATGTGGGTTCAGAACGAAGATACGAATCGTCTGCCGGATCTGGTCGATCGCTTGTCGTTCGACGACATGCTCAAAGATTATCGACGGAAGCAGGAAGAGACGGGCGAGTTGCCGGGGGCAAAATCGCCAGAGGCTTCGCGAGATGCAATCCGAGTTCGACCAGGAATGAAAGTCGAACTCGTCGCCAGCGAACCGCTCGTCGCTGATCCCGTCGCGTTTGATTGGGGACCGGACGGAGTCCTGTGGGTGGCCGAGATGGGGGATTATCCGAACGGGGCGACTTGGAACAAGCAAGGCGATCCGATCGGCGAACCGGGCGGAAGGATCAGGCGACTGATCGATGAAGATGGTGACGGCGAGTACGATCGGTCAACCGTGTTTCTCGATAAAGTACCGTTTCCCAACGGCGTGAAGGCATGGCGAAAGGGCGTTCTTGTCAGCGCTGCACCGGACGTCTTCTACGCCGAAGATACCGATGGCGACGGCGTCGCCGACAAGCGGGAAACGCTATTTCAAGGCTTTGTCGAAGGCAATCAACAACATCGCGCGAACGGCTTACAGTGGGGACTGGATAATTGGTTGTATATGGCAAACGGGGACAGTGGCGGAACTGTCAAGTCGTTGAAGACTGGGCAATCGATCGATATTCGCGGCCGCGATCTGCGAATTCGGCCCGACACGGGCGAACTCGAGGCGGTTTCAGGGCAGACACAGTTCGGTCGGAACTGCGACGACTGGGGCAATTGGTTCGGCGGCAACAACAGCAATCCGATGTGGCACTACGTGCTGGACGATCACTATCAAAGACGCAATCCACACTATGCGGCACCCGCCAGCAATCATCACATCTCGAATCAACCCGGTGCGTCGCCGATCTTTCCGACGAGTCGCACGCTGACGCGGTTCAATGATTTTGACAAGGCGGATCGGTTTACGTCGGCTTGCAGTCCGATGATTTATCGTGATGAGCTTCTCGGTAGGATGGGTTTTCAACCCGTCCCAAAGCACGTTCCCAATTCAGACAGGCTGGAAGCCTATCCCACGTGGGCGTTTATCTGCGAACCAGTTCACAACCTTGTTCACCGCGAGATTGTGAGGCCCAGTGGTGCGACCTTCGCCAGCGAGCGGGCGAGTGACGAGCAGGACTCCGAGTTTCTGGCGTCGTCCGACAACTGGTTTCGCCCGACGATGGTGCGCACGGGCCCGGATGGTGCGTTGTGGGTTTGCGACATGTACCGGTTGGTGATCGAACATCCCGAGTGGATTCCCGCCGCGTGGCAGAACAAACTCGATCTTCGTTCCGGCCACGACATGGGAAGGATCTATCGTGTCTTTCCTAGCGACACTGCACCAAGGCCAAAGACTCGACTCGACGATCTGGACACCACCGCGTTGGTCGTAGCCTTGGACAGCCCCAACGGTTGGCAGCGAGATATGGTGCAGCAGCTGTTACTGTGGCGCGGGGATACAAACGCGATTGAACCTTTGCAACGTTTGACTAGCGATGCCGAACGTGCCACGACACGATTGCACGCACTCTGTACGCTCGATGGCTTGGACGCCGTATCCGAACCACTTCTGCTTCGGGCATTACAGGACAAACATCCCGGCGTCCGACGGCATGCGATTCGAATCGCCGAACGAAGCATCAATTCATCAGAACAGCTGGTCCGGTCGATTCGTGAGTTAGCCGCTGATGGTGACATGCAGGTGAGACTTCAAGCGGCTTACACGCTCGGCGAGTGGGACGACCCGCAGAGCGGTGGCGAGTTGGCGCAGATGGCGATGTCGAACCGCGACGATCGATACATCGTCGCTGCCGCGCTCAGCGGCATTCGTGAAGACAATATTGGGAACGCAATCGAAGTCGCAGTTCCCAACGCGGCATCGCAAAACATGCTGGTCGACAACCTGCTGTCGATCGCCATTGGCATCGGCAAGCCGTCGTTGCTCAAGGACGCTCTGCTCTCTGTCTTCAATAAGCCAGAAGCCGGCTTCGAGCGTTGGCAGTTTGCCACGGCAACCACCGTCCTACACTCGCTCGATCGACGGAAACTGGATCGAACGAAACTGTTCGACGGCGAACTGGCGAACCAGCTTCGCGAATTGCTTGCTGAAGCAAGGCAGATCGCGTCCAGCAACCAAAAATCTGAGCCCGAACGACTTGCCTGCATCGAGCTGCTAGGCGTTGCGGCGGGGAACAGCGAAGATCTAGCCGTACTCGCCGAACTACTCCGCTCTCGATACTCGACCGTGATTCAGTCTGCGGCGGTCCACGCCATCACGGCGCGCAATTTGGCCGACACTCCCAAGCAGTTGCTCGCCGATTGGCAATCGCATTTGCCATCGCTGCGTGCTCAGATCCTCGATCGGTTGCTGGCTCGCTCGCAATGGACGCAAGCCTTATTGAACGCAATTGAATCGAAAGCCATCTCGGCTAGCGAAGTCGATGCTCGACTGAGGCAACAACTGCTGACACATCCTGATGCGGCCGTCCGCGATCAGGCGACGAAGCTGCTTTCCAGTGCAACCGCCACGAGTCGCTCGCAAGTCATTGCAGAGTACGACCACGTCAGTCGACTTGCCGGTGATGTCGAACGCGGCAAGCTGGTATTTACCAAGCGGTGTGCAACTTGCCATCGGCTGCAAGAGATCGGCAAACACGTCGGCCCTGACCTGACGGCACTGACGGACAAGTCGACGACTGCGATGCTTGTCGCCATCCTCGATCCGAATCGCGCGGTGGAAGATAAGTTCCGCAACTACATCGCGTTGACGAATGATGGTCGCCAGTTCACCGGCATGATCAGCAACGAAACCGGCAATAGTATCACGCTCGCCGGTGCCGACGCTAAAGAACAGACGATACTGCGAACCGACTTAGAGGAGTTGCTCAGTACTGGCAAATCATTGATGCCAGAGGGCATGGAGAAGGATTTACCGCCGCAGGACATGGCGGATGTGATTGCCTTTGCTCAGAGCGTCTCCGCGCCGCCGAAGCATTTTCCTGGCAATGAGCCGCAGATCGCACCGGCTCGCGACGATGGATCGGTCCGTTGCCTCGCGATTCACGCCAGGATCTATGGCCCATCCTTGATCTTTGAAGAAAAGTACCGCAACCTTGGTTACTGGGGCAGCATCGAAGATCACGCCGTGTGGTCCCTCGACGTGCCCAAAGCGGGGAAGTATCGCGTTACGATTGAGTATGCCTGCCCGGATGCGGCTTCCGGAAATCGTTGGCGAATGGCAGTCGGTCAGGAGACGTTGTCGGGAGCCGTCGAAGGGACTGGCAGTTGGGATAACTATCGCTCGGTGAATGTTGGCGAGATTGACTTGCCCGCAGGCTCGTCCGAACTGGTTTTTCGCTCCGATGGCAACATTCAATCCCATTTGATGGACCTGCGTAGCATTCGATTGGTCCCGCAATAGTACTTCGTGTGGGTTGCCGTTTGAGCCCGCTTTTACAGGGCCTTTCAGTTTTTCAAACTGAGAGGTTTGGACGATGGGCCTCCGAGCCTTGTCCTACCGTCATTTTCTCGAACGCAAGTTTATTTGCAAGCGAGGCACCGTGGATAAAGTTGTTGAGTTTCTCCCAGCCTCGCCAGATGGTGACAGCCAGTTCGCCGTCACCTTCCTACCGAGAAAGCCGCCGATGGCGACCCGCAAACTGTCACGTTAAGTCAGCACCCGATGCAATCTTTCCGCGCGCTCAGCATCTCCAGCCACGCGAGGCACCGCGCGGAATCTCGGCGATGTGGCCACGACAGACGCAGCAACCGCACTGCGGCCACGCTCATCAGCCGACCATCGCTTCAAACGCCCTGCCGTCTTCACGACGACCGTCCCGCACCGTCTTGAGCCATTCTTCCCCAACCACCGCTTCAGTATTCGATCCCGTCCGCTTGCTCGAATTGTCACCGAGCGACAGCAACACCACAGATCGGCTGACGCCCGCCGGGCACCGACCGACAACCTGCGACGTTCATCGCACGCTGCGGATCAGCTGCACCACGGGCTGTGGTGAGGCACGGCATTTGATCGACAACGCGGACTTCCAGCGCGGAGGCCTTTGCCCGTCGAGACGCACGACAACTCTGGTGCCGAGCAGTTCGAGTTGCGGTACCGGACAGCTTCAGCGTTTTCGGCAGAGCCAAAACGTAGCGATTCATCTCCGCGGGACCAGCCGCTCCGTTGCTGCTGCAAGTGGCAATACCTTAAAGTTGTCGCCGCCTCGATCGAGCGTGAAGCCACTCGACGTCCGCAGGCGGCGGGCCGACGATCGATCACGCCCCACCCGGACTCGCGTTCCTTCAGCTTCGCCCTTTCGCTTTCGTCTTTCTTCGACGCCTGGTTCGGGCTAGTGTCCTGAGGCGACGCGACCTCCTTACTTTCGGCAGCAACGGCAACGCGTTGTGCAACAAAACCAAGCCGCCGCCGTTGCCTGTGGGACCCAGTCGCACGTCACGTGGCGTCGAATCGAGTTCGTTGTATCGCCGATCACAGTAGCGTCCACCGGGCGTTGCTGGTTCTCCGGACGCGATGCTGAACGTCGTCTCGCCATCGAACAAGTTAGCGGCTCAGATCCTCCAGGTAGGCATTGATCGGAAACTAGCCGCCGGATTGTTGGCGACCTCGGGGCGACTTGGACGACCGCGTACGTCGCTTGTCCCATTCACAATTCATCTGACCTCGCGATTAGCATCGAACGACCTCCGTGCAGACGCAGCATCGGCGAGGCCTCACCCGACGCGGCACCGGCCTCCTGGCCGCCTCTCGATGGTACGGATGCGGTCGGTTCCCTTCTCGCAACTCGGCCCTGACTTCCATTCGTGACGCCAGCAACAAAACCATGCCATCATCAAGCCGCTGTAAACCCAAATGACGGTGACGGCCTGCCGTCGATGAATCTAAGTCGTTATTCGACGGGCTCGGAGGCCCGTCGTACGTCTTGTGCAACTTCAACAAATGAATTGCCCTGCCCGCTTTCATCGAATACTGGCGATCGGTTACCCGTTCTGTCTATCATGGAACCCGTGCGCGAGACGTTCCACGGAGACTGACGATGAAAATGAAGACGATACGATGCCTGCTTGCGGCAATCCTAATGCTGACCGGCGCAGTGTTAGTAGCGCAGGATACTGCGGACGACGCCGCCGCGCCCGAGCCAACGAAGCAAAAGAAGAAGGCCGTCGAGCCGCAGAAGCCTCGCGACCGCAGATACTTGTCGAAACCGCTGTCGAATATCCGAACGAATATCTTGGACCTGGAACGTGAAGGGTACTTTGCGATTACTGGCGTGGATTTTCGCACGCGAGGCACGGGCGACGAATCCATTGTCTGGACCGTGCGCGTGAGGAAATCGGTCACGTACCGGCATGTCGAGGCGATGCTGCGTGAGTTTCGCGATGCTCGTTTTTACCAAACGCTCGACGATCAACAAATCGAACTCATCGCCACACTGGTCAACTATTCCGATCGCATCTCAGTTGGCTCGTCAAACGGCAAGCTGTTCGGGCAGGACGACGTGTTCGAACTTTGGATCGATATACCGACAAGCTACTTTCAAAAGCTCAAGAGTCTCGACGCCGATACGTTGGTTCTGCGTCGTTGGCGATATTGATCAATCAAGAAAGTCTCTCTCGGCCAGTCGTGCCGGGACGTACTCTTCTGTGACATAGCTAATGTCCTTGCTGATCAAGGCTTCGACTTCCAGCTTGAAGCCGTTCTTGAGCATCGTATCGATTTCTTTCTGCCACGGTTTCTTGTTTTCGAACCACGGATACTTGCGGATTTGATTCGCCCGTTTGACATCCGTGTCGCTCAACTTGATCGTGACGCTCGGCGAGAGGTCACAGCGTTCGAAGTCGATGCTGCGTAGTCCCATGAACTTGGCATCCGGGATCGCCATTCGCTTCGACTCGTATGCCAAATTGATCGAACCCTGTTTGATCACACTGTAGATGTAATACCCCCACGGATCGTTATCGAGCAGGCAGTAAATGGGCAGCTTCAATTCAGAATGCAACCGGTTGAGCATTCTTCGGACGCCGCGCGGAGGCTGCCCGCTGCCATGTGTCAGCAAGCACTTGTGCTTCTTCCAGAATTCGTCTTCAACAAAGCGAGTAAAGACCGTGTCTTTTTCAACATGCAGAATGAACTTGCAATTGTGCGCGACAAAATCGAGCACGTTGGGTTCGACAATCGACGGGATACTGTATCCGTTTCGTCCAACGCGAGCACAGTTGAGCTCCACTCCTGAGTCGACGAGCGTCAGGTCGCCCATCATATTGCCGCGATTCGACGCATAGAGATGCAACTCCTCACGAAGCGAGTCCAGTGTCACTTCCAAATCTTCGATAATCGGGTCGCAGTCGCCCTGGGAATCGAAAGTCTCTTCCTTCGCACCATCGATCGTATGCTTGAGCAGATAGTACATACCACGAATGCTCGTCGTCTTATTCTGCTCGATCAGTTGCTTGCATCCCGAACCGACCAGCATCGTTTGCATATAGCTCTTGGCTTGCGACAGATTGAACAGCTCTCGTTTGTTCGTGCCGTTGCCCATCTCGATGAACTTCTTCGACTTGTTGTATTTCACATTCGACAAGGCGCGAGAAGGCACTTCGAGGTGCGGGGCGCGGCTGCGTTCCGCCATTTTGACGACACCGTCTGCCATCGCGCGAATCGACTGCAATGTCTTGACGTCTGCCTTGGTTAGCTTTGGCTTGGCACCGTTACTGGCGGCGACTTGACGACGAGCCTTCTTGGCCATGCTGATATCCGAAATAAGTTTTGTCTATCGATTTGTTTCGAGCTGTGTGGGCGTCAGCCTGGGGGCTCGAAGACTCGACCCCAGCCACCGGTTGTTACAAAAACGTGCGTTGCGACTTCACGGGGATTGATTCGCCCGAATCGTCATCGGCCTTTAAGTCCGGCGATTCCTGTTCGACGATGATCACGTTATCGCCGAAATCCGTGTCCTTCTCGACGCGTCGCCCGCGTTTGTCAAACTTGGCGTCGGCTTCGGCGGTTTTGCGCTGGGCGACTTTCAGTAACTGATCGTACAAGCCATCGCGATCGACTTCGTTGATATCGCTGACGGCGGTCGCAACTTCGCCCAAGTATCGCAAGAAGACGTTCCGACGCTCGCCTTCCTGCTTCACCTTCTTGCGGCGATTTAAGTACATCCCCAGCTTGCGGCCGATGGTCTGAAAGGCGAGTCGCAGCTCCTTTTGGATCTCGGGGTACGAAGCCACCGCTTCCTTCGACTCGCTGGTGAAGGGAACCCAGACACTGGCCATGTGGACCATGATCGTAACTGGACCACTGGGCAGCGAGCCGCGAGACTGGCTCAATCCGTAAGGCCGCCAATTTGTATTGATCACGGCTTGCGTGATGGCACAACCAGCGGGCTGGAACTGTAGCGGAACACGATTGGCGTATCGCAGCACCTGCATCGATTGGCCTTCGCTGAGATTGACGTTTCGCATCGCGTCGTGCAACCGGTCAATGTCCTTTGCCTTGAGTTTGCCGGGCGATAGTCGAGTGCCCATCTCGGCGACCTTCAAGATTCGATCGGCCGCATCCGGGCCTAACCCATCGAACGTCGTGACGATGAATTGCCGGAGCGTGCGAGCGTCGCTTTCGTTCAACAATTGGACGAGTGCTTCTCGCGTCACCTTCTTGGCTTCGTTTGCGGCACCGAAGGCGAGCGCCACCTCAATCTGAAATGGATTGCCGCGATAGACAGACGGTGGTCGAGTAGCTGCGACGAAGAACTCTCCGGGCACTACCGTATACAGTCCCTTCAACAGGCATTCTTCGCCGATTGGCGAGATGCAGTCGGTGGATGGATTGCTGATTTTTGTGTTCTGAATCGCTTGATAGAGCGCGTCGGCCTGCTGGCGCCCGATCCGAGTCGTCGATGCCCGCGTGCTAAGTTTTGCCTCTTCGCAAATTCGACGAGCGACCGCGTTGGTCACTCGCGAAAACGAAGTGGTCAGAAAAGCCGACAGCGTCGTCGCCTGCGACTCCTTTAACATGCTGACCAAGCGACCGAGTTCGACGCCGTAGGGATGTGGCTTGATCTCTTTCGGTTCGACAGGCAACTTGTCGGTCGAACGCGGATACGTCTTCTTGTTACCTTCGGGATCGAGGTAATGCAGCGTTACGTGTGGATTGGCGATCGCCGTTTGTTCGAGATAATCGTCGACACTGCCACGTCCGCGATGGAACCGACCTTCGAGTTCGATCGTAACACGCGTCCCGCTGCGCACTTCGTCAGCCTTCTCGCCGTCTGGTGCGTCGTAATGTGTGACCCATTCGATCTCGTGCTTCTCGAGATAGTTATGTCCCTTCTCGCCGGGCGGGATGTCTTCGCCGTCGCCCTTGCCATTCAATATCTCGGGACGATTCTTCTTGGTGTCGATCTGTAGTTCATAGTAATGCGAGGGTTTACGAATCGAGATCTTCGAGATGATCTTCACCGGCTTGCCGGTCGTCAGCATGCCGTACATCCCTGCCGCGCTGATGCCGATGCCTTGCTGGCCACGGCTCATTCGGAGACGGTGAAATTTCGAGCCGTACAGCAACTTGCCGAAGATCAGCGGAATCTGCTTTTTCATGATTCCGGGGCCGTTGTCTTGAATGCCGATCTTGTAGCGGTTATTGCCCGTCGATTCGATATGGACCCAGATCTCAGGCAAGATCGACGCCTCTTCACAGGCATCGAGCGAGTTGTCGACGGCCTCCTTCACCGTGGTGAGCAGGGCTTTGCGAGGATTATCGAATCCCAGAAGATGCCGGTTCTTGGCAAAGAACTCGCTCACCGAAATATCGCGCTGGCTGGCAGCCATCGACTCGGCGGTCACGGCTTTGCGTTTCGGCGTGCCGTTGCGCGACGCCCCGTTTTTGGACTCAGCACCGTTTTCGGATGCTTCGACCTCGTCGTTCGCCCGGGGCGTCGAATTCCGTGTCTTTGTACTCCGCGTCGCCAAAACTCGGTCCTCCGTCACCGTTAAAGGTCACGCAAATAGATGTTGTCAAAAGGGATAAGCCAAGTAGTCCAGGCTGGGAATCGCCGATTATAGCGATTGAACGGAGCCTGTCCAAACGGGTTTTGTTAGTAACGTCAGCACATGGGAATCAATTGGTGCGACAGGCAAACAAAGATTCACCGATCATGTCCAAATCGACCGAACAATCTAACTAGCGGTAACTGAAATGTACCCAAATTGCCGTGCCCGCCTGACTCCCGCCTCGACTCCCCCCCCCAGACATCCCGCCCCCCAAAACAGCAAGGAGCGACCGATGCTTCGCTTATTCCGACTCACGATTGCCTCGATTGCGGTCGCAGGTTGTTTCCAACTCGATCTGACGACCTCCACCGAGGCGTTCGCCCAAACATGTTCGTGTAACGGCAATGGCAACGGTAACGGCGTTGTGTGCCGCGAACACGAATACGGCTCGCCCGACTTGTTCTACAACTTTTATGTCGATCCAAGTTGCAGTTCCGTTGGAGCCCAGATGTACATGGCTCCCGGCCCCGTGCCCGCACACGTCGGCCACACTTATTTCACGTACCAGCCGTTCATGCCGCATGAAATGCTGTACAAGCACAAACGAACGTATCATCGCTACTACGATGAAGGTCGCGGTCTGACGCGGACTCACATTCGTTACTGGTAGCGGCAACTACGAGAGTGGGCGATGCCCGCCACAGCGAACATAGAATTGGTGGGCACAGCCCACCCTACGAAAACAAATCACGAGGGGATTCGTGCCATGAATAGACTGGGAATCTGCTTGCTCGCGGCGAGCTTCGTAACCGCAATAGCCAACACCGAAAACGCCAACGCCGATGGTCGTGTAGATCGCTTGGCGGCTCGTCACGCACGAGGTATGTCGTGGCACTCGCAGTACTATCACACGGCGACGGGATTGCCCGTTGCGTTGATCGTTCCGCCAACCGCCCACATGCAAACGAGTTGGGGATGGGGCGTGGCGCAAAACACGATGACGCCCATCTATCCTCAGTTCCGACGTAGCTACCCAGGTGGCGGAGCCGACTACGGGGCTGCGGGCGTATTGTCGCCGACACCAAACGCACCGAGTCATACGGATCAGTTTGGAGTGAACTACATTCGAGGTCCCTATTAAGGGAAACTCGAAGTCCTGAATTCCCAATGACGAGTGAATGAACGAAGCCCGAATGCTGAATGGCCAGCGCGCGGGCTTCTTCTTCATTGGGTACTTGGGTATTTCGTCATTTTCTATCGCGGTTTCGACGGCAAGTCATCTTCATTAATCGTCCGACCGCCATAAGAATCCGCCTTCGAGAAGTCCGCTTCGGCACTGAAGTCTTTGTCTGGAACAAGCCAGATCTCACCGTGCAACTCGTCCTGCTGAGTGCGAACACTGTGGTGCCGAGCCAGTTCGAGCACGGCCAGAAAGACGCCGATCATCGCAGACTTGTGCATTCCGCCCTCCAGCATTTCGGACAGGGATGCTCGTTTGTCTTCGACGAGCTTCGCATGAATTCGTTTCATGTAGACGTTTATCGGAGTGTCGTCGTAGACGATGTTCGAAGGCTTTGTGGTTTGCTTCTCACGCATGATCCGGCCCAACGCACTCACCAAGTCCCACAGCTCGAGCTCGTGGATGGGTTGTGTGCCGAGGTCCAGCTTGCGTGGTGGGAGATCGTTTTGGAGACGCGGGTAGTGCTGCTGCCAGTCGCGACTCTGCTCTTCGAGCATGCTGGCGGCGTCTTTGTACTTCTTGTACTCCAGCAACCGCTGCACCAAGTCCTCACGAGCATCTTCAAGCTCTTCGGTCTCTTCATCGCCACTCGGCAACACCAAACGCGACTTCATCTCCAACAAGGTGCTAGCCATCTCGATAAAGTCGCCGACGTCGTCCACGTCAAGCTGCTCAAGGACTTCGATGTACTTCAGGAATTGGTCCGTGACTTCGGCGATCGGAATATCGGCCACGTCGACTTCATGCTTGCGCACCAAGTACAACAAGAGATCCAACGGCCCCCGAAAAGTAGTGAGGTCGACACGAAAATCCATGGGAACCCAAAATGATCAGACAAGAGAAGCAGGAACCTGCTAATGATACGAATCGTCCTGATGATACCAAGAACTTCAGAGACTCGCACGAATCCGCAACCTTTGGCACTGTCCCGGGTTTAAACGTGACCGCACAAGTGATAGCACACGCTGAAAGGGGGATCTGACTTCGTCCTAAGTTGGCGTCAGTACTTGTGTTTGCTAGAGTTATGACTGTTGACGCTCGTCGGCACTCCGGAACACCGAACAAGGCACAGGATCGATAGCCATGATCGAGATCAAGCACAAGGACAGCGGTGCGCTGCTGCTCCAGGAAGAATCCCTTACGGGGAAAATGCTCGTCGGTGCAAAGTGGGCCGGAGCTGATCTGCGTGAAATGGATCTTTCCGGACTGAAGCTTGAACGAGCCGACCTACGCGGGGCCGACATGACTGGTGCCAAGTTGGTTGGAACGGATCTGCAAGCAGCGATCCTGACGGACGCAATACTGGACCGTGCAGACTTGACCCGAGCGGTTCTCACCGAAGCAATCGCCAAGAACGCGATGCTCCGGGAAGCGATTCTTGATGGTACGGTCACTCGGTACGCGACCTTTCAAGGTGCCGATTTGACGGGCGCCAGCATGAAGGGTGCAGATGCTTCGATGACCGACCTGCGAGGGAACCTGAACGACATCGACCTCTCGAACTCCGATGTTCGCGGCTCGGACTTCACAGGGGCGAATCTGACTGGTGCCAATCTCACTGCGGCAAACATGCTCGATGCGAAGCTTGGCGAGGCCAAACTAGCGCGGGCGAAGATGACCGATTCGATCGGACCGACAGGGAAGAAGTACGGTGCCGCTCCGACGAAGACCGCCACAACGCCCTGGTGGAAGTTTTGGGATTAGCCAAAAGCCTCCTAAAGTCTCCTACATACTAGCTTTGTGACTATCGCTCAGCGGCGCGCGAGCCTTTCGCCGCCCCTTGTGTCTGGTTCCACAGCCAACTATTATGCCCGTTTGCCTTGAAGGCATTAGAGTTGCGCCCTTTTTTGGAGTTGTAAGAGCGAGATGCGTCATGTCCTGTCCGCAGTCGTACAGAACGTGCCCGGGGTGTTGTCACACATCTCTGGGATGCTGGCTTCGCGCGGTTACAACATCGACTCCCTGGCAGTCGGCGAAACCGAGACGCCCAATCTGTCACGAATGACCTTTGTGGTCGTTGGCGATGACCGTGTCCTCGAACAAGTTCGCAAGCAGTTAGAAAAGATCGTGACGGTCGTTCAAGTCGACGACATCAGCTCAGAGGAACACGTCGAACGTGACTTGATGCTCCTCAAGGTGAAGGCTCCACCGGGCGGCAAACGCACGGAGATCCGCGAATTAGTGGACATCTTCCGCGGTCGCATCGTCGACGTTGGGCACGACGAGATTATGATTGAGATCTCCGGCCGCGAATCGAAAATCGAGGCCTTCATAGAACGGATGCGACCTTACGGAATCACGGAATTGGTAAGAACCGGTCGAATCGCCATGGTCCGAGGACGGAACGACGAACACGCGTCGTCCGATGGCCCACAGCTACACGACAGCTCCATTCGCAAGTATCTGAAGTAGAGAAAGAACCAAATACGATGGCCGCGACGATATACTACGACAACGATGCCGACCTCTCCCTTCTGAAGAACAAAACAATCGCGATTCTCGGCTATGGCTCGCAAGGCCATGCTCAGGCTCAGAACCTGAAAGACAGCGGCTGTAACGTCGTCATCGGCCAGCGTCCTGGCAGCCCTAACTATGACTTGGCAGTCAGCCACGGCTTCGACCCGCTGCCAATCGAGGAAGCCACCAAGAAAGGCGATCTCGTTAACATCTTGTTGCCAGACGAAGTCCAAGGCGACATTTATCGCAACCAGATCCGCGAACATCTTAGCCCCGGCAACATCTTGATGTGCTCGCATGGCTTCAATGTTCACTTCGGCCAAGTCGAAGCACCCGCCGGTGTCGACACGCTGCTCGTTGCCCCCAAGGGCCCGGGGCATCTTGTCCGCAGCGAGTTCGAGAAAGGCGGCGGCGTTCCTAGCTTGATCGCTTTGGGCGCGGGAGCGTCGGAAACGACTAAGAAGCTTGGATTGGCCTATGCCAAAGGAATCGGCGGAACACGCGGTGGTGTCATCGAAACGACGATCGCCGAAGAAACCGAAACCGATTTGTTCGGCGAGCAGGTGGTCCTCTGCGGTGGTGTCAGCGAGTTAGTGAAAGCCGCCTTCGATACGTTGGTCGATGCCGGTTACCAGCCGGAGATGGCCTACTTCGAGTGCCTTCACGAGCTGAAGCTGATCGTCGACCTGTTCTATCAGGGCGGATTGAATTACATGCGATACAGTGTGTCGAACACCGCCGAATATGGCGACTACACACGCGGACCGCGAATCATCACGGACGAAACACGAGCGGAAATGCGGAAGATCTTGTCCGAGATTCAGAACGGCGAGTTTGCTCGCGATTGGATTCTGGAGAATCGTGCCGGTGCCGCCTCGTTCAAGGCGATTCGCCGTCGCAATCGAGGCCACAAGATCGAAGAAGTCGGTCGTCAGCTTCGCAGCCTGATGTCCTGGATCAACGCCAAAGAAGTTTAAAGGATTTGTGATTTAAGATTTCAGAGTTCTGATCCAAAATCTGCAATCTAAAATCTGCAATCAAAAATACCCCCCATGCCTTACCCTCAGACATTGGAAGTCTATAAATCGCTTGAGCCCGGTGATCGCGTCGAGGTTCAACACGAGGTAAAGGTGGGTTTTCGGACTTGGATGGCGACCACGGTGGGCACCGTCGTTAAGAAAGAACGACGTCGGCACAGCTTGCACTACAACCGCAACTTTGATGACAAGGTCTACAGCGACATCATCGTGCTGAAGCGAGATGCCGGTGACCTGACGACGGTGACGCTGGACGAGTTCTCCGAACTGACAAAGCTCGAATCTTCCGATGCAAACTCCTTCCATGCCAAAAACTGACGACAAACAGCGGCTCTTGTTGGGAGTTATGCTGGCGGTTGCAGTGTGGGGATCGACCTTAGCGCTGGGAGCCTTTCTCTTCGGTCCCGATTTGACGACCGGTCAAGTGACGTTCGCCCCAAGCCCTGTGCGCGGAGGCATCGTCCTCGGGTTCGTAGCTTTCTTCGTCGGCGGTTGGGCTTTGTTATTGCGTGGTCGACGCGGGAAGTAAGTCGGACCGTTCTGTTACGTGAAGCGTTACACAACGGCAATCGCTCGCACCGGACATCCGTCGCCGCCGCGAATCTTCAGCGGCAACGCGATGAATTCAACTTTGCTGGGAAGTTGGTCCAGATTGACCAATCCCTCGACGATGACGATGCCGCCGCCCAAGAGAATCCTGTGAATCTCTGTGACCTCTTCGATGTTGTTCACATCGGCAACGGAGGGCGGTTCGACGCCGATTAAGGCGACTCGCCGCTCGACTAGCCACCGCGCACACTCGGCAGAGATCCGCGGTAAACCATCGCGATACTCGGGCGTGCCAAATCGTTTGTGCCAATCGGTTCTTAAAAGTAATCGGTCGCCGGCGTTCACTTCGTCGGTTGCAGTCCTAATGCGCTCAATCGTGATCAATTCGCGGGGAGCGATCGGGGATAGATCGAGTACCTTGGCGGAACCACAACACGTGGCGAGCGATTGCTCGTCAATCGTGCGACCATCCTCCAGAAAGTGACACGGCGCGTCCATGTGGGTTCCGCAATGAGAGTACAACGTGAGCGTCGTCGCGTTCCAACCGTCCTTGGCAATTGTCATCGCGGGTGTCACTGTCGCACGGGGCAGGTTCTCGTCAATGGTCAGAGACAGATCGATGTACTGACGGCTTGGCGAACCAAGTTTAATCGCTTGATGTCGCTTTGATGATTCATAGATCGCCTCCTGGATCTTCAACGTCTTCAGGTACTCGTTGCCGTCTGTCTCGAACGGAGTGTTCGCGATCAAACCGTCGACGAAGTGACGCTGCGTGAGGTAAGCACAATCACCAGCAAAGCCTCGTCGTTCGTGCAGATACTCGTGCGGCATCTCCTCGCCACCGAGCTTCTGAATCGTGAGCCGACCGTCACCATACAGTCGGATCGAGCCGCCGTTCCCATCCACAAGCATTTGGCCGAAGGTGTAGCGCGGGTCCCTGTCGGTTCCTTCGTTGTAACGGTTTGCGTCCCATACACCCGTTGCGCCAGAGGCGAACTGAAACGTCACCAGCGCCGCGTCTTCGCCCTGGATGACCGCATTGTGACGACTCAAGACCGCGTAGACTTCGTCCACCTCACCAGCCAGAAAGCGGAACGTGTCGATGAAATGCACACCCGTCTCGTAGATCAACAGGCGCTCCATCTCGCGAAAATACGGCTGACGAGCCAGATAGGCATCGTCGCCCCAACCATCGCCCGGCCTCGCACGAAACGACAATCCGTGCAGTTTGTCACCGATCTCGCCTAGATCGATCAGACGACGAATCTCACGATACCACGGTTGAAAACGAAAGTTCTCATGCACCATGAATCGAACCGAAGCAACATTCGCTTGTTCGACGATCTTCTGCGATTGCTCGTAGGTGGGTGCGAGCGGCTTCTGGCAGATCACGTGAATCCCTCGATCGAACGCCAACTGGCATAACTTGTCGTGCGTATCGGGGCGAGTAATAATGTCGACGAAGTCGGGCTGCTCCTTATCGAGCATCGTCGCCACATCCGAGTAGTGTCGCGGGATGCCATACTTCTGCATAGCCGCCTCCGCGCGACTGATATCAGTGTCACAGATCGCCAACAATTCCACTTCAGGTATCCGCTGCCAACCATCGAAATGAAATTGGCTGAAGTAGCCCGCACCGATCGCTACGGCCTTTAACTTAGTCATTGATATTGCTCCCCGGATCGACCGAACTGCGAACGACTGCGATGTGGATTTGCGTGATTCCGGACCTTCGTGAGCCGAACGCGCTAGCGTCGGGCCTTTGCATGGCACCGCCCGAAGCTAGCGCCTACGGCTCACGTTTCCGTCTAGTTACATCAAAAATTGCGTGTAAACTAACGCACCGATCACGAGCATAGCAATTGCCGCGAAGCCTAACATCCGCACCCGCAGTTCCGTCGGCGACAGTGCCGCTTTTAACTTCCGCTGCGGATTCATCATGCTCCACGCCAGCATTGCCAAAATATTGATAGTGGCGGCAAGGGCGAAGAACGAGTTGGCTGATCCTGTCTCAGGGGCAATCACCGGAAGCGTGACGTGGGCGACGAAGTACGGGAAGATTACCGCGCTAAGTGCTGCTCCGAGATTTCCCACCATATTCATCGAGCCCGACACCGCTCCCGATCTATCTCCGCCGATGTCCATGCAAAAGCACCAACTCGGACTGAGCGTCATCTCGGTGCCGAAGATCGCGATCGAAAAGGCGATGGCAAACACGAGCGCGGAACTAGTGTCGGTCAGCTGTGTGCAAAGCAGCAGGCCAATCGCACTCAAGGCGAAACCCAGCATGGCTGGCAAGCGTCGGGAGGCGACAACGGAACCCCGATTGTGGAGTGCCGTGACGGCGGCGCCGGAAAGCCACAATGCAAGCGCGCCGGCCAGCAACGGCAGTGCTGAATAGTTCGCGGCGGTAGCGCCCCAACGATCTTGCATGTAGGGGCGCAACCAAGTGATTGCAATAAAGAACGTGATGTTGCTAGCCGCGTATTGGAACATCGCCAGCAGTACGTTGGCGGAGGTCACGATCTGAATGAAGGGAATCGTTGAGGTTTGCTTGTCTTCTTCGGGTCGACCTCTCTCGATGAGGTCGACCTCGGCGGCATTGGCCCATTTGTGTTCAGCCGGGTTATCTCGGAACCAGAACCACCAAACTCCCGCCCAAACGCCACCGACAGCCGCATTAGCCACAAACGTCCATCGCCAACCGATCGCATTGATGACTAGCGGCATGATGACCAACGACAGTGCCGCGCCGACGCGTGCTCCCGAATGAAAGATGCCTTGCCCAAGACCGCGTTCGTTGGCGGGCAGCCAGCCGTAAAGCGCGCGTGTCGCCCCCGGGTACGCGCCCGCTTCGCCGACGCCAAACAGGAATCGAACGACAAGCAGCATCACCGCCGTGTATACCGCTCCCGTTAAAGCCGTAAAGATGCTCCAGATCACGACGACGATCGTTAACGCGCGGCGAGGTCCAGCACGATCGCTGAACCATCCAGACGGTACTTGGAACAAGGCGTAGCCAATGGCAAAGATGCCAAAGGCGTAACCCATCATTTGGTCCGTTAGGCCGCTGATATCCGACTGCATATCGCCTTTGGCAGCCGAGATGCAAACGCGGTCCATGTACGTGTTGACTGTGTGAAAGAACAGCAGCAACACCAGCAGGAACCGCTGCCGAGTAGGCCCGAGATTACTCAATCGATCGCTCACGAAGGAAGGAAACTGAAGCCAGCATCATGAACGTCGGATAACGCAGAGCCAATCTTCTTTGTCGGCGGCTGGCGGCGTGCCGACTTGCACCGACTTGCCGCCGCTAACGGTCGAGACCGATCCGGCTTGCAATTCGCCACCCGTGCGTGGATTGAACCACATGACCTTGTAATCACCAGCCGCAGCCGACAGGTCAAGGGTCGTCGTACCGCCATAAGGGAGGTAGGCCAAATAGACATCGTCTGGCTTCGCGAAACAGTACTTCGAGTTGTCGTGCGACGTATTCCCGATTAACTCGTCCGCGCTCACCATTTCCCAGAACGGGATCTTCTGCTGGTTAAAGAAATCGAGAGCAATGTGGCAATACCGCCAACTGTTGTCGCGGCTCCGCCAGTCTTCGCAAACCAAATCGTTCTCCGCGAACTTATAGCCGAAGTAGTACTCGACGCCCGCACCGCCCGCCATCAACGCGCCCCACAGCGTCTGTCGACGAACCTCATGCTCGGTGTAAATCATCTTGCCATCGCTATCTTTACCGTCGAAACCTCGATAACCCAAGTCGGGGCACTGTCCGTGAGCGGCGCTACCCGATTCGTCGAATGCGACGATCCACGGTGTTCCCGCTTTCGACGACTCTCGGACCCACTTCACGACCTGAACATGCGTGTCCTTAATGTCACTGTTTTGGAGCGATGTCCCAGTGAGGCCGGCGTTTGCCTTCAGCAAGGGGCGATAAACTTTGTCCTGATCGCCGGGGAAGGTATGTACGACGATCGAGTGATGATAGGGATCGCATTGGCGAATGTACTTAGCCATCGCGACTTGCTGTTCGGTCGTTTGCGTGTTCTCTTCGCCGAGGTTCCAGTTCAGCGCGAGTTCGTGTCCGAATCGAGCGACGAGTTCGCGGCAATACAGCTTTCGCGAGACGCCCACGTCGCCACCATCGAGCGACTCGCTGACTTTGCCTGCTTCCTTTCCCTGCCGGTTGTCATCGTTCTCGGTTTCCTGCAATTTGAAGTGCAGGTACATCCCTTGCTGCGTCCCGTGATCGAAAACGATTCCCCACTGATCCAGCTTCGAGCAGTCGTAATGCAGCTTGTCATCGCGATCGACGAACGGCCACACGTTGTCCCCGTCGCCACCGGCGTTGTAAGTCAGGAACGAGAACACGTTGCACCCTGTACCGGAAAGATAATTGATCGCGCCGATCAGCCCCTTTCCTTTGCCGTCCTGCCACGTCGGGTCGCCTTCGCGCCAATCTTTCAGATGCGGTGCCCAGGTCTTCAAGGGCACACGTTTTTCCTTCATCGCAACCGTGCCGTCAAAGTCGCGGTAGCCAAGCAATGTCTCCGGGGCATCGGCACCAGCCTTCATGAAGTACCGCCCGCTGCCGGCAAAGCGAAGATAGTGCTTGCCCACATACTGCAAACGGCCTTCGGCTCGCAGATCGCGTCCCGACTTATCGGAAGGACCGACTTGAAACGTTCCCGTCTTGCCATCGTATGGCGAAACTACGGCACCGGTTTCATCATGGTCGAGTGCCGCGAGTGGTCCTTTGCGGAACGATACGGTATAAGTCCATTCGCCCTCTTTGTCGGGAGAGAGATGAGCCCGCCACGTTGTTCCCGCATCGGCGGAACTGTTCGCCGCGTCGCCGTCGGCGGCGAAGTAGCCGGGGACAACATAGTCCGGCGATCCCGAGGCGTGGCGAAATCGAACGTTAAAGCGGTAGTCTGTGAATGGATTGGGAGCTGTATCCTTCTCCTTGGCAAATGGTCCTTGTAGCGACAGAGTCACTTTGTGCCACTGCTTCAACTCACCGTTGACGACGATCGAGCCGTCGCCGGCTTGTTCGGCGCGAAGCGGCGAGACGCTCGCCAGTACAAGGACGCAAGCGAATATAGACAATACAGCGGCGGTGGGTCGTAGATTCATGGACGTTCTCTCGTGTAAGTACCTAGACACTGACTCGATTTGAATTGGTAATGGCGGTCGCGACTGCCTCGGCAACGTCGGAAGTGGAAGACGTTCCGCCGATGTCCGGTGTGCGGACTTGGCCCTCAGCGAGGACTTGGCTGACGGCTTCTTCGATGCGGCTAGCGGCCCGAGCCGCGGAAGGATCTTGGTGTCGATCGGACAACCACTCGAGCATCATCGCGGCCGACAAGATTGTGGCGATGGGATTCGCGACGTTCTTTCCGGTCAATTGCGGTGCAGAACCGTGCGAAGGCTGGAACAAGGCGTGGTCGTTGCCAATCTCAGCCGAAGGCCCCATCCCGAGCCCACCAACAATGCCGGCGCCCAGATCGCTGAGAATGTCGCCAAACTGATTCTCCATCACCAAGACGTCATAAGCCGCCGGATTTTGAACCAGAAACAAACTCATCGCATCCACATAAGTGGCATCTGCCGCAATGTCCGAATACTTCGCGGCTTGCTCGAAAAAGATCTTGCGGAAGAACGCGAAGCTTCGAAACACGTTTGCCTTATCGACGCAGGTAACCGATCTGCGACCATCGAGGGGGCGGCCGTTGCGTTTTCGCGCCAGCTGAAATGCAAAGTCGACGATCCGTTCGGTCCCTTCGCGTGTAATGATGATCGTGTCGGTCGCAACATGGTCGTTCAGCAGGCAGCCGCCACCGAAGGAAGCGAACAAACCTTCCAAGTTTTCGCGCAGGATCACGAGGTCGATTCCGTTTTCGACATCTCGCAACGGGCTGGCGATGCCAGGATAGAGTTTCACCGGGCGGACGGCTGCGTACAGCCCGAGTGATTGCCGCAGGCCCATCATCATTTCGGGCTGCACCTCGGTTCCGTCAGGCTTGCGAACATCAGGCAAGCCGATGGCCGCCAACAAGACCGCGTCGGCATCGAGACACGCTTGTCGCACATGGGACGGAAAGGCCTCTCCGTTGCGGCGATAGTGATCCGCTCCTGCATCGTGCGATTCAATGCTCAACCGAGGCGCGTCGTCACCCGCGCAAGCGGCATCCAGGACGAGCAAAGTTGCTTGGAGTACCTCGGGACCAATCCCGTCTCCGGGCAAGCCTGCAATCTTATACGGCTGACGCTTCATACGCTTTTACTCAGAGGAAAGGGAATAGGTCTCGGACGCATCCTGCTCGCTAGTAGCATAAGCGAAAGGGCGGCTGCCTGCCTCACAGCCGCCCAGTGCCTGATCGCCCCAGCAGAAAATCCTTTTCTCTGCCGAGACGATATTCACTGCCCGCGATTCTAGTCGCTCGGTCGATTCGGTATAATCAAAAAATTGTGGAATATTATTAGGGTATGTTGAAATGTCGAAACGCCGACCCCAGAACGCGACAGCTTTGACGGTTCAGCAACTCGTAGCGTTCGAGGCGGTCTACGAGGAAGGAAGTTACTCGGCTGCGGCGCGGCGGATGGGGCAGTCGGTGCCGACGACGTGGGAGCAGATCAAGTGCGTTGAGAAGGCCTACCAGACAAGACTGTTTGATCGGCAGGGACGTCAGATCGTCGCGATGGCTGCCGCGGATGAATTGATCAAGTCGATCAAGCCCGTACTTGCCGGCATGCGTTCCAGTTTCGAGATGCTTCACGAACACGACGAGACGATTCCGCAGAAGATCACGTTGGCGACGGGCGTCCGTATGATGCTCGACGAATTGGCCCCCAAACTTCGACAATTCCAACGTGAGTTTACAGACGTTCAACTGCGTCTGATGAATGCTGACAACCGTACTTCTCAGCAGTATATTCTCGATGGGACAGCCGATATCGCGCTGATGCTCGAGCCGACACCCGACATGACGCATCTGGCGATCTCGTACCAACCAGCGTATTCGATCGACTATCTGGCAGTCATGCCGAAGACTCATCGGCTGGCGAAGAAGAAGTCGATTGAGCTATCAGACTTGGTGGATTCGCCGATCGTTGTCGGGCATCAGGGGACCGTTGGTCGGCGACTTTTGGAACAATCGTTGCATTCCCGAGGGCTTCTTCACAAGCTGCGTGTAAGCGCCGAGACCGACAATAGTGCCGTAACGATCGCGTGTGTGAAAGCGGGATTGGGGATCGGGGTGCTGGCGGGCGCGGCAAATGGTCCCCAGCTGCGACCGCTTGCCAGCCGCTCTCTCCGTAAGCATCTGGGACAAGCTCGGATTGTTTCGCTGACGCAGAAGGGCAGGCAATCGACCGGCGCCATGCGTCGCCTGCTGGAATTGATCCACGATATTGAGGTTGCCTAATTGTCCGCAGCAGCCAGCACAAGGACAACCGAACGCAAGGTACTCGTCACAACTCGAATCGCGTAGAATTCCGTGGCCACAGGATTCGGCAGCCAAAAGAATCATGTCCTTGGTTTCACAGCAGGAGCAACGATCATGTCGGACTTGTCAGCTTCGCCTCAGGCCCAGATGACCTCAGGTCTATCGATCGGCCAGTATCTCATTCGCCGGTTACAAGACTACGGACTGCGTGACTTATTCGGCATCCCCGGTGATTACGTGCTGACGTTTTACAGCATGTTGGAGGAAAGCCCGATCAATGTTGTGGGCTGCACTCGCGAAGACTGCGCCGGCTATGCGGCCGATGCGTACGCCCGATTGAACGGTTTGGGAGCCGTTTGTGTGACATATTGCGTGGGGGGGTTGAGCGTCTGTAACTCGATTGCTGGTGCGTTCGCCGAGAAGTCTCCCGTCGTCGTAATCTCGGGATCGCCGGGTCTTAACGAGCGTGTCAACAATCCGCTCTTGCACCACAAAGTGCGTGACTTCCGGACGCAACTAGAAGTCTTCGAGAAGATATGTATCGCCGGGACGGAACTTTCCGATCCTTTGAGCGCATTCCGCGAGATTGATCGCGTGCTGGACGCAGCCGTTCGCTTCAAGCGACCGGTCTATATCGAGATCCCTCGCGATATGGTCAACGTCGTGCCGCAGGTAAATCATCCGTATCTGATGCCCGATTCGACCAGCGACATTGGCGCGGTGGCCGAGGCGGCGAATGAAGCGGCTGCGCTGATCGGCAACAGCAAGAAGCCAATTATTATCGCAGGCGTCGAAATCCATCGTTTCGGATTGCAAGACAGTGTGTTGGCGCTCGCCGAACAGACCAATATCCCGATTGCGGCGACGTTGCTCGGCAAGAGCGTGATTCGCGAGACGCATCCGCTGTACATCGGACTCTATGAGGGGGCGATGGGTCGTGCGGAGGTAACGCAATTTGTCGAGGAAAGCGATTGCGTCATCTTGCTCGGCACTTTTATGACCGACATCAATCTGGGCATCTACACCGCCAATCTCGATCCTGCCAAGTGCATCTACGCAACCAGCGAACAGCTGCGGATTCACCATCATCACTTTCACGGTGTGATGCTCGGCGACTTTATCAGCGAACTTGCCGCTCGCAACCCCAAGCCGCCACGACGTGTCATTCCCAAGACATTAGAACACAGGCCCGTCGAGTACAAACTTGTTTCTGAGGCGCCCATCACGATCGAACGAGTGATCGCACGACTCAATCAACAAATCGATGACCAGTCGATCGTCATCGCCGACATCGGTGATTCGTTGTTTGCCGCCACAGAACTGCAAATGCACGACCGCACCGATTTCATTAGTCCCGCTTACTACACTTCGATGGGCTTCTCCGTGCCTGCGACGCTCGGAGCCCAAGTCGCGCGGCCTGAGGATCGTGTGATTACGATCTGTGGCGATGGTGCGTTTCAGATGACGGGCATGGAGCTTTCGACAATCGTCCGACATGGCTTCTCGCCCATTATCATCGTGATGGACAATCACGGTTACGGAACGGAAAGGATGCTGCATGCCGGCGACTGGGAATACAATGAGATCCACAGCTGGAACTACCACAAACTGCCCGAAGTCCTTCGTGGTGGTACGGGTTACGAAATCTTCACGGAAGGTGAGTTTGACGCCGCATTGACCAAGGCTTGGGCCGATCGGAGCGGTATGAGCTTGCTGCACGTCCATCTCAGTGTAAGCGATTCGAGCCTGCCGCTTCAACGACTTGCCGAACGGATGAGCCAACGCGTTTGATTTCCTGCGTATAATGACGACCATGAAAATCACCGCTATTAAAACGTATCCCGTCCGCATCGCGCTGAAGCCCGAGTACCAGATGATCACGTCGCTCGGCGTGCATGATGTCTCGAACTATCTCCTCGTACGACTCTTCACCGACGATGGCGTGGAGGGTGCCGGCGAAGCAACCGTCTCGGAGAAATGGAGCGGCGAGACGGTCGTCGGAGCGAAGTGGTTGATCGAGAACGTGCTTGCTCCGCAAGTCATCGACTGCGATCCCTTCGACATCGAAGAACTGGATCGCCGCATGGACTCCGTTTGCCGACACAATTGGTTCGCCAAGTCATCGATCGAAATGGCTTGCTGGGACATTCAAGGGAAGGCGACCAATAAGCCCGTCTATGAGTTGTTGGGTGGTGCCTGCCGCAGCTTGTCGATTCGTTGTCGCTTCTCGATGGGAGCCTACGAACCCGAACGTGCCCGAGCGCGAGCGTTGCAGTTAGTCGAGCAAGGTTTCGACACGATCAAGGTGAAAGTAGGAACGAAACCGGAAGTCGATCTCGCCCGCGTCCGAGCAGTCCGCGAAGCGATTGGGCCCGACCGCAACTTGATGATCGATGCCAACTGCGGCTGGGATGTCGAAACCGCGATCCGCTGTATCAACGAGTTAGAGGATTGCAACCTGTGGCTCGTCGAGCAACCGACACCAGACGGCGATTACGAAGGTCTAGCTCGTGTGCGTCGAGAAACACGACCGCCGGTGATGGCCGATGACATTTGTTTCGACATGGCCCACGCGCGAGAACTGATTCGCCACAACAGTTGTGACTTGATCAGTCTCTACCCAGGCAAGAACGGCGGCATCCGCAAAGCCAAAGCGATCGCCGAGTTTGCTGCCGCCAACGGCGTTGCTTGTTCGATCGGATCAAATTTGGAATACGAAGTCGCGACCGCCGCGATGTGCCATCTGGTCGTTGCTACAGCGAACATGAAGATCGAAGAGTATCCCGGCGACATCCTCGGGCCGGCTTATCACGTCGACAGCGTCACCAAAAATCCGATGACAATTGAAGGTCCGGTTACAACCATCACCGACGCGCCGGGTCTTGGCGTTGAAGTTGATTGGGATCGGCTCGCGTAGGCTGAAATACATGTTCGACGTGAACGCAATACGCGAGCAGCTTAACGAACTGGCCTTCGAAGATGGCAGGCGTGTGTTGTCGCTGGGTGTCGTTTCCGAATTACTTCCCGATGCAGCACCCGCCGAAGTCGAGATCGAGTTGGCGAATCTCGCAGAGCGATTGACTAGGCAGGACTTAATGCTAGAACGCCGTCGAGACCAACCGGAAGAACTCTACGTCGTCCAAAAGCTCAAGTACCGCGACACGGATCTCACGTGGTTGGCCAAGGGCATGGAATGGGTTTCGAAGATCACGACCGTAGCGTTGGAAATGGTGGTGCCAGCGGTAATCGGCGCGTGGCTTGATCAACATTTCGAGACAAGCTTTCTCGGAGTGCTCGGACTTGTGGTCGGCGTCCCGCTGGGGATCTGGCATCTGGTGAAGATGACGAAGAATTAGTTCTTCAAGTCAGATACAAACTCGTTCGTCAAGTCCGCCATCAACTCGTCGATGGCGAGCAGCTCGCTTTCCGCTCGTACGATCTCGATGGTCTTGGTGGGACGAGCGACCGATGGAGATGGCACAGCGAGCGTGAGCGCCCCCGTGGAAGTTACATCAGATTTGGGTTCGCATGTCATCGTTGGCCCCTGGTTTTCTCGTGACCGGCTGTTATCGCATGGAGATGCGATGGCGTAAGATCGTCCAAGAGAAACATAGCTTACGTTCGCGCTGTAAGAATCCGTTGCAGGCGCGAAGGTCGAGCGACCGATCATTTGCCACACCTGCTAGCTGCCCGATTGCCGGAAAGGGGAGTTGTAACGGCAAAGACAGGTGATTCAGCGTCCCCGCCGCTTTCGCTCCAATCGAATCCGGCAGCCGATCGCAACGGTCTCAGTAACAGCCGGTTGCTTGCCTTCAAGCAACGCGTTTAGTGCAGCAGCAACATACTGCTGCTGTACCTTGTCGGCGGCGGGGCTATCGTCGAGTGCACCCATGTAGGCGATCTTCCGATCGCCGTCGAGGACAAAGAATTCGGGCGTGTAGGTCGCGCCGTAGTCACGAGCGATTTGCTGCGACTCGTCGTAGAGATAGGCGAAGTTGAACCCTTGCGAGTCGGCTCGCGATTTCATTTCGTCGAGGCTGTCTTCTGGAACCTTGTTCACATTCACGGCCACGACCGCGACGCCTTGCTCCGCGAACTGCTTGGTCAAGGCGATGATTCGCTCTTCGTAGTCGACCGCGTACGGGCAACTGTTGCATGTGAACACCAGCACAATCGCTTTGCTCTCTTTCAGATCACTCAACGAGTGCGTCTTGCCATCGGTCCCTGGTAAATCACTCCATGTGGGAGCCGGATCGCCGATACTCAGCACCGGATTGTATTCGCCGGTGTGGGCCTTTGCGGTAATGGTTAAGAGCAAGAGTATAGCTATAACGCGAGACATGTTTCTGCTTTCTCGTTGATGGTGGCAGGGCCTTTCAGTTTTTCAAACTGAGAGGTTTGTACGACGAGCCTCCGAGCCCGTCGATGAATCTAAGTCGTTATTCGACGGGCTCGGAGGCCCGTCGTACGTATTGTGCAACTTCAACAAACGAATCGCCCTGCCTGCGGCAGCAGTCAGTGAGACAGAATCCGCCGTTCAGCCCAGTAACGCCTGCATGCCTTCGGTCAGCGCTTCGTCGATGCTGGGATCGCTGAACGCGACGCTCACTTCGTAGCCGCCGTTGGGATACTCTTCTTTCACGGGGATGTACCACGGCCCGCCGTCGCCGTAGGCTGCCGTCGCAATGAATCGCTCGCCGCCGATCTGTTGAGCACGCAACTGATACTCGATAAAGCACTCAGCGGGCAGGTGTAGCAGGCTTGTCTCATTCACGTCCAGCGAACTGAGCACGATCGGGATCTTTCGCTCCAAACGTCGCAGCCAAGACAGCATGTACGAAGGCCGATTGCGAGCGACAACTTGATTGCTCTTGTCGCCGATTTGTTGGACCAACGATTCGACGGCGAGCGTGTCGCGCGCGACCGGCAAGATTTCCGCAGTGTTCCAGCCGACGCGTTGGATCGGTTCCGGATGCAAGTCACGCTCGGAAGCAACGATGCCTTCGTAAACTCGCTGCGTGAGAATGGGACGTGCTTCGTGGGAGCCGTCGTTGTACTTGCCGGCGGAAATGTTCCCGGCACAACCCGTGAAGTAAAGATGCAGGCAATCGGGTTCGTCTTGTTGACGCTGCTTGCGAGCCAGCCCTGCAAAGTCGCTGGTCACGTGCCCATCACCGTAGTAGCTCATCGGGTGTGTGGCATAATAATGGCACGACGCCAGCTTGCGTTCGCCATTGTAAAACGCGACGGTCTTCATCCAGGGATCGATCAATCCCTCGGGCATGGCTTGCAACTTCGGATCACGACAACTGCTGCCTCGCATCGCTTTGATGTGGCCATTCTCGTCACGAAAGATCCGGCGATTCGACGCGACCTTGTCGACTTTCGCGTGGCCATGAGCAACGTGCGTCATTGGCTCGGCCTTGGTTAACGCTTCGGCAACCGCCTTGCGACCTTGTTCCAAGCAACGTCGAAAGTAGTCGAGTTCTACAATGTGTGGCAGATCTCCCTGCTCGCTCACGATCCGTTCCGCCTCGAGGCACGCAAAGGGAGCGTTGTGTTGATGTACACATTGAACGGCGACCCGATCCGGCGTCGTCCCGGCAGCTTCGGCCAACGCGTTTCGCCACTCGACATGTGCTTCGTTCAGCAGGCCCGTCCAATCCACCGCACAAACCACAATTGGCTTGCCCGCGCCGAGTAACACGAAACCAACTGCTTCCAACGCATCGTCGACAGCAACGACTGGAGTAATCCAACCGCCGCAACACGAATGTCCCTTCGGTGGTGTCACATCAAAGCGAAAGGGAGCAAAATGCAGATTGCCGCCCAACGTCTCATCGTCACGACACACGCCCTGCAAGGTCCAGCCTGCGACCGAAGCACCGACCATGCCTTGCAATAGATGGCGTCGGCTAAGTTGATAGTTCTCGTTCACGATATTTGGTCTCGTTGATTGTGAAACAAAAAGCACATCGTTCTCGAGAGTATGGCGCGCGAGCAGGTGCCGAGCAAGTTACTCTGCTTGTGCGAACGTTGATTGAGGATGGAAATCGGCAACAACATCCAGTATGAAAAACGCGACAATTACAGGGTTCGGTGCATCGTCGACTTGTTCGTGTCACGCAAGGCGTGACCTGCTTCACACCTTGTGGACCGTGCCACCGTGGTCGCAGCGCATCCTGCATTGGGTGGTGGGAAGGCGAGTGTGGTGGGAAGGCGAGTTTGGCAGCCAACGCCATTTCGCATCGAAGCACTGCTGACGAACGTCGTTGACGGGTTACCGGAAGTCGTTCGGCTCGGTTGGTTACTAACACTGCTAGCAATGCCGCTGGCGACGTTTCGATCTAGCGAAAGCGTCGAGTTTGTACGGTTAACGCAGTTCACCATCGAAGCGGAGCTAGCCACGCGGCAGATCGATACCGCAGTTGGCAGGGATATCGCTGCCAACTCTGCTTGCACGGTGGAAGACGAATCTGGACACCAGACCAGCATAGGGGATCACACTTGCCGCGTCGAACGGTTGGTTGGTCAATATTCGGTAAACGAATCACTTGCGTTGATATGCGGCAACTCATTGCTGCTGCACCACATTACTCTTCGTAGTCGACGCAGCCCACAAACTCCGATCTAGGCGAGTTTGAGGGCTTGACGGATTTCTCCCATCCTGCTGGCTGCATGATGTCGAAGACCATTGCGAGATGTGATGTTGATTTTGCTACAAGGAGAATCCCAGAATGCGCGTCTATGTCCTACCCACTGCGATCCCGCTGCTCTTGCTCTTCCTGATATCGCCGTCCCATGGGCAGGATTCGCGAGCGTCAATGGCCCCAAGGCTTGGAACATCCACTCCGACGTTGCAGGTGGATACCGAAAACCCCCCGGCCGTGAATCTGGGAAAGCCTGCCGTCTTCACGATTCGTGTGAAGAACACCGGTTCTGTTCCGGCGACGGGAGTCGTCATCGCCACGAAGATTCCAACGCATGTGGACTTGGACGAATCGAAGCCCAAGGCGACCAGCGTGGATGATCGCACCTATCACTTTCTGATTGGTGATCTCCAGCCTGGCCAAACACAGCTCGTTTCGTTGGTGCTTCGTCCGCAGAGTACAGCACCGATCCAACTCGATACAACGACGATTTTCGCGGCTTCAACCCGTTCGTCCGCCGTCGTCCAACGCCCACTGCTGGAGGTTTCGCCTCGTGCCCCTCAAATCGTCGAAGTGGGCGAAAGTGTAAACGTCGTCCTCTGCGTCAGCAATGTTGGCGACGGGGACATTACGGAAGTTGTCCTCACACCGAGTTTGACAAAGGGTAACGTCGACGGGACCGGTTTCAGCAAAGCCGTGCCGGTGGGAACCATTCCGGCAGGTGAAAGTCGGGAAGTACGTTTGTCGGCCACCGCGATTGCTCGGGGCCTGTTGCTGGGAAAATACGAAGCCTCGAACCCAGACGGTGTTACTGCGACGGGATTGTCGCAAACTCAGGTGGTCCAACCCGAATTGAAGATCTCGGCGACAGGACCGCGTGTTCGCCCCTTGGCTCGTGAAGCGGTCTACGAGATCCGCGTCACGAACCCCGGTGATGCCGTTGCCCGCTCGACCGAAGTAGTCGCCGCTCTACCTGCTGGATTGACAGTCACGCACATCGAAGATGGCGGCCAAAAGGATGCACAGACCGGAACGTTAAGTTGGAACTTGACGGGTGTATCGCCTGGTAGAGATGCAATCGTGCGGTTTCGTGCTGAAACTAGCCGCGAGGGCGAACAAAAGTTGTTAGTCGCAGCCCGTGCCAAGCGTGTTCCAGATACGACCGCTAGTGTTCTGACACTTGTAATCAGCCGACCCAACTTGATTGCCACAGTTCTCAACGATGCGGAACTCGCCGCAGTCGGCGAATCGATGAACTTCCAGCTGGTGGTGGTCAATGCTGGCTCGAAGGCCGCGAACGATGTCACGATTCGTGTCGCGATTCCTGCCGCGCTGGAAGCGACTCAGATGCCTGGTTATCAGGTTCAGGGTTCAGAGATTTTGTTTCCAGCTCAACAAATCGCAGCTGGTGAGAAAGTCAAGTTGAGCTTTCGCGCCATCGGCAAGAAAGTGGGTGACCACCGAGTTCGCGTGTCGGTGGACAGTCAGATATTGGGAAGCGAAATCGCCGTCGAGGGGATCGCCTTTTGCTATTCCGAAGCGGACCCAGCCGCAGCGGCTCGCACGGCTCGCACCCCAGCCATGCCACAACCTGGCACCGAGCCAGTTCTAACTCGATAACACAATACAGACCGCAATTCGCGAAGACTTTGAGCCCTCCTACCGTTGCGATCGCATCGGTGGGAGGTTTTTTTGTTTCGGGGCGACTTACCGAATGCAAAACGACGCTTCGACTCGTGGTTTCGTTGTTCTGCTAGCAACTCGAATGGGCTGCTTCCTGCCCCAATTCAAATGCTTTCGTGCTGAAAGCCGAACACTCGCTTGCGGTCACCGACGTGATCGTCTACCGCCGACCTTGTCCCGTATGTCGAGTCTCGTTAACATCCGTGCCCCGTCGATGCCGAACAAGCAGGATGCTTTGCTCGGCGATTATCTAACTTCCGGCGAATCACACTGGATGTGGAAAGGATTCCGCATGGATCTGGCACTTGGCGATATCGCTAATTTGGTAGGTGGACAACTGAATGGTGACGCAGCCATTCCAATATCGGGAGCTGCAATCATTCGCGACGCAAATGCAGGCGATATCACGCTCGCCGATAAAGCTCAGCTGGCGAGTCAATTGGCCGACTGTCGTGCTGCGGCGGTACTGGTGCCGCCTGACGTGACGCCATCGGGAGTCCCTTTTGTTACGGTCAGCAACGTTCACGCTTCGTTTGCCAAGATCGTCGAGCACTTTCGACCGCATTCGAATACACAGCCTTACGGTGTGAGCGCGGCTGCACACATCAGTCCAACGGCTCGAATCGGACGCGACGTCGTCGTTTATCCGACGGCGACAATTGGCGACGACGTGCAAATCGGGGAAGGCTGCATCATCCACCCCGGCGTTCATATCTTGGCTGGTTCAAAAATTGGCAACCACGTGACACTGTTTCCCAACGTCGTCCTGTACGAGAACACCGTGATAGGAGATCGCGTCATCATCCATGCTGGTGCCGCCATTGGCGCGTATGGATTCGGTTACGACACGGTAGACGGTCGGCATAAACTGTCCGCGCAGTTAGGCTACGTGTCGATAGCCGACGACGTCGAGATCGGTGCTGGGACGACGATCGATCGCGGGACCTATGGGCCGACTTCGATCGGCGAAGGAACGAAGATCGACAACCTGGTCATGATCGCCCACAACTGTCGCATCGGTCGGCATAATCTTATCTGTTCGCAAGTTGGCATCGCCGGCAGTTCAACGACCGGTGACTATGTGGTGATGGCCGGGCAAGTTGGCTTGCGTGATCACATCGACATTGGCGATCGAGCCATCCTCGGTGCCAAGGCGGGGATCATGACGAGTGTCCCCGCAGATACCGTATATGTCGGCATCCCGGCCACGGCAGATCGCGAACAATTTCAAAAGCAAGCCGCTCTGGCCAAGTTGCCAGACATGCGGAAACAGTTCAAGGCATTACAGCGGCAAGTCGCCGCGTTGGCCGAGAAGCTCAACGACGCAGCTTAAGTGCAGGCACGCATGCTCGAAGTCGAACCTATCAACGTCGAGACACACTGTGTGGGGCTCATCGCCGGATGGGGCCGCTACCCGATCGTGGTCGCTGAAGCTTTGCGCAATCAAGGCTGTCAGGTGGTGTGCCTTGGTGTCAAAGAGCATGCGGATCCACTACTTCGCGAGATTTGTCACGCCTATTCTGAAATCGGCATTGGAAAACTTGGTGGCGCGATTCGTTACTTCCGGCAGCAGCAAGTAACTCGCGCGACCATGGCCGGCAAGTTTCACAAAACGCTCCTCATGCAGGGGCACTGGGTCAAGCACCTGCCAGACTGGCGAGCGTTCCGAACTTTCTTTCCTCATTTCTTTAGCATGAGCAAAGACCGCAAGGACGACACCCTGCTTCGCGCTGTGATCGACGCTTTCGCCGAAGATGGAATCACCTTCGTTCCCGCCACTGAATTCGTACCGGAGATTCTCGTGAAAGCAGGCACGATCACCAAGCGTCAGCCGACTCGCGCTGAGCTGAAAGATATTGAGTTTGGCTGGACGATCGCGAAGAAGATCGGAGAAGTTGACATTGGCCAAAGTGTTGCCGTCCAAGGTCAAGCTATTCTCGCCGTCGAAGCCATCGAAGGCACCGACGCCTGCATCCGCCGCGCTGGCGAGTTGTGCAAAGGGCGCAGTTTCACGGTGGTCAAAGTAGCCAAGCCAAAGCAAGACATGCGATTCGACGTGCCGACCATCGGCAAAGGCACTGTCGAGTCCCTGGTCAAAGCCGGCGCGAAAGTATTAGCCATCGAAGCAAACAAGACGATCTTTCTCGACCAAGAGGAAGTCATCGAGTTGGCCAATCAGCATCAATTGGCCATTGTCGCCCTCCGCCGCGATGCCGCGACCGGACGGTTTCGCGAGGCCGCGTAGTCGCCGTTGAACAACCCCCAATCACTAGGCACCGTGTCGACTTCACAAGTCGCGTCGTTGTTCGGCAACCGCAATCGCGATCGAATCCTTGTGAACGTCGATAACAACGTAACTTACATGGACTTCGGCATGGATCAGTTCGCGCGTGGTGGCTCTGTAAGGCTTTTGAGAACCGCGCCGTAACCCACGACCAACGTGAGTAACTGGGCGAGCCATTCTTTCTACACCTTTTTGGCTGCGGCACTGACCACTCGAGAGCGTCTCGTCATCAGACCAGGAAGTGCGTCGAGGATATATCGCACAGCTGGAATGGAGAGACTGCTACCGACCAGTCGCCAACCAACGGGTCGCGACGTTCCTTCCGGCAAACTGAACGATGGCGGGAAGCCTAACTGCCGGAGCATTTCGGTTGGTGCGAAATGCCGAACTCGACCGGCCGTCAACAGATACGACCCCGTCTTGTTCACCGACCTGCCATAGTCGGAGGTGAAACACGACGAAACCGAACAAGAGTCGTTCGCATCGACAACGTGCATGACGCCGCGATGCATCGCAAGCAACTCAGGCGCAATCACAAGATCGTCGGCTGTGGTCTCGTCGAGTGTGGCGCTCAGCGGAAATTGCAGTGCCTCGTTCAAAGGCTTCCAGGCCTGAACGGCGTCGCGACTGGCGACAAGATAGTACCGACGCCTCTGGTTCGGTATGCCTAATTCAGTCGGACACAACTGCGTCTCCTGCCACTCGTAATCAGACTCGGCGAGCGTTTCGAGCAAGAGCTGTCGAGCCAACGACTTGTCGAAGGCAGGCACACATTCCATCGCGATATAACGCGGTTTGACATTCTCGATCTGTTTCAAAATGTGCAGTAAGCCCTTCGCGCGTGCATCGTCGATTTCACGCCTCAAACCGGCATGAACGTACGGCAAGACCGGCGGCGACATCCACCACACATCGGCAGCACAATCTCGAAACCACTTCGTTGTCAGCGACTCAACGGGTTGATCAATGGTCGCATTCGCGAAATTGTGTCGATAAACGGAAATCGCTTCTTGATCCGAGTCGACGGCAGAGACAACTTCTGCCTTCCCGCCAATCGCAGCGGCGCAGCCTCCGATGCCGGCAAACAACTCCAAAACTCGTAACTGCTGCGCCATTACGCTTGCCCGACAAACGTCTCGCGCAACATCGCGAGACTCTTAGGGATGCCTGTACGCGGATCTTCGCGTCCTTCGAACTCCAACGAGACGTAACCGCGATACTTGTTTCGACGCAAGATCTTCGCGATCCGTGGATAGTCGAGATCCAGCTCGTACCACAACCCGCCACCGTGATAAGTCTTGGCTTGTACAAGAATCGTCTTCGCGGCAAGCTGTTCCAGACGCTCGTAAGGGTCTTCCAAAAAATTGCCGGTGTCCATCGTGACTTGCAACCAGGGCGAATCGATCGCGTCGACAACCCGCATCACGCCCTCGGGCGTCCGGCCAAGTCCCCAATGATTCTCCAATCCCATCAGCACGCCGCATCGCTCGGCTGCCGGCAAGCATTTTTCCAAACTATCAATCACCCATCCGAAGGCATCTTCGTCGGTGTATCCCTCGCGTGGACTTTCGATCCCGCGATTCTTCATCAACTCGTCAAAGCTCTTACTCGTGCCCCACGTGCCCGTGTTGACTCGCATCGTCGGAATGCCGAGTTGATATGCGAGCTCGATGCAGTGAATCGTATGGTCGATATTCTTTTGTCGCACGGCTTCGTCGGGCGAGAGGAATCCCTGATGCGTCGAAAATCCACACAGATCAATGCCATTCACGAATGCCGCTCGCTTCAATCGCTGGAGATAACCGTTCTCTTCGTTTTCCATCTGGCGGTGCAAGATCTCGACACCATCAAAGCCCATCTCGGCGGATCGATTGATGCAAGTTTCGACGTCTCGCAGATCCTGATGCTGGAATTGCCAGAAGGAATAGGTGGAAACCGCGATACGATTGCTCCTTGTTGCGGTAGTTTCTTCGTCTGCGGCATGGGAGTGTGTCGCTAACGCAGTTGCTCCGATCGCAGCGGCACAAATGGCTTCACGTCGATTTAGCATCAAGCAACTCCTACTAATTCATAGATCACGTTCCGCTTCAACTGGGATTCGCTACTTTAACCGACGCCGAGATGTCCGGCCATGACCGACGTGCTACAATCGCTGCCGCTTCTTGTACTCGTTTTAAAACGTGAAGTGAAATGAACTACAATCCACCGAGTGGACCTGCGACCATCGAGGAGCTTGACGACTGGCTCAGCAGGCCGGATGAACAAGTCGTCCAAACGATGCGCGACCTGGAGGGCGACATTATCGTGCTGGGTGTGGGAGGGAAAATGGGGCCGACGCTGGCGCGGATGGCGAAGCGAGCTTCCGACGTGTCTGGCGTCGCGCGGCGGATCATCGGAGTCTCACGGTTTTCGACGGGCGATTTGCGCGAGCAACTTGGTGCGTGGGGGATCGAGACGATCGCCTGTGATTTGCTGGACGAAGCGGCAGTTGCAGAACTGCCCGATGTTCCGAACGTCGTCTACATGGCAGGCTTCAAATTTGGTGCGACGGCAAATCCGTCGTTGACCTGGGCCATGAATTGTCACTTACCAACGGTTGTCTGTCGCCGCTATCGTAGTAGTCGTATTGCAGCGTTTTCTTCGGGCAACATCTATGGGACCGTCGCAGTCGAATCGGGTGGCGCGATGGAGTCGGATCCGCCGAATCCGATCGGCGAGTATGCCATGACGATCTTGGGCCGCGAGCGGATGTTCGATTACTTCAGTCGTGAGCTGGAAATTCCAGTGAGCCTGCTGCGATTGAACTATGCCACGGAGTTGCGCTATGGAGTGCTCGTTGATCTGGCGCAACAAGTTTTTGCGGAGACTCCGATCGATGTCACGATGGGACATGTGAATGTGATTTGGCAGCGAGATGCCAACGCCATGTCACTCAACGCACTCGCTCACACATCGACGCCGCCTCGCATTTTGAACATTGCTGGCACCGAGATACTGCGCGTCCGTGACGTATGCGTCGAGTTTGCTAGGCTGATGAACAAGACAGTCACGTTTACTGGCGAGGAAGCTTCCGATGCCTTATTGAATAACGCGCACGACAGCTATTCTCGGTTGGGACAACCAACTGCAACCAACCAGGAAATGGTCCGTTGGACCGCCGAGTGGGTGATGCAGGGCGGTGTGTCGCTGGGCAAAGCCACCCACTTTGAAAGTCGAAGTGGGAGTTTTTAAGCCTCTTTTGCCAGTCTCCTTCCTTAACGAGTCCGCGCATGCCCGCTAGTCCTTCCCACGTCCGGTATCTGGTTGTTGGTTCCGCGTTCCTAATGTCGGCATTGCTGTATCTGGATCGCTTTTGCATTTCGATCGCCGAGGTCTACATCCAGCAAGACTTGGGACTGACCGACCGACAAGTCGGTTGGATGCTGAGCGCGTTCTTTTGGACCTATGCGTTGGGACAAGTGCCCGCTGGTTGGCTGACGGATCGATTCGGATCGCGGTTAATGCTCACGATCTACATTCTTGCGTGGTCGCTTCTAACGGGCCTGACGGGAGTGGCTGGCGTGTTTGCTGCCTTGCTCCTACTACGATTTGGTTTTGGCTTTGCCCAATCTGGCGCTTATCCAACTGCGGCGAGCATCGTCAGTAAATGGATGCCTTTGCAAGCTCGTGGCCGTGCCAGCGGTATCATCGCCGTAGGTGGTCGAGTCGGAGGGTTCCTCGCACTTTCTGCGACCGGGTACGTGCTGATCTGGCTTACGCCGATTTCGACGCCCACCGAACTTAGGAAGTCAGATATTCTCGATGGAACGCAGCTTTCGATCGAACTGACCGAACGATCCGATCCGGTCACGCCCGAAGAGACGGTTCGAGGTCGTTGTCTATCCGCGTTGGACAGCGACACGCAGGAGCGAATTCGCAGTTTCGCCAAACGACAGTCACTTTCGGCGGAAGAAGCCACATCGCTCGCGGAGGGATTGAATCAAGTCATCGGACAACCCGGCTTCTTCTCGACCGCCGAGCTGAAGGGAATCTCGCTCGAGAAGGAAGCGACTCGACTGCTCGGTAAGCCGACAAGCGAACTCACTGCGCAGCAATCTCAACGGCTTAATCGCCTGGTGCTCGAAGGCCTTCATCGCAAGAGCATTAAGAAACTCTATGTCGCCGGCTGGCGTCCGATGATGTTCGCGTATGGCTCGCTCGGTCTGTTTGTTGCGGGGCTGGTGTGGTGGAGTTGCCGCAATAATCCTTCGCGACATCCCTGGTGTAACGAGGCGGAAGTCACTCTGATTCGAGGCGACAAGCCTGTAAAGCGTGATGAGGACAAGAAGCTCGGCGGTGTTCCAATCGTACCGTTGCTTTGCAGTCGCAGCATGTGGCTGTGTTGCGTCTCGCAATGGTTCACGAATATTGGCTGGGTGTTCTTGATGACGTGGGCGCCGCGTTACTTTCTCAGCGTGCATAAAGTGTCTGTGGAGGAACTCGCGATGATGGTCGCCATTCCGCCGCTAGTGGGTTGGGCTGGAATGTTATCGGGCGGAGGAGTCACTGACGCGTTGGTGAATCGAATCGGACTGCGTTGGGGTCGTGCCCTTCCCATGTCGCTATCGAGATTTGCGGCGATGGGAGCGTATCTTGCCGTATGGGCATCACCATCGCCTTGGTTTGCCGTGGCGATGTTTTCAGTCGTCGCGTTCGCGACCGATTTCGGAACGCCTTCCATCTGGGCCTACATGCAAGATGCGGGCGGGCGGCACGTCGGCTCGATTCTTGGCTGGGGCAACATGTGGGGGAACCTCGGCGCCGCAGTAACCCCTCCGCTGTTGATCTGGATCGTGGGTGATACAGAACGCTGGGATCTCGCCTTTCTGACCTGCGCGACGGCTTTTCTCCTGTCCGGCCTCGCCGCAGCGGGGATCAATGCGACGATCCCCATTGTCCCCGATGAAGAGGAAACGCTGGAGGCGGAAGTCGTTGGTTAACGATTGTCGTCGCCAAACAGTAGGGACGAGGCAAATCGCGAGCGTGATAGGGATTCGCCGAATTGGTCGGGTGCGGATAGGGGCACCCTCGAATCATTTCTTAAGATCACCGGCGATTTCTCCCGCTCATTGCTCTATCTGGTAGAATATCGATGGCGTCGGAGTTCGTGTTTCGGCCACGCCCAGAGCCAGTACCATGAGGAATATCGCGTGGGATCACTGCCAGCCCTGTTGCTAGTCGCGTCGATGACGATCGGACAGGCATCGCCTTCCTCCGATGCCCCCACAACGGAACCGAGGCTCGCCCCGCAAGCCGTTTCGTTGGCGATCGAGCAACTCGGCGCACCCGACTTTGAAGTTCGACAACGTGCGACGATGTTCTTATGGCAAGCCGGTCGAGCGATCGAGCCAGCGCTGCGGCGTGCGACCGAGAGTAAGAATCGCGAAGTGCGATTGCGCGCTAAGTCGATCCTCGACGACTTTCATTACGGCGTCTTTGCCGATACCCCCGAAGATGTCGCTGCGATCATTCGCCGCTATCGCCGCGAAGAGCCCAAGACGCGTGAGGTACTGTGGGAGCAGATCCTCAGCCATGCATCGATTGAAACGCTCATTGCGATCACCAACAACGAGCCGACCGCCGCGCAGCGGCAGCAGGTACTCGAACGACTCGAACGCGAAGGCCAAGTCGAAGAAGCAGTGACACTCGCGGAGAAATGGCGTGGAGAATACGGCTCGCCAGAAGATCTCGCCAAGTTGGACGAGTTCATTCGAAAGCAAGTGCCCTACTTTTTGGCCAAGCGGCAGTTTGAAAAGTCGGAATCGTTGCTCGAACAGTCCGCGACGGACAGTCCCGGCATTCGCAACTGGGCGGCGTTCCTATTCTTGCGAGGCGAGTTGGATGAAAAGATCGACGAACTAAATGCTCAGCTCGTTGAAGCGACGGGCCCGGCGCAGCGTAGTGAGATTCAAACCAAGCTGATTCACATGCTGCGAGTGAAGGGCGACGAAGCCGGAGCGTTGGCAATGGCTCGGCAGCAGGATGCACCCGACGGCTCGTTGATACGCGGGTTGTTGTTCGACCAGCGAGAATGGACCGAGCTCGCTCAGCGGCAGAACGACATCCTCGCGACTGACCCAAACAATATCGAGGCGTTGGGGTTCGCCGCAGCCTACAACCGCCTGGCGGGCAACTTTGACGATTTCAACAAACACGTCACGGCGATCCGGGAGCGCGCCGAGAAACTGTTCGGAGGTGATAGCCTTGGGCACTGTCGTGAGGCTCTGTTCTTAAACGGGTTCACAGACGAGGCGATTCAGCTGCTGACGCGAGAAGACATCGCCGACGCCTTCAACGTACAGATTATGCGGAATCAATACGCCGATGCGTTCGACTTAGCCGGGATTGGAACGACGCGTGAGTCGCGCGATGCCTGGTTAGGCGAAATTCTCGAGCGGCCCGACCGCTCCAAGAACTGGCAGAGCAATTTTCGGATTGCGACGCAACTCGCGCAGATCCTTGCGACGGTTGGTGAGAAACAAGAGTCGGTCGAGATGTTCGAGCAACTCGCCAATTCGCTAAAGGGCAATGGCGAAGGAACTCAGTGGCGACAACTGGCCGAATCGGAACTGAAGGCCAAGATGATCGAAGAAGCGTTCGAGCATGCGGCCCAGGCCTACGACAAAGATCGCAATGGTGCTTCCATCACGTTGCTGTTTGTGAATCATTCGAGTTCAGCCAAGACTTGGTGGGATATTTATAGCGGATTGGATCCGGACGAGGCGACTCGAACAAGATTGGCCCGCGTTCGCAACTTGTTCTATCAACGCAAGGACCACGACGAGGTCGTCGCCGAGATCGCGAAGGCTCATGCTCGCGTTCAAGCACTCGATGTAAAGCACCGCTCTCGCGTCAAATGGTTGCACGCGATCGGCGAGACCTACCAGCTGCATAAGGAGCCGGAACAGGCGAGACTGTGCTTCGAATCGATCGCGAAAGAACACGCCCCGGCCGCAATTCGAATGGCCGACATGCTGGCCAAGCAGGAAGAATGGATTGCCGCTTCGGATTGGTATCACACAGCCTGGCAGTTGGATCGCCAACCCTACGCGCTGTATTTGTATGGCGAGATGTTGGGCAAGGCGGGCGCTGAGGAAGCTGGTCGCGAGTCGAAGCAATTGGCTCGGCTACTGCCCTTGGGCGGAGCTTCGCGATACGACGGACTCGCCGCTCACTTGGCACAGCGAGGTCTCGAGGATGCGGCGTATGAAGAGTGTGAGCTGTTGCGAAGATGTTCGACGTGGTCCGACTTGCAAATGTTCCACGCGATCGCCACGCTCAGTCAATCTGTCGCGACCGATGATCCGTTGCGAGCCGCTGCTTATGCCGAGCAACGAATGCTCAACTGCTTGCAGGAATTATGGCACTTCACCGACGCGGGAAGCTATGTCCGCATCCCGATGGAAGTTCACCGTGATCGCGCGAAAGGCTTGTTGAAAGGTGACGAGGTCAGCGATGCAATCGTCGAGTTGCAGATGTGCCAACGCATCTGGCCGGCAGATTTGAACATCCCAGAAACGTTTGTGCCTCAGCTTGACGAAGTATTGCGAACCGAGGCTGCCGACGAACTGTTCAATCGATCCTACGAGTTGATCGACGAAACGTGCAGCATCTTCCCCAACAGCGCCTTACACCACAACAACGCAGCGTGGCTGGCCGCGAAGTGCAAGCGACGACTGGACGAGGCGCTCGTGCATGTAAATCGAGCGATCGAGTTAGTGCCGAATGAAGCCCAATACATCGATACGCTCGGCGAAGTGTATTTCCAACAAGGGAAAACGGACTTGGCGATCGATTGTGCGAAGCAATGCGTCGAGTTGGAACCGAATACTTCGTTCTATCAGGAACAATTGAAGAGGTTTCAAACATCGCGGGAGCAACCGGAATAGGAACGGCATGGGGTCGGGAGTCTTTTTCTCGCGACCGATTTCTCCCCGTTCAACACTTTCAACCGAAAAAGACTCCCGACCCCGTACCGATCGTAACTCACAGCATTCACGGAAGGATAAGTTCAACTGATGGAGTCTCTCGGAAAGATCGCGCTAATCACGGGCGCCGGTAGTGGAATTGGGCGGCATTCGGCATTGGCTTTGTTGAACGAAGGCTACTCCGTTGTGTTGGCTGGTCGCCGGCTCGAGGCATTGAACGAAACGGTGCAACTGGCCGGCGCTGCTGGCTCTCGCGCGCTGCCTGTCGCCACCGATGTCACGGATGCCGGTTCGGTCGCAAGTCTGTTCGCCAAAGTGAAAGAAGCATTTGGGCGACTCGATGTGTTGTTCAACAACGCCGGTATCGGTGCCCCGCCCGTTCCGATCGAAGAACTGACCGTCGAGCAATGGCAAGCGGTCGTGAACGTTAACTTGACGGGCGTGTTCTTATGCACCCAAGCGGCTGTACGCATGATGAAGAGCCAGACTCCGATGGGAGGCCGGATCATCAACAACGGTTCCATCTCGGCACAAGCACCGCGTCCGAACTCGGCGCCATACACCGCAACCAAACATGCAATAACGGGGATGACAAAGTCGACATCGCTCGATGGACGCAAGTACAATATCGCTTGCGGTCAGATCGACATCGGAAACGCAGCCACCGAGATGACGGCGCGGATGGCCCTGGGCGTCCCGCAGGCGGATGGTTCGACGGCGGTTGAACCGACAATGGATGTTCAAAACGTGGCGCGCACGATCGTCCACATGGCCAGCTTGCCGCTCGAAGCGAACGTTCAATTCGTCACGGTCATGGCCACGAAGATGCCGCTCGTTGGTCGCGGTTAACTTTGAATCGAATGACAGGTGACTCATCATGGCCCGACAGAGTGCTTTCCTCATTGGTTTGCTCGCTTTACTTGTCGGCGGTGTCCGCGCCGAAGACACGACGGTCGACTTAATCCTCGTCGCGGGGCAGTCAAACGCCGTGGGATACGATGCGAAGCCAACCGAGTTGCCTCCGAGTGCCATCGATCAAGAAGTTCTCTTTTGGTGGCGCTGCGGCGATCCGCCGCCGGACGAGCATGATTCGGTGAGCATGAGTCGTTGGACGCACTTGCAGCCCCAACCGCTGGGAAATCCCAAGCAACCCAAATCGGGGAGGCAATACGGCAACTTTGCCCAAGCTGAAGGAGGCTTCGGCCCAGAGATTGGTTTGGCCAGAGCATTGCGAAAGAACTCGGATCAACGTCTAGCGATCGTTAAAGCGGCGTTTAGTGGCACCGGCATGCGAACGGACTGGAATCCCGAAGATACCGGCGATGGTGGTGCTTGTTACCGGGCGTTAGTTTCGGAGACGAAGGCCGCAATCGCGGCGGCGGAAAGCGATGGCATCAAGCTGCGGATCCGAGCACTTGCGTGGGTGCAGGGTGAAAGTGACGCCAACGCCCAGGATGCGGAGAATTATCAACAAGCGTTGGCAAAGATGTTGAAATCGCTCCGCCGCGACTTGGCAACTCCCGACTTAATCGCGATGCTAGCGGTTAACACTCGCTTCGGTGGCGGCAACAACGCCTACATGCCCAAGATCATCGAGTCGCAGCAAGATGTAGCCGCGAACGACGAACGTTGTGTTTATGTCGACACATCGGCGGCATCGATCGCCAACAATGTTCACTACGATGCAGCCGGGACACTGGAAGTCGGGCGAATGTTTGCTGAGGCTTTGATTAAGATTGAAAACGCGGAATAAAGATCGGTACGATGGCCCTCCGAGGCCGTCGAAAGTAGGCGACACGAAGAAACGACGGCCTCGGAGGGCCGTCATACGACTAGAAGGTTGACCATGACGGACGAGCAGCAGCCCGACGCCGAATCACGAAACCCCTACGGGCATCCGCCGAGTGACGCGTCAGAAGTCGCGACGAACCACTCGATGAAACGTCGACGCAAGCGTCTCGTCCCGCCGCTGTGGGTGTGGATTGTGGCTGTTCTTGCCGCTGCCATGATCGTACTTGTGCGAGTGCGCGACGTCAGCGGTGATCATGCTGTCGTGAATATACTCACCTTGATCCTGACATTTATCGGATGGTGCGCGTTCGCCTTTTGGTTCTTCTTCTTCAGCGGCTACTCGGGCAAGGTGCGACTAGGCTGCTTCGTTGGTCTTGTCGCCAGTATCACGTTGTTCTTCATCATGTTTCGTGTCGAACAAGTCTCGGGCGAGATGGTGCCAAAGTTCAGCGCCCGTTGGGCGCCGCCTGCCGACTCGCTGCTTGATACGCCGACCGAGATGGTGGCTGGCGATGGCATTGATGTAACCACGACTTCCGAACAAGACTTTCCCCAATTCCTCGGACCTCATCGAAACGGGGCGATTCCGAACGTGCGACTCGCACACGATTGGGACAGCAAACCACCTCTGAAGCTGTGGCGTCAGCCGATCGGAGCCGGTTGGTCGGGCTTCGTCGCGGTCAACGGTTATGCCTTCACGATGGAGCAACGCGGCGACGAAGAACTCGTTACTTGCTACGACATTACGACTGGCAAGTTGCTGTGGGGACATAGCGAAGCCAACCGACACAGTACGGTGCTTGGTGGCGTTGGTCCGCGTAGTACCCCTGTAGTTCATGATGGCAAGGTATACACGCTGGGCCCTTCCGGCAGCGTACTTTGTTTGGAAGGGGCGACCGGCGAAGTGGTTTGGAGAGATAATCTACTCACTCGCTACAACGTCCCGACTGGCGAGGACTACTTGGCGGTGGCGTGGGGACGGAGCAATTCACCGCTGATCGTGGATGATCTCGTTGTCATTCCGGCGGGTGGTCCGAAGGCGGGTCCCCACGTATCGCTCGTCGCGTTCAATCGACTCACTGGCGAACTGGCATGGGAAGCTGGCAACAAGCAAGTAAGTTACGCCTCACCGACGCTCGCGATGCTCGGCAATCAACGCATGATCGTCAGCGTTAACGAAGACAACGTGACGGGCCACGAACCGTCCGATGGCCGTGAACTCTGGCAGATCGCTTGGCCCGGTAACAGCAGCGCGAACGCCAGCGTTTCGCAAGCCAGCCTGCTGAGCGATGGGCGACTGCTCTTATCAAAAGGTTATGGGGCAGGTGCCGCTCTATGGAAATTGACGGCGAGCGAAGATGGCTCCATCGCGGTGAGCGAAAGCTGGTCCAACGCTGCCTTACTAAAGACGAAGTTCACGAATCACGTGATCCACGATGGTTTCGTCTACGGGCTGTCTGATGGAATCCTCGAGTGCGTCAAACTCGACAGTGGCAAGAAACAATGGAAGAAGGGCCGCTATGGGCACGGACAGATCTTACTGGCAGGCGACGTGCTGTTGATTCAAGCCGAATCAGGCGAAGTCATTATGGTCGATACGAATCCGGACGCACTCGAAGAACTCGCGACATTCGCCGCGATCGATGGGAAATCGTGGAACAATCTCTGCTTGTCTGGCGATTTGTTGCTCGTCCGCAATGCGGAGGAAGCGGCGTGCTATCGATTACCGATGGCGGATTGACGGGATCGTCGCTAGTTATTGCGAGAGCAACCAATCTTCCAACACGATCTGCTTTATCGCGGGGGCACGCAGCAGCGCCGTTCGTTCTGGCAAGAGACGCTTGAGCCAGGGATGATCAACGACCGAGGTCAGCGCACGCATGCCGATCTTGCCTTTCGTCTCGGCCTCGACGTTTTCTTTCAAACGTGTAAAAGTCGCTGGCATGATGTTTGGTTCTGGACCCACGTGAATAATGGTGTCAACATCTGATCGGAGGATTTCGTAGACCGCTTCCCACAGTAGCTGCGGGTGATCGGTCCAGTCTTGCAGGATCTGTCTCGCGTTGACGTCGGTATAGCTGCACTTTCCGGTCACCAGGGAGAGTACCTTCGGCGCAGGTGCAACCAGCCCGCCGCTGAGTGTTTGCATAAGAACCGCCGCGCGGTCGCAGACGTTTCGCTGCCAAACGATGGGCGTGTGCATCGGCGGGAACTTTTGATCGTTCTTGCGGAGGCTCATTCGTTCGGGAAACTGCGACATCGCCTCTTTGAAACGATCTAGCGTATCGCCTTGCCCCATCAAGAGAATCGAGTTCGGCGATAATACTGCCGAGAGTCCGATCACTCCTTGGCCTGTTTGATTGATCTCGAGGCAGAGCTTGCGAATGGCGTTCAGGGGCAACAGCTTACCTCGCGAAAACAGCACGCCCAATGTCACGTCATGAGCTAGCTCGGCGCAATCTTCTGCAAGTGTCAGGGGCACTCGCATGGCTTCGTGCAAGTCGATCACGCCGCTCAAAGCGACTGCGGTGATCTCGCCCAAGCTGTATCCGAGCGAGAATTGAGCCTGCTTCATCTCGATCCCGAACTGCTCTGCCAGGATACGAATCTGAGCATGCTCCACTGCCATGACCAAAGCGACAGCTTCCGCGTACGTTTCTAACGAAGTCTCTTCACGGCGTTCGACTCGGCCAACGAGGTCGGTCGGTTTGCCGGTGACATCGGCACACACGACAGAAGCCGAATCCAAGCACTCGCGTACCGTTGCGCCATAGGCAGGGTGCTCGAGTAATTCGGGTGTGCGTCCCAAGTTCGTGACGTTATAGCCACGAAATGCAAACGCGCTCGATTCGAGTCTCGCCCTCAGTTCGCTTGGTTTCATAAGCGAATACCACGTTAGTGGGTTGTTGCGGTTGATTTGATCGTGATCAGTTCAAAGTATCGGCGGAGCTTGCTGGCGTGTCCGAGTCAAAGTACAACCGACATTGCCAGAACGATTATTCCGCCTCCCGCATAGCATTGTCTGACATGCCAGGACCAAACGACATAACCACTACGTTCGCCACAAACGAATTGTGCGGCATGGTAGCCGTAGTGACAGGTTCGTCGAGCGGCATTGGTCGGGCGATGGCATTGGAACTCGCTCGTGCTGGTGCCGACGTAGTGGTTCACGCACGCAGCAATCAAGCTGGAGCCGAATCGACCAAACGCGAAATCGAAGCCATGGGGCGCGACGCGACAATTCTGTTGGCGGATCTAAGTGACGCCCTGACGCACGAACGCTTTGTCGACCAAGCCTGGCAGTGGCGCAGTGGCGTGGACATTTGGATCAATAACGCGGGAGCCGACGTGCTGACCGGCGAAACCGCAGATCGATCATTTGATGAGAAACTGGCGGTTCTCTGGCAAGTCGATGTGCGGGCCACAATCCGTCTGTCGCGACTCGTCGGCGATCGGATGACGCAACGCGATCACAACAAGCATGATGCCGTGATCTTGAACCTCGGCTGGGATCAAGCCGAGCATGGCATGGCTGGAGAGAGTGGCGAGATGTTTGCCGCGGTTAAGGGTGCCGTGATGGCGTTTAGCAAGAGCCTTGCGCAGTCGCTGGCTCCCCGCGTGCGAGTCAACTGCCTCGCGCCGGGTTGGATCAAAACATCTTGGGGCGACGACGCGTCCGAGTACTGGCAAGCACGAGCACGACGTGAGTCACTGTTAGATCGATGGGGCACGCCTGAGGATGTTGCGCGTGTCGCGAAATTCCTCGCGTCGCCTGCCGCTAGTTTTATCAGTGGCCAGATCGTGCCAGTGAACGGCGGTTTTCGATGGGCTGCGCAGGATTAGCTAATTTGCTCGTAACTAACTAACCGTTTCCGAAACGCCACGCCTTAACCGTCCTGCCGCTGTCGTCTTGGAACTCAATCGATTCGATATCCGCGCCGCCCTCGGGCAGCAGCACACGGAGGTGAATGACGTTTCCAGTCGCTGGAAGCGAAATTCGATGCTCACGCAAGTCATCGGACGCAGGGCATTCGAACGTAACTAGCTGTGAATCAGGAAAGTCTTTCTGGCCACTTTGTCGCCATGCGAATCCGGCTTCGCCGAGTTTCTGCGATCGCAGGCGAACGACTGCAGTTAACTTGGCCGGTAACTCGAAACCAGAGCTTACGATAAAGGGACGTGGTTGCTTCTCAATAGGTCGGACTTGTAGCACGCCATCTTTGATCTGCGTCGTCGCGTTTCTCGCTGTCCACTCATTGACCGTGTCGTCACGTCGGGATCTGGCAGGCGGCTTGGGCGACTGTTTCCCTTCCAAGTAATGATCGAAATACTCTTCCCAGGTAGTCGACATCTGCTTGGTTTCGATGCCTGGCGGTGATAATGCTTCCGACCACTTTGTTAGTTTGGCGAGGAGCTTCGCGGCGACATCGGGATGTCGAGCCAATAAGTTATGTTTCTCTTCTTGATCCGCTTCGAGGTCGTACAAGTATTCACGCGCGCCGCCACGCAAATACTTCCACTTGCCCTCGCGAACTGCAGACTGTGCAATCCATCGCCAGTAAAGCGTCTCGTGGGGAGGGGAGTCCTTCACACCGCTGAGATAGGGCACGAGATTCACCCCGTCCAATTGCGGATCTTCCGGCAGCCCAGCGAGCGAGACGGCTGTCGCCGCGACATCCAATGAGATCACAGGATGAGGGAAACGCTGGCCGCTGGTTAGATGGCCTTTCCAATACGCGACGAACGGCACGCGAATGCCACCTTCCGACAGCATGCCTTTCTCACCGTTGAGCGGTTCGTTCAGCGAGCCATCCCAGCCGGGGCCGCCGCCGGGCGCATCGACTTTGTGAATCTTTAGCGGAGCTCCGTTGTCGCCAATAAAAAAGATCAGCGTGTTTTCTTCGAGATCGTATCTCCTCAGCGTGGTCATAATCTGGCCGACGCCGTCGTCCATCGCCGAGATCATCGCGAGTGCCTGTCGGCGGCGTTCCGGCATCTTGCCCGGAAAGCGTTCGAGGTATTTGGGCGGCGCGTCTAAAGGTACGTGCGGCGCGCGATACGCGCAGTAGAAGAAGAACGGTTCGTTGTGATGCCTCTGAATGAACGCACAGGCGGCCTCGCTGTTCGCGTCGAGATGATACAGTTTCGAATCGTCAGGCCCCGGCTCACGATCTGTCCCATCAAGATTGAAATTCGCCCACGCGGGTCGACTCGAGTTCTTGTAGTACACGTCATCGAAGCCGTGCTTTACGATTTCACGATCGGGTCCGAGATGCCACTTGCCCGTCATGCCCGTCGCGTATCCCGCCCCTTTCAATCGTTCCGCGATCGTTTGTTGGGCATCGAAGCCATCCAACGCATCACCATTGCCGTCGACTCCAAATCGATTTTGACTTCGACCGGATAACAGACCCGCTCGCGACGGCACGCACTGCGGAGCGGTCACATAGCCGGAAGTCATGACTACGCCGCCGGCTGCCAACGCATCGATGTTCGGAGTCTTCAGATCGTTTTGAATCTCCTGGCACGATAAATCGGAATAGCCGTGGTCGTCGGAGAAGATGAGGATAATGTTCGGTTGCTGACGATCAGCGGCACAGATCGCAACGCGTAGGAATCCGCTGCTTACAACAGTAAGAAGCAATGAGTGCCGTGCAAAAGCGGCAAATGTGCCAAACCTACCGCAGCGACCGCGTTTCCGCTGTGAACTTGCCATGCTGACTCTCCGAAATGAAAGCGGCGGTGCCGCAAACGAAAGCTGCGACGAGTCACAGCACTCCCAACAACTGCATCGCCGATTTCGCACCCAGACGAACGAATACGCTCCTATTGTGCGTGTCTACGGTGTATCATGCCGGTTCGAAGCGAGCGTCGGTTTATGTTGGTTCTTCAGAGATCATAGCCTTAGCCGGAGTGACTCACTATGGATCGCCGGAGATTTCTCGTTCGTTCTGTTTCTGCCGCGGCCCTTGCTGCCCTGTCATCCCGAGCGTACGCGGCACCACGTACTAAACCGCGACGTGTTGGCCTGATCGGTTGCGGCTGGTACGGCAAGTGTGACTTGCTCCAATTGCTAAATGTCGAGCCGGTCGAGGTGGTGTCGCTGTGCGATGTGGATTCCTTGATGCTCGCCGAAGCCGCTGATCTCTTCGAATCACGTCAAGAATCGAAGCGGCGACCGCGAATCTATGCCAACTACAAAGACCTATTGGCCGAGAAGGATCTTGATATCGTCTTGGTTGCCACACCCGATCATTGGCACGCCTTGGCGATGATCGCAGCCGTCGAAGCAGGTGCCGATGTGTATGTCCAAAAGCCGACGGGCGTTGATGTGCTGGAAAGCAGGGCAATGCTCGATGCGGCTCGGCGCACGGGCCGAGTTGTCCAAGTCGGGACTCAGCGTCGGAGTACGCCCCACTTGATCGAGGCAAAAGAGCGAGTGGTCGATGCGGGATTACTGGGCGATATCGCGTATGCGGAAGTGTGTTGCTATTACCACATGCGTACGCGAGAAAACCCGCCCAGCAGCGATCCGCCACCGAATCTCGATTATGAAGCTTGGACAGGCCCGGCACCGATGCGACCCTATAACAAACTCGTCCATCCAAGATCCTGGCGGGCGTTCATGGAATATGGCAACGGCATCGTCGGTGACATGTGTGTTCACATGCTCGACATGGTGCGTTGGCAATTGGAATTGGGATGGCCGAAGCGGATCAGCAGCAGCGGCGGGATTTTGGTCGACACCGAGTCGATTGCCAACATCTCGGATACGCAAACAGCCACGTTTGACTTTGAGAATCTCGCGGTTGTGTGGACGCATCGCACCTGGGGCACGACACCGGATCCGGAGTATCCGTGGGCCGGAACTATCTACGGTTCCAAGGGAACACTGAAGTTGAGCGTCCAAAAATACGACTTTATCCCACACCGCGGCGGAATCCATCTGCATGGCGATGCGGTGATCGAACTAGATAAGTATCCGACCGACGCGACCGACGGCGATCAGTGGCGCATGGAAGTCCCCGTAGCCTCAGCGATTCGCGGTCACATGCAAAACTTCTTGGAAGCTGTGGACGCGAGGAGCAAGCCAATTGCTGACATCGAGCAAGGGCACATCAGCAGCGCCTCATGCATGATGGCGAACAACGCAATGGCACTTCGGCGGTCGTTGGAATTTGATCCCGCCACACACAGTGTCGTCGGAGACGAAGAGGCCACAAAACTGTTGAAGCGACCCTACCGCGCACCTTACGTGCATCCGGCGGGATGATGGAGGTCGTTCGATGCGCCGCCGAGCTGCTAGGTACATCTGCGCGCAACGATTACCGGAACAATCAATAAATTCCCGAGAATCCTTACGCAGGAGTGCCGGATTCTAAATCGCGTAGTTCTGGTGCGGCCTACCGCTTCAGAAGTCACAGTTTGGCGGCAATGGTGGCGTACAATTCCAGAATGGTTGCCCACGAACGAGTTTGGAGTCTGTCATCGTGAAATTGAAATTTGGAAGATGCACTCGTCGTTCTACGTGCTTGGCTACGTTTGTCACTTACGTTGCGATGCTGCCCCTCGCAAACTTGGTCGCACAGCAAACGGACCAATGGACCAAGGCGCGACGAGAGCTTGTCGAATTGATCGCCGAAGGCGTCAAAGATCCTCGCGTTCTTCAAGCCGTTGCGGCGACAGAACGACATCTATTTGTGCCGATCGACCAGCAGCAGAATGCTTACTTTGATATGTCGCTGCCAATTGGTGGTGGTGTTACGATTTCGCCGCCCTACGTCGTCGCATTTATGACCGAGCAACTCGATCCGCGACCAACGGATCGAGTGTTAGAGATCGGCACCGGTAGCGGTTATCAGGCGGCGATCTTGAGCCCGTTGGTCTCCGAAGTCTATACGATTGAGATCATCGAGGATCTCGGTAACGAAGCGGCAGAGCGACTGAAGCGACTCGGCTACGAGAATGTTCACGTCCGAGTGGGTGACGGTTTCCAAGGCTGGCCGGAACACGCCCCGTTCGACAAAATCATCGTGACGTGCTCGCCTGAGAACATTCCGCAGCCTTTGATCGACCAACTGAAGGAGGGTGGCAAGATGCTGATTCCGTTAGGCAGTCGTTACCAACAGTCACTGTGCCTCGTTACAAAGGAGAATGGAAAACTCGAGCGACGAGTCTTGGAGTCGACTTTCTTCGTGCCGATGACCGGTCGCGCGGAGGAAGTTCGCAATGCGAAGGTGGACGACGGAGTGCCTGTTCTGGCCAATGGTAGTTTTGAGCTGTTGAAGGAAGAAAGCGTTCCCGCGAATTGGTACTACTTGCGACAGGCACAAATCGTATCGGATCGCGAAAGCCCGGACGGTGCGATGTATCTGAAGCTGGTCAACGCGACTCATGGACGCGTGGCTCAGGTTCTTCAGGCGGTGGGATTGGATGGAAGACGGTTCAAGGATCTTGAAGTTTCCGTAACAGCTCGCGCGAGCGACATTGTGCTACCCGAGGACGACTCATTCTCGGGGATAGATATTCGCTTCTACGACGAGCAACGACGACAGGTTGGCGCGGCCAAGTTTGGGCCTTGGCTCGGTAAGACGTCGTGGGCCGAGTACAGCACTAGGTTTGCTGTCCCGCAAGAGGCTCGGCTCCTGATGATTAGCGTCGGCTTATATGGAGCGACGGGTGAATTGGACATCGACAACATTCGGATGAGTGCCAAAAAAAACGGCCCGAAGGGGCCGTTCGATTGAGTCATTGCAGGCGAGATTAGCACTGCTGTATTCGTGAGCAGTTAGATTCCGCCGCCTAATCCGCCACCGCCGCCTAATCCACCACCGAGACCGCCGCCGCCTTGAGTCCCACTTTGTCCAGAAACAAAGTTGAAGGTGTCGACATTGGTAATCCCCGAGGCGATTGGCTGTTGTCCCGCAAGTTCAAACCGCACGTAACGACGACTCGCGTCAATAATCGCCATGCCGAACAGTTGATTACCTTCAGGGAATGAGGTGATCTGCGGTCGGAAGCCGACTGCACCGCGACGCCCGAAAGCACGCGGGTCGATTCGACCATCGGCCAGCCCCCGTCGGACAGCCAACGCGTAATCACGAAGGCTACTCGAATCGCTCGCGGCTCCAAGTTGCTGAGCCAAGATTGCGCGACCCAGTTCAAGCCGTCCCTTATCAATCGTCGCAATCTTATCTTCCTCAAGCGATTCGATGCGTCGCCCCTCTTTCACTTCAAAGTTAACGATCGCGTCGCGCTCGCCGAGCGGAATTTGCTGTTTGCCGTAGGTTTGCTCCGGAGTCCCATAGTTCGTCCAGATCTCGACACTCACCTTCCCAGCGGTAACTTCACCCCAGACGTTCTTCAGCAGCAATCGGTACTGGCCAGCGAAGCCCTTGGGGCAGACATAGTACTCCGAGTATCCATCGAGCGAGTCGCCACCAGCGTACGCATAAGCATCTCCCAACATCACGCCGCCGGACGTTGTCCGAGGGTATCGCCCCGAGCAAACGGTCGCGGAGGGTTCTTCGACCAACATGTCGACATCGGCGTCGCCGGTCCAGGTGACCTTAACGATACAGTCGCGCGTGACAGCTTCGTTCAATTTGGCCAGGTACTGCTCAGCCTCCGTGTTTCGCCCTTCCTTCTGCATCTTGTCGAACAAGGACTTTGCAATCCTGCTGGCACGTTTTTCGATCTCTCGGTGCTCTTTCTCCCAAGCTTGGCTCAGGATCCCGATGCTCGCCCATTGCAGCGCGGCTTCGTCATTCAATGCTTCAGCCAACGTCAACGCTTGAACGAACGGTTCCGGACGCATTGGATTGACAGAGGCGATTTCGTGATAGAGTTTCAGAGCTCGCGATTCGAGTCCGATGTGCGACATGTAGGAGGCAACGTGAAGAATCTCTTCGTCGTTGCTGCTAAAGTCGACCGCCGACATCAATGCGCGTTCCACTTCTTCCACCGGCTCGCCGCTGGCAAGCATGGCAATCGACATTGCCTCGTACATCCAGGGTTGCGGCGAACCAGCCCGAACGGCGGCTTGAGTGAGTACAACGATTTCTTGAAGCTTGGCGTTTGATCCCTTCTCGTCGTTTGCATTTAAGCGACTCTTCGCTGAAGACTGCAACTGTCGTACCGTCTCGCGAACTTGCCGTGCGTGATCGACACGTTCAGCCGCCGAGTCGTCGCGATGTGCTGCGAAGTGAGCGTTCCAAGCATCGTATAAAGATTCTCCCTTCTTCCGTTCCAACGTGATCGGACGAATCACGGAAGGTGTTGCTGCACGTGGCGACGCGGCAGGCTGCTGCGGTTTCGTCGACTGAGTTTCGGTAGTACCGCCAAGCGACAACTCGTCTTCGACCGCAAAGAATCCACCCCCGCCACCGCCACCGAATCCGCCGCCACCACCACCGAATCCGCCGCCACCACCACCGAATCCGCCGCCGCCACCACCGAGTCCGCCACCACCACCGAATCCGCCGCCGCCGCCACCGAGTGCGCCGCCGCCACCGCTGGCACCGGCACCACTGATGAGTCCAATCGGCATAACGAGGTCGCCCACGGGGTAGACCTTCGTGACCAACTGAGCCTCGGCAGTTTCGGGCGTAGTGATCTGAAGCACTTCGTCCTTAATGATGTAGGTCAACTCCAACTCGCTCAACATCAATCGCAACGCGGAACGAAGCGTGATACCTTTGAGCGAACGAGTAATTGGCGTGCCCGTATCAATTCCAAAGTCATCGAGCGCCTTGGTGTCGATGAAGATCGGAATATTGTGGTTAAAACCGATATCTTCAATCACATCCTTGAGCGGTTGATCTAAATAGTCGAATGTCGTTTCGTGATCGAGTGCTTGAAAAATTCGAGTCTCCGATGAACCTGAATTTCCAGCCAAGTCAACAACGGCATACTTCTTACGACGAAGTGTCAGTTGCTCCCAAACGGATGCGTCTGGATAAAGGATTGGAGGCTCGTCTGGGAACGGGTCCGCTGACCTTTCGACTTGGTACATGGCATCCACAAAATTGCGGTGATGCAAATCGCGGATGCGTGTCAGTCCGTGGAAATTTTTCAAGTTTCGAGCGTTCCACAACGCGACGCGCCCCGTCGGGAGGCCTGGCTCAATCGCTTGCACTTGGTCGGCAATGTCAGTTTCCGCCGAGTAGTAGTTGCCTTCATCGAGCAACGCATTGAATCGATCCAGAAGTTGCTTGATCTTCTGGCGTTTGCGTGCCGTATCTTCGACCAATCGTTCTGCCTCCACGGCCGCCGCTTTATTCTCTTCGGCGTGCGCCCGACGGTTTTCAACTTCGACACGAATGCGCCCCGCCTCGCGAATCGCGGCCTGGATGCGACCAGCAAGTTGAGAGCGTACCTCCGCACCGAGATCTGGCTCAGTATCAACGCGCTCCAGCAACACCTTCAATGCCTGAATTGCAGTCTCCGGGTTGCTCGACATTTTTTGGCGAGCTTCACTCAGGCCAGTCTCCACCTCCGCTTGAATCGCTTCGGATTGGACGCGTTTTTCGGTCTCAACTTTATCGAGGAAGGCACCTGATTCGCCTTCGAACTCCCGGAGCAAATCGCTCGTCGCCGCTGCGCCGTCACTCTGTAGGTTGATTAGGCTCAACGACGCCTCGCCGTCTGCGGGCGCCGATGTAAATCGGTCAGCCGCGTCGAGAACGGCAACAGCGTGAGGGTTGCCTGGGTCGCGAGCGACGGCTGCTGCTGCTGCGCTACGAGCACTTGCGATGTCACCTGTGCGCAAGGCGTGACCACCAAGTTCAGCCAATTCTTCTGCGTTGTTTGTCATGACGAGGGCGGCCTCGCGTAAACCAGCTGAGCCAACGGTCGGCAATCGCAGGCCAGCATCCGGTCGAGCGTTGTCCACCAGCTGTGGAAGGAATCCGAAGTCTGGGCTCGAAGCTTCCGGGGTCAGTCTCCAGGATTGGTCGATCTTCTTTCCGTTGACTTCATAGGAGACCGTCAGATCTTGCGAGCCTGCACCGTCCAGCATACCGACGAGGATCGAATCGCGATCCGCTCGCAGCGGCGGCATCTGCTTAGGATACGCCTCGCGTACGAATGTCGGCAACTTTGCAGCGATCGGCCACATAACCGTACCCATTGCGGCACGACCCATTGCGACGCCAGCGTCTTGTCCTGAGTTCTGATCCGAGTCGAGATACAACATACCGCCGGTGTGATTCGCCAGCGTGGCGAGCAAACGGCCATCACGGTTAGGACCAATCGCCATGCTGGAGACAGAGGTTCGATTGGCAACTAAGTCCTTGACGATAGCTTCGAACTCTTTGCTTTCGATCACATTGGCGCGGCTCACTCCATCGCCGATATAGACGACCGAACGTGGGTTCGCATTCGCCGGACCATAGCTGTCGATCGCTCCTTGCAAAGCAGCGAGCATGTCGGTCGAACCGAGTGGTGCTCGCAAGTTCAACTTGCGCAGAGCCTGCTGCATTTCAGCACTCTTGGGTGCGACGAATCCGTCGGTCAACGGAATCGCATTGAGGTCGACCGCGACCAGCTTGACTCGATCATTGGGGCCGAACGAGCCGACCATCGCTTCGAGTGCATCGATAGCGTCGTCGCGATACAACCCCGTCTGACTCGCCGAGGTGTCGAATAACACCACAACATCGTGGGCCGCCGCTGGCGGGCCGAGGTTGTCAGGCTTGAGACTGAGGGCGAAATACTTTTCGCCAGTTGAAGAATCGAAGGTCGCGAGCCGGGATTCGGCAGCAAAGACCTGCGAACGACTTGGCAGAGACGTCGCCGTCACTGCAAATACCAAAACGGGTGTCAACGCAAGCAAGAAGTTACTGCGTTTGGACATAGTGAACACTCCCACCACTGAGGTGACTCTAAAAAGGGCTCTCTCTGTTCCGAAAGACAGAACCCTGCCTTGCCCAATAATTTTAATCGGCGCAGTTCATCCGCCGAGTTTCTCCATTCTAGGCAGGCGTTTAGGCAAACGCTACCGAAAAAAGATGGAATTTGTGGGGATGCCAGTCTGGGGCAATTCATTAGCAAGTCGCGGTCATACTAAGCGCGCGCAATAAAACGGGCGCCGAGCTTCAAGAAAGCCGCTCGACGCCCGTTTGGAGAGGTAGTTTGGTGTACAACTGACACCCGAATCGTGAGCTTAACGAGTAGAATTGGCCGGTGGGGTTAACGCCGTGTCTGCAACGCTTTGTCCGGCGAGGCTTCGCAAAGCCTCGGCAGCGTGTTGCAGAAGTGCAGCCACTCCATCCAAAGTGTCAGCAGCCCCGAGCACGACAGATGGTTTTTCCACCTGCGGTCGAGCCCAGTAATCTGCTTCGCAATCCCACTCTTGGGAACATTCATCGGTGTAGTTCGCGACCGGTGCTGATGGGGTGAGTGCGGCGGTGCTGGCTGCCACACTTCCGGTCACCGTCCAAACAGGCTCGAGCAATCGGCTAACTAGCTTATCCAGCCATTCCGGATTGGAAACTGCAGTCGATTTGGACACTTGATCCGCTGCGTCCTCCGTCGCTACTTCGTGAGTTCCCGCTTCCGTAGTTTCAGACACCGCTGTCTCGAAGTTGTACAAGTCGTCGTAGGCGTCATAGAACGACTCGTAATAGTCAATCGCGGGGGCCACGTCGTTCACTAGTTCGACAGGTTCCAAGTCCATAGCCTCGTCATAAGCTGCGTCGTAACCAGTTTCTACTAACGGGACCGATTCAATTTCGGTCGAATCTGCGGCGATTTCACCGTCGAGCGACACGGCGTAGCCATACTCGTCACGATACCACTCTTCCTCATCCCCCCAAGTAGCATCTGATGTGGCGTTGTTACTGATCTCATCGATAGCCGGTTCGTTCGCCGAATCCGAAAGGGATTCGTAGGCTTCATCCGCTTCCGTCACCGCCATGTCGTCGGTATCAACGACTGCCTCTTCCTCGTAGGAGAACCACTCTTCTTCATAAGCTTCGTAGTCTGCGGTCGCTTCGACTGTTGCCGCTGTTTCTGGGTCGTCGGCTTCGATTGGTTCGTAATTTTCAAAGGACCTGAAGTAATCCTCAGGCTTTCCGACGGCGTCCGAATACCATCCAAATTCGTCGTACAACTCAAAAGTTGCGTGGTCGGCAGATTCTTCCGGTGCCGCAGCGGACTCCGATGCTTGGTCGAGATCCGAGACCTCCACCTCGTCCACGGACAACTCTTTGGCTTCTGTCGTCACCGAATCGTCGCCAAAGACGTAGTCGGCATAATAGTCCTCGTAACCAGCGTCCCAAGCTTCGTCAGCCGCGATGTCGGTCAGCGTCTCCGGAGCGTTGAGTTCGGGACCAGCGAGTTCGGGTGTCGGGGGCGGCGAGTCCTTGGGCTCATCAACCGCCGGGGGTGCGTTCCAATACTGGTTGTAGTCGTAGTCGCTGTAGCCGCCACAGACGTCCAGCGGGCCGTGAGCGAGAGGACAAACGATACATTCGCCAGGATCGTGGCTTGGCGAAACAACGGTGTCTCGAGCATGTGCCTTTCCAATAATTAGCAAGGGACCGGCCATACAACACAACATTACCGAGAGAGCAAAACAGGGGCGACTCATCGTAGACTTTCCTCCTGTGAAATTTAGTCGCGATGGCTTCCTCGCCATCACCGATATCCGGTGCGATCCACGCGGTTGCTCATCACCAACTAGGGAGCAAACACAACGCGCGGCGCCAGTGCAGCGGCTGTTACGGAGCCAGGCCGCTTGTCACACGAGTAGCTATCGGAGTCTGTCGCTTGGGGTTATTAGGCAATTGGCATGTGACTAGAAAATAAACGCAGAGATGGTTGATATTGCATGACCAGGGAATTCACGTTGAGATTCGCGAAAATGTCGTAGGAATCGTTTATGTCGCGTCGTCCCGGCTATTCATACATGACTATTATTCTAATGTTAATGACGTATGAGTGTCGTGACGATTATGATGGGGAATCTTCAAGCCCAAAACGGTCGATTGCCCTCCTTGCCATGAACGGATCGTCAACATGTTGCCAGACCAGTTTCACAGTTGGCTCGCCATCGCCGCGACCATCTTTGTCTTTCTGGCATTGCAGTTCCGGCGCGGGGCCCCAACGGATCTGTTGTTTCTGGTGGCGTTAATTGTCGTCACGCTCGCCGGAGTCATCACGCCCGAGGACGCCTTTCGTGGGTTTTCGAATCCGGCATTACTTACCATCGCCGGGTTGTTGGTGGTGGCCGCTGGGCTCCGCTCGTCAGGCGTTCTGGACTGGGTTGGGAAACTCATTCTCGGTTCCGTCGAGACGGAACGTGCGGCGTTACTCCGACTTGCTCCGGCGTTGATCGCTTCCTCCGCATTCATGCTCAATACGGCTCTGGTTGCGATGGCCGCTCCAGTTCTTGTCGACTGGTGCCGTCGCAAACGCATCTCACCTTCCAGAATGTTGCTGCCGGTCAGCTATCTGACAATTCTAGGCGGCGTTTGCACGCTGATCGGAACAAGTACAACGTTAATCGCCAACGGAATCCTTAAGACGGAGCAGGAGCGGCGTGTCGTCGAGCTTCACGAACAGATCGAATCCGGCGACTATACCACCGCTGCCGCCGAACTCGGACTCGCCAAGAAACAAGAGTTCATCGAACGATCCGGGCCCATGGGGCTGTTCGAGATCGGAGGGGTGGGGCTGCCTTGCGCGTTGGTGGGAGCGATTTTTATGTTGTTTGTTGCGCCGCGTTTGCTGCCAAACCGAACCGATCTCATCGAGCAACTTGGTGAGCATCGGCGTGAATACCTCGTTGAAATGCAGGTTCTGCCAAATTGTCCGTTGATCGGTAAAGATGTCGAGAGCGCGGGGCTCCGTCACTTGCCGGGACTGTTCTTGATCGAAATCGATCGAGCCGGCGACACGATTACTCCCGTAAGCCCGCAGGACGTAATCCATGCCGCTGATCGATTGATCTTTACCGGCGTTGTCAGCACGATTGTCGATCTGGAGAAGATTCCGGGGCTCGTCCCGGCTGCTGACATCACCTACGAAATTCATCCGGAAACCCGAACTAGACGACGGCTGACTGAAGTCGTCCTCTCGAGAACCTCTCCGCTGATTGGCAACACCGTTCGTGAAGCGAACTTTCGCCGGTTGTACAACGCGGCCGTTGTCGCGATTCACCGCAACGGCGTCCGCCTGACCAACAAGATTGGTAGCATTCCTTTGGAACCTGGCGATACACTCCTGCTGCAAACTCGCGACGATTTTGTCAGCGCGTATCGCAACAGTCGAGATTTCTATCTCGTCAGCGGCGTCGAAGGCGATGCGTCCCGGCGACACGATAAGGCGAAACTCGCTGGGGCACTCGTCCTTGGGCTGATCGCATGGTTAATCCTCGGCGCCATCCCCGGCCTGCTACCGGCTAGTTTGGCATCACCCGCGGTCGCGTCGTTGGCCGTGGCGGCCATCATGATCCTGACCAATTGTTTGCGTGTGTCGGAGGCTCGTAACGCATTGGATATGCGAGTGCTCGTTACGATCGCGGCGGCTTTAGGCCTCGGCCTGTCGCTCGAACGCAGCGGTGCTGCACAGATGGTCGCAGAAGGAATTATTGGTGCTGTCGGCCAAAATCCGTACCTTCTGCTTGCGGTGCTTTACTTCGTCGCCATCATCATGACGGAATTGATCAGCAACAACGCCGTGGCCGCTATGCTATTACCGCTTGGGATTGCCGTCGCTGAAGTCGGCGGAATCGACCCCCGCCCGATTATCATGGGGATTACCTTGGCAGCCTCGCTCTCGTTCGCCACTCCGATCGGATACCAAACCAATCTGATGGTAATGGGGCCCGGCGGTTACAAGCCGGCGGACTACCTCCGTTGCGGGGGACCACTCGCAATGTTGATCGCTGTAACTGCGTTAACTCTCCTGATGTGGCGATTGTGAGAACGTGGCGGCAAGCTCCCGAGACAGGCTAGTGCTGCGTTACACCCTGATTTTAGGGTTTGCCCGTTTCGTGAGCCGTGACGCGTAAGCGGTCGGGCGGCGAGGGCGCGCCCGGGGCCTTACGGCCAGCGGCTCACTTGATTCACACTAATCCTTAGCTGTAACGCAGCACTAGTGGTACAGTTTGCCGTAAGTCGGGCACTCCTGCCCGACAAAATCCGGCCAAGCGTGGCCGTCCTACTTCCAGGAATCGCAAACGGTACCAGTACCACCACTACCTGATATAGAACCCCCTTGTAAGACCAAACCGATTCCGCGATCATGTGTGGTTTCGTATTTTGCCGGAAAGCAACGCACTTATCTCGATTCAGAAGTTCGACGGAGAATAGACTCGATGGGACGGTACACTGGCCCGAAAGCAAGAATCAATCGACGTTTAGGCACTCTGATCTACGAGAGCGCCGGAGTAGTGAAAGCTTCGGAGCGACGTGACAACCCGCCGGGTATGCACACTCGCGGTCGTCGTCCATCGAACTACGGTCTGGCTTTGAAAGAGAAGCAGAAGATCAAGCATTACTACGGTTTGGGCGAACGCCAACTCCGTCGTTACTTCGATAACGTGGCACACAAAAAGGGAAACACCGGCGAACAGCTGTTGTTGTTGTGCGAACGTCGCTTGGACAATGTGATTCGTCGCTGCGGATTGACGAAGACACGTGCACAAGCTCGCCAAGGCGTCACACACGGTCACTTCGCGGTGAACGGCGTGAAAGTGACCAGCCCTTCCTACAGCTTGCGTCCCGGTGATGTGATCACCGTCAAGGCGAAAGAGAAGATTCAGCATCTCTACCAGCGAACGATCGCTGAAGCCGAGACACAGCCTGCGGACTGGCTGACGTTCGACGCCGAAACGCTTCGGGCGACCGTACAAGGAATGCCAGGGCCGAGCGACATCAGCTTCGTTGGTAAGGACGACGTGAATACGGTTATCGAATTCATGTCTCGCTAGTCGCCTGCCAAATCTCAAGATCCACTTCACAAGCCTGCCCCGAGCGGGCTTGTTGAGTATAGGGGCCAAGCCGAATCGAGCACTTGCTCTTTTAATACTCGCAGCAAGAAACAGTGAGAGAACATGCACACACAACTTGCGGTACTAGGTGGCGGACCTGGCGGATACGCGGCGGCGTTCCTCGCGGCTGACGAAGGCCTTGAAGTCACGCTGATCGAAGCGGAACCGAGGCTCGGAGGTACATGCCTTCTGCGCGGATGTATTCCATCCAAAGCGTTGCTGCATGTCGCGAAAGTCATTGACGAAGTCGAAGAGTTAACCGCCGGATGGGGTGTCGAATACTCAGCACCGACGATCGACATTGACAAAGTGCGAGCTCGCAAAGAGAAGGTAATTAGCACGCTTTCCGGCGGCTTGCAGCAACTCGCCAAGCGACGCAAGGTGAACATCATTCACGCTCGTGCGTCGTTCGAGAATTCAACGACGCTACGTCTCGAAGGCGATCACGCCTCGATTCCGGAAGGCGGCACGCTGACATTCGACAATCTGATCCTAGCGAGCGGTTCGACGCCTGCGATGCCGCCAGCGTTTGACATCGGCTCGCCGCGTGTGATGGATTCGACTGGTGCCCTGGAACTGGCCGACATCCCCAAAAGCTTGCTAGTCATTGGCGGCGGATATATCGGGCTGGAGATGGGCACGGTGTACGCACACCTCGGCACGAAAGTGAGCGTTGTCGAGTTGACAGGCAACTTGTTGCCAGGTGCAGACCGCGATTTGGTCAAGCCGCTGCAGAAGCGTTTGCAGAAACTGTTTGAAGATCGCATCTTCCTCGAAACAAAAGTCGGTTCCGTTGCTGATTGTGGCGACGCGATCGAAGTGACGTTTGAAGGTCCCGCGAAGTATGGCGTCGAACGTTACTCGCGCGTTTTGGTCTCGGTCGGACGGCGACCGAACAGTCGCGACATCGGACTCGAAAAGACGAATGTGGTTGTGACCAAGAGTGGATTTGTCGAATGTGATAAGCAGCAGCGCACCGCCGAGCCCAACATCTTTGCCATCGGCGATGTGGCTGGTGAGCCGATGCTGGCGCACAAGGCCACGCACGAAGCAAAAGTCGCCGTCGAGGTCATCCTGGGCAAGCCCGCCGAGTTCGACAAGGTCGCGATTCCTGCCGTTGTCTTCACTGATCCGGAGATTGCCTGGGCTGGATTGACGGAGGAACAAGCCAAGCGAGAAGGTCGGGAGTACGAAGCCGCGATCTATCCTTGGGCTGCGAGCGGTCGGGCCCAAGCACTAGGGCGAACTGAGGGGCTGACCAAATGGCTGATCGAACCCGAAACGGAACGCGTGCTCGGTTGCGGAATGGTTGGCCCAGGTGCAGGCGAACTGATCGGTGAAGCGGTACTCGCGATTGAGATGGGATGCGAAGTGCATGATCTCACCGAGTCAGTGCATCCACACCCGACGCTCAGCGAGACGCTGATGAATGCGGGTGAAGTGTTCTTTGGCACAGCAACCGAAATCTACAAGCCAAAACGGACCAAGTAGTTTCGTCGGATGCCTGATCGACAAAGTCGACCGAATCATTAAGTCTCATCCCAGTAAGGACATCGAAGCGATTGCGTGACACCACTATCCGCCCTTTACGGAAGTCGATGTCGCGAGAACAATGAGTGTTTGCACAAATTGTGCAACTCCTCTCCTGAATGGACGCAGGTGGCGATCCGCAAGCAGCCCCGTCCGCCGGACTGGCCCTCGTGTCAGAACGACCGACGAGTCTCTTACCAAGTCAGTTCCCGAGCGAGGCCTATAGATGTCGGAAGTGAACACCGAAGCTCACGAGGAAATCAAGCACGGCGACCCACTGGTCGAGCACATCGAGGATATCGATCCGGCGGAGACGCAGGAGTGGCTCGAATCTCTGGAGTATGTGCTCAACAGTCGAGGCCCCGAGCGAGTGAACTACTTGCTCTCGGTGCTCGAGCGGAAGGCTCGTCGAGCGGGCGTCGATCGACCGGCCGCGTTAAATACGTCGTATATCAACTCGATCCCCGTCGATAAGCAACCGCCCTATCCCGGCAACCGCGAGATCGAACGCCGCATCAAGAGCATCATTCGCTGGAACGCGATGGCGATGGTCGTGCGAGCCAACCGCCAATCCGACGGACTGGGTGGACATATCTCGACGTATGCCTCGGCCGCGACGCTTTATGAAGTTGGCTTCAACCACTTCTTTCGAGGGCGCGGCGAGAGTGGCTATGACGGCGACCAAATCTACTTCCAGGGGCACGCCTCGCCTGGTATGTACTCGCGGGCCTATCTCGAAGGCCGCCTTACCGATGAGAATTTGACAAATTTCCGCCGCGAACTGCAACCCGAGAAGGGCTTGTCGTCTTATCCCCACCCGTGGTTGATGCCGAACTTCTGGGAATTTCCCACGGTGTCGATGGGACTTGGGCCGTTGATGGCGATCTACCAGGCGCGTTTCAACGAGTACCTTCGCGATCGCGGTCTAAAAGATACAAGCAACCAGCATGTGTGGGCATTCCTCGGTGACGGCGAATGTGATGAACCCGAAACGCTCGGGGCGATCACGCTGGCCGGACGCGAGAAACTCGATAACTTGATCTTTGTCATCAATTGCAACCTGCAACGACTTGATGGACCTGTTCGCGGAAACGGAAAGATCATCCAAGAGTTGGAAGGTCTCTTCCGCGGCGCAGGTTGGAACGTGATCAAAGTGATCTGGGGCGACGACTGGGATCCGTTGCTGGCTGAAGACAAGCAAGGCATTCTCGCCAAACGGATGGAAGAAGTCGTCGACGGCCAGTACCAAAAGTACACGATGATGCCGGGCTCGGAAGTTCGGGCCGACTTCTTTGGCAAGTATCCCGAGTTGCTGAAGATGGTCGAAGGCTACTCGGATGACAAAATCGAACGCATGCGACGTGGCGGCCACGACCCGGAGAAGGTCTACGCAGCTTACAAGGCAGCCGTCGAACGCAGCGGTCAGCCGACGGTCATCTTGGCCAAAACGATTAAAGGCTACGGACTCGGCGAAGCTGGCGAAGGACGCAACATCGCCCATGGCCAAAAGAAACTAAACGAAGAGGAATTGCTCGAATTCCGCAGTCGGTTCGGCATTCCCATTTCCGACGAAGATGTCGCCAAGGCTCCGTTCTATAAGCCAGCTCCCGACAGCGTCGAGATGAAGTACCTGCGCAAACGACGCGCGGCGCTTGGCGGTTTCGTGCCGACTCGCCCGACAACTGCGCCTCCGATGGAGGTGCCTCGCATGGACGAGTATCGGAAGTTGATCGATCGTGACAACGGCAAAAGCATCTCGACAACGATGGGCTTTGTGCGGTTGCTCGAACGATTGTGCAAAGACAAGAAGATTGGCAAGCAAATCGTGCCGATCGTGCCAGACGAGTCACGGACCTTCGGCATGGAAGGCATGTTCCGCCAGATTGGTATCTATGCACACGCCGGTCAGCTGTACGAACCTGTCGATGCCGATAACCTGTTCTGGTACAAGGAAGCTCAAGACGGACAAATCCTCGAAGAGGGCATCACCGAAGCCGGTTCGATGTCTTCCTTCGTCGCGGCAGGTACGGCTTATGTGCAGCATGGAATCAACATGATTCCGTTTTTCGTGTACTACTCGATGTTTGGCTTCCAACGCATCGGTGACTCGATCTGGGCGGCGGCGGATTGTGGAGCGAAGGGCTTCATGATCGGCGGCACCGCTGGACGCACGACATTGAATGGCGAAGGCCTTCAACATCAGGACGGCCACAGTCTGCTGAACGCGATTGCGTTTCCGACCGTTCGCGCCTACGACGCAGCTTTCCACTACGAGACTGCCGTCATCGTCTTTGAGGGTCTGAAGCGGTTGTACGAAGACGGCGAGACCGCGATCTATTACTTGACGGTTGAAAACGAAAACTACGAGATGCCGGCAATGCCCGAGGGTGTTGAAGAAGGCATCATCAAAGGGATGTACAAGTTCTCCTCCGTCAATGCCGACAAGGAAAAGCACCGAGTGCAACTGTTCGGCAGCGGGGCGATTCTGCGTTCAACCTTGGACGCTCAGAAGTTGCTGGCGGAGAAGTACGGTATATCGAGCGATGTGTGGAGTGTCACCAGCTACACGCAACTCGCTCGCGAAGCCGAGTCTTGCCGGCGCTGGAATATGCTGCATCCCAACGAAGAACCGCGAACGTGCTATGTCGAGCAAATGTTGGAAGGTCACGAAGGTCCGTTCATTGCGGCGTCCGACTATGTCCGAGCCGTCTCGGAACAGATCGCACCTTGGGTGCCGGGCGATTATTTCGTGCTGGGAACCGATGGTATGGGCCGCAGCGAAACTCGCGAAGCCTTGCGACGCCACTTCGAAGTCGATGCCGAGTTCATCGTGATCGCCACGCTGCACCGCCTGCAACGCCAAGGAAAGGTCGAAACGAAAGTCGTCGCTCAAGCGATCGCTGACCTGGGCGTTGATCCTGAAAAAGTTAATCCACTCTACGCGTAAATTGAAAATTCCATGATTGATATTAAGCTGCCGAACCTCGGCGATGGCATCGAGTCGGGCGACGTACTTGAGGTCTTGGTTAAAGAGGGTGATGTGATCACCAAGGATCAAGGCATCGTTGAGCTCGAGACCGACAAAGCCACTGTCGAAGTGCCAAGCACGCATGCCGGAACGGTCAAGAAGGTTCATGTCAGCTCCGGCGATACGATCAAGATCGGTGCCACGATGATCAGCATCGAGGCCTCTGCAGGAGCTGCTACTGCGCCAAAGCCTGCCGCACCGGCACCCGCTGCTCCTGCACCCGCTCCTGCGAAACAACCAGTCGAGCAGCAGGCACCGCCGACAACTCCTGCGCCTGTTGCGAAGCAATCCGCGCCTGCTCCCCAGCAGGCGAT
>JACKHN010000017.1 GCA_020638975.1 Planctomycetaceae bacterium
CTAGATGCCGCCCGCGAAAGCATTGCGTCGCAACCGTTCAAACTCGCGTCTAACGAGGTTTGCTCCCAGTTCGCGATCGACACACACGGCTATCGGCGTTGTTGCCGTTCCCTGCGAGCCATCTCTCACTCTAGGTTGCGAGCAGGGTGCCCAACAGAAATAGGCTGGTTCCCGGAATCCGAGCACCAGCCTAAATCTCTTCGACACTAGTAGTCGGGCCGACAAGATTTGAACTTGCGATCTCTTGGCCCCCAGCCAAGCGCGATACCAGGCTTCGCTACGGCCCGCAGCGGAACGGTTACCATTCTAGTGGCAATCTTGCACGACGACTACCCCGCAACGACGCTCGTGGTGACACTTCGGCTTGTATTCCAATAGCCAACTGCAACGGCTTGCCTCTTCGGCTGTCTGGTCGCTCCATTCGCGAGATGCGCTCTCAAGGGTGTGTTGGCATCGGCAAAGCGAACCTCACCCACGCGTCCGAAGAGGGTGCCACCCTGTCCGCCAGTTCGTGTGTGCCAGTAGGCAACTTTACCGATCCGCCTTCTTGCTTAACATTGCGATTTCCGCCATCGATCGTTGTCCCCCAGAAACTAGTCCTTAAGTAAGCATATGCCGGGTTGGAGTACAGGCTTTCGCCCGCTCCGGTCAGCCTGAAGGCTGTACTCCAACCCAATGATCGAAACCTGACACGGCACTAGTCACTTTCAAGTCGATACTGCACGATTGCCAACCGACGAAGTTCGACGCTTCATTGAGCGGGCAGCGGAATGTTTGGTGCTGGGCGGAACATTACTGATCTTCGAGCGAGAATCAATCCAGTTCGCAGGTAAGCCGCCGCCCTATGGAATGCTTTCAATGCTCCTCTTCTTTCGCTCGTTCCGACTGCCATCGGTCGATGAACAGCTACTCACGACTGTGGGCTTCGTGAACATCACCCTGCAAAGGATATCGCTCGAAACGTCCTTTACTTTAATTACAGCCCAGTCACCGGGGATAAAGGTTCATTAGTCGTCTACTGGGCGATCACATGTCGCTGCTTCAGGGATATTGTGGCCTCTTCCTCGGGCGAGAATGCCGTGACGCGCGGCGTTGCAGTTGGCTTCTAGTATCCCGCGACAGGGTTGACGGCGAGATCGTCGAACTTAAACGAGAAGCTGAGTGCAGCGATCACTGCACCGACCACATTTCACTGGCTGTCGTGGTCCCAGGTCGGGTTCCGCTGAAGCCACGTACGTAAGTGCTTCTTCTGAATCTCACAGACTTTCAGTGCACCGCGGTAGCCACACAGATTTCCGAGTCAGGGCCACTCGCGAGACTTCTTTTTCCCCTTGCCGCGACTCCGCTCGCCGGTCTCGTCGACCGGTCTCGTCGATCAGTGGAATGCGATTCTGCGTGCCGGGTTCAGTGCAGCATCGTGCGTTGGTTTCCTTCCAAAGCCTGGCAGATCCATGCTGTTTGCAACGTTTTTTCGATTCCTTGTCATTGGTCATTTGGCCATTCGTAGCTCTCCCAGTTGCCAGCCCAGTCCCCTCTTCGCCTGTTGCGCCGGGGCATATTCCAATCTGAAATCCGGCTGATACACTTGTTGCTTGCAAATCTGCTGTCAACGAGGGGACTGATGTTGCAAAGTAAGGCGAAAATTAGGCTTGCCAAACCCGAACGCGATGCCATGCGTCGAGCTGGTCAATTTAACGCTCAGCTGATGGACTACATCCGTGAGTTTGTCAAACCAGGCGTGACGACCGGCGAATTGGACGAACGTGTCCACGAATATACGGTCTCGCGCGGGCATCGCCCCGCACCACTGCACTATCCTGGCGAGAAGGGTCCTTACCCGAGGAGTTGCTGCACCAGTATCAACGAAGTCATCTGCCACGGCATTCCGAACGATTATGTCTTACAAGAGGGCGACATCGTCAATGTTGATGTGACCAGCGTCGTGGATGGCTGGCACGGAGATTCCTCCGAGACGTTCTTGATTGGAGAGGTCTCTGACGAAGCCCGCGCCGTAACGCAGTGCGCCTTTGATTGCCTGTGGCTGGCAATCCGAGCGATCACGCCTAATTGTCCAGTGGCGACCATCGGTCATGCGATTCGAGCCGAAGCGGAGGGGCGCGGCTTCAGCGTTGTCCGAGAGTTTGTTGGACACGGATTGGGACGAGACTTTCACCAAGAACCGACCATCCCACATTATCCGACTCGGCAATCACGGCGCGACCGTCTCGCTCCCGGCACTTGCTTCACGATCGAACCGATGATCAACGTTGGAGTCCGACAAGGTGTCACGGACAAGCAAGATGGATGGACTGTCCGAACCCGTGACGGCAAACTGTCGGCTCAGTTCGAGCACACGATTATGATGACCGAAGAGGGCCCCGAAGTGCTGACCCCAACAAAAAATGGCCCCCAGGAAGGCCATCAGTTCTAAACCGGCTGTCACGCAGATGTCCCTGTCTTCCCAACCTTCCCGGCTCGCGCGATTGCTATTGAACCGCCCAAGGCTTTTCTCTAGAAGACTGCCCTCTTCTTTTTCGACAAGTCTTCGATTTCGGCGGGCGTTTTCATGCGAGCCACTTCTGTTGTTAGTTTGATCGTCCTTCTTGCTGCGGCTGCCACCCTGGCGGAGGAATCCTTTCCGTATAAGGTAGCGGTCAAGTCGCGTGAGGTAACTGTCCGTAGCGGGCCCGGCTCGCAGTTCTATGTGACGGGACAAATCGAGGCTGGCGACGAAATCGAAGTTTACGAGCGGAAGGGTGGCGGGTGGTTGGGGATACGACCGCCCAAAGGCAGCTTTAATTGGGTCGAAGCCAGTAAGCTGCGGATGACGAATGATCCGGATGTGGCCAAGGTCGTCGGTAATAACGTAGTCGCTTGGGTAGGCTCTGAAAGCGACACAGATACAGATCACAAGTGGCAAGTCAAACTCGATCCGGGTGAATCCGTTCAATTGATGTCGCGGCAATCGATGTCCATCTTCCGTGGCGATGAACTGCGGGATTTTTATCAGATCGCGCCTCCTGCCGGCGAGTTTCGTTGGGTTCAGGAACGGGACATCGACCCCCTGAAGGAACAGGCGTCCGCAACAAACCCTCAATCCGAGATCCAACTCGCACAATTCCAAGTTGTTGCTGAGGAAATTAGTGAAACGCCAGCGGTCACGGACGGCTTCGTCGCACGAGACGATGTGCCCACCGAAACGGAGGCTGCTCGCGTGGCATCGCTTGCTCCGCGAACAGATTTCCGCCCCAGCGAGAACCGAATCGCGGACTTTGATTCAATGGCCAAGATGCTCGACATTAGGTTGTCGGAAACCGTTGCGCAGCGGCCAACACAGTGGAAGCTGGCTGCCTTGCGTCAAGAAGCGGAAGCGTTATTGGAACAAAGCGATACGACCTTGCATCGGGGGAAGGCACGACTGATCCTTGAAAACATCAAAGAGTTCGAGCGGCTGCAGCTGAGCTACGCGGGTATCGCCGACCCGAATGCGGACGAATTCGTCGCGGACTCGCCAGCAACGAACGAAGCTTCGCCGACCTCCGACGCGACTGACTTTGATCCACGCTTCGACGGTCGTGGTTGGCTGTTGCCCGTTCACTCGAGCCACCAAGCATCTCCGCCGTACGCTTTGCTCGATCAACAAGGTCAGATCCTATCTTTCGTCTCACCCGCGCCAGGACTGAATCTGCATCGTTATTTACGCAAGGAAGTCGGCATCTTCGGCCAGCGCAGTCGAGCCGAGTTCCTGAAGAAGCCACATCTCACGGCTGATCGCATCGTGGACATGGAACGGCACCGTCGATAAAGATGCCCAAGGGCAGCCTAAATAGATCTGCACGATTCCGATTGATTCGTCAGCCGTAGGCGCTAGCCTACGGCTCAATGGAGTCAGACTCTCGCAAGACTATTTAGCTGCTGGCGCTTCTGTAGCTGAGCAGTGCACGCTTGAAGATCCATCGCGAGCCAAGCAGGCAGCCAACCGTGGCGGCGATCGCAAATAGCGCCAGCGAGGTTCCGACACTCGTTTCCGGCCTTAACGGTTGAGCGACGATGCGAGCGGGAACATTCACCACGATCAGCACTGGAATAATGAACGTAAAGAACCACTGCAGCGGCGCGCCGAACGGTCCGTTGTAGATCTCCATCGGGTATCGCGAAAAGTTCGTGATGTAGAACCAGAAGTCATACAGTGTCTGGTTTCGGCCCAGCCAGATACTGGTCGCTGCCAGTGAGACCATCAGGCTGTACATGATCGCCACACCACAAGCGAGATAGAAAAGGTACATCCCAGCCAGGAGCGGCGTGACGGTTAAGGGATGTGCCGGGTCGCCCGCAAGCCGCCACAGGCTGACCACCAAGAGCACGCCACCTGCAACAAAATTAGACAGCGACGACCAGTCCATTTTCTGCAACGAGATTAGGAACTGCGTATCAATGGGTTTTAGTAGTGCAAAATCGAGATTGCCCGTCCGAATCAACTCGCTGAACTCTTGAGCGTTTGGCATGAAAAAGGTTTGCACGATACTGTTGACGATCCAAGTCGTGGCGATGAAGGCAAAGAACTCAAACTGGTGCCAATCCGCGATCCGCCGCTGCTCGATCTGGGAGAAGATCAGCAGATAGAACCCCAAATTCATCATCGTCCAGGACAGCGATGCGATGCACTCGATGATGAAATTAGCGCGAAACGTCATGTCGCGAATCAAGCTATTTCGCGCAAATGTCAGAAACACACGAGTGTACTGAGGTTGTTCGCTCTTCGATGCCATGATGAATTTGACGTCGTCGATTAGGAAAGTGGTGCGAGGCGTCGGCGTAAGCCGCACCGATCCTGCAGAAAGAGCCAATCATACGTCATCGTACACTCTCGGAATACCGCAGGCTCGTTGATCTGCCAATTGGTTCCGAAGCTCTGCGGTCGCTACAATAGTCTCACCACACCGGTTGGATTCACCTGGAGTTTCCCCATGGCCCGATATCGATTGCCAGTCCTCCTGTTACTGCTTGCTGCTTACGTCATCGTACCACCTCAACTCCTAGCAGCAGAACCGCAAACGGACGACGCGACCGTTGAACCGTTGTCGGTCGAGCAAATCGTCGAACGTATCCGCCCTTCGCTGGTCACGATTTCGACAACCGGTCGCGAAGGCGGGGAGCATGGTCTGGGAACGGGGTTCGTTGTATCTGCCGAAGGGTTGATCGCCACGAATCTGCATGTGATCGGCGAGGGCCGCGAGTTCACGGTCGAGTTGTCCGACGGAACCGATCTCACCGTCGAGGCGGTACACGCCTCAGATCGGCATCGCGACCTCGCGATCGTGAAAGTGGCGACTGGCGGCAAGAAGCTTAAGCCACTCGAGTTGAGCGACGCGAGTTCCCTGATTCAAGGGCAACCCATCGTCATGATGGGTAATCCCCTCGGGTTAAAGCACAGCGTTGTAAGTGGAATCGTCTCGGCCGTGCGAGAAGTCGAAGGCCAAGAGATGATCCAACTCGCGATTCCCATCGAACGTGGCAACAGCGGCGGCCCCGTCGTCGATATGCAAGCTCGTGTGCATGGCATCGCAAATATGAAATCGTTGCGTGAGGAGAATGTTGGCTTTGCCGTTGATGCGAAACATCTGCGACTACTGCTCGACGAACCGAATCCGATTTCGTTGTCGCGGTGGGCGACGATCGGAGCGATCGACGAGCATCAATGGACTCCGCTGCTCGGCGCACGCTGGCGACAGCGCGCCGGAAGAATCTTCGTGACGGGGCAAGGCTCGGGCTTCGGCGGTCGTTCGCTTTGCATCTCGACGGTCGAAGCACCAAAGGTTCCGTTTGAACTCGCCGTACATGTCAAGCTCGATGACGAAGCGGGCGCGGCGGGATTGATCTTTCATGCGGATGGCGGTGACAAACACTATGGTTTTTACCCGACCAACGGCAAATTGCGTTTGACGTGCTTCAACGGACCGACGGTCTTCACGTGGCAGATCCTCGAAGACGTCGACACTGCCCACTATCGACCCGGCGAATGGAATCAACTGAAAGTCCGCATCGAAGCGGACAAGTTCCAATGCTTCGTGAATGAACAACTCGTGATTGAGTCGCAGGATCAGACCTATACTTCCGGCAGAATTGGGTTAGCCAAGTTTCGACAAACAGAGGCCGAATTCAAGCAGTTCCGATTCGCGGACAAACTGGCCGAAACGCAACTCGGTGCCGAAGAACTCGCCCGCTTCACGACGTTAATCGAGGGCTTGCCCACGCTGCCGACATTGCGCCCCGCTGATATCGAGCCCTTCACCGAGAAAGCCGAAGCGTCTGCAACGCTGCTGCGACGACGAGCCGACGAGTTGGAGCGTCGCGCCGAAGAGCTTCGTAAGACGGCTCAGGATGTTCGCGTGCAGGGAGTCGCAAGGAAGTTGGGTGAACTGGTGAACACCGACAATGGCGACTTTGATCTCTTGCGAGGCGCCTTGTTACTGGCCAAGTTGGACGAGCCGGATATAGAAGTCGAGGCTTATCTCTCGCAAGTCGATCAAATGGCCGGCGAGATCAAGAAGACATTTGCCGAAGACGCTGACGACGCGACGAAGCTTGCCAAGTTGAACGATTATTTCTTTGTCGAGAATGGATTTCACGGCAGTCGCAGCGACGAGTACTATCACCGCGCGAACAGCTACATGAACCGCGTGATCGACGACCGCGAGGGAATTCCGGTCACGCTCTCCGTCCTCTACATGGAACTTGGTCAACGCGTGGGGCTCGACATCCAAGGGGTCGGGCTGCCCGGTCACTTTGTTGTGAAGCATGTTCGTCCCGAGAGCGACGATCAACTGGTCGATGTATTTGAACGTGGAACCCTGCTCTCGCGAGACGATGCGGTCGCGTTAGTTCGTCTGCATGCGAACCGGACCCTGACGGAAGACGATCTCGCAGCAAGTCCCAAACGAGATATCTTGGTTCGTATGATTCGCAATCTTGGCGGATTGGCAGAGTCCAGAACGGACGGCGAGGCGTTGCTTCGCTATCTCGAAGCGCTCGTCGCGATCGAGCCCGATTCCGCGGAGTATCGACAGCAACGAGCGGGTCTGCGAGCGTTCGGCAACCGCTACGCCGCGGCGATCGCCGATCTCGACTGGCTGCTCGAACATGAATCGCCGGGCATCGATCTCGATCGGATCCACAGCATGCGTTCGGCTCTCTTGCAACGGTTGGACTAAGAGCTCTCGCATGCCCGACAGTAACGGAACTTCAATTGCTTCGACGAAGCAACGGGGCGAACTCCCGTTGGTGCTCGCGCTGCGAGTCCTTGGCAGCATCGACATGCTGGCGTTTGTCGCCGTCGTGATGCCCACTGCCTGGATTCAATGGGGCCATCACTGGAGCGGCCTTGGCGAGTTTCCGACGGCACCCATCGCCAGCTATCTCGCCCGCTCCGCGTCCGCGCTGTACGCGTTACACGGTTTGATGGTTGTCTACATGTCGCTCGATGTGCGACGGTACTGGCCACTGATTCGCCTGCTGGCACGACTCTCGATCGCTCATGGAATCGTGATGTTGAGCATCGACTTGGCCGTTGGCATGCCCGTGTGGTGGACGGTCCTGGAGGGCCCAGCGTTCGCCGTAACTGGACTGATCGTGCTTGCCACGCAATACTGGGGTGAGCCAGAGACGGTTGCGGAAACGGCAGGGGACTAGCACGAATGAAAAAGTGAGTCGGTATGTTTGCTCTTCTGGAGAGGGAGTGTCGTCGTCGATTAGCCGTCTGTTGCGTCTGTTCGCTCGTTCTACTCGGATTGGCCGCGCCGCTTAACGCTCAGCAACAACCTTTTCCCTTCTCCAATCCGCAGAAGATGTTCGATCAGTTCTTTGGCGCTGCTCCGGCTGAAGATCGGGCGGAGTTGGACAAGATTGAGATCCCAGTCCGCGACGAGTCTCAGATCGGCGAGCGGGCAAGTCGCGAGTATCTTGCCGAACTGCGTCGCCAGGGAATCAAGGTCAGCACTCGCGGCGATGATTATGAGTACCTTCAAGCACTCATCGCTCTCGTCCGTCCCAAGATGGAGAACGCGGCCCGTTACCGGACGATCCGCGTCCACATCGCGGAATCAGACGAAACAGACGCCCGTTCATTTCCAGGGGGTACATTGATCTTCTATCGCGGCATGCTGAAGTTCGCCGAGAATGAAGCCGCTTTGGTCGGCGTCGTAGGACACGAGTTGTCGCATCTCGATCATGGACACCAATTGTACGATGCCAAGCGAATGAAGCTGATGCAGAATACGTTCAGCGGCACGAACGGATTCTCGCCCGATCAGTTCTTCCGCAACGGCGGAATGCTGATGCGAAGCTTCAGCAAACCCTTCCGCCCCGAAGACGAGTCGCAGGCAGACGATGACGGAGCGACTTGGGCCTACGAACTGGGATACGACCCGCGGGAAATGGCAAAGCTGTTCCTTCGCATGCACGAGCGTGATCGAGGAGTTCGGCCTGGGCTCCCATCCTTCATGCAGACACACCCATACCACCTGGATCGTTTCAAGGCGATATCAGATCGCTACGACAAATTACAAGCCGCCATGCCCAAAGACAAACTATATCTTGGCTGCGAGAATCTAACGCGTCGAATTCCATGGTCGGTGAAAGAGTTCTGAGACGCCGGCGCGACGTTCGCGAACGCGGCTCGATCTACGGACGCTCAGCTGCCCTGTGCGATGTGCTTCGCGATCCAAGCTTCCAGCTCCGCAAAATCGACGGGTGGAAGCTCCGCCAGATCGGGCCGCAACTTTTTAGCACCGCCGAGATAAACGTGCGTGATCTGCTGTTGTTTCTTTTCGGTGTTCCAATGCACCAGAATTCGGATGCATTTCTGAAGCGAACCGGGAACATTCAGCTCGTAGGAGCACAACAACGGCACGTCGCGCCAACCGAGCTGTCGAGCGGCCAACGCCGGAAACTCGGCATCGAGATCTCTGGTCAAAGTAAAGGTAGCGCTGGCAACATCCTCGGACTCGATCTCGTTTAAGCGGATCATCAGCGCGAGCAGCTTTCGAGTCTCCTCTAAGATCGCATCGCGCGAATTCGACTCGACCGTCGTCGCACCTCGGACACCGCGGCAAACCATTTCCGACCTTTCTCCAACGAATCGACCAATCCACCAGTAGCCTTAAACTTACCGTTCCAGCGTTTAGGCGGATAGACTGCCCACCGGTGTCGCCTCTATCAGCGACCTGTCCAGTGGCAGAATCCGTCCGAACCTGGCACGACCACCTGCACCATCGCAATATCCGCAGGATTCGCGTATCGATAGGTAAAGGCTCGTCGCTCGTCGCCCGCCAAGGTGTGACACATCACGATTTCGCGAACGTAGAGATCGACATCGTCCTGCCCGTAGCACTCGATCTCATCGAGCGCCGCCAACGTCGAGGTCATGTCGCCGTCCGCAAGATGCCACAACTCGCCCAAGACAAGATCCTCGCCGGCAACCAACGCTGGATACTCCCCCAAATCTCGCAATAGGCCTCGGATCGTCCCCCATTCGATCTTCATGGGGGCATGGGGCCAACACCGTTCGCGCACTTCACCGCGTTGCAGCGTGCCATAAACAAAAATTGCGGTCACTGGTTCTGACATGCTGCGAGTCTCGCGTTTCACGCTACGCGAACGATAAGGCCGTGCCCGACGAACACTAGTCTGGCAATGACCTGCTCCGCGGCTAGTCCCGACATGCGACAGACCGCGTCGCGATAGGCTTCGAGTTGCGGTCGATAATACTCACGCTTCTCGTTCGCTGCGCTGTCATCTTTGAGCAGGTCGGTTTTGAAATCAAGGATGTCGGCCGCGACGAGCTGCTTGCCGGCATAGATCCACACGATGCGGTCGATGCTTCCGTTCAGCAGTTGGCTTTCATTTCTTAAGGCAAACGTCCGTTCGTTCTCAACGACTAATCTTGGCTTGCTTTCTGCCAACACGTCCGTCGCGGACTTCCCAAACCCCAGCTTCCCTGGAGCAGCGTAAGCAGCTTGAGACAACGCGTCTTGGATCGCGGATCGCCCCAGCATTTCGTGAAACGATTTGAGTTCTTGCTCAATATTCAATGCAGTTGCCTCGTCTCGTCGCAGTTGACTCGCGACTTGCCTCAATGACGACTCATCCGGCATTCCGTCTTCGATCCATTGAATTTGCTCAAACCAAGCGTGAATCAACGTTCCGCGAGCCAGCGACGAAGACTGACGTGGCTGCAACAGTTCGGCCATGCTAACGCGACTGCCGCCTTCGAATCCGGATGGGCTTTGGCGGTCGAGACCGCGGCGACGATGCTTGGCGGTGCGTGCCAACTGAATCCTTGCAGGTAAAGGCTTTTGGAGGGTGATGGTCGGAGGAGCTTCTGGTTTAATCCGCTCGAACCATTCTGAGTCGCCGTATTCGTAAAGGAGGCTGCCAGACGGTACGGGCTCGTTCCCACGCAAGGCGGCGCGCAGCAGTCCCGCCGACGTCAGCGGCATGCTGCGCTCGTTGTCCTTCGACGGGGCGATGATGATGTGCAACGCATGGACAGCACGCGTCAGTGCGACGTACAACACACAGAGCGATTCGGTGACGGTTCGATCCGTCGCATCTTCGAACATCTGCTGGAACTTCTTCGGAAGCAGTTGCTGCATATCCGCGTTCACGTAGCGGCAAATACGATCCGCCGGACTGACCGGAGTCTCACGGTGGACCACGAATGAATCGGGTTGCCCGATCACGCGACCTTCAAGTTCGGGAAGCACGACGATGTCAAACTCCAATCCTTTCGCCTGATGAATCGTCATGACTCGCACTTGGGCACTCGTGGGATCGGCAACACGTTGTTGCTCGACGTAGCGAATGAAGTCGTCGACGCGGTTCGTGGCTCGTCGCTGATAGCCAAACGCAAGTTCAACTAACTGGCCGAGCCGACTCCGTTCGCGAGAAGTACAGTGGGGAAGCAACGCTTTGGCCCAACCCGCCACGCTGGGCCCATAGCCCGTTTCAATCAACGATCGACGCGTCTGCCGACTCAGGCGGAAGCAGGTTTTGTCATCCCGATAGTTGGTGAACTCAAGGCTCGTGCCCAGTGGGCTCGTGGCCACATGAAATCGAGCGATCGAGTCACCGGGATGCTCGGCCAGTTGCACCAACGAAAGAATGAGGAGGACCGCTGCCGAATCGGTGAGCGGATTGCCGCCTTCTTCACTGGCCATCACGCCCTGCTCACGCAGTAATCCGATTAATCGCCCCACGGTCTCATTGCGGCGCACAAGAACTCCCACCGTGTGCTGCGCCGACCGCTTGGCGTATTCGGCAACTCGCTGAGCCGTGAACTCCAACAGTTTCTCGGCATCGGGCGCGGTCTCCAGCGTGGCATAGCCGGACAGGTCAGTTCGCGTCGTCGTATGCCGGGTGAATCGTTGGCACCATTTCCGAACACCTTCTTCGGCTCGACCGAGATTCGAATGTTGGCTCATGTGCTCGAAGGCGATGTTGACCGTTTCGATGACGGGCTCGGACGAACGAAAGCTTGTGTTCAAGCCTTCTTCTTTCAGCCCAGCCAACTCAGAACTGATCGCATCAAAGATCTCTGCGACTCCGCCTCGCCATCCGTAAATCGCCTGTTTCGTGTCGCCGACACAGAAGAACGATTCGTTCGGCTCGCCGCTCGTCACTCGCTTGGCAAACGGGCGCAGAACGTCCCATTGCGCCGGCGCAGTGTCCTGAAACTCGTCGAGCAGCAGGTGACGGACGCTGGCATCAAGACGAAACGACATTTGACGATAGGTGCCATTTTCAGCAGATTCGTTCGCCGCGTCGCTTAACGAGCGGGCTAAGAAACGCGTAATATCGTCAAATCGATTCGCATGCTGCTCGCGTTTTAACGTCGCATACTCGGCGTCGAACTTCTTCAGCAACTCGTAAGAACCTTCCGTTTGCTTTGCGATGCGACTGAGCAGAAGTGAACGAGCATGCTTGAGCAGACGTTTGTAAATCGAGATTGCGACGTCCGAGATCGGCTTCTTGTAATAAGTCGTTTCGCCCGCGAGGATCTTCCCGGCCAAGCCCTTGGCGATAAAGTTCTCCCAATCACCAAGCAACGCACGCGTGTAATCTTCGTCCCTGGCCTTGACGAACCGGTTGTCCGGGACGCCAAGCTCTCGCAACTCATCGAGCAGCAATACCAGTTCATCATCGACCAACGGCTTCTCGTAATTCAGGGCATGCCAGGCGTCGGCATTCGATTCCTGATACAGGCTCTCCAGGTCGTTGACGGTCGTGCGAATGAGTTGCCCGACGGTGCGACTTGCTTCTCCCTTCGTCAGTAAGTGCGTCAAGGTGAGCAAGTCATTTGTCTCTTCGCCGTCGATAACTGCCTCGATCGCTTCGTCCCGAATCGCTGCATCTTGTAGCTCATCGACGATCTGCCACGAAGGAGACAACCCCACCTCCAGGCTCACGCTCCGAGCCATCTGGCCGAAGAAGCTGTCGAGCGTGCTAACGTTCAGCCGATGCAACGAACGCAGCAGGCCAATCAACTGTTGGCGACAACGCTCGCAAGTGAGTGACTTGTCACCGATAAACTGACCAAGTTGTTGGCATGCCTTCGGGTCGCTGGCCGCTTGGGCCAAGCGGACGACAATTCGATCAAGGATCTCGGCGGCGGCTTTGCGTGTGAACGTTGTTGCCAGAATTTGATCGGGAGCGACGCCCGCGTTTAGCAATCCCAGGTACCGGTTCGACAACTGAAACGTCTTTCCCGTTCCAGCCGAAGCCCGAATCACCGTGCGTGAAAAGTGGCCTGAAGCCGTCGTCGGAGCCATCTGGTAGCGATCCTTCCGTGGAGGTAAAGGGTCTGTTCGTTGCAGCTCAGCGAAGTGGTGAACGCGGCTTCCCAATATATCGGTAGGCGAGGAAGATGGGCACTCCTAACGCAATGAAGAGCAGCCCGGTGCGTGATTCGAGCGGGTTGCTGCGATAGATTTGCAACATGAACCAGACGTAGACCGTCACGAATAACAGAGGCACGACGGGATATCCCCATGTTCTGTAGGGGCGGTCGATGTCGGGTTGGCGAATTCGCAGGACGATCACTGCGAATACGCCTAACATGTAGAAGATGCTTGCCGAGAAAATGACGAAATTCGTCAACAAGCTGAAGATAGAGTCGTTTCTCAGGCTGGCGACAATTAGCGGCCAAAGCTGGTTCGGCGGAGCCGAGTCGCTTTTCGCGACGAACTCGGTCGCGGAACCGACTGGCGGTTCGCGGACCATTTGCTTGGCAACGGCAACGGCGAGAATTAGCCCGATCGACATGGCAGCCATCACGGCGATTGCCATTGCTGGCGTGCGAAAGGTGGCATGCACCATCCCAAGCGAACGAAAGAAGACACCATCCCGTCCCATTGCAAACGTGATGCGAGGTGCCTGCAGTAGGTTCGTATTGATCGCACCGAAAGTGCTGCACATGATCACTGCGGACATCGCCGCCAATCCGCCTTGCCCGAACAGCTTTTTCAACATCTCTTCCGCAGCGTGATCGCCTGCGGCCTTCATCTCGGACATCGAGAGCACACCGTGATAGGCGAAGTTCGCGGCCAGATACAGCACGATCAAGATGCCGATCCCCGTAAACAATGCGAACGGAATACTGCGCTGTGGATCGGTGACCTCTTCGGCCAATGGCGTGACGCCGTGCCAACCGTTGTAGGCCCACATGACCGCGAGTAAAACCACGCCCACTTGAGCGGCCAGACCCGACTGCCTCGGGGCAACGGTTGACGAATAGTTAGCGATATTGATCGATTCGCTAACGAAGGGAATCAGAAGGAATGGCACGATGGCGACAAGTGCCAAGAACGCGGCCTTCACGATCGTAACTAGCATCTGTAGTCGCCCGCCCCAGAGCACACCAAGAATGTTTACCCAGGCAATGCCGACAATCAAGACGATCGCTAACAGCACTTGTACGACCGGAGTGAGGATGCCTCCCAGGGCGAGACTCAACGAACCGACAAAGGCAACACTCAACGCACCGATCGATGCCGGCTTGCCGAAGAAGACTTCCGTCCAGCCAAACAGGAATGCGACGGGACGACCGTAAGCTTCCCGGAGATAGACATACAGCCCTCCTGCATGCGGATACATCGTGCCTAGCTCGGCAAAGCACAGCCCACCCAAGATACACAGCAGCCCTCCGATCACCCAAACGCTGATAATGACGCCAAACTGTCCAGCTTCGGCGGCAATGTTTCCGGGTTTGAGAAAAATCCCCGAGCCAATCACGTTCCCAACGACAACCGCCGTCGCGATTCGCGGCCCGAGCACTCGAACGAGTCCATGTGCATGCGTTTCGCGCGTTGCGAGCGTCTCGTTCGTACTGGCTTCGCCCACCGGTGGTTGTCGCTCCGAATGCAGTTAAAGATCGCGTGATTGTGGGCGGAACTGCGACTGAAAGCAAGCGTCACGCAATGCGTTAGTTCCCGCATAATCCGCTCAGCCTGAGTTAAATGACAAGGGCATGTCGTGTGTTGTGACTTAGAACGTCCCACCTCATCGTGGCATCTCTGTTGGATTCTGCGACATGGAGCGTTTGAACGAGAAGTAATGAGAGACTTGAGTGAGCCGTAGGCGCTAGCCTCGGGCCATTAGGACGGAACGCCGAATCCAGCAAAGGCCCGAGGCTAGTGCCTACGGCTCACGAAAAGTTGTGCCTTGCGACTAGGCGTGACCTATGTTTTCGCGTAGTCCAATCTGACTCGCAACGCATGTCATGGCTTCACCCACTTCACAGAACCGATTTCGAGATCGATCGGGAGCGATAGATGACCAATCAAGTGCAACAGTACCGCTTACTCACTCGCAGCGACTTTGACGGCCTAGTGTGTGCTGTCCTGCTCAAAGATTTGGGCATCCTCGGCGAGATCCAGTTCGTACATCCCAAAGATGTTCAGGACGGAAAGATCGAAGTTACCGAGAACGACATTCTGACCAACCTGCCATATGTGGCTGGCTGCAAGATGTGCTTCGATCATCATGCCAGCGAAGGGATTCGTAACGGCGGCTTCGATCGCAAGGACCACATTCTCGACCCACATGCAGATTCGGCCGCACGGGTTGTCTATGACTACTTTGGCGGCGCAAAGAATTTCCCCGGCTTCCCGCAGGACATGCTCGAAGCCGTCGACAAAGCCGATGCAGCAAAGTTCACGCGAGGCGATGTGCTGGACGCGGAAGGTTGGGAACTTCTCTCGTTCTTAATGGACGCACGCACCGGACTCGGTCGTTTCCGCGAGTTTCGCGTCTCCAACTATCAGTTAATGATGGATTTGATCGATTATTGCCGCGATCACTCGATCGAAGACATCCTCGCGTTGCCCGACGTACAAGAGCGAGTGCAATTGTATCGTGAGCACGAAGGGAAGTTCGTCGAACAAGTTCGACGCTGTTCGGTCGTCCATGGCAACCTCGTTGTGCTCGATTTGAAAGATGAAGAGATTATCTATGCAGGCAATCGCTTCCTGATCTACGCCCTGTTCCCCGAGTGCAACATCTCGATGCATGTACTGTGGGGGCTCAAGCGGCAGAACACGGTATTCACGATTGGTAAATCAATTTTCGACCGCAGCTGCCCGACCCATGTGGGCGAGTTATGCTTAGAGTACGGAGGCGGCGGACATGCCGCAGCAGGGACGTGCCAAGTTCCTAACGAAGATGCATCACGAATTCAAAGCGAACTGATTGCTCGTATTAACGCGGACGCCGAAATCCTCGTCGCGAGCCACTAGTTGAAGAATACCCACAGCGCATACATGAGGGAGACGCAATCCTTTGCGTCTCCCTCGTGGTGTTGATTGGCGATAGAACGGAACGCCGTTACGGCGATTGAGCGTCCTGGTCAGCCTCATAAGCTTTCATCGCAGCGGCTTCGCGAGAGAGCTTGAACTCTGGCCCTGGAGCAAAGTACTGGACATCGTCCGTGAGGTAATGCCCGCTCGGCAGCGTTTGTCCGCCGATTTGCGATTGGCAACCGGTGGCGCTGAGCGCGGCAACCGCCACTCCGCACACGATGGCCTTGGTCCAGCTTGTTGTTCGTTGATATTTCATCGTCGGCATGCTCCGTAGAACCGGTGTAATCGTCACAAGTTATCGGACTTGCTGGCGCGGTGGCTCCACTCAATCGGGATAAAATGTTGGCCACTTGAAAAAGTTTTCCGGTTGTCGTCTCAACTGTCGCCGCTTGCGGAGGGTTGCGTTATGATGAGAGAAGTTAGGCAAGTTGATTTGTTCAAAAGTTGACGTCAGCCAGCAGGTGTCTGCTAGCAAGCGATCCACGCGGATTTGGTGAGACGTCAAAACTCCTCGGAGCCCATTCGATGGCTGCCCAATCTTCCCATGTACGACTTTGCCCCCGAAGACCATCACTAAGACTGCGCGCCGCGGCTCTGGTCGCCGGTAGCTGCGTCCTATTACTCGCTCCTTCCGGAAGAGCGCAACAGGCTCCCGTACGCGAGTATCCGCCGGGCGAGTATTATTTGGCGCTCAACATCTATCAGGCCGGTGAGTTCACGGACGCGGCTCGGGCGTTTCGTTCTGCCGCACGTTCAGGGGTGCGGAGCAGTGAAGGTCGTTGGGTTGACTCGATTTGCTATCACACGATGCTCGGCGAGAGCATGTATCAGATGGGAGAACTTAGCCAAGCAGCCGACGAGTACACTGCCGCGCTAAATCTATTCCTCGTTCACCGTAATTGGATGTTGCGAGTTGACTTTCCGGACGTGTTACAGCCCGATCAAGGCAGCGCACGTCGAGCGCCAACATGGGGAGTTTCTACCCGTCGTTCGGTGCCAGCTCGGTTTCCTGATCGCTATCCAATCCTCCAAGGTCGTCTCGACAACCAGCAAGTGCTGCAACAAGGCGGCATTGTGGCGCTGCCCGAGTTCTATCAGGTCAACGTCCACGAAATTATGCGTTGTACGGCTCTCGCGATACGACGGCGGCACGAGATTATGGGTCGCGCCGCCGCTCACGATCCACTTACCACTCAGTTAGTCCAGGTGTTGACCGTACGACCTGCTCCGCCGAATCATTGGTCGGGTGCATGGATCGATGCGTTGCTCGGCTTGGCATACGCCTCCGCGGGCCGGTCGCAAGAAGCGGCGTCAGAGTTGGGAAAATCGCTGGTGATGGCGTCGCAGTTCGATCATCCATTGACGGCGACTTCGTTATTGGCTCTGGGGAAACTCGCATTCGAGCAAGATCAGTATGGAACTGCGAGCGGTTTGTTCTTGGAAGCGAGCTTGAGCGCTGCTTGGTACTCGCAATATGCACTCGTCGAAGAGGCGCTCCGCTGGGGAGCGGTTACGCATTTGGTGGCAGGACAGAACGGGATGTATCCGCCGCTGGAGCCCGCGACTGCCTGGGCTCGCCGAGAATCCGATTTGCTTGAAACCTCCTTGGTCGTCTCGGCAGCCGAGGTTGCAGCGACAGCAAACGAGACAGCGACAGCCGTCACGCTTCTCGAACAGGCTCGTCGGACAATGGCACGCGCTGACATGCGTGGCGGAACCATCGGTGCCCGCTATCAATACGTCCTCGCGCTCGCTAGTTACACGGCCGGCAATGTAAAAGCAGGGGATGCTGCCTTCGCTGCGTTGATGGCGTATCAGCGGAAGAGTTCGTTGCGGTTATTCGAGTTGGGCTTGATTGATCGGTTGGTCGTCAGTGCTGCGGTGACAGAACGCGTGGGGAACGAGCTGTACAACTATGCTCTGCGTGAACCCGAGCCAAAGGACTGGGCCGTCGATCCCGTTGAAACGCTGTCGGTCGTCCTCACTCCGCACCTCGCGCCTTTGGAGCATTGGTTTGAAATCACCCTTAAACGCAAGGAAGAAGAGCGGGCGATCGAGATTTCCGATCGCATACGTCGTCATCGGTTCTTCACGACGCTGCCGATGGGCGGTCGATTGGTTGCCTTGCGTTGGGTGTTGGAGGCTCCGAAGGAGGCGATCAGCGAACGGGCGTTGCTTCAGCGGCAAGATTTGAATGCCCGGTATCCCAAGTACGCGACATTGGCTCGCCAAGCATCGGCGTTACGCACGCAGCTCGAGGGACTGCCGCTCGTCCCCGCAGAAGATGAAGTGCGACAAACGCAGAAGAAGCTTAGCGGTCAGCTCGCTCAAATCAGCTCGGCTCAAGAAGTGCTCCTCCGCGAAATCGCACTGCGTCGAGTTCCTGCGGACTTTGTCTTCCCGCCCCCGTTGGACCTGAAGAGCTTCCAAGCAAATCTGCCGCCGGGAACGATGGTGATGTCCTACCTTTCGACGAGCCGAGCAGTTCATGCCTTCTCATTTGGGAAAGATGATTACAAGCTCGCGGCGCTCGAAGGTGGAGCGAAGCTGCAGAAACGCATCTCGGATGTGCTTCGGTCGATGGGGCACTACGACAAGAACCAACCCATCGATTTGGAAGTCTTGGCGAACGATGCTTGGAAGGAACCCGCTCGAGCCATGTTCGCGGCGATCACCAACAACGCCACGGCAGCAAATTTTGATGGAGTCAACGAGTTGATCATCGTGCCCGATGGGCCGTTGTGGTATCTCCCCTTTGAAGCGTTGCAAATCGGGACGGCAGAATCGTCGATGCCGCTAATTACGAAGACTCGCATTCGATACGCGCCAACCATTGCCCTGGCTCAGCACGATCGACGCCCCATGGCAACGACCGATACAAAGACGGGAGCGGTCGTCGGATCCTTGTTTCCTCGCGACGATGAGAAAATTGGCCTCGCAGCATTCGCTGAATTGCAAAGCTCATTGTCAGAAGTAGTTCGTCTCAAGGAACCGCTCTCCGTTCCGTCGAACATGCTCGCCACGTTGTGTGACCGACTCGTGGTGCTCTCCGATGTCCAAAGCGACGGACCAACGCCTTACGCTTGGTCCCCCATGCAACTCGATCAAGGCAAGCCGGGCAGCACACTTGGCGATTGGGCGATGTTGCCGTTCGGGAGTCCTGAACAGATCATCTTGCCTGGGTTTCACACCGAAGCCGAAACAGCGTTGAAACGGCCCGCTGGCGGCGAGGATGTCTTCCTTTCACTTTGCGGATTGATGGCAAGCGGATCGCGAACGATTCTGCTGAGTCGTTGGCGTACCGGCGGCAAGACAAGTTACGACCTGACTCGGGAATTCGTCCAAGAGCTTCCCTACACGTCACCAACGGAGGCTTGGCAGCGGAGTGTCTTCCTCGCCATGCAGAGTGAGCTGGTCGTTGCCCGCGAGCCGCGAGTTAAAACAAGCGACTTCGACGCCCGCATTAAAGCGGATCATCCTTTCTTCTGGAGCAGCTACCTGCTTGTGGCCCCCGGCGAAATGAACGCCACGTCGCCAATACCGAATGAAGTCGCTGCGGAAAAGAAGAAATGAGAACAGGTTACTTGCTCATTTAGGAACAGCTCAAGAATTACTTCGGTATCTCAAGAGTAGGGTCCGCCGTGCGGACCAGGACTTGCAGAGGTCCGCATAGCAGACCCTGCACGAGAGAAGTAAGTGTTGTTGAACCGATCCTTAGACTCGCGTGAGTGGCGACAGCAGGCGGCGACTGAGTTGTTCGAGACGAACACGAAGCGGAATGAATTCGCGGTGTTCGTACCGGACGACGGGCAGTTTCTCGGTGCTCCCAATTCCAGAACTGCCCTCGGGCCTCGCGATGCCGTAGAAACACTTGTCTCGCCGCGTGATGCTGTCCTGAAGCATCCGACTCTCAAGATGCTGCCCTGCGGTAGTCCCGAATCGCGAGGGATACTCACCCACGCAGACCTGTCGGAGTTCGCCATTCAGATGCACGTTGAACGCGAAGGCGACCAAGTCCTTGCCGTCCCTTAGTAGATTCAGGTCCAGCATGCCGAGGCGATGAGCTGTGTGGATCATCGCGCAGAAGAAGCCGCGAGAGAGGGGGGGCGTTGACGCAGCGGGCGAGTCTTTGAATAGCTCGAAGCATGCATTAGCGATGCCATCCAAGGCTTCTTCCTGACCGTAATTGTTTCCGACCGATCGTATCCGGGTAAACGTCTGCCGTTCGTCAGTCGCATGAATCTCGCCTAGGCGTGGTTCAGCATCGAGGATACAAGAGCCGCGGCTTGCTGCGAAGCTCGTTTTGAAAATTGACGCATCCGCAGCAGCATTGTGCTGGAATTCGGCGAGTCGCATGGCGTTTTGAGTACGACCGTGATCGCTTTCGCCGATGCTCGGCAACGCAAGAATGTCCCAGTCGCGACGTTCGCGCGCAAGAAACCGGAGCGATGCGATCAATGTCGCCGTAGGATTCCGACCGATCGGGCCTAGGAATTGTTGTCGATGGATCATCGGATAGGTCAATGTTTCGGCGAATCCTGGGTCAGTCCGTTCCTTCCGCACAACGAGAGGAAGGATTCCGAGTACGTTGCCATCGCGATGGACCAGGAGTACTTTCAGACGTTGGTGGTCTCGGTGGTGTTGCCAGTAGACCTGCAACCAGTCCAAAGTGTGGAAGAACGATGTACCACGCGTGTCGTAAAACAGCGATGTCCAACGAAGCCGGATTGATTCCAGGTGTTCGATCGCGTTGATTTCGACAACTTGTGGCATCACGTGGCTCTCGACTCCTGCGAAAGGTGCCCCGACGGGCAAGGCGATTGTGGCAACAGTTCCGTCGTTTCGAGGTATATTTCCGAGGCAGAAGTCCTCAGAGATGCAAGCAATGTGCCGAGCCAGATATCGAGGAGTCTGAACCGATTTCGCCGGATATGAGGCTGGCAATGTTTCAGGATTGCAACACGGGGGCGTAACAGTGGTTGCGATCCGCCCCCACGCCGGTAAAGCCAAAAAAGTAAGGCTCGTCTAGCGAAACATTATCCGCCAGCAAGGGTTAGAACTGTTCGACCCAAGAACAACACAACATTGTCACCCATACGGTGATTTCACCCCGGAGCTGGAAATCATGGCAGATGCTCGAAGACTGCTTCCCGTTTTCGCGATCGTTGGAACGTGTTTGCTGCACGGTGTTGCGATAGCGGCAGGACCTGAAGCTGCGGTCGCGGCTCGTGAGATCGACCAAAAGCTAGTTGCAGAAACTGGAGTGGCTGCTGACAAATTAGCTCCGCGTACAGATGACGAGACTTATCTGCGTCGCGTATTCCTCGACTTGTTAGGGGAAACGCCAACGCCCGACGACGTTCTCGCCTTCGCATTCATGAGTGAGGAAACGAAGCGAGCCGAGATCGTCGATCAGTTGCTCGACGACAAAGCATTCGGCGAAAACTGGGCTCGATACTGGCGAGACGTCATCTTGTATCGCCGCTCAGAAGATCGGGCACTGCTCGTTTCAAACTCGCTCGTCGAGTCGATGACCAAAAAGTTGAACGAGAACAAGCCGTGGAGCGACGTCGCGACGGATTTCATTACGGCCACGGGCGACGTTCGCGAGAACGGCGACACGGCGATCATTATGGCTCAGGCCGGAATGCCCGAAGACGTGACCGCCGAAGTGTCGCGAATTTTTCTCGGCATTCAGATCCAATGTGCTCAATGCCACGACCATCCGACGGATCGTTGGAAACGGCAACAGTTCCACGAGCTTGCGGCATTCTTTCCTCGCATTGCGGTCCGCCAAGATCGAGATAGCCAACCGCCAACATTTTTGGTCACGGTGAACGACTCGCCGTTCCAATTCCGCCGTCAAGCAAACGTCAACAATCGCTTTCGCGGAACTCCTGAACACTTCATGCCGAATCTTGAAGACCCCACGGATGCTGGTACGCAGATGCAGCCCGTCTTCTTCATCAGCGGCGACAAGCTTGCCAAAGGAACAACCGATGCGGATCGGCGAGAAGCTCTCGCTGCTTGGATCAGTTCGCCGAATAATCCTTGGTTTGCCACAGCTTTCGTAAATCGTGTCTGGTCCGAATTGGTCGGCGAAGGCTTTTACGAGCCAATCGATGACCTTGGCCCGGATCGCGAATGTTCCGCGTCCGAGACGGTCGATTATCTGGCCAAGTCGTTCACAGAAACCGGCTACGATGTGAAGTGGCTGTACCGGACGATTCTGGCTACTGAGGCTTATCAACGTGAAAGCCGCGCCCGTCGTGATTACGAGGAATTACCGTTCCAAGCGAACTGTGCGCAGCGGCTGCGGGCGGATCAACTGTTTGATTCACTGGTATCGGCACTCGACCTGGGCGATCGCATGTCGGAACAGGGGCCGGCGCGAGGCCCTTACATGCAGCGTTTCAGTCCCCGAGCAGTGTTCAACGCTGCGTTTGGCTACGACCCCAGTCAGCCTCGCGAGGAAGTCGGCAGTTCGATCCAGCAAGCTCTAGCAATCATGAACGCTCCATTCATCAACCAGTCGATCAACGCCCGTCGCTCGGATGGGTTGGGGGCGATCCTACGAGACAATCCGGACGATGAAGACGCGCTCACCGAGTTGTACTTGAAGACACTTTCTCGCAGTCCCTCGAAGTACGAGATTCAAACCTGCGTGAGCTACATCGGAGACGTCCGTGACCGGAACGAAGCATTTGAAGATATTCTCTGGTCGCTGATTAACTCAACAGAATTCTTACACCGCAAGTAGCTTCGTTTAACCCAGTCGCATCGCGACAGCCTTCCCTCAGCCCATAGACTCATTCGGCTCGCATAAGGACTTTCGATTATGACTCACAGCCTTCACCATCAAGTCGATGTCTCAATTGATCGACACCGAGGAATGCGACGCCGCGACTTCTTGCGATCGGTTTCGCTCGCCGGAGCGGCTGCTGGTACTCTGAGTTGGCCGGACCTGATGGCACTCGAAGCGGCGGAGTTGCGTGAACGTGGGATGGCCTGCATTTTGCTGTGGATGCAAGGTGGTCCAAGTCAATTCGAGACGTTTTCGCCCAAACCAGGGCACGACAATGGTGGCGAGACGAAAGCGATCTCGACGTCGGTCCCTGGCATAGAGATCGCCCATAATCTGCCCAAGACTGCCACCGCGATGGACGAGATCTGCTTGATTCGTTCGATGAACAGCCGCGAGGGCAGTCATCCGCGAGCCACGTACCTGATGCACACAGGCTACTTACCGACCGCCAGCATCAAGCATCCGACGATTGGCTCGAACGTTGTTCATCAACTCGCTGATCGGTCGTTTGACCTGCCAAGTTTTGTCCGCATTGGCAACGGGCGGAACGGGACGGGCGCGGGACTGCTGGGAGTTGAATACGATCCGTTCGTGATGACTGATCCGACTCGTCAGCCCGACAACACCGAACTCATGACAGACGAACGACGTTATCGCCGACGCGTTGGTCTGCTCGACAAACTTGAGCAAGAGTACGCGAACTCGGGTGGCGAACAGGAAGTGAATAACCAGCGGAAACTGTACGAGAAGGCATCGAAACTCGTGCTGAGTCCAAAGATGAACGCGTTCGATATCGAACGAGAATCCACGGCGGTCCGCGAGGCATATGGCAAGTCAAGTTTCGGTGCCGGCTGTTTGCTCGCTCGCCGATTGGTCGAGACAGGGGTTACGTTCGTCGAAGTATCGCTCGGCAACTGGGACAATCACCAGAACGTCTTTGAGGACGCAGCGGCGCTCTGCCAGCAGATGGATCAACCCTACGCTGCCTTGCTCAAGGATTTGCGCGAACGCGGAATGCTTGACAACACGCTGGTCGTTTGGGCTGGCGAATTCGGGCGCACGCCGACGATTAACGCACGCGGCGGACGTGACCATTATCCGCGTGCCTTCAACGTCGCATTGGCTGGCGGCGGTGTGAAGGGCGGACAAGTGATTGGCTCGACCGATGCAGGTGGTACCTCCGTCGAAGATCGCCCGGTTGGCGTTTCCGACTTATTGCGTACGGTCTGTCACAGCTTGAAGATCGATGCCGACCACGAGCACATGAGCAGTGTTGGTCGCCCCATCAAGATCGTCGATGGCGGCGAAGTGATCTCGGAAGTGTTTGCCTAGCCGTCGCGCTCCGAGCTACAGCAATGTGCTACACTTCACTTCAGCGTGTAGTTGTCATTTGCCAAGTTGCATCTCGGAGCGGTGATTATGGATAAGAAGCCCGATGCGGCTCAAGAAGTCCGCCAGACCTTGATGACGTTGCGAATCATCGTATTCTCGCTTGCGATGGGTGTGTCGATCTTTCTCGGCTACACGCTGACGATGGACGCGGACGCGGCAGAGGCTGGGAACGCTCCCGGCCTTTGGTTGTATTTGGCCATCTTTGCGGGGATGGCATTGATGGCACGTGTGGTCGTGCCGCAAGTCCTGTTCGCCGGGATTCGCCGGAGAATTGCCCATGGGAACTGGCAACCCGCGACCAAGAACGGCCCGCCTGCTCCGCAAACCGACGAGGGCTTGCTGATGGCGGCATTGCAATTGCGGACGATTATTGGTTGTGCGCTGCTCGAAGGCGCGGCGTTCGCGAACGCCTACGCCTTCATGGTCGAGCGTCAAGTCGCAAGCTTGGCGATCGTGCTCGCTTTGATCCTTATGATCGCGTCACACTTTCCGCTTCGCTTCTGGCTGGACGGTTGGCTTGAGCGGCAAAAGCGGTGGCTTGACGAAGAGCGTTCTCTCGAAACCGTCGATCGTACCAAAAGCCTTTAACCTGCGATGTTCGAATCACAGCGGGGTAGTGGTGCAGTTTGAAATTTCTGAAAGTAGGACGGCCACTCTTGGCCGTTCCTTTTGTCGGGCAAGAGTGCCCGACTTACGGCAGATTGAGTGTCCGACTTAGGGCAAATTGTACCACTACCGACAGCGGACCGTCATGTCGTCGATTAGGATCGCGGGCGACGTGAAGACTTGTCGGTCGATCTGGCAGGTTCGGAACTAGGTCTCTTTGCCGGAGCTTCCACTTTCTTCTTCCTCATCGCACCCGGTGGTCGCTTCTGCGCCGCTGGATTCGCGGTGTGCGGATTCTCAGCTTGGCCAATTAACTCGAAGAGGAAACGGCTTGGGATTGTGTCGCGTGGTTTACCCCATTTGCGTCGCGTGAGGGCCATGGAAAGCGTCAGATAGTCCTGCGCGCGTGTGACCCCGACGTAACATAGACGTCGTTCCTCATCGATCGCTTCACCTTCGACAGCCACACTGCGATGGTGCGGTAATAGGCCCTCTTCCATTCCAACCATATAGACGTGAGGAAACTCGAGACCTTTTGCGCTGTGCAGTGTCATGAGCACAATTGCGTTTCGCTTCAGTTGCTTGTCCTTCTCGTCGTTGAAGTCGGGACCACCGAGCGATACATCGTCGAGGAATCCGCCTAGCGTAGGCTTCTTCGCTTTGGCCTCGTACGCGCCCAATGCATTGGCAAGCTCTTCGAGCGCAGCCATACGAGCTTGCTGATCTTCCGGCTTGTCATACAAGCGATTGATCTCACTCTCGTAATCAACGCGTTGCAACATGGCCCGCATCGCATCGACCATCGACTCGTTCTCGAACCGTGGCTGAAACATTTCGACCAGCGACCGCAACTCTGCGCAGGCTCGTTGCCCAGCATCAGGAAGACTCCCCACCACCGCTGACTGATGCAACACGCTCCACAGGGGTTTGCCTTGCTGAACCGCCGCCGCCGTGAGTGTTTCGACGCTCTTTCCGCCGAGTCCGCGCGGAGGCGTGTTAATGATCCGCAGCAACGACACTTCATCCTCGGGCGATTCGATCACCTTCAGATAAGCCAAGACGTCACGGACTTCTTTCCGATCAAAGAACGACATGCCACCAAGCAAGACGTATGGCAAGCCTACTCGCCGTAGTTCGGTTTCAAACGCTCGCGGTTGTTCGTTCGTGCGGAACAAGATGGCAAAGTCGCTCGGTTCCCATTCTGGTTGACGCAGAAGTTTTCCGATATCGGCGACGACCCCCTCCGCTTCCTTTGTTTCGTTGGGATACTGATCGATTCGAGGCTGCTTGCCGCCCGAGCGTGCTGCCTTTAGTTCCTTGGGATGACGCTTCTTATTAAACGCAATCAAGCGATTTGCAATGGTGAGGATTTCGGCCGTCGAGCGATAGTTGTTCTCGAGCCAGACGACGGTCGCATCTGGCCAGTCGTTGGAGAATCGCAAAATGTGCTCGACCTCGGCACCACGCCAGCCATAAATCGATTGGTCGTCATCACCAACCACACAGAGGTTGCGATGGTCTTGGGCGAGTGCTTTGACGATTCGGTATTGGCTGCCGTTCGTGTCTTGATACTCGTCGATCAGCAGGTGATCGAACAAAGACGCTTCCTCGCGGCGCACATCCTCAAAGTTGGCAAACAGTTCCTCGGTCAGCAGTAGTAGATCATCGAAGTCAACGGCACCGCGTTGTTTTAGACCGTTTTGATAGCGTCGATACGCCATCGCGGCGAGGTGCTCTTTGTCGGTACTGGCGACGGCCGCAGCGTCTTTGGGGCGGATGCACTTTGTCTTCCAACCGCCGATGATGTACAGCAAATCGCCGGGCCTCAGCGTTTCGTTGGGAACACGTATCTCGCGGAGTACGCTTCGCGCCAGGCTCTCCTGGTCTCCACGGTCGTAAATCGAGAACTTGGTGGGATAGCCAAGGTGATGAATCTGACGGCGGAGCACTCGAACACAGTGAGAATGAAACGTGCAAGCAACCGGTTGCCTATCGTTCTTCTTCCCGAGCAAGCCGCCGATCCGCTCCTGCATCTCGGCTGCTGCTTTGTTCGTGAACGTAACGGCCAGAATGCGGTCGGCTTGAATACCCGTCTTGATCAGCTTCGCGATGCGGTAAGTCACGACACGCGTCTTCCCGGTCCCCGCGCCAGCCAGCACGAGCAGCGGTCCTGACAGCGTATTTACTGCTTTTTGTTGGGGTGGGTTCAATCCGTGAGCCATGCGAGTGATCGTAGCGGATGTATGGCATCGAATGAATGGGGGACTTTTTCGAACCTTTTTGCGCATCGCCATCGAATCGACCTTCCCCAAGGAACGGGCGAAGATTAATTTCCGGCTGTGAGCCGTCGGCGCTAGCCGCGGGCCTCTGCTGGGAATGTAACGCATAAGGCCCGCGGCTAGCGCCGTCGGCTCATGCAATCCGCAAATACCGAAGTAGCTGTTCCCGCATGCCCAAGCTTTGTTGGGAGGAGGGGCGGCCCGTGATAGAGTGGTTGGGAAAGGGCGATTCACTGTGGCCAATTGCCAGCAAAAGTGAACCATGCCGCGCCCTTCCCCGTAAGTTCGCCGATGGAGTTACATCTCGACCGCACTTACCTTGTCTGGATCAACGATGATACGTTAAGCAATGGTGGGTTATACGACGATGGAGTAGCGATCCGCGCGGCATGCCTTGCGCGCAAACCACCGCCGCCGGTTGCCTTTCCGTTTCAACTAGTGCGAGTCGCACGGGAGTGTCGCCGTTGTGGCGGTCTAATTCCCAGGGAATCTTGACGAAACAACGCTGCACTTACCCAAAGATTGCTCAAATTCCTGATGTCGGCGAGGCGGGTGCTGTTGCTCCGGCGACCACCTGAGCGACTCTTGGTGCCTTCGGGCTCGGTGTACAGATTAACTAGCTCGACGTGCAAGAACAGGGCGATTCGCGACCGCCCACTCAAAAATCCAGATTGAGCGTTCTCAAACTCCGAACCCAGCCCACATTCGGTACTGAAATGCGATTGGACTTTGCCGTTTCAGTGCCAAGCGACACGGACGCTTACTGGTTCACGATCGTCGATTCCAAGGTGACTCTGGCAATGCACAGCTTATAGCAACTGTCGAACTCGGAGCATTGTCGGCAGTCGTCCCACTGTTCAATGTTGATCTTGATTGACCGCTCCGAAGTAGTCGGCAGCATACCGCCGACCGTATTCAGTCGAACGGTGAAGACCTTGCCTTCGTTCGGGGCGTTGTGTTTCAAGTGTAAGTCATCCGGGAACATCTTTCCGAAGCATTCTTTGTGTTCGACGTTGCTCATGGAATCTGTCCTTCCCTTTAAGTGGCGCTCGCGTAATTAGTGGGATAGGCTTCCAGCCTGTCGAATTGCCGCTGACAGGCTGGAAGCCTATCCCACTAAGTTCACGAGCGATGTTAAGTGGCGGCGATTACCTGTTCCCCGTCGGCGGACTCGGGTGATTGTTCATGTGGAAACCAGTTTTGAGTTCGTAGGCAGAACTTGACGAGCATCAGCATCAAGGGGACTTCGATCAGCACGCCGACGACGGTGGCGAGCGCGGCTCCCGAGGACAGCCCATACAACATGGTCGCAGTGGCAATGGCGACTTCAAAATGATTCGAGGCACCAATCATTGCTGTGGGGGCGGCACTTTCATAAGTCAGCCCCATCGCCTTGGATAGCACGTAGCCCAAAGCGAATATAAGTACGGTCTGAATGAGCAGCGGGATGGCGATCCAAAGAATCGTCAGTGGGTTCTGAACGATCGTCTCGCCCTTGAAAGAAAACAGCAGCACCAACGTCGCCAGCAACGCGGTGATCGTGACTGGCGTTAGGAAATGCAGAAAGGTGTCTTTGAACCAGGCCTCGCCTTTGGTGGCAATCAGCCACTTGCGTGAAAAGAACCCAGCGACCAGTGGCAAGGCAACATACACACCAATCGACAGAAGCAATGCCTGCCAAGGCACCGGAAGTTTTCCAACTCCCAGCAGGAATCCGCCGAGCACGCCGTAGAGAACCAGCATCGTCAGTGAGTTGATTGCGACCATCACAAGCGTGTGTCCGTCGTTGCCTTTCGCCAGGAAACCCCAGACAAGCACCATCGCCGTGCAGGGTGCGATGCCCAGAAGGATGCAACCCGCCAGATAGCTTCTCCAGAGGGGAACCTCCAGCATCTTGATGCCCTCAACCATCACGACCTTGCCGGCTCCGTATTCGGCACCGACTTCGAGTTGGCTACCCAACGGTGGCTTCACATAGTCGACCGCGTCAGGGCCGATGAACCCGAGGAAGAGTGTGCCCAGAAAGAAGCTGGCGATGGCATACATCGTGAACGGCTTGATGGCCCAGTTAATGAACAGAGTCAAGCCGACCGGACGAAGAGACTTCCCTGCTTTGAGAACCTCGCCAAAGTCGATCTTTACCATAATGGGATACATCATGAAGAACAGGCAAAGAGCGATCGGGATGGAGATCACCGGGGCTTCGTCAACATAGATCGCCATGCCGTCCAGTTGCTTGGCAAAGCCAGGAGCAACTTTTCCTAACACGATCCCCGCCACGATGCAGAGTGCCACCCAAATCGTGAGGTAACGCTCAAAGAAACCGATTCCCTTGCTGTCAGTTGGACAGCCGTCTTCCCTACTCACTTTCGTTTTCCTTTCGTCAGTGGCCTCTTGGTTAAATGCCATAGACTTGTTGCAACGTGATGTAGATGCCAACCAGTAAGACGCTAACGCCGGTGATCGTTCTTAGCCACTTTTCCGCTCCTGTGACTTTGCCAAAGAACTTGCCAAGCGACTTCTTGCCGAAGACGAGCATCACGGCGAAGACAACGACCGGAATTCCTGTTCCGACACCGTAGACGGCGGGCAGCAGGACACTCGATTCATGGGCGATCGCAAGCGGAATGAGACTGCCGAAGAACAAAGCTGCTGAAACCGGGCAGAAGCTCAACGCAAACAACAAGCCGAGCAGTCCAGAGCCAGCCAGGCCCCATTTCTCGATGTGGACTTGCAACCGGTTCATTCCGACGCCAGACATTGCGGGCAATTCGACGAGTCCTAAAACAACCATTCCCACGAGCACCAAAAAAGGCCCGAGAAACAAGTTGAGATACTTTTGCAGCCAAACCGATAGACCAGGTGCCGACAACAGGCTCGCGACGATGATCGCACCGAGAGCCGCATACGCAACGATGCGGCCAAACGTGTAAAACACGCTCGATGCCAGAACCAATGCAGTACGATCGACGCTTCGTCCAACGTACGAGATCGCGGCGATGTTAGTCGCCAGCGGGCAAGGGCTGATGGACGTCAAGATCCCCAGCCACAGCGCCGATCCTGTTGCAAGCAGCAATGTGTTCATGATCAGCTCGCGTTTTTGAAGGTGTCCCAGGACTCGTTGATGAACGCCTCGAAGGCTTCGGGATCGTCCGTGTGATTCCAGACTTCTTCCAGGTTCTTCCAGCGAACAACTTCACCATCCTGCCGATCGACAAGTACGACTGTCGAAGTAAACACTTTGCACTGTTCGACGATGGTTTTGTATTCGTCGGCGGTGTAATCAGCCACTTGCCAAGCAATGTTGCCGGCTTCAATTTCAGAACTCAACGCATCATGAGCGTAAGCCTCGATCTTCTTACAGGTCGGGCAGCGGTGTGGTGCGTGAAAGTACATCGCGATGAAGCGGGCATTCTCGGTATCGGCGACCGCCGTCGGTTGGGCATGCTCGGCGATCGTGGGCTCGTTCTGGGTTGATGGAGCCTTCCGCCATCCGGTTACGTCGGCCATCGCAACCAACAAGCTGACTCCAACGAACAACAGCAACGAAATAGTGAGGATTGGTTTCTTCATGATTGAGCCTCCCGCGTGGATGTGTTGCGAAGCGCCTCGCTTATCTCAGCGACTGACGGCAGTCCGCCCGCGAAGACTACCTTTCCGTCGATTGCCAACGCGGGCAGAGCTGTGGGAGCAAAGTCGAGAATTTTGACGATGTCGTCGACCTTCTCGACCGAATCCTCTTGATTGAGTTGGCCGACGGCTTCTTCGGCGCGCTTCATCAGGTGAGCGCACCTGGCACAGCCGGTGCCGAGCACTTGCACATGAGCCATGATGGGATTCCTTTATGAGTTAGATGTGATTGCAGTCAGCCGGTTCAAACCTTCTCTGCCAGTCGGTGGCTCGGCTTGCCAGGGAATGATGGTCGTGCGACTCGCGTGTTGCTGCACGACTTCGTTGATGTACGGAACTTCGTGCTGACGCCGTGATTGCAACCCAGGGTCCGTGACGGTCAGCGGTGTCAAGCTTTGGTTAATGATCCACGCGTACGGCGTGATGTCGGCTCGACGCAGGTCGCTTTGAAGCTGTGCCGCTTCATGCACGGGAGTCGCCTCGGGAAGCGTGACAATCAGCACACGAGTGAACATTGGGTCTCGCAAACGGGGTAGAAGTTCCTTGACGGATTCAGGCATTTGACTCGACTGACGCAGGACTTCTCGGTGGTACGCCAACGCTGAATCGAGCAGCAGAATGGTGTGTCCTGTCGGAGCTGTATCGAGGACAACGAAGCGATCTTGTCCATCCGCGACGGCGTTCGCGAAGGCCCGAAACACGGCGATTTCTTCGGTGCAGGGCGAACGCAAGTCTTCTTCTAGCAGCGCACGGCCTGCCTCGTCCAAGCCTTGCCCCGCGTTGTCTAGAACCTCTTGGGAATAGCGGGACGTTTCGGCGGCTGGATCGATTCGGTCGACCGTCATGTTGGGCAATTGATCGCCCGCAATCGTCGCCGCGATGTGTGCCGCCGGGTCGGTGGTCGAGAGATGCACGGGAAGCCCTCGCTCGGCTAATGCGGTGGCGATCGCTGCCGCCACGGTTGTCTTCCCAACGCCCCCCTTGCCCATTGCAAGAATGACGCCATGACCGGCGACGGCCAAGTCATCGACCAAGGCACTGAGCGACTTGGCTGCCGACAATGTCGAGTCCAGCGTGTCATCGAAGTGAGTCGTTGATAGTGACTCCGGCGAGGAACTGGGAGCCGATGTGCCCAGCTTTCTCAACGACTCGACTCCAAGCACGCTCGTTGGCGACAAAGGAACAATCGTACGCGGCAGGTCGACCAACACGTCTGGCATCGCGTCCATTGCTTCTTCGGCACGCCGTTGCATCGCGTTGGCGAGGACATCGTCATCGACAGTCGCTCGAAATACGCCGTTGATTACCAAGTGCTGGTTCTTTACGTCGAGGTCGGCCAATTCGCCGCTGGTCCGAGCCGCTTCTTGAAAGGCGGACGGTTCCGGACGAGTGACCAGAACCAGCGTCGTTGTATCGGCATCGCTCAACGCCGTCACCGTACTTTGATACAGTTGCTGCTGGGCCTGTAAGCCGGCCAATGGACCAAGGCAGGAAGTCCCTGTTGTGTTGGTTTCCATGAAACCCGCCCAGGCCGAAGGCAGAGTCAGCAGCCTTAGCGTGTGGCCCGTCGGAGCCGTGTCGAAGATAACGTGATCGAATTCCTTCGTCGCGGTGGCATCGCCGAGCAGCTTGGAGAACTCGTCGAACGCCGCGATCTCGAGCGTACACGAACCGGAAAACTGCTCCTCCATACTGGCTACTGCGGCGTCCGGCAAAACACCGCGATACGGGCCAACCATTCGTTCGCGGTACTCCGCCGCCGACTGCTCAGGATCGAGATTCATCGCAGACAAACCTGGAACGCTTGGGACCATCGTAGGGTGCTGGCCAAGCTTAACGTTCAGAACTTCGTCGAGATTGGAAGCCGGATCGGTGGACACCAACAGCACGCGTTTTCCACCGTCGGCCAAACGCACGGCAGCGGCGCAGGCGACGGACGTCTTCCCAACGCCACCCTTTCCGGTGAAGAACAGATTGCGTGTTGGAGTTGTGAGGAACTTCATGGCAGTGCTTTCGGTTATGGACTCGGTTCGTTCGATCTATCAAGATGCTGCGGCAGTCTCGACAACAGTTAGCAGCAGCCGGTATCTCCGCAACAACCACCAGCCTGACCGACAACTCCCAGCGGATTCGCCTTCGTGGTCGACGCACTAGCCGTTCCATTGGCCAATGCTTCGAGCTGATCACGACTCGGATAGTTAGCTCGGCTGACAATCGTCCCGTCGACGACAATCAACGGCAGACTGTCCACGCCTTCTGCGGCGAGCACCTCTCGCACGGAGGCGTTACCTGCAAAGGCGGCAGGCTGCTGAGCCAGGTTTGATCGTTCGACCTGATGGCCTTGAGCCTTCAACCAGTCGAGATCCGCCGCGAATCGTGGCAGGATCGGGTCGACTTCGGGGCCACAGATTCCCGTGGAACAACACATCGGCTTGTCATAAATCTCAATTTTTGCCATGCTTTGAGTCTCCTGAGTCTATCGTTCATCGCCAATGAACGATTTCTGGTGCAACAAAAAACGGGGCGGCTAGGTTAAGTGCAACCCTTGTGCCATCGAATCCAATACACGTTGTGATGGTGAATCCTGTGGTCGGTCTTGCAATCAACACCCGTGACATAACGATCACCTGCGCGTATGCGTCACAGATTACAGTTGGAGCAGTACGGCAATCACACACCTTGCGACGCTGTGACTTGCTCTTCTTAAAACGTTTATCGTCGATATACGATAGAATGTTGACTCCTATTCGTCAAGGGGATTGTTTTTCCTTGGCACAAGCGTTAATGTTTTCGCGGTAACGATACGATCGGTTGGTCACGGCGGAGAGCGATTGATGGCGAAAAAGAAGACCTCGCAAAAAGAGAAATGCTGCGACCCGTCAGATGTCACACTACCTGGCGATGACACCGCCGAGGATCTCGCCAAGCTGGCCTGGGCAGTTGCACACCCTGCTCGCGTCCGAATCGTGCGTTTGCTGATTGGCCGCAAGGCGTGCGTGTGCGGCGAAATCGTTGATGAGATTACTCTGGCACAATCGACCGTGTCTCAACATCTGAAGATTCTCAAAGAGTCTGGATTGATTCAGGGCGAAGTCGATGGCCCGCGGGTGTGCTATTGCATCAACCGTGACAAGCTCAAGATGCTAAAGAAATTGATTGCCGGTCTGAAGTAGCCAGCCGGTGCCACTACACATCAATCTGGCGACGTAAGAATTCGTCCCAAGGAATACTCGAATGACCAAGACCAAGGTTCTATTTCTCTGCACTGGAAACTCTTGCCGCAGCCAGATGGCTGAAGGTTGGGCGCGGAAACTGTTGGCCGACAAAGTGGAAGCATACTCGGCTGGCATCGAAGCTCACGGCATGAACCCGAACGCAATCCAAGTGATGAAGGAAGCGGGCGTCGATATCACGGGCCAATCTTCCAAGCTTGCCGATTCGCTGGGCGAAGTTCCACTCGATCTTGTGGTCACCGTGTGCGGACACGCCGACGAAAACTGCCCGGCATTTCTGACCAAGGCAAAGGTCGTTCATGTTGGTTTCGACGATCCTCCCAAGCTGGCAAAGACAGCCGCCACCGAAGACGAGGCCCTCGATCACTACCGCCGAGTCCGTGACGAGATTCGCGACTTCGTCCGTGATCGCCTATCTGAGATGTTGCCGAGCTGACGCGCGATCTGCGAAGCCGCATTTGCACCTCGGTGATTTGTGTGTGTGGTCGCTCACGTGAACGCGTCCTCAGTAAGGAGGCGCCAAGAAAATCGTGGCGGTACTCAGGGAGGCAAAGCATTTTTTCGAGGGACATTGCAGCATGCTGTGAGATACAGCACGACGAAGTGGTTCGATTGCACGCCGTGACGTGCGTCGCAGACTAGCCGCTGCGCAACCTGTCACTTGTTTGCGTACCGCAACGGGGTGGCGGCTACTGTGAGCCTCGCATCCATCTCCATAATGCTCGGATTTTGATGTCGGCCTGTTGCAGATAGATCACAAACCAGATTTCCACAGCGTAAGCGAATACCGCGAACCAAAATCCTGGCGACCAACGTGGAAACAAGGGGTCGCGAAACATCTCGACCAGAAACGTCCACACTGGGATTAGTCTGCTGACCCAACGATCTCGATTGATATCTCTCGCATGTTGAAGGAGGTTTCGGCAAACGCCGCCATTGCCTCGCCGGAAAAGAACTCTGTCGACTTCGTAGTGTTTGCCGAACATGAGCGTCCTGGCCATGATCACAATGTCTGACGCAAAATAGCGTCTTTCGTCTCGAATGCATTGCAGAAGTACGTGTCTGCGAAACAACCCATAAAAGCGACAGTTTGCCGAGATGTTGACTAGATACCAAAACAGGTTCTGTCGCCGCGTCCCTAGCAGGGCCTGTGTTCCCAATCGGTTGTAGTCAGTCGACATGGTGATATCTCGCTCGATCTCGGCCTTCGACATACTGCAGACAACATCGTCCCTATTCTGGAGAATTTCGAGATTCGCCGCGATAAACTCCGGATTCCATGAATCGTCGTGCGCGGCAAACATGAAATATTCGTACTGTGCTTGGTTGAGAACAAACCTGAAATTGAAGTTGGCCCCACGATTGTGCGGATGGCGGATATAGCGAATCCGCGAATCGTTGGCCGCATACTCATGCAGGATCTCAGAGCTCCCGTCGGTCGAGCAGTTGTCGGAAATGATCAATTCGAAATCTTCGAATGTTTGGGCCAGCAGGGAATCCACCGCGCGGCGAACGTACGGCAACCCATTGAAGACTGGCAACCCAATGCTGACTCGGGGCCCGCCCTGCGAATGATCACTCATGGCAACATGCTCCGCACGGTCGTGGCAACTTGCTGTACCAAGTCCGATGTCATATTGACGCTTGAAATAAGATTGATGTCACGACGGGTAACAGCTATCGGCGACGCAACCAGGCTGCCGGCCAATGGGTAACGTTTCGAGATAGTTCGCTTTCATTGAACGTCCAAGCCGGCTGTTCCAAGTGAAACTCGGGGTGCGAGGCCAAGAACTCTTCGACCGCTGCGACCGGATGGTTGACGTCCCAGTCCGATTGACCGCGCGGAACGTCGGACAGATCGCGCATGATGCCATCCGTGGCGACGATGTAGGAGCCGGGGCTGATCAGAGAATGGTAAGCCTCAAGTTCTCGCAAGACATGCTGCTTCGTGTGGCACGAATCCAACAGGACCATAACCGTGTCTCCCTCGGCGATGGACTTTCGGACTTGCTCGACAGTATCCTCCGCCGTGGAGTCCCCTTCGATCAATTTGATCAACGGTGCCAAATCATGCTTTTCGATTGCCGCACGGTTGTGAGGTCGGATCTCGATATCGACGCCGATCACTCGTCCACGTCCCAACAAACGACACAGACTCGCTGAGAAAACGAGCGAACCGCCGTGCGCGACTCCTGTCTCCACAATTACGTCGGGCTTAAGACGAAAGATCACTTCCTGAGTTCGAAGCATGTCCTCGGGAATCTGTATGATGGGAACGCCCAGCCACGAAAAAGTGTAGCTGTATTTTTCGTTCCAACCGACCCGCACCCACTGATCCGAGATGAGTTCGAACGCCTCTTTGGAGTACAGGGGGAATCGATCGACTTGTCCATTCGAGTGCCGCTCGAGGGAACGGTTGTCCGTGTCTATAACGATCTTCATGGATTCACCAGCTTTGTGTTACATAAGAGAAACGACAGTAGTTGCCAGTCCCAGCCGTTGTAGCTGGGCTGCAATCTCTTCGCGATAATTTGGATTCAGCACCAACGCAGAGACCACTTCGCGATCCGCGAGTTGTTCCGGGCTTAGAATGGGATGTCCCGTCCCTGGCAGGAACCCACCTTGTTTACTTGGATTGATGTCTACGACGCCCGCTAACAGTGTTCCTTCGGGATCGACCAAGTTTGAGAAGGTGACGCCCTTTGCGCCCGCGCCCCAAACGACAGCGGGTCCGCGTTCAAGTAACTCACGCAGTGACTGCTGCCAGGACGCGAGTCGTCGGTCCGCGACAGCTTGGAAATCAACAGCCTTTTGTGGGGTCTCTGAAGTATCAAATCGTGGCACTGTGCGCGTGTCAGTTGGCCTAGCCTCAAGCCACAGATACTGGTCGCCGAACACTCGTTCCACGGACACAACCTCGAAACGGGCTTGCTCGAATGCCGCGGCTAATGATCTCCGCGAAAAGAGCGAACAATGTTCGTAGAAGAAATCCCAGACAACGTCGTTATCGAGAATCCAATCGACACAAGGTGTTTCGAAGTAGATCCGTGTTGAGTTTGCATCACCCAAGGCCTCTCGAACTGCGGCCAGGAACTTCATCGGATCGGCAATATGTTCGATGACGTGACGACAGACGACGATGTCCGATGAGGACTGCATATGTTCGCGACGAAAGAACTCCCGATGAAACGTCAAACGACCGTCAAGCTCGCTTTCGGCGCCTCGGTAGGCCGGATCGAAGCCCGCGCCTGATATATTCGCGGCGTGAGAGGAGGCGAGCCGTCTCAGGAACTCTCCCTTACCGCACCCGATCTCGATGACGTGGCGAGGCCCGTCGCCACACTCCGCAACGATTCGATGTGCCAATCCGTTTACATATTCGTCGAAACCCTGCGAGAACATTTGCGAGTTCTCATACTGCTCGCCATACGCCAGCAACTCCGGTTCAAAGGCGGCATTGAAAACGAATCCGCATCGATCGCAGACCGCCATTTCGAGCGTTCCTCGCTGCATCGCATGCGCTTGATCGAGATCAGCGCAAATGAAATTCTGGTGCACCGGCACCTGATGACGAGTTAGGAATGTTCTGAGACGGTCGCTCGAACAGATCGGGCAAAGGTTAAGCCGATTCATCGTCGTGCCTCCGTTTCCACCAGTCTACCAATCGGGTCAGTCCATCATCCAAGCGAACTTCTGGTCGCCAGCCTAGTTCGTCGTAGATGCGTTGCGTGTTCGCCGCTAGAACACGCGGTTCGCTTTCCGCCGTTGGCACTTGGCCCCATTGCAGCAGATGCTCGCCATCGAGTCGCTTGGCGATGCCGTCTAGGAGCATCGCGAGGGGAATCGGGAAACCGGAAGCCACATTGATGGAACCTTCCAGATCCGACATCACCAATTGAGTCAAAGCCGTGGCGACATCGTCGATGTAGAGATAGTCTCGCACTTGATTTCCATGCGAACAGGGTGCTGGTTCGCCCCGGCGCAAAGCGGCGATGATCTGACCTGGAAATCGTTGCGGGTGAGCATGCGGCCCGTACATGTAAAACAGTCTCGCCCACGCGAAGCTCAGTTTGTACGTTTGGCAATAGGCATCCGCGTTCATATGCAACGCATGTTTGCTCCGACCGTAGGTCGTATTGGGCCGTAGAGGCGTCGCGGTTTCGTGGCATACTCCGCCTGTTGAATCGTATTCGGCACAAGTCCCGACCATAATTACACGTCTGCCGCCCACTCGGTGGAACGCCTTGAGCAACGCAACGCTCGCTTCTACCCATGCGAGGTTCTGCTCGTCGTGCCAGAACCGACCAGGTGTTGTGCACCAAGCCAGATGGAGGAGGTGGGAAGGGCGAGTCTGCGCCATGATTCGCTCGGCATTGGCACTGTCGAGCAAGTCGGCTTGATGCCACATCGCTCCCTCGCTGACTGGCACACCGGCCCCTGACGATACCGCATGAACCTCCCAGCCGCTGGCGACTAGTTGTGGCAGACAATACCTCCCTACGAAACCGCTGGCACCAGTGACGAGAATGCGTTGCATCAGTGTCTTGAACCTCTCGCTTGCTTCAGCCGGCAGATTTTGGAACGAACGGCGGGAAAGTCGCATCTCGCGGATTGATCACTTCCACAGGGGCGGGCCAATCAATACCGAATGCCACATCGTCCCAGCGCACGCCGGTCGAAGAGCCTGGCTGGTAGAACTCAGAGATCTCATAACACAACTCACTGTCGTCGCAGAGCGTGAGAAAGCCATGAGCACAATCTGCCGGAATATATAACTGCCGTCCGTTTTCCGCGCTAAGCTCAAATCCACACCACTGACAGTAGGTGGACGAGCCGCAGCGCAAGTCCACAACCACGTCGAAGACGGAACCGCGAGTGCAGCGAACTAGCTTTGTCTCCGCATGAGGCGCCACTTGGTAATGCATGCCACGTAGCGTTCCCTTTCGTTTGTTAAACGAGACACTGCTTTGTACCCAAGTTCGTTGTAGGGAGAGTTCGGCGGCTTCTCGGCTGCACCATGTGCGTGCAAAAAATCCCCGCTCGTCTTCTGCCCGTTCCGGCTCGACTAGATAAACGCCGTCCAACTTTGTTTTTTGAAAACGCATGTCAAGTTGTTTAGACGACCGCTACGTCAGGAATAGGAATGATGAATTTTCCGCCACCGGCTCGATACGCAGCCTGCTGTTTAAGAATCTCTTCTTGGAAGTTCCAAGTCAGCAACAATACGTAGTCCGGCGGCGATTCGAGCAATCGGCTGGGATCGAGAATCGGCAGTTGAGTTCCAGGCGTGTAACGTCCCTGCTTGATCGTGCTACGGTCTACGACGTAGTCAAGGATTTCGCGCCCGATGCCAAAGTAGTTCAACAACGTACTTCCCTTGGCTGATGCTCCATAGGCGACGATGGTGTGTCCCTCGCCTTTGAGTTGTTGCAACAACGCGAGAAGTTCGACTCGGAGTTGGCTTACGCGATTTCCGAACGACCGATAAACATCGGGATCAGCGACCCAACTGCTTTCTTCATTCAAAAGCTCGGACACCGCCAACGCCGGAGCCGTCGTGCCGATGTGTGTGACATACAGCCGCAACGAGCCTCCGTGAATCGCGATTCTTTCGACGTTGTCGACCTGCAACCCATGCCTGCGGAACAGCTGATCCAGCGCTGTCAGGGAGTAGTAGCAAAGATGTTCGTGGTAGATCGTATCGAACTCGACATTATCCAGCAGATCCTTTAGATACGGGGACTCCAGTACGGCCACGCCGTCGTCATCCAACAAGGCCTTGATGCCCGCGACGAATCCATTCAGATCCGCGACGTGAGCCAGCACATTGTTTGCGTGCAATACATCGGCGTGTCTGCCTGACTCAGCAAGTCGGCGAGCGCAATCAATGCCAAAGAACTCGCAGACGGTCGAGATGCCCCGTTGACGCGCGACTTCGGCGATGTTGCGCGCCGGTTCGATTCCTAGCACCGGTACTCCCGCAGCATGATAATACTGAAGCAGATAACCGTCGTTGCTGGCGATCTCCATTGCTAAGCTGTCAGCGCTTAGGCGTCGCTCCAATCGCATTCGCTCGACGAGTTGCTGGGCGTGTTGCAACATGGTGTCCGAGAAGGACGAGAAGTACGCATACTCCCCAAACAACAGCTCTGGAGAAACCGTTTCCGTAATTTGCACTAGCGTACACCGTGGGCAGAACACTACATCCAGCGGAAAGACGGCTTCCGGCAACGACAACTGCTCTTCCGTTCGCAGCGCGTTCGCCAACGGCGTGTTGCCAAGCGACAGTATCGGAATCAGTTCTGCGGCGTTGCATGACCGGCAAGTCGTCAGTCGACCGTCGGTGTTTGCAGGTAGTGTTTGTACCATTGAATTGTTGCTGCGAGGCCTTGGTCCAGGGAAAATAGCGGCCGCCAGTTCAGCATTCGCCGAGCTTTTTCGGCGTTTAAGTACTGCTTGGGAATTTCGTGGCTCGCTTCGTTACGAACTTCAGGTTTCAAGTCGGATTTCATCTGCGTCAGTATGCGTTCCACCAGTTCCAACACCGTCAATTGAATCTCATTGGAGAAATTGAAGGCGTGGCCGCGCAACTCGGGTCGCTCGCCAAGTTGTTCGGCAAGCAACATGTAGGCGGCGGCACCATCTTCCACGTAGAAATAGTCCCGGACGAAGGAACCATCCGAACGTATAACAGGCCGATCTCCACGAACTACCGATCGTACCGTGCCAGGCACGATGCGACTCCAATTCAAATCTCCACCGCCGTAAAAGTTTCCACATCGGGTAATGACAGCAGGCGACTTGTACGTCGCCGCATAAGACTGCGTCAGCAAGTCTCCACACGACTTGCTAACATCGTAGGGGTGTCGACCGATCAGCGGCGTTTCCTCGTCGTAGGGGAGTTGGGCCGCCTCGCCGTAGGCCTTGTCCGACGATGCGACGACGATCTGTTCAACGCGTGGACTGCGGCGACAAGCCTCTAGCAATCGCCAAGTGCCCGCGATGTTGGTTTCGAATGTCGAGACGGGGTTACGATTTGCAACGCCCACGATCGTTTGCGCCGCCAAGTGGATGACCGTCTTCGTTTCATGTTCGCCGAACATGCGTTCAAGTAACGCTTGGTCGCAAACGTCGCCCCGAACAACGTTCACGCGTTCCAAGTCACCATTGGCCGACAGTTCGCAGCGGGGCACCCAGTCTCGAACCAAGCAAGTTACATCTGCTCCCGCAGCCAACAAGCGTTTCACGAGCCACCCGCCAACCAGTCCCGTGGCACCAGTCACAAGCGTCGGGCGATCTCGCCAAAACTCGGCATTCCAATCCGCCATGTTCTCTAGTCCTTCCTTGTCATCGACTCGCCCGACCACACGTTCCAGGGGGCTTGTTCCGAATCCCAGAGATTCTGTAAGTAGGTCTTATCTCGCAGAGTGTCCATACATTGCCAGAAACCATCATGGCGAAAAGCGGCCAACTGCCCGGCGTCTGCGATGGCCTCCAACGCATGATGCTCAAGGCTCGTACCGTCATTCGTCAAAAAATCGAAGAGGCTCGGCTCGCAGACCATGTAGCCACCGTTGATCCATCCCTCACCGATCACAGGCTTTTCGGTAAAGTTCTCCACGATGTCGCCGTTCAATTGCAGGCCGCCGAAGCGAGCGGGCGGTCGGACGGCAGTTACGGTAACCATTCGTCCGCTACGTTGATGAAAATCCACTAGTTCCAGCAAGTTGACGTTGCTTACGCCATCGCCGTACGTCAATAAGAACGGCTCGTCGCCTAGTCGCGATCGAAGCCGCTTCAGACGTCCACCTGTATTCGTCTGTGGTCCGGTGTCGATTACGTTGACCAGCCACTGTTCGGCATCGATGTGATCGCGTTCGACGCTCTTCGCCTTGAAATCGATCGTTATATGACCACTCAAGTACAAGCAATCGAGAAAGTATTGCTTAATCTGATTTCCGAGATGACCGGCGGCTATATAGAAGTCATTAAACTCGTAGTGGGAAAAATGCTTCATGATGTGCCAGAGAATCGGTCTGCCACCGATTTCGACCATCGGCTTTGGTCGAACGACGGTTTCCTCTTGCAGCCGCGTTCCCAAGCCGCCCGCGAGAATTGCGACCTTCATGATTTAACCTCTTGTCGTGGCGAACTACTCGGAAATACGCGCTATTCAACGGAACACTCACCCTTCATCTTGCGCGAGATTCGGCGTGCGTAGGGTGGGCTGACTATTCTTAGTCGGCGCTCGTCGCGTGAATATCCGACGGCGAAGTACTTCCTTGATCAAGGTCGTCCCAAGACAAGCTCGTGTCGGAAGAGCCGTTCTTTAGATGGTTCCTAAAGTGGGCGACAACGTCGGTCGTCTCGCGGCCCAGTAACTCTGCTAAAGCCACAGAGGTAACCCGCACGAGTTTGGCCCCGTTCGCGCTCAATCCTTTGTCGAGGCTGACAATGCGGTCGCCAGACAATCGTAACGTCCATGTGCCACCGCCCGGTCCTGCGACTTCGAGGCCCAGTGCAACGGGCGTGTGCCCATTTGTCAGTTGTTCTGAAGGGTCGGTGGGCGAGACAAGTTTCTGCAATTCGCCGGCAACGTCCCATTCGACGACGGCCGCGCGCTGTCGCCGTTTGCCCCAGCGGTCTTCTTCACCAAAGCGAATGTACTGGTGTAGTATCTCCTCATCGATCACCGGACAAGGCAAATGGCCGGCGTACTTTCGGAGGTTACTGCAGTCAAACGTGGGGTCAGTCGCTTTGTAGTTGTCGTACATCCCGATACTGGGGAGAAACTCAGCCTCGAAGCGATTGTAGGTGGTTGGATCGATGGCTTCGTCCCCCACGTACTGCACGCCCGTCGAGTTGAAATACTTATAGCCGGCGTCGATGATCTCGCGCGGCGTGAGACACTTTGCGGGTGCCAAGTTGAACGTCTTGCCGTGAGCTTGCGGTGTTTGCAGTAGATGTGTAATCACCTCCGAAACCCAATCGATGGGAACCACGTTCCGTCGCTCGTCGCCGGTCATCGGTAACCGAATGGGAGTATAGCGACGTCCCTGTTCGTCAAGGTCTTGCTGCGGAACAAGGATCGCCATTAATCGCAAATAGAGATACAAACCGTGATAGGTATTGGTGTAACCCGTCTTCGAATCGCCTGAAATCACTGCAGGGCGATAGACCGTCAACTGATCGAGAAAATCTGCCTGCCGTACGAGCGTTTCTGCTTCGAGTTTGGTTCTTTCATAGTCGTTCCGGAAGCCTTGTCCGACGTCCAGTTCACTCTCTCGGCAAAGATCGTCCCGCAGCCCGCAAACGTAGGCAGTCGATACATAGTGAAGGTCGCGAATGCCGGTTGCTTGGCAAAGCCCGAGCATGTTCTTCGTGCCGCCAACATTGCTGCGGTAGGGCTCGCCGGTTCCATCCGAATGGAACGTCAAGGATGCCGCGCTGTGTAACATCGTCGAACAGTAATCGGCGACCCACCGAAGTGATCGTTCATCTAACCCGAGTCGTTCCGAGCAGATGTCACCCTCCAAGCAGATCGGACGCGGCAGGAGTCTCCCCAGCTCCGACTCCCACATTTGCATGATGGCTTCGATTCGCTGCTCGGCTGTCTCCTTACGCGAAGGGCGTGCTAGCACCGCCACTCGTCGTCCAGCCAACAGCAGGTCACGAATCAAGTAACGGCCTAACAAGCCTGTCGAACCGGTCAAAAGAACATAGTCAGACACGAGACGAACCTCTGCTAAATCTAAATGGTTAGATCACTTGCGAACTTCGAGATGATCGATTCGCACGGCACAAGCCAATATCGATAATAGTTGGGATGGGGAGTACGTTCAACGAGCCATTTCGTGCGATTTTTCTAAACCGCCTTGCGACAAGTGCTTATCGGCATAAAGGATAGGATGGCTGTAGCGTTAGTAAGACACGGGAATTCCGCCCCCAGGCCTCGAAAACACGAAAAAAAGCCGTCAGACGCCCGCGATCGGATTGTCTGACGGCTAAATTCTTTTGCTACCCGAGCGGCAAACGGAAGTTTCGTCGTGTGCGTATCTCGGGCAGGTATTTACGCTTCGGTCGGCACTGATTCCGAGCTAGCTTCGGTCGCTGGCGCAGACTCGCTGGGTTCTTCAGTAGCTGGTGTCGCCGCTGGTTCAGATGTCGCCTCGGCGGCGTCAGCCTGTTCCGTTGCGGGCGTTGCTGTCGCTCGTGATGCTTCCGAAGTTGTCTCGGTGTCGACGCTCGCGGTCGCTGGAGCTTCCGTCGCAGTTACAGCCGTCGTTGCTGAGGCGGCTTCGGTTGTCGCATCCTCTGCCGGAGGAGCAGGGGCCTGTGCTTCTACCGTTGGTTCGGGGAACTGTTGCAGTGGAACCAAGGCGACCAGGTTCTCTGGGAGCTCATGGACCCGATCCTCCTCGGGCTGGTCGATGACGAGCCACTGCTTGCGCGTCTCGGCAGGAACCGAATCTCGCCAGATCGAAAGGATTTCACTGGCTTTGATATATGGGTTGCCTCGCTCATGACCAGGCGTTCGGGACTCTTTGGGGCTGAGCGGAATCCAGAGCATGTCGATTCGTGAGCTATCTCGATAGAAGTTGCCACCGACGATTTTGCCTTCTTCGTCGAGATTCAAGTAATAGTGAAAGTACTTTTGCGCCGAATAGCGAGGACTTTCCTGGAATTCACCGCGGCTGTCTTTCGCATAGGCGACATTCATTTTGACTTCAACTTGTCGATCCGATAGACGCCCGTTCGAACTGGCATACGCATAGATTGGATAGTTCCATTTCTCTTTGCCCGGATCCGCTTCCATTCCAATCGAATGTTCTCCACGGCCAACCCAGTTCGTGATGATGGTGTGGAACGTTCCGGCGTCTAAGTAGGTCTCGGAACCAGCTAGGACATTCATCTCGTTGTAGATGTATAACTCGGCCAACAGACCTTTGATGTCAGCTGGCGTGAAAGTCACACCATTGCGAACGACGCTGTTCTTGGGTTCGGCGTGCCGAATTGCTGCGGACGTCCAACCGTTGCAGTGGCCGTGCCAGTGTGGCGTGGCCATTGTGGTGCCGCCACTAAACACTCGACCGAAGAGGCCTCGACGCGGTGCGGAAGTCGGCTCCTTGAACGCCGTCGTGTCCCATTGCTCGTGACCGGTCGCTAGATATCGCCGACCGTTAAAGGCCATGTCGTACTTGCGAAGTGCCGAAACGGTGCCACCAGCGGTGTCGGGATAGATATAACCAGAATAAGGCAACCGATGTTCGGGGACCGTCCCCTTGGCTGGCAGGTCATCAAACTTCCACTCGAAGTCGGTGCCCCACCATTGCTGAAAGGCTTCGTTCTGCTTGGAACGATTCTCTTCGCTAACAAGCTGTCCAACTGTACTAATAGCGACAATCGTCGCCACGATCAAAGTGCTTCCCATCGCGCAACTTCCCCCGAAAACGGCATGCAGTAGCTAGTAAAATCAAAAGTGACACTAGACGTTAGCACGCGAATATGACGTCGTCAAACAACAACGATGGGTTGCTGAAACGCAACATGGAATAGTCCGAACGCTGGGCACGACCATGCTCGTCGCCCCACGATTGGACCAGCACCATCCGTCGCACTCAAAATTGCCGGCACAATGCAGACAATCGAGTCGTTCGTTAATGCCCCACCATGCTGCCCGCCGGGAAGGCACTGGAGCGTGCCCGCGAAAGGTCGCTGGCTGCGTCGCGGAATCGCCAAAAGAAGCTCCAAGCCAACCACCCCAGGTACGCATTCGCCCCGATCGATGCGAACAGCGCTAACGTGGTGAGAATCAACGGCTTGGAAGACTGCTTCTCTTCAGCCGTACCCGCTTTCTTATCGGTGCTGGAACTAGCGAGCGCCAAGCGTTCCTTCTCCAACTGTGATTTTTCCAGTTGCGCTTTTTCCAATTGCGCCTGTGTAAATGCCAGGAGAGCGTCGGCCGCTGGGTTTGACGTCGTTGTCGAGGTCGGATAAGTCGGCGACTGGACGCCATAGGCCGGCGCTTGCGGCGATCCGGTCGATGGATGTGGAGTGGAATAGACGGGCGGGTTCGGTTGGGCGTACGTCGGTGTGTTTAGCGGTCGTCCGTACTGATCCAGTTGAGTTCCGTATTGATTGCGGTTGTAATCGTAGTCCGCAGGGCGACCGGTATTGATCGGTGGTACTGGCAGCGTGTTATCGCCGTAACCGTACCCGTTCGTGGGTGGCTGAGTCTGATTGCGGTAGTCGTTCGGCGGCGTCGAGCCATAGGTTTGGTTGGTGTTCGTGGTACTCGGCGGCTGGGGGCCGTAACCTGTATTGCGATTTGGGTCCGATGTGTTGACTGGCGTATTGCCTTGTGTGCTGCCTTGCGTGCCGTAGCCTGAACCGCCGTAGCGTGGCCCGCCGATATTGCTGTCGGTTCCGGAAACCGGGGCGACATTTCCACCGCGAGAATCCCCGATGCTGCCGATGTCACGAGGCGGGGTTGCGGAACGTGTTCCTATCGGAAGTTCGCGGGGCAACGCAGTATCACCGACGAATACATAAATCTTCTCGATTTCAGGCACATCGGGATGCACTTCGCACTCAAGTGGGATTCCACGCGCGAGAGTCTCCAATCGTTCGCGGCTGATCTGCACATAGTAGTCGATCCCATTCTTTTCGTTCGGGCGCCAACCGTAACCGACCTCGTTGGCCGTTGCTGCCGCCGCTAGGCGTTCGGTCTGAGGGCTTTTCGGGCCCACCACGACGCGAAATTTTCTTAGACCTCGATCGCTCTTGTCAACGACACTTTCGATCGCCGAACCCTCGCCGAGTTTATCGATCAGCAGCGACTCGATGCGTATGGTGTAAGTAAGCTTGCCCGACGATGTGGATTCCCATCCAACATCCACACCAACTGCCGCCAAAACAACCAACAGGCTGAGTCCGTTCATGCGCCTGGTCCTTCAAGAAATACGATGATTCCATTCACCTTTGGGGTAATGTAGTCATAACCGCCGTTGACGTAAAGACAAAATGAAGGGAAGAGCTTGCCGCCCTTTCCGATTACTCGAAAGATGCTCCATGGTCATCAGCTCGCCATGTAAGATATTCAGCAATGTCTGCAGAAACACGACGACCATCGGACCAACAAGAATCCCGATTGGGCCCAGCGCGTGAACACCACCCAGTACGCTGAGTAATGCTAGCAGTGGATGCAGGTTCGATTGACCATGCAAAACCAACGGTTTGATAACGTTGTCCGCCATGGAGATCACCCCCGCTCCGTAGATGGCAAGCAAAATTGCAGCCAACCGATGTGGCTCGCCGCCACCCACTGGATTGTGGAAGAAGAGCCAGAGTGAAACCGGCACCCAGACCGCCGCTGCACCTACGAAGGGGATCAACGCCAGTACCATTGTCAGCAGCGTCAGCGAAAAAACGAAATTAAATTCTTCGACATTCAGACTGATCAACCAAAATGCCACGCCGGCAAGTAACCCTTGCGCGACAGCTGATAATAAGGTCGCGAGTACCACGGCTCGGCTAATGCGATCGAATTCGGTCACAAGTTGCCGTTCGTGCTCATCATCCAAAGGCGAGAGCCGCATGACGGTCTGCACCATTTTAGGGCCGTCCGCAAGGAAGAAGTAAAACGCGATGACGGTGACGACGAGGGTCAGTACGGTATTGGCAAAGATAGAACCAGTCTTGCCGCCAACCGATCGCAGCAGCCCCGGTACGAACGAAGAAAGTTCGCCGCTCCAGTTGCGAATTTCGTCATCGGTCGGATTCATTAGGTCCGCCATCCACACGCTGGCAGCATTGTTGAATAACGCCAATTTGAAAGCTCTGAATTCCCGATCCGCTTCATCCAGAAGAAGTTTGTATTGGAGCGATCCAGGTGTTACGCTCTCGTCGTCATCGGCCTTCTGCAAGGTGATAGCGATCGCTTGCAAAAGAGCCACTTCATCGGGCGAGATATCAGACGACCGCTGATCGCCCGCCGTTTCCATACTGGTGCTCGCTTGCGCCTCTTGCGAGAGGATCACATGCAAGTTTTCCAACGCGATTAGCAGCTTGTCGATGGCGGCTTCGTTTCCCTGGTACGTTGCACCCACCGATGCGTCTCGGCGAAGGCTTTCAATCGAAGACTCGATGTAGCGCAATTTCTCGAAGTAGGACTGGCCGTCATAACTCACATCTAGCTTCAACGTTCCATGCGAGATGTCCTCCAGCGACATCCGCAAACCGGCGAGTCGGTTGCTCAGCGTATCTGGAAACGTAGGTCCGGCTGCTCCATCGCCGGGCCACAATTCCCACACGGCCAAGGCTCCGACAAGCGTTGCTGGGCCGATCACGACGACGATTGCCGAGGCGGTCGTCAACAGTGCAGCGAGGCGGATGCGCCCGCCGCACTTGGCGATGAAGTAGCGAAACCAAGGCTGAAAGATAACGACCAACAATGCCGCCAAGAACATCGGCAACAAAAACCCGGAGATAACCCGGTAGAAGAGGAATCCAATGACAGCGATCGCTCCAACTAGTACGCCAAACGAAACCATCCGGGACATTTAGATTCCTCTTAACTGCAGGGTAATATCGAATCGTACTGCAACGCGCGGCATTGTAACACGGTATTCGTATTGTTTGGCGGGCACATTGGCACCACAATGCTCCCACTTTGTACGTCAGTCTTTGCAGGCTGATATTCCGCCAGGAGCCACGAGTGACCTCGGAAGAGAATAGTCAGAAATCAAGGGCAAAGTACTGGATCAAGTTCGCTGTTCGCACCTTGATCTTGGTACTAGTTGCGTGGGGAGTGTGGCGAACGGCGGTGAACGCCCGAGGCGAGTTCGCGCGCGAAGGGATTCCGTGGCGTGAAATGCGAGTTGGTTGGCTCGCCGTGGCAATGCTGTTCTATCTGATCGGCATGTTTCCGTCATGTATTTTCTGGTGGAAGACGTTGCACGCGATGGGCCAACGCCCGTCGTTCGCCGAGACCTTGCGAGCGTTTTACATTGGGCATCTCGGAAAATACGTGCCAGGTAAGGCGCTGGTTGTCGTCATTCGCACCGGACTGATTCGCAGCGAGCGAGTCGACACAACGGTTGCTGCGGCTAGCGTCTTTGTCGAGACTCTCACGTTGATGGCCGTAGGGGCGGTAGTTTCCGCAGGGCTGCTTGCTGCGCTCCTGAACACTCAGCCCGTGTTTATTCTGCTCGCATTGTTTCTCGCCGTATGTGCCGGGGTTCCGACCTACCCACCGCTGTTTCGCCGCGTCTTGCGATTCCTGCAAGTCCATCGCGCGAACCCCGATATTGACAAAGCAATCGACGGACTTGACGCCAAGTTGATGGTGACGGGCTGGGTTCTGATTTCAATCGGCTGCATCTTCTTTGGGCTCAGCTTGTGGGCGACGGCTCGTGCGATTCCGGGCGTCGCGACGTTGCCAACGCTGGCTGATCTGCCATTGCTGACGGCTGCTGTAACTCTCGCGATGGTGGCAGGATTCCTATCGCTTCTGCCGGGTGGAATTGGCGTTCGAGAACTGATTGTGATCCCGTTGCTGCAACCACAGTACGGTAGAGTCGTTGCGATCATCTCGGCCATCCTGCTGCGAGTGAGCTGGATGGCGGCGGAACTACTTATTGCCGGGTTCCTCTACGTGGTCGTACGGCCAGCAAGAGGTTCGAACGATCCGAAGATGCCGGAAGGGTAGGTCAACCGTTTACGACTTCACCGGTAGCCCCGCAGATTGATGATCAAGCGCCTCTTGCAGGGATTCTTCCTTCGTGTGTTCGTACGGCAGGTTACGGAACCAATTGAGAATTCCAAGCGCCAGGACGGCACCAACCGCGATCGCGGGCCACTGATAGAGCGTGCCCGTTTCTCCGTCCGAGAACAAGAAGCTCAGCCCCGGATAGGCTTCGATTAGCTTCGGCACGCAGATCGCCATCACCATCGATAGCGAGTTATGGGTCAAGTGATAGGCGATGCTCGGCAAGAGGCTGCCCGTTTGGACTGCCAGATAGCCAAGCACCATCCCCACGACGCACGCGGTCAGCGACTGTTGCAGGATCATGTGCGCGGCACCAAAGAAGACGCTTGTCACGAGAATTGCAACCCACTTGTGTCCCATATGCCGCATCCCCGACAAGATGAATCCACGAAACGCAATCTCTTCGCAGATCGCCGGCGTGACTGCCAACACAAGGAGTAGGACCCAGAGGTTCGGCGCGCCATTGATCACTGATTCGAATGCCTTCAGTTGCTCAAGAATGTCTGTCGAATAGGGATAAACCTTCTGAACAAGCACTCCCATCGCGACGTTCGCGGGATGTAGCGTTAACGCGAGCAGCGCCGCCATCGCCGTAGCATCGAGTCGTGCGGAGCGCAGCAACAGAGTCTTCGTTGGACTCCGTGCGAGTAGCATCGACATCATGATTGCCGGAACGGCAATGAATGCGACGAGCGAGATGACCGTCGACATTGCAAAGCCTTCCCATGTCGTGGGCATGGCGAACATAAAGCTGGCAAAGAACCGAATCAGCAACAGCAACACACCGCACATAAGCGCTGCAGCAAGTGAAGGCGTCTCGCGTCGGTCGCGGACCATCGATCGCAACCAGATGCCGAGTCCCCACTGCTCACTTTCGCGAAAGAGGACCGACTCTTTGTTGAATTGATCAATCGCCCAACGCATCGCCAGCAAGCAACACAGTAGCGTCACCCCCATTACCGGCAAAATATAACGTGCAACCTCCAGATACTGGCCTTCGATCAAGGACTGAAGCAATAACATCACGCCGGCGACTGGAATCAGGCTCATCCCAAGATCCAACTCTGTTGTCGGCATCATTGGCAGCATCATCAGTGGCAAGGTGATCATCAATACTGGCATCAAGTAGTACTGGCCCTCTTTGGAACTTTTTGCGAAGGCAGCGATGGCCAGCGAGACGGCGCTGAAGAGTGCCGAGAGCGGCAGAAGTGCGAGCAACAACCAGAACACCGCGGTCGCTGGCGGAGTACCAATGGCAAGTTTCGTTGTAGCGTCGCCGCCAAGCATCGCGATTCGCGAGACGACGAAGGCTCCCGTCATCCCCATGCTTAGTAAGTTCAACACGGAGGTCGCCATGCTGAACGTCATGATGGTCAGCAACTTACCCCATGCGATTTCGCTTCGCTCCGCGGGGCTGCATAGCAAAGTCTCTAGCGTCCCTCGTTCCTTTTCGCCAGCGCACAGATCGATTGCAGGATAGAAGGCTCCCGTCAGCGCCCAGATCAAGACAATGAAGGGCAGTATCTTTGACCAAACGGCGGCACGACGACTACGTTCGCGGGCGACGTCCGTGCTGACGACTTTGAAGGGCTTGGTGGCGACGGAGGGGATGCGACGATCGCGAAGATTGTCAACGACGATGGAATCTCGCCAACGCGACAGGACACTGTCAACGCGGTCGCGTGCCATCCGCGACTTGTCGTTCGCGGTGTTGACGAACAGTTCTGGCTCAGGAATCGCTTCCTCGGCGGTCTCCGGTCGTGCCGCCTCGTCCGCACTGTGTTCTTGCTGCATCCTCGCGCGGAAATCGTTGAGCTTTTGCGCGAATTCATCGGGGAAATAGATAACCGCATCGTACGTGCCCTCTTGTATCTGTTGCTCGGCCCAGGCGGGTAAATCCTCGAGCGCGACACGTTCTGGCAAACCGCTCTCGATCGTCAACTCGAGTAGTTTGGCGTCTCGTTCGGAGGCAAAGTTGGTATCGAACTTCTGTTCGTGAAGCAGGCGAGGAGTCTCGGGCAGCGAGTTGGCACCGAGGACGAGTACCGGCGTGGTGTGTTCGCGCGAGAACTGAGCGACCTGCAAGAACGTCATGCCAAGCAGGGGGTACAGCAACACCGGCAGCACCGCAATCGTGAACAGCGTGCGGCGATCCCGCAATTGATCGCGCACTTCACGGAGGTATATCCACTTGACGTTCGCCCACTTCATAAACGTTGATCCTTGTAGGACATTCGCCGCCCCGGCGACTGCAATTCCATGGTTTACAATACGGTAGCAAGCAGGCCGTGCTGCTTCTCGTCATGTTCGGAGATCAGTCGGAAGAACAGCTCTTCCAAGTCCGATTCGTTGTGTCGTTCCGCCAATTCGCTGAGCGTACCCTCGGCCAAAATGTGCCCACGATGTAAGATTGCGATCCGATCGCAAAGCCGTTCGACTTCACGCATGATGTGTGTCGAGAAGACGATGCACTTGCCCTGCTCGCGCAGCTCCATCACGGTTTTGAGCAAGGCCCGAGCGACGAGTACGTCGAGCCCCGAGGTCGCTTCGTCAAAGATCAGTACCGGCGGATCGTGAACAATCGCGCGGGCGATCGAGACTTTCTGCTTCATGCCGGTCGACATCTTGGCACCGAGCAAGTTGCGAATCTCGTTCATCTGTAGACGTTCGAAGATCGTCTCCATACGTTCACAGAGATTCTCTGCCTCGATGCCATACAGCCGACCGAAGTACTCGACCATTTCCCAGGCCGTCATGCGGTCATACACAGCGGTGTTCATCGAGACATAGCCGATTTGTCGACGCACCAGTGCGGGTTGCGTCAATACATCGTAGCCATTGATAGTCGCTGTGCCCGAAGTGGGTTGGAGCATCGTGCTGAGAATACGCAGTGCGGTTGTCTTGCCAGCTCCGTTAGGTCCCAGCAAGCCGTAGATCTGGCCAGGGGCTGCGTCGAACGAAATGCTGTCGACCGCGACGAAACTGCCGCGACGAAGATCAGCATACGACTTTGTGAGTTCACGAACGTGGATCATAACGCCTGCCAGTCGATAGGCCACGAAACGGGGCGGAGAAGGGAACAAGCTCGCTTGATAAGCACCAGCGTAATCTTACGCATGGGGCCTGAGAACACTCAATCGCCGCCGTCGCGGTGCCATCGGCGGTTCGAAGTTCGGGTCGTGACGATCGCGTCGATTGCATCGCAGTTGCCAAGCTCCGCCATTGCGGATCTGTGAGGTAGCGTGGTCGGCGAACGGCGAGAAGGACTAGCAGCGACCTAGACTTGCGCATTCGCCACCGTTCTCGCTAGAGATTTTCTCAGAACAGGGTATGTCATGCAAACGGCCGCACCTTCGACCGCGTCTGTCAACGCCACCGTCGCAGTTCTACCTCGTCGCCCTTCCCGAGCGGAAACTCACGGATTCTTTCCCTCCGAGCCACAGAGCCTGGAAGCCGCAGGGCTCCACTTCGCCGAAATCGAAGGCCTGATACTCAAGTTCTTACTCAATCGAGGCAACGCGTCGGGTCGACACATTGCCAGCCAAATCAAGCTGCCGTTCGGATTGATTAGTCCTGTTCTCGACGATCTTAAGTCGCACATGCTGGTGACCTATCGCGATTCGGCACCGATGAACGACTATCTCTACGAGTTGACTGAAGGCGGCTTAATGCGTGCCCGGCAACGAAACGAACGCTGCACATTTTTCGGAGCGGCCCCTGTTAACCTGAAGGATTATGTCGACAGCGTTTGGAAGCAGTCGATCGAGAAGTCAAAGCCACGCTTGGCAGACCTCAAACGAGCCTTCGCCGAGTTGCAGCTTCCTCCAGCAGTCGTCAGCCAGATCGGCCAAGCCGTGAACGCCGGTCGCGCTTTGTTCTTGTACGGCCAGCCGGGCAATGGCAAGACTAGTATCGCAGAACGCGTGATTCGAGCCGTCAGCGAATACGTCTGGATCCCACGGACCATCACCGTCACTGACGAGATCATTCGTTTGTACGACCCCAGCACGCACGAGGCCGTTCAATTCGCGTCCGAAGACGATGACTTTGATGTTGCCAATCGCGTTGATCACCGCTGGGTGCTGATTAAACGCCCAACGGTCGTCGCGGGCGGCGAGTTGACTTTGCAGATGCTCGAATGCAATCGAAATCCCGCCACCGGAATCAATGAAGCCCCGCTGCAAATGAAGAGTAACGGAGGTGCACTGGTAATTGACGACTTCGGACGACAGCGAATTAGTACGACGGAACTGCTGAACCGTTGGATTGTGCCTCTTGAGAAAGGGCACGATTATCTCTCGCTTCCGTCGGGACGGCAGATCGAAGTTCCCTTCGCCCAGTTGCTGGTGTTCTCAACGAACCTCGATCCGACACAGATTGTGGATGAAGCGTTCTTACGCCGCATTCCCTATAAGGTCGAAGTGTTCGATCCGAGCGAAGCCGATTTTCGGGCCCTGTTCTGTCGCTCGGCGACGCAGATGGGGTTCAGCTTCGAGCCCCAGATCGTTGACTATCTGTTGGACAAACACTATCGGTCGAACGGTCGAGGCTTGCGATTTTGTCACTCTCGCGACATCTTGTTGCAAGTGAAGAATCTCTGCGAGTTCCACGAACAACCGTTTGTCCTTACCGAAACCAATATCGACGTCGCAATCTACAACTACTTTGCCGGGCTCTAGGGCTGCGGTTAAGCTTGCTTTTAGAATTAGCCGTTTTGGCGTTAGCCACGGTTCCTCCGTAACAACCGGGGCTAACGCCCAAACGACTAATGTCTACAACCCCAATACTTAGCAATCACAAAGCACTAGGTCTTGCGTACATCAGGGGCTAGATATCAAGTGGAGGCACCTCAGCTTGACTCGATGTACCTAGTGACGATGGCATTGCGGCGACCCGATTGCCCGTTCTTCCCACACGGCTAGGGCTTTAACCGGAATACAGGGCGATTCATTTGTTGAAGTTGCACAAGATGTACGACGGGCCTCCGAGCCCGTCGATGAATCTAAGTCGTTATTCGACGGGCTCGGAGGCCCGTCGAATAACCTCTCAGTTTGAAAAACTGAAAGGCTTTGACCGGAATCCATGCGGCTAGACACCGTTTTAGCGCGTCACTAGAATACGATACGTTTGTTTCGCTGTTTCCCACAGGGAAGCTTCGAAAAGTGGATGCACCCTTTAGGGGCCGTAGCTCAGTTGGGAGAGCGCTGCGTTCGCAATGCAGAGGTCGAGGGTTCGACTCCCTTCGGCTCCACTATTGCTTAAGTTGTTGTTGTGAAAAGGTTTGTGACTTCCATGGTCGCAAGCCTTTTTGCTTTTCGTGGTGCCTTGGTGATACCTTTGGTGATACCTTTTTGTCGTTCTGCGGTACAATCCGAGCTGCCGTGAACAACTTGTGATTTGCATTCCGCTAGACTCAATTGGCCACCATTTAGTGGTCTTCGTCCGTTCTTTCGATGCTCGGTATTCGATGGTGTTTTGGCGTGCCTCGGTGACCCCGTTTTGACCTGCTTAGCAAGCACGGCGGAGCGTCATTCTCTGCCATCAGCTTTGCATCTCCTTCCGACATTGTCGGGGCGTTACTCGCCCTCACTCGACTTCTGTTTGATCCGCTTCTCGGCTTCCTTCTTCACATCGGTCAGCTTACCTTCGGCCTCGTTCGCAAACTCCGCCAACTGGGCAACGGCTTCGCTTGCGTAGTCACACAAGACGGGGATCTTGTCGAGTTCGCCAGCAGGGTTGAAGCCGAGTTCCGTGGCCGGGGTGTCGGTTCGATCGAACCATGATTCCTCGAACCGACGAAGCCAGTTTTCCGTTACTCGTATGAGTTCGTCGAGTGCCAGTGCTACGTTCGGCTGCTTCTTCGGCGAAGGACCTTGGTAATTCCTGCGGCTCATGGACTTCATCGTATTGCTCCTTTTAATGTGAGGATGGTGTGACCGCTTTGCACCACGGTCGTTCTGTTACCCACTGAGCGAGAGAGAGCGGCCAGTCGGGCCAAGAATTCGGAAAACCTCTGGTGGGCAACTGGAAAACGCGAGGCTCGGGATGTTCCCGTTGGGACGGCTTAGCTACCTGCTGCCCGATTGAGGGTTATCATTGTGCCCATCGCCCAGCAAGAACATCCAATAGCTCCGTCGCGACTTGTGGGCTCAGCAAGCCTGATGTGAATGCGGACCAGTGGTCAGCATTTGTCAGCTTCAGCGATCTGCCCGCCTAGATCTTCGTCGCTGCTACTTCAGCAGTGTGCGACTTATGCCATGTCCTCCGACAACCACATTGCTCTGGACTGCACCTTTGCAGGCTTTGCAGATGACGAATTGCTCGATAGTGTAAACGTTTCCAACAGTCGAACATCCTACCGCTGCCTTTGCTCCGGACATGACTAATGGCCAAAACTCACTCCAAACAGCCCGATGCCGCCTCCAAACGCACTCACGAGGCGATCGACAAGCTCAAGACGTACTACGAGCTGGGAAAGCGAGCAGTCAAGCTGAGCAATTCCACCGCAGGCACCTATGCTCGCGGCGTCATCAACCAGCTGGTCGAGGAAACTGGTGAGAACAAGGCGACAGTAAACAAATGCAAACAGTTCGCCGAAATGTATTCACCGGCCGAGTTCAATGAGCTGTGCAAACTACGAAGGCCCAACGGCAAGCCCATCGGCTGGGGACACGTCACGAAGCTACTTACGGTGCCACAGGAGGACAAGAAGCTGCGTGTGAAACTTCAGATGCAAGCGGCAAAGCAAGGTTGGACAGCCAGGCGACTGGAGGAACAGATTCAAGGGAACTACGAGTCCGAATCCAGCGGTATGGGGCGACGTTGGAACCTTCCGACTTCAAAGCAGCAAGCGTTGCGTCAGATCTCCCAGCGAAGCCAACAGTGGTTGCGGTGGTACGAGGGACTGGAAAACGCCAAGGGCATCTCGGTCACTGATCTGCCCGCTGACGTTCAGAAGCAGCTGAAGGCGGTGGTGCGGGAGATTCGGAAGCTGGATGCGGCGACGCAATGACAAGTCCAAACGTAAAGGTCGAGGCAAACTCACGCATGGCATCGATAAATACAAGACGTGTATTTCGTGATGCAAGCCTTTGAGGGTGGTTTCGGCTTTCGCCGTTTTTCGCACTTTCGAGTAGGGTTGAGATCGCTCGGTGCCGAGACGACAAGATCGGCTCGTGACTTGAATCGAGGCGTCTGTTAGGGAACTATGCAATGTCCAAAGACTGGTACGTCCGCTTGGCAGATGGCGAACTTGGTCCGCTTTCTCCGCGAGAGCTAAAGCAGCTAGTATCCCCACTCACTCCGCCATACGTGGCACATCAGTTTCTGGCCGACAGCGGTAGAGAACGCAGAATCAATTTGCCGATGCCGTTGATAACATGACGTATTGAAAGTGAACAATCAGGATCAGCTTTACCGTCTTAGATGTGGAAGAATTCTGTTGTCCCTACCCGAACGTTCATGGGGGTGTTCTTCGTCTTTCGCCCATCTTCAACTTCAATGGCTAAGAAGCTGAGTCGAACGTGGAGACGACACGAAAGCCGCCAATCGGGGTACGGAAGTCTGGCCGATAATCCCATCGGGCGGCGGAACGAATTGTTGACGAAGGATTGCTGAATTGGCCGCCACGAGTCGCACGATGGTTACCTTGAGATGTACCGACTGGATCAATCAATGCTTCTGTCGTGTACGGGCGGTTACGGTCATTACACCATTCCCAGACGTTTCCGTATAAGTCAAACAATCCCAAGGCGTTTGACTTCTTCTGGCCTACAGGATTCGTTTGGTTTCCACCTGTTTCTGCAGACCACGCATAATCTGCCTGAAACGATTCCTCGTCACCCCAACTATATCTTGCGAGACTCCCGGCACGGCAAGCAAACTCCCATTCGGCTTCCGTGGGCAGTCGGTAAGGCACGCCTTCTTTCTTGCTCAGCCACTCGCAGAATGCGACAGCATCGTTCCATGACACGTTGACTACCGGATGGTCGTCTGTCTGCTCAGTATCGAATCCGAGGACCGTGTTCCACAGGAATTCAGGACTTTGAATCCATTCGCCATCTCTTCAGCCCATTCCACCTTTGCCAGATTGTTCGGCATCTGTCTTGTGTTTAGCCTGTTCCACGAACTTGCGAAATTGCCCACGTGTCACTTCATGAATACTTACCTCGAAGGGCTTCGTTAGTGTGACTTTGTGTTGCGGACCTTCGTCGGGAATTCGATCAATAAAACTTTCCGGTCGCTCTACGGTCTTCAGTTCCTTCGCTTCTTCCAACAACTTTGCAATCTCCTCCTCACTCGACCCCATCAAAAACTCACCGGGTGGGATGACTCGGAATTTCATGCCGATGCTGTTGGTAGTCTCGACTTCGACGCCGAGATGCTTTGCCCATGCTTCCTGATAGTCCCTGGCTTGCTCGGCATTAAAGGGGGCGATGGCGGGAGCGGGTTGATTTTTGGGCCAGACGTGGGTGGTCAACTCTTTCGGCATTGACGACTCGTTCGGTATTGGCTTCGCCACCGCCAAAGGCTCTAGCCGCACCTTTATCGTTTGATTGCCACCGGCCTTCACCGTGAATTGCTTTGTGAACGTCTCAAAGCCGCCCTTGGTTACTTTGAGAGTGTGGGTCTTTTCATCAGCCGCAATCTCAATCGGTTCTTTACCTTCGCCGGTCTTGATCGTAATCTTCTTCTGGCCATCTACCGACACTACCGCACCGGCCAGTTCAGGCTGATCGATTTCAATAATGACCGTACCTTCCCGTGTGTCTACTTTCAGAAAAATGCCAGCGGCCACAAACAGACCGACGGTCCCCAGCAGGCAACTCGCAACGATAGGCCAGAGTCGCCGTGGCGATGAAGTTTTATGCCGCTTGCTTCGAGATGGAATTCCCGTAATTGCGATAGTTTCATCCAGAACAATGGAAGGCAATGTACCCTTCTCATCAGTCGTCGGAGCCTGTTCGGTAGATGGTTGACTGATCGTAAGTGTGGCGGCGGTTACCTGATCCTTGAGGGATCTGTCGAACGCTGGAGCATTGGAAAAGGCGGTCGCCGATCCCGATTCTAAAGACGGTTCCAGCACACCACAAGTTTGTAGTTCGCTGATGACCTCGCTCATACTCTGCTGCCTGTCGTTGGGGTCTTTCGCCACCATCTTCTGAAAAAGAACATCAAGTGCGGACGGAATTCCTGAGCGGGTCGCTGACAACGACGGAATTGGCTGATCCCGATGGGCAAATATCTTCTTGACCATGGTATCCCCGCCGTAGACTGACTTTCCTGTCATTAGGTAGTGCAACATGCAGCCAAGACTGTAAATGTCGCTGCGAGCATCGGCTTGTTTGGTGTCTACCGCTTGTTCGGGAGCCATGTAATCCACGGTCCCCATTACCATTCCCGTTGAAGTGAGGTCGATCTCAGCAACTTCTTCATCGAGAGAATTGATGCGGGCCAGTCCCATGTCGAGGAGTTTGACTGTCCCCTCACTGTCCAATAGCATGTTGGCAGGTTTGATGTCTCGGTGAACGATCCCTTTGCTGTGGGCGTACTTAAGTCCCTTAGCGGCTTGCAGGACGAAATTCACTGCCTGAGCAACCGGCAGCGTGCCCTGTTGCTTGACTAGTTGAGAAAGATCAATTCCATCCACGCACTCCATGACGAAATAGTGAACACCCTTGTCTTCGCCAGCGTCGTAGGCGGTAACAACATTGGGATGTGACAGTTTGGCGGCGGCTCGTACTTCACGCTGAAAGCGTTTGATTTTTTGCAAATCCTTGGCAACCGACTCGGGAAGGGTCTTCAGAGCCACTTGGCGTCCCATCCTTCGATGCTCGGCCAAATATACCTGCCCCATTCCACCGGCCCCGATGGTGTCGAGGATCAAATAGTCGCCGAGTAACAAGCCATTGGCTTTTCCCTGAAGAATCTGCTGAGCCTGATACTTGGTGAGCTTCTTGTTCTGGATGAGCGTATCGGCAAAATCTTCAGCTGTGTCAGCAGTATGGCTCTCATGAAATGCGGTGATCTCGTCTCCGAGCATCACACCGCTTTCGGTAAGTTTCTGGATGAACTCTTCTATTGTGACAGCCAAGCTCGCCCTCACCCGGATAGCAATATCGATGGGATCAAAAAGAAACCGAGACGAATCTAAGCTAAATGTAAGGCCATTAGGAACTTGGAGCAACAGTTGGAGAGGGAACGGTTCAGAATCGGTGCAGTAATGGAAAGGCTTTAGGATGTACATCAACGCCGATCCAGAATGCCCGATCAAACATATCGTTCCCGTTCTGGACGTCTTGGACGAAGCGGGCGATATCGACTATCAGATTCTGGCATCGAACGTTTCTGCTGGTGAAAGCAAGACTGACGAGTAGCGGTTCCGTGCCGCACACAAATCACCCCATTGACGTGACCAGCGACGTTCGAGCTTGCTGGCACAAGCCGGTGAGTTCCGCCACGACTTCCGAATCAGGGTCGGATTCTTCACCGATCAATTGATGGCAGCAGTGCAGAACGCGATCTGCCGCACCCTTCTTCAGCAAATAGTCGACCAGCTCTTGGAACTCAACCGCCGTCTGCTGGCTTTCGTCTTCGATCCACTGTCGCCCCAGCGTTAATAGTTCATCCACCGGCGGCTCTGGGAGGGGTTCCATATTTTGCGAATACGCTTTCACCGAAACGCCAAGTTTCTTCGTCAAGAATCCCTCGATATGACGCATGTAGCTCTGAGAGCGAGGACCGGGTGACCTCAACTTTTCAATGGAGCCAAGAATCGTCCGTAGGACACCAATCAGTTTGTCTCTGGGAGGTTTCCATTCGTTCGCGAAGTGGCTTGCCCAATTACGCCGGATGTTTTCGATCACGAATTCATATTCCTGATCAGCATCGTAGTGGAGTTCGGAGGTGTCTTCGTACGGGGGTAATGTCCCTGTTCTAATCTGTCGGATCAGGGTTTCCACTGCCGAGACGACCGTTTGGTCGACCAATTTGCGATCCGTCATGACATAGGTCTCGTAGATGCCGATCTCGGTGTGCATCAACGTGTGGACCAGCTCCTTTGTCTTGTATTTCTCTCCCATGTAGGCCAGCGATTCGGTTGGGCGTGCCTTTCGTTTCCGCTCCTCAAGCTTTTTCTTTCGTTTCTGATCGCGGCTATGTTTGTCCTTCGCCATGATATGACTCCATTCGATGCCTGACTTTTGTGCTCGTACAACTCCAGCAGTTTAGCAAATCTTCGCCAAGACCAGAGAACCCCGCGTCGGCATTTATACGCCGTCGGTGTTGCGTGAGTTCAGTCGGTCTCGACTCTGCCGAATCGCTGGCCTTTTGCTCCAGCGGTAGCACCCCAATCTGAATCAGATACGAGAACAGGGTAACCCCAGATTCAAAGTCGCGGTGCCATAATCAAATCCGAACCAGAGTTCGCATTTGAGTTGCAGGAAAGACGCCATGGCCGTCGGCATGTGTGGCCAGACTAACCGCTCTACGCCATCCAAAACTTGTAATCGTCAATCAGTTGGTGGTTAGGGTCGTTCTGCTTGACGTCGATGTCTCTGATCGGGAACTCGATCCGCTTGTCTTGGTAAAGCCCGATACCGATCAAACCGTAGCACTCTTCAGCATCGTAGTCATCAATGTCGTACAGGCTGCGTACCGTCACCTGACAGGGCTTACTTCCGGAGCGGCGATCTTCTGGTTTGTATTGGGCTTGAAATGGAAACGACAGTTGATCGACCAAATACTGATAATAGACGGCGAGCGTATCGTACTCCACATCCGGCAAGGGATCGTCCGTGGTTAGTTGGAAGATCGCTCTGATCCGGTCTTCCTGGTTGTTCATCACGAGCGGACGAGTGACAATCTCAGTCGGTTGTTCCATCTTCAATGCTTCGCCAGTATTCAGCTCCAACTCGTCTTCGTACAGCGTGACCGCATGCCATTCGTAACCGTCTCGTTCACACCGTTTGCGATAGATCGAAGGCATGTCATCGAGAGTCCGACTGTTCCACTTTATCTCGTAAGTGACGGGCGTTTGATTGACGAAGATATTTGAGATCGTGCCTGCCCAATTCCCCAGTGGAATGTCTGGCAGATCGGGTAGCGTGACGCCTGTTTTCACGCGAACGTCGGTTCCTACTGCGAGCTTCGCGGCTGCAAGGATTCTCGTCTTCGACATGGTGCTCCTCCTAGATTGAACGCCTGCTTGAAGAGGATCATCATGGTCGCTGAGGCCCCGCTTTGACAAGATCTATTGCCTGGTCTGCGACGAACAGAAAGGCATTGCAGGTAAGGGCCACGCCAACCTAATAGCTCTTCGTGCTCCTCATGCTTTGGATCGGCCATTGCTTCGCAGTACTCGTAATAACCAGGGACTCCTCCAACATCTTCTGGCGGGCAGGCTCGTTCACCTTCGAGGCAAATTGGATATCGCTCGCCGCTTTTGGCTTCGAGGCATCCCTCAAAAAGGGTCTCGAATTCCCAGCCGTCGCCGAAATCGTATTCGTACTTGAACTGGAATCGCTTTCCGTCTTTGGGCACGATGTCGCTAAGCTTAGTCGCACTGGAGTCCACGATATTACAATCCTCAAACCCGTCATCCAGTATCCGGGGATCGCCGTATCTTTGGTCGTCGATTAGGAACTGATGTAGATGGTAGTTCCACCAGCCGAATGCCAGCTGGATGTGTTCATGGAGCCGGTCGAGGGTGCATTCCTTGATTTGGATTCGACGCCAGATCTCCGGTGAGATGTCCACGATACCGATTCGCAGTTGGTAGACCCGCTTGGACGAACGAATGCGTCCGATACTGCCGGGTTGGTACTTCTCCAGAGCCTCGCAAGTCGCTTCGATGACTGTACACAGCGAGTTGCGTTGCATCCCACTGCATTCCGAAACCACGGCCCGGCGTGCTTCTTTCTTGATTTGCCGCAGTTCGGTCAGAGTGAATTGAACGACGCGGGCATTTGGCTCTTGCAACCTGAGACGTTCAGAGAGTTCCGGAATGCGTTCCGCAATAGCACGACGTTGAGAGGCGGAGTAGGAAACCGGGAAGGAAGGTTCTGTGGCTTCCTTGTCTTGCTTGGGGACCTCAATCGCGTAAGTCTTCAGCAAATCGCGTAATTTCTGAACAAGTTGCTGTAGTGTCGGTTTGAGATGTTTGTTGAAATCGAGTTGAGATTTACTCTCGATGTAGTTGGCCAGATCGTCAAGGTCGTCGAGCGAGATCTCAACTGGTTGCTCGCGGGGAGTGTCGGCAAGGGGCCGAAGTAAATGAACATCGAAGATGAATATGTCTTGCAGAATCAACTTCCGCTCGGCGTTGGTCAGATGGACAATGACCTTGTCCGTGGGCGAAGCGAATTGACGGTGCATTGACTGGTCTCCCTACTCGTCGATCCTCCGATATCTGTGGATTCTACCGCGACCTTGCCCCCAGCGATAGAATCACATCATGTCAGCAAGAACCATCGCCATCGGCGACATTCACGGCTGCTCCATCGCCCTTGCCGCTCTGATCGATGCCATCGATTTGCAGCCAGACGACACGCTCGTAACGCTCGGCGATTATGTTGACAAAGGTGTCGACTCCAAAGCTGTCCTCGACTTTCTCATTAAGTTGGAAACTCGTTGCCAGTTGATCTCGCTAATCGGAAACCATGACGCCGTCATGTTGGGAGCGATTGACTATCAACTGAGCATCGAAGAATGGAAATCGATTGGCGGAACGGCCACGCTTCAGTCTTACGGCGAATCGGAACGCGTGGCAGACATCCCAGTTACTCACGCCAAGTTCCTGCGAAGTTGTCGCTTGTGGCATGAGACGTCAACGCACTTGTTTGTTCATGCCGCCTACGATCCAGAGCGTTCACTCGAAGAGCAGGATGAAGCAACGCTGTTATGGCAAGGCATTCGTGATGATGTTCCCGGACCACATGTTTCGGGCAAGACGGCCATCGTTGGTCACACGTCACAGAAAAACGGCGAGATCTTTGACGCTGGTCATCTCGTATGCATCGATACGAATTGCTGGAATGGTGGCTGGCTGACGGCGATGGACGTGCAGAGTCGAAGGGTGTGGCAGGTGAATGAGGGTGGGCGGCTGCGATAGAGCTGTGCCAGAGCATTTCGACGTACTGGTTTCGAGGATGGGCTGATAGTCACGCCGAGTAGCCATCTACCGATTTGTGTCTTTTAATAGGCATCTGGACTTCGCCGCCATCTTCCCGCGAAACCCGCGAACAGATCATCAACACGGCGGCACAGACAACAGCGGCTATGCTGGCGGCAGAGGCACCGATCCAGATGGCTATTATGTAGCCCGCAAGCTCTCTTCGGTCGGTTGCCGTGGCCGCTGCGGAGAATGCTGTGGATGGGACTAAGAAGACCATCCAAAACGAAATCCAGAACGCGTTGTGCATGTACTGCTGTCGACGCTTGGTCGACTCGGCTTCTTCGAGCGGATACCCCGCTTCGATCATCTTCAATCGTTCTGTGTGCAATTTCTCGCGAGTGAATCGCAGATGCCGAATTAGCAGCACGATGAACAGGACAAGTAAGGCACAGAGAGCAGCGGGGACGAGGATCGCTATCCAGAGCGTGTAATCGATGCTTAGATTCGGAGCGTCGGCAACTTCTTGTGCAAACAACATGATTGGGTTCCTCAAGGGGATGCGATCTGATCGATTTGGGTAAGCGGCGTCAAAAAGTCAGCGTTAGTCGCTCCCCGGTCACGGATGCCAAATGCGGACCAATGGTCAGGATTTGAGAATCGTGTTTGCTTTCGATCAAGATGGCGACAACGTAGATACTGTTGCTCCAGATGCAGGGAGATGACTTCCATGGCGGTATTGTACAAAACGAGTTCTCTTACCCGTCACGTTGTGAAAAGACGGCTCACGCTCAAAAGTTCTCCGCGATCCGCTTCCGTCCGTACTCGAACCAACCATAGTTCGTTCGCACCGCCTCATCGTGCTACTCTTCATACTCGGGAAACTTCACCCCCATGATCGTTGCTGCCGCTACCAGTCGGGAACGCAGGTCACGCTCGTCTGGATGAAGGTCGTCGCCCCCCTCCACCAATTGCTGAACCAGTTCGATCCCATCGGACTCGAAATGGTGCTAGCAAAGCATGGCCAAGTTCCAGCTGAACTTCGCCGTCTTGCTCATCGCACAAGAGTTCAAGACACGTCTTGGCACATAGGTTCGTGTGAATCTTCTCCAAGGCGGAACACATGATGCTTCGGTAGTTGGAATCGCCGCACTCCCAGTCGGTGACGATTGCTTCGACGACGGCGTTGGTTCCGATGCTGCCCAGAGCGTCGCCACACTCGTCGGCAACGTCGTCTTCGGCCAGATGACTTCTCTCGATGAGGAACGGAATGGCTGCATTCAGCTGCATCAAGCCAGCTAATCTGACGACATGTGAATCGATCCACTCGGCAAGTCCAGGGTCGAGGCCATGTTTTTCGCGGCGGAGCAACGCAAGCAGTTGAGCTTCGCCGTCGCGATGTCGAGCAAGCAGTCGGTTCAGATGGTGAAGGCGTCGGTGATCACTGCGGGACCAAATCCGTTTTCGACTCAACTTGTCGGCACATTCGAGGAACTTCTTCCAGGTAACTTCCCAGTTCCACGAGGCGGCCAGCACGATTTCGACAATTCGTTTATCAAGCTCTCGCGGAAACAAAGGAGCTTTGCGGATCTCCGACTCTCGATGGACGATCAGCATCGGTTCGGCATTGCAGAGTACGAGAGCAACGGCAAACCGATAGTTGTCGGCGTCGATACTTTGAAGGTCGAGGTCACTGCGATGTAACTGCCCGATCAGCCAGTTGATGGTGGATTCGGTTTGCGGTAGTCGATCCGCATCGCGGAGAATCCGAAACGCACTGTCAACACCGTAGGTCTCGACCGCATTGATTACAAGCGGCATCACCGAATCATCGTTGTTGAGAGAGTAAGTGAAGTAACGCAGTGCCGTCAGCCGGACCTCTTCTTCAGAGTGTTGGATGGCAGCTTTGATTTTGGATTCGGGGAGACGCATGGCGGCATTCTAGCGTTCGAGTCGCCCGCTCGACACGTACATCGCTTCCAGCAACAATGTCGACTTCTATTAACCAACGGGCCTCGACGATGCCCCAGTCCCTTCGCAGATGATGCAAGTTTGCAATGAACGAAGAAAAAGATGCTCCGTCAGGCGATGAGCCTAAAGTAGAGAACGCTGGCGGTGCTTCCGCATTGGAGGCTGGTCGCAAGCTTATTCGCTACGCTTTGGATTCAGTTAAGACGACTGGACTTCATCTGCGTGATATCTGGCATGTGCTTATTAGCCTCTTGAAGAAACGTCAATTTGGTCGTTTAGTTCGGGAGGCAGAGGGAGTCGTTGGGGAACAACTCGGACGGGCAGGACTCGGAGACGCTCAACTAAGAGAACAGCTCGACGCAGTCGATCAGCGAATCGAAAACCTAAAATCGGCGGATGCGTCTCCCAAGCATTTGTTGACCGAACGACGTGGCATCTTACGACGACTATTTCACAACGCAGAAGAGACTGCGAGCGAACCAGCGTCCGTCATTTCCGCCCGTCAAGCCCTCCGTGAGATTCACGAGATGCGGGAGCAGAATGAAGACTTCTCCGGAGCGATCCGCCAAAGACTCGTACCATCAAATGGTGACGGTTGGCGGAAACTTGGCCTCGGTTACGTGATTATCTTCGCTATTTCGTATCTCGGTGCCAGATTTATCCTGCCATCGTCCAGTGACCCTCCATACTTCGCGATAACGGGTGTCAGCGATAGGAGGATTGAGGATTCCGTCGGGCTAGTGGTGAGCGGCCTTCGATTGACCATGCCGGATGGTGATGTCAATGAAATCTTCAACTCAACAGGTACTTGCTTCGCGGTCACATCTGACGGGTACTTATTAACCAATAAGCACGTCACTGAGTCGTACGAGAATCTGCAACGAGCGGAGGCTTTTCGAGAGCGACTACGTAATGAAGCGTTGATTGACGCGAGCCCGAAGCTCTGGGTGTTTTTCGCGGGCGAGCAATTCGATGCGAAGGTGCTCCACTCGGACAAGAACTACGACCTTGCGATTCTCAAGATTGAGCGTGAGCATCGCCCATTTCTTCGCATCGCAACGCCAACCGAGACGAATCGTGGAACAGAAGTGTACGCATTGGGATTTCCGGGAGCTGCAAGCGTTGCGTTATCGGAATCCGAGTTGTTGAGAAAGGTCGAACAAGAAGAAAGGCACATGCTTATCAAGCAACGCTTCAGGCCAGACGAATTCGAGTACACAATGACCAAAGGCATTGTCAGCCGAATAGTATTTCGTGACGAGACCGAGTGGATTCAGCACAACGCCGCTATCAATCCGGGCAACTCGGGCGGTCCCTTGATTACAGCCGATGCGTCTGCAGTTGGAATCAACACTCTTGGAAACTTCGACGCTCAGGGCGTTTTTTATTCATTCACGATGAAGCAATTGAGTCAGCTTCTCAGCGAACACGGAGTTGAGGTGGATCTTGGCCCAAGCGATTGAGCCATTGATTGGGATAAACTCCCTGATATCACAGGCTCCGAAATGAAAACGATCACGCTCTTCTCGTTCGGCTACTACGGCTGGGGCAACGCCGCACCTTGTCGAGGCGGTCGATGCCATTGAAGAGAGCCGAGGCTTCCAGCCGCCGATGTTCGTGGACATTCGCATCAGTCGAGCTGTTCGGGCGGTGGGGTTCAAAGAAGCTGCATTTGAGAAGCTGATTGGCGATGATCGTTACCGTTGGATGAAGTCGCTGGGCAACAAACGAATCGTCACGAAATCCGGCCCTAAGATCCCGATTACCGAACCGAAGGCGGCCAATGATCTGCTTGACTTAGCCATTGCAGCTGCTAAAGACAAACGCCGAATAATCTTCTTCTGTAGTTGTGCGTGGCCTCGGTGTGACGGAAAAGTGGCCTGCCATCGAACGACGGTCGCCACGTTAGTCCTGGCAGCAGCACGGAGAAGAGACGTACCCATCGAGATTGTCGAGTGGCCCGGAGGAAAGCCGGGCCGAATCTCGATTGATCTTCAGCCGCCGATGTTTCATAAGGTACTCAAAGGGCGAATGACGATCCCGCTGGGGTGTGCCATCAGCTTACGTGATTGGGGTGGACCTCCATGGGGAACAATATGCACCCTTTACTGCGGCAACGAGAATATCCACCGAATCATTGGTCCAGTGATCTGGCAGAAGGACGAATGGTGCCTGCCAGTGCTTTACCTGTTCTATGATCCTGACGTTGGGCTTTCAGCGTACGAGAAAGAGTCAGTTCGTTCGCTACGGTCACACGGCCTAAGCCCGAGGGAGTCAGTAGCCAAGTAACTCAACAGTGCGGGGGTGCTTCGATGGCGACAAAACCATATCAGTTTGCAGGTAAGGGACTTAGTATCGCACAGCCGTGGGCGTCGTCCATTGCGTTCGCCGGAAAAAGCATTGAAAACAGATCTTGGCGAACCCATTACCGTGGTCCGCTCGCGATCCACGCAAGCGGAACTCTTCGGCGAGATGCGGTGCTGCTGCCGCTAAAAGTGGAACGCGGAGGCAAGAAGCGTCCAGTGCTCGATTGGATTAACAAGGGCCGGAAGAAGTACGGTCAAGAACCCGAAGACGAATCGGTCATCGTTAGCCATATTGTCGCCATCGCCATGCTTGTGGATTGCGTCGACCGATCATCATCGGTCTGGTTCCACGGCGACTGGGGCTGGGTGCTTGAGGGAGTGATTCCCATCGAGCCAATTCCGTGGGTTGGCGGCCTAGGAGTCTGGGACTGCAAGTTCAAGTACCAGCCTTTGCGGAAGAAGGCGTAAGTCGCGTTGGAAGGATTGACCCGATATTGAAAATTGACAAGTACCGACTGGACGAACTAGAGATAGATTACCCTGACATCTCCGATAGCATACTTCAGTTCGAGGAAGCGAAGTTGCCCGTATGTTCTCACTGTGGATCAAAGGACACAGCCAAAGTACAGTGTGGTATCGTTGGACGCACTATGAATATTGCGTCAGCAACCACCAGAATCAAGTTACTCGCCAACGGGCCAGTTCCAGGCGAGTATTTCTGCAACACATGCAACAAGTTCTATGGCTAAGCAGCAAGAATAAACGTTTACCTCATACCGTCATGGACAAGCTCACAACGTTGCGAAATCGTGGTCAAACGCAAGCTGATCGAGTATCGAGAAATCAATCCGTATTGGACGGAAAAGCTTGCAGCGGTGCGTCCGCCGTTTCTTCTTCGTCTGGTCAACGGGATGACGAAAAACGCACCCGAAGTGACGGTGGTGGTTACGAAGATCCGAAAGAACTCAAAGTACGGCTGCTACGAGTTGCACCTGGGGCGAAGCGAGCCCAGTTCGTATCAAGCGATGCTTAATTTCTGATGGGCCGATCGCCCGAGGCATCATCCCAAAAAAAGAAGGCCGCTGCGGAGAGTCAGTCCGCACACGACCTTGTCGAAACGTTTTCCCACCAAGCCATGGAAGGAATCCATATTGTGCCTACTCCCACGCTAAACAGCAATTGCAATTTGATCGACTGGCGAGACCGCGATCAGTTTCCACCAGACGAGCCGGTCACTATCTGGGGAAGCGATACAGGCGGTAACTTACGCTCGCGTTAAATCGCCTGGGGCGATATCGAAGGCGACATCGCCAACACGCTCGATGGTCCGATACAGATTCAAGAGGTTACTCGCGATGCCGACCGACCGATTCACGATGAAGAGCTAGTCCCACGATCGCCCAGTTCGCTGCGGCATTCACTAATACCGGCGTGGCCCACGGAACGGAGAAGCGAAAACTCGAACCGCTGGGCATTACAGCTCTGCCGTAACCAAGGATCGTTCAGTCTCGATCGCGTGGCCGAAGATCTGGCAGGTGAACTCGGCGTCTTGCCGCAGTCCGTCGTTGCATTGAACGTTCACGACGATTCGGAAGAGTGCGAATGGCTCCTCGCAGAACGCGATGGTCATGGCGACATCATCGGACTAAGTGTGCGTCGTATGTTCCCCCTGCGAGACGAAGCAACCGGCAAGTTAAATACCAAAGGCTTAGCGGCGGTGACGGCTTCGCAGAACTCTTGAATCGCAGTACGTGTCGTATAGGTCACGCCGCCAACTTCCAGAGATTTGAGCCGTATGCCGTAGCGGCCTACGTTGATCCAACGCCAAATCGTCGAGGGATCACGTTTGCCGGGGATGATCTGGCCTGCTTCGGCCAACGTGATGAGATCTTTGCTATCGAAATTCATCGTGGGGGAACCTCCTGGATCGGTATGGACACACCGGTAGCGGTGTACTTTGGCGTGATTGCATAAAAGACGCATCACGTTTTCTGGAGTCTCGATCGCTACGTGCGTCGGACCCCTCCATACCGTTCGTAGATCCAAAGCTTGGATCGTCACGGTCCCTGCCATGGATTGCTCGCTCTGAGCATCCATGACCACATTCGCTTCACCCTGCCGTGTCACAGTCGTGACTCCCAGCAGCTAAGCGGCCTGAAATTGTGGGCCATCGTTCTTGAAACGTCAATACATCTTTCGTCCGTGTGCATGGCTTTGCATCCGGCATCGACCGCAACGTGGAAATCGCGTTTGCCTGACCGTGGCCATCGACGGCGAATATGTAAACGTTTAACAGATTCGGGAACAAATCCTCGCTATCGTCTTCAAACTCAAACTAAGGAGATCGCAAAAACATGAGCACACTGCTCGATGAACCTACCATCCAACCATCGACATCACCGTCCCAGCGATTACGAACCACGTTCGCCGCCGTGCGAATCGCGTTTACTTGGCTGGGAACCCGCAAGACTTTGACGAACGAACAGAAAGCCCAGGCTGCTGAGTCGTTCGGAGCCGAGGAACAATACTTGTCCGCCGGAAAGAAGCTGCTCGACACCAGACACCCAGCGTTCAAGGCCGTCACCAGCGTCCACTCCCGGATTGTCTCGCTCTGGAAGGCCATGTCGCTGCCCTATCCCGAGCCCGGCATTCGACTGATCCGCCAAAGCCAGATCGATACGTTCAACGAACAGCTCACGTTGCTGCAACAAGAACTCGCCGAAGCGGTAACGGGACTTGATGAACACTACAGCGAGTTGAAGTCAGCCGCCCGCGACCGTCTGGGGAGTTTGTACAACGCCGCCGACTATCCGGGCTCGCTACAAGGCATGTTCCAAGTCGCCTGGGACTTTCCATCGGTGGAGCCGCCAGAATACCTGCGAAGGCTCAATCCCGAAGTCTACCAGCAAGAGTGCGAACGCGTTGCCAGTCGGTTTGATGAAGCCGTGCAATTGGCCGAGGCTGCGTTCATCGAAGAGTTGCAAGGGATCGTGTCGCACCTGACCGAACGATTGTCTGGCCAGACGGACGGCAAGCCCAAGGTGTTCCGTGATTCAGCCGTCGAGAACTTAACCCAGTTCTTTGAGCGGTTCCGCGACTTGAACGTCCGCAGCAACGAGCAACTCGATGAGCTGGTCAATCACTGCCAGCACGTCGTCGCCGGCGTCGAACCGCAAACACTCCGGGACAACAACGTGCTGCGGCAGTCGATGGCCAACGAGTTGTCTCAAGTGCAGAACGTACTCGATGACCTGCTGGTCGACCGTCCGCGTCGGAACATCTTGCGTCGGCCTCGTTAAGTTATCCCGGAGGTCGTCATGCAACTTGTCATTCAACCAGACGGATCTTTGAAGTGCGTGTACGGCGAAGCGATTGATCTTCACGCACTGGGGCAGGTCAGTATCTCTCGCGGGTCGCATGTCGAGCCGGACTCAAATGGCCAATGGCTTGCGGATCTCTCGCCTGTGACTGGTCCGTGTCTTGGGCCGTTTCCTCACCGTAGCGACGCTTTGGACGCTGAAGTCGCTTGGCTGGAAGCCAACTGGCTGAACGCGTAGTTCAAATCCTGACCCTTGGTCGGGATTTGACACTGGCTCTCACATCGTGCGGGTAGCCCTCCATTCGTCGTGCCCGCAAAGGTGTCAGAAAAGTTGGCCCTTCGCACGCTCCACTTTCGCTCTGTGGATAGCTTCGAGCCAGCAACTCGATCGTGTCCGGTGCCGCTTGCGACCTCTACTGCGGAGCGTCGAACGACAAGTGGCCGCTGTTCTTGAAGTGCCCAGTCATCTCGCGAGAAGGATCAAACCATGTCGCTCACAGTCAATTGTCCGCATTGCCAACAGCAGAGCATCGTCGCCGAATTTCACAACGGGCGTACTGTAAAGTGCCCGAGCTGCGGCCAGTCTTTTCAGGTGGCGTTTCCCATCCCAGATGATGAACATGAAGCCGCACGGTCGACTGCTCCGGAGTCTTCATCGATTGCGGGCTCGAAGCCGATGCCGACCAAGGAAAACATCCGCCAGCGAGTAATGTGGCCTGCGGTTGGCTTGATGGCGACCGGAATCCTCACCACGCTGATGGGGCTGATGTTCTTGCCCGCACTATTGTTTCCGGGACTGATGGGCGATCAAGTGCCAGTTAATCCTGTCGAAGTGGTCTTCAGCATTTTCTTCATGCTGCTCTCGCTCACCTTGGGCATCGTTACGGTGTATGGCTCGGACAGGATGACTCACTTGGAGAGTTATCCGTGGTCGATGGCGGCGGCGATCACGGCGATGGTGCCCTGCTACTGCTGCTTGCTTGGCCTTCCGATGGGCATCTGGGCATTGATCGTGCTGAACGACAAGGAAGTGAAACAGGCGTTCAAATAAGCGACCAGTTAGTTCAACGCAATTCGATCTACCTCATGGCCTCCACGTCGGAGGCCGTTTCCTTTTCTTGGCCTCTCTTGATTGGAAGGACGCTTTATGACGCAGGCAGAATTGAATCGGGAAATCGCAGCCGCGACCGGCGAATCGATGTCGACGGTCAGACACATGGGATTCGTGCCGTTGATGCCAGTGCCGTACGAGCGGGATCGCGATCCGCTCACGGTTGACTGGGATGAACTCGAACAGCACCGGGCGATCCTGCATCCCGTTTAGTTTCATTCAGGTCATTGGCGGCACGGAGGCCGCCTTGTCTTTTTCAATCAAATAGAAGCCAGACAACCATGAAAACAAAACTATCGATCGAGGTCGAGTTCGACGGCGAACAAATAGAGCCCGAGTTGCTGGCATCCGCCGCTGACACGCTTTTGCAAACGGCCTTATCAACACCGGGTGTACTGGACGAGGTCGGCAATCCGCAGTTCGGCGAGTTCTTCATCGAACAGGCAACTAAAACTCGCCACCAATTCGAGCAGCGATTCGGAATTGAAGACCGCTGCCCAAAGAACGACGGCGGACACGAACCAGATTGGACGACAACGCATGTCGAGTGCGACGTCGAGATGTACGTCGATGTCGCATGCAAACACTGCGGACAATCTGGCTGCATCGGCTCGGAGGCAAAACTGACTGAAGAGATCTCGTGGTAGAGCTGTTGTTGGCAACGGGACATGAACTGGGGGGCACTCCTGCCCGCCGTAATTGAGGCTCTCGGTTACTCAACCGCTTTGATCGCGTCACAAGTGAAGTCGTCCAGCAAACCACGAATTGGAGAGTCCAATGACCATTGTTCAACAGCACAGTCGCAACTTCGAGACATTGAGGGAAGCATTCGAGAACCGCGATGTCGCACTGCTCGAATGCCAGTTGAAGACAACTGGTGAACTGGTCGCGGTGGTTGTCGCCGTAAACCGGGATGCTGACGAGTTTGCGTTCGTCCCCATCGCCATGATGTTCAACGGCAACCCGTACGAATGCCTGAACCCACCCAATCCCGATGGCGGCTTTGACGACGGGCAGTAGTCGCGTGACAGAACCCACTGAATCGGCGGCGATGCTCGCTCAACCGAGTCTTCATCACACAGGAGAATTACCCTTGATCCAAATCACACGTTCACTCGCCCGCCAACTGAAAACGATCTTCCGCCGTGCCCTCACCGAAACTGGCAGAGGCAGCATCTACGCACCCGTGCTGTTTCATGCCGGACCAGAAGGTCTGCGAATTCGTATCGCTTCTGGTGAAGTCGCCGCCGAGTATCACGATCCATCACCGCGTGAGTCGGACGCCGCCATCGTGCCTTTCAAGTGTCTGAGCGACTGGGAAGGCCGCACGGACGATCCGATTCAACTCGAAGCAACCGGTGGCAACGAAGTTCTGGCCACTTGGAACGACAACAGCGTTCCGCAGATGGCCCGTTACGACATGCCGGAAGTGCGATATCCGTTTCCAGATATTCCCGCGTCGTTCACGGAAAACCCAGTGGAGTTGGCCAGAGCGTTGCACGACACGATGCAGACGGCGGCACCGGAGTCGACGCGATACGCTTTGCAGTGTGTTCAGCTACGCGGATCGGGAACGATTGTCGCGACGGACGGAAGTCAGATGCTGCTCGAAACTGGCTTTGATTTCCCGTGGGACGACGATTTGATGATTCCACGTCGCGTGGTCTTCGGCTCCAGTGAATTGGTAACAGGAAGCGACGTTCAGGTCGGCAAGTCCGACGACTGGGTCTGTTTTCGCATTGGATGCTGGTCGTTTTTCTTCGCGATTAACAAAGAAGGCCGATTCCCGGACGTCGAATCCTGTGTTCGCGACGTTACGAGTGCAGCCGCTTCGATCCAGATCGATTCACAAGACGCGGCGTTTCTGGTGAAGTCGATCAAGCAACTGCCCGGAAACGACGCTCTGTACTCGCCCGTGACAGTCGATGCCAACGGTAGCGTGTTCATTCGCTCCAAAGCCGACGATGCACCCAATCCCATTGAACTGCTGCTGTCGAACTCGACTCGTACCGGGCAGCCCGAACGAATCAACACTAACCGTCAGTACCTGCGGCGGGCTATCGATCTGGGCTTCCGGGAAATTCATGTCTTTGCACCAGATCAACCGCTGCTTTGCGTCGATGATCGCCGCAAGTATCTGTGGGCTGTGCTCACGCCGAGCGAAGCCATCAAACCATCAGACGACGCAGTGCGGATCAGTTCCGCATTCGACAACGCGTATACGTCTGCCAAAACCACTCAACTTCAACAGGAGACCACCGTGGTGAAACCAGAAGGTGCAATAACCAAGAACGATCAACAGCCGCAAACGACCAACTCGACGGAAGAACTGATTGACGTGGCGGAACAATTGAAAGCGTCACTCCGCGATACGCTGGGTAAGACCAGCGAACTGATCGTTGGCCTCAAGCGGCACCGCAAGGAAGCCAAGATCGTTCGCTCGACGCTCGATTCGTTGCGTCAGTTGCAGACGGTCGGCTAATACAGGCACGCGTGTAATGCGAGTCGGACGGATGGTATTGAATGTGCCAACGATCAGAAGCCTTCTCTCGAATCCCGAGTAAGGCGTCGATGTTCTTGAGCAGGCTACTCCTAAGCCACCGGCGAAGCCCGCACTCAGCCATGTACTCCTGCGGGACAACTCCTGACGATTGAACCATTCCCACCTAAGCTGCAAACTGATGAGGACTTGTGTGATGAAATCGATGCCAAAACGCTTCTTACTTGCCGCGATTGCCGTCTGTGGACTTCTGCTAATCAGTGTCCAACCAGCATCTGCGTTTGAGCTTTTCGCTCGACGAATGGGCAACGGTGCTTCTCAGAAAGGCGGCGACGCTTGCCAGAAGGGTGGCGATGCCTGCCAGAAGGGCGGATGCGACAAGGGAGCCTGTCAAAAGGGTGGCGACGCCTGTCAGAAGGGTGGCTGCGACAAGGGAGCTTGCCAGAAAGGTGGGGACGCTTGTCAGAAGGGCGGTTGTGACAAGGGAGCTTGCCAGAAGAGTGGCTGCGATAAGGGAGCTTCCCAAAAGGGCGGCTGCGGCAACGGAGCTTGCCAAAAAGGCGGCGACGCCTGCCAAAAAGGTGGCGGCAATAAAGGAGCTTCCCAGCAGGGTGGCTGCGACAAGGGAGCCTGCCAAAAAGGTGCTTGCCAGAAGTAGTGATGATTAGAGCACTCAATGCTCGCCTTATGGCAATCCGCCCACCGTGCTGATTGCAGATGAACTCCATGACGTACAACCTTGGCGGTTCGTGTTTTCCGAAACACGAGCCGCCAATTGCGTTCTTGATGGGAAGCTCGCCGAACGGTCGATGTCCATCGGCCTTGGACGGTTACTACAACCGACCGTCAGGCGGCACCGCAAGGAAGCCAAGATCGTTCGCACGACGCTCGATTCGCTGCGTCAGTTGCAGACAGTCGGGTAAACGGGCCAGGATCAGGGGTAAGCTCTCGCCACGCGAAAACCGATGGAGCCAATGCGGCGGTCGGGAAAGTGCCAGTGGCGAATGGCAGACCGGCAGTATTCGGTATCGTCGCTAAACGAGCCGCCACGCAAAGCACGGCCACTTCGCCCCGCTGTGTACTCCTCCTGGCACCACTCCCAGACATTGCCGTGCATGTCATGCAGACCCCAATGGTTGGCCAGTTTTTCGCCAACGCGGTGAGCATACTCCTCGCCAACGTCCCAAGTATTCGTGCGGTGCCAAGAGTACTCACCCAACTTGGCCGGATCATCCCCAAAACTGTAAACCGTGGTCGTTCCCGCACGGCAAGCATATTCCCACTGGGCTTCCGTCGGCAGTTGGTATTCCACGCCCTCCTGCTGGCTGAGCTTGTGACAGAAATTCACCGCATCGTCCCAGCTTACGTATGTCTCGGGATAGTCAGGCCCCTCCTGTACAAGCGGCCTACCTCGTCGCCACGGGCGAGGCCCCAGCACTCCTTCGTACTGTGCCTGCGTGACAACGTAGGTGCCTAGATAAAACGGCTTCGCGATTCGCACGAGATGTTGTGGCTTCTCGTTCTCGCGAGCGGTGTTGTCCGCGTCAGGTGATCCCATCAAAAACTCACCAGCCGAAATCAGTTTCAGCTGCATTCCGATTGAGTTTGTTACGATGCCACCTAGTTCAATCGTTCGTGGCGATTCCTTCGGCAATGAGGTTGCCGCCGCGTGCTCGAATACGCGATCCAAGCCTTGCACCAATAGCTCAAGATGGCTTTGATAGTCGCGACCTAGTCGAACTTCGGCGGCGTTGAAGCGGACGAGCGTTTTTAGATGTAGGGGCAAGTCACCCAGTTCTGGCATCGATGCCCGGTCAACGAGAACCGGAATCACGGGAATACCCAACTTCGCCGCTAAGCAGACCTCGGCCTGCACGATATCGGCGGCTGCGTCCAACCGTCGAGTAGCCCAGCCGTCTCCGATGACGACAAGCAAGGCATCACATGGACTCACTTGTTTGTTCAGGTAACTGGTGAACCCGTCACCAAGCCAGAGCGAATTCACGTCCAATACGACGGAGCCCGAACCGTAATGCTCTACCAAGTGCTTGTAGATCGCGTGCGTAGCGTAACTACTCTCGTCTCTTCTGGAGGAGATGAAGATCTTCGGCATCGAATGCCCTACCCGAGCCAGGACGAAGTGTTGAGCAACATGATTCTGGCAGATCGGAGGCACGCACTCAAGTATCCAGAGCCAGTACTATCGCTCTCCAGAGCCGGATCAATCGGCCCGATTCGTTGCCGCTGGGCGGGTAGCCCGATTTTCAGCTTCCAACACCCTCGAAACCAAACCGTTTCCACGCAAATAGGAGTTCCCCCCATGCCCCTGAAACTCAATGTCGGAGTCAACAAAAAGATCGGTCTGCCCGACTACGGCAGTCTCGGTACGTCGTGTCATGTCGAAGTGGAAGTCGACAGCGGGCTCATCTTCGATGACCTCGACGGCTTTCATCAAAAGGTGCGGCAAGCGTATGTCGCCTGTGCCCAGGCTGTCAACGATGAACTGGCTCGGCAGGGATCAACTACGCAGCCCGCAAGTCAGCCACACACCGCCACCAGTAACGGCAATGCCGCCACCGCCACAACTTCAAACGGAAATGGCAACGGCAACGGGCATCGCAACGGAACCAACGGCGGAACTGCATCGCAGAAGCAGCTCAACTACGCCAACCAACTCGCTGGCCAGATCCAAGGGCTCGGCGTCCGTCGCTTGGAAGCACTTGCTAACAAGATGTTCGGCAAACCAATCGCCGGGCTGTCGAGTCTCGATGCCAGTTCGTTGATCGACACGTTGAAGGCGATCAAGGATGGTCGATTGGACTTGAACGCTGCCCTCGACGGAGTACCTGCATGATCAGCACCGCACCAGATCGTAACGGAGTACAAGAACGGTCGAGTGACGTCTGGTCATACATCTCGCCATCGAGGCTGAACACTTGGCTGAAATGCCCCATCGCATTCAAGCTGCGTTACATCGACGGAATCCGGTCGCCCACAACGCCAAGCCTGTTTCTTGGTAAGGCTGTTCACGCCGGATTGGAATGTTCTTATCGGCACAAGCAAGTCGGCGTGAACTTGGAACCCAGTGACGTGATTCAACGGCTCGATGCGTGCTGGGAAGCGTTATTGGCGGAAGACAGCATGACGTTCGCATCGAACAGTGACGAGATCAAGCTCAAGCAACAGGCGGCTGTACTGGTTGCTGCTTATCTGGCACAACTCAGCGACGAACCAGCTCCGATGGCCGTCGAGACAACCCTCGAAGAACCGTTGGTTGATCCATTCACTGGCGAGGATCTGGGCATCCCGTTGCTCGGAATCGTTGACTTGATCGTCCCCGGCGAGGACGGTGCGGTGGTCGTGGACTTCAAGACGGCGGCCAAGTCGGGTCCACCGACCGAGAAAGTTCACGAAGTCCAGTTATCGGCGTACTCGTATCTGTATCGTGCCACGACGCAGCAACTTGAGTCTGGTCTACAGATCCGCAGCTTGATCAAGACGAAGAAGCCGAAGATCGAGTACCGCGAGTATCCAGCACGCACCGAGTCGCAGCTTCGGAGGTTCTTTCAGATTGTGCGTGCGTATCTCGATGACTTGGATCGCGGGCGGTTTGTGCATCGGCCCGGCTTTGGCTGCACGATGTGCGACTTCAGCGATGGGACGTGTGATGAAGGTTGAAGAGCGGAAGACTCCCGCTTCGTTTTGGCGATTGGTGCCGGGCGGAGCGGGAGCGGGAGTGGGATGGAGGAGGATTGCAGAGTTCGCGGGTGCTTTTGTTTAGCTATCAGGGAGTCGCGGATCGTTGCATGTCAGCGAAGCAAGAATGAGGCGAACAATGATCGAATATCACACTGAAGCGGGATTACGTTGAGATCGCGTTGTCGAGTATCTGCTTCAGGTATTTCTCACAGCCCAGGGCCTCGCCAAAATTGTGTAGCTGTTCAAGATCCCTAAGCCGAAAATACGACTCACGCTTCAAATATCTTCGTTTCAGAAAATCCATCATGGTTTCGCTTGCTTCTGCAAATGCCACAACCACGCACAACCACCAGGGAAAGCTAGGTTGAGGAAGTACGTCACCATACTTCATTTGGACGCGAGTTCCATTCGGCTCAGATCTCAAGGTCACTTGCAGTCTCGCAGGCTTGTACGTGTCATGAGCAGTCCGAGGATCCGCTGGCCAGTACTTGTAGCTGCTGATTCCATGATCATAGTCCCAACGCCCCATCCGGGCGGGCGATCCGAGAATGAAACTCCCTCTACGAAAATATCGGTGGTTATTGGTGTTCTTTTGGGACTTATCGTCACTCCATTCACCCCAATCCGACGTCGCTAAGAACTCATGTAACAAATCTCGCGTTCTGACAATCTCACCTGGCACCTCGAACTCATGACTATCCTGCGGGAAACTAAATCCTTGAGCAGCCCAAAACAGTCGCACTGCATCCTGCTCGTCACTCCTCGAAAACTCCTGGGACTCACTTTCAGTCAAGACTCCTTTAGCATCTCGCCGGTTGATAACGCCCTTAACATCTGGCCGACGAATCAATCCGCCGCCCCGATGATAACTACACGAACGCCACCAATACGCCAATGCTTCTTGCTCATTATCCTCGGCTCCGCACGCTTCGATCGCAGAAGTGAAATCGTCAATTGCCTTTCGATAGTGATGGGCGGAGAGGTGAACTTGGCCACGATACGAATAGGCGTCCACACAACGCGGATCAGCCTCGATGGCTTGGTTGAATAACTTGAATGCCTTACCAGAATTCCCTTCATCCATCGCCGCCTTCCCCTGAGCGACAATCGCTTCAACATCCACCATTTCACCTTCTCCTATTCACGGGCCAACAAAGCACAAACACGCGAGGGCTTGTGGAAGGCAATCAGTCAAACTCGATGTCGTACTCCTCTTGGAGCACCGCTCGAAGAGTTCCCAAGTCTTCCCAATCGGACAACAGCTTCTGATGGAACTGCGTCATCTCATCAAGCTCTCGGCGATCCCGCTCCACGACTTCCCTCATGCCCCCAGTAAAAACTTGCAGCGTGTCGTTGAGCATCTCCATGAAGTCGTAGGACAGAGGTCGATTGATTTCTCGATGGAATCGCAAGGTGTTTTTGGCGATCGCGTGCGTCATTTCCACGAGACGTGGATCGACGTCCTTGGTAGGCAACGCAAGGAGTTCATTGCCCAGCTTGTCGAAATCTGGTGCACCGGACCACTCGTTCATCACAATTGGAATCGCGTTGCCGTACTCCAGCGTTGCTTTTCTCGCCTTGGCCCTCTCAGCCGATACCCGCCAGTAGGTAACGAGACCGAATGCCAATGCAATTAGGAAGATGAACGCGACACTTCGAGTCGCCGTCATCGAGAATGACCTTCTGAGAACCGGCACGAGACTGGTCTCCCCCAAGAACGAAAAAGGAGCGTCGAAACCAAGACCGCCTGCCGGACCCTCGCAAAAGGGCACATCAGAACAGCACAAAGCCCGACGCTCCCTTTCGGGAGCGTGGCCAAGTGACTGCTTCTGAAGTTCAAGAGCCCGAGGGCTCAGGTTTGCGATTTCCGGCAGAGCAGAAAACTTGTACTCACGCACAAGATCAAGTTGTCGTGGCCGGGACTTGCCCGACCAGAATCAATCTATTTCAAATGGAATCCTCGATTAGTCGTCGTTTTAGTAACCCCGTCAGTTTAGTGTCGAGGCGACGCCGTCGCTAGAAGCATATTGTTAAACTGAACCACATGTACCGTTCCTGTTTTGTTGTGGCACGCCGCGACGACTCTGTTGACGTGTTGGATCGCAGATGGCCAAGACTTCTCAATTCCAGTTTGGTATCAGCAGGTTGATCATCCTGACGTCGGCGGTTGCCGTTGTCATGGCCGTTTCGATCAGACTCAACGTTCCGCAATTCGCTCAGTGGATGCTTGCTGGCTATCTCGCGTTCTTCGTGGGGTGGGCGGTGATGCGTGGGCCGAACATGTATGCCAAGCTGTGTGTCGCCCGCGAGAAGCGACAAGTGCTCAAGCAACATCGGAGCGAACTTGAAAGCGAGGCTGCTAAGCTGCGGCGGGGGCGGTGAACGTGCCTAGTAGTCGAACATTCGGTAAAATAAGGGCAATGCACCGTCAGTTTCAACTTCGCAGCCAGCGGTAACTGCGGTGCGATTTTATTCGCGGTTCGATGTGATGCGGCTCAACATACGATTTACGTTCGTCGAATGGGGTGTCATCCTTATCGTGTGCGGCATAGTTTCCATGCTCGCTTTTGACGAGCTACAGGCCCGCAATGGTGCTCGCGACGGTCGCATTGATGCGGACGCGGACATTCTCGCAGGTACACTACAACTCAAGTATGCCGGAAAGCCGCCGCTTTGTCGAAACGAGATGATCGCGATCTTCCAAGAACGATTCGGAGTGTCGCTGGAGTACATCGGAGGTTGTTGTCCATTTCCGTACCGCAGTGCATACAATTCTGCCTACAACGATCAAATGTACGCGGCCATCCAGCTTCGAGCCCCAACATTCGACCGTGCCGCATCCTATAGCGAAGTACGTAAACTCGCGGAGGCAAGGCGAGAGGAAGAGCGGAATGCCCACCACTGAGCGAGCTGCATCAGCCATCCTGCCGCGTGAACAAGTGAAGTGTTGCTGCTACTGCCTGCTACTTCTGCCAGTGTTCTTTGGTTGTCGCCAGCCCGAACTCATTTCTGAAGTTGGCGACGCGATTATCACGGTCAAAGTTCATGTGCTTTCCTACGTTGCCGACGCAGCCCACAGCACGATGTCGACGCCCGATGGCGAAACGTACCATGCCGACATGTATGACGCCGCGTATTGCCAGATTGCGTCTGACGAAGCTGATCTCCCGGACCCGTTCGTGATTTGGGGCTGGAACCGGACAAAATACGTCCCCGAATCTCTCCGGACGCCAGAGGCTACTGCCACTATTGCGTTTCCACGTTCGGCAATTGAAGACACTCCGTTTGGTGATGGCACGCGTGGGATTCATTCCACGGCGATATCGGATCTCACCAATTGAGTGTCGGCCACCAGCAATGAAATTCGGTTTACGATTGACCGTAAAAAGAGGAACCAATGGTTAGGGCTGCTGTATTCGACATGGATGGGTTGATGATCGACTCTGAGCCTTATTGGCGACAGGCACAACTGGAATTATTCGCAAAAATCGGTGTGCCGATTTCCGCTCAGGATGCGATTGATACGACGGGGATTCGGATCGATCAGGTCGTCAATATGTACTTTGAAAGAACTCCGTGGGATTGTATGAGTTGTCAACAGGTGTGTGACAACATTCTCGAACGGGTGATCGACTTGGTTCGCGAACACAAGCCTGTGATGCCCGGCCTGTTTCAGGCACTTGAACTTTGTAAGCAGCAAGGATTGAAACTGGCGTTGGCTTCGTCGTCGCCCATGACATTGATTGCAGCAACGGTCGATGCCTTGGAGTTGACTGATGCCTTCGAGGCAACCCTGTCGGCGGAAGACTTGCGATATGGAAAACCACACCCTGAGGTCTACCTGAATGCCTGTGATGCACTGGACGTTCCGCCTCAGGAGTGCGTTGCAATGGAAGATTCTTTCACTGGCTTGTTAGCCGCGAAAGCCGCTCAAATGAAAACCATCGTGATTCCAGAGGCTTCTGTTAAAAGTCAGCCGCATTTCGTAATCGCCGACAGAATTCTGGCTTCCTTGGAGGAAGTGACGCAGGAACTTCTCCAGTCACTTGATCGTTGAAACCGCATTCCTACGCAGCATCCAATTAACTCACTTCCGCTTCCCCTTCTTCGCTTTCGAGCGAACTGCTGCCGCGTGAGCATCGCGAGCCCACTCGCAAAGGGCTTCTCGACTTTCCAACACGTCAACCGGCACTTCCCAGTACGACATCGCCACGTCTTTCGTCCGGCCTTTTCGGCGATACCTGAACGGCTTGCTACCCTCGGCCTCGAACGCAGTTCGGTTCTCGTCATCGACTTTGAGATAGAACACGCCATCGGCGATCAAACCGATCATGATGCCGTCGTGATATATGCCGTGGCCGCCGAACATCGCTCGGGAACGGACGTCACCGAGATCGCTGAGCATGTCGAGGAGGTATTTGATGAATGGAGATGTCATGGTGAGGATCAATCGCTTACCGCACCGGGTTCTTTAGGAGGTAGCACGTTCCGTTACCATTGACGATCGCGATGTATCGTCCGTCTGGACTGAATTCAATCGCTGAAGCGATCATTTGGGATGGGCCGATTTGACAGCGTGACAGCTCTTCACCTGCGTCGGAGTATAGGACGAGATTGCTGTCGAGTACCGCTCCAACCTGCCGTCCCGATGGTGCGAACGCCGCCGACGGCAGCCCGCCTGTTGGGTCAAGCTCGACTCGCTTCTCTTCAGACGTTCGCCAGTTCCATATCTTCAGCCGTGAATTCCCATCTTCATACTCGATTAGAAGTGCATGATGGTCCCGCACCGAGAGATCACGCAAATATCGAAGGTTTTCGTCTGGTGTCTCCTTAGTCTCCAAAGACGGCCCCATGACGGAGTCTTGTTCAACTAGCTTCAAGCGACAGAATCCATCTTTCGTCACAAACACGAAACACCCTTCACTTTCGGACCACACTGGACCTTGTGACGAGAATGGTTGCGTTCGAGGTGCCCTGCGTTCGCTCTTCGCCACTAACGTGTTGCTGGCATAGTCGGTGAGTGTCCAACCTTCATTGAGCACAAACGCCAAGAGCCTTCCATCGGCTGACGATAGTGTTGCATTTTGGCTGGACGATCCCTGGTGGGGTTTTCGGACCAACGGTTTGGCAGACCGCCAATCAAAAACGGCGATCTCATGCTTTTCCTCCGACAATAAAGCTTTGCTGTCTGGACTAAACTCAACGTACTCAACCGACCCCCCGTGTGCATGAAACCGCTGAAGCTCCAACCAGCTTCCCGTGCTAATGACGATAACTTCTCCTCCTGACGTGCCTGCCGCCAGCAGATCGCCCTCGTAGCTCCATCCGACTGCTGTGATGTGATCCGTCGCTATGTTCGGCAAGCGGAGCCGTCCGTACTCATCTAGTAAACCGATTTGTCCTGGTCCGTAACCAATCGCTCGCTGAGTAAAGATCTGTCCTCCACCTGAATATCTTCGGAGGGCCATGCACCGCACAGGCATGACGGGAGTTGTCCGCACAATTGTTTGGGACAGTTTGGCTTCGCCCATCGTGAACCGCATCATAACGCCTGCGTTGGCGATCCAGGCTTCTTTGGACCTTCCCGGAATCACCAGATCCGGCGTTCCACCCATATTGAGCTGCACTTCTTTCCAGTCTTGCGTTTCTTCGTTCCATACAAGGCTGGTGCTGGCACCCACGATTAACCACAACGCGTCTTGCAGCCGAATGGCGTGATAGGCTGCCTGGTGGTCGAATGGCCACGGATCGTGTTTCCATTGGCTGACGATATCGCCGCTTTCAGAATCAATCAGCAAGAATTCGTCCTTGCAGACGGCCAGCAAACAACCGTCCTCGCGAAACCCAACGATTACTTCCTTCGCTTCCTGAACAAAGTTCAGCGTGCTCATGTGCGTTCCGCTTCCCAAGTCGAACAATTGCATGTCATTGGGCTGGTCGTCGTAGATAACGACCAGCACGCTTGTAAGGCTGGAAGAAAACGCTTTATGGATCGGAGATTCCGCCGCGATCGAGAATTGTCGTAGCAACTTGAGCGGAGAAGTGGCCGTATCGTAGACGCGGACTTGCTGGCCATCGTCGATCGTAACAAGCAAAGATGAATTGGCGGCGATGTGCCCGTCCACGTTGCTCATAACTTGCAGCGATTCGCCGGTCTCCGTCGACCAACAGCGGACTGCTTTATCTAAGCCACAGGAAACAATCTGGTCCGCAGTCAACGCGATGTCGTAGACACGAGCCCAATGCGAAAGGTCGCCGCTTCCCAAGATGTGGACCAATTCAGGCGGAGGTTGTTTCCCCGTTTCTTCACGGAAGATCCTTTCCGCCCTAACTCGAATCGCCCGAGTCGCAGTCCAATCTAAATAATCTTGATGCCATTGTCGGCCGTTCAATGCGACAAAGATCGTCATCGCTGCGATGGTGACAAACAGCATGAGCGTCCTAATAGAAAAACGAGCTTTCCACCGCATGTCGTCGTCCCTTTGCTTAGCTCATCAGGAACTGGATTAGCCGTGATTGTAGTCCGCCATTACTCGCCGCTGCTACAATGCTGCCATGCTCAGTGAACGAGACAAGGCGAGCGAGAGCTTCGGTGAGAAATCGCCTACCGAATCGTACACGCCAGTGCGAGTGGTATTGTTGACATCCTTGCCAGCCATTGCCATGGCGGTTATTTCCCCGGTGACCGCTTTCTTCTTATGGCCATACGATGCCGGTTACGTCGCCGTCATGACCGTCGTCATGAGTCCCATCACGTTGGTAGCGTGGCTGACGATTGCTTGTGGTGTTGGGTCGTTCATAGCCAGCAAGAAACGTGCCAACATCTTCAACACGCTTGCCGTGATTGCGTTTATTCATTTGACATGTCTTGCAGTGACATTCTTTTTCCTGGGTATGGCAACAGTTTCTGCAATGTGACCGTGTGATCGTATTGACTATGACCTCCTACTGTTCCGTCCGTCTTTAACTGCTGGTTGCTAGCTGGTTTGTGGCGGGTTCAGTTTTCGGGTAGGCGTGCTTCATTTTGGTCCGTGCTGCGGAGATTGTAAACGTCCAGTGGATGCGAGATCTCTTCTCATTCCGCTCCGCTTCCCATGCCGCTACCTCCCGCGTCACTTCTGCCGAGTCCGCGATACGCCGGTCCAAGCATTGACGAGTCAGAATACTCAATTCCGTTTCCGCCATATCCAACCAACTCCCGTGCTTCGGCGTCGAGTGAAATTCCACGCGTTCCAGAATCCGACGCCTCATCGGGCGAAAAAGCTTCGTACAAGCTCGCGCCGTCGTGCGTGTTTAGGTTGTCTTCGACGAGGATCACTTTCCGCGCACCCGGGAAATGTACGTCCACCAAGTCGCGGATGCACTCCGCCCAATCCTTACGCGTCCGGCGGTCAGTCACCTTGGCATGCCGCCAGCCACCCAGCGGCTGACACATCATGAACAGGTTGCACGTCCCTTTGCGTTCGTATTCGTAGTCCACTTTCGCCGGCTGACCGGGTTCGGCAGGAAGTGGAGATCGCGTTTCGCCGATCAGTTGTTTGCTTTGCTCGTCCAGACAGACCACGGGGCACTCTGGGTCGAAGGGACGACCGTAGACTTCTAAGACGTCCTCCATCCGCCACACGAATTCCGCGTTGGCCTTTGGGAGAACACACCAACTCTTCACCGCTCCGAGTTGAATGTCGTTTTTTTAGCGCCTGGCGGACGGTCTCGCGGCCCACCGACTCCACATATCCCAGCACTACCAATTTGTCGGCCAACAATTGCAACGTCCATGTGCCGCGACCGTCGGGCGGATCGCTGCAAGCCAACTCGATCAGTTTCTGTTCGGACGCGTCTTGATTTTGATTTTGTCCGGTACGGGGCAGTCGCGGACGAGGATTGACGGCGGCCTCGAAACTTTCCATCACGAATCGTTTGCGGACGCGAGCCACCGTGTCGGGACTGGCCTGCAAGACTTCGCCGATCTCGGCATCGGTGCGAGCCCGGCGTCCGTCACTTTCATCGGCCAATAACAAGACGCGTGCGTGAGTCAGCTTGCGGGCGGCAGACTTGCCTTTGCAAACCATCTCCTCCAACTGTTGCCGTTCCTCCGGCAGCAACGTCACTTTGTACTTATCCATGGTGAACCTCCTTTACGGTTTCCATCAACCGTTCAGAAGGTATTCTACGTTCGCGCCGGCATGGCGGCTGACGAACGCATCTCCTCGCAATGCTAGCAACCGGCAATTCAAGATGGACAAAGCATCTCTTATTCGGAATACTTGCCTTGCAACTCGGGCACGTTGATTCAACACAATTCACCGAGGCGTGTGCGGCGTGGGCCGTCGCCAAGCAAAAGACGCTTGCCGAGATCCTGGTCGAACGCGGTTGGATAACGCGGAACGATTCCGCCGAAGTCGAGCAACTCGTCGCACGGAAGATTGAGAAACACGCTGGCGATGCGCATAAATCGCTTGTTATGGAAGCTACCGGTGATATGCCAGCTGTACCGAGCGTGTCGGGCCAACTCGAAGCAACGATTGACAGTTCGGCCCGATCTCCTGACTCGGGCGACTTGCACGACACACACGCTTCGACCCCGTCCGCTTCGACTCCGACCGGCTACTCACAAATGGAGACCTTGCAGTATGAGGCAACCAAGGAACGTTCGCGATACTCGTTGACGAAAATGCACGGCGAAGGCGGCATTGGCCGCGTCTGGCAGGCTCATGATCAACGCCTAAACCGCCAAGTCGCCTTGAAGGAGATTCGTCCTGATCGCGAGGCGAGTGCGAATGCCACAAAACGATTCGCGAAAGAAGCACAGATCACCAGCCAACTCGAACACCCCAACATCGTGCCTGTGTACGAGTTGTGCGGCGGGCCGGATTCATCGCGTTCTTTCTACACGATGCGATTCGTGCGAGGCGATACGTTTCGTGATGCGATCGACGCCTATCACCGACATCGTCGAGAAGGAAGAGCGACCGAGTTGGAGCTGCGTGAGTTGCTGAGTGCGTTCATCGCGATTTGTAATGCGCTCGGCTACGCCCACTCCCGGGGAGTCTTGCATCGTGACCTGAAGCCCAGCAACGTGATGGTTGGTTCCTTCGGCGAGGTCGTCGTGTTGGATTGGGGCCTTGCCAAGATGATCGACCAGCCGGACGACGATGACGAGCACCTGCTTGAAAGCGGTCCGATCTCTGTCACCGACGATGTTGGTATTGATGTCACGATGCAGGGTGCCGTACTGGGAACGCTCCCGTATATGGCTCCCGAGCAAGCAGCCGGACGCATCGACAAGATCGACACCCGGACGGACATCTACGGCCTGGGGGCGATTCTGTTTGCGATTCTTACCGGCGATCACCCTCACCGCGGAACGTCGACTCGCGAAGTTCGATCACAGATCGTGAATGAACCCACGCCGCGAGTGCGTACAGAGAATTCAACGGTGCATCCGAGCCTTGATGCAATCTGTGCCAAGGCCATGGCAAAGAAGCGATCCGAGCGATATGCCAAGGCTCGTGACTTGGCCGAGGACATTCGTCGTTGGCTCGCCGACGAACCGATCGAATGCTACGCCGAGCCGATGTCGATGCGTGTGGGGCGTTGGTTGCGACGTCATCGCACTTGGGCGCAAGCGATTGCCGCCACGTTACTGATCGTGACCTTCGTGTCGGTCGTGTCGGTCCTAGTGGTCAATCGCGCAAGAGAAGCGGAGAAGACTGCCAAGGATCGCGCCAGCGCGTCGTTGCAGGCGGAAACTCGGGCGAGGGCCGAGGCGACTCGTCGCTTCGAAGAGGCTCGCGACGCTGTCGATACCATGATGACAGGAGTCAGCGAGGTCTTGGCCTACTTTCCCGGAATGCAGGCACTTCGCGAGCAATTGCTGACACAAGCCGTTCAACGATATCAACAGTTTACCGCAGACGAGCAAGACGATCCTGAATTGCAAGCGGAAACCGCGCGGGCGATGATCCGCCTGGGCGATGTCTTTCGCGGCTTGTCGAAATACGACCTTGCGAAAGAAACCTATACGGACGCTGCACAGCGGATGCAGACACAGTTAGACGGCAACGCCAAAACGAAGGACGCTCGCGTTCAACTGGCTTCCGCGAAGAGTAAGCTCGGCGCGTTGTTCGCTGACTTGGGCGAATACGATGAATCGGTACAGTGCTATGGCGAGTCGCTACGATTGCTCGACGAGCAGTTGAGTTTGCAAGCCGATCCGCAACTTGAGTACGAGCGTGCGGGAGTCGCAGTTAACCTCGCCATGTTGTCGAGCAAACGGGGGATGAGCGACGAAGCACTAACGCAATTGGAGGCAGCCTCGCAAGTGTTCGGTCGACTTGCCGGTGACGGCGAAAACCCTGCGTTTGCCGCGGGACTTGCCATGACGAAAGCTAACATCGCGAACGTATTGATCAGTATGGGACGCAACGCTGCGGCGATCGAACATGCCCAAGAAGCGATGCAACGCTACGCCACACTGGCGGACCAAGCTCCCAACTATCCTCCGTATCTTGAATCGCTTGCAACGACTCGACTCAACCTTGCCGCGGCGTATCGAACATCCGGTCGCGATCGCGAAGAGCTCGCGATGTATGAAGCGGCTCTCGGCGACTACGACTTGCTCGTCAGCAGCCGCTCGGACGTGCCGCTGTACCGGGAGCGAAGGGCCAGCACAGAACGAGAATTAGCGATGTATTTGCACGCAGTGGGAGACAACCACACGGCGCAGACGGCGATCATGTCGGCGATCGAAACGACCGAGGCGCTTTTGAATACACAGATTCCGCTCGCCGGATACCATGAGCAATGGGCGATCGAACAAGCGACGCTCGGTCGCATTCTGAGCGATCTGGGGCACGAAGAGGAAGCTGCCCTTCATCTTGGAGCCGCGACCGAAAGGCTCGAAGCTCTGATCGAAAATGATCCCGATTTCTCAACCAGCTATAAGTCTCAACGCGCTGCGTGTTGGACTGCGCTGGGCACGCTCTATCAAAAAATGGGCGATGACGAGGCGGCGCTTGCGATGTTGAAACAAGCGGAAGCGGCATTCAAGGATTTAGCGACCGCGAGTCCCGAGAATGCCGCTTATAGCAATGGTCTTGCCTGGACTTACTCCTATCTGGCGGACCTGATGTGGCAAAGCGAAGATTCGGAAGCAGCAGTCGACTACTACAACAAAGCGTTGCAACTGCGACTGAAACTGACTGACGAGCCGGAACACCAGAATAACTTGGCACGCCTGATCGTTTCGTGCCGCAACCTGGATCTCGCGACCGGTGATCGCGCCATCAAAGCTGCTCGAGCGGCAGTTGCCATAGCTCCCGAGAACGCTCGATATGTGTCGACGCTGGGGAGTGCTTATGCCAAGTTCGGCCAATACGACCAAGCAATCGAGACACTGCGTTCGGTTGACAAACTTGGCCCTCGCGGCGGGACGACGCACGAGTTCTGGTTAGCATTTGCTCTCGCCAAGCGTAACCAGGAAGGCGATAGGAATGAAGCACGAAACCGCTTCCGGCAAGCCATCACTAGAATGGAGTTTCACGCCCCTGGGAGAAACGAGCTCTCCCAACTCCGTACACTCATCGAGCCCATGCTCGCCGAGCCGGCAGCTCCTGGTCCCGATGGGTCGCCCGTGGGAACTTAGGAATGCGGGAACAGTAACTTCGGTCTATTTGCTTGGGGTGATATGATTGTATCAGTTTAAGGAGGAGTCTGATGCAAACCTATTCAGCAGCTCTGGAAGAGCAGATGGTGAACTTTTACGAGTCTCTGTCGGAGAAGGATCGTCGTCGCTATGCGGCGATCGAGGCGGCGAAGTTGGGGCATGGCGGAATCGCTTATGTTGCACAACTGTTTGATTGCGATCCCGATACGATTACGGCTGGGCGAAGAGACGTCGATCGCTTGCCTGAAGATGACGCCAGTGGTCGCGTCCGGAAAAAAGGGCGGTCGATTGAAAGCTAGCTTGGCGGATCCTGAATTGGTTCCCCTGCTCCGCGAAGCCATTCGAGAGCAGACGGCTGGGTCACCGGTAGATCCAAATGTGATGTGGACGAATCGCTCTCCTGCGGAGTTGGCCGATGAGTTAACGGCCAAGAAGCATCCCGTGGATCGGAAAACGGTGAAGCGTTTGCTGAAGGAAGAGTTGGGCCTCTCTCGTCGGCAGATGGTGAAGACGCTGGCGATGGGCCAGAGCGGGGACCGCGATGCCCAGTTTCGTCGCCTTCAGAAACTCAAAGCCGAGTTCTTCTCCCAGGGCTGGCCTGTGCTGAGCATTGACACCAAGAAGAAGGAATTGCTGGGCAACTTCTACCGACGTGGCCCGGCTTGGACGAACGGACAAGTGCGAGCCTGGGACCACGACTTCCCTAGTTCGAGTTGGGGAAAGGTGATCCCCTATGGCGTCTATGACTTGGCTCGCAATGAATCGCTTGTCTATCTGGCTCAAGGTGCGGACACGGGGCAGCTTGCCGTGGATGCGATTCGTCGATGGTGGTTTCGCCTGGGCAAGTGGTCTTACCCACCAGACACGCCGATTCTTCTACTGGCTGATTGCGGTGGCAGCAACGGTTATCGCGTGTCGCTGTTTCGTGAACAACTTCAAGATCTCTCGAACCGATTGCATCGAACGATTCGGGTCAGTCATCTTCCGCCTTACTGCTCGAAGTACAATCCGATTGACCACCGCTTGTTCTGTCACATTAGCCGTTCGCTTCAATCGGTGATGATCAAAAGCGTTGAGCTGATTCGTGACGCGATCCAACGTACAACAACTCGTCCAGGACTACGTGTGGTGACGGAACTCGCAAGAACTGTCTACCGATCAGGGATCAAAGCATCCATTGAATACCTACAAGACGAGCCTGTCATTCGAGATAAGCAGCTACCGAAGTACAACTATCGCTTCGAACCAACCTAAACACCGAAGTTGTTTTTCCCGCGATTCTTAGCACTAACCGATCAATTATTGTCGGCTTTGAGGGATCGCTCGGTAGTTCCATTTTGGCAATAGGTCATCGTACACGATTTTCAGGTTCCGTTTGATTTCATCGGTGGCATTTCGACCGGCTTCGTAGATGTGGCGAATCACGTTGACGGTTGTTTTCAAGCCGGTGCTGGTGGTTGCTTTGCGCATGAGTTCGACAACCGTTTCCAGGGTGTCGAACAACAGACCGGTGCAAGCGCGACCGATGTGCGGAAACAAGCGACGCTCGATGGGATTGTATTTCCGAGCAGTTGGGGTAGTGGGCAACACGATTTCCACGCCGATCTGATCGCCACCGTCTGCATCGTGTTTGAAAATGTACTTGTGCGCGGAATTGCTGCCACCACCATCGATCGAATCGGCGTCGCCATAGCACTGCTGGCCGATGCGGTTCCAATACCACAGCAAACTGTCGCAAGCGAACTGGCTTGTATCGCGAGACAATCCAAGGTTGATGTGCCCACGGTTTCGGACAGGATCGTAGATGCCGTGAGGAATGATCACGCCGTCAGCCCAACTGGGAAAGTCGTGATCGAATGCTTCAGAACGGTTGATTGCAGCGAACTCGGCCAGCACGGTAAAAGCTGGCCCAAATGTTCTTTGGCCTTGGTGTCCACGGAAAAGTACGGGTTGCCCAGAATTTCGTATTCGTCGATCAACGTTGCAATTCGCTCAAACTGGGCATTGCGGTCGGGATGAGAACCGCCAGCCAAGTCTTTGCGTATCTTCCGCAATCGCAAGCCTTCATCTTCCATCCACTGGCGAATGGTATCGTCACATACGGAGTTCCCAACGCGTCCAGTTTCTTCGAGAGGATGGTGGAGAGAGGTCGGTGAAGACAATGGTTTCGTCGTCGGGGTCGCCCGCTGTCCGCGTGTCGAGCAACGCGTTCAGATTCTGCTCGGCTGGCGAGTCCGCAGCGATCTTTTTTCCGACCGGCCCCGGTCGCCGGACACGTCCTCGGCAGGATCGTTCGGCAAATCGTCAAGTTCAGCGATGCCACGTTCAATGGTACGCGTCGAGCAACGCAATAATTGAGCGACATATTTGATGCCACCGTGGCCCAGTTGCGTGGCTTCGATCGCCGCGAATCGTCGCTGGTCCTTCTCGGAAAGCGTGGCATAAAACCCACGCAACTTTTGTTCTGTCTCCTGATCCAACCGTCGGATAAAATCGATTGCCATCCTTGGCCTCCTGTAGAAAACTGCTGATAACTGCCCCAACAGCAATCTTCTACACGATCTCCCCAAACAACGCGACAGTAATTCATCGGTCAGTGCCAAATGACTATGAGGTCTCGTGATGGAACCCGCCGTTCCGAATCAATCGATGGAACTTGTCTCTCGTGAATGCCCGATGTGTGGAAAATCGCCCATGCTGCGTGTGGACTGGAGCGGCGGTGTTGGCGTTCGCGACGGACGTGTGATTCAGATATACACTAACCATGACGATGTACCCGACTGGGTCTGCTTGAATTGTGAACCCCGATGGTTAGAAGTTAGCCGCCTGTCGCAACAACTTGAAACTCTAGACATGGCCAAGGAAAGAGCTTGCGGCTCCTGGAATTGGTCGGCTGCTGTGGCGGGACGCGATGCAGCTGATCTACTCCGACCAACATTGAATGCACTAGTAGGTGAATTGATGTCGCCACGCACAACGTAGACGAACCGTACGATGTCTTCGTGTTCGCCTTCGCACTTGCCTTAAGCCGCACTACGTTGGACAATCATCTCAATGCCAAAGTCGATGGCGATGTCGGGATGGCAAACCTCTGGCGGACAAATCACAACCATGGACCCTTCGCTTATCGCACTTATATTGGTCGTGTTACTTCCCATCGGTTGGCTCGCCTCCGAGTTTCACGACAACCGAGGCATCCGAATTATTCTTGGTGTCCTCGCGATTGCCATGTCCTTCTTCGTTGCCTTTGTAGTCGGGTCGCTTGAACAGTTGCGTTCCAACACATACTTCGGTGACGCCTCAAAGAACCTTATCGAAACGACGGTAACGGAACTGGGGGCGGGGAACTCCGAGCAGGTACTAGATCACCTCAAGGAACTGCAAGGCAAGTATCACCCGACGTACGAGACGCGTGCAGGCTATAAAGAACTCGTCGATGAATACGTCGCCCAGTTCACTGCCGAGGACGCTGAACAGTGAAGGCTCGCTCATGACGAAGAACACAACGCCAGAATGGACGAAGACACAAGGGCAATACCTTGCCTTCATCTACTACTACACCAAGATCATGGGGCAGCCACCAGCAGAAGCCGACTTTCAGCGGTACTTCCATGTTTCGCCGCCATCCGTACACCAAATGATCGTGACCCTTGCCGAGCGTGGGTTTATCTCACGCCAGGCTGGCAAAGGACGATCGATTCAACTGCTGCTTTCGCGTGACCAGATCCCCGACCTGGACTAAGTCGTTGCCGAGCATGGTTCTTGCAACGAGAACCTGCGTCCACAGAGCCGGTTGCGTTGTCGGGGCTTCGGGGGCAGGCCGCTAATTGGGTAATTGTTGCGTAGTGAATTGTATGCATGCGCGGAGTTGCGGGAGACGCGCAGGAGGGCGCTGCCGTAAGGCCGACGAAAGAATCTTCAGTCGGTCTCCGGTTGCGACGATTCAGCGAACGGTCGTGGGACTGGACTCGTCGTATGCGCTGAAACGGAGGCGGGATTGTCGTTCTTTGCTCTTGGGACGACGACGCGGGGAACGCGTTCCTTCACTTTGCCATGTAATGCTTGAGCGATCGGGCTGAGCTCGTTTGGCCCAGCGTGCCGTCGCGACGCGGGGTCATTGCTAACAGCGTCGCGAACGATGCGTGCACCACCATGATCACGCCCAGCAGCAATAAAGAAACGCCGTGAACCCGTCAGGTTCCGTCGTCGGCTCCCCCAAAGATCTTCAACCGTGCGTTCACTCGCTCCACCGCTGTCCGGCCTTTGTACAGGCGTTTGAACTTCTTCTGTCGCGCGAGGCAACGAAGGGAAGCGACGCACGTCGATCTCTTGCGGAACCCGAACTGTCAAACCATATGACTTTCCCGCGTTGCAGATTTTCGCCATCGGACACTCCCAGCCTTCATGCATTGCTGGGCAACGATACTTAATCGTGTGGCGTTGCGGTTCGTGACCGATGTAAGACATCTTGTGGCGTACCATGGGCTGGCTCTTGCGATCATAGCAGTAGACCGTGCCCGCTTCGTCGTACACGATGTTCGAGTTGCCATCATGGCCAGGCAGCATGCGTTCGTGGTCTTCCTTCCATAACGAACGATTCTGGATCACGGGTGTGATGTTTGCCTTGGAGAGCAGTTGATGCACATCGTTGGTGTCGGCAGCCTTGTCGTAGGCGAGCGTCTTGATGCGGCCCGTCGGAAGGTTGGCTTGAGCGTCGCGTATCCAGGATCGCGGGCAGGGTTTCGCCGTCGCCCGCTTTGGTGTCGGTGATCTTGTAAGACAACGAGACTTCATGTTTCACATCGACCAACAAGTGCAGCTTGAAGCCGAACCACTCGACAACTTTGTTGACCTTGCCGTCGTCGTCCGTGTATTCCTTACGACCGCCGGTTGCCTGCGGCAAGCCTTGTTCTTCTTCGACTTCGGCACGCGCCGCCTTTTTGCGACGAGCGTTGAGCGCTGTGGCGTCTCCTGCCGTGTCGCGTCCCAAATCCGGCACCGCTTCGCCCAACTGTTGGATCATCGCATCGAAGATCTGATGCAAGAACGTCAGGTGTGTCTCCTCTCCTAAACGATCGAGGAATCGCGACAGATTCCACTTGCGAGGAACTTTGTCTTCCGACTCGATATCGATCAACTTCCGCAGCGATTCATTACGTCGCAGTTCGGCCAGGCATGCTTCGATGGTGGGATGTCGTAAAGCAATGCTCAAGACGAGTACGCCCACAGCGTGCGCGAGTAGTCGTTCCTTCCTTTACCGCGGGACTCTTCGAGCGACACCAACAACTTTTTCATCGGGAATGATGTCGAGCAATTGCTTAATCGTTTTGAGCGTCGGACTGTCTTCGAGGCAATCCACGCGAAGAGCGGCTTGGTAGCTTGAATTCGCATGACGAGGCAACCCTGCGTTGGTTTCAGACTTTCGGTAGGATGGCAACGCAATTAACTACGCAACTAATCCCCGCATGGTTCGTAGCGTGGTCGAAAAATCGTAGAGAAAAAGTTCGATCCGATCCGCCCGCACACTATCCCAAGGAATTCAACGACCATCGCGGGGAAGCCACTTTTTGACGCCACACTCAACTACTTCGAACGTCGAAACTTACGTCACAGCGCAACCGGCTCGCGTCCACACGTTCTCTCTTGCTTCAACCGGCATCGCGTTGGAGAATCAAGACACGCTCCGATCTGCTAACAAAGGCGGCTGAACAGTGCGAGTTCGCTCAAGACTTATGACAGCCGTTGCCGCTCTATTCGGAGCGACACCGTTAGGGATCTTAGGTGCGTTGCTGCAATGGCTCACGCTCGCCATCTTGGTGGCGATTTGTCTTCCAGACTTCCCGCTCTCTTCACGTCATGCAATAGCTCAGCTCGGCGTGATGACGTTGCTTGCTGGCGTCGTACTCGCGTTGCGAGGTGGCTCGTTAGGACCGCTCATCGTGATTCCCGGTATCATTGGCGTTGTTATGGTCGTCCTCCTTACGATTGTCTTCTATCCGTTCAGATGGTTCATGGCTTCTGACGACCACGCCAAGCCTTAGCGGAGCAGAAGTAAGCGTTAGAATTCCAAACAGCATTCACATCTAGTAGTCAAAATGAAGGTCAAGCTGCCCATCAAATGCGATGAACTCACACTTCGTCGAGTGACGGAGCGTGACTACGCCGACTTATGCGACTACTACACAGCCCCCGAAGTAGCCCGTTATCAGTTCTGGGAGCCTTTTACGGACGAGCAAGTCGCTCACCTCGTTGGGTCACAAGCCGATGTAATGCCTGGCGATCCCGGCGTCGCGTTTGTGTTGGTGGTTGTGCTTCAAGCGGAAGATCGCGTCATCGGTGACTGCTCGCTAACGATCACCAGCTGCGAGGACCGGCAGGCCGATATCGGCTTCGCGTTCAATCCTCGAAATCACGGGAACGGCTACGCCACTAAAGCTGTTAACGCCACGCTTGGATTTGGGTTCCGCGAGTTGGGTCTGCACCGAATCAGTGGTGTGTCCGATGTTCGCAACGAGCGGTCATGGAAGCTAATGGAACGAATTGGTATGCGGCGAGAGGCTCATTTCATTCACGATTGCTATAGTAAGGGCGAATGGGTTGACGATTACCTGTACGCGATGATCGAAGACGAATGGCCGAAGATTGAGTGTTGCGTTGACGAACGGTGAATGCCCGCTGTGGCCCTTGGCGACATCTTCACTATTGCTTGAATCCGCCACGCGTTGGACAATCAACCAGTCCTCGGCAGCCTTCGTTGACGGCGATGTCGGGTATGCAAATCAGTAGTTGGCGTAGAAATCGAGCGAGTGAAAGGAAGTCAGCATGACAGTTCCGCGTTTCACCATAGCCTGCTTCGCTGCCAGTGTACTTTTCGTCAGTCCAGCGGTTACTGCTGAAGAGCCCACAGCTGAGCCGAACTTACGCGACATGATTTCGCGTTTGGACAAGACGCTAGAGCGTCTTGATCAGATAGATCGACGTGTTGACCGACTTGAGAACATGCTCTTTCCCATCCGACTCCAACCAGACAAGCATGGCATCATCCGTGATGCGACTGGCCGTCCGATTGGAGCATGGGGAATCGACTTTCCCATGATCGAAGAGCGAGCCCGTTGATAGGTCGATAGATTGGCGTGCCTTGCTTGCCAACGCGTCAACGAGAAGGCGATAATCGAGCGGGCCGTGCGTGGTGGCACGCCGTCACGGACTTCATGTCGTGTTTTGATGGGCCGACTTCAATGAACGAACAAAACCCGTACCAATCGCCGGAAGCGGAGTCCTACGCAAACGCTGCTGCAACAAAAGATGGAGCAGCTCCTCCAGAACTCGCGATCGCATCGAATGACTCGTCGCCCGCCGTGTCCACTGGCAACACCGTTCTGCCCAGGCACATAGCGGCGATTCTGGATAATCTTATCGCTATGATACTAGGCGTCATGGCGGCAAAAGCCATCAATGAAGATCTGCTGGCCGTGCAATCGCTCCTCTTTGTGGCAACGTATCTTGGCTATTACTTCCTTTTTGAAGGATTCATTTCGCGAACGCCGGGCAAACTACTTACTGGCGTGATGGTAATTCAGTTCGACGGCGGGCGATGCACATGGCGACAATCGCTGATTAGAACGTGCTTCCGCCTTCTTGAAGTTAATCCTGCCTTGCTAGGTGCCATCCCGGCAGCATTGAGCATCGTCCTCTCAAGACACCATCAGAGGTTTGGCGACAAGATGGCACGGACAGTCGTTGTTCTCTCGCGTCGCGTCCGCAAGCAACGCTAATTTGAGAATTGCTGACCAAAACACAGTCGCAGTGCGGAGTTACCTAGACGACCGTGAACTTGGTGACATCTTCGGTTGTCCCACTGTTGTTCCCTCGTCAGGGAGGATGAGGTGCTTGCCGACCATTACCGGTGGAATCTGGGACTGCTTCGTGAGTGACAAACGCAAAAAGAAAAAGTTTGCTGAGAAGCGGGAGCAACGTCGGTTGAAACGACTCGCGGACGAAGGCCGTCTTGTTAACGGAAAAGAAGTGCCGCTTGGTGCCGTGCTTGCCGACCAGTCGCAACAGGTTCCCAACCGTTCATATTCACCACCGCCTACGTACTACGTCGACGTTGAATTCACTTGCTGTGATTGTGGCCGCGATGAAGTGTGGACTGCCAGACAACAAAAGTGGTACTACGAAGTTGCGAAAGGATCGCTATTCGCAACGGCGATTCGGTGCCGTGGCTGTCGCAACAAACTCAACGATCTGAAAGATCTTCAACGCCAACAAATGGTCGAGGCCGAACGTCGCCAAAATAATCCCTGATCGCCATGCGGCTGGGGCGATGGCAGTGCAAGTGGTTCTACTTGTCATGATTCGAGATTCGCTAATCCCCGCTCTACGACAACGCTATCCCGGCGTCGCCTTCACTTTCTTTGACTCGCCACAGCCATTTGCTCGCGTTGCATCCGGGGATGGCGAAATCGGCGATCTCGAAATCTACGATGACGGAGACGAGGCAACGGTTGCCCTAACCCAGGTCACGCATGGCCACTTCAATCCGTACAAGCGAATGCCGGATCGTGATCGCAACAGCTGGGTGACGGAAGCAGTGATCGAATTCCTCGACGCACTGTTCGACGACCGTGTGTTGTTCTACAGGATGCCAGGTCGACGCGGCGGAGGCTGGCAGATCCACCACGAGAAGATTGATCGCTCGCAACCGGTTCCAGGAACGGAACACTACGAGTGCTTCGTATGGTCGGGCTCCGTTGCCGTGACCGCTAAATGACGGGCCGCATCATGCGTGGACCATGATCCGTGCTAGCGAGCCTCCTTGCGGTTTTCCATTGCACGCGTGGGTTGATTCCTGTACCAGATGCCAGCGTATTGCCGAACTAATAAGTGACGGCCCGTCCAAGTTCGCAGGTGCCCGATGCGTAAACTAACCCTCATCGCTTGTCTCATCTTCCTGCCGATGTTGTCGGGTTGTAAGACCCTGCTCTTCGATGTCTTCGGTGACTACTATAGCGGCGGTGGGACCACGCGTGCCGATAAGGAATCTCACTACAACCGACAGTTTGAGCCATCCCAGCACCATGTGCCATGGAACCAGTGACATCGCTGTTCCATAATCGGGCTGACTAAACGGACAGAGTAGGGCAACTGGGTGCCATCTATTATCGAACTCCATGACTCGGTCGTTAAACTCTGTACCGCAAACGGCGATGACGTTGTCGTTCGTCTTTCGCCTGCTTATTTGCACCGAACGACTGGACAACCCGGCTTCGACGCTGGCGATGTGTTTACCCTCGATATGGATTTGAGGTTCTCGGTCGGAGTGATTGACGTGCCCTTTGTCGAAGTCCCCGTACAACTGGCCGATGGATGTTTCGCTGTCGGAGATGCAACTTTCCGCAACGCCATTCCATATCCATTCGACCGCCTTGCCGTTGTTGTAGCCGAATTCACGGACTGCCACGGTCGTGTTGCTCGTATCTCATCACGATCACTGAAACTCCACCCAGTGTCACACGAGATCTTTCTGGAATCGTTTCCAGGCAGCGATGCGTAGTCGTGGCAATTCAAATCACCATTCGAGCCGAGATTCGGCACCTTGACCACACTTTGCACTTGCTCAAGATGACGTTCTGCTTGAACGTCACTCTCGCTCTGTATTGTCTGCCCTTGTTGACGGGAGTATCGAGCGTTCACACTGTTCTGTTGTTGGACTGAGAAAGGCACTGACGTGAAACCAAACGAAGACACCCAGCACCTTCGGCTTCTCTCCATCTTTCACTACGTCGTGGCGGGAATGCTTGCGTTGATCTCGATGTTCCCAATCATTCACCTCGCGATGGGAATCGCGATCGTAGCTGGTGCGTTCGATGATGTTGAAAAGGGTACGCCTCCGCCTGCATTCTTCGGTTGGATATTTATCCTTCTGCCCGGAGCCTTCATACTCTGTGGGCTCACGATGGCAGTGTGCATCGCGATTGCCGGGCGACGACTGAACCAGAATCGCAGCTATATGTTCTGTCTGGTCGTCGCGGGAATCGAGTGCATGTTCATGCCCGTAGGTACGGTGCTCGGGGTGTTTACGATCATCGTGTTGATGCGACCATCGGTCAAAGAAATGTTCGGCGTCGCCTAGCCCTAGCGGTGCATCGAATCGAGATGCTGCTTGCCTCGATAGTGACAGCGACGTCCTTTCTCTCCCAAGACGGACAACCGAATGTGTTGAATCCATACGAGTCACCCCAATCGGCGAGCGACGCAACTCCTGCGGAGCAATCCGATGCGTTTCAGCGTTCCGCTCTTCTTGTTCTTTGCTTCTCGGTTGCCGCGTTGCTGTGCTTGGTTGGACTCCTGCTGTGTTGTTATTCGGCTCTGGAGGCAAATACCGCTGAAAGTGAAGGGCAAGCTGCCATCGGAATCTGGGCGATTCTGAATGCTCCGGCTGCCGTTGCAATGGGGGTCGGCATTTACCGCAAACGACAAATGTATTCCGGACTTTATGATCGGTAGCGGGTGCGGGATCGCCTTCTTCGTGAATTACTTCTGACACGAATATCTAACAAGCGAATTCAGTTGCAGACACCCTCGCTGATCGCAATGAACGGCGATTCGGACGGCTTGCCGAGCCCGCTGCCATGCTTGCCGATCCAGTAGCAGCAAGGCGATAATTCCGGATCGTTGAGTCACCGTGCGTCGCTCATGACGACACGTTATTACAGGAAACATTGTTGGCCAGTGTGCCTCGCCTTGAACAATCGCGAAACAGCTCTCGAACACTTCCGCCGTTTGAAAGCTCACTTGTCGCTTCGCGAAGTGAACGGTAGGCGAGTCCTGGGCATTCAACTTCGCAATCGAGACGCATCTGATGCCGACCTACGCCACCTTTACGTGTTGCGTGATGAACTGGACGTGATCGGGCTTGAAGGCACGCGAATCACCGATGAGGGCCTGAATCACTTGCGTGGCCTGCCCATGCTGGACAATGTGGATTTGACGAATACGTCAATTTCCGACGCGGGTTTGGAGATTCTGGCGAAGATCGAGTCGCTGGAGTACATTCATCTTGCGAGTACAGCGGTTACCGCCGAAGGTGTCGCGAGGCTCGAAAACGCACTTCCGAAATGCGAAGTCGTTTGGGATGGAACGTGACGAATTGTAAAGTCATAGCATGCTCGACGCCCTTTGACGTCGATGTGGGAATTCAATCCGCAAGTCGTTCGAGACGTTTCTGCACACATTGAGATTGGCGTAAGCGATGTTTGGGATTGGGATCTTTGTAACACATCAGCGGTCTGAAGTGGTTTTGGTTGGTAAGGGTGGTAGCTGTGCAGTTAGTAAGTATTGTTCAAGTGCGGTGATGATGGTGCGGATGGGGTCGTGGCCACGTTGTTTGAGAGTGCGGAAGACGCTCATCAGCACCGCTTGGCAGTCGGCTCCGCGCTGGCTGCGGTTGCCGTAGCTGTTCTTGCGAATGATGACCGCCGGACGAACGCATCGTTCGGCGTGATTGTTCTCGAAGGGAACATTGTCTTGATCGAGAAATGTGAACAAGTCGCTTTGATGTCGTCGCAGGCGTTTGATCAGCCGCTTGGCATGCGAGTTGTCCCACTCGGTGTCGATCAGCGACTGCAAGCGTGCAGTCACTCGCTCCCGTCGCGAGGCGTACGTTTCTTCCGGCAATTCCCCTTTCTGACGCCACAGCCGAATGGCATCGCCCAGAAGACGCCGCAGTTTTTTGGCGAACGCCGGCCAGTTCTGTCCAGGCGATTTGTATTTCTCGGTGTGCTCCAGTTCGCGCAGCAGATGCACCAGACACGTTTGTCGCAGCGCGCAAGCAACCACATTGTAAGCGCCCCAAAAGTCGCTCACCAACGTACCGGAAAACTCTTCGATAAAAAACTTCGTCAGCGCCGGCGAGCCACGCGACCGATCGATCATGTAATACGTCAAATCGCCCGTGCAGAAACACCACAACCAGTACGTCTTTCCGTTGACTCGCCAACCGGTTTCGTCGGCGTGCAAGACAGCCGAATGCAGGGCTTGGCTTTGAATTTCTTCGTACCAGGCGAACAGAATCGCTTGCAACCGGCCCCACATATCGATCAGCCCACCTTCGCTGATCTTCATTTGCAGGTGAAAGTTGAAGACTTCCACAATCTGCGAGAGCGTGTTGCCCAGTGCGTAGTGCAGCCAAGCCGACAGCACCAGCACTCGGTTTCCCAGTTGGCAACCTGGCAAGGCGTCGACGACCGGAGGCTCGACCTTCTTCTTGCAGCGCGGACACCAGTCGCGATGAATCGTATGCTCGGTGACTTCCGGTTGCAGGTCGGGGATGTCTTCCGTGTAGCGAAGACGGGTTTCCGCACAGCGTTTCAAGCGACCGCCGCATTGGGGACAGTTGTCCGCTCGATGATCCGCCTGCCAATCGATGCGCTGTGGCTTTTCTCGCCGCGAGCCAAGATGACCCTGCTTCGCCCCCGGACGCTTTTTGCTGCGTCCCTTGACCGTCGGCTTTTCGTACACCGGTACCATGCCCGAAGGCGTACTGGGAGTCGTCAAAGGATTGCCTTTGGCTTGCGCCTCGGCAAGTTGCTTGGCCAGTTCCAACAGCGCAAAGACAACGGCCTCCTTGCCCTGGGAGAAAATCGCCTCGGCGTGCTCGCGAGTCAACTGCGAGCCAATCAAAACCTCGTGTGTCGTTGTTCCCATCGCACCCATGCCACATCACAGATGCTATGGTCATAACTTCATTCACCATTTTCACCTAGATCAACTTCACTCGGCTGAAGTGTTACTTATTTTATTGGCGGACTTTGTTCAATCGAGTCGGCGGAACGACAAGATTTCCGCCCAAGGATTTTCATTTGTTGAAGTTGCACAAGATGTACGAAGGGCCTCCGAGCCCGTCGAATAACGACTTAGATCCATCGACGGGCTCGGAGGCGCGTCGTACAAACCTCTCAGTTTGAAAAACTGAAAAGCCCTGGATTTCCGCCAGGAAAACTATCTTTGATCCGCCGACTCTCGCTACAATGAGCCGCGTACGAACTGCCCGCAGTAAACCTCAGAGCGGATCGCATTGGAGTGATTCACTTCGTATTTACCTTCCTTCTCAACGTCCGGAGCGTTCCATGATGCCATCGAATCGTCGCGAGTTTTTGTCTGACGTTGGTCGTGGGATGCTTGCCGCCGGCCTCGGTGCCTCGCTGGCGAATGCCTTGGGGTTCTCGACGGCATTTGCGGTGGAGGGGTCGGATTCGATCCCGCTCGGTAAATACGAAAAGCTCGTTGAACTGATGCGGAACACGCCCGCCGAACAATTGCAACCCATGCTTGCCGCAAAGATCCTCAAAGGCGAGACCAACTTGAAACAACTCGTGGCAGCTGGCTCGCTGGCGAACGCCGTTACGTTTGGCGGCTGCGACTACGTTGGGTTTCACACAGCGATGGCCATGCTTCCCGCATTGGAAATGAGCGGCCAGTTGTCTGCCGCTCGTCAACCCCTGCCCGTGTTGAAAGTCTTATATCGCAACGCACAACAGATCCAGAACGTTGGCGGCGCATCCACGACAACTCTGCACGAGTTAGACGCGTTAGAGGCCGCCGAACATGCGCCGGAATCGGATCTCGGCGAGCAGATTCGCGATGCCTGCCGCAACATTGATGTCGATAAGGGTGAAAAGTTGCTGGCCACCGTCGGCGATTCGCCGCTCGAAGCGTTTAACGCCTTGCAACCAGCGATGCAGGACGACCTCAACGTTCACCGCTTTGTCTTTGCTCATCGCACGTACGGTTTGGTCGGACTGTTGGGCAAAGAGTATTCGTACTCGTTGCTTCGTCAGTGTGTACGGTTCTGTGCCAATCACGAGCAGTCACGGATCGAGCACAAACAGCCCGAGTCGCCGATTCGCGTTCTCGTGCCGAAGTTGCTCGATCAGTACAAGCTGGTGGGAAAGAAGCTTGGAACTCGTGATCCTGGCGATGCCGCCGTCGATGAGTTGAGTCAGGTCATCTACCGCAGTTCACGGGAACAAGCCGCCGAGGCAGTTGCCGCGGCACTGGCCGAGGGTATTGATCCCGAAGTGGTTGGCGAGGCGATCTCGCTGGCTTCGAACTTGTACGTGCTTCGCCAGGGAGCAGATAAATGGCGGACGCACGGTGATTCGGCGGGTGTCCACTCCTCGGATGCAACGAATGCTTGGCGGAATATGGCTCGCGTGGCTGAAACGCGACACGCGGTTTCGGGGCTCATCGTTGCGGCTTATCACGCCGGTATTCAGTCGGCTCCCTTTGAAACGCCCCCGTATCCAACTGACGAACATCGCTCGCTCGTCAAGGTCACCGACGCAACGGAATTGCTGGCGGAAACGGAAGATGCGATCCGGCACAACGATCAAGGCCGCGCCGCCGCCGCCATTCAGATTTACGGCGAGCGCGGCTACGCGGTCGAACCGGTCTACGAGCTGATGTTGAAATACGCAGTCAGCGAGGATGGCCGTTTGCATGGCGAGAAGTACTACCAGACAGTGCGCGAGGAGTATCGCACCATTCGTCCAGCTTTCCGCTGGCGTCAGATCGTCGGTCTTGCTCGCGTGACAACGAGCGCCTATGGCTATAACCGCGAAGATGAACACGGCTTCCGCGCCGCCGGATATGAAGATGCATGCAAGCTGCTTGGCGTCGAAGCCTAAGGATCGGCCCGACAACAACTTCTTACTTTTGTGTAGGGTCCGCTGTACGGACCTCAGGGGTTCCTGGTCCGCACAGCGGACACTACGCCTGAAATGCCGACGTAAGTGAGTGCGTGGACAGACTCCAGACGGTATCTAGCAACGTGTGCCAGCCCCGTGCTCGTTCAACTCGCGAAGGCCCTGTCGCAGTGCCGACTGATAGATCCAAAGATCACCGCCGTAAGCAATCATACGGAAGCCTTGATCAAGCAGCCCTTTGCCACTAGCAACATCGCCTGCCATGAAGCCCGGGATTTTGTTGTGCTTCTTGCATGCCGCCAATACGGTTTCCAGAGCTTCCTTGAATTGAGGATGATCAAACTGGCCGGGGATTCCAAGCGAATTGGTTAGATCGAAATGGCCGATCCAGAGCACGTCGATGCCGTCGATTGCCGCGATCGCTTCCGACTTCGCCACTCCCGCAGCCGTTTCGATTTGAGCAATCAAGATTGTTTCGCTGTTGGCCGACTCGATCTTCTCGACGATGTCACCGCCGGTGTAATCGTCGTGTGAGACACCAAACGCCGCACCGCGCCGTCCGACAGGCGGATACTTGGCCGAGTTGACGATTTGCTGAGCCTGCTCAACCGACTCGACCATTGGCACCATGATCCCAGCGGCTCCCATGTCGAGCACGCGGGCAATGAAGTGATACTCTGTCGCCGGGATGCGAACCAACGCCGGCATGATGGTCGATCGCGAGGTCGCGATGAGCATACGAATCGTCTCGACGCTCCAGCCGGTGTGCTCCATGTCGAACACCGCGAACTCGGCACCCGCCTCCGCCGCAAGCCGGGCGATGCCTGTCGAATCAAATTCAAACATAAACGTGCCGATCGACACCCCGCCGGATTGCAGCTTGCTCTTGACGTGATTGGGTTTCATAGGAGTTCCGTTGCAAATAGGAGTGCGATGCTGTTTCTCGTTAAGCGAATCTCGACAACTTTTCTCGCATGGTGAGGAGTTGCAGTGCTTCACGGTTCACCACATGTTTCGGTTCACGACCGTGAGCCACATCGAGAATGCTCTGACAGGCAGCTCGACCGTTGCCGAGAAACAACTCGTCGGTCCAGCAGATCGCGTGTGGCGCGAGAATTACGTTATCGAGTGCCAGCAGCGGATCGAGCGGATCGATCGGCTCGTGTTCAAACACGTCCAGCGCTGCACCGGCGATTAGCCCCTGCTTTAATACATGAGTCAACGCAGCTTGATCAACGATCGGACCACGTGCCACATTGATCAAATAAGCCGTTGGCTTCATCTTTGCGAGCCGTTCTGCATTGAGCAAATGACGCGTGCTGTCTGTCAGCGCACAGCTCACGCAGACGAAATCGGATTGAGCAAGCAACTCGTCTAAGCCCGTCAATTCGGCACCAACTCCCGCAGCAGCCGCCTCGGTCGCATAGGGATCGAACGCGAGGTAACGCATCTCGAACGGACGAGCCATCGTGAGAATCTCACGACCGATGTTGCCAAGCCCAATCAATCCGAACGTTCGATCGGTCAGGCCCATCCCCATGTGATCGAGCTTCTCGGCCCAACGTCCCTCGCGGGTAAGACGATCCTTGATTAACAGCTTATGCGATAACGCCAGAAGAAAGGTGATCGCACTGACGGCAACCGGTCGCCGCACACCATCAGGAGTGATCGTGAGCAGAACGTCGTTGTTGGTGCATGCGGCCACGTCAACATTGTCGTAGCCCACGCCGAAACGGGCGATGACCGACAGTCGCCTGCAGCCGCTTAGTGTCGCAGCGGTCACTTGTGGCGCAAGAACCAGCAACGCATCGTACTGGTCGGCGAGTTCGCGCGGCATCTCCGTCACGTTTTCGGGAAGGAACTCCCATTCGATCTGTGGGTCGTCGTCCAACAGATTCAGCCCGATGTCACCGAATCCGAGAGAACCATCGGCCTTCAGGAAATCACGAGTCAGCCCGACGCGGAACTTGGTTTTCATCGTTTCGGTTGCCGGTGAGAGCGCAGAATGGCGGAGTTGGATTCGAGTTCAGTACGAAGTGTCAACGTGACGTCGAGAAGAAGTGCGAGATTCTACTGAGATCTCACGAGATGTCAACGACTTTTGCGAGTTCCCGATGAAGGCATGGAAACCGCGCAACGTGAAGTCCCATCCTTCAATGCAAGTGGTATAACCTACAGATCGCAGTTCTGCTCGCCGCAATCACGAAGTTGTAGGGGTCTCCAGCATGCACCGAACTATGGGACAATTAGTCGCCGTCGTCTGTTTAGCAGTATCGCTTGGCTTGCTCCTCGCGGCGTCCGCAGGTAACGCTGCGGAGCGGCCTAACGTCCTGTTCATTGCGGTCGATGATTTACGTCCGGAGATGGAATGCTACGGATTGCCTAAGATGGTTACTCCGAATTTAAACCGACTTGCCGCCAATGGCGTGCGCTTCGATCGTGCGTACTGCAACATCGCAGTTTGCGGCGCGTCGCGGGCGAGCTTGATGACCGGACTACGACCGACGCCCAGTCGCTTTACGTCCTATCTGACGCGAGCCGACAAAGACGCACGCGGCGTGCCTTCGCTGCCGTTCGTGTTTAAGCAGAACGGTTATACGACGATTAGCAACGGGAAGGTTTACCATCACAATGATGATGACGCTCGGGCCTGGAGTGAACCTGCGTGGCGCCCCGAGCGAAGCAGCCTGTGGTGGGCCAAGCCGGAGAATCGTCCAGCAGCTGGCGACAAAGAACGCGGGCCGGCCTTCGAATCGGCGGATGTACCGGACAGCGAGTATCCTGACCACATGCTGTGTGACAAGTCGTTGGCAGACATGCGTCGTCTTGCAGAGGGCGAGGCTCCGTTCTTTCTGGCATGTGGATTTTGGCGTCCGCACTTGCCCTTCGTCGCGCCGCAGAAGTATTGGGATCTGTATCCCGAAGCGACAGTCGATCTGCCGGACAACATGTACTTTCCTCGCGACTTGTCAAATTCGTTTGCCTACACCTGGGGTGAAATGCGATCGTATCGCGGAATCCCAAAGCAGGGCGCTGTCGACAAGGCGTTGGCGCGCGATCTGATCCGCGGCTATCACGCGTGTGTCAGTTTTATCGACGTTCAAGTCGGTCGATTGCTGGATGAGTTAGAACAACTTGGAATTGCGGAGAATACGATTGTCGTATTATGGGGCGATCACGGTTGGCAATTGGGCGAGCATGGGTTTTGGTGCAAGCACACAAACTTTGAAGTCGCTACGCGAACGCCTTTGTTTATCGTCGCCCCTGGCGTCGAAGGCAATCGTGTGTGCCGGCGCATCGTGGAATACGTCGACATCTATCCAACCTTGTGTGATCTGGCGCAGCTAGACCACCCCGTGCATCTCCATGGAAAGAGCATGCGACCGCTTCTCGAAAACGTCGAGACCGCGTTTAAGGAAGCCGTATTCACCCGACATGGTGGCGGCGATTCAGTCCGCACGCCGGACTATCGTTACATGGAGATGCGCACGCGAAATGGTGCGGGAGACTTGAAAGGTGCCGGGCTCTTTGATTTGACGAAGGACCCGGACGAGAACCAAGACGTCAGCAACGATCCGCAGTATGCCCCAATCCGAGAGCAACTCGAAAAAGCACTCGCCGATTCAAGGGAACAGGCGAATGTCGTGGTCTCGAAGTAGACGTTGCGCACCAACCATCTGATTGCTCCCAGCCCGAGACGATCGAAACGATCAGCCTCACCCTCGTCGTCGAAGAGCGTCAACTTGCGTCTGCCGCTGCCCACAAATCGGCGCAACCCATTGGATCGTGAGCTATCCTTGTACGGACTGATCGATGCAATTCGACCCCGTAGCAACCTGATGGCAACCCCCGACGTACGATCTCCGAACCGAGCGCTCAGTGAACGAATTCAGTTCGTTTCGTGTGCGGTCTTAGTCGTATTTATCGTTGGCTGGGCTGGCTGGTTCTTTCCCTTCGATGATTTGCTCGATCAAAGCGGTACGCCGCTTGGTGCTGACTTCTCGATGTTTTACGTCGCGGGGCAAGTTGTCTTGGATGGTGCTGGTGATCAGCTATACGATCAGGCCGAGCATCAACGCCGATTGCAGCAGCTGTTTCCGGCGATCGATCCCAGCTTTGCACTGCCGTATCGCTATCCGCCTTTCGTCGCCACCTTGATGGCACCCCTGGCCGCGTTGCCTTATGCGTTGGCGTACGCCGCGTTCTTCGCTCTTTCTTGTGTCGCTTGGTGGACCGCAGCGAGGCAACTCGTTGCTGCCTCGCCGGCTCTCGGCGAAACGTGGCAGAGATCCTTGCGCTGGGCGATTATTGGTTGGCCCGTTGCGTTGGAGACGCTCGTCGGTGGGCAAGCCTCGATGTTTGCCTTGCTGATCGCGGTGAGCGTTTACGTGTTATTGCAAAAACAACGCTTGGTGTTCGCTGGAGCTATCCTCGCACTGGCTGCCTATAAACCGAACGTCCTCGCATTACTCGCGCTGGGTTGCCTGATTCGCTATCCGCGAATGCTGAAAGGCTGCGTGCCGGTGGTCGCCGCCATCGGGCCGCTTTGTCTCGCCCCCAATGGATGGGAAGGAGTGACACAGTACCGTGAGTTGACGACCAGCTTAGCGACGCAAGCCTGGGACGTCGCGACTCCGATGTGGAAAGTGCATGGGTTGGCACCGTGGTTCAACTTGACCTTGGGGAGCGACGGACGATTGGCCTGCGGCCTGATCGGGCTGGCCGCCGTTGCGTTCGTGGCAATACGGGCGAGATTCCTGTCGGGAGCCGGGGCGATTGAGCCAATCTGGTTCGCGACGTTGATTTCAGTCAATTCGCTCTTCAATGCGTACACGCCGATCTATGACTTGGTATTGCTCGGCATAGCAGCTGTGCTAACTGCCGAGCACCTCGTTCGCGAGCATGGGCCTAACGTCAACCGCTCGCTGGCAGCGACTCAATTGATGCTCGGCATCGTCTATCTTGGACCGCACTTGTCTCAGGCGTTGGCGAAGTCCACGGGCGCACAGCCATTCGGACTAATCCTCGCCGCTCTGGCCGTTTGGCAGGGAAGCATGATGTTGCAATCCCAGCGTGCGCCGGTGGCGTTGCGCGATCAGTTGCTGACTTCCGTATCGCGTTGATAGTTGACTTCTCGATATAGGCCCGGTTCGTCGACACCGTCGCCATTCCAGTCGCCGACAACGGGCAAGTCACCTTCACCCCCCATTTCGAACACTCGATCGTGCGCGGTCAACTCGCGATCGCCATCCGAATCGATCATCCACTGTCCGGCACGGTACACGCCAATCTCTTCGACACCGTTCCCGTCAAAGTCTCCGACGATCGGAATATCGCCGGTCTGACCGAACTGAACGATGGCGTCATTGCTGGACCAGCGACCATCGCCATCGAGATCCAGTTGCCAGCTTCCGTCCCGGTAGATTCCGATCGCTCGGATGCCATCACCATTCCAGTCGCCGGTCACAGGAACGTCCTTGCCAGATCCAAACCGGAACACATGCTCGACGACATCGATCCGTCGCGGGCCGTGTTCATTCAGCTGCAACAATCGGCGCCCATCCGTCGCCATCTGCTGCGAGGGTGGCACGTTCTTAGGCCTTTGTCTCACCGACACAAACGAGTCGGGATTGTCGGGATCGGGCAAGCCCGGTTCGGCGTCGATCGCCTTGCCATCGCCCAGCCACTCGGGCCCGAATGTTCCGATGTCGTCTTTACCGTCTCCGTCCCAATCGCCCGTGACAGGAAGATCCTCTTCGCCGCCCAGCTGAGCCCACAGGTCTTCCTCGTCCCAGTAGCCATTTCCGTTGAGATCAATAAACCACTCGCCGCGGAAGAAGACCGCAATCTCATCGACTCCATCGCCATTGAAGTCGCCCGATACGGGAATTCCGCCACGGATGCCAAAGATGTAGCGCTGAACTTGCACCTCTTCGGAATCCGCGTGCTGACCGAACGACAGCGTCCACTCGGCGCTACGCATCTGATCTGCTTGCCAATGCGTATAGTCCAGGAATCTTGCCTGTCGCCAGATCTCGCTGGGGGGCTGGTTCGTCGCAACTTCACGTGGCTGACCACCATTGATCACGCTGAGATGCCAAGTGAATCCCAGCGATCCTTCGACACCACCCGCGTAGACATTCAACAAGGGCGCGACGACGCCTACAGCTGGAGGAATCGTGCCTACCAGAGGCGGAATCGTAGCAGGCGGCAACGGTGGCGGGATTAGCGATGGTGGCGGTGGAGGAATTAACTTTGGCGGATCCGCCTCGACTCGAACCTCGCTAAAGTTGTTATCTCCCGAGACGCGCGCCACCGTGACTGGAATACGAATGATCGCGTCGGTTCCAGGGTTCACGGCCAGTTGCGTCAGCGATCCCGCCGGCACGAGGTCGCCTTCGTTGAAGGCAAACGCTTGTGCAGACCCCGGTGTGTCGATGCCGTCGAAGTATCCTTCGGGCTGAATCTCGAAGACCGCATATTCGCGACCACCGAGCAACCCAGTGAACTCGTAGTAACCATCCGCGTTAGTCGTCGTGCGGACGTGTCCTTCGGGATAGGTTCCCGCCAGCGTCTGGCTGGCGTCAATCGGCAGGCCTGTGCGACCGTCTCGCAGCTCGAGGATGACACCCGAAATTGGCGTATCGTCGGGCGTAAATCGCCCATCGCGGATCGCCCGGAGATTTGCGGGAACCTTTCCATCCGACGTTTTAATTGGCGCACCGTCTTGGAAAACGTAGCCGGATAAACTGGCAGGCGGCAATTCGCAGAAATTGTAGCCCTGCAAATCGTCGCCCGACCCGACTGTGATTTCCGTGATGAAGTCAGAGGCTCCAACGACTCCACCGCCGTCTCCAATCAGGGTGCCGCCGTCAAAGTATCCGTTCGGTTGAGTCTCGCGAACAGAATACGTACCAGGCTTAAGCCCATTGAACGCGTACTCGCCGTCGCTGTTGGTCAGTGTCGTCGCAATGACCTGGCCTTGTGCGTCGAGCAACTCGACGGTGACACCCTCCAGTCGGAGTTCATCGGCATCGGCAACACAGTCGCCATCGGTATCAGCATGCACCATCCCAGCGATGCTGGCACCAAGGAACTCGCCGAAGTTGTACTGCGTCGCGTTGTCACCCCAACGCAACGTCACGCCATTGATGACATCGTTACCGACCGTCCCCACGGTCTGGCCATTGATCGAGCCAGCCGTATCAATACCGTCCACCCAGCCCTGCGGCTGTATTTCGCTGATGGTATAGGTTCCCGCAATCAACTGCGTGAATTCGTAGGAACCGTCATGACTCGTGAACGTGTTCGCCACGATCGCGCCGCTGGCGTCTCGCAGAACTACTTCGACAAAGCCGATGCCATCGTCGCCTGGTTCAAACACGCCATCGTTCCCACGGTCGTGATAAACATTGCCAGCCAGCGATGCAGGTTGGTGCTCGCAGAAGTTGTAGTCTACTCCGTGTTGGCCGGAGGTGAGGGCAATCGACGTGATCACGTCATTCTGACCGACCGCTCCTACCGCCATGCCACTCACTGTACCAACATGATCATCGCCGTCGATCAATCCGGTGGGAGTCTGCTCCACAACTGTGTAAGTGCCTGGCAGCAAACCGGCAAAGCTGTACTCGCCGTTCGCATCGGTTCGTGTCGTGGCGACGGTATTGCTTTGTGAATCCAGCAAAGTGACAAGCACATCGACCAAGCCTGAGGCAGTGACGCCAGGGCCCGAACAGTTGCCATCGGGATCAGACAAACTCACATGACCGCTGATCGAGGCCAGTTGATACTCACCAAAATTGTATTGAACGCCGTTATCGCCGCTCGTTAACACGATTCCGTCAATCGCATCACCAGGGTTCGATACGCTGCCGCGACTAGCCCCGCTCACGGTACCGACCGTATCGATCCCGTCTTGATACGTGGACGGTTGCGACTCGGTGATACGATACTCGCCCGGCGCGAGCCCTGTGACTTCGTAATAACCATCAGCGTTCGTTGTCACGACAGTCGGTGCGGTACCAGGACCGCCGTTAACTCGAACTACTTGCAACTCGACGCCCGCGATTCCTTCGTCGCCAGGGCCACGGACTCCGTCGTTGGCAAGGTCGTGATAAACGTATCCGCTGATGCTCGCCGGTCGAAGTTCACCAAAGTTGTACCGAACGCCCTCGTCGCCCCATTTCAATGCGACTTGGCTGATGCGGTCGTTCGCGGCTACCCCCACGACCGAGCCGCGAATTTGGCCTGCGGTATCGCGTCCATCGATCCATCCGTCGGGTTGCGTCTCGACAACGGTATAGTTTCCGGCTCGCAGGCCCGTGAAGGAGTAACTTCCGTCAGGACCGGTCCGCTGACTTGCGATGGTGGCTCCCGCACTGTCTTGCAGCGCGACGGCGACGTTTCCGATGGCTTCTTCGCCGTTGTCAAACAGACCATTGTCATTGGCGTCATGATAGACGAAGCCTGATAAAGAAGATGCTTCGTGTTCGCAAAAATTGTAATCGATTGCGTTTGCGCCCGAAGTCAACAAGATTCCGGTAATGACATCGCTCGTGCGGCTTTGCCCCACGACCACGCCATTGATGGTACCAATATGCTCATCCCCGTCGATCAACTGCGTGGGAGTTGTTTCGACGATGGAGTAAAGTCCTGGTCGGAGGTTCGTGAACTCATAGTTGCCCGTCGCATTCGTGAGCGTTTGTGAAACGAGATTATTCTGGGCGTCGAGTAGTCGGATCGTCACACCAGATAGTGGTTGGTCGTTGGAACTCGCCGTGAAGCAGTTGCCATCGCGATCGGTCAAGTGAACGCTGCCGAGAATCGAGGCAGGAGCCAACTCGCCGAAGTTGTATTCGAGGCCCGAAGCACCACCGCCGAGAAAGATGCCCTCGAGGTTGTCGCCGGGATTGACCGGACTACCGACCGTCTTTCCCGCGATCGTACCTGCGGTGTCGAGGCCATCGTAGTAGCCATTCGGTTGGTTGACTTCCACGATTCGATAGCTGCCCGGGATCAGTCCCGTCGCGTGATAGAATCCATCCGCATCCGTCGTCAGGTTGACAGTCGCTTGAGGCTCGATGGTGTCGACCGGAATTACCTGGATCGCAACGCCAGACAATCCCTCTTCACCCGGACCTCGCGAACCATCATCGCTGCGGTCGTGGTAAACGTAGCCACTAATCTCGGCAAGCACCGGAGCCTGTGACACCTGCGCTCCCACTCCAGCCGTACGATCTCGTTTGCCGCCACCGTCGTCCGCAGTGAGATTTAGGCCGAGACCGGCAAGATTCGCATCGTACTTGTTGCGGAACTGAGCGGAAGCTGTGGCGTTGTGATAGTGGGGAGCAGAGAACTGGGCGGTGAACAACGAGCCCTGAAATTCGACGCCGGAAGTCAGCGGATCGAATCCGTCATTGATGACCGTGAGGTCTGTATCGAGCGGGTCGAAATCTTCCACTTCGTCGACATCAATGCTAAAGACCAGCTTGTCGCCAGCATGAAACCCGACGAACTCGATCACCAATTGTGATCCGCCGTCGGCGACGGTGGCTTTGATCGAGGCGTTCGGATTCTGACTCGTGAAAGAAACCACCGAGAAGGGGAACGCATTGTCGGCTCCAAATCCTCCTTCTGCGGTATCGAAGAAAACATCGCTAAGTCCAAAGCCCCGCGTTGCCTGATCTCCATCGATCACTAACTTCGTCAGTTGCGATCCGCTGGCGCCGCCTTCGAACGTGACTTCGAACGTATCGCCATGCAGGTCACTGCCGAGATCTTCTTCGATGTACACGGCACCGACTCGAATCGGGTCAGCGTCGAGCATTCGACGCGGTTCCATCATCTCGAATCGGCAGCGGCGGACAGCGTCTCTTTCGACGCGTCGGCTCCGTCGTTGCTTTTGACGATGCGTATTAACGAGCTCTGCGATTCGGGACCACAAGCCCACGTGACACCTCCGTGTGTTCGTGCCGCCCAGATGGGCGACTGTGCGTGGAAGGACGACGCCTCGTGCGCCGCAGTTTGATCGGACAATCAGGTTGGATATCTAGGTCGTACGTTGGATGGAGATTTGGGTGGGATCTTTCTACTGTAGGCGAGGCAAAGGCAAGGCTCCGACTCGCGGCGTTGCACTGGGCGTGTTGTCCGCGATGCTTCGTTCGCGAGTCCATATACGAACCGTCGAGTCGTAGCCGGAGGACACTAACATCTCGCTTCCATACGCCAGCGCCGCGACCGAACCAGTGTGACCAGTTAGAAGTGCAACTTCGGTACGCTCTTTCAGATCCCAGATGCGGATCGTGTTGTCGCTGCCACCTGTCGCAAGTAAGTCGGGACCGCAGTAGGTGAGCGCCAGCACTTTGGCATTGCCTGTGTTCAGAATGAATTTGTCGTCGGAGGTGATGCTCGACACGCGAATCGTGCGATCTTCGCCGGCGGTCACGAGTTGTGACCCGTCCGGCGAGAAGGTGAGATCGCGGATGCGTTGTTCATGCGACTTGAAATCAACCGTTGCTCGCCCCGTGATCGCATCCCAAAGCCTGACCTTGCCGTTGCGCCCTGCGGCAGCAATAAATTGTCCGTCAGCCGACCATGCTAACGCACGCATGTCGACGCAAGGACAATCCAATTTGCGAATAGTCGAGCCGGTGGCAGCATCAAACAATCGAAGCGTTTTCGCAAAGCCGATCGCGGCGAGCTGTGATCCATCGGCGCTAAATGCAACGGTCGCGACAGCTTCATCCATCGAAAGACGACGTACTAGCGAGGGTCTCGCCGCCGTGCTCCACAGGATGACCTCTTGGTCGTTTCCGGAAGATGCGAGAAGTTTACCGTCTGGTGAATAGGTAACGGTTCGTACCCAGTCGCGATGCCCAACGAGCCGGTTTGCGAACTGTTGTGTTCGTAGATTCCAGAGGTACACAACATGGTCATCACCTGCAATCGCGAGCGTTGATCCGTCTGGGTGAATCGCCACGGAGGTCGCTACGGGGGGGCGTTCGTTGGCACCTGAGGGTGGCAATGCGATTACTTGCGACACCCATCCTGCTGCGTCCCGTTCTGCATTCGCCGTCGACGGCACAGACATTACGGCGCACAAACAGCTCGACGCGACAAGTACTCCGACAACAGCAACTCTTGGCATCCGTGCCACTTGCGACATGTGATCCACCCCTCGGGCGTCATGTTGGTGTGATAGTTGGTGGGGAGCAATGCAGACGCACCAGCGGCGCGAAGGACATCCACTCATCTGATACTATCGGTCCAGCACGAAGAATTACTACAGGCGAACCCTGCGATACATCAGGCTTTCCAGCCTGATGGTCAACCTGGAGCGGCGAACGTCCAAGCGACACGAGAAATTAATCGCGGTCGCTAATTGGGACGTAGTCGCGAATTGTCGGACCTGTGTAGACTTGGCGGGGGCGGCAGATTCGCTTCGATGGCGAACGATGCATCTCGACCCAGTGAGCGATCCAGCCGGGCAGGCGGCCAAGGGCAAACAGAACGGTGAACATCTGCTGTGGAATGCCAATCGCTCGGTAGATGACGCCCGAGTAGAAGTCGACGTTCGGGTAAAGTTTCTTCTCGACGAAGTAGGGATCGTTCAAAGCAACTTCTTCGAGTTTCTGTGCAACCTCGAACAACGGATCGTCTAACTTGAGCTTAGCCAGCAGCTTGTCGCAGGCGGCCTTGATGATCGTCGCGCGCGGATCGTAGTTCTTGTAAACGCGATGCCCAAAGCCCATCAGTCGGAAACCGCTCTTCTTGTCCTTCGCCATATCGACGAATTTTTGTACGTCCCCACCGTCTTCAATGATCTTTTCGAGCATGTTCACGCACGCTTCGTTCGCACCACCGTGGAGCGGTCCCCAAAGTGCCGAGATCCCAGCGGATATCGATGCGAACAGATTCGAGTTGGCCGAGCCAACCATTCTAACGGTGCTCGTGCTGCAATTCTGTTCATGATCGGCGTGAACAATCAGTAACAGATTTAACGCTTCGATGGCGGTTTCATCTACTTCGTACGGCTCCGTAGGAACCGCAAACATCATCTGCAGGAAGTTCTCGCAGTACGTCAAATCGTTCTGTGGGTAGAGGAACGGCTGTCCCGTCGACTTCTTGTACGCGTAAGACGCAATGGTCGGGAGTTTCGCAAGCAGACGGTGGATCGAAACCTCCACCTGACGCTCGTCCAGCGGGTTCAGCGAATCTTGATAAAACGTCGAAAGAGCGCCTACGACGGACGACAGAATCGCCATCGGATGAGCATCGCGTGGAAAGCCGCTATAAAAGGATCGCACATCCTCGTGCAACATCGAGTGGCGGCGAATCGACGTTCGAAACGTTTCTAATTGCGCGTTCGTTGGCAATTCGCCGTAAATCAACAGGTAGGAAACTTCGACAAAGTCGCAGTTCGCGGCAAGAACTTCGATCGGATAGCCGCGATAGCGAAGGATTCCCTGTTCGCCGTCAAGATAGGTGATGGCACTAGTTGTCGAGCCGGTATTAACGTAGCCTTCGTCCAGCGTGATGTAGCCTGTTTCGCCACGTAGCTTGGAAATGTCGATCGCCTGCTCTTGTTCAGATCCGACAATAATCGGAAATTCAAGTTCGCGGTCTCCGAGTTTCAGCTTTGCCACGTCGGCCATCGATGGCTCCCTGTCTGCTGGCGGTACTAGGATTCGTAATCGTCTCGCGAGAGTCTTTCCCGTGAACGAGTAAAGCGGCAGTTTAACTTCCCACAGAGCGTTCGGCAATTCGGGGAACGCCAAATACTTTTAGTGTACGGAGTTGCGGCGAGCCAACAACTTGCACATAGTTCGCGCCGATCCCAACTAGCATCAGCGTTCGTAATATTAGCGAGACTTCAAAAAACCAGAGGTTCACCCCGGTAACTCAAATCAAGCAACTCGATCGGGTGAACGATTTTAAGTATTTGCCCCTGCATCCTCGCTTCACAGGCGATTTGCATCAGGCAGCCGGTGTTGGCGGTGACAACGACGCGGGCTCCAGTGCCAAGAATATTCTTCATCTTTCGCTGACTAAGGCGACCTGCCATCTCGGGCTCGGTCAAGTTGTAAGTACCCGCCGCGCCACAGCACAGGTCCGACTCGGGCAAATCCACCAGTTTCAGACCAGGAATCTGGGCGAGCAAGTTGCGAGGCTGTTCGCGGACTTTCTGTGCATGTGCGAGATGACACGCATCGTGATAAGTTGCGGTCACCTTTAATTCGCCGGTTGGAGGAATGAGCCCCAGTTCATCAAGAAACTCGCTAACGTCCCGCACCTTGGCGGCGAATTTCTCGCGTTCGGGCTGTTTCTCGTCGTGCCAGTGATGACCATAGTCCTTCAACATCGAACCACAACCAGCGACGTTGACGATCACTGCATCAACATCATTCCCTGTGAGTGCGGCGATGTTGGCATCGGCCAACTCGCGTGCAGGTTCCTCGCTGCCGGCGTGCAGATGAATGGCACCACAGCAACCTTGCGTGTGGTTGATCAACACTTCACAACCATTCTCTTGTAATACGCGGGCTGTGGCCCAATGCGTTTCACGGAACATCACGTCCGCCACACAGCCGGTGAACAGAGCGACGCGGGCGCGACGTGTCCCTTTGGCCGGCAGAACGTGGGGCAAGGGTGGCGGCGTCTTTTGCAGCTTGGGAAGCATCGTGACCAGACGGCCTAGCCGCGATGGCAGCAGTTTCCAAAGCCCAGTGTTAATAAGCAATTTATCAAGCCCCAAGGCCTGTGCGATGCGAGCCGGAATGAGTGACCTACGGAGCTTGTCGGGATACGGAAATAGCCCAAACAAAATCCAACGATGAAACCAATCGTCAGTCTTCTTAGTTCCAGGCGTTTGGTCTTCCATCGCGACACGGAATGGCTCGATGAGCTTCCCGTATTGAACTCCCGATGGGCAAGCCGTCTCGCAAGCGCGGCAATCGAGGCACAACTCGAGATGGCGGCGGACCTCCGGCGTCAGATCGAGCCGCCCGTCCGTCACCGCTCGCATCAAGTAAATGCGCCCGCGAGGGCTATCGTTCTCGTTGCCGAGTTCCACATAGGTCGGACACGACGCAGTACACAAACCACAGTGGACGCAATCGAGAAAGCGTTCGTAGTCGATTCCGGCACCTGGGTTGTTGGCACCCGGGTTTGGGGCATCGGATTCAGACTTCACTTCGAGCGGAAGATCTACAATGGTCATAGGTTCACGGTGTGGAGAGCGGGGCATTAGCTAACGTAAACGAAGCGATCTGGATTGAGAATGTTCTTCGGGTCGAATTCGCGTTTGACGGCAGTCATCAATTCAAAAGGTGCATCAATCGCGCCCCAAACGCTTTGGTGAGTCATTTCCGATCCGCCGGGATTCGACAAGACCACGACGTTGCCACGTGCGGATGCGGCGACTGCTTGGAGCTTGCCTACCAAAGTCCTGGCTAATCCAGCGCTGGGGAACTCCGAGAACTTGGCAAGGACGATTCCATTGCCGGCATGCGACTGAATCGAGCAATTCTTGTCGAGCGTTTGAATCGCATCAATGAATCGTGTCGTTCCGCTGGGCACCATGTTAGCACGCAGCACCAGCGGCGACTCGCCGGCACTTGGGAACTCCTGCATATCAGCAAATAGATCCCGTGCCGCTTGCCCTTCAAGAGCTTGGTGTGAGCGAACTCCCTCGTGTCGCCACTCCGTCCCCAATTGCTTGATCATGAAAGCGACTTCAGGTTCCGTTCCTTCTAATGCGACGGCTAAGAACAACGCGTTTGATGACGACGAATCGCCAGCGAGGTGCTTGTTGGCTCCCCAGGCTGGCCCTGCGAGTAATTCGACGGCGGACGGTGTCGTATCCGAATTAACGAGCGCCGCGAGTAACTGTTCAGCGTGATTAAGGTCAGACGGCGAACAGACCACGATCGCAAAGCTGTCCGGAATGGGCTTCAACTTTAGGGTTAATTCCGTAATCACGCCCAGCGTTCCGAGCGAGCCGGTGAGCAGCTTGCAAAAGTCGTATCCAGCGACGTTCTTTACGACACGACCACCACCTTTGAAACTCAAGCCCCGCCCGTCGACGGCGCGAATTCCGATCACGTGATCGCGAACCGTACCTTGGCCGAACCGGCGTGGTCCATTGAAGTTGGTAGCGATTACGCCTCCCAAAGTCGCTTGGCTGGCTTTGGGAACATCGATGGGCAATCGCTGGCGTTCCTTGGCCAACGTTTCCGCAAGCGTCTGCATCGTGATGCCGGAACCGACCGTAATCGTCAAATCGCGGGCTGGGTAATCGATCACGGTCGAAAGCTGTGCGAGTGACAGGCCAATCCCATTGCGTTTGGCGGGCAAGCCGTAATCGAGACTGGTTCCGCCACCGATCGGGTAAATCGCGGTCTCGCTTTCGTAGCAGCCACGCACGACCTCAGCCAACTCGACGGCATCGGTTGGCGTGGTGGTATCGGAGATCGGTAGTGTGTCGCTGACTGTACTCACGTAGGGCACCCAATTAACTTTTTGCGTCACTTGTTCGTAGTCAGCCGTTCCAGGCTGACGGTCAGGCCGGAAAGCCTAACCTAGTTCGTTGATCTACATCGCCGCTCGGCGACCGGGATGTTTTTTCTCGAGTCCGCAGGCACCTGCCGTCGGCAGCATCTTCCTCGGGCTCAAATTGTTTTTAGGGTTGAAAGCGCCACGCAGATTCGCCATCGCTGCAAGATCATCCCCCGTGAACATCTTGTTCATGAACTCGATCTTCTCGACGCCGATGCCGTGCTCGCCGGTCACGCTACCACCGCAGGCAAGACACTCTTCCAGAATTTCGCCGCTGGCTTTCAACACATCCTCGGTCTGTTTCGCATTGCGTTCGTCGAACAGCAAGATGGGATGAATGTTGCCATCGCCGGCGTGAAAGACGTTCACGATGCGGATGTCGTACTTCTTGCCGATCTCGATGATTCGCTTCAGGATGTGAGGCAGCTTGGTGCGCGGCACGACTCCGTCTTGCGTACAGTAGCTCGGGCTCAGCCGACCAATTGCACCAAACGCTTGCTTGCGGCACTTCCAAAGCTTCATTCGCTCTTTGTCATCGGCCGCCAGGCGGACCTCGCGAGCACCGCATTTCTTACACAGGTCAATGATCTGCTGTTGCTGAAGATCTAACCCGGCTTCGAGTCCGTCGGCTTCGATCAGCAGAATCGCTTCCGCATCCAACGGGAATCCAAACTTAAAGGCCGCTTCGACGGCGACGAGAATTCCTTGATCCATCATCTCAAGAGCGGCTGGAACAATCCCCGCACCGATGATTTCACTGATCGCGTTGGTGGCATCTTCGCACGACTCGAAGATTCCGAGCATGGTGCGATAGCCTTGCGGATTACGGGTCAGACGGACCCAAACCTTCGTGACGATCGCCAGCGTGCCTTCGCTGCCCACAATCGCGCCGATCAAGTCGAGTCCCGCTGACTCTTCGGTTGGACCGCCGATTTGAACGACTCGACCGTCGGCCAACACGGCTTCGACTCCGAGGACATGATTGACCGTGACGCCATATTTCAGCGTGTGAGGTCCGCCGGAATTCGTGGCGACATTGCCACCGATCGTACAAGCACCTTGGCTCGACGGATCGGGAGCATAATGATAGCCGGTTCCTTTCAAGCGATTCGTCAGCCAAACATTTACGACGCCCGGTTCGACAACGGCATATCGATCGCGGAGATTGACCTCGATGATCTCCTTCATCCGTGTCAGCACGATCATCACCCCGCCACCTACCGGCAGACACCCACCCGCCAAGCTCGTGCCGGCACCTCGGGGTAAGAACGTCACCCCCTCGTCGTTACACAATCTGACGATTTTCGCAACATGTTCGGTAGTCCGGGGGAATACGACGACGTCAGGGCTATTCTTTTCGATGACAAACCCGTCACATTCGTAGACGAGTAAATCGGACTGGGCTGACAACACTCCATCGTTGCCGACGATCTTGCGGAGTTGATCGACAATGGTGGAGCGAACTGCGGTTGACATTGCGGTCTCGCACGACAGAATTCGGAGCGACGTTTCAGAAGAGCTACGATTATAGACGGGCTGCGATCCACCGCCACCCAGTAGTGCCAACATCCAGGACTCCAGGGTCTTGCGCGCGCGAGGACGAGGTATCGAAGTTGCGGAATCGGCCTCACACACGAGGCAAGAATGGCGAAAAGGAACGGCGTGAACGTGCCCGAAACTAAACGCCGCAGTGCATTTCTGGCTGGTTGACTCGTGTAAACGAGCAATCAGGAAGCATGGCACCTGTCTGCAGTAAGTTCTGATGCAACTCGAAGCAGCGACTCAAATCATGAGGAATGTGACTTGAGTTCTCCTCCCTCAAATAGCGATGTAGATAGTCGCGGTACATGGGATGAGCACAACGATCGATAATCGTTGAAGCTCGCTGTTGGGGAGCCAAGCCGCGCAGGTCAGCCAACCCTTGTTCCGTGACGACGACATGAACCGAGTGTTCGTTATGGTCAACGTGCGTACACATCGGCACGATCGTGGAAATCCTTCCACCTTTTGCCACGGACGGACACATGAAAATCGACTGATAGGCGTTGCGAGCAAAGTCGCCACTGCCCCCAATGCCGTTCATGATCTGTTGCCCGCAGACGTGGGTCGAGTTGACATGCCCGAAGATGTCGACCTCCAACGCCGTATTCATTGCGATGATACCGAGTTGACGCACGGCAGCCGGATTGTTTGATATCTCCTGCGGTCGCAGCACGGTACGAGTAGCGAAGAAATCGATGTTGTCCGTCACTTGGCGAGTCGCTTCTGCGGAAAGCACCAACGCGCAGGTGCTGGCACCGAGCAGACGACCTTGAAGCATCAATTCAAGCGCCGACGACTGCAAGACCTCCGTATACATCATGAAGTTTGGTATCTCTGGGTTCTCGCCGATTCCTTGAAGAACCGCGTTGGCAACGTTGCCAACGCCGCTTTGCAGCGGCAGGAACTCACGCGGAATTCTTCCGCAGGCCAACTCCTTGGTGAGAAACTTGACGACGTGATCGGCAATCGCATTACTCACTTCATCCGGATCAGCGAAGTGAGCGGGTTCGTCCGGCTCATTCGTTTCGACAATGGCGATAACTTTCTCAGGATCAACGCGGGCGTAAGGCTTTCCGATTCTTTCTAAAGGATGGTCCAGATCGATCGCATGACGATGTGGGGGCGGTTTCGGGACAACGATATCGGCCATATCGGACAGTCGGTGAGAGTGGCTACGGTTCACCTCGATGATGACATTCTCGGCAGCCTGCAGGAAGGTTGGCGAGGCACCAATCGATGTTGATAGGTAAACTCGCCCATCCGGCGTAATGTCCGTCGCTTCGATTACGGCAAAGTCGATCTTGCCGAAGAAGCCAAATAACACGGACTGAGGCACATGAGAGAGATGCATATCCACGAAAGCGACATCGCCTTGGTTGATCTGCTTTCGAAGCACGGACGAGGATTGGTAGGGTGCCCGCCAGCTGATCGCATCCGCCTTGGCAAGCGTGTCGTCAAGACTAGTGCCGGTGGATGCTCCTGTCAGCACTCGGATCTGATACGGCAAACCAGCTGAGTGCAGATCGCTCGCTCGGCGAGCCAAAGCTTGCGGAACGGCCTTTGCCGTACCTGCCGGTGTAAACCCACTAAATGCCACCATTGCATCATGCGGAATGAGGCTTGCAACCTCGTCCGCCGTGAGCATCGGAAAGCCCTGAAATCCCACAGAAACGCCCCCTCTTTCCCGCAGCGAGCGTGTTCTCTTACGACCCGCTTCCGGCTTGATACTTTCTAAAATCGCCTTTCAGCTTCCAAAATATAGGATTCGATTTCTAGTACACAAACCCTGCATAAAGAATATGGAGTGTTCGTGACGAATCAGCTTGGAGACTTCGCAATTTCGAAGCACGAAACGCATCGCGCATCCGAGAAAGTAGACACAACAATGAAGATCCTTGTATTCAGCACGAAACCCTATGATCGTGAGTGCCTTGAGGATGCCCGTCTTGCGTTCTCGCACGAAGTGACTTATCTCGATGCACGCTTGACGGAGGCGACCGTTGACTTAGCGAAGGGGTACGACGCCGTCTGCGTTTTCGTCAACGATCAACTCAACGCAATCGTACTGCAGACGCTGGCGAAGCACGAAGTCAAAGTGATCGCACTGCGTTGTGCGGGCTTCAATAACGTCGATCTGGCAACGGCACAATCTCTCGGTATCCAAGTGGTACGCGTGCCCGCATATTCGCCACACGCCGTTGCCGAGCACGCCGTTGGACTGGTTCTAACGCTCAACCGCAAGCTGCATCGTGCTTATGGAAGAGTTCGAGATGGAAACTTCTACCTGGGCGGTCTGCTGGGGTTCGATATGGATGGTCGCACAGTCGGTGTCATCGGAACTGGCCAGATCGGAACCGTGTTCTCGCGGATCATGGAGGGATTCGGGTGTAAGCTGCTGGGCTACGACAAGTTTCCCAACGACAAATGCCATGAGTTGGGCATGGAGTACGTCGCGCTGCCACGGTTGTTTGCCGAATCCGATATCATTTCGCTGCATTGCCCGCTGACTCCCGACACGCACCATCTGATCGACGAGTCGACGATCGCTCAGATGAAGGAAGGCGTGATGATCATCAACACAAGCCGCGGAGCGGTGATTGATACGCAGGCCGTTATCGCCGGATTAAAGAGCGGTAAAGTTGGCCATCTGGGGCTCGACGTTTATGAAGAAGAGGCCGATGTATTCTTCGAAGACTTGTCGAACCAAGTGATTCCCGACGATACACTGTCTCGACTACTAACCTTTCCAAACGTCGTCATCACCGGTCATCAAGCCTTTTTTACCCGCGATGCGTTGCAGTGCATCGCCGAAACGACGATGCGCAACATCACGGACGTTGAAACCAACGGCACGTGCACGAATGAAGTAACTGCGGGCAGCGTCACGAAGTCGGCGATCAAGCATGGCCAAACGTAATTAACAGGTCTCCGGTTTCCACTTGGGTACCGGGGTGTACGTGTATCTCCGCGACTGTGCCATCGTGCTCGGCGGCAATGATGGTTTGCATCTTCATCGCTTCGAGCATTAACAGCTTTTGGCCTTTAACAACGGCATTGCCCGGCTGAACCGCAACGTTGACAACCATGCCGGGCATTGTCGCGCCAACGTGGCTTGCGTTCGTCGCGTCCGCCTTTCGGCGTCGCGGAGTCTCGGGCTCTAACGCGCGATCCGTAACGGTGACTTCTCGTGGCTGACCGTTCAGTTCAAAGAAGACCGTGCGAGTTCCGTTCTCGTGCGGTTCGCCGACCGTCAGAAAACGGATAATTAACGTCTTACCCGGTTCGATGTCGATTGCAATCTCTTCACCCGGTTCGAGCCCGTACAGAAACGCGGGTGTCGGCAGGACGCTGGTGTCGGAGTATTGCAGTTGATGCTTAGCAAAGTCGGTGAAGACTTGCGGGTAGAGCAAGTGCGAGACGACTTCTCGTTGTGTTGGTTTGTGCTCGACGAGCGGTCGGACGTTCTTTGCGGTGGCCTCAAAATCGGCGTCCGGCAAGCTTGCGCCCGGACGACCGCGGAGCGGCTTCTCGCCCCGCAAGATTCGCTCGCGCACTTTGCGAGGAAATCCGCCGGGTGTTTGCCCCATGCGACCACTGACGAGATCGACCACCGACTGCGGAAAGGCCAATTCACGCGTCCCCTCCATCACATCGCTGGTGCTCATGTTGTTTGCGATCAGAAACAGGGCGAGATCACCAACAGCCTTCGAAGTGGGCGTCACTTTAACGATGTCGCCAAGCATCTGATTCACGTCGGCATAGATGCGGCAGACTTCGCTCCAGCGATCTGCCAGGCCTAACGCGCGAGCCTGCTCGAATAGGTTCGTGTACTGGCCGCCAGGCATCTCGTGTTGATACAAGTCCGAACCGGCTGGCAGCACGGGGCTCTCGAAGGGAGTATAGAACTCGCGCACGGCCCGCCAGTATTCGGCGATCGCATCGAGGTGCGTTGCCGGCAAGCCGGTGTCGCGATCAGTGAATCGCAATGATTCGACGACCGTGTTTAGATTTGGCTGCGAAGTGCCGCCGGATAACGGCGCCATTGCAACGTCCGCGATATCAAGGCCAACTCCCGACGCCTTTAGAATGGATGCAGCCTGCACGCCCGCCGTGTCGTGCGTATGGAAATGGATCGGAATGCCGATCTCTTGTCGCAGTGTCTTGACTAACTTTTCGGCTGCATACGGTTTGCACAATCCGGCCATGTCCTTGATGGCCAAGATGTTCGCCCCCATCTTTTCGAGTTCCTTCGCCATCTCGACGTAGTACTTCAAGTCATACTTCGTGCGGCCTGGGTCAAGAATATCGCCGCTGTAGCAAATGGCTGCTTCACAGATCGCGCCGCTTTTCACAACCGCATCCATTGCGACTTTCATGTTCGGCACCCAATTCAGCGCGTCGAACAAACGGAAGACGTCGATGCCGGCGTCGGTCGCTTCGGCCACGAACGCTTTTACAACGTTGTCGGGGTAATTCGTATAGCCGACGGCATTGGAAGCTCGTAGCAGCATCTGGAACAAGATGTTCGGAATCCGTTCTCGCAAATCCGCGAGACGTTGCCACGGACATTCCTTCAGAAACCGCATTGAGGTGTCGAACGTTGCACCGCCCCACATCTCCAGCGAAAACAACTCGGAGCATTGTCGCGCGTAGGCATCGGCGATTTGTAACAGGTCATACGAACGAACACGCGTGGCCAGCAACGATTGATGCGCGTCGCGGAACGTTGTGTCTGTGATCAGCAGCGGCTTGTGACGACGGACCCACTGAGAAAACTTCTCCGGTCCGAGTTTCTGCAACTTCTGTCGCATTCCGTCGGGGACCGGCTTTGTAATGTCGCAAGCCGGCAATGGAGCGGGAATTCGCCTTGCGGCTGACACGCGTCCCTTCACCAAGGAATTGCCGTTGACGATTGTTTCCGAGAGATAGGCGAGCAACTTCGTGGCGCGATCGCGGCGTTGCGGAAATTCGAATAGCTCGGGTGTGTCGTCGATAAAACCGGTGGTGCAACGCCCGTCCATAAACGTCGGGTGCATCACCAGCTTGAGCAGAAACGGGATATTCGTCTTCACACCGCGTATGCGAAATTCTTGCAGACAACGTTCTACGCGGCGAGCGGCATCAGGGAATTTCCTCGCCCACGCCGTCACTTTGACGAGCAGCGAATCGTAGTACGGATAAACGACCGCACCGGAAAACGCCGTGCCGGCATCGAGGCGTATTCCCATCCCACCGGCGGAACGGTAATGCGAGATGCGTCCGTAGTCGGGCATAAAGCGATTCGAAGCATCTTCCGTCGTCACGCGGCTTTGAATGGCATAGCCGTGCGTCGCGATCGACTCTTGGGACGGAAGCCCAATCCGCTGATCATCGAGCGGAACGCCTTGAGCAATCAATATCTGTGACTTGACGATATCTACTCCGGTAACCTGCTCCGTGACAGTATGCTCAACCTGGATACGCGGGTTTACTTCGATGAAGAAATACTCATTCGTATCGGCATCGACCAGAAACTCAACGGTGCCAGCGTTCGCGTAATTGACTTCGCGTCCAATCGCGATCGCAGCATCGCACAACGCTTGGCGGACCTTTGGATCAAGATTGGGCGCTGGAGCGATTTCGACGACCTTCTGATGCCGTCGCTGCACGGAGCAGTCTCGTTCGTACAGATGCACAAGATTGCCATGCCTGTCGCCTAAGAGTTGCACTTCGATATGTCGGGCGCGCTGAATGAACTTCTCGACGAAGATATCTGGGCTGCCGAATGCCGTCAGCGATTCGCGACGCGCTTGCTCGAAAGCCGACTCAAATTCCGCTGCTTCACGGACGACACGCATCCCGCGACCGCCACCACCGTGTGCCGCTTTGAGAATCACGGGGAAGCCGACTTTCGCAGTGAGTTTCTTGCCGTGTTCCGCGTCGCGAATCGCGCTGCCTCCGCCGCCCAGGACGGGAACGCCTGCCTTCTCAGCGATTTTTCGCGCCGAGATCTTATCGCCCAATTGTTTCAGGGTTTCGACGCGGGGCCCCACGAAGATAATCCCGGCGTCTTCGCACGCCTGGGCAAAGTTCGGATTCTCGGAGAGGAATCCGTACCCTGGATGGATCGCGTCGATCTCGTACTTTTTGGCGAGCGTGATGATACCATCGATGTTCAAATAGGCCTGTATCGGCTCACCCGCTTTGCCAACCTCGTAGGCTTCGTCAGCCTTGAAACGATGCAGCGCGTATCGGTCCTCATGCGAATAGATCGCTACGGTGCGGATGCCTAGTTCGTGAGTGCTGCGGAATATGCGAATGGCGATTTCGCTTCGATTGGCTGCGAGCAATCGCTTTATCTTGGGCATGAGTTGATCTCAGCTGCTAAGGGGTCTTAGAAAAACTTGACGGGCGAATTGAATCGATCTTCGCCGGAAGACGCAGTACTGACGGCGCCTTTGGGCGTGATGTTCAAGTGTGTACTGGGAGACTCAATCTCACAAGCGGTGTTTGAGCGAAATGGACGGCTCTCGTGAATGCGCTCTCGTGAATGCGCTCGGGTGAAAAGGAACGGGTGAAAAAGAATCGGCTTAGTTCGGCTATGCCGACCAATGCGTCGTCTCGTCGCGGGGGGTTTCTTCAGCGTCGAGCGATTCTAGCTGTTCCGCGCTAAATAGTCTCCCCACAAAAAAGCGAGCAGGGATTAGCATGGCGATGAACAGTGGAAAAGAAAGACGCAGCAGTTCGTATGAACTCAGGGTCACAGCACACAGAACACCCAGACACGCCAACTGGATGAACGTGAATTTATGGATGACGTGGACGGGAGACTGTCGAATGTAATGGGTTCGTGGATACAAGTCTGGGTCCATCACCCACAACGTAATCCGCTCGAAGAACTGGTTGCCGGCGAGCGATACGACTCCCATGAACAGGAAGATGCCGTACAGCACCGACATTGGCACAACCTTCAGCGCGGGCAGCAATAGTAATGACACAGCGATCAGCAGATGAATGGCCAGTCCCGTGACGCGAGTCTCTTCGACGTGAGTTACTCGCTCACTCGTCGCACCGTCAGGCGTAATGACTTCTTCCAACGTCGCGAGACCGCGTACATGCGCTAGCGAGCGGACCGTCGCAGCCACCAACCACGGCAAACCAAACAGCGAACAAACTCCAATCAAACCACCAACGACGGCCAGATCGAGATGGTAACCGGGCCCCTTTTGCAGCTTGTGATCGGGGCTGTTGATTAACCGAGCTGTGATGTTTTGTGTCAGAAACACCAGAACCGCTGCGAGAATCGCCGGGCCGATGGCTGCCACACGCACCCACATCGGAGCAGCAAAAGGATCGATCATCCAAGCACGTTCCGTGGTCGTGCGGATCGTGTCGGGGGCTTGCAATGTTTCCATCATGACTTCGCCATGATACAGCCACGACACCAAGGTCATGGCCGCCAACGCGATCATGGGACCAAAGTCGGCGAGAAAGGCTCGCATCCATGGAAGCAGATAACGGCTGCGTCGAATCTGCGAAAGCGAGATCGCAATGTAGAACGTGCCGATCGCCAGAATGAGCGACAGGAACGCCGCGTCGTGACTGACGGATTCGTCGGCGAAGCTCTTGTGGAAGATCGAAACTAAGGCCTTTATCGCCTCGTAAATGAAGATCAAAGCCATCAGAGCGGAGAAGATCTCGTCGGTGAATCGTGTGAAGTGTCGCATCAGGCAACTGGCATCGGTCGCGGCCATGATGACTAACAATACCGAGGTCCAGAACCCAACCCATGCGTAGCCAGGCAAGAAGGCAATTTCCATGTCATTGCACAAGCGATATAGAATTGCCGTAAATACCAATAGCGGTCCGACACCACCCAAAATGATCAACGGTTGGCCGGAGAGTAGTGCATAGGCAATCCCGCAGGCAGCCGACGCAACCAGCATTTCGACGACACCGATTTGACCTTCTGTTTGAGCCCCCATGATGCCGCCGAAGGTGACGGCCGGAGCCAGGCAAGCGAAAAACAGAAATAGCGTCGAGCTAAGACTTTTGGGGTTTAGTCCGTCGCGGAAGTCGCTGATGTAGTACGCAAGCCGGCGGCGGACGTCATCCCGAAGACCGCCAAACAATCGCCCCGTGTGAGCAAGGCCCACCGGGGCTTCCGTCGGCTCTTCTAATACGGCGGGAGCCGTTCGAGCGAGATATCTCTCTAACGCATCGATCAAGTTCTCGTGCGACCGCGCCCAACGCGCGTCATACCGAAACTCGTCATCGGACATCAACCGAGCGATGCCCGCCAGCGTATCCAAATGCTCGATGGCGGCACCTGTCGGTCCCAACAATACGAAAAGAAATCGCGTGGGAATTCCGTCCGGTGCGCCAAGGTTGACCGGTCGGGCCAAACGGACAAACACGATCAAGGGTTCTTCGAGCGTGTCCAGGTACGCGTGAGGAATCGCAACGGAATTGCCAATCGCTGTCGAGATCTGACGTTCTCGCTCGATGAGCGCAGCTTCGAAGGCTTGGCGTTGATCGGCAGGCAACAACCCACGCTCGACCGTCGCATCCAGCGTTTTCCGCAAGATCGACTCGATATCGCGAGCTTCGAGGTCCAAAATAACGGACCCTTCACTCAATGCAATTCGCAGTCGCTTCATCGGTTCCCTCAATCAGAAAGCTCGGTTCGGTTTAGGCTGACTTTGGCAATTCATACCGTCAACCCAAATGCGACGCCTCACTCACGGGCTAGAATCGCTTGGTAATCGGCCAGGGCAGCAAAATAGTCGTAGTGCGCGTCAACTTCCGTGGACTGAGCTTCTGCCGCCTGCTGTTCGCGAAGGTTCACAGACAGCAGATCGCTCTCACCGAGGTCGAACTTTCGTCTCTCGATCTCAGCCAACTGATCAGCCAGCGCTGCGGATTCGTGAGCCCACCCGATCTGTCGAAACGCGGTCGTCAGGGCTGCATACACCGCTCGGACGTCCGCGACAATCTTGTCCTCGGTCATGCGAGTCTTGGCGGCGACCTGCTGGAGTTTGCCATCGATCGCAGTCAGCTTGCCGCGTGCCTTGCGACGCTGCAAGGGAACTTCAAGGAACACGCCCGCTTCGACTTCAAACTCAGACTTGTCCCGCTTGGACGTAGCTGCTTCACCAACATCTTGTGAGAGCGCCACGACGGCTTGGACGTCCGGCAACAAGTCGTTCTGGGCTTCCGCCGAATCGATTTCCAATTGCTGACGAAGTAGCGATAACGCTTGTAGTTCTGGTCGGTTCGCCAGTGCTGTTTGAATGTCGGCACCGCGAGCCGACTCGTCAGGTGCGTCAGGCATGGCAAACACAGGAAGCAGTTTCGCTTCGGGAACGAGCGGTTGTCCGGCGTCATCTCGCCAGAATAAAGACAGCTTGATGGCCGACTGCCGGAGTTTGCGTTCTGCATCGATCAGTTTGGCTTCGCGCGAGACGATCAGTCGCCGGTTATCTTGCAGCACAGGAGGTTCCGTATCGCCGGTTTCCACTTTGCGACGGATTGCATCATTCCGGCCTTCGGCAATCTCCAACAGCGATGCCGCGATGCGATAGCGCTCGCCGGCCGCAACCCAATCCCAATATGCGTACGATGCGGCACGTACGAAATCGAGGAGTTGAAGTCGGATCTCGGGCTCGGCTAACTCCTGCCCCACAGCCGTTCGCCAAAGTTGAGCGCGCCGGGAATCAATATCCACATTCCGAACTAACGGCATAGCCAAGCCCGCTTTGAACTCGCCTCCCTTGTCCGTTTGCCGTTCCAAATACCAAGGCTGAAACTCTCCTCGCCCAATGCGATAACCGGCGAATAACTCACCGCCACCATAGATTGGCCGCTCAGCGCCAATGCTGTTGCGATAGGTCTCGTAGAATCCTGCAGGACCATTCTCGCTGGCCCCTTTGAGCTTCGTGTCGAAGGCACCGTGTGCCGCGATGTGATCTCCGTACGCGATATCGCGCGATGAATAAGCCGCTTCCAACAGAGGATAGGAACGGCGTACTGATTCAATGACTTGCCCCAAGTCCAGTACACCAGCCGAAGTTCCCGGCAAGATCTCTTCCGGGTTTGCACTCTCGGCAGGCACATTCATGGGGACTTCGTACGCCACCGGAATGACCTCGCTGACGATCGAATTGCCGTCGTCTTGAGGCTGAGTAATCGTCGGTGCATAAGGCTGGACGTCCTGGGCGATTGGTGATTGGTTCGCCGCTCTAAGTTTCGTCCCGATGCCCTGGGAATTGAGTCCGCTAGCGCAGCCGCCGACCATCAGAACGAACATGGCAGCTAGTAGTTGTTGACGGCGCAAAGCATGAACCTTGAGTGAGTTACGTATTTTCGGATGGTTGGTGTTGGGCGCGCGGCGTCTCCCGTGAGTTACTTGCGCTGTTATCCTTATCGTCAAACTTGATGTAACCACTACAGTCTGATCCACACTATCTAGACCAACTACGGAGATTTGCCAACTTTAGGCGGTTTGGAGGGTTTTTTCGTCGGTGCTTCTCTATCAAAGGAAACAACGGGTGGGAAGGCATTCATACGCCGCCACACTTCAAACCACATTGGGACTCGGTTCAGAATCACCCAGCCATTCGCTCGCACGCCCTGGCGTAGAAACCTACCGTCGGGCCAATCGGCTCCGGGCCATTCACGATCCGCTTCGTTGGGGCGGATGAGAATCCTAAATTTACCTTTGCCATCATCGGTCGAGTCGACAGAGATCACCTCGCCACCGAAAGTGCCAATGGCAACCGATGGCCAGCCTGCGAATTGAACGGCGGGCCATCCCTCGAATTGTAAGCGCACGTGTCGCCCGGGTTCGACGAGTGGCGCATCATTCCCCTTAAGCCACAATTGCACGGCTCGATCCTCGGTTTCGGGAACGATGACGCACAGCGTGTCGCCTTCCGAGAGCATTTTGCCACCTTGGTTGGGAGCGATCTGCAGGATGAAGCCATCCATTGGCGACACGACAACTTGGCTGTCCTGTCGCGATACCTTGGTCTCCATCTCCGATAGCTCTTTTTGAGCTTTACTCAATTCCGATTTCGATTTAGCCACCTCACTTTCGACCTTTGCAACGTCCGCCTTGGCCTTGCCAAAAATGGCGATCGCATAGTCGATATCAACCTGGGCCTTTTGTGCTTTCGCATCGCGGTCCCGCTCTTTGGCAGTCACTTCGTCCTTGGCGGCTTGGACGTAAGCCTGTGTCTTGGCGACTTTGGCTACGGCCTCTTTGTGCTTTCGCTCGGCTTCCTGAAACTTGAGTTGCGACGCGATCTTCTCTTCATACAGCTGCTTCTGGCGTTGATAATCGGCCTCGGCCTGCGAGAACGCTGCCTGCTGTTCGATCAAATGCTGTTCTTCGGCAATTACCTTTTGCCGTGCGTTTTCGATGAAGGCATCCGCGGATGCGAGTACTTGTTGTTTGACTTCGGTATAGGCAGCGATCTGCGATTCGTAGGAAGCGAGGATGGCAGTCGTGGCTTCCAAGTTCCGCTCGCTGGCCGCCAGATGTGATTGAGCGGCTTCGACTTGTTGTCTGGTTGATATCAATTGATCCTGAAGTCGCCCGCGGAGCATTGGGTCGAGATCTTGTATCTCGACAATCACTTGCCCCTTCGCGACGCGAGCGTTCTCGAAGATGCCTTCCCCCCAACGCATGATTCGCCCCTTGATCGGTGCTTCGATCGTCTGTTGTCGTTCCAAGGGCGCATAGGCGACAACGTCGCCTTGGCCGGAAATCGATTGTTGCCAGGGCGCGAACATGACGAGCACGAGTGCCAGCACGAGTACGACGAACAATACTTTGCCAAGCGCGCGGGCGAGTCGAGATGAACGCGCTAGACGCAGGGAAGGCATAACAAGTTCGCTGTACGCGACGGGCGTTAACATCGATTGTCGACGGCCCGATGTGGTGCGACTGGCAGTAGTGGTTTGTTCACTCATGCTTGGTCTCCGTTGGCTCAACAACCTCGGAATCAAGGTCGGAGCCTAATTCGATGACTCGTGTACAGTGGTCGTGCAATGAGGTACGACCGGTGACAAGGATCAGGGTCCAGGGCTGTCGTGAATCGCCCAGCATCTGTAACAGTTCTCCTGCTTCGTGGTCGGGCAACGCGTCAAGCAGGCCATCAATTAGCAGCAGACCCGGGCGACCGGCAATGGCCCGAGCCAGCATCAGCCGCCGCAATTGATTTTCCGTCAACGGCGCGCCTCCGCTGATCAATTCTGAAGCGATACCTCCCGGTAGTTGTGAGACGTCAGCTAACAAGCCCACTTGTTCCAGCGCATCGCGAACCGTGTTGACGGTAATCTCGGGCCGAGCAAGATGAACATTCTCGGCAACGCTTCCGTGAAAGACCTCGATACCTCGTACCAACGCCACGCGTCTCCGTAAGAAGTCCGGTCGCAGATCTCGAATGTCAATGCCATCAACCGTCAAGTGACCATGTCGAGGCGTGCGTAGTCCAAAAATCAGATCCAGCAACACACTCTTGCCATTTCCGGTCAACGCAACTGTTCCACCTCTCTGAATCTCGAAGATGGATGGTTGTAACGCAGTCACTCCATTGGTGAACGAGTATTCCACATCATGGACGATCAGCGACGCAGGTCGCGCGGGAAACTGATGCAGAACGCCTTCCTGTTCCTCGATCGGCAAGTCGAACAGCACTCCTAATTTGTCGGTTGCGGCCATGAGGTCGTAAAAGCTCTCCATGCTCTTTCCCAGTTTTGCAAACGAGCCGACGATTACCGTCACGATCAACTCGGCCGCCACCAATTGCCCCAGCGTCAGTTGGCCACGCATGACGAGCCAGCCTCCAATCCCTAACAGGACGGCGCTGGCAACCGCTTGCAGTCCCAACGCGAAGACGACTTGTCCGATCAAGATGCGGAAGTGCTTCTTCCGGGCGACAAGGTAGTCGTGAATCAACTGGTCGCCGCGTTCGAGGGCAAACTCTGCTCCTCCATCCAATTTGAAGGCCACCGCGCATCTCGCGAGATTCTCCAGCCAGTCCGCGATTTGATACTTGCACTTCGATTCTTTGATGCTTGTCGTGACCGCCCCGCGACCGAGGATGAAGATGATAAATGCCAACAGCGAAAGCAGCACGACGTCAAACCCCAGTAACCAGGGATGATAGACAGCCAGCACGGCCATACCCACGATCGCGTTAATTGCCAACTGCAAACCGTCAAGCAGGAAGCTCGCAGTCACCTTCTGAACGGTGACGACATCAAAGAAGCGGTTGGCAAGCTCGGGTAGGTAGTGTCTTTCGATGCTCTCCATTCGGACTCTCGGCAAGCGGTACGACAGATCAGCGGCTACGCGAGCGAACAACCGACATTGAATGATCTCCGTCATATAGGCTTGCAGTGCGCGGAGTGCCGCCGAGAAGGCAAGGAACCCAAAGAGCAGTAACGCCAAGAGCACCAGCGGCTGAATCATTCGCCCAAAGGCGACGGTTGTGACCAGCGAATCCACGGCAATCGGTGTCGCCAGCGACAAGAGACCAACGACAACTGAAAAGATGATTAGTATGAAAATATCGCCACGTTCTGGTCTCAACAGCGCAAAGACGCGGGCCAGCGGTGTCATCTCCTCGGCATGGTCACTGGTGCCAGCATCGGCATACGCCAACGCTGGCTCGATAAGGACACAGCGAATTAAGGCGTGTCCGTCAGGACTTCCGATCAATTTCAGGAGGCGAGAGGAGTCACCCCACTTCGATGGCGGTTCTTCGGAGGCTCGTGCCAGCAGAAACTTTCGGCGATGGCTGCGGATGACGGCGCGCCAGGGCGATATACCTGGCACATAAACAACGAACTTCACTCCTTGGCGCGCAAGTTCCACTAGTTCGGATGAGGTGCAATCGACAACTTTACACTTGAGCCCGAGATTGGTTCCGGCTTCGCCAATCCAACGCCACCAGCGTTCTGCTGGCGTGCCCGGAAAGGCGGTTTCCGCCTCGCGGACGACGCGCCGAATCACACCACGATCGGCGAGTCGGCCTACTTCGATCAGCAATTCTTCCAAAATGCTCGCGGCCCCATCGATCTCTGCAAGATCGCCGCGCACGCTCGTGCCTTGCTCATGGCTTTGTGCATCCTGCATTTCGGACATCGGTTAACGCGCCGGAGCGCCCTCCTCGGTAATTTCGTTCTCCAGGGACCGACGCGCTTCAAGTACGCGGGCGGCGGCGATTTGTGGTGTCGTTGCCAATGCGGTGAGATGCCCCATCTTACGTCCTGGCCTCGCCGCTAACTTGCCGTAAAGATGAACTTTCACATCGGGATAAGCAAATGCGGTCTCCCAATTCGGTTCACCATGGTTCCACACCTCGCCCAGCAAGTTGGCCATCGCAGCGGGACGTAACTGTTCGGTCGACGCCAAAGGTAAACCGCAGATAGCTCGTACTTGTTGTTCGAACTGGCAAGTGACGTGAGCGTCGATCGTTAAGTGTCCGGAGTTGTGCGGTCGAGGAGCGAGTTCGTTGATCAACAACCGGTCATCGCGTGTCACAAAGAATTCAACGCACATGACGCCCACCACTTCCAACTTACTGAGCACTCCGCGCGCGATCTCGACAGCCTCCTGAGAAATCCGAGCGGGCACATTGGCGGGCGAGATCGAAACGTCAAGGATGTGGTTGCGATGTGTGTTCGTGAAGGGTGCGAAGTGTTCGACCTGTCCACCAATTCCGCGCGCCGCGACCACGGACAATTCGGAATCAAAGTCAATGTGTTGTTCGAGAACTGCTGCTTGATCGCCGAGTTTCGACCAGGCAGTCGTTGCCTGATCTTGCCCCGTGATGCGGACTTGCCCCTTGCCGTCATATCCCCATTCCGCCGTCTTGAGTACCGCCGGGACACCGAGTTGCTTGAGCCCGGCTGATAGATCTTCCAGGCAATGTACTGGAAGGAAAGGCGTGACAGGGAACCCTTCCGCACGCAAGAACGTTTTTTCTCGAAGGCGGTTCTGCGTGACATGCAAGACGCTGCCTGCGGGCCGTACCGGCGCGTGTTGAGAAACCAACTCGGCCGTTTTCATTGGGACGTTCTCAAATTCGAAAGTGACGACCTCCACCTGCTGTGCGAAACCAGTGACGGCGTCGAGATCGTCGTACGCCGTGTGAATCTCGACGTCGGCTACTTGGCCTGTCGGAGTATCACGGTCCGGCGACAGTACATGCACGCGATAACCAAGCCGTCGCGCGGCAATCGTAAACATGCGCCCCAGTTGGCCGCTTCCCAAGACGCCAATCGTCGAGCCGGGCAGAACGGTGCGATACTTCACAGTTCGTCCTCCATCACGCGTTGAGTTTGCTCATGATGAAACTGTTGGAGTCGCGCGGCGAGTTGTTGATCGTGGTTGGCCAGGATTCTGACCGCGAGAAGGCCAGCGTTTTTGGCTCCAGATTCGCCGATCGCCAGCGTGCCGACCGGAATTCCGCCGGGCATCTGGACGATCGAGAGCAGCGAGTCCATGCCCGATAAGGCTCGGCTTTGTACAGGCACGCCGAGGACGGGAAGCGTTGTTTGGGCCGCGACCATGCCCGGCAAGTGCGCGGCACCACCTGCTCCGGCGATGATGACGTGCAATCCACGTTCCTTCGCCGTTCGTGAGTACTCACACATCCACTCAGGCGTGCGGTGCGCCGAGACGACGCGGTATTCGCAGGGCACTTCCAACTGCTGCAGAACTTCGACCGCGTGCCGCATGGTTTCCCAATCGGACTTGCTCCCCATAATTACGCCGACGAGCGGGTTGCTGGTTGCTGTCATCTTACACCTTAGCTCCTCATTTCCATTTCGTGTTTGAAAACTCCGACCGCCTACCATCGCGTGATGGCCGCGCGTTCCAGAGTGAGGACAACGACTCCGTTTTGAAATAACGTGACCGTTCCTGTGGACTGGCTCACGGTGATTGCGATCGATTGGGTTTCGGAGGTGATCGCGGCAGCGGCTTGATGCCGGGCACCGAGGCCACCGGGTAGATCCGTCACGTGACATCGCGGAATCAGGTAAGTGCCGGCACTCCGGATCGACCCATCCGTTTCAATTAGGAATGCACCGTCTAGCATCGCGAACTCCTTGATCGTCTCCGTCAGACTGGGATCCAAGATGTTACGCAAACGACGAGCAAAACCATGAAAGGGATTCAGGACCAGCTGCTGGGTGTGTTTTAGGACCATTCGC
>JACKHN010000018.1 GCA_020638975.1 Planctomycetaceae bacterium
GACCTGGGGAACACGGACTATCGTACGGCAAGCTTCCCGGCGGTGAGTACGGATCCGTCAGACCCACGAGCTTTGACGGCGGCAACGCCTGCCACGACATTGGGTATCAGTGTTCGTCCGACGAACGACGCGCCAACGCTGGTGATTCCAGCGGGGATCGCGGCGGTGTTGGACGAGGATGACGCGGCTGGCGTGTTGTTGATCGATGGCAGCAATGTAGGGATCACCGTGGGTGATTTGGTGGATGACATTTACCACCCGGACGCTGTGCAACTGCACGTGACGTTGAGCGTGCTGCACGGCGGCTTGCAATTTGACAGCGTTCCGTCGGGTGTCACGTTGACGGAAATAGAGAACGCATCGACGGATGGTTCCGCACCGGATCTGGTGGACCTGAGCGCGACGTATCAGAAAGTGACGCTAGAAGGCACGATCGCGGATCTGAACATGGCCTTGTTGAATCTGCGTTACGTCAACGACCACAATTATAACACGGACATCAGCCCGACGAACGGTGAAGTACTGACGGTGCTGGTGAACGACATGGGTAATGTCGATTACCGGTCGGTCGCTTTTCCGAACATCAGTCTGAACGAAAATGATGGAGAAGCGGAGACGGTGAGCGGTACCCAGCAACTGACGGTTCGTCCGACGAACGATGCTCCGGTGTTGAGCGGTCCGACGAGCGGTACAGTGGACGAAGATTCGCGAACCGGTCCTTTAGTGTTCAGTGCCGCTAACGGAAACGCGATCACTGCTTTCGATGTTGACGCGGAAGAATTGTTGAGTGTGGATAACACGGATGGCGGTCGGTTGTCCGTCACGTTGACGGTCGCGTTCGGCACTTTGACTTTGACTGCAGCACAACCCGCCAGCATTATTGCGACCGACATCGATGGCAGCGACGGTACGCTTTCGTTCCGCGGCTTGCAGTCAGACATTGACGCATATTTGGATGGATTGGCGTACAATCCGAACCTCAACTTCAACAACAACGTTGGGAGTGAAGTGCTGACGATCTTGGTGAATGACCAGGGCAATTCGGGAGAAGAGCGTCCCGTCAATGGTGTTGGACTGACTGATGGTCTGTCGATTTCGATTTCTGTGGTTCCGATAAATGATCCGCCTCATGGGTCGGACGCGACAATCGTTATGCTAGAGGATGGCACGCGCGCATTCACGGAAGCCGATTTTGGTTTCAGCGATGCCGACGATGCTCCTGCGCCAAATGCGTTTCTGTCAGTGCGGATCTCATCGCGACCCACGGTTGGTACTTTGGCGTTCGACGGTACACCGGTTGTGGTTGGGGATGAAATCGCTGTCGCAGATTTGAGCCGACTCACCTTCCGGCCTGCTCAGGATCGGAATGGCTCACCCTACGCGAGCTTTACGTTCCAGGTGCGAGACAATGGCGGCACGCTAAACAACGGCGTTAACCTTGATGCGACGCCCAATACGATCACGTTTAATGTCACGCCGCTCAATGATACCCCGCTCGTGACCTTAGTTAATAGCCAATTCACACTCTCCGAAGCAGCTGTGGATAGTTTAGGGAGGGTGATACCGCAATCTCTAACTGGCGTGTCAGTCTCGGATGTGGACGAAGATGAACTGCTGGGAACCGGAGAGCTGTTTGTAACGGTGACGGTGCTTGCCGATCCCGATAATGACATCGACAACGGCACTGTAGTGCTGACTGCTATCGGTTCAGCGACGGTTAATGTTGATGCGACGCCAAATGTGATTGGCATTGCCGGGACTGAGGCCGATGTAAACGCGACGTTGGCGACTCTCGCGTACACCGCTCCGTCGGCTCATTTTAATAGTGCTAACAATAGCGAGGCCGGTAACGTAAATGGCCTTGTGTTTGTTGTTATAAACGTCGATGACCTTGGAAATACAGGCTCAGACGGACCAAAGAATTCGGAACGCACGATCACACTGACGGTCGTTCCGGTGAATGATGCACCTGAGTTCACGCTTTCGGCCACGCCAATTTCGATTGATGAAGATGTTCACTCGACCAAAGGCGCTGTCTATTCCGCTGTGGTTGCCACGTCCATTCGACCGGGGCCGGCAGCTGCGACGGATGAATCGACTCAAACGTTGAGTTTCAACCTGACTCCGACCAACATAACGGGCAATTTGGCCTTTGTTTCGGGCCCGGCAATTGATGCAACGACCGGTGCATTGACGTTCCAGACGAGTCCAGATGCAAACGGCACGGCGGTGATTGAAGTCGTTTTAGTGGACGATGGAGGCGTATCCAATGGCGGTGTGGACAGATCACCCGTTCAGCGATTCACACTAACGGTAAACCCGGTCAACGATATGCCGCTTATTGTTGTTGATGCGTCTCTGCAGAACCCCGCCCACGATGAAGATAGCGGGCTCGTCGTCATCACCGACTGGGCATCGAGCGTGTTACCGGGACCTGCGAGCGCAACCGATGAGTTGACACAGGCTTTGAACGCTGTCGTAAACGTATCGGCAACGACTGGCAATCTGACATTTGCCACACCCCTTCGCTTCGATCCCGTCACCGGTGATCTGACCTTCGAGGCTGACACGGACTCGAATGGGAGCGCGGTGTTCAGCGTTACGGTGACCGACAACGGAAGTCCTACAGGCACGACAGTTGTTGGCCCGTATACCCTGACGATCAAAGCGATCAATGACCCGCCAGTGCCACGTCCGACCGATGCTGGGGATATGGTTTCGCATACTTACGTAACTGCGGAAGACACGTTGCGGTCGATCGCAATTGCCGATTTGACAACTGCATCGGCGACCAAAGATTTGCCAGGGCCAGCGAACGAATCGAGCCAGACGTTGACGGTGACAGGTGTCGCTGCAAGTAGCTTCCATGGTGGTACGGTCGTCCTCAACGGTTCGCAGATTGACTACCATCCGGCTCTGGATTTTGTCGGCACCGATACCTTTACGTACACGATTGTCGACAACGGTTTCAGCGGAGCATCACCCGACCCACGATCGGCGACCGGTACGATTACCGTCACCGTGACCCCGGTAAACGATGCGCCGGTTGCGAAAAACGATCCAGAGCCAGGACTCGAGTCTGCTTACACGACCGATGAAGATAGCCTGTTGGTCGTCGCTGGTGTCGGTGCAATCTATAACGACACGGATGTCGACTCGCCAGATCCCGCAGACGTTGATGGGACAGAGTTGCGGATTCACGGTGCGGCAAATTCGACAGGAACTTTGGGCCAAGTTGCTTTCTTATTGGAGCCACTAAAGGGCATTCAGAACGGCGACTTTACCTACGATCCGGGAACTGCATTCCAGAATCTGGCGGCATTCGACCCCTTGAATCCGATCGAGGGAGTTAATTATGCCTTTGACACATTCCGGTACAGGATCTCTGATGGTGTGTATACCGGACTGGACGACGTCAAACTTTCGAACGAAGCGACCGTGACGATTAGGGTGAATGGCGTCAACGACGCACCGATTGCCGATTCAATCTCGCTTCCACGCGCAGGAAATCCGCCGATTACCGAGAATCAGGTTCTATCTGCGATCGCCTTTGAAGGCCGAGATGTTGATTCCGATAACAACCGGGATGATCTGATTTACACGATCGTCAGTCCGACGGGACTTGGGACGGTTCGCAAGGGGAATCCGAATGCTAATGAAGACCCGCGAACGTTCTATTTCGATCCAGGTGACGACTTCGACGATCTACAACAGAGCGACACTCGTTTCGTGAAGTTCACTTATACGGCGACGGATCGGCATGGTGCGGTCAGCAACATCGCGACTGTGACGATTACCGTCAGCGGTCAGAATGACGCGCCGGTTGTTAACGATGTGACGATTTCGACTTCCGCCAATACAGCCACCGTGGCTTCCTTCGATGCGGACGACGACGACAACGATAACACTTTTGGAAACCTCAATTACAGCGTCGATACGAGTGGGCTGACCGGCACGAAGAAGGTGACGGTTGGTGTCGCGAACGATAATACAACTCCTGACAACGGGTTCTTCGAGTTTGATCCAGGAACTGACTTTGTGAGCCTCGCAGCGGGTGCCACTTCGACCGTAGTATTTCCCTACACAGCGACGGATGCGCATGCTGCGAGTGCTTCGGCCAATGTGACTGTGGTGGTCACGGGTGTGAACGACGCGCCCACGGTGCAGGCTGTTTCCATCGCCGCGATGGAAGATGGCGGTGCAGTAACGGGAACTTTCCTCGGCGATGATGTGGACACCGACGATTCGCGAGGAACTTTGGTTTATAGCTTCATTGGGCAATTGCCCGCCAACAGCGGTACGCTCGTCAATAATAACGACGGAACGTTCCGGTTCAATCCTGGCTCGGACTTCCAAAGTCTTCGCGAGGGCGAAACGCGAGTCCTCACGTTCCGTTACAACGCCCGCGATTCGCATCAAGCGTTAAGCTCGACCGCGACCGGCACCATCACGGTGACGGGAAAGAACGACGTTCCGGTTGTTGCGAACCTCGCCCTGGCAACGGGCGAAAATCAGTCGTTGACCGCGAACTTCTCTGGCAGTGATGCCGATACGGGCGCGAGTCTGACTTACACCGCGAATGCGTTGCAAGGCAGCGGAAGTTTGTTGAATAATGGTAATTCGTCGTTCACATTCGATCCACTTACCGCATTTGATCACTTGCCTGCGAGTGGGACGGCAACCGTAACGTTTACCTATTTCGCGACGGATGGGATGGTTCAGAGTGGGCTCGCGACCGTGGCGATAACCGTCAACGGCGCCAATGACGCTCCCACCGTTCAGAATTTGACCATTAATGCGATAGAGAATGGCCCCGTCGTCAACTCGCAGTTGATTGGTGACGATATCGATGATGACGATAATGCGAACTCGTTGACTTACGAGATCTTATCAGCACCGAGTGCCGGAAATCTCGTTCATAGCGGCGGTCGCTCCTTCTCGTTCGACCCAGGGCCGGACTTCCAGGAGCTTTCGGTGAACGAGACGGTGGACGTCACCTTCACATACCTGGTTCGGGATCGTTTCGGGCTGTCGAGCTCGACGGTGGGTACGGTGACGGTAAAGGTAGCGGGCCGGAACGATGCTCCGGTCGCCAGCAATATTAGTGGCTTGGTCGCGGTAGAGAACGGACCGGCGATCAATGGAAACTTCGTGGCCCAGGATGTTGACAACGACGAGACGGGTACCGGCATCACTTACACGGTCGTGTCCCAACCCGCCGAAGGCACGGTCACTCCAACGATGACCGCTGCGGGATCAAAAGCTTTCTCGTTCGCACCGGGAACAGCCTTCCAAGATCTATCACAAGGGCAAAGCCGGCAGGTCACGTTCACGTATCGCGCGACCGACACGCACGGGGGATCGAGTGCTCTCGCCACCGTGACGATTACGGTGAACGGTGTGAACGACGCTCCCGTTGCTCAGAACATCACAGGAGTGACGTCGGTCGAGGATGGCAGCCCAGTCAATATCACGTTGCAAGCCTCCGACATCGACAGTGATGAGACCGGCTCGACACTTCGCTATTCACTTAAGGGAGGGCCGCCGGTCGGTAGCGGCACGGTGAATGTGAGTAACGTGCTCGGTAACGCCGTTGCTGTCTATAGCCCCGGCACCGATTTCCAGAGCTTATCGGTCAACCAAACCACTCCGTTAGCCTTTACTTATTCTGCGACCGATCAACATGGTGCCGAGAGCAATGCCGCTACCGTGAATATTGTCGTTACCGGCGTCAACGACCCACCTGTCGCGCTGAACCGAACCTTGACCGGTGTGAGTGAAGATGGCCCGGCAGTAATGGGTTCTTTCTCGGCGACCGATGTCGACAGTGATGAAACAGGCTCGACCTTGGTGTACTCGGTCGTCTCGCCGCCAGCGCAGGGTCGAGTGACGGTCTCTGGAGTCACCGGCAATGTCACTTATATGTTCGATCCTAATGGTGAGTTCAACGATCTTAGTCTGAACGTTACGCGTAACGTGACATTTACCTACCAAGCGATGGATACGCACGGTGCCGTCGGGAAGGCAACCGTTACCGTCACCGTTGTCGGAACAAACGATCGCCCGACCGCGGGCACAGTTAGTGTGGCTGCTAGCGAAGACGGCGGTCCCGTGACACGCGCGTTCGCGGGAGCGGACGTCGATGCGGACGACTCGCAGCAGACGCTCAACTACGACTTCACGAGCACGCTAACTGCCGTGCAGGGCACGATCATTAAAGACCCAAGCAATTCGCGTCAGTTTATCTACAATCCTGGTGCGAATTTCCAAGCGTTGGCGCTCGGTGAAGTTGGTTCCGCGCAGGTCACGTACACTGCAACCGATCGCCATGCGTCGACGAGCACGCCGGGCACGATTGCCATCTCGATCACCGGAGCCAACGACGCGCCCACTGCGACCTCGCTGTCCTTCAATGTCGCCGAGGGAGGTTCGCTGACGCGATCCTTCGGCGGTGACGACATCGACAGCGACGATTCGCTGACGTCACTTCAGTTCACGCTGGTAACTCAGCCGCCGGCGTCGATGGGCACCGTTACGAACAACGGTGGCGGCTCTTTTACGTTCGTCCCAGGAAACGCCTTTAAATCTTTGGCGTTTGGTGAACAAGGCTCGACGAGCTTCACCTATTTGGCGCGAGATCGTCACGGGGTCGCGAGTAATGTCGCGACGGTGGCGATCACTGTTGACGGCGTGAATGATAAACCCGTCGTCCAGAATCTCAGCGTCAGTGCCGTGGAAGACGGCGGACCTGTCAGTGGAACCTTTATTGGTGACGATATCGACTCGGATGATTCTCCCTCGACGATTGCTTTCAATATTGCTTCGCAGCCCAGCGAAGGCAGTGCCAGCAATTCGACCGGGAACGCTTTCACCTTCAACCCTGGGTCGGCTTTCCAAGACTTAGGCGTCAATGAGAGTCGGTCGGTCACGTTCACCTATGTGGCGATCGACAGTCGTGGTGCAGTGAGCGACCCTGCCACGGTCACCGTCACTGTGTCGGGGGTTAACGACGCACCGACCGCTCGTGATGACCAGGCTTCTACTTTCGAGGGGCAAGTTCAAACGATTAACGTGATTGGCTCCGACGCAGGCGGAGCGGATACGGATCCCGATGGCGACGCATTGACGATCAGCGGTTTTCAAGCGACGAGTGCAAAGGGCGCCGCGATTAGCCAGTCTGCAAACAGCATCTTGACGTACAATCCGTTGCCTTCCTCAATGCTGAACGGGCTAGCAGCAGGCCAAACGACAACCGATACGTTCGAGTATACCGTGAGCGATGGTCGTGGCGGGGTGTCGACGGCGACGGTAACTGTCACGGTGACGGGCGTCAACAATGCACCGACGGCGATCGGCGACTTGTACACGACTACCGCCGATTCCGTTCTCAGTATTTCCGCACCAGGTGTTCGGTTCAACGACACGGATCCCGATCCCGGGACGACGCTGAGTGTTTCGTTTATGGATGCCACGAGCCTGCGTGGTGCCACGATAACATCCGATGGAAATGGCGGGTTTACCTACGATCCTACTGGCGTCCAAGGATTCCGCTTGCTGCGTGCCACGGAGACACTTACCGATACGTTCACTTATTCAGCGTTCGATGGCAGTTTGGCGTCTGGCTTGGCGACAGTCACGATCACGGTGAATGGCGTCAACGACGCGCCTACGGCGAATCCGGAAACCTATTCAACTTCAGAAGAGACGACACTTCAGGTGTCCGCTTTCGCTGGCGTGTTAGCAAACGATCGAGACATTGAGAACGATCCACTCACGGTGAGCTTGATAACCAGCGTCGCGCACGGCACGCTTAACTTGGCCGCGAATGGCTCGTTTACCTACACGCCAGTACTGAACTTCAATGGAAATGACACGTTCAGCTATCGCGTCTCGGATGGAAATTCCTCGGCGGTTGCGACCGCAACCATCATCGTCAATGGAGTGAACGATGCACCTGTCGCGGTTGCCGACCAGTACTCGATGAACCAAGGAGCGACATTGCAGATTGGAGCGGCGGCGGGTGTGTTGGCAAACGACAGTGATGTTGACGACTCACGGTCATCTCTGCAAGCGATCGCTCGTAGCCTCCCAACCAACGGCGGCGTAACGCTGTTCGCGAATGGTTCGTTTGTCTACACGCCGACGTCCGATTTTACTGGGGTTTCGACCTTTACTTACCAAGCGGTCGATCCTGCGGGGGCGAGATCAGCACTGACGACCGTCCAAATAACGGTAAACTCGGGAAATTCTCCGACGACTTGGCACAACTCGCAGAATCCATTCGATGTCAATAACGACGGCAACGTGTCCGCCGTGGACGTCCTTCAGATCATTAACGATTTGAATGCAAATGGTTCGCGAGTGCTGCCAGTGCTGTCCGGCGCGCCGCCGTTCCTGGACGTGAATAATGACGGATCGGTGACCCCTATCGACGCCTTGCAAGTCATTAACCGAATCAACTCCGGTTCCAGTGGCGAAGGCGAAGGTTCGACTCACCAGACAGATCTCGTCGCGTTGGAGTCGGATTCGATCCTTGTTTCGCCTGTCACAGACTCAAGTCATTCATCCAATTGGATTTACGGAGAACGTTCTCGCCGCACAAGCTCACCACTGTTCCGTGTCGAATCCGGCATGATTCGCCCACTTGGTGAGCCCAATTCAGGCACGAGTCGTGTCGAAATGGCGGCTTCCGACGTAAGTCGTTCCGCATCTAGATCGGATCGATGGAGTGACCTGCTGAGTGACTTAGCCTCTGTAGCACGGCAACCGTCGCAGTCGTCGGTCGACGAAGCGTTCTCGTCCTTTGGCGAAGAACAGGCGGGGTTGCTGGAAGATGTAATCGACGAGCTGTTCTAGGAGCCTGTCTGGTTCCGTACGTACGACGCGCCTCCGAAGCCCGTCGGTCAACGAATTAGCGATGATTCGACGGGCTTCGGAGCGCCATCGTACATGACAGCGCACGGTATCCGGACAGCCTCCTAGGACTCGTTTACATCTACATCCGGCAACACGATTTGTGAAATTCCCAGCTTTCCCTTGTGCAGACGGTGCCAAAATCGACACGGCCATCTGGCGTGTCGAGGTTTGCGCACGCGCACCTTGCCGAATTGCTGGGTGAGACTTTCGAGTTTGGTGACCCGCACAGTGGGTGGGTCGCATGCAGTTAATGACAGATGTAATCGCTTTTACAGTTCGTATGAGGGGTTGTTTGGGGCGGCACTCCGCATTGAGCCCCCATTTTGTTGAAATGGCTTACCCCGCAACTATAATCGATGGAATCTGTAGAAACAAAATGTCAGTAAAGGACTTACAGGGACGGAGAAGTGTTTTCGGCGACCTCTGAAGTTGTCGTAAACCATGACTGCGTACTGTGTTCTGCATATTCGCTCTTTTCCCTTCGAAGGGTAGTCCATGGCAATGCCAAAGAACTATTCGTGGTTTCGCGATTCGAAACGGGCTCGTCGCCGTCGCAAGAATTTCGCCAATGATGCGAATCGTCGGCGTACGATGCAATTGGAGCAACTGGAGCAACGCCAGTTGCTTGCGGTTGGTCCCAATCTGGTCGCTATTCGCCCCAATACGGGTGGCTTTCTGGACGAAGGCGAAGTGCTACACGAGGCACCGCGTGAATTGATCCTTCAATTCAGCCCGGGTCAGGAGCTGAGCCCATCGACGCTCGCTTCGGGGATTCAGATCACCCGTGCCGGGCTCGACGCAACATTCAGCCCTGCCTCCGCTCGCTCCGATTTTGGGACGGATGGCGCGGTGGTTCTGGAGTTTGCCGCATCGCGACTGGGCCCCACGGGTAACGGAATCCAGATCGCGCTGACGGGGAGCAATCGCGGTGCGCAAGTGCTACCGGGAATCAGCGTTAACGGTGGCTTGATTTCAGTTGACCTCAATACAACCCGTGATAGCGAAACCACCGCGCAGCAACTGATTGATGCGATGAACGCAAACGGGGAAGTCACTGCGTTGCTGACCGCGAAGATTGCTGAAGGCAATCCGACAACGGTTATCACTCCGTCGGTGCGGGATGCATCCGAGACTGCGATTTTCAGCAATGAAGTGCAGCGACTGTCGTTGGTGGGTGGCTCGCCTACCGCTGGCAGTTTCCAGCTGACATTTAACAACGGTGCTGTCTCTCTCCAGACGAGAGCGATTCCGTATAACGCGACCGCCGCGCAGGTGCAACTTGCGCTTGAAGAGTTGAGTTCGATAAACTCGGGTGACGTTGTCGTCACGGGTGGGCCAATACTAACGGCTCCGATTGATGTTGAATTCTCGGGGCAATACTCGAAAACTGCACTACGCGAGTTGAACGTTGCCAGCAATGTAGCGCCAGGTGGTATTGGCGTCTCCGAATTGAGAGCCGTCGTCGAGATCGAGTTCAAATCTGCGTCGCCGAGCGAATTGGGTAACGGCGTCGTGGTCAATATTACGCGGAGCAATCGTGGTGGGGCCGGGCCAAACGTGACCGTGGCGTCGAAGGTCGTAAATATCGATATCGATACTGCGGGCACTACCGCCGCTCAGCTTCGCAATGCCGTAAACACGGTCGCTGGCGCGGTTGTTCAAGCCGCCCTCATCAGTGGCGCTGATACGACGAGCGTCGCTGCGGTAGCTCCCACGACTCCGCTAGTTCTCGACGGAGTAAAGCGTGTATCTCCCTTGGTTCTGCGAGGCGCGAATGCAGCGACAGCAGTCTCGGACCTCGGGTCAAATGGTGCCGTCGAAGTCGCGTTTACTGCCGTGGCTTCTGGGAATGCCGGGAATGGCATTTCCGTCGTAACGACAAGTGCCAATCGTGGGCCGAACGGTGGGGTCGGAGTCTCAGTGAGCGGAACTGTGGTTACCGTTCAGGTCAACACGAACGCTTCGAATCGAACAACGGCGCGGCAGTATGTTGATGCAATCAATGCGAGCGTCGCGGCGAGCGCGTTGGTGTTTGCTACGTTGCCGATTGGTATTCCGGAGACTGTCATCAGCGCCACGGCAGCCGGTACAGGTGCCGTATTGGGCGGTGCGAATGATGTGACGATCGCACCAGGCTACATCGACGTCGGCGACAATCCCAACGAAGTAATCATTCGCTTTTCGGAAACGCTCCCGGACGACGATTATCGCCTGGAACTGTTTGGTGTCTCGACGGCCGCCTCGGCCACAACGGACTTTCGCACGTCGGCGGATATCGATGCGACGAACGACGTGAGCGTGCGATTTGTTTCACGAGAGCCTGGGATCAGTGGAAACAATCGTATCATACAAATCACCAAGTCTTCTCGAGGGACCGGAGCGGGGGTTGGCGTATCACTTTCGGGAAATATCATCCTGATCAATCTGAATACCACGGTCGGTAGTGAATCAACCGCCCAGCAATTGCAGGATGCCATTGCGAACGATGCAACGATTTCGGCGCTGATTACGACGGAAATCACAGGCAACGCGAGTGCTGACATCGCGACTTCCGCCCTGCCCTTCTCGGTGTTGACGTTAGCCGGCGGATATCGTGCGCCGCTCGCAAATAATCTTGGTGAAGCGTTCAATATGGCGTCGGACTTGACGCGAAGCTTCGAGCTGAACCTTGCCCCGCATGTGGTCTCGGTGGTGCCTCAGCCGATCGACCGCTATACGCAAAGCGTCACATTGACCGGCACGCCGACAGGCGGTGCTTTCAAGCTGATATATAACGGCCAGTTGACTGGCGCGATTACCATTGCTGATGCCACGTCCGCTAGTGCTGCAGTTCGCGAAGCCGCCGTGAAAACGGCGCTCGAAGGGTTGGCCGCCATTAATCCAGGCGATGTCATGGTGACCAGTCCTGCTGCGTTAACGTGGACGATCAGGTTTGTTGGCGCGATTGCGGATCGCCCGATCGGACTTCTCGCCGGCGATGGCACTATGCTGACGGGCGGCACGAGTCCTGGTGTAGCCGTCCGGCGGTTGCAGCAGGCCGACAATCGGATCGACGTTTACTTTAATCAAGATGAATTGGACGCCAGTTCGGCCGAGAATCGTGCCTTCTATCGAGTCACCGATACCAAGGCGACGCTGGATTCGTCCGATGACGAACTTCTGCTGCCCGCATCGGTAAGCTACGACGCGGAGAATAACGTTGCCACGTTGCTGTTTGCCACGGCGATTCCGGATGGAACGCATCGTTTGACGATCGGAGTGTCGGACGAGCTTAATGACACTCGCGACGATGCACTCGATCTGGGAACCTTGTTCGACTTTAGTTTGGTTGCCGACGACTTTAGCTATTTGGCGTATACGGGCGACACTGCCGACGGTGCCAATGATGTTGATATGTATCGGTTGGAACTGAAGGCTGGTGCGACGTTGACCGTTGACGCTGATCCCCGTGGTAGTCACGGAACTTACGTGAGGATTTTCCGAGACAGTGGAGCGGGCGTGCTTGTTGAAGAAGCGATGGGCCCGTCCAGCGCCACGTTGACCGATGCCACCGTAACTGCCTCGACGGCGAGTGCGAAGACGACCTATTACATCGGCGTTTCAAGCGTTCTGAACACTGCCTACGATCCTGTGGCAGGAGGGACGACAACCAACGGCGCGACTGAAGGCTCGTACTTGCTTCGCGTCTCGGTTGATCGAGGCGTTTTGGCAGGAGCTTCAACCTTAACAACGGGCGTTGCGACGACGAACGCGACGTCGATTACGGTTGTTGATCGCGACCAGTTCCCCTTTGCGACGCCGTTTGCCCCGTTCACGATCGAGGTGAATGGTGAGCACATGCGAGTAACGGCCGCGACCGGTAACACGTTCACGGTTACGAGGGGGCTCCACCAAACCACGCGTCAGATACACAACGCCGGCGATACCGTGACTTGGCTGGCGGACGACAACTCGAGCTTCGACACAGCGATTAGCCTTGGAGTGCTCGGGGCCGCGAACAAATCGCTTTCCGCCCAGATCGAATCGCAGGGCGCGTTCACGACTTTGCCGGAGTATCCCGGTGGACTGGATGAAGTCGGACACCGAAGCATTGCTCCTGAGTCTCATATTGGTCCACTACCTCCCAGTTTCTACACGACCGACTTCGGAGGCTTTGAGGGCGGTTTTAACCTTGCAGATGCAAGCGATGCTGCGGATCTTCATGACGGAGTGAATCTTGGCCGCATCGCGGATTTGAATCCGAGCATCGCGGTGATGGATTACAATTTTCAGAATGTGTACGGCAAGGATCTGCAGGGCAACTTGCTCTCCAACACGATCACGGCGAATCAAAAGCAACGGACCCGTGAAATTTTTGACCTGCTGAGTCGTTATACAGGGATTCAGTTCCGCGAGACGCCGTCCTCGGGCGTAACCGTTGTGACGGGCGACCTAAGGGTGATCAATGAATCGACTCCCGTCGGACCGGGCGAGCCGTTTGGCAAAGCGGGACGTACAAACACGGGATTGCTGGCAGCTGTCGTGGATGCGAACGAATCAGATCATGGAAGCAGCGAGTACGGTGGCAAGTGGTTCCGCACGGCGTTTCAGATGATCGGTACGGCGCTCGGATTGGGAACGTCCTACGATCTAGCTTCGATTATGGGAAATTTAGGAGCCAACACCGTTCCCGGCGGCGTCGGTCTTTCCGGTCAACCTGTCGAGCCCGTGTTTCCTGGTGATCACGACATTGTCCACGCTCAGCTAGTTTACCGTCCCGATAGTACGGATATCGATCTGTATCGTTTCGAAATTCAAGAATCGGGTACTTTCTCGGCCGAAACGATTGCCGAACGTCGTGATAGGTCTAGCCTTCTGAATACTACGTTGCGCCTCTACAAGGTGCGAACCGACATTAACGGCGTGGTCTCCGTCGACTCGAACGGCAACCAGATCAGGGATCTTGTCTCGCAGAATGATGACTACTTTGGGAACGATTCATTTATTGGATTGGATCTGCTGCCGGGCACGTACTACATCGGCGTCAGCAGTACCGGTAACGCCCAGTATGATCCCGCGATATCGGATAGCGGCGGAGGTGGTACGTCGGACGGTGAGTATGACTTAGTGCTTCGATTCTCGCCGACGCCAAAGTCGATTCTTGTCGACAAGGCCCCCGCGTTCGAGTTCCTTGTCGGAGGTGAGACGATTACGGTTGGCGAATTCCTAGAAATCGAAGTCGATGGAGTCGCCAAGACGTTTCGGTTTACAACTAACGGAGTGGTTGGCGGTGACGAGCCCGTCCTCATTACGAACACGTCGTCCCCCAGCGATTTGGCCCGAGCTCTTGCCGATGCCATCAACGTATCGGGCTTGAATACCGTGGCAGAGGTTTCGGGGGCGCGTGTACGGTTGACGGGTACGGCGACGTTGTTGTCGAGTCTGTCAAGCGGAGGCATCAGCCCCAATACCGAGCTGTTGGTGAGCAAGAGCCTGAGCGCGACGGACGGACGCGTTGAGGGGCTCCCTCTCGATGGTGATATTAATGGGGGTGCAGGCGGCAGCTTCGATTTCTGGTTTCAATCTGGCGAAAGCATTATCGTTGACAAATCGAGGAGCGTCACGCCGGGTGTCACCGAAGGGGCTGGGACGCTCGCTGATCCCTATGACGAGATCGACCAGGCGCTACTCGACGCCAGATTCCGAATCAATTTGCCCGTCGATTCCGCCGCCGAGATTAAGCCCGGCGAAACATTCGTATTAGATGACGGTACGCATCCTGCCGTGACCTTTACCTTCACAAACACAACTGGTGTGTCTGGACGAAATATCGGAATCGCCTCCGCTGCTTCGGCGTCGGACGTTGCGGATTTGATCGTAGCGGCAATCAATGGCCAGCCAGCAGGGACTCTGGACTTCACAGCGACCAAGATAGTCAGCGGCACGCGTATTCGCGTAGACGTCACAGCGCTGAACCCAGGCTTCGCAACGTTGGATCTTGGAGGCACGAAAGCGTTACTCGCCGCCCCAAACCTTGTGCGTATCGTTGGAAATGGCAATGTGCCCGATTTCCCTGGAAATGCTCGTCCGTACTTAGTAGGTCTCGACGATGTCGGGAATGCGTTGGAAGACGGTTCGACGTTTGATGTGCCCCGCGGGGCGACGGTCATGATCGACGAAGGTGTTCTCTTCAAATTGCAGGACGCGATCATCGACGTTGGAAGTTCGACCGGGACGATCGATCGACGTGGGGCGGCGTTGCAGATTCTAGGTGTCCCTGAGTCTTCGGTCTACTTCCGGTCGTACCATAACGACACTATCGGCGGTGACAGTGATGCTGTGGGTGCTCCACCGGTCCCGGGTGATTGGGGCGGAATCGTATTTCGTAATGACTCCGATTTTGAAGGCGAAGGAATCTTTCTGAATTGGGTAAATCACGCCGACATGAATAACGGCGGCGGCAAAGTCGTCGTTGGCTCGCTCGAAGAGGTCTTCACCCCGATTCATATTGAAACGGCCCGACCGACAGTTTCTTTCAATCGAATTACGAACAGTGCTGACGCCGCTATCTCTGCGAATCCGAACAGCTTTGAAGACACGCTCAATCGCATCGGACCGGATATTCAACGTAACACGTTGATTACCAATTCAATCAATGGCCTGTTTGTGCGGATCGAGACCAATTCCGGAGTCCCCGTCGAGAAGCTCGAGGTCCCTGCACGATTTGACGACGACGATATCGTGCATGTTATTACCGAGAATCTGCAAATCGCAGGTAGTCCGGGCGGGCCAGTTGTCACGAACGAAGTACAGCTTGTCGACTTCACAGGCACGCCTCGCGTAGGTGTGCAAACGAGTGCGGGGTATATCCCAGGCGAGACGTTTACGCTTGCGTTTAATGGCGAAGTCACCAAGCCGATTGAAGTGACCGCGCCGGCGAATATCAACACCAACGAAGTTCAACGCTTGGAAGTTCGCGGCGGGACGGCCACGAAAGGATTATTTGATCTCTTTGTTAACAGCGAGAACCAAACGATTACGGTTCCGAACACTGCTACATCCGGCTCGTTCTCGCTTCGGTTTCAAGATCCAGTTGGACGCGTTGGAGTGTCGAGTCCTATTCGGTTTAATGCGACCGCTACCGACGTGTTGCAAGCCATCGAATCTATGCCTCATATCCAGCCGGGCGATATCGTGGTTGCAGGTAGCTTTCCTGGAAGCATGACGATTGGATTTCGTGGCCAATTGTTGGGGCTCGACGTCGACCCGTTCACCATCTTGAGCAATTCTCTGAGCGACGGCACCTCTTCGGTTGCTGCGAGTGTTCAGGATGACGCTAGCGTGAGTTCGGCTGCTGCTGCTTTAGACTTGCCATATAATGCGACCGCTAACCAAGTTCGAGGCGCGTTGGAGGGTTTGTTCTCGACCTCGGTTATAGCGCCGGGCGATATTTCAGTTACTGGTGGTCCTTTGCCTAATCCGATCGACGTTTCATTCCGCGGTAAGTATGCCGGGCGTAACATTGTTGGGATGACAATTGTCAATGACTTTGGGAATCCGGTTAGCAATGCCACAACAACCCTGAATCCGACGGTCATCGACGATTATACCCCGGTCATTTACAGCGTTCGGCATCGATTGGAAGAATTGGTCGGCATTGCGAATCCAGAGCGTGGTGAGATCACAACTTTACACACTCCTCCGGATATTCGGCTATCCGGGGGCCCGTTGCCAGCGTCGCCGGTGAGCATTGAGTTTGTGGGACAGTACACTGGTCGCGATGTATCGCTCCTGGAAGTAGATGGAGTTTCAGCAACCGCGAACGACGATACCGCAACGTCAACGACAACATTGAGCAGCGGTGCGTCGATCACGACGGATGTGATGACTTCCTCTGCGATTTCGGCGAGACCGGCCGCCCGCTTGCAAGTTGATGCAGGGCTGATCCTGAAATTAGAGGGTTCACGGATCGAAGGCGAGCGTGGCACGTCACAGTTCATTGCCGAAGGGACCTCTGAGCGGCCAATTGTTTTCACTTCCAGAAGCGACGATAGCTACGGGGCGAGCGGGACGTTCGACCTGACTGGCGATGGCGTGACTGTCGGTACTCCTGGAGATTGGGGCGGCTTGATTTTCAACGCCGGCGCATCGGTGAGCATCGATCACGGGCTCATAACATTTGCAGGTGGTCGGATTCCGATTGAGGGCGACTTTGACCAGTTTAACGCCCTCGAAGTGCATCAGGCCGACCTTCGCCTCACGAATTCAATACTTGAGAATAACTCGTCGGGGCTCGCTAGTAGCGGTCGAAATGGACGCGGCACGAACACGGAGGCGGTCATCTTTGTGCGCGGTGCGCAGCCCATCATTGTCGACAACATATTTCGAGACAACTTGGCCCACGACAATTCACTCGCGCCGATTGGATATTCACAGGTTGGTACGCACATCATCAGTATCAATGCAAATTCGCTTACGAGTTCCGTGCAAGGAGACTATGGGCGAACGACTGGCGAGTTGAATCTTGTCATGGACTTTGCGAGTAATGCGCCGGCATTCACGAATAACCGCGGCCCACTTATTCGCCGAAACTTGGTAGAGAACAATGGCGTGAACGGGATGGAGATTCGCGGTGAGGAGTTGACCACCGAAACCGTCTGGGACGACACGGACATTGTCCATGTCCTCCGCGACGAAATCATTGTGATGAATCACCACACGTTCAGCGGACTCCGACTGCAGAGTAATCCTGGTGAAAGTTTGGTTGTGAAGTTGGGGGGAGATCCGAATGATCCTGCCAATCAAAACGGCCAACGTAGTGGCATTACCGCGAGCGGCACTCCGCTGGACATCGACGATCGCATCGGTGGAACCGTCCAAGTGTTGGGGCAACCGGACTTCCCCGTGATCCTGACGTCTCTGTTGGACGATGGTGAGGGCGCAAGCTTCGCGGTAAATGGCTTACCTCATACGGATACAAACAACGACGGAAACACGACAACGCCAGCGGCTGGTGATTGGCGCGGCATCCTTCTCGACCAATACAGCAACGATCGAAATGTTGTTGTGGTGAACGAAGTCGAAGGACCGTTCACCAATGGGAACGACGTGAACTTGAGCCCAACGAACGCTCAGTTCCTGGGCGAACTGGCCGCCAGTGAGAAAGGTGGCGACGAAAATCGTGCGCTTGGATTTACGGTGAATGGTTTCATTGCCGTGGACGATTCGAGTGATATCGACGTCTATAGCTTTAAGGCGCCGGTTGGCACCGAAGTGTGGCTTGATATCGATCGTACTAGTGCGTCGCTAGATGCAGTTGTCGAGTTGATTGCCTTCAATCAAAGCTTGTTTGCTCGTTCCATTGATAACAATACGCTGGTCGGCACGCCCACGGTGATTGCCCGAACGATGTTCCGGGATGCCCGGTTGGGTGGAGACTCTTACTCCACGAATCCCAATGATCCAGGTATGCGGTTAGTGTTACCCGGTACGGGAACCGGAATTGGAACCTACTATGTCCGAGTGCGAAGTAATACGGCCGCGGGTCAGATTAATAACGTGAATGCTGGTCTTACACGCGGCGAGTATCAGCTTCAAATTCGGTTGCGTCAACAAGACGAGAAGGGCGGCTCGAATATTCGATTTGCGAATATTCTATATCCCGATACCGGAATTCATGCCATTGGGCTTCCTGCCCATTCACCGCTGATCGGTGAAGCAGCCGAAGTTAGTTCGGACAACGACTCGCGAGCAAACGCCCAAATTATTGGAAACTTGCTAACGACGGACCGTAACGTCATTAGCGTTGCGGGGCGGATTTCTGCAGAGAATGACGTGGATTGGTACCGCGTTGAGCTGACTTATGATGATATTCAGGCGATTGCCGGAGTGAACGATGCCGCCCGAACTTTCGCCACAATCTTCGATATCGATTACGCTGATCAACTCAGCCGACCGGACACGGTGCTGTCCATCTATGACCAAGGTGGACGCTTAGTCTTAGTTTCTCGCGATTCAGACATACTCGATGATCAGCCGATTACGGATCAAACCAATGATTTCAAAGATCTGTCACGGGGAAGTTTGGGCAAACTGGATCCCTACATCGGCAGTGTACAGCTGCCGGTCGCAGTACCTGGTAGCCGAGAGTTCTACTATGTTGCAGTCTCGTCGAACGCTCGGCTTCCGAATCCGCTTGATCAAACGTTTAACGCCGCGACAGCCTCGCCCTTAGTGCGGTTGGAGCCAATCAACTCTGTTCAGCGTGTAGTCGAAGACCACATTGGGTTTAGCCAGATCGGTGGCGGGCCTGGTAGTGAGCTCGGCTATACGACAGGTGACACACTTGTCGGTACCCAGCCGAATGGCCAGCGCGAAATCCTTCCGAATACGCCAGCGCTGCTCGATCTTCGAGACACGCGAACTGATTTTGTTAACGAGATTCCCCTGGCGACGAACGTCATGCCATGGACGCTGGGAGACGTTCAGCTTTTTGTTTCGACGGGCAACACCGTTCAGTCAATAAACCCCTTCGATGGTCGGAATTGGTATCGTCTAGCGTCAAGTAGCAACATCGTCGACGTTGACATGCGTCCCGATGGTCGTCTATTCATGTTACGTCAGGACAATACCGCCAATAACAGCACATCAGGGTTCATCGACGAAATCGATGTTGGCAGTGGTGATACTCTCAACTTCAACGACGGCTTGGGGCCAGATACGCAAGTTGTGGGCGCGCTTGTATTTCAACGTGAGACAAGCCCGAGCGACTATGAGTACTTGATATCTGAAGGTTCGGCTGGGGGAAGTTCAATCATCGGTGATACGGACTTGCCGACGGTTACCGGCAATGGAACTCGAAGTCGCGGCACGCAAAGCAATACCGGTGGATTAACGACGGGGCTCGCTTACGACCGAGATGCGCGCGGCACTCTGTACGGAGTCACCTCGATCGGCGAGTTCTACCGAGTCGGTGGCGGGGGGACCGTGTTGAATAATTTCGGCGTGCCGTTTTCGGGGCTGGCGCTTGGGCCTCAAAACGTGGAAAATGGCAAGTACAGCCGACTGTTTTTCGCCACAACTTCCTCAGGACAAATCTATGTGATCGACCCAAGCGATCCGTTGGGCGACGGTAGTTATCTTCCGACATTCCCGGTCTTCGATACGGATCGCGATGGCTTGGCTGATTCGAACGTCGTGAATATCGGTTTTGGCGCGACCGGTCTCGCTTTCTCGCGTGTTGACTTCAACTTGTGGCATCCGACGGTGCATCGTTGGAACGACCCTGGGCATGGAATTAATACACCCTTCGATGATAGCCGGAATAGCCAAGCTGGCGATTACAGCTACTACTTCGGCATCGAAGAACGCGGTCAGACCTTTCGTTACCTGACCTATGCCGGTCAAGGTGGCCAGTTGGGCGTTCTCACAGATCTCTACCAGCAAGACCTGACACAAAGTGATAACAACATCAACATTGGCAACAACTACAACTTGCCCGGTGGTGCTCACGGCTCGTTGGTGACAAATTCCTTCAGCCTCGAAGGGTATGAACGTACCGATAAGCCTACGCTTTACTTCGACTACTTTTTGGACACCGAAACGAGAAACGATCGAGATACGATGCGCGATAGTGCGCGAGTCTTCGTTTCGCGAGACGATGGTGCTTCCTGGGAGATGTTGGCCACTAACAACTCGACGACCACATTTATCAATACCCCCACTAACCCTGATACCGAGCTGCCCACCTACATCACGGCTTCTCGCGATGCCTATCCGGCGGCTCCCAATCAAGCGGTGCAAGAGCTTTTCGACATCGACGAACCCGGCGCGCCGGACACTTGGCGACAGGCTCGCATCGATCTCGCAGACTACGCGGGAGAAGCTAGTCTGAAGTTTCGATTCGACTTCAGCACAGCCGGCGTAATAACGGACGACGATACGATGCCGGGCGATCGCGATGGTCACGGCTTCACGGCGGTAGAACGAGCACAAGACAACGATCACGCCGGGTTTTTTATCGACGATATCATCGTGGGATTCGCCGAACGTGGCGAAATGGTGACAGGGCCGTTGGACCAACGTAGCAATTCTGATTTTTTTCAACTCCCGCAGAACCCAGTCTTCGCAGCTCCAACACAATCCTTGGTCGGCGAGTATCAATTGGAGATTCGCCGCGGTACGGAGTATGTCGGCAACGACGTGATCAAGTTCGACTTCAATGATCCAGGGAATCCCACTTGGATCGGAGAGCCCTTGTCACCAATTCAAACGACTTCGTCGCCGGGCGGTCCAACCTCCGTCGCTCGCGACACAAAGATTTTGACAACTTTCGATACCAACGAAAGGCTGTCCGACGGCGTCACTTTGAATATTCCGTCCGGCGCGTCAATCATCGATGGCGAGACTTTCACCGTAGGCGACGGCATCAAGAGGTATGTTTTTGAATTTGATCGTAGCGGTGGCACGACCTCGGGTAACATTCGAATTCCGATTAACGGAACGGAAACCAAGGGAGAAGCCGCAAAACTGGTCGCGGATGCGATCAATGCACGTGCCGATCTCGGCGTCGCGGCGTCCGTGCAAATCGTTTCGGTAAACAGTGGATTGGTACATCTCGAAGGAGCAGTTGAGCTCGTAGTCGGTCAGGGAAGTTCCGAGAAATTGACCGTCGAGATCGCCGGTGTAACGGTGGTGGAAGGTAGTTCAACGGTAGCCACACTATCTCGCACTGGAGATCTCTCGGCGCCGCTGACGGTTTCGCTTTCGGCGACGGACGTGAATGGGGCTTTGACCTCCGAGCTTGAGTTGTCGGACGGTGCCGCCGCCATAGGCTCGACGATCTCGTTGACGATCCCTGCCAACTTGTCATTAGTCACTTTTAATCTAAACGCCCTTGATGATCTGGTGGGAGCTCCCGTTGCCGACGGCAGCCACACCGTCTTGGTTACCGCGACTGCACCAGGGTTTACGAGCGTTAGCGATTCGATAACTGTGGTCGATGACGCTGCCGATGAGCCAGCGTTGACTTTGACTGTAATTGGACCGGCGAATTTCGCCGAGACAGCTGGTGCAGCGGTTTCAACGGTGATGGTAAGCCGGAATACGCCAACGAATCAGCCACTGACCGTAACGCTGTTCAGCCATGACCGTAGTGAAGTCAGTGTTCCTGCGAGTGTAACAATCTTGGCCGGTGCGACGAGCGCGACGTTTAACATAGCAGCTGTGGACGATGCGATCTTCGACGGTACGCAGACAGTTGATATCGCGGCGTTTGCGTCCGGGTTTCTTAGCAGTACGGCCACATTTGACGTCGAAGATGCTGGCGATCTGTCCTTGGTGTTGAACGATCCAAATAACGATGGACGCATCAATGAGGGTGAGACCATTACAGGATTTGTTCGCCGTGGCACCGGGAACACCGCAGGAGATATAACGGTCACCATCACGGTGACCGATAGCGTTACCGGTGCGGTCGTTGACGGAGCTGTCTCGACGACAGTCACAATCCTCGATACGCAAACAGATTCCAATACATTTAACTTGACCGGCGTGCTTGACGGCGTCGCGGATGGGATCGTCGAGGTCACGATTTCGGCGACTGCTGCTTCGTTCAGTCCGAGCGCTGCTTCTATTGCCGTCGTAGATGTGAACACGCCTTCGTTGACGTTATTCATTCCGCCGGTAATTGTAAACGAAGCGTATACGGATGCTCGAGGGACTCCAGCGACGTACGGTCGCGTGTCACGTGACGGCGACCTGACGAATGCAGTGACGGTGGATATCAATGTCGTGCCGGCGAATGAGGTGACTCTTCCTGTCCCTCCACGTGTGACGATTCCGGCTGGTCGTTCGTTTGTTGATTTCCCGATCGGCACTATAAACGACATTTCACAGGAGCCGACGGACGACGACCCGGCGACGGTGACGTTTGATGTTACAGCTGCTGGTCATAATCCCGATACCGAGACGCTATTGATCGGTGATAACGATGATGATTGGATTATTTCTTCCTCGCTTCCAGTCGTAGCTGAAGATACCGGCGGCGTCGAAACAACGTTTAGCATCTTTACTCGCCGAGCATTTACGTCAGAGGTCGTCAGTACGTCGATTGCGACGCCTGACGAACCGTTTGTGTCGGTTGCCCAGTTCTCGGGAAACTTAAGTTCTTCGAGCAACGTGACACCCGCTTTTGCTGCTGGTAGCGCGGTTGGGACTACGACGTATCGCACGCAAGCGAACTCTGCACCGGATCGAGAGCGTGTCTTAGACGTGAGTGTGACCGGCGGAAACACCACTCAGGTATGGATTGCCGATGATGAGTCGGACAGCTTAACGGTTACCATCGACAAACTCTTTATCTCCGAGAACTTTGAACAGGCCACTGTTACGGTGTCTCGCTCCGGTAGTGTGGCGAGTTCTTTGGACATCGTTCTGTCGACAAGTGACGCCGGCGAGGTTCGCATCCTTAGCCCCGGTCCCCACCGGATTCCTGCGGGATCTACCTCCGCAGATTTTATTATTCAAGGCATACCGGATGGGGTAGTTGATGCAGACTACGACCTCGACCCGAGCAATAACAATGATCAAATTGTTGAAATCTCGGCTTCTGTCTCGTCGGGGGCCTTGAATCGCGGTATTGCGAGACTACCCGTTCGCGATGTTGATGTGCCGAATGTGCAACTCACGTTTGAGGATGCGAGTGGGGCTCCTGTAGCCGCAATTAGCGAGGGAGCACTCGGTCGGGCGGCCGTCGGTCGACTAACGATCAACAATCTTGAGGCACGAAGTACGCGTGCCGAGTGGGGCGACATCAATAGCGAACCAATCACGTTCGCGATCAGCGCTTCCACAGCCGGATTGAACGCCCTTGGCGATGAAGTCAATGTCTACGGTGGATTCGCGGCTCCGACTCAAGTTGTGATTCCAGCGGGCCACAATACAACGACCTTCGATATAGATGCGATCGACGACTTCATCGCCGATGGTGACCAGTTGGTTACCTTCACCGCTTCGGCCGCAAATGGATTTTTTGGGACGACAGCTGCGAATTTACTGGTAACCGATTTGTTGCCGGAGGCAGAGCTGGCGATCGTCGTGGGAAGTACGTCGATTGCTGAAGGAGGGTTTACCAACAACGTGACCGTGACACGGTCCGGCAGCACGGTAAATCCTTTTACTATTGGCATTCGTGCGCTTGATCCCTTGTCGGGATTCGCAACCGATGAAGTGTCACTCGATGGTGGCGGTGCCACGACGACGGTTACATTCGCCGCTAACCAGTCGGTGATTAACTTTGCGTTCTTAATTTCTGGAGTTAACGATGGAGTCGCTGACGGAAATCAGCCCGTCGTCTTTGAGTTCTTGAACGCGACGACCCTCGATACACGAACGGATTCCATCGATGTGTTGGACAGTCAGATTGCGACGTTAGATATTGCCGTCAGTGGCCCTGTGGTCTTCGATGAAGATACGGGGTCGCGTGCGACAACCCTCGTTGTTACTCGAAATACACCTACCGACGTTCCGCTGCTCGTGACCATTGTCAGCAGCGACCCAACCGAAGCCCGGACGATAGCGACTGCGTTCATTCCGATTGGTTCAACATCCGTTTCGGTTCCCGTTGCGTCGATTGACGAGCTGATCTCGGACGGAACGAATATCGTTCAATTCACCGCCGCAGCTTCTGGATTTGTCGGTGATACGGTTGAAGTGCGCGTCGCGGCAGTCGACAACGTCGATATCTACGATCGATTGGGTGACCGTAACGTCAAGCGTCAGCAGGGGCAGTTGCGAATTGAGGGCAATACGATTCGATTCCCATCGCAATGGGGAATCGAGGTAGAAGCCGGTCCCGTCGACAATGGGACCCAGTCACATCCAGGACCACTTCGAAATTTCCCAACGCTAAGCGCCGATAGAATTGTCCCCGGTGCCGTCATTGTGAACAATGTTGTTGCCAATCTTCGGTCGGCGCAGGGAGGCATTCACGTCAGTGGCAGTTCTTCGAACGTGCCTGCATCGAATCCCTTCGTTCGAATTACCAATAACACTGTGTTCGGCGAAGAGGTGCTTCAGCAGCAGACAGCACGAACACAGGCAGACATCATCTTTATGGTGGATGTGTCGGCAGCATGGCACCGAACATCAATGCCTTGAAGTCGGAACTCGCTCAGTTCGACCAACGTATCAATTCATCCATTGACGCGAACTACGGTCTGCTGGAATTCCCCGGAAGTGTTTTTCAATACCGACCCCGAGTTTCTCGTCGACTTGATGCCCTTTTCACAGTTCGTAACCCAGCCAGAATTCGTCAATCTGACCGATTCGTTCACCGGGATTTGAAAACGGAAGTCGCGCGATTCTAGAAGCGTTGGACGATCCAAATGTTGTACCGCTGACCGATTTCTCAGATCGCCGCCCAAATGCAGTTACGGTACCAATCGTCTTCACCGACGAGGATGACGACAGCTCACTCGCCGACATAACAGCGGCCCAGATTCTTTTGCGACAGCGCAACGCGGTCTTCTTCGGAATCGTTAACCCGGATCGACCTGGTCCCTAATAATACATCGTCAACCTACGAGGGCGTTTGCACAGGTTACCGGCGGAACACGTTTGACATTGATGATTTCCTGCGCGATCCGACGGCTTTTCTTCATCTCGTTCTCAAATGCGTTCCTCTCGTCCGTTTCAGGAGCGGCATCCGGCACGGCCATTTTAGTCGACAACAACGCGTCTCCAACGATCCTGAACAACATCATCGCGAACACTTCGATCGGATTGTCGGTCAGTCCGTCTGCTGCAGCTACGGTGATCGGAGCCAACTTCTTTCAAGGCAACCGTACCAACGGCAGCATTGGTACCAACGCCATCATTGCGCAACCCGATGCGCAAGGTAACCTGCCGCCGTTGTTCGTCGACCCGCGTCTGGGAAATTTTTACCTAGCGAATGGCACCGCCGCGATCGATAGCTCGCTCAACAGTTTTCAGGACCGCCCGAACTTCGTAGCAGTGAAGAGTCCGTTGGGGCTGGCCGAATCGCCGATCGTCGCGCCAGAGTTTGACGCGTTCGGTCAAAAGCGTCTGGACGACCCGTCACAACCATCCGCCACAGGTTTGGGACAGGATATCTTCAAGGACCGTGGTGCCATCGAACGTGCGGACTTCAATAGCGGATTTGCACGCCTTGACATTCCTCGTGACAACGATGGCGTTGATCGAGATTCTCGCAACACAATTGTCTGGCTGGCCGATCCGGCGTTCCCCAATCAGTTTGTCCTCGAGTTGGTTGATGGTGGCGTCGGGATTGATGATGATCTGATTACTTCCCTCCAGTTTCAACTTTTCCAAGACGGTGCGATGCTCGACCAAGGTGAAGACTACTTCTTCACCTATAACCCGAATTCGAATCGCGTCATCTTCACGGCTTTGACGACTTTCGAGTTGGAACACACCTACACGATCCTCGTCGATCGAAGTCCCGAATTAGGGATTCGTGATCTCGCCGGCAATTTGCTGCTCGCTAACCAAACGAACGGTCAGATTCGGTTTGACATCCTCCTGACCGACGAAGCGAACGACGCTCCGCAGAATGTGATTCCTGGGCCGCAGACGATCTTTGAAGGCAGCTCAATCCGGATGTCCAATGGGGGAGCAACGCTGGCGTACGCCATGGGCGGCGAATCGCTGTTGTTTACCGAGCGTTTGGGGCGAACGGACGCGGTCGTTATCGATGTGATCGTTCCAGGACCAGGCTCGCCGTTGGATGTAAGTGTGTCGGGCGTTGGCACGGGCCGCGCGACGATTCAAATCACGTTGGCCACCGATGCGAGCGGTGCCAGTATATCGACGACCGATGCAATTGTAGAAGCGATCCAACGCAGCGCGATTGCAAACGCGTTGGTAACGGTGACAGCGACGGCAAATTCGGTCTTTGTGCCAATTGTGTCACAGCTTGGTCCTCGTGAGATTGGTGGTACATTCAGTTTCGCGGCTGGTGCCGAAACTTTGACGTTTAACAAGGCGCTGTCGGTCTCGGACCGTGTGCAAGTCGAGTTGCTCAATCCGAACGCGGCCAATCAGTCGCTCTCACTTTCCGTAAGCGGAATCGGAAGTGGATTGGCGACGATTCGAATTCTGCTCGCTACGGATGCCAACAGTACGTTGACGTCGACGACCGATGCCGTCCTGATGGCGGTTTTGGATTCTCCGGAAGCGGCGAGCCTTGTTACCGCGAGTGCGACGGGTACGGGCATCGTCGAGCCAGCGGTGGGACCGCGGACGACGGCCAATCAGAATCCACTTCGTGTGGGCGATGTCGACGCATTCCTGAACCGTTATCCGATTCCCGGCGTCGTCTACACGCCGGAAGACGGTATTCTGAAAGTGACGATCGCCGCCGACAATTCCAAGCACACGGAAGTTGTCGCTCCAACGCCTGTCCCCACCGAGATAGTCGGCTCACTCCGCGTTGCGGCCGCCGCAGAAGTACTGACCTTCAGCAAACGTCTTTCTGTCGCAGAGCTCGTACAGGTTGAGTTTTTTGATCCAGGGGCGGCGAATCAGCCCTTCTCCCTTTCCGTTACGGGAGTCGGAACAGGCTTGGCCACAATCCGGTTCAGCTTGGAGACGGACAGCAGTGGGAATCCGATTTCGACAACCGGTGACATCATCTCGGCGGTTCGGAAATCTACCGCAGCGTCGAGCCTTGTGACTGTGGCGGCGAGCGCGATCGTCGACGCGATTGGGCCGATCGAGGTTAGTGGTGCCGCCACCTTTGCGGCGGGCACTGAAACTTTGACCTTTAAGAAAGTGAGTACCGTCGCGGATCGAGTCCACGTCGACTTGCTTGATCCAGAGGCAGCGAATCAGCCGTTGGCTATTTCCGTTAACGGAATCGGAACGGGATCGGCCAAGATTCAGATCAGCTTGGCGACGGACAGCACGGGGAATCCGACTTCGACGAGCACGGACATCGTTGCGGCGATCCTAGGCTCGGCCACGGCGTCGAGTCTCGTGAATGTGACTTCGACGGGGGCGGGAATCGTCGCGCCTGTCGTTGGCTCAACCGAGATTGGTGCCCCGATTAGCATCTCGGCCGCCTCGGAAACCCTGACAATCGCGAAACAGGTTTCCGTTACCGATCGCGTGCAATTCGTGTTGCTCGATCCAGGCAGTGCGAATCAACCGTTCTCTCTTTCCGTGAGTGGTATCGGATCGGGATTGGCCACCATTCAGATCAGATTAGCAACAGACGGCGCAGGGAATTTGACTTCGACGACCGCTGACATCGTCACCGGAATTCGGGGAGACGCAGATGCTTCGGGGCTTGTGTCTGCGACGGTAGGCGATAACGGTGTTCTGTCGCTTGCCGGCACAACCGGGTTGACAGTGACGGGGATTGGCACTTCGGTCATCGAGATGACCGGCACGGTTGCCCAGCTTAATGCGGCATTGAACGGCCTCGTTTATGTGCCACCAGGGGACCACAATTCCGATATCTCGACGACCACCATCACGATCATGACCGAGGACGAGGGTCGATTCGGTGTGCTGCCCTCATCGGGCATGACAAGTCTGCTTGATATTGATGTATTTGAGATTGTCATTCGTCCCGTGAACGACGCGCCCCAAATTCTACGGGTGGAATCGCTGACGCGTGTTCTCGATGCGTCGTCAACTTTTTCCGTTAAGGCTCAGGAAGATACAGCCTTCTTCTTCCGAAGTACAAACGCAGAAGGGCTGGCAATCGCAGATCTGGATGCCGACGAGACCGTTTCGCCGAACAATGTCTTGCAAGTCACGCTGACCGTTTTGAAAGGCACTATCAGCCTCAGCACGACCAGCAATTTGGACTTCAGTGCTGCCGGCGGTAACGCGGGCGATGGCGTGGACGATAGCACCATGACATTCACCGGAACCTTGGCGGATATCAACGCCGCGCTTGACAACTTGAAGTACTTGGCGAGTTCCAACTTCAATAATGACTTGGGTTCAGAGCGGCTGGTCATTTTTGTGGACGATTTGGGGCACAATGGCACTGGCGGGCCGTTGACGACGGAAACGACTATCGCAATTTCTGTGGCACCGGTTAACGATGCACCGGTCGTTAACAACTCCACCGATCCACTCGTGAGTGCCATTGACGAAGATGACATTACGAACACCGGGATGCTGGTCCGCAACTTTATCGTCAACAATCCCGGCGCGATTGCGGATGTAGATTGCCCGAGCACGGGCTGTGACTTTACCAGCGACCGCCAAAAGTTGGGCTTGGCGATCATCGGCGCGGATGACAGCAACGGACGCTGGCAGTATCAGACGGCGGTGGGCGGAATCTGGTCCGACTTTGGCTCCGCGACTTTGTCCACTGGTAGTGCATTGCAGTTGGCCGCTGACGCGGTCACGCGAATCCGTTTTGTGCCAAATACGAACTCGCCTGGTTTCTCCCCGAACACACATTTCAATGGGACGTCAACGTTCGAGTTTCATGCGTGGGATCAGTCCAACATGGCGACCAATGGCTCACGGGGAGTGGTCACAGGAAACACGGGCGGAGCCAATGCATTCAGTATCCTTTCGGAAACGGCCACGATCACCGTGAACGCTGTCAACGATCCTCCGGTGATCCGGGTGGCTGGCGCGGCCAGTTTAACCGTGTTGGATGCAAGTTCGACGTTTACGGTGGCAACCAGCGAAGATACGGACTTCGTCTTTCAGGCTGCCAATCAACAAGGCCTGGAAGTCGCCGATCTGGATGTCAATGAGACGGCTTCACCGAATAACGTCGTCCAGGTATCGCTGACGGCGATGCACGGTAACGTCACCTTAAGTACGTTGGCCAACCTTGACTTTTCCATCGCGAACGGGAACGTCGGTGACGGTGTGACCGACGTCACAATGACTTTCACCGGAACCCTAGTGGACGTGAACAATGCGTTGAGTGGCTTGCGCTACACGCCCGACGACGATTTCAACAGCGATCTTGGAACCGAGACACTCACGGTCAGGGTGAGTGACCTGGGGCATACAGGTGCCCCTGGCGCGGCGGTAACCGAGACGACGATTACGATCAGCATCGCGGCGATCAACGACGCCCCGGTCGTCGACAATACAAAGAACCCTCGCCTGAATACCATTGAGGAGGATGAGGTCTCGAACAACGGCATGTTGGTCGGCGATTTTCTAGCGAATAATCCTGGTACGATTACGGATGTCGACCTTCCTGCAGATCCCAGAGGGTTGGCGATCATCGCTGCCGACAATACCAACGGCGTGTGGCAGTACCAAGTGGCTGCCGGAAGTTGGACGAGCTTTGTGGACGGGGGCCCGTTGAGCGCCAATAGTGCCTTGCTGCTGGCCGCCGACGCGACAACTCGGATTCGTTTCGTCCCGAACACGAATGCCCCCAGCTTTACGCCGGACACGAACTTTCACGGGGAATCGACCTTCACGTTCCATGCGTGGGACCAGTCCAATCTAGCGACCAATGGAGCGCGTGGGACGGTCACTGGGAACACGGGGGGAGCCAACGCGTTTAGTGTCGATTCAGAGACAGCCACGCTTACGATTACCGCCATCAACGATGCCCCTGAGATTTTGCTTGTCGATACAGTGACTCCCGCTACGACCATCCTTGATGCAGCGTCCACGTATACTGTGACAACGAACGAAGACACGGAACTTATGTTCCAAGCTTCAAGCAGGCGCGGCTTGGTGATCGCGGACGTGGATGTCGACGAAACGACGACGCCCGGGAATATCGTTCAGGTGGCCCTGACGGTCACGAACGGGACGGTCAGTTTGGACGCCGCTGCGTTGGCGAACCTGAACTTTACTATCGGTGACGGTGCCGATGACGTGACGATGACGTTCACCGGAACCTTGGTTGCCGTGAACGACGCCCTTGACGCGTTGAAGTACATACCGAATTCTGACTTTAACGATGATTTTGGGCAGGAGACGCTGGCCATTGCGGTTAGCGACCTAGGTCATTCAGGCTTGCCCAATGCAATGACGACGGAGACGACAATCACGATTTCCGTGACGCCCGTCAATGACGCACCGGTTGTCAATGTCGCATCGAATCCTTCTCTGCCGAGTATCGCTGAAGACCCAACGGTCAACGACGGAATTCTCGTCCGCGACTTTATCACGGCCACAGCGGGAACGATCACCGATGCCGACTGCCCAGTTACCGGTTGCGACTTCACGAGCCTTCGACAAAGAATGGGCTTAGCGGTCGTTGCCGCCGACAACGTCCACGGTGTATGGCAATATCAAACGGTCGTTGGCGGCGCATGGAGCAGCTTTACGTTAGGGGGCGCCTTGTCGGGCAGTAACGCGTTGTTGTTGGCGGCAGACAACGCGACACGAATTCGGTTCGCGCCAAGTCAGGATTTCAATGGCACCGCTACCTTTGATTTTCATGGCTGGGATCAGTCGGATGGAGCAGCGAATGGTTCGCGTGCAATGGTCAGCGGCAACTCGGGAACCGATAAGCCCTTCAGTGTTGCCTCGGAAGCCGCCACCATCACAATCACAGCCGTTAATGATCGACCCGGCATCACGATGCCGGCGTCCGTTACCGCCAACGAAGGAGATACGCCGACGATCGATTTCGCCGGTTTGATTTCCGTTTCCGATGTCGATAGTACGATTGGATTCTTGCCCGCGAACGCACAGTGGAGCTTGACGGTGTCAATTCCTGCGAACACCGGAACGCTGAACCTGTTTACGGGAACGGGGATCGGCGGCGTCAATCCAGGCAATATCGTTGGTGCTGGCACTCGGTCGGTATCCTTGCTGGGATCAATCACTGAATTGAACAATTCGTTGCTGACGCTGACCTATCAGGCACCGAACTCGGACTTTAACAATCTCACGAACGGCGGTGCCGTGGTGTTGACCGCGACGATCGACGACCGGGGCAACACGCCGAGCCCAGCGATGTCGTACTCGCAGTCACTAAGTATTTCCGTTAATCCCGTGAACGACGCGCCGATCTTCACGAAGGGCTCCAATCAGGCGATCCTTGAAGACGCGGGTCTGAAGACAATTTCTAACTGGGCGACTTCGATTGCTCGAGGACCAGTAACGGCATCCGACGAAGTCGGCCAAACACTGACGTTTACGGTCGAGCGTGCACCCACTGATACCAACGAATTGCAGTTTGCAGTGGATCCGATGATAATTCCGAATGGGACATTGAGTTATCGAGTTGGTCCCGATGAAAATGGCGTAGCGATCTTTAGGGTTCAGCTGAAGGACGACGGAGGGAGCAGCTTTGGGGGCAACGATACTTCGAGTTGGCAGACATTCACAATCACCGTCACACCGGTGAATGACGTGCCCTCATTCACGCTTCCCAGCACGTCGTTTACGCGGCCCGAGAATACAGCCGACACCGACGCGCCAACGACGGCAGCAGGCTTCGCTGCAAACATCTTTAAGGGTCCGGCTGGTGCGACCGACGAGACTACACAGACGGTGGCGTTTACGGTCACCCAACTCGCCTCGCCGAACATCCATACGCTCAGCTTCATTTCCCCTCCAGCGATTGCTCCTGACGGTACGTTGACCTTTCAAACGGTTGATAACACAAACGGATCGGCCGTCTTTTCGGTCTCGCTCAAAGACAGTGGTGGTACCGCGTTCGGCGGCGTTGACACGACGGCGGCACAAACATTCACGATCAGCGTGACGTCCCAAAACGACGCACCGGTCACAGGTAATCCCGTCGCTGATCGAACGGTGGTCGAGGATGCGGACGATACGATCATCGAGTTGTTTCAAGACGTGTTCGACGACGTTGATATCGCTAATGACGGTGATCGATTGACGTTTGGGTTCCAGATTATTTCCGACCCAGGGCTTCTCTTCAATTCGCAAGTGTTCAATTCGGGACTGCCTAACCAGTACGGCGGTGGAAACGCGACCCTCACTGGATCGAAACTGGTGCTGAACTATGGGATGCACCGACACGGCACCGCCGAGATTCGCGTTTCGGCAACAGACACTTTTGGCGCGACCGCGACGGATACCTTCTCCGTAACTGTTAGTGCCGTCAACGATTCACCTGTAATCATCAGTGCCTTGCCCGATGTGTCCGTTCAAGAAGACGCTTCAACGTATACTCGTGACCTACGAACGGTCTTTGGCGACGTCGACATTTTCACGGATGCCCCAGCCGATACCCTGAGATTTACGCTACCCAGCGGAGCTTCCAATTCGCTGTACGACGCGACCTTGACTGGCACTCAACTGGACCAATTAAGTATCACTTTCAAACAAGACCAATACGGCAGCGACAACCTGGTTATCCGCGCAACGGACGGCAATGGATCGTTCATCGACGAGACGATTGTCGTCACCGTGACAAGAGTAAATGATCCACCCATTCCGAACGTCGACAATGTGTCGGATGCCAGAAACGCTGGGCCCAGCTCTGACGTGTTGAATACAAACGAAGACACGGCTGTATCGGTTGCCGAAGCCTTGTTGTTGTCCAACGACGCACCTGGTCCGGCAAATGAGCTTGGACAAACGCTCACGTTAGTTTCCGTCGATGATTCGAATAGCAATGGAACTGTGACGCGAAACGCCAACGGTGTGATCACCTATACGCCGGACTTGAACTTTAACGGCACCGATACGTTCACCTACACGGTTCGCGACAACGGACGTACTCGCAACCCGGTGACGGGACTCTTAGACGACGACTTCAAGTCGACGGTCGCCACCGTGACCGTCCATGTAGCACCCGTCAACGACGCCCCAACGTTAACGCCCAACGGCCCGCGTACACTCACGGGGACTGACGAAGATAATGAATCGACTCCGCCATCGACTTCCGTGGCGAGTATTCTCGGCACGACAGCGGCGGATGTTGATGCCGGCACCCAAATTGGGATGGCGATTATTGCGGCGACTGGCAGTAATATCGCGAATTGGCAGTATTCGACTGATGGGTCGACCTTTGTGTCATTCCAGACATTGACTCCGCTGGCCGGCGATGCCGCCTTGTTGTTACGACCTAGTGATCGGCTTCGCTATGTTCCCGATGGACGCAACGGCGAAATGCCGACACTTCGGTATCGCGCATGGGATCAAACGGGTGCGACGTTGGGACAGCAGGGCACGCAGGTAGATACCGCCAACAATGGTGGAGCCACACCTTTTAGTGCTCAAACGGATACCGCAACGATCACGATTCAGGCCGTCAATGACGCTCCACAATTGACGAAATTTACGAGCCCCGTCTTCTTAACAGGCACAAACGAGGATACCAACAGCATTGGTAGCCAGGTGGGGGCCTTCATGGGCACCACATCGGATGTTGACAACGGCGCGTTGCGCGGAATTGCTATCACTGGCTTAACGGGCAGCGGGTGGGAGTTCTCGTTAGATGGCGGGACCAATTACCAGAAGGTTTCAAGCGTAGCCCCTGCAGGGTTGACGCAGGCTGCGGCACTGCTTCTTCGCTCGACGGATTTTGTGCGATACGTTCCCGACCGTTTAAACGGCGATACGTTCACTCTGACCTTCCGGGCATGGGATCGAACGGGTTCCGCGGCAGCAGGACAACTCGCAAACGTCGACGCGATCGGTCAAGGCGGTATAACACCGTTCAGTGCCGACAATGTGCCAAGTGCTGGAGATGGCGTCAATGTCGTCTCGCTGGTTGTAACTCCGGTAAACGACGCACCTGTGATGGATATCAGTGGTAGTCCCGTGTTGCCGACGCGAACGGAGGATCAGGTAACGACGACTGACAACCCAGGTATTTCAATCGCAGCGATGCTTGCAACCGGAGCAAACGGCAATCCGATTACGGATGTCGACAACGGAGCGATGGAAGGGATCGCGATCATTGGCACCACAGGAATGAACGCGAATGGGTGGGAGTACTCGCTGGATAGTGGCGCGACCTACGCCCCGGTTGGTGCAGCATCAAATAATTCTGCAAGACTGCTGCCAGACAGTGCCTTGCTACGTTATGTGCCCAACACATTGAATGGTGAAACCGCAACGGTTTCGTTCCGAGCTTGGGATCGTTCTAGCGGTGTGGCCGGCGGCTTAGGTTCCACTCTGGTCAGCGGCGGTGCAACCAGCTTCAGCACGACGGTTGAAGTCGCTTCGATCGTGATAACGCCGGTCAACGACAGCCCGGTGGCTAACAACGACACCTATACAGTCAACGAAGACGTTCGACTAACGGTTTCGGGCCAAGGCGTGCTCCAGAACGACCTTGATGTCGACGTGCCGGCACAGATACTCCGCGTCTTGGAAGTTAATGGAACTTCCTTGACCGGCAATCCACTTGCGCTTTCGACAACGACTGGCCTCGGAGCGGCCATCACCGTGAACGGAAATGGTTCATTTACTTACGATCCGACGACCTCGGTCGAGCTTCAGAAGCTGGCCGTCGGCCAAAGTCGTCAAGATATTTTCCGGTACAAGATTCGTGACAATAGCGGGGCGGCGAATGATGTGTCGAACGAAGCGACTGTGACGCTTACGGTCACCGGGGTGAACGATCGACCTGTAGCCAATAATGTCAGCATCAACGCGATGGAAGATGGAACGCCCGTATCGGCGATGTTCAGTTCGACGGATATCGACACCGGCGAAACGGCTTCGCTCCGCTACACGGTGCTCACGCAACCGAGCGAGGGAACGGTCACCGCAAGTAGCTCGCCTGGCGATGCTCAGTTCACGTTTTCACCAGGGAATGCATTCCAAGACCTGGGTGATGGTGAGACTCGCGAAGTTGTCTTCACCTACCGTACTCGTGACGCACAGAACCTCGACAGCAACGTCGCCACCGTTACCGTGACGGTCACCGGGGTGAATGATGTGCCAGTTGCGAGTAACGTTAGTGTAACGACGACCGAGGACGGCCCTGTCGTGGGCGACTCGTTCGACGTATCGGACTTAGATGACAACTTGCTGACCTTTACTATCGAGAGCAATCCCGCCAAGGGGACGGCGACGCTGTCCGGATCGAGCGGATTTTCCTTTAATCCTGGTGCTGAATTCCAGTCGCTGCGTCAGGGCGATACGGAAGTCGTGACGTTTACCTATAAGGCCACGGACCCGAGCGGAGCGTCGAGCGGTAATGCTACGGTGACGATCACGATTTCGGGTGTCAATGACGCGCCGCAGGCGATCGACGATTCGAATTCAACCAACGAAGACACTTTGTTGGTCGTTGCAAGTTCGGACACGTTATCGTTGCTCCGAAATGATACGGATGTCGACGTGAACGATACGCGAACTGTGACTCGATCGGATGTCGTTAGCGCCCTCGGAGCAACGGTCAGTGTTGATGCGCTGGGCGGCTATACCTACAACCCATCGGGTTCGGCCACGTTGCAAGCGCTCACGCAATCGTCGCTGGCCGTACACGACACATTTACGTATACGATCACAGATTCGGCAGGTGTTACGGATACTGCAACGGTGACGATCACCGTTAGCGGTGTAAATGATGCACCGGTTGCCCGAACAGACTTCAATGTCACGTCCGAGGATTCGGTGTTAGATGTCGCGCCACGTGGCGTGCTGGCGAATGATACGGATCCCGACCAAGGCGAGACCGCCGGTCTGCTCACGGTTCCTGGAACCACGACGAGTACGCTGGGAGCAAGCGTCACGATCCGCGCTGGCGCCGCCGGTAGCAATGGCGGGCAAGGTGACTACTCTTACAACCCGACGACGGCAGTTCAGATCCAGGCACTTAAGCAGGGCCAGATCGCTACAGATACGTTTACGTATACGGTTCGGGATGAGAATGGAAGCACGTCGACGGGCACTGTCTCGGTGACGCTCGTCGGTGCCAACGATGCACCGACGGCCAATGACGATGTAGCAGCGACCGACGAAGACTACTCGCCAATTGCCGCGGGTGCCTTGCCGATTATCGCGAACGTTTTTGCCAATGATTTCGATCCCGATGACGCCAACCTCATCCTGAAATCGTTTGACACCCGAAGTCAGTTTGGTGCAACGGTGTCGATTAGTGCGAGTGGCGCCGTGACTTACGACCCGCGTTTCGCAACGGCTTTGCAAGCTCTCTCGCAAGGCCAGTCAGTGACCGACCGATTCACCTATGAAGTTGTAGATAGTCTTGGTCTCACCGCTAAAGCGACCGTCTCGGTTACGGTCGCAGGACGCAACGACGCTCCGATTGCCGTGAACGACTCGGCGGCGACGGACGAAAACACGGCAATCTCCATCAATGAGGCGAATGGATTGCTGAGTAACGATACCGATGCCGAAGGAGCGACTCTGAGCGTCTCGTCGGTGAACGGTCTCGCAGGCAATGTTGGATCGTCCTTTGTCCTTCCCTCTGGTGCGACGCTCGTTGTAACCGCGGGTGGTGCTGTGTCTTACGATCCTTCGACTTCCGCCAGCTTGAATCAATTGCCGGTTGGTGCCACCTTTATTGATACGTTCCAGTACCGAGCCTTTGACGGCAGCTCGGCTTCGACGACGCAAGGGACGATGGCGATCACGATCACTGGCGTTAATGATCGTCCGACTGCCGTTGCTGATAGCTATGCAACGAGCGAGGACGCTAGGTTAGCAATCGCCGCGCCCGGAATACTGCTGAACGATTCCGACGTCGATGGAGATAGTCTCCGGGCGACGGCATTCACCGGCGCGAGCTCGCGAGGAGCTGCGGTGATTGTCAATGCGGACGGTTCCTTCAGCTACGATCCAACGAATGTACCACAGCTACAGGCCTTGGCGACCGGTCAGACTTTGACGGATACCTTCATCTACACGATCTCGGACGGCAACGGTGGGACGGCCACTTCAACCGTTACGGTGACGGTAAACGGAGCGAATGATGCACCTCTCGCCGTAGGTGATTCGTATCGCGTGGACGAGGATTCGAAATTAGTTGTTTCCGGTTTGGGGGTGCTTGGAAACGACAGCGATCCAGATAGCACGGATACCATTTCGGTTGGTACGTTCGATCTCACCAGCGCACGGGGAGCCTCTGTCAGCTTGAACGCCAACGGGACGTTCAGCTACGACCCGACCACCGTGGAAAGTTTGCAGCGGTTAGCCCCTGGGCAAAGCGTGGTTGACACGTTTACCTATCGAGTCAGTGATGGAACGACGTTGTCGAACACCGCGACAGTTGCAATCACCATCGATGGCCGAAACGACGCTCCGATTGTTGGGAACGATACTTATACTGTCGACGAAGACCAGCAACTCATCGTTTCTGCGGCTTCCGGAGTACTAGCGAACGATTCAGATCCCGAAGGAACTCCGTTGTCGGCTGCCTTGAGTCGGACTCCCACGAACGGTACTGTTGTTTTGAACTCGAGTGGCTTCTTCAGCTATACACCGAATCCGAATTTCAACGGCAACGATTCGTTTACCTATACCGCGAGCGACGGTTCCGCCAGCAGTACGGGAACGGTCACGATCAATGTTCGGGGAGTCAACGACAGCCCAACTGCGTTCGCCGATACCTATTCGGTGCCCGAAAGCGGTTCCCTGAATGTAACGGCCGCGCTCGGTGTCCTGGCGAACGACGTGGATGTTGACCAGGAGCCTCTCAGGGCGGTTTATGTCAACGGCAGCGGGCCCGTCAATGGTTCTCTGTCGCTGAACACGAATGGCTCGTTCACCTATGTTCCGAATGCCGCATTCTTCGGAAGCGACAGCTTCCGCTATTTCGCTCAGGACGGCGCGGGTTCTGCTTCCAACACTGTAACGGTAACAATTAACGTTACGAATACGCGGCCTCGGCGTAACCCGGCTAATCCGCTCGACGTGAACGCAGATGGCTCCCTATCCGCGATCGACGCCCTCTTGATAATTAACGAGATCAACAAAAATGGCCCGCACGGGATTCCGGCCAACTCCCCCGCCGTCGCTCCTTACTGGGACACGAATGGTGACGGCTCGGTTTCGAGTATCGATGTGCTCCGGGTCGTGAATGCCTTGAATAGTGGTGGAGCCGCAGAAGGCGAGTACTCGGTGCCGGTTGATTCCTTGAATACGGCAAGCGATCAAGGCGTGTACGTTGATCAACCCTTGGGCGGTGTCCTGATAATGCCGTATGTCGATGCCGGATTCTGGGGGAGGCAGAACGATCTTCGGACGAGTCTGCCAACGACTTCTCCAAGTTCTATTGATCGTTTCTCGTCACCCATTGACACAGCGTTCTCTGAAGTCCTAGGTCCGCGATCGACAAATCGCCATAACACTTTAGATCCGAGGGACACCGCCGAATTCGAGTCGCTACTAGACCGAATTGCAGCTGATCGGCGAACTGACGACGGAGTGGAATACGACTTGTTCATGGAAGCCGTAACTGATTTGTTCGGCGATGGCGGTTAGCGTTCACTGTACAAATCGTCAGTTAGCTTGGATGCCGTCGCCAAAATGGGTGAAGGTACCGATTTCTTGCATTAACTTTCGGGTCAATTATAATCGTTGAAAGTTTCTACTACCAAAGGGTTTGCGTATTGTTAGCCGCGATCCGCATCCTGGATTTGCCAAAAAGCCTTGGAAATCACACAAGCCTCATAGAGTTTAAGGGCTAATTCATGTCCAATCGACGCCAGCGTTTGTCAAACCATCTTTTTCCGGGAGCAGGACGCAAGCGGCGAAAGGATCTCCATCGACAAGGGGGGCGCAAGCTGTTCCTCGAGGCTCTGGAAGCTCGGCAATTGCTTGCGGTTGGCCCGCAACTGATTGGCATCCAGCCGAACAACGATGCTCTCCTGCGTTTTGACGAAACGGATTTTCTGACTGTTTCGCCTCAAGAACTGGTTCTGAAGTTTGACGAGGCTCAGCGATTCAACTCGATGAGTCTGCGCGAATTACCTGGGCAAATTCAAATTACGCGTAGCAACCTCGACGGCGAATTTGAAGCCGCGAGCGCGGTCGAAAGTTTCAATACCGGCAACGCGGTTGCCGTGAAATTTTCGGCGTCCAGACTGGGGGAGGACCAGAATGGCATCTCGCTGACCTTCACGAAAAGCAATCAAGGGAGTGCAGGTGGTCCCAGTATTACCGTCACCGGCAAACAAATCTCCGTGCGTTTGAATACGAACTCGGGAAACGAAACGACCGCGCGTGACTTGGTGAACGCGATCAACGGCAATGCTAATGCTGGGACATTAATATCGGCAGAGATCATTTCCGGAAATCCCGACGAGAAGCTGACCAACATTGCGACCAATGCGCCGCCGGTCGTCTTGTCGGGTGCCAACGATATCGCCATTCACCCTGGTTTCATTGGGCCCGGTGCTTCGCCGAATGAGAACGAGATTATTTTCCGTTTCGCCGAGCCTTTGCCGGACGACTTGTATCGGATCGATATCTATGGCAGCCAGAAGACCGTTGCGAACGAAAATATACTTGTCGTGGAAGGAACTGCGAGCGCGTTTTCCGACGGACAATCGTTTACGATAACCGACGAGGCGGGCGCGGAGCGCATCTTTGAGTTTGATAATGGCACGGGCGCGGCTCTAGGGACGGGAGTGATCGCGATCAATTTTTCCAGCGGCATGGACCGCTCGGCGATCGCAGCAGAAATCGCCACCGCCGTTGCAGCTTCTGGCCTTGATGTCGATGCCGCACCGCGGGGGCGGCAGGTTCGCCTAGTTGGCGCGGCGCGCGTTGATGTCACCGGCATTTCAAATTCCAACGTAAATGGAGTGAGTCTGACGCTGGAATCGACACCTGTCATCAGCCGGCATCCCGCGCTTGCACTGCGAAACAACGACACCGATTGCACTTTTGTCGAGAGCGGCCAAACGTTCGTTGGGTGTGCTCAAAACGACGTTAATGAGAACGGAGTCGATGACAGCTTCGATTTGAACCCGATCCACTTTGAGTTGGACCTAGGTGCAGAGATCATCGCCGTGGTGCCGCAACCGACGAGTCGCAGGGTCCAAACTGTAGCACTTGCTGGCAATCCAAACGGCGGGGTCTTCCGTTTGACGCTGGCCGGCGAAACAACGGGCGACATCGCCTACAACGCTGATGCCGTCGCCGTTCGCCAAGCTCTCGAAGCATTGCCGAACGTAAATCCCGGCGACTTGATCGTCACTGGGGCATCACCCATTTGGCGGATTGAGTTGATGGCCGGTGCGCCCAGCACGGAAGTGACGCATATCAAGGGCGATGCCTCTCGTTTACAGCCGGCTGCCTCGGGGCAAGCGGTTCGAGTCACCGAGACGGGGTCGTTGTTGCAAGCACGCAGTCAGATCGTCGTCTACTTTACGGACGATGACCTGGCAGGCAGTTCCGTGAGGACGCCGGCAGGGTTCGATCCCGCGACTTCACCCGCAGTTACCCCGTCGGTCGTCGATCCTCGCTTCTATCAGTTGATCGCGACCAAAGGGACGGTTGAGAACGTTGATGATGGGGCGCCGATTATTCCGCAATCCGTGTTCTACGATCCCGACACGGATTCCGCTGTCTTGACGTTCGGTATGCCATTAGACGAGTTGGCGAGTGGCGACGAAACTTTCCGGTTGCGGATCGGCACGATGGAGGAACGCCCCGCCCCGCCGTTTTCGGTAGACCTTCTTGCGGATGCTGGCTCAAGCTTCGCCACAGCGACGCCGATTGGTGCAACGCTCTCCGTGAACGGAAAAGGCAATACGTTCAACGACGGCGAATCGTTCACGGTGACTGATGCGGGGGGAACGACGATTGCGTTTGAATTCGACGACGGCACCGGGCCCGCGCTGGCTGCGGGGATCGTAGCGGTCAACTTCAATAGCGGTATGGATCAAATGGCACTGGCCTCCGCCATCGCGGGTGCCATCAACGGTGCTTTTGTCCCTGGGACAGCTACGAGTTCGAATGATCGCGTCCAGCTTTCTGGAGCATTCGCCGTAAATACTTCGACCGTGCATCTCGCAACGGAGACGCTCGGGGGTGTGATTCTCTCGGCGAACATCGATCCGCAGCCGCTGTTGGTCGATTTCCCAGGTGCGAATGACGAACCCGGTCATCGGCAGTTGTCAGCCCCCGGCGATAAGCACATCGGAGACAATAGCGCTGACCGTCAGGATGGCATTCGGACGATCGAATATAATTTCCGCCAGGATTACGGGTTCGTTGCCGATGCGCAGGGCCAGCTGCAAGCGGTTTCGAATTTGATCACCGAGCGGCAGGAGGAACGGGCTCGTGAGATCTTTGAGATCTTGGGGAATGAGGCTGGAGTACAGTTTGTCGAAACGCCGGCGAGCGGATTAATCATCGCGACGGGGGACCTGCGTGCGGTCGCCGCAGCCCAGGGATTTACGAACCTGACGCTCGGAGGAAACACGCTTGGCCGATTGGGTAAAACGGATGTTCAACGCGGCGCGGGTGTCTCGCTCCAAGATATTGTGGTGCTCGATGCTGCGGATCTTTGGAATGACAATTTTGGTCGCAACAACGATTCCACCCGATTTTCCTGGTTTGAGTCCGCAATCTCATTGGTTGGCAGCTTCTTGGGGCTGGGAAGTGCGCTGGATCTTCCCCAACTTTCGATTACAGGTGGCGATCCAAGCTTGAACTTCGGCAATCCTTTGGAACCGATCTATCCGGGCGACCAGGATCTCGTTCATCTCCAACATTTATATCGACCCGACAGTACCGATATCGATCTGTACCAGTTTGCCGTGCCGACCGGCATGGATGGCGTCTTTACCGCAGAGACGCTCGCGGAACGACTGCCTAATTCAAGCTTGTTGGACACCAATTTACAGTTGTACCGGGAGACGACGGTTGTCAAATTTGTGGCCGACGCCATCCTGATCCAAGATGGTGATTATATCGAGATTACCGTCGCTGGCGACACGCAACGGTTCGAGTTTGATTCCGACACCGACCCGGGCGACGTCGGCGCAGGTAGCAAGCGAGTGGCATTTACTTCGACGTCGACGCGAGCGACGTTGGCGCAAAATCTCAAGGAGCAGATTGATTCGGCGTTTAATGCTGCAAATATCGAGGCGGTTGTGAGCGGGGCAACGATCACGCTTTCGAGCGTTGCGATGGTTACCGAAATCAGCGCGAATTTGGCGCCTCGTCTCGCCGTTGAAACCCAGCGTGAATTGATTGCCCAGAACGACGACTACTTCAGTAACGACTCCTTTCTGGAAATGCCACTGGGGCCGGGGCGTTATTTCGTGGGAGTCACGGCCAGTGGGAACAACGACTATGACCCGGTGATTGAAGACACAGGACTTGGAGGTACAACACAGGGATTCTATCAATTGCGGCTTCATTTTCGACCAGGCGTGGACACCGCGATTGTCGATATTGACAACCCGACTCGTCCTGCTACGCAGCTTGACGGTGACGGCGATGGCACACCTGGCGGTGTCTATGACTTTTGGTTCAAGACCGCAGCGCCGACCGGGTTGGAGGGCGTCGGCGAACCTCGCACGATTTACGTCGATAAATCGCATGTTCCTGAGCTGGGTAACCCTAGTAACCCCGTGGGAACATTGCAGAATCCATTCAACAACATTCGGAACGCCTTTGATCTCGATCCCCAACGCCCAAATAATGCCGCTGCGGCCAATGCGGGAGACATCGTGCGTATCGTGGGCAATCCTGGTGCCGATGGCGACATTGCGACCTTGACGGACAATCTGGCCTATCAAATTGGCTTCGACAGTTTAGGCCGTTCGCTGCCTGACGGGGCGACGATGGAAGTACCGCAGGGCGTGACCGTCATGGTCGACGCCGGTGCCGTGTTTCAGCTGCGCCGGGCGCGAATTGGCGTCGGCAGCCATCTGCCGGGAATCGATCGAAGTGAAGGTGCCTTGCAGGTTCTTGGAACTCCGGAAAACGAAGTGTATTTCACTTCCTATCATGATGAGGCCATTGGGCGAGACCTGTTTCCGTTTGCGACGAGCCCCAAGGCGGGGGACTGGGGTGGCATCGTATTTCGGGCCGATATCGACCGAGCCGCAGGAAACGTCGTCTTGGGCGAGGAAGGCATCTTTCTGAACTACGTCAACCATGCCGATATTCGGTACGGAGGTGGTAGCGTCATCATCGGGTCGGTTCCGCAAGTGATTGCTCCGATCCATATCAACTCGATGCAGCCGACGCTAACTTTCAACACGATTACTGGGAGTGCAGATGCAGCGATCTCAGCGGACATTAATAGTTTTGAAGAGATTAACTTTCATGCTCCGCGATACCAGCGGATTTCGTTTACGTCCGACTACAGTCGAGTGGGGCCGGAGATCCATGGCAACCAGTTGACACGTGAAACCGCCAGCGGCCAATTGGTGTCCAATACTCTGAACGGGCTGTTCGTTCGAACTGTCACCCCTGCCGGAAACACGGCTGATATCCTGACCGTCTCCGCGCGCTGGGATGATACGGAGATCGTTCACATTGTTGGCGAGAACATCGAAATACAAGGTACTCCGGCTGGGCCGCTGGAGGAATTGATCGGCCCGCCGATCGGCTTGATCATACGCAACGCGGGCGCTGGTGGCGACTTGGGCGCCGGGATCTACCACTATCGCATTTCGTACGTGGATCGGTACGGGCAGGAAGGGCCGCTATCGGACGGAACTCAGCCGATTAATGTTGGTGCCAATAGTTCGGTTGTGCTGGGACAGTTGCCAACGCTATCCAGTGGTGGAGATTTCGTTGCCAGGAGAATCTATCGCAGTCGCGGAGACAACCAAGGGCCCTACACACTGGTCGCGCAGTTGGACGGCGACACGACGACGTTCACCGATACGGGAAATGAACGCGGCGGAGTCATGCTCAGCCCTTCAGTGGCGGGAACATTGCTGAGTTCGAGTGCGGGTGGCAGTTTGCGGCAAGGTACGTACAACTACAAAGTCACCTTCGTCAACGTTTTCGGACAGGAGTTGGCGCCATCTAGCGCTACATCCGGCGTGACCATCTCGGGCAATCCCAACGTCAATGGTCTTCCGGGGGTCGGAACGATTCAATTGACGAACTTACCGGTTCCTGACGCCAGTTTTGGTTTGATTACGGAACGGCGGGTGTATCGCAGTTCCAATGCAGGCGCTGGCCCTTACGCGCTCGTTTCCGTTCTTGATGCGACAACGGCGACGACTTTGACGGACAATGGGCTGGCTGCGGGCACGAGATTGCTGGGCCAGTATCGGCCACGGCAGGACGCACGGCTGGCGATTGATCCGTTGGTTGTTGTCAAACTCGACGGGGCTCGTATTGAAACGGGAGTCGGCGGTCAACTGATTGCGGAAGGCCAGGAAGGCTTAGGGATCGTTATGACGGCTCTGGAGGACGACCGCTATGGTGCTGGCGGCACGTTCGACACGAGCAACAACGGCGCGACGGGAGGAACCCCAGGAGACTGGTCAGGTATCTATGTCGGTCCCTTTGCCAGCGCTAGCCTCGACCATGTGCTCTTGGCTTATGGCGGCGGAGTTTCGCGCGTCGAAGGGACGTTCAACGGTTTCAATGTCTTGGACATCGAACAAGCCCGGGTGCGCGTCGCGAACAGTTTGTTCGAGTTCAATGCGAACGGCCTTGGCGGCCAAGGACAATCCACGGATGCCACCCGAGTCGGACGCGGTTTCAACGAAGCGGCGACGATCTTTGTACGGGGAGCCCAGCCCGTCATCTTGGATAATGTGATCCGCGATAACGCGGGGCCGGCGATCAGCATTAATGCCAACGCGCTTAATCATTTCCTCCTTCGCGATCCGGGCCGGACGACCGGAGCGATCGATCGCCTCGAGGGTTTCCGTGACAATCAAGGTCCGCTCATTCACGGCAACCGTCTCGCCAACGATCCGGCGATCAGCAGTACGGTTATCAATGGCATGGACATCCGCGGCCAGACGCTGACCACGGAGAGCGTCTGGGACGATACGGACATTGTGCATGTGCTGCGCGACGAGATCATTATTCCCGATTTCCATACCTATGGTGGCTTGCGTTTGCAGAGCAGCCCGACGCAAAGCCTGGTCGTGAAACTTGACGGTTCGACAACAGCCGGCTTCACGGCGATGGGCAGGCCCTTAGAGATTGATGACCGAATTGGTGGCATCCTGCAAATCGTGGGGCAACCCGGATCGCCAGTTGTGTTGACTTCACTGGCGGATGATACGGCAGGGGCGGGGATTCGCCCCGATGGTGACCCACAGACGGACACCAACGGGAATGGGAACGCATCGGTGCCGCAGCCTGGTGACTGGCGCAGCATTCGGCTGGATCAGTACGCTCACGATCGGAATGTGGAAGTTGTTATCGAAGGAGAGTCGCGCGACGTTGATTCGCCAGGTACGAACAGCACGCCGGACGACGCACAGCTGTTGGGAACGATCGGTGCGGACGAAAAGGGAAGCGACGAGAATTTGCGGTTGGGTTTCAACATTAACGGGTTCCTCAACGATCCGCGCGACATCGACGTCTTCAGTTTCAACGGGACGGCCGGGACGGAGATCTGGGTCGATCTTGATCGGACGACGTTCGCCTTCGATCCCATCGTGGAATTGATCGACGGAAACGGAGTCGTGCGGGCGCGTAGCGTGAATTCAACAACCGAATCCGGGGGAACGTCGACCGTATTCGCCGGACCCGGCGTAGAAGCCTTTACTATGCAGAAGACGCCTCCCTACGCAGGGCAGGACTTCTGGACGATCAATCCTCGCGACGCAGGAATGCGCGTGGTTTTGCCAGGTGCTGTCGGGGTCAGCGGCACCTATCACCTTCGGGTCAGAAGCAATCCGCAGCCCATCAATTCGATCGACAACCTCCAGGGCGGTTTGACCGCTGGCGCCTACCAGATGCAGCTTCGTCTGCGAGAGTTGGATGAAGTGGCAGGCTCGACAGTTCGGTTTGCAGACATTCGCTATGCGATGACTGGCGTGGAAGTTATTGGCCAGCCAGTCCACTCTCCACTCACCGGGGAAGCCGCCGAGGATTCGAGCGACAACGATACGCGAGCCACGGCGCAGAATGTGGGCAACGTCGTTACTAGTGATCGCGGTGCGATAAGTATTGCGGGGCGTTTGAATACTGCCGGCGACGTTGATCTCTATCAGTTCCAAGTGAATTATCAACAAGTCTCCGTCTCGCCGCGCACGTTTGAGACGATATTCGATATCGATTATGCCGATGGCGTTAGTCGGGCGAACACGAACTTGTATATCTTCGATGCGGGTGGCAATCTCGTACTCTCCGCGACCGACTCGAATGTGGGCGACGATCGACCATCGCCGCTAGGCGGCTCCAATGTTTCCGACTTATCACGTGGTTCGGTAGGGAGCCAAGATCCGTACATCGGAACGGTCGAGTTGTCCGAAGGTGTTTACTATGCCGCCGTGACGAGCAATGCGCGGGTGCCCGCTGATATTGGGCAGTTCTTGTTACAGAATCCGGCCAACCCCTTAGCACGTTTGGAGCCCGTTCATTCCCTCGATCGTATTGCGGAGGATCATATCGATTCGACAGGCGGCAGCACGGCTCAGCCACGCGGCGAGTTGACCGATCTTATCGATGCGAACAGCGCGGTGCCATTTTTCTTGGGAGACGTGACGTTATTCGTCAGCCAACAATTCGGTTCGATCCGTGGTGCCACCGGCGTACCCGACACACGGCTTCTGACAGTCGACCCATTTACTGGTGCAGTAGAAACCGTTGTCAACGATGCCGCTAGCGGCAATGTTGCTTCGTTCGATGATGACATTGGCGACATTGCGCTGCGTGCAGACGGGAGACTGTTCGCGTTGACGGTCGCAGACAGTCACTTCCACACGGCTCCTCCACTGATTCCGTCAGACGCGCACTCCGGCAACTTCCTCAACATCGACACGGGCAATGGCGTTTCGACCTTCATTGGGGACGATGGGCTGGAGACTTACCAAGAAGATCCGGCGAATCCTGGTCGTGCCATCTTGTCTCATCCACGGACCCCGACAATCAGCGATGGTTATGGTGTCCAGTTCGAGGCAATGACTTTTGGAACGATTCAAGGGAACATCGCAGGCGATCGACTGATCGCCGTCGGACGTCGTGGCGACGCGTTTTCCCTGCAAGGTCGTGTTATTAACCCTGAGGTGGGTATCAAGGAGAACCTGCTTTACGAACTCGATCCAGCCACCGGCCTCATTCGGCACGACGACGGAACCCCGACTCTTGTTAATGATCCTGCTCGCGGTCCACGAGACGACTCCCTTACCAATGCTGGTTTGGTGGGAGAAATCTTGACCTCTCCGCGGATTACCGCGGTAGATGCGACGTCGCCAACCCCGAATCAACCTGGGTTCTCCAGCAACTTCAACATTCAAGATGGGGCCTTTAGCAGTTTCACGGTTCAGGACCGGATTGGGAATTTGCATGGGTTCGAATTTGATGCGGGTTTCGAGATCCGCCAGAATGTGAACCAGCGTTTGGATGGGAGCATCAATGAAAGTCAGACGGTCAAGGATGGTTATTTCTTTATCCTAGATCCTGACAGCGGCGTACGAGGCGACGAAGTTATTTTCCAGATTGACACCGGAGCGGTGCTGGATGTTTTGGTCGGTGGCAACTCGATACCTGACGGCGAAACGATCACGGTTCAGATTCCGGGTCGAGGCGGCGTGACTTTTGAATTCGACCGGGTCGATCTCGCGAACAATCCGGCTCCCACGTTTAACGCAATTCCAGTTACCGGTCAAACGTCGGCGTTAGGCGTGGCCACAGGTATCGCCAATGCAATGCTTGCGGCTGGAATTACCGCCCAAGCCACGGACACACGGGTTACCGTCGAGGGCGAATCCGCAATCGGAATCTCGCCTAATCTGCGGGATCTCGGCTATCTTCGTGTGGAAGGCGAGCGGAGCGGACCAGGGCGTGATGCGCCGATTCTGCAATCTGTCGACGGGGAAGCTCTGCGACTGGCAGGCGATGGTAGTACCTTTCAGCTGAACACATCGAGCACTGGCGGAAATGCGGTGACGTTCGAGTTCGACAGCGGATTCTATTTCGAGGTTCCGGTTGGAGGGGGCGCGGATGTCTCGGATGGAGCCACCTTCCGCGTGCTGAATTTGACGGGATCGGGGCAACGAGACGTTACCTTTGAATTTGACCCCGGTGCCGTACTACAAGTTCCGGCAAATGGCGGACAGGGCGTCTTGGATGGGATGACGTTTACGATCAACAACGCGACCAACTCAGTCACGTTTGAGTTTGAAGATACGCGGAACGGACCTGCGGGTACGGCCTCGGATGAAACGATTGCTTTCGATCCACAGACTGCTACTCAAGATAGTCTGACGGACAGCATCATCGCGGCCATCGTCCGGCAGCAAGGGACACTGGCCTTGACTCCTGTCAATTTGGGTCTAGGCAGAATCGGTCTAGGACGGGGCACGGGGCTGAGTATTAACATCCCCGCATCAACCACCTTGCAGAGCCGAGGCGCTCCGGGGGTCGTCGCAGGAAATACCCCGATCTTCACAAATTATACGGACAGCCAGGACACGGTCGCCACGAGAGTCGCCGCCGCCATGAATTCGGCATCGCTCAATCTGGGCCAGCTCGTGACAAACCTAGGTGATGGCATTGTTCATGTGGGCGGTCAGTCGCAGTTACTACAAGGGATCTCGCAACACGCCATTCCGACGAACAACAGCGAGCTGCTATTGCGCGGTCTGCCGGGCAGTAATGTGAACACTGGCTACGTCCTGCAGGTTCCGCAGGCCGGCGCGACGGATCTGATGGAGTTTCCCGGGCCGCAAACATTTCGCATCCAGAACCGGGCCAATAACGCGGACGTAACCTTCGAGGTCGACACCGGGTTCGGGTTCGACGTGCCGCTGTCCGCCGGTCGTAATTTTACGGAACGCCCGCAGCCAAGTACGTTTGTGATCAGCAACAATGGCGTTCCTGTCACCTTCGAATTTGACGCTGGATATTCTCTGGTCATTCCCAATAGCTGGCAGACGACGTTTCAGGACGGACAGACGTTTACGATCTCGCTTGGGGTGCAGTCCGTCGTATTCGAATTGGAAGCACCGGGCGGTGGAGGTGTTGGGCAAACCGCGGGGGTGAACAATATTCCCGTCACCTTCGACACCAATACGGACTCGATCAACACGCTGGCGCTTAAGGTGGCCACTGCGATCAACAGTCAGGCGGGGACGTTGGCATTGACCGCGACCAGTTTCAATGACAATACCGGCGAAGTCTATCTTGGCGGGACGACGGCAAACCACACGATCCCGAGCAGCGGGCCATTACAGTTGTTCGGTGCCCCAGGCGTTGCTTCCGGGAATATTCGGATCGGTGTGGACGCAAACACGACGAGCCGCGACGTGATCGTCAATGCGGTGGTGGCTGCGATCAATTCGCAGTCAGCAACTTTGCAGCTTGCTACCGCGAATGTCGGCAATGGTCGCGGCTTTATTGGCGGCACGGTGAACCATACCTTCACCGACGCCAGCCCTCTGACAACGTTTGGCAATCCAGGCGTGGCTGCGGGAAATGTGCGGATCGCACTGAATCCTGCGACGGACACCCGGCAATCCGTTGCCAACATTATCAGCCAAGCCATTCTAAATCAGAACCAGAGTCCCAGCGATTTGCAATTGACTCCGACCGTACAAGCAAATGGTCGCATCGTTGTCGGTGGCGCGATCGCTCACGTCGTTTCGAATGCGAGCAACTTAATTCTGGCCGGCAGCCCAGGGCAATCCACGAACCAACTCATTCCCTTCGCGCCAGGGCCAACGTTTACGTCCGTCGACACGGCAAACGCCATGAGCACTGCGATTGCCACGGCGAGTGCGCTACCACAGTCGCGACAGTTTGCCAGTGGGAACCTCATCAGTGACGGACAGACTTTTCAAATCCAAGATGGGGATTTGACGTTGACGTTCGAGTTGGACGACACAACGCTACCTCCGATTTCCGGATCGCAGCCGAATATTGTGACTCCCGGGAACATCAGGGTGCCCTTCTGTAGCGGCAACGTACCAGCTGGGCAAACGCCTTCGTGTGTCACGAGTTCGGCGAGCCAAGTAGCACAAATCGTCGCGACGGTGATCGATGCAAATGTTCGACCGCTCGTAACGGTCGAGGCTCGAAGTGATCGGGTGTTTGTCCGAGAGACCGGGCTCGATGCGTCGACCGTCGAGATCGTACGAGATTTGCTTGTTGTCAACGGACAGGGAATCGTCTTCACTCCCGGCACGTCTCCAATTGTCAAGCTGCGCAACCCTGGTGACACGGATCTGATTCAGGCGTTCACCGAAGAGAACCGAATCAACGATGGAGTCGCTCAAGACATTGCTCAGGCCGTTAGTAGTACTGGCGGTTTCAATTTCGGTGCGAGTGGCGACGGGACTCGTATCAATTTCCCTGACATTCCGCCGCAGGGATCGAGTTTGACGGTCCAGGGGATTGATATCGCTGGCGTACCTGTTTGGACGCTGGAGCCAAATAGCCTTCCTGGCGTGAGCAACGCAGAGATTACAGCGATTCCGTTCTTCGCGCGGGATAACGCGTTCGCCATCGCCAATCGGATTTCCGATGCGATCAATAACACACTGAGTCCCGAAATCAACGCGCGCGCAGAAGGAGCGTTCGTGCGATTGGATTCGGGGGAGATCACGCAGATCAGCGCTCCGATGGTGGCGGCCGGAAAAGGGCCAGGCGGTTTGGTCACTGGACTTGCTGTCGTTCCCAACGCCGTTGGCGGGACGACTGGTCGAGCCTATGCCGTTACTGATACTGGTGGGCTCTACGCACTCGACATCGACATTGACGAGCCGACTCTTTCTGTCAGGACCACGTACGTTGAATCGTCGGTCGGCGACTTGTTGGGAATTCAGTTCGCCGGGCTTGTGAAAGGCCCCAGCAACGTCGAAGGCGGTCGGTATTCGCAGTTGTTGTTTGGAGTTGACGTGAACGGCGAACTGTACGCGTTCAACAGAGCGGGACAGCTTCAGCCTGTGTTTGCGGATGGGCAGACGAGTGTCTCGACGGGGTTGACAAACGTCAATGGGCTTGCGTTTAGCGATCTCGATTCGAACCTCTGGCACCAAACCAATATCCGCTCGACCGATCCGGGACACGGCATCAATGCGGCATTCGATGGAAGTCGTCCGGCGCAAGCAGGCGGTGCAAGTCTGTACTTTGGGTCCGAGGTGTCTCGAGACTACGACTTCGCCGGCGGTGCACAAGGGACGGTCGTCAGTAACGGCTTCAGCTTGAAGGGTTACTCCGCCGCGGATCAGCCTGTTTTGTACTTCACTTACTTCTCGGACCTTGAACTCGATGGGACGTTGCAGGACTCGTTCCGCGTGTATATCAGTTCCGATGATGGCGACTGGCGGCCGTTGGCGTCGAATACGCCATTTGCACAAACAATTCACGATAACTCGAACAGTTGGCGGCAAGCCCGAATTCCACTTGGGGATTTCGCCGGTCAAGAAAATCTTCGTTTGCGGTTCGAATTCAGTACCGCCGGCGACTCGAATGTCGGACATGACCCGACGACCGGCGACGAATTGCGGGCGGTGCCTGGCGCGATGTTGCGAGACGGCGACGTGGTTGTTATCGATGGGCAAGGATATGAGTTTGACCTTGGCGTGACACTCGTGGCCCCCTCAGGCGCCAGCCTGACGTCAGGAAATACCTTCGATATCGCGGGGAACGTTTACACGTTCGTCAGTGGATCGCCCGCCGACGCTTTTGAAGTACCGTTCTCGCCGAGCGATACGGCGGTCGCAATCGCACAACGGATTCAAACTGCAATCAACGCGACGATCGCTCCAGGTGTTGCACCGATTCGGAGCGAGAACCGAGTAAATCTGGTCGACAATCGAATTCCGCGCCCAGGACCGTTAGTTGTCACCGCTCCTGCGTTGCCATCGACTTTTGTTGAAGGCGTACCCGGCGTGCAGGACCCGAACAACCTGTTGGTGCAAGTCAATTCGGGAATGACGCGTACCGAAGTAGCGACGCAACTCAAGAATGTTCTTGAGAATGCATTTGCGGAGCAAGTACTCTTAGCTCTAGATGGTTCGCAGTTTATCGATGGCGACACGTTCACCTTGGATGACCTGTCAACTGTTGCATCGTTCGAACTGGACAGCGGTTTCACTTTATCTGTGCCGCCGGGTGGTGCTCGCTTGTCGGAGGCAGGGATCGCGGATGGGGATACATTCACGATTTCAGACGGCGGATTCAACGACGTGACGTTTGAGTTCGACAAGGATGGCTCGTTCAATCCCGCAAACGAGCGCATCCCAGTCACCGATGGCAGCAGTCGCTTAACGGTGGCATTGCAAATCGAGTCGACCATCAACGCCCTACCAGCGGCCCAACGAGCAGCTTTAGGATTGGCTCCGAGGCTAGTGGCTAACGGTTTACAAATTGTTGGTGCCCCCGGAACGACTCTGCAAATTGAGCCGAAGTCGTTTGTACCGAAGCGCGTGTTCGCGAGCGAGCAATCGGGCGACAACGGTTCCTTGCCCGACGCGATCTTGACAAAGATTGATGGTCTTGGTGCCGTGACGGTTGACGCGTTTATTGGCGATGGCCCATTCGCGGCGTCTAGCGGCGACTATGACTGGTACAAGGTCGACCACATCGCTGCGGGCCAAATCATCACGGCCCGTATCGACGCCGTTACGCGAACCAGCGGATCGACGCTTGATGCCGTAATCGGGATTTATGATGAAGCTGGCACCTTGTTGGCAGTGAATGATGACGATAGTGTCACAACGGACAGCTTCCTGGCGTTTACGACTAAGAATCCGGGAGACTACTTTGTTGTCGTGCATGGCACCAAAGCGGGTGCCAGCGCCACTGGAGCCGACTTCCAACTGAATCCCTCCGATTCGGCTTCGGGCCAAGGCGTGGGAACAACAGGAGCGTACACGCTGACGATCGCCGTGGACAACGGATTGATCGGGCCAACGCCGATTCCGCAGATCGAAGTCACCAATTCCTTGGGAGACGATGGTGCCCTGAATCGTGCGACTCCGACTGACCTTTCCGTTCCGGGGGACGTTGTTGGTCGAGGAATCATCAGGGCGCCAGCGGCACGCGGTAGCGTCCGAGCTGCTGCGGTGATCGGAGATGGGCCGTTCGGAGCGACCACCGGTGACTACGATTGGTACGCAGTGCGCGGTGTCGCGGGTGGACAATTTATCACGGTGGACGTTGACGCGGTTAGTTTACCCGCCGGTTCAACGCTTGACTCGTCCGTCGCGATATACAATTCGGCCGGAAATCGGCTGGTCACGAACAACGATGACGGTGTAACCACCGATAGCTTCGTCGGTTTTCGCGCTCCCTTGACGGGTGATTACTATGTGGTCGTACACGGGAATGGTAATGCGTTCCAAATTGATCCCTTGGACTCCAGTACCGGCCAAGGTGTGGGGACGGTCGGAAACTACGAAGTCACGATCACAGTCGGCGCTGCTGCGCTCGGTGCCGTTGCGCCGACAACGGTTGGTGCTCGCGAAAGTGACGACACCAGTACCACGGCGACCGGAACTGGGTTAGTGAATCGCGGCACCGTCAAATTAACTTCGGTGATTGGTGGAAACGGCGACCTGGCCGGAGCATTTGCGAATTCATCAGGAGATTATGACTGGTATCAAATCGCTGGAGTCGATGCGGGGCAGATTATCACGGTTGATGTAGATGCAGTTACGAGGCGAGGCGGTTCGACGCTCGATTCGTCGGTGGGAATTTATCTCCCTGGACAAACGACGCCCTTGGCATTTAACGACAACGACGGAGTCAGCACGGACAGCTATCTAACGTTCGCGGCACCATCGGCCGGACAGTACTTTGTCGTTGTACACGGGCACCGAATCGATGCCTTAAACCCAGCAGCCGCTTTTCAAACGGCACCCGATATCGCCAGCTCAGGTGCCGGAGCCGACAGTAGTGGTGTGTACGATCTGACGATTCACGTCGACACCGCACTAATAAGCACCACGCCAATCGTGCTACCCACCGGATCTGGCGGGGAGGATTTCGACGGAACGATCAATTCCGCCGTGGCGACAGGTATCCAAGGGCGTGGGGCCGTCATTATCCCTGCGACAATCGGCAACGCGAATCCCACAATTACCAATGGCGACTACGATTGGTACTCCATCACGGTGGGAACCGATCAACTAATTACGGTTGACATCGACACCGTCGTGACTTCTGGATTGGATGCTTCGGTGGCGATTTACGACGCGCAAGGCACGCTCTTGACGACGGGTGGAAACGACGGGCTGACGACCGATCCGTTCGTCACCTTCCGACCGGGTGTGCAGGGCACGTATTTCGTGGTGGTGCATGGTCACCCGGATCCGCTGAATGGTGTGCAGCAGGATCCTCGCGCGGCGAACACTGGTCGTGGCGTGCAAACTCTGGGCGACTATACCATGACAATCGTGGTTGACTCAGATCCGGTGGGTCCGCTGCCGCTGGTCCTCTCGGAGCCCAACGGCTCGAGGCCGCTCGCTAACTCAACCGGACTTGCCGGTCGAGGGGCCGTTCGCATTCCGGGAGTGATTGGTGACGATACTGCGACCACTGGTGATTATGACTGGTACTTGATCCGTGGAGCGAAAGCGGGACAGCGGATAACAGTGGACTTGGATGCCAGAACGCTGCCGGCAGGTGCGAGTTCACTTGACGCCACGATCGGATTGTATAGTGCAACCAGCCTAACTCCGATTGCGATTAACGAATCTGACGGCGAGACGGCGGATCCGTATTTGTCGTACATTACCCAAGCGGCTGGCGACTACTTCGTTGTCGTTCACGGGTTCGGTTCGCTGTTTCAATCGAATCCCAGCGTTCCAGGCTCGGGACCGGGCGCTGGAACCACTGGCCCTTACGAAATACAGATCGTACTGGACGATCTGGCGACACCCTCGGCAAGATCCGTGGCCGCCCAAGAAAACGATGGGTCGATCGGCCAGGCCACACCGACGGGGATCATCGGGGAAGGCGTCGTGGTCGTATCTGGTCGAATTGGAGATGTGCCTTTTGCCGCGACGACGGGCGACTATGACTGGTATCAAATGTCTGGTGTGACGGCAAATCAATATATAACCGTCGACATTGATGCAGTGGGCTTGAGTCGGGGATCGACGCTCAATTCGTCCGTTGGCATCTACAACAGTCTGGGTGTATTGCTGGCAAGCAATACCGACTTCAGTAACTCACAGGATAGTTTCTTGATCTTCCAAGCGCCAGCGGACGGTGACTATTATGCGGTGGTGCACGGGAACGGCAACTTGTTCCAAACCAATCCGAACGATCCTCTGTCGGGGCGCGGGGCCGGCACTACGGGAAACTATCTGCTCCGTCTGGCCGTACTCGACACTCCCCTACCGATTCAGGACGACAGCGGGTTAGGAAAAGATGACGGCACGCCGGGAGTGGCGGTCGGCAACGAGCGTGTGTTTTTTGCGCCTAGCTCAACATTTACCTCAGCTAACGTCGCTCAAGAGATCGCGATGGCAATCGATGGCTCTGCCCTGGGAGCAAGCGGCAGCATTACGACTGCGACGAACAATCGGCAAATCGTGCTGCAACGTCCAAGCCTGCTCCTGCCTGACGTCGTTCTCAATCCTGGTACGACTGCCTTAGAGATGCTCGGGAATACAAACGCTACTGCGACTAACGTGGCAATTGACCTAGTCAAGCAGCACGAAGACTTGCTGCGGATTATCAATCACAACGTCGATGATCCTGGGCCGTTGGGTCTGGAACGCGGTTCGTTGGCCGGCGATCCCTCGCCTATACCCCCTCCCAAAAATCCGTTTGGTATTCTTGGACGCGATCGCATCGGATTTAATAGCCCTCAACGAGGACAAAGCAACAACGGCGAAGGTATTTTTATTGACGACATTGTCATTGGTTTTGCCGAACGCGGAGAACTCGTAACGGGACCGTCGGCGGGGGCGAACTTCGTTGCGAATCCACTTGTCGGCCCGAACGATATTCTGGTCGGCGAGTACCAGCTGGAGATTCGCAAGGGGACGAGGTTCCTCGGCGCATCGGGTACAACAACGGACTTCAGTGCCAGGACGTTCAATACCAATGACCGATTGCTCGAACAAGTCTCGATCGCCATGCCGCCTGCCACCGAGATCGGTGATGGAACGACCTTTACGATCGGTGACGGTGTCCACCAAGTCACCTTCGAGTTTGAGGATCTTTCGCTGCCCGCGTCGAGCCCTAACAAAGGCATTCAGCAAGGGCGGATCCTCGTCGGCTTCGACTCTTCGATTTCTGAGCCAGATTACGTCATCGCTCAACGCGTCCGTGACTTGATCAATGGTCCCGAAGTCCAAGCGGTTCTGAACATCTCATCGGACTCGTCGGACGGATTTTTGATTGGATCGCAATCGCTTACGAGCACCAGTAATGTCGTGTCCTTGTTCGGAGCGATTACGACTTCGGGTCTCGCAGCGACCCTGTACGGCAATCCAAACGATCCCTCGCATTTCGGCGAACGGGGGGATGCCAATCACTTCCGCGATCAGGGTCAGATCCTGATCCAGTCGAACGTCGTGTCCAACGCGAGCACGTTTGGCATCGTCGTCGATCCTGGCGTCCGCGATGATCTTGCATCGGGTAACAGTTCGCCGCATCCCGGGCCGGTACGCAATCTCCGTGAACTCAATACGGATAACTTTGCACCTGGCGTTGTCATCTCAAATAACTTGCTCTTCGACAACCAGAGTGGTGCGCTCCGCTTTAGCGGTTCACCCCAAGGGCCAGGCCAGCAGAGGGCGTCAGTTCCGTTTGGACGGATTATCAACAACACGTTCGTGGCACCGGAGGACAGTATCTCGATCGGAGCGCTCATCACCGACGACAACGGCGATCTTTTCGCTTTCGATGTTGGCGGCTTGGGGTTGATCCATCTCGGTCAGACGGCACAGGCATTTGGCGCAACAGCATTGTCGCCGACGGGCCAGCTGTTCGGCGTCCAGTTTCCGCAATCCGTCTTGTACTCGATCCAGTTCTCTTTGAACGGCGGCGCGGGACCCATTCCGACGACGCGAATCGCACCGGTTGTGGATACAAGTGGTGCTGCGGTGATCTTGAATGCACTTGGTTTTCGCGCCGACGGAAGGCTATTTGGTGCGGGGACGAACGCCAACAACCAGAACTTTATATTCGAGGTAAATCCCACCACTGGCGTGGCAACCCAACTGCTGTCGTTGGGTACTGTTGTCTCGGCGGGGGACATTGCTTTTGACGCAGCGGGTAATTTGTATGCTACAGGGACGGGCGGCGAGTTGGTATTTGCCGACGCAGCATTGACCAACGTTCAGACCATTGGCAATCTGGGCGGCCCCGACTTCTTCGGCCTTACCTTCTTCCCAGGAACTCGGTTGTTGGCATTCCGAACGACGGGGCAGATACTTGAGATTGACCCGCTCACAGCGATAGCAACGCCGCTGGCGCAACTCAACGACCCAGCGCTCGGCATCATCTTTGACGCAGCGACCTTTATTGAGCCAATTCCATTGGCTGTTGGAGTTGGCGTGGAAATCGCGAACAACGCAGCGCCAACCATCCTGAATAATGTCGTCGTAGGTTTTCAATCTGGTATCGACATCGACTCCACTTCGCAAAACACGGTGATCGCCGGCAACATCTACCAGAGCAATAATCAGAATACCAATTTCGTAGGCGAAGATTTTGCCATCTCACTCGGCCCATTCGATCCGCTCTTCATAAGCCGAGCACGGAAGAATTTCTACCTCGAGCCAGGCTCTTTAGCGATCGACAGTTCCGTTGATTCGCTGTTGGACCGTGACAGCTTTATCCGAGTGAAAGAACCACTTGAAATCTTGTCCTCACCGATACTTGCACCGAGCTACGACGTCACGGGGCAGCTCCGGGTGGACGATCCCGATGTCGAGCCGCCATTTGGGTTCGGCGAGAATGTCTTTATTGATCGAGGAGCGTTGGAGCGATCCGATTTCATAGGTCCCACGGTCGAGCTGATCTCTCCGCGAGATGATGATGCTGATGGCATCGATTTGCGGAATCCGGGAGCAACAATCGTCGAATTGGCGCCCGGCGTCGTATCAACCAGCTTCCGCATCCGGCTGATTGATGGGCTTCCGCCCGCTGATCCGTTTGGCGGCATCGGTGTCGACGATCTCACGGTTACTAGCGCGGCCATCTCGGTCACGCGCAATGGCGAACTGCTGCTTGACAATATCGACTACTCGTTCAGCTACAACGACACGAGCGACACCATTCAACTGACGCCTCTTTCCGGCATCTGGAAGCCAGATAGCACTTACGTAATTACCTTGAATAACAGCGACCGGTATGTAATCACGGCGCCCGCTGGGAATGAAGTCGTCGATCGGGCTCAGTTCCGGGTCAAGGAAGTCGATGCAGTTACTGGTCTGCCCGCAACACAGCTCTTCGAGTTTGACAGCGGGTATACGATCGAGCTTCCAGAAACGCTTGCCCTTCAGGTGCCCGTCGAAGGCGGTCGGCTGGGGGGCGTTCGGGATGGTGAGCGATTCACGATCTCTGTCGCCGGCGTTCCGACGACGTTCGAGTTTGACACGAACGGCAGCTTAACGAGTAGCGGCAATACCCGCATCAGCATTACGAGTACTTCCACGCAGTCCGAGATCACCGAGTTGATCCTGGCCGCGCTTCAAGCTCCAGCCCTTCAACTAACGCCAGTCAATCTAGGCAATGGCAAGATCCATCTCGGCAGCACGGCTGCGCACTCGCTGCTGCTGAATTCGTTCCTCGGTGAAGTTCGCTTTGCCAGCACGGGCGTGCCGCAAAACGTCGCGGATGGTGACTCGATCACGATCTCGGACGGAACCCGTGTCCTGCATTTCGAGTTTGACCGTGACGGTCAAACTCGCGCTGGTAGCATTCCGATTGGAATCACTAAGGGGCAAACCGGCACGTTGCTGACACATCGCGAATTAGGGGCGGAGCTCACAAAAGCGATTCAGACGGCGATTCTAAATGGACGAATCGACGACGATGGTGGTGCGTTGGTGGCCACAGACTTGCGGGACGGTCGCGTGCATCTTGGCGGGTCGCGATTGCACGAAGTTCGCAGAGTTGCGGGTGCAAGTTCTCAGGTGGCTCTGACTGGCCAAGTCGGCGTCCAACAAGGGTTCGGTATCCAGACGCGAGGGGCGGCACTCCAGATCGTAGCCGATCGTGTGGGATTACAAATGCGGATGCCGACAGGAGGCGGCGCGGATGTCTCGGACGGCCAGTTCTTTACGATCACTGAGCATGTTGCCGGTGGCACTCGATCAGCAATATTCGAGTTTGATACGAACGGATTCGTCAGACCGGGGCGCGTGGGGATTCACGTGACAGGTACCGAAAGTCCGATGGCGCTGGCCGGTCTGGTGAAAGTCGCGATTGAGACCGCCGACATCGGGCTTTCGCCCATCACGCCGACTAGCGCGGTGCTAGATCTCGGTTCAGCCAGTTCGATGTACGTTCTCGACCTATCCAACAGCACGAACTTCCAGCAGTCGGGCATCTCGGACGGACAGACCTTCGTGGTCGATAATGGCGTGGGAATCTTCACCTTCGAATTCGATATTGATCAGAACGTGTCGTCGCCGAACATTGCAGTTCCCATCGTAACGGCAGGCGACGCCGCGCGAGTTGCGACGCAGATCGCGTCGGTGGTGGGAACATCGGGGCTAGGCTTCAACGCGGCACAGTTGCCGCGGAGTCTTGGGGGCGGAGTATTGGATGCTGGCGAGCCGCTCGCTATGACACACCTGTGGGATCTGTCAAACGCGAATCTGACGAAAACCGGACAAGCAGGAGGCATTCGCGATGGCGAAACGTTTACGGTAACGCTTAACGGTGTGACGAGAACGTTTGAATTGGATAGCGATGGCAGCGTTCAGACGGGCGGTGACGTGATTTCGTTTGACAATACGAGTTCTGCGGAAGTCGTGGCCAACGCGATGGTTCCAGTACTGCGCGGTGCCGGTCTCGGTCTCAACCCTGTGTCTGTGGGACTGGGGGCAATTGAATTGTTAAATGCCACCAGTCATATCTTGAATTTTACTCCTTTGCCAGCGGCCCCTGCAGGAGCCTCGCACCTCCGACAAATCGGAGTATTGGGCGATGTTTCCGCCAACTCGGTCAGCTTCATTCCTGCGGCGGAGTTTTTGGGTGCACAAGTGGCGGTCAGCATTCAAGAGGCGCTCGCCGACAGTAGCCTGACGAGCGTACGTACTTCGCTTGGTGGCGGTGCCCGCGTTTTCGTCGACGGAGCGACGAATGTGGCTGCCGCCACGGGGATCCCAGCGCTCGACGGAGTTCGTGGTAGCGTTACTTTCGTCGGTGCCGTTAAGGATCTGGCAAAAAATCCGCTCAAAGCCAATCAGTTGTCTGGAGAAACTCAGTTTACGATCACGTTGGGCGAAGTGAGAGTGGACTTCGGAGATGCCATGGATCCGTTGACGACGTTTGACGGACAGTATCCCACAAAGCAGTCAAATAATGGTGCGGCTCACATCATCGTGGGTGACAATCCATTGCGGCTAGGTGCCACTGTGGACGCGGAACTAGATGGGCAACCGACGAACGACGCGGTTGGAGATGATAACAATGGAGTGGATGATGAAGATGGCGTCATGGGTTTAACCGGCTTAGTTCGTGGGGTTTCGACAACCTTTACCGTGAATGCGTCCGCAGCGGCGTTCCTGGATGCATGGATCGACTTCAACCAGAATGGCAATTGGGAGGATCGTGGCGAGCAAATACTCTCCAGCGTACGCGTGAATGCAGGCAATAATGTGTTTACGATTCGCACGCCCGAGATGGCGACCTTGGGGCAAACGACCGCGCGATTCCGAATCAGCAGCCTCGGTGGGCTCCGTCCCACTGGTTTAGCCCGTGATGGTGAAGTGGAAGACTACGCAATACGTGTGAGTCCGAACGACCGCCCGACGATCGTAGCGCCTGGAATCCCCGACGTGCCAGCCGTCGAAGATGACACGCTGGCGACCAACGCGTTGTTGAGATTTGATGTCTCGCCCTACTTTACTGATCCTGACTTAGGAGCTCCGACCAACGATATCCTGCGTTTTTCCATTCCCGAAGGTGGCATTAGCGATCCAGGGTTGGTGAGTGCTGCGTTCGACGCTGACGGCAGGACACTTCTTCTTACCCTGACGCCGAATCGGAGTGGGCAAGCACTCGTTGTGGTTCGCGCCACGGATCAGGGCGGATTGTTTGTCGAGGATTTCTTTGCAGTTACCGTTGCCCCCCAGAACGACCCGCCTTTCTTAACCGTCACGCAGTCCGCTTTCTCAGGTCGGGAAGAGATACCACTTACCCTGACGGGAATCACGGTTGGCGACGACGACGCAGCGGAGGGCGGCGGAACCGGCAAGATTGAAGTGACCCTGACGACCCGCCGCGGCACACTCAATTTGCGTACCAACGTACCTGGCGGCGTCCGCCCTGGCGACTTCATTACGAGTGTCGACAATAGCACGACGCCTCCCACAAGGCGGCTCGTCGTTACGGCTTCGCCTGCCGCAATCAACGCAACTTTGGCTGCAAGCAACGGCTTGACATATACCGGTGACATTGATTTCTCGGGGGCTGATTCTGTCGTAGTCACGGTCAATGACCTCGGCAACTTCCCAGGACCGGCGTCCTCGACAATACCCACCACAATCGGTGTCACGATCGATCCCGTGAACGATGCACCCGTCCTGACCACACTTGGCGTCCAAACGGTTGCTGAAGATACCGATCTCGTACTCAACGGACTTGTGATCACTGATCCCGATGTAGGAAACGCAACCATGCGGGTTTCCATCACCGCGACGCAGGGCATCATCCGGTTGAATAGTGCGAACGGGGTCAACCCGCAGGGACTCATATCGAGCGGTGCGAATAGTTCAGCGGCGGTAACGCTTCTGGGGACTCGCGACGAGCTAAACGCTGTGCTGAACGGGATCGTGTTCCGAGGCGAGCAGGACTTCAGCGGGATTGCTAGTGTGACGATCAATGTCAACGACCTTGGGAATTCGCCAGGTCCCATCATGCAGCAATCGACGCAAGTCATCGATATCCAAGTGTTGGCCGTGAATGACGCACCGACGTTCACCATTGTACAGCCGATATTGCCTCCCATCAGCGAAGATGCCGGCTTGCAGAATGTGCAACTCATTTCACTTGCCAATGTGACACGTGGCCCGGCCACGGCCACCGACGAAGCCGGACAAGCGATCAGCTTCCTGCTCTCTCGCGTTCCTGGCGCGGGCGATCTGGCCTTCAGTGTATCGCCGACCATTAACCCCGCGACCGGGGTCCTTAGTTACGCGCCATCCGCGAACTCGAATGGGCGAGCTGTCTTTGACGTAGCAGTGATGGATAGCGGAGGTGTTGCAAATGGGGGCGTGGACACCTCGGCTCCGATTCGAATCACCATCACAGTAAATGCCGTCAACGACGCGCCGCGATTCACCAAGGGTGCGAATCAGCAGATTGACGAGGACGCGTTAGACCCACAAGACAATACACGTCTGCATACCGTTGAAGGTTGGGCGACCGGGATCTCTCGAGGACCGTTGAGTGCGACCGACGAAACGAATCAAACCTTGCAATTCAGTGTTGTGCCTGTGTCGACAGGCCTGCAGATTGGCAATCTGAGTTTTGTATCGCCGCCAGCGATCGATCCTTTGACGGGGAATTTAACCTACGAGACAACGCCGGACACCAACGGCGTACGTGTCTTTAGAGTAACGCTGCAGGACAGCGGAAGTGGCATCTTCCCGAACGTAAATATGTCGCAAACGGAGACTCTGACGATTAGTGTGGCGGCGGTCAACGACCCGCCAAGCTTCACGATCGCGGGTACAAGTCAGACCATTATTGAAGACGCGCAGTTCCAAATGGTCACCGGCTTTGTGACAAATATTTCCCGCGGTCCAGCAGCGCCCTCCGACGAAGACGGACAAGCGCTTACCTTTAATGTTACGACCGTGGTTGCCGGAACGACGACCGACGCCGCCTCCGCTTTTTTGCATTTTCCAGAGGTGAGTCCGTTAACGGGTACCTTGACGTATCAACTTGCGCCGGATGTTAACGGTAGCTTCGAGGTTACGTTGGAGCTTGATGACAGCGGAACTGGCGCGGCCTTCCCACCCAATAACGACAAGTCACCGAAGCAGAAATTCACGATCACCGCCAACGCGATCAATGACGCTCCCAGCTTTCAATTGGTGGACCAAAACTCCGCGACACCAGGAGTTGTCGACATCGCGATCAACGAGGACGCGGGGCTCGTCTCGATTCCAGGATTTGCGACGGCAGTATCCCGCGGTCCAGTCGACGAGATCAACCAAGCTCTGGCATTTGACTTGACGGTGCAATCGACGACTCGCAGCCTCGCATTCTCGGTGCCTCCGACGATCAATGTGAGTGGTTCTACCGGTCAACTGACCTTCCGCACCGCTCCGAATACGAATGGTACGGCGATAATCGTCGCTAGTTTGCGCGATGATGGCAATGGCACGGATCCTCATGCGAATACGTCGACCCCACGAACTTTCACACTCAACGTCAACGCGGTAAACGATGCTCCGTTTGTCGCCAACGCAGTCGCAGATTTCAGCGTGTTTGAGGATTCTCCGAGTACGCACATCGAGTTGTTCCCCAACGTCTTCAATGATGTAGATATCAACGCCTTTGACAACGACAATCTCACCTTGTCCGTCGTGAATGCCGCAGCGTTGACTGCGCAAGGGCTAATTGGCACGAGCATTTCGCAAACGGCACAGTCGACGATACTGACGATCAACTACCAACCAAATCGAAATGGTGTGGCCGAGGTGATCGTCCAGGCTCAAGACTCCTTTGGAGCGACGGTTCAAGATACGTTCACCGTAGCCGTGCGATCTGTAAATGACGCACCAGTGATTGGCGGAGTATCGGCGTTGTCGGCTGCTGAGGATACGCTGACGACCTTGAGCGGTTTGACCGTGACGGATGTGGATGTCGCGGAAACTGCGAACGGCACCATGGAAGTAACTTTCTCGGCGACCCACGGTAACCTAACCGTTAATCCCCTGATTGGATTAGGGATTTCCGGCAACGGATCGAAGAGCGTCGTGGTGACGGGCTCACCCGCATCTGTCGCAGCGATGCTGGCGGATTCAGCGGGCTTACGTTACCTCGGTGACCCCGATTACAACGGTCCCGACTCGTTGGTGATCTTGACCAGTGATTTTGGCAATACGGGGATTCTCGTCGCTACCGGAATGCCGGGAACTCTGACATCGACTTCGACCATTCCTCTGACCGTCACCCCTGTGAACGACGCGCCGACGGCCATGAACGACGCCGTAAATACACCCGAAGACGTGGCGATCGTCATCAACGGTACCACCCTGCGAGCCAACGATGTACGCGGTCCGAGCAACGAAAGCCATCAGTCGATGTTGGTGACAGGCGTTGGAGCGACGGGAGCATTGAATGCCGCGAGTGCGAATGGGGGAACCGTCGTCCTGAATACGACCGCGCGCACCGTGACTTATACGCCTCCAGCCGACTTTGTCGGGACCGACACCTTTGTGTACCGTGTGACGGACGACGGACTCACCAATGGAGTTGCTGACCCGAAGAGTGCGTTCGGAACAGTGACTGTGACAATCAGCGCTGTCAATGACGCACCGGTACCAGGACCGGACTCGCAATCCATCGATGAGGACGTGCTCCTGGTGTTCGATGCAGTTACTCTCATTGGCAACGATTTGCCGGGTCCGTCTACCGCGACTGATGAAATTGGCCAACTATTGAATGTGGTCGCCGTCAGCTCGACATCGACAGCCGGTGCCGCAGTCACGCTGACTTCGGGAGCGATTTCTTACTCACCTCCGCTGGATTTCTTCGGGACTGATACGTTTACATACACCGTTCGAGACAATGGTTCGCCGACCGCGAGCGCTACGGGAACTGTTACGGTTACCGTACGCCCCGTGAACGACCCGCCAGTGCCAGTGTCAGACACACGTTCGACACCGGAAGACACACGTCACGTGTTCAGTGCCGCGATTCTCGCCCAGAACGATGCTGCCGGCCCGGCGAACGAGAGCACTCAGTCTGTTAGCGTAGTGGGCGTGAGTTCGACGAGTGCAAATCAAGGAACCGTGTCACTCGTATCGGGAGTGATCACCTACACGCCGCCAGTGGATTTCAACGGCGAGGATACATTCACGTACACCGTCGTCGACAATGGTTCGCCATCGCGAACGGCGACGGGCACGGTGACGATGAACGTGACCGCAGTGAACGACGCGCCTTCGGCTGGTGGCGATTCACGAACGACCGCCGAGGATGTTGCCTTGACGATTGCTGCTGGCACCTTGCTCAATAACGACGTACGTGGACCGGCAAATGAGAGCGGCCAGACACTCACTGTCCAGAGCGTGTCGGCAGCAAGTGCGCAGGGTGGCCAAGTCACTTTCAACGCCACGACGAATCAGATCGTCTATACCCCCAAAGCCGACTTCAATGGTAACGACACGTTTACCTACACGATTGTTGACAACGGTCTGACAAACGGTGTGTCTGATCCGAAGAACGCCACGGCCACGGTCACGGTGACGGTAACACCCGTCAACGATCCTCCTACCGCCGTTGCCGATATTCAGTCGACGATCGAGGACCGTCCGCTAACGATCGATGCGAGTGTTCTGTTGTCGAATGACTTACCAGGACCGTCCCAAGTTGGCGTCGACAAAGAGCTAGACCAGTCGTTGACCGTGATTGGCACCAGTCAGACGAGTACGCGAGGCGGAACGATTACGCTCGTGGGAACGACCGTGACCTACAATCCGCCGAAGGACGCTACGGGAGTCGATACTTTTACGTATCAACTCCAAGACAATGGCACGACAAACGGTTTGTCCGATCCGAAGTCTGCGACCGGAACGGTGACGGTGAATATCTCGGCAGTGAACGACCCGCCGATCATGACGGCTTCGACCAGTGTCACGTCCGAAGATCTGCAAATTCAAATCTTCGCAGCCGAGCTTACTGCGAACGATGTTGGCGGTCCCGGTGCGGAAGTCAGCCAAACTCTAACGGTTGTTGGTGTTGGGAACTTCAGTGCACAAGGCGGCACGTTGACGTTGGATTCTAGCGGCACGGTTACTTATACACCGCCGTTAAATTTCAATGGGACAGATACTTTCACCTATACGGTGCGAGATAACGGACTGACGAACGGAACTTCGGACCCGCAGACAGCCACGGGAACTCATTCGGTCTCGGTGACTCCGACCAACGATCCACCAAACGCCATTAACGACGCGTTCACTGCGAACGAAGATGCTGTGCTGCAGGTGCAAGGCCGTGGAGTGCTAGGGAATGATTTCGATATCGATTTGCCACCGGACACGATCATGGTTAGCAATCCGGGGCAGTTGCAAAGTGACGACGGCGCGACGGTAACTCTCAGTGCGAACGGTACGTTCACCTACGACCCGACGACAGCTGCAACTCTTCAGGCCTTGCGGGCAGGTCAGCAGCGTGTGGACCGCTTCCGGTATCAAGCCACGGATGGCACAGCCTCGTCGAACGAAGCCACGGTTAGTATTACCGTTGTGGGTGTGAATGATCCTCCGAAGGCAGTCAACGACACGTATACGGTAGTGGAAGATACTCAGCTTACTGTCGGTCTGACGAATAGGATTTTGCTGAATGATACCGATGCCGAGAGTGATCCATTGACGGCGGTTCGGATTAGCGGTCCGTCAAACGGCACCTTGAATCTGAACTCGAATGGAACGTTTACCTACACTCCTGCACCAAACTTTAGCGGCGTCGACACCTTTGTCTATCGCGCCAATGATGGGGCGACGAACTCCAATACTGCAACCGTAACGATTAACGTTACCGGAATAAATCATCCGCCGAACGCCGGTACCGATGCCTACTCGACGCAACAAGGAACGCAGTTGAATGTGACGGCGGCTAACGGTGTTCTGCGTAACGATACGGACGTCGATCAAACAACACCACTAACCGCTCAGCTCGCAACGCAACCCACGAACGGAACGGTCAATCTCAGCTCGAATGGCGCATTCGTTTACACGCCGAGGAGCGGCTTCTCGGGTACGGACCGGTTCACGTATCGGGCGGTTGACAATGGCGGATTAATGTCGGCACCCACAACGGTGACGATCACGGTCGCAAGTGCTACTGTGTTCCAGAACCCGACCAACAGCCGCGACGTTAACAACGATGGCGCTGTTTCTCCGCTCGACGCGTTGCTGATAATCAATCACCTCAACAACGTTGGCTCACATCCGTTGACGTCTGCGATTTCTGGGATCCCGTTCCCAGACCCGAACGGCGATAACAATATTTCACCCGCAGATGTTCTGGTGGTCGTGAACCAATTGAATTCGTCCGGCAACGGAGAGGGCGAGGCGTCGGTGCAGTTTCTCTCCGCTAATCCGGCGTTGCAATCGCTGCCGACAGGTGTTGCAATTCAGCCGTTGACTAGCGACGTAGCTGAACGATTTGCCGCGATAGCGAACGAAGATCAACTTGCGAGTGATCGTGCGGAAGAACAGGACATCGACTTCTTCACAGATTTGGGGCGAAGCGACTTCGCCCGTCAGTATCAGGCCATGAGTGCGTCGGCACGTGCGACTCTAGCTGCCAAAGCGAAGGATCTCGAGTCTGTACTCGACAGCCTGTTTGACGGAGATGACTTGGAAGACGCTTGGAAGGACTGATTTTCTGACGTTCCCGCGACGAATCGTCTCGAAGCTATAGGGATCGGCGCGGGGGCGATCAAAGAAAGAGGCGTTGCCGTTCGCTGTCCCGTTTTCTACTCTGGGAGATGATGCAAGCCGTCGTCACCCAAAGTAACTAGGCGTTCGTGCAACGACGCAGTCCTCTTTCTACCCGGTGAAAGGTACGCATGTCTTCTGACATCGTTGTTTGCCCGCAGTGCGGGACGAATCTTCAGAACAGTGCAAACATTGCGGGGCAGGTCGTGGCGTGTCCGCAATGCCAAACACAACTGCAGATGCCTGCACTTCAACAGTCATTCGCTGCACCGCAGTTGCCGGCACCGGTCGGGCTGCCACCCATGGTCGAACTGCCACCTTCCATTGCGAGTAACCCCGCGGGAGGCTCGGGTATTCATGGAAGCGGGCCGCTCGTGCAAACGGGTCGTTCGAAGAAAAGGGCTCCGACGAGTGTGCAGGATCGACTCCGGAAACGCTCGAATCCAATGGCGATCTTCTTTGCCGTCGTAATTGTCATGGTGATCATCGGCGTCGGAGTAGCCTCTGTCTTGTGGGATCGAGCCGAGAAGGCGAAGCGTCAGTTTGCCGCCCAGATGATTGGGAATTGGGAGCTGGTTCCTGGTCAGTCGCAACTAGAGCGATGGGATTTCGCGTTCCACGACGACCGGAAATTACAGATGGCGCTTGGTACTCAGCTGAGCGAAGGTTGGTGGAAGGTCACATCCGTTCAAGGGTCGACCGGATATGTGTTGATCGAATGGCCCGACGAAGCTCCGGAGACGATGCGTGTCCGATTTGACGGCGGGACCATGCAAGTACAGCTTGAGAGCGTTGGCAACTTTGCGTTTCGACCTGCGGTGCCATAGGCCGGGTCGTCGGTGATCACCGAGCTCAAAAAGTAAAACGAGCAGCCAACGCGAACCGTTGGCTACCCGTTTGTAGATCTGCGGAAGAAGCTTGGGTTATTTCTTCGGCACACCGAGTTCGGCGAGTCGAGTCGCCACATCAGACCCGTGTGTCTTTGTATTTACTTCTTTGTCGATGACGGCCACTTTGCCATCCGCATCGATGATAAATGTCCATCGTTCCGGCACTTGGCGTGTACCGTGAACGACGCCGTAGGCTTCTGCGACCTTCTTACCTGGATCGCTTAGGATGGGGTAATCCAATTTCAGGGATTCCGCGTACTTCTTATTGGTTTCCGCGTCGTCGCAACTGGCCGTGAAAAACGCGACTTGGAATTTGTCCAATCCGGATCCTGCGGACGCTCCGATTTCAACTTGTTTGTTGCCCAGCAATGTGACGGTGAACGCATCGCTGATTTCGCTGGCACGCAGCGAATTACATTGAGCCGTTCAGCCACCGGTGAATGCTTTTGGGAACCAAGCGACGACAACTGCGGTGCCTTTCAGTTCCGACAGCTTGTACGTCTTGCCATCGCTACCCTGCAGTTCAAAGTCAGGGGCCGGGTCGCCGACCTTGAGTTCTGCTTGTGCCGAGTTGGCGAACAAACCTGTCGCCAGAGCGAGGCCAGTGACCAGGCTCAAGAGTTTCTTCATCATTAACTCCTTCATAGGGAAAGTCACGTGAGGGAAATCAACGCGAGTCCAAGCTACCACGCCCGCCCCGGCGAGTCCATTCTTTCGGTCGAGTCCACGCGCTACCGTGCCTGAGTCGAATCGTCACTGAGTATCGCGATCACCTCATCGGAAATGTCGAAGTTGGCAGAAACGCTTTGAACGTCGTCATGATCGTCGAGCAGTTCCATTAGCTTCAGTACTTGGCGGGCACCCTCTAAATCCAACTCGACGGTGACGCTGGGAATACGAGCGATCTCTTTGGATTCTGCGGTGATGTCGGCAGCTTCCAGGGCATCCGAGACTGTCGCAAATACATCGGGTTCGCACAGGAGTTCGAGTTTGTCACCCGAGTGTTTTATATCCTCGGCCCCCGCTTCGAGTGCGATTTCCATCAGCCGTTCCTCATTCGCTCCATCGACCGAGAAGACGAACAAGCCTTTACGTTCAAAGAGATAGGCAACACAATTCGTCGCACCGAGCTTTCCGCCGTTGACCTCGAATAACTTGCGAATCTCGGGGGCCGTTCGGTTACGGTTATCGGTGACGATATCACACAGGATCGCGACGCCGTTTGGCCCGTATCCCTCGTAGAGAACTTCATCGACGTTGCCACCTTCCAACTCGCCGGTTCCCTTCTTGATCGCACGTGCGATCGTATCGTTCGGCATATTGACAGCCTTGGCATCGGCGATGGCCAATCGCAGTCGCGGGTTCATGCCCGCATCGCCGCCACCTAACTTCGCAGCCACGATGATCGCTTTGGAACATTTGCTCCATGCTTTACCACGTTTGCTGTCAATCACCGCCTTCTTATGCTTGATACCGGCCCAATGTGAATGTCCAGCCATGCTTCAATCTCTACTTGCAGTGAATTCGACGTGTGCGAGCACATCTCTGCCGAATCGACTGCCGCCGCTCTTCTTCCCGCGTTCGTCGAGCGGAGTATGCGGTCGGTAACGGGCGTAAGATAGCCGCAAGTTCGCAGAGACCGACGCAGAAATTCGTCGTGAGGGACGTGAAGTCGGAGAAGCCATCATCGACAGGCCACGTAGCTTATTTATCGAGGCTTCTTTTTCGCCAGCCCCTTTGACGATGCCTTTTTGGCAGACTTGGCCGTCTTCTTTGCAGAGCCGGATTTCACGGCTGCCTTCGCCTTCTCTGATTTCTTGGGAGCTGACTTCTTTTCCGATTTTTTCGTCGCTCGCTTCGGCAATCGATCTTTCGCATCCGGATCGATTTCAAGAATGATCGAGCGGACTTTAGGGGAATGCGGCGACGAGCCAAAGTCAACAGCCAACTGATGTAACAAAGAACCGAATTCGACGCCTTTGGTCTTGGGCACCGTTCTTTCTAGTCCGGGTATCCTCCCTTTCGATGCCTCGGCTTCCGTGATCACATCAAGCACGATGAATAGCTTAAATCCACCATAGTTGACGGGAATCGAATGTCCGGAGAGCGCGTTCTGCGCGACGTACGATACACAAAACGGCGTGACTCCGTTGATGCTCTCGAAGTCTTTAACAGCCTTCCCAAGGTTACCTTTCCGAAGGATATCAATGTCGAACGAGTAGTACTTCTCGAAGACGCCCTGTAGAGCTCGCTTCAATCGATTCGCGGCCTGAGGGGGATCGTTCAACGGTGCCATCACTTCCGACAGTTCGGCAATGGTCGTAACCCGTACCTCGTTCCAGTCGTAGTAGCTCTCTTGTAGCTTGGCAAAAACATCGTCGGTAACGTCGTGCTTGGAGTTTTCGAGACAGCACGCGTACAACAGATGCTCTAGTACCGAACGGTCGCTGGGCGGTGCCGCTGGCTTGAAATGTTTCTTGAGGACTTTGGCTGTTTTCGTCAGGATATCGGCGCGGTTCGAAGCACTCATGGTGTGGTCTATCGCCTGAGAAGAACTAAGTGTCAGAATTGATCGAAGACTCATTCGAGTTATCAGAGATGTCGCTCGACAAATCGTCGCTAGTTTCAGCTTCGATGGGTGTGGCGTTGGCGTCGTCACCCTCGGGAAGGACTTCGTTCAGAATTCGCGCGACCGCAAGCGAATGTTTGACGCCTTGATCGAGTACAAATCTGAGCTTCGGTGTATAGCGAGTGTCGATGCGATTACCGACTTTGCTTTGCAGAAAGCCACTCGCACTTTCCAATCCGCGGAGGCAAAGGTTCTGCTTCGTCTCGTCGCCCATAATGGAGACGTGGACGCGTGCCATCCGCATATCGGGTGCGACTTCGACGTAAGTCACAGTCACATCGCAAATGCGAGGATCGGTTAGTTCCACGAGGATCGACATACTTACGACCTCGCGGATGGCTTCGGCGGCTTTCAAGAGTCGGCGGGAATTCATAAGGTCCGTGCAAACTCCTCGATCTTGTAAGCTTCAAGTACATCATCTTGCTTGATGTCGTTAAAGCCCGATAGCTTCATGCCGCATTCCAGTCCGCGGGCAACTTCCTTTACGTCCTCTTTGACGCGTCGCAACGAGTCCAACGGATAGTCGCCGATGGTTCGACCGTCGCGATTAATACGGATGCGACATCCCCGCTCGATCGATCCCTGAATGACGTAGCACCCGGCGATCGTGCCTGCCTTGCTGACCGCGAACACTTGTTTGACAAGAGCACGACCCAAATCGATGACACGCTCCTCCGGTTTCAGCTTGCCTTCGAGCATCGCCTTCAGATCTTCGGTCATCTTGTAGATGATGTCATAACGTCGAATCTCAATCCGACGATCATCGGCCAGGCTGCGAGCAGCTTCGTCGGGAATCACGTTAAAGCCCAAGATGACGGCGTTCGAGGCATCGGCCAGATGTACATCGCCGACCGTGATCCCGCCAACTGACTGTTGCAAGATCTTGATTTGGACTTCGGGGTGATCGAGTTTTTCCAACTCCTTGTTGATTGCTTCTAGCGAGCCTTGAACATCTGCCCGGATAATCACGTTCAGCACGACAGCCTCTTCCGTTTGGCCTAGTCGGCCATCGGCAAGCAATTCTTGGAATCGCTCAAACGAGATCTTCGTCGAGCCTTGGCCACTTAGGCCGCTACGGTGACTGCTCGTGGCACGCGTCTCTGCAATCTGTCGAGCCTCGGTGATGTCATCAAGCACATAGAATGCGTCGCCCGCGCCGGGAGCAACATCCAATCCTGTGATGTTCACGGGAGTCGAGGGACCTGCCTCTTCGACAGACACGGTTGGGTTCAGCGTGTCGTACATCGCCTTGACACGACCGTGCGATGGGCCGCAGACAACAATATCGCCCACTCGTAGTGTTCCGTTGCGAACGATCACCTTTGCGACGACCCCGCGTCCACCTTCTTGCTGGGCTTCGATGCAGACTCCCAACGCATCACGCTCGGGATCTGCAACGTATTCGTTGAGTTCCGCGATCGCCAACAAAGTCTCAAGTAGCTCGTCGATGCCAGTTCCGGCGATCGCACTCGTTTTGACGACCTCGACGTCGCCGCCCCATTCGCTGGGCAACAAATCTCGGGTGGCTAACTCCTGCATGATCCGGTTCACGTCGACGCCTGGAAGATCAATCTTGTTCAACGCGACGACGATCGGCACGCCCGCGGCCTTGGCATGGGCGATTGCTTCTTCCGTCTGCGGCATGACGCCGTCGTCAGCGGCCACAACCAACACGGCGATATCGGTGACATTGGCACCGCGGGCTCGCATCTCGGTAAAGGCTTCGTGACCGGGTGTATCGACGAACGAGACCGGACGTCCATGGTTGTCGACTTTGTAGGCTCGAATATGCTGCGTAATGCCGCCGGCCTCGCCGGACACGACGTCGATTCCAAGAACGCGATCAAGCAGCGACGTCTTGCCGTGGTCGACGTGGCCAAGGAAGGTGACGATGGGCGGTCGTGGCTGCACGCGGTCGGGGTCGTTTTCTTGTTCGCGAATCTTCGTGATGATCGATTCCTCAAGCGTTTCCTTGGCCTTAATCTCGACATCGACACCAAGTTCCGCGATCAGCAGGTCGATATACTCGTTCTCGATCTGGGCGTTGATGGTGGCCATCATGCCAAGCCCCATCAAGGCACGCTGAACTTTTGCCGATGGAACACCGGCCGCTTCCGAGAACGTGCGAACCGTGCAAGGAAGCTCAAGAGACGCTTTCCCTTTTCGTGGGGCAGCGGTATTGTTGCCCTTTCGCGTGAGCGTCCTACGTCGACGCGATCGGTAGGTGTCATCGTCTCTGCCAAAACTTCGTGATCGCTGCGCGGGTTGTGATTTTCTGGCTTTCTGTCGATCAGCTCGGGCACTTGCCAAACCCGACAAACCACGTCCCGTTCCTTCGCCTTCTTCGACGACTTTTGCACCCTTACCGCGTCGTCCTCGCGCGGCGCTCAGCGGAGCATCGCCTTCATTGGCCGCTGCGGCAGGCTTGCGACTTAGGCCGCCCTTGCCGCCCAACGGCGACTTCGCCGGCTTTTCAGCGGCTTTGGCTGCGATTTGTTCGAGAGGCGCGGCAGTGCCTTTCTTCGCGCCGGCAATCGCATCTTTCGGAAGACGAATCTCCGGCTTCTGTGCCGCAGGTTCGCTCGATACCGCTTTGGGAGCCGGTTGCGGAGCGTCCGGCATTTCGGCGAGCCGGATCACTGGCTCTCGCTTCTTCTTCGGTTTTGGATCGTCGGAGCCACTGTCCTTCTTCTTCGCTTCTGCCGAAGAGGCACCGATGACCTTAATCTTGCCTTTGGCCACCGGCGTCATGTAATCATCGCGCGTATAGACCTCAGGCACGGTAGGGGCTGCGGGAGCAGCAGGGCTTGCTGGCGTGGCGGGCGCGGGACTTCGCGAAGACAATGGGCCACTGGCTCGCGCGGATAGCGGTGACGCTTTCGGAGGGACTGGCACCGGCGCCGGTGCGTTCTTCTTTTCGCCTCCAGCGAGGTACGTCTTCAGTTTGTCGACTTCTGCGTCCTCAAGGCTGGCCAACGCGGACCCTTTGCCGGTGATTCCAGCCTTGTTACAGATCTCGACAAGGTCTTTGCTATCGAGCTTCAGTTCTTTTGCTAACGCGTAAATGCGAATTGGCACTCTCGGCATTCCTTTCGGGGGCGCGATGCACTCGTTGGACGAATCGCGTTCCCAGGTTCAAACAATATGGCTGCTACATGGTGAGCCTCTCCCTAAGTCCTGGCTAGGTTGCGCTGGCGTCTCCATCTTGATTTGGCTCTTCCGTGGCTACTGGCGCTGCGGGCGTTTCCTCGGCAGGTGTTTCTGCGGCTGGCGGTGCCGATTGGACGGCATCCGCTTCGGCTGCGGCCCGCATCTCTTCTTCGATTCTATCCAGCTTCTTTTGACGACGGGCTTCCGCCGCAACGACTTCGGCCTCTCGGGCTCGCACTTCCGCTTGATTAACGATCAGCTCCACTTGCGATTCTGTCAAGCCGCCCATCTCTTGGAGTGCGTCGGGTTCGATCACCTCCAAGTCGTCGTAGGAGAGGTAACCCTGCTCCACCAAGCTCTGTGCCAGCTCCTCCGTCATCCCTTCGAGCTCACAGAAACCAGCGACTGCTCGCTCGATCTGTTCTTCCAACTCGTCGGCAGTCATGATCTCGATGTCCCAGCCGGACAACTTACTTGCCAAACGAACGTTCTGGCCACGGCGTCCAATGGCTAGTGACAGTTGGTCTTCGCGAACTAGGACAATCGCTCGTCCGATCATATCGCACAGCAACACTTGCTCGACTTCAGCAGGTTGCAGCGAGTTCGGGATTAGCACTTCGGGATCATCGCTCCACCGGACAATATCGATTCGCTCACCGGACAGTTCATCGACGATGTTTTTGATTCGATTGCCACGGACGCCGACACAGGCACCGACGCAGTCAACTCGGGAATCCGAGCTGCTTACGGCCACCTTGCTGCGGTAGCCGGGCTCACGAGCCATCGCGTTGACAGTGATCACACCGTCAGCAATCTCGGGGATTTCTTGCTCGAACAATCGGGCAACGAGGCTCGGGTGGTTGCGGCTCAGCACCACTTTGACGCGATTTCCTTGAGGGCGCACCTCGTAAACAATTGCTCGGACGCGTTCGTTGGCATGATGAGACTCGCCTGGAATCTGTTCGCTGCGAGGCAGGATCGCTTCGACCGGCCCCAGGGCCACCGTCGTCGCACCGCCTTCAGCACGTTGCACCACACCTGACACCATCTGACCGATTTGCTCTTCAAACTCCTCTACCAAGGAATCGCGTTCGGCTTCACGGATCTTTTGAATAATCACTTGTTTTGCGGTTTGAGCGCCAATCCGTCCGATGACTTCAGGATCGATCTCCTCGCCATTGCAGCTTCCCTGCAGCGTGCCCGCTCCGCGATCAATGGTGATCACGATCTCCGACTCCTCACCGTACTGCTTTCGCGCAGCCGACACTAACGCCGATTCGATCGCCTGGAAGACGTACTCAGAATCGATGTTCTTGTCGCGATGTAGTGAATCGACGAGTCGTAAGACTTCACCGGGATTCCAACTCATTGGGACCCTCTTTTGGTTTCCTGTTGTTATCGATCGCGACTCGTTCCGAGTCGCCAAGGACTATCCTCTGTCCGCTATCAAATTTGCGCCGCTGTTGTCATCAAATAAGTGGAGGTTCTCGGCTTTGAACCGCAGTCGGACCGCATCACCTCTTGCGATGTCCGCACGCGACTCAACTCGACAAACCAACTTCGTCACTTCGTTCTGTGCACCACTTCGGTCGGGACCAACCAAAAGGTGCAACAGTTTGCAGTCACCAAGCAACTCGACTAACGACACGCTTCCAAAGTTCACGCCGCTGTCCGTCTCGCATTTTTCCACCATTACGTCTTCAGCACGCACTCCCAACTCGACGGTTTGTTCATTACCCACCGCCGCTAGAAGCTGCGTCTGCTTCTGATCAATCTCTATCTTCAAACCCGCAGCAACAAACGAAAGCTCGTCTGCGTCGGCGGCCAATCTTCCCGAAACGAAATTCATTGGCGGTGAGCCAATGAATCCTGCGACGAATCGCGTTTTCGGTCGGTCATAGACCTCCATTGGGCTGCCAATTTGCTGTATTTCGCCATCTTTCATGACGACGATGCGTTCTCCCAAGGTCATCGCTTCTGTTTGGTCGTGGGTGACGTAAATCATGGTCGTCGACAATCGCTGATGTAACTCGTTCAGCTCTCGCCGCGTTTCCATCCGAAGCTTGGCGTCTAAGTTCGACAACGGCTCATCAAATAAAAAAACCGCCGGTTGGCGGACGATGGCTCTGCCTAGTGCGACGCGCTGACGCTCGCCTCCAGACAGCTGCCGAGGCATCCGATCCAGCAAATGCTCGATCCTTAATGCCTGCGCCGTTTGTCGAACCGCTTCGCGTATTCCGCGTCGCTTCGCCGCCACATTGGCTGCTTCGGTTGGGCTCGTCAACCGTTTCCAAATTCTATGAAGGCTATTCCCTCCGTAACGCAATTCCAAACCAAACGCCATGTTCTTGTACACCGACATATGCGGGTACAAGGCATAGTTTTGGAACACCATCGCGATGTCCCGATCTTTCGGAGCCACATCATTCACGATGCGGTCACCGATGCGAATCTCACCTTCTGTCACGTCTTCGAGTCCGGCGATCATGCGAAGTGTTGTACTCTTGCCACAGCCGCTGGGGCCCAGCAAAACTAAAAACTCGCCGTCATTGATGTGTAGGCTGAGGTTATTCACCGCCTTCACATCGGGAGCAAACACTTTCGAGACGCTTGCTAGTGAAACGCTCGTCATGCCTTCCCACCGGTAATTGCGTTAGTCTTAAGCTGCCGAAGCGGGGGCTTGGGCTAACGCGAGTCGCTCGAAATCCGTTTAGTTACAGAACTTAGTGGAATTCTAAAGCGGGTTAACATACCGGTAGTACAGGGAAGTGTCAAGCTGGCACCTGGTCGTCGCAGGGATGCAACAATTCGCGAGGCAGGCTTCCGATCTCGCTAATTCAAGCGAAATGTGCGAGATCATCTTTCGACAGCCTCCCGTCATGTAACGCCGACGCAACGAGTGCGGCATCGCATCCGACCGATGCCAAAGCGGCTAAGTCGGCGACTCCACGCACCCCTCCTCCGGAGATGAGTTGCAATCGCGGGTGCCGCTCACGGATCTGAGCGCAGAGGTCGATGACCGAAACCCCCTCTCCGACGCCGACGCTGGCAATGTCTAAGATAATCAGCCGTTCGAATCCCGCGACGATGATTTCGTCAACGATCTCCAGAGGTTGGGCCCCGTTCCAAGCTGGAATGGCAGTAATCGGCTGACCGCCCCGAATATCAAGACTGAAGATGGCCCGTTCAGCGCCAATCCCAGCAACTAGATCAGGTAGGTCCTGTCGGCTGACAAGCGACTCAAGTCCGATGACTACCCCGTCGCATCGACTATCGACTGACGACCGATCTTTGAACGCTAGAGCACGGGATACCGAGCTTGTCCCTGCGTCAATGAGAAGTCGGAGTCCCGCCGCGCCGATCGAATCATATGCCTCCCAATTGGGCTCGATTCCGGCAATCGCATCAAGATCGGCAACATAGGTGTTACGGAATCCTAAGTTGCTCGCAAAGGCATTGGCAACACTTCTCGGCGTTGCCTCGCAATTTAGCACGCTCTCGACCGGTCGATACAGCTCCCGCCGTCCCGCGACACCGCGGACGACGAGGCCGTTTTTCAGATCAATTACCGGAATGATTTGCACCAGCGAAGTCTATCGGATGCGGCTAGCCCCAGGAAGCGCCAAGTCGCTCCGCCCCAACACCACTATTAGAACGCGTCTTCCACGGCTTCTTCGCCATACAGCGGCATGTGGCGATAGTAGACCTCGAGTATCATTGTGCAGATTGCTGTCGTATAGAGTCTTCCGCCAGCGGTGCCGTGCCGATCGACGAAGTACCAGCTACCCTTCTCGTGACCACTGGGGGCCTGTCTTGCAATTAGGAAGTCCCGCATGCGGATGTTCCATCGCTCCCAATCGCTGCCGCCGTGATGATGCAGCACTTGCGTGGCGTAGTAGTTAAAATACATGTCCGTTTGCGACGGACCTTGATTAGCGAGAAAGGCATAGCCGCCGACAAGTCGCGAGTCGTCCCGCCGCCAGCCGAGATACATGCGGAGCAACGTGGCGACCGAAGTCGGCCCGGACTCTTTGCCGGGCCGCTGGTAGCCATAGAATACTCCGCCCGGATCTTGCACGCTGTCTAAGTACTCCTTGGCGAGCTCGGTCGTATGAGATGGCACGAACAGCCCTGCCATCTTGGCACTCTTCAACGCCATGACTTGCCAGCCCGTGACGGTCGTGTCGCCGGGTGCACCGGGAACGTACCTCCATCCGCCGCGGGGATGTTGGGCTCGGACGATGAAGTCGACTGCTTTCTGAGCGTAAGATTTTAATTGCTCGTCGCCCGTCATCGCGTAGGCTTCACAAAGTGCGATGGTTGCGATGCCCTGCGAGTACATAGTGCCTTCTTGCAAGTCGCCACCGTGTGGCGTCTCGATCATCCGCCCGGTCAGATAATAGAGTCCCTCGCCAACAACGTCTTTATATTTGCCTTGTTGGTGCGTGTAGCCCGCTCCTAAAAACGGGAGCAGCGCCAATGCCGTCGCTCCGGTGCTGGTGCCGACGGTGCCCGGATGCGGACAGCGGCCATTGCAACGCCCTTCTTGATGATTCAAATGCCAACTGCCATCCTGACGCTGATGCTCCGCAAGCCAGGCGAGACCCTGCTCGACGGCATCTTCGCTGGCTTGGTTGCCGCCGCGTGCGGCAACAAGTCTGGCTCGTTGTTCCTCCGTGCGGCCTTCGAATCCACCGCCAATCGGCGTGTTCGTCGCTTCCAGTAGATCGTTGACGGATGTCTCGCGAAACAGATCCGTCGGGTGAACTTCGACAGCGGCGACGGTCCGAGCGGCGAAAGGCGAGTCGATGTTCGGTGCATCGGGTAGACGAACTTCCGTGGGTAGGGCTTCAATCACCTGTGGCTGGTCGTTGGCAACGCTGACATCCGGCAAGATGATGCTTGAATCGTTGGGCTCTTCTTCCAGTGTGTCACGGATCGGTCCGAGAACGATTTCCGGTCCGCGCGGACCATCGTCGTCGACGATGGCGACCAGGGCCAGGATGATCAGCGCAATCGTATGAACCACCAGGCTGATCCCGCCACTGGCTGCGTCGCCACCAAACCGGCAGAGCATCCGCTGCCATCGCGTGCGCTCATCCTGTACCTCGGCGGAAACAACGACGGGCTCGATGTCCTGCCGGGCGATGGGCGGGGCCAACACGTATTGCACCGGGGGCTCGGCAAGCTCGTGCAAACAGATGTCGTGTGAATCATGGGGTGGAGGGTTGTGCGGCATGTCGCGATTATGCGGTAGCGTAACGAAACGGCTCGGGCGCAGCGCGCCCTCGAAGTATAGGTCGCAGGCGTCCGGTCAACTCCCGCAAAATGGACGCCGCGCGTAAAAAAGGCGTGCCTGACTCTTAGGCACGCCTTTCGTTGTTGTTCTTCGAGCCTGCTTACAGCGGGAAATCTTCCTCCGCCGCTTCCTTGGCATAGATCGGCATATGCCGGTAGTAAACCTCAAGAATCATCGTTGCCATCGATGTGACATAAAGTCTTCCGCCGCGTTCGTTGGCATGACCGCCGCCCGGCACTTCCCAACTGCCGGCCATGTGCCCCGTCTGCTCCTGGCTGTTGACTAACTGGTCACGCATGACATTGTTCCACTTTGGCCAGTATTCGTCGCCGTAGTGGTGCATGATTTGCGTAGCGTAGTAGTTGTAGTAGTGATCCGTCTTCGAGGGGCCTAGACTGCTGATATACGCGGCACCACGTTGCAGCGCGGGCTCATCTTTTTTCCAGCCGAGATACATGCGGCACAGCAGACCGATCGCCGTCGTCGATGCCTTGGCACCGGGCTCGGCGTAACCGTACTTGGAACCGCCATCTGACTGGACCGTATTCAGAAACTTGATCGCGCCTGCGACCGTATTGGGCGGGACTTGCAAATACGCCATGTGGCCGCTCTTCAGCGCCATCAGCTGCCAGCCGACGACGGACGTGTCGCCAGGTTGACGAGGGGTGTACCGCCAGCCGCCACCCACAGGGTCTTGTGCATAAGAAATGAACGCGATCGATGCCTGTGCAGGTGCCATCAACTTGCGGTCGTGCGTCATGGCATATGCTTCACACAAGGCGATGGAAGCCAAGCCGTGTGCATACATGTTGCCGCCGCCTTGGATCAACGAGCCGTTGGGCTGCTCGGCACGAACTAAGTAGGCCAACCCGCGACCGACGGTGTCTTTGTATTGGCCTTCCAAATGGGTTTGACCTGAACCGAGGAAAGGCAGCAACGCCATCGCGGTGGCACCAGTAAAGCAGCCTTTCGTGTCGCCCTGATGTGTGCAGGCGCAGGGCATGCCTTCAAAAGCCCAATGACCGTCGGGGAACTGGTGCGAGGCGAACCACTTCAACGCCATTGCGACCGATTTCTCGCTGCCCTCCGAGCCGCCGTTCTGCTTCACCATCTGGCCACGCGCCTTCGCGCTGCGTCCTTCGAGCGCGCTGCCCGTCATCGACCCGATCTCTTTCATGAGATCGTTTCGGGGTGCGGTTTCGGTGCTAAAGTCAACGAGGTCCACCTGAATCGCCGCTGCGTCAACGTCGGTCGAAACTTCTACTTCGACGACTTCACTTGGCGTGTCGACCGTGCTTTGCACGACCGGCTCGGCGGCGCTGATCTCTGAAACCTGCATCGGTTCGAGTTGGTCCAGCACCTCGAAGTCTTCGACTTCTTCCACTTCACTTGCATTCGCGACGCTTAGGATGTTGGCATCTTTCTCGATACTGGGCGAGAACGTGATGAAGGCGAGCACCAAGATTGCGATGATGTGGACGATCATGCTGATCGCCCAGCTAGGAACCGCGGCAAAGAGTAGGAATCGTCTACCGGCGGCAGCGTATTCTTCCTCTTCCTCGCCCTCCTCGTCAGCTTCCGCCTCAAGGGCCTCTTCACTTCCCGCAGCCAGGGCCTGATCGCGGGCTAATTGTTCGGGATCGTCCATCGTGGATGACATAAGATCATGCTCCGTTTTGACAGTGGCGCAACGACTGTGCGCGAAGTCACTGTCCGCGTTCCTGTTCCAAGGGAAATCGGACTACTTTATCACTCCAAGTCCTTAACCTACTTATTTTTCGGTCAATTGCAAGCACAAACGGCATGGGAGAGTGATGCCGCCTAGCGATGTGGGGAATTGCTGCGACCTCCTCACAACCCGAAGCGTAAGCGAGGCAACGCATTCCGTCCTCGCTGACGCTTCCCGTTACTAGGGACTTGTCACGAGCCGGAAAGTCTCAATCAGGAACTGGGGTTCCCTTGAATAGGTGGGTGTCTTCCGAAGACGTACTGCCGGCGAACTGTCGAGAATTTTGCGAAACACTGTGCTGGGAACGGGTTACCTGGCGAGAAGGTTTTGACTACAATCAGCCGATTAAAGTCAAACAACAGTCCACGGCTGTTCAACCCACGGAGTAGATACGATGGCCGGTCGAAGCAAGAAGAAGGCAGATACAGTGTTCCTCGTATGTGAAGAGACGGGCGATTACAACTACAGCTTGCGTCGCAAGCCAGGCGGCGAAAAGCTGCGTCTGAAGAAGTTTTGCCCTCGTTTGCAACGTCACACCGTTCACGTGGAAAAGAAGAAGTAGCAAGTAAGTCGTTGTCACACCGCGCTCTTGGTGTGCCACTGCTGGCTTGCCCAGCAGTGCCAAGTTTGAGTGGGAATCCCTGCTGGGCAAGCCGGCAGCGGCGCGTTCCCCCAAGCTGAAGACAGGGATCGTCATGACGAAACGCTGGCGAATTCATCCACATGACGCCGGGCGAATCGAGTTGCTTGAGCGGCAAGCCGGTATCTCGCCGATCGTTGCTCAGTTGCTTCTCTGTCGTGGCATTGGCCAGCCGGAGGATGTCCAACGATTCCTCGATCCTAAGATGAGCGAGCTGCGCGACCCCGAATTGCTGCCGGGGATCACCAGCGCTGCCGACCGAGTCTTCGCCGCGATCCAAGCCAAACGACGCATTGTCATCTACGGCGACTACGATGCAGACGGCATGACGGCGACGGCGATACTTTATCGCTGTTTGCAGCTGTTGGGAGGTGACGTTGGCTACTACGTTCCGAACCGACTCGAAGAAGGCTACGGTCTGAATGACGAAGCACTGCGGAAGTTGAAAGAGCGAGGCGCTTCGCTCGTGATTTCCGTCGACTGTGGCATCGCGAGCGTACGCGAAGCTCAGACGGCCCGCGAGATCGATCTCGAGTTGATCATCACCGATCATCATCAGTTCGCCGACCAGTTGCCCGATGCGGCGGCAATCGTTCATCCGCGACTTCCCGGCTCGAACTATCCGTTTGCTGGTCTTTGCGGCGCGGGGGTCGCGTTCAAGCTGGCTTGGGCACTATGCTGCCGAGCGAGCGAATCGAAACGAGTTAGTGACCGGATGCGCAACTATTTGCTGACCGCAATCGGCATTACGGCGATCGGTACAGTGGCCGACGTGGTTCCCTTGATCGATGAGAATCGCGTGCTTGTCCGCTATGGATTAAATAGCTTGCAGTCCCAGCCGACGATCGGCTTGAAGGCTTTGATGCGTGTTACCAAGTTGCTAGACAAGCCGTCACTCGGAAGCGAAGACATTGCGTTCAGTCTTGCACCGCGACTGAATGCCGCTGGCCGTCTTGGGCAAGCTCAACTGGGCGTCGAACTACTGACGACCGATTCCGTCGAGCGTGCCGACGCATTGGCCGACTATATCCACGAGTTGAACAGCAGTCGCGATAGCCTTGAACGCAGCGTGTACCTGGCGGCGAACAAACAAATCAAAGAACAGTTTGATCCTAGCGACCCGGCCTTCGTGTTAGCAGGGCGTGGCTGGCACGCGGGCGTGATCGGGATCGTGGCTGGGCGATTGGCCGAGAAGTTCAATCGGCCCGTGGTTCTCCTGTCGATCGACGAACTCGGCGCAAAGCCCGCCACGGGTTCGGCTCGTTCGGCGTCTGGGCTCGATCTTCACGAAGCGTTTGCTCAGTGCACCGAGCACTTGGTTGCTCATGGCGGTCACGCTGCGGCGGCAGGATTGAAAGTTGAGGAAGGTAAGATCGACGACTTCCGCACCGCCTTTTGCGAGTTGGTCGACAGCGAAGTCTCGGTTAAAGATCGTGTGCCCGAGGTTCGCATCGATGCAGAAGCGGCGCTCAGTCAGCTGACTCTCAGCACGGTGCAACAACTGGAAAAGATGGCGCCGTTCGGCGAATCAAACCCGCGCCCGGTCTTGTGCGCGACCGGCTGTGAGTTGGCAGAGGCTCCTCGCCATCTTGGCAGCGGCGAGCGGCATATCTCTGTAAAAGTTAAACAACATAACGTCACATTGCGTGCCGTCGGTTTTGGTAAAGGCGAGTGGTACGAGGAACTGATCGCATTGGCGGGGCCGATCGATATTGCTTATCGTCCGGTGATCAATGAATTTCGCGGTCGCCGGAATGTCGAAATGCATCTCGTCGATTGGCGTCTGAGTGAGCAGCCTGCGCTTGCAACGAGCAACGGTTAACCGATCGAGAGTTTGTCGCATGTCATTATCGCCGCACGAAGGCCATGCAAATCTGCAAGACCCGCTGAAGCCGATCGACGTTCCTGTCTTTAGTTGCATCGTCTACGTCTCAAAAAACTCGAGCGGGGGCGTACATGCTCGCGTTGCTAACTTGGCGGAGTTGGAGTTGGACGCGGGGACGGAACGCGAAGCATTGAGCAAGCTTGTTCCTTCGTTCAAGCAACGCGTCGCGGAACTTACCGGCAGTAAGACGCCGATCCCGTGGATCGAGCCGCCGTTAGCCAAAGCAGCTGACGAGCAAGTGCGGCTGATCCCAGTTCACCTGTAAAGCAGGTAGTTCAACGATGTAGATGTGGGGTCCGCTGTGCGGACCAGCGACGGTGCACCGGTCCGCGGACCCTACGCATCGGTAATTAGTTTGCCGTAAGTCGGGCACTCCTGCCCGACCAACGACGGCCAAGAGTGGCCGTCCTACTCTTACTCTTAAGAATTTCAAACTGTACCACTACCGGTAATCTCGCCGTCGCGAAATCGACATCGATCTGGTGTAACATAGCCGGTTGGAACACGATGCTTTCACACTGGAGCGAAGTACACCATGAACAAGTGGCATCACACGACGACTTACGCGCTCTTCGTAGCGCTCGTACTCACGGGGGTTTCAAGGCAAAAAAGTTTCGCCGCGGAACGCCCTAACTTCATCGTCATTAACATCGATGATCTGGGCTACGGCGACATCCAGCCTTACGGTTCGAAGCTGAATCGCACACCCAATTTGAATCGTATGGCCGAGGAAGGTCGTAAACTGACTTGCTTCTACGCGGCGCCCGTTTGTTCGCCGTCCCGAGCGTCGTTGATGACAGGTTGTTATCCAAAACGTGTGCTCCCGATTCCACATGTGCTGTTTCCTGCGAATGCCGAAGGGCTCGATCCCAGCGAGATCACGGTAGCTGAGTTGCTGAAAGAACAAGGCTATGCCACGGGGATCATCGGCAAGTGGCACTTGGGCGATCAACCTGAATTCCTGCCCACGCGACAAGGTTTTGACTATTACTATGGGCTTCCCTATTCCAACGACATGGGGCCTGCGGAAGATGGCGTGAAGAGTAACCTTGGTGCACCGCTTCGCAAAACAAATGGCAGAGGCCAGGGCCAACCACCGTTACCCTTGCTCCGCAATGAAACCGTGTTACAGCGGGTACTGCCCGACGATCAACAAGCGATCGTCGAACGCTACACACAAGAGGCAGTCAAGTTTTTGTGGGACCACCACGACGAACCGTTCTTCTTGTACCTGCCGCATTCAGCCGTTCACTTCCCGCTTTATCCGGGCAAAGCCTTTCATGGCAAGTCGCAGCACGGTTTGTTCGGCGATTGGGTGGAAGAGGTCGATTGGAGTGTTGGGCAAGTGCTCGATACCGTGCGGCAACTGAAACTCGACGAGAAGACACTTGTCATTTTCACCTCCGACAACGGCGGCCAGCCAAGTCATGGTGCCATCAATGCTCCACTACGTGGCGGGAAGGGAAGCACGCTGGAAGGCGGCATGCGCGAGCCGGCCATTGCCTGGTGGCCCAAGAAAATTCCTGCGGGCACCGAGACCGCTCTGGTCACCAGCATGATGGACATTTTGCCCACGTTCGCGAAGCTTGCCGGTGGCGCCGCGCCAACCGATCGCAAGATCGACGGTGGCGACATCTGGCCGATCCTTGCTGGCGATCCCAATGCCAAGTCGCCGCACGAGACCTTTTATTATTATCGCGGCCTCAACCTGCAAGCGATTCGCAACGGCGCGTGGAAGCTGCATCTGGCGAAGGGCGACTTGTACGATCTGGACACTGATATCGGCGAGTCGAAGGACGTCGCGAAGGATCATCCCGAAGTCGTCGCTCGCCTGCGTCAACTCGCCGAGGAAACGAATTCAGACCTTGGCACAACCGACGTTGGCCTCGGCTGTCGTCGTCTTGGAAAAGTCGAAAACCCACAGCCGCTGATCGGTCATGACGGCACCGTTCGCGAGGGTTTCGGCAACGTATCGCCGAAAGCGGGCATGGGGATCATGCTTGGAGAATTGACCGCGACAAGCGTCCTTGCACAGGTGCGATTGACGAAAACGGATGGACTCATCGACGGTGATGTGCCGGGCCAAAAAGGTGTCGTGCGTTTTCAGCTAGAGCAAGTCTACCCGACGACCCAAGAGCCAACTTACTCGCCCGTATTGACCGCGTCCGCAAAACACGACTTTATCGCGAGGCACTTGTTTGAACATCTGAAGCCGGGCGAGGAGTATCGAATTCGCTCGTGGATTGGTGCGAACGAATCGGAGTTGCGCGCCGGACCCACGGCGACGTTTCGAACGCTTCCTGGGGCCGAGTCGACGAAGGCAGTGAACTTTGTGGTCGTGACCGGAATGAATTACGCCAAATTTCATGGTGACACTCGGATCGACCTGAAGATTCACTTGGAGCACAACAATACCGAGTTAGCGCCACCGTATGCCGGCCCCGATAAACATCTCGGCTACCCGGCCCTCGCGTCGATTCGGAAGCTGCGGCCGGACTTCTTCGTAGGCACTGGCGACAATGTTTACTACGACACGCCTAAGATTCCGCGAGCCGAGACCGTGCCGCAACTGCGACAAAAATGGCACGAGCAATTTGTTCAGCCCAGGTATCGCGACTTGTTCGCTGTCGTCCCAACGTATTGGATGATCGACGATCACGACTATCGCATTGACGATTGCGATAACTCAGGCGACTATCTGCCGACACGCGAGACCGGTCGCCTGATGATGCTCGAGCAGTTGCCCGTCGCGGCGATCGATGACAGCGATGCGAAAACTTATCGCACGCATCGCGTCAGCCGCGACTTACAAATCTGGTTTACCGAAAATCGCATGTACCGGAGTGACAACGCCATCGAGGATGGGCCTGATAAGTCGATCTGGGGCGTCGAGCAGAAGGCTTGGCTCAAGGAGACCTTGGCTGCAAGCGACGCCACGTTCAAGTTGCTGATCTCGCCGAACCCCATGGTTGGTCCCGACGACGTTCGCAAAACCGACAATCACACAAATCACGGCGGCTTCCGTCATGAGCGAGACGAGTTCTTTGCCTGGATCAACGAGCGTGACATGGCGAAGAACCTTTTTGTCGTCTGTGGCGACCGACACTGGCAATACCACTCGATTCATCCCACCGGCGTCGAAGAGTTTTCCTGTGGTGCGTTGGTTGATGAGAATTCGCGACTGGGGCGTCTGCCGGGGGACCCCGCGTCGACAGATCCGGAGGGTCATATCAAACAAGTCCATTCACAGAAGGCGCCTTCGGGTGGATTCTTGTTGATTGAATCCAGCCCTGCCAAAGGAGACGTACCGGCAACGTTGGCGTTCCGGTTTCACGATGACCACGGCGAAGTGCTCTATGAACATCGCAAGTCGCCGACTGGCGCGAACCGGTAGTTCCGATGGCGAATGGAATCTCTCTGGATGGCCACGAAGAGGCACAAGAATACACAAAAAGAAATCCCTTGTGACGAGGCCCCATTCTATTGCTCTTTCTCGTGTATCTTCGTGCTTTTCGTGGCCCTCTCCTATGAATCTTAAAAACCGAAACGATTTATCTCATGTTGAATAAACTTCGCTTCACTGCACTTCTTTGTTTGGTAGGACTGATCGTTGCGGCGGCGATCGAAGCAGATGCCAAGGAACGCCCGAACATCGTCTTGATCCTCGCCGATGATAAGTATCACGACAGTAGCAGATGCGTTGCGAAAGAGATGGAAAAACGTGGGCAAGATCGATGTTCTATCGCATTTGCAAATCACCGGCAATCGCTGCGAATTCAGTTGAATTCAAGCCGCTTAACTACACTTCGCTACAGCAGGGCTTGCTGATTATGTGGGCCTGGGGCGACTTCGATTTCTTTGGCGAGAGTCTGGGTGTCCAAGCGTTGGGGCATGATCGACGGGTGGCGGCTGCGTGTTGGTGACGCGTGGCGTTTGAGCGGCTCGAGGAACGCAAGATGAAGCCGACGGAGCGCCGTTTCGAGATTCATCACGATAAAACTCAGGCTGATCTGAGCCGCGGATGTCGTTGCTAACTTGGCCAACACCCATGCCAGACCGAAGCGGCGATTAGCTTGACCGAACTTGCATTTCGACGGTGTTGCGGACGACTTCATCTGCTCGCGACTGCTTCTTCGTTGCGACAGGAATGTTTTTGGGCGAACCACCGAGCGGCGGGCCGCTCATGCGAAGGCCTTGCTCTTCTCAGAACGTACGGTTGGCTCGCGTGCGATGAATCTGATCGACGTGAACGGATTCGGGATAGCAGCCGAAACGCCGCCGATACGCCTCGACTTGTCCGACAAAGTCACACGACTCGTTGAAGCGGTCCCAACGCAAGTGATCCAGAAACGAATAACCGTCGGCGACACTCGCCGACAACTTCACACCACACTCCGTGTCGCGGCCAGCCTTGCCGCGTTTGATCGGATGCACATGCGGTTGCGACAGACTGACGATACAATCGTCCACGCGTCTCGCCTTGGCCGCATACATCTGTTGTTATTGACGATACACTTCGTGGCACACTAGCAGCAGTTTCTACTGCTTCCGCGACGCCGCGTAGCTGGTGATCGAAGCCAATACGCCGTGCGACTCTGCGCAATCGATCCGCGCCAACAGCGGTGCCAACCCTAACCGGCACTCTGCTTCAGATTGGCTGAATTCCAAGTGTTCTTGTGGTGCTAAAGCCGAGTTTTCAAGGAGCGGAGTGTTTGTTCGAGTCATTTTACCGTGCGGGATTAATGTAATACCTGCTTTCCAGTCGGAAATCGGATAAATCCAAACGGCTGCCTGTCGGACCTTTGGGGCGGTTGAACATCAGTGTTGTGTGGCTCGCTTCCTTGAAGCGGTGGCATGTTGAAAATTGAATACTGATCACTTGGATCGGCCAACCGGCTTGGCCAACTCGCCCGTTATCTGGAAACCTTGTCAAAGAGTCCATCCACAGATGGCACCGTGCCCGACGAACTCCTTGGCCAAGTTCCCTTCCCGCAGGATCACCATCTTGTTCTGCGGTACTGCTCGTCGCCTTAGCCGGCGATTGCGTAACGCATTGGGTACGGCCCAACGCGGTCCTCTGACGGTCGGGTGTTCTGGCACTAACGCGGCTTGCGTCGTTCCCGACAAGCGATCCGACATCACTCAACACAACAAACGCTTTAGCAAGCCAAAACGATCGCTTTCTCCTGTCATCACTAGTCAGGAATACGAATCCAACGTCCCTCTCCGAGGCGGAGCTTAACGACCATGATCGATCAACACGGCCCCTTTTGGAAGAGCTTGTTTCACCGCCAACGCCGAAGAGGACAGGCGAAAAGTCGCAAGCAACAAGGCTTCCTACGGCTGTTGATAGAGTATTTTGAAGATCAGAGATTACGCCGCTTGGCCCGCAACCGCAGGCTCCGACTCTTTGCGCGTCCTACGCACGAGACGCTCGAGGTGCGGTGTCTGTTGGCCACGGCAACATTGCAAGTCACACCCGGCGACTGGACGGTTGCCGGCCATTGGGATAATGGCGCGCCGGTTGCCGGGGATGTCGCGCAGATTGGAAACAGCGCAGGCGTCGCCACGGGGGCAGCGACGTTGAACAACGGTTCGTCCAACAGTGTCGGAACGATCGTTCTCGGCAATACCGCGTCAGCCAGTGGAACTCTGAATGTCAGCGGGTCGGGGACCGTCTTGAACGCAACAACCCAGATTCTGGCGGGGGCGGCAAGTGGGACCAGCAGCGGTACGATCAACGTCAGCGGCGGCGGCATCCTCGGGACGTCCGGAAACCTCGTTGTCGGTGAATTGAATGGAATCGGCGGGGGGGCCACGTTTTCGATTGATGGGGCCTCGCAACTCAACGTCGGCGACACCCTGAGCCTGCGAGGTTCAGGTACGTACGCGCTGCCGCTGGCCTCGACGCCGACCAATGGCAAGCTGTCGTCTGAGGGTCTAGCCATCGCGCCCTCGACCAACAACAACGTGACCCTGAATGCGACAGCAGCCGGTGGTACGGTCAACAGTGTGTTCTCACGCCCACTAGCAGTCGGAACCGGCAACAATGCGACGGGCGTGTTGAACGTCGATGGTGTCTCGCTGACAGGCTTTAACCTCGCCAACGTGGGGACGGGCGGCGGGACCAGCCACGGTACGATCAACGTTCGCAACGGCGGCATCGTAGAGACGCCGGGAAACCTCGGTGTCGGTCAGTTTAATGCAGCCGGTGGGGGAGCCACGTTTTCGATTGATGGGACCTCCCAAATCAACGTGGGCAACACCCTATTTCTGCAAGGTTCAGGTACGTACACGCTGCCGCTGGCCTCGCCGCCAACCAATGGCAAGCTGTCGTCTGAGGGGCTAGCCATCGGGGCCTCGACCAACAACAGCGTGACCCTGAACGCGACAGCGGCCGGTGGCGCGGTCGACAGTGTGTTCTCACTCCCTTTAATAGTAGGATCCGGAAGCAATGCAATGGGTGTGTTGAACGTCGATGGTGTGTCGCTGACGGGCTTTAGCAAGGCCGACGTGGGGACGGGTACCGGGACAGGTACGATCAATGTTACGGGCGGCGGTGTCCTGGGGACCTCGGGACACCTCTTTGTCGGTCAATTCAACGGAACCGGCGGGGGTGCCGCGTTTTCCATCGATGGGTCCTCGCAAATCAACGTGGGCAACACCCTATTTCTGCATGGTTCCGGTACGTACACGCTGCCGCTGGCCTCGATGCCGACCAGTGGAAAGCTGTCGACTCGGGGGCTGTCGATCGCGTCCTCGAACAACAACAACGTGACTCTGAACGCGACCGCGGTCGGTGGCGCGGTCGACGGCGTGTTCTCCGGGGCACTAGACGTGGGAAGCGGAGGCAGTGCGACAGGTGTGTTGAACGTCGATGGCGTGTCGTTAACGGGCTTCACCAGCGCAAACGTGGGGACGGGCACCGGGACCAGCAGTGGCACGATCAACGTCTCGAATGGGGCAACAATTGGCGCGAACAGCCTTGTGTTGCGGTTGAATGCCGACACGGCGATCGCCACGATCACAGGGAGTGGCAACGTCCAGGTCCGCGACACGCTGACACAGAACGGGCGTATCGTGGCCGATGGCGGCACGCTGGATGTTGATTTCACGACGCTTGCACAAACCGGTGCGCGGTCGATTCTCCAGGGCGATGGCACGCAGGCGGGCTGGTACGCCACCAACGCAGGCTTGCTCATGCTGAACACGCTTGCCGTGAGCGGCAATGTGAACTGGGGCGAGGAAGCCGCGGACACCATTCCGGACCTGGTGAACAGTGTGCGGTTCACGAACTTCGTGGGGCTGTCTAACGGCAGCCTCGACGTCACGCTGCTGGCCACCGATCATTCCAGTGTGGTGGCTGGTCTGACCAATCCGTTGGCCGTGTACGACCTGCGCCTAAGCGACGGTCTGGACTTCTCTTCGGTCGACCTCACGCTGCGGTTTGACGATGCACTGGCCACGACCCTCAATGTCGCCGAATCCAACCTCAAACTTTTCCGATCGGGAACACAAGTGGCGGTTGCGGAGAGCGCGAGCGGAGCCTGGGTTAACATCACAACCAGCGTCGATCAAACCGACAATCTGATTCAGGGCACTAGAGCTAACAACACACCGCCGACGGTCGCCACGAACGCCGGTCTGACGGTCAACCAAGGCTCGAAAGCGAATCCCATTGGCCAAGCACAATTGCAAACCACCGACGGCGAACAGTCACCGGCACAATTGATCTATACGTTGGATACCGTCCCAGCTGTAGGCACGCTCTACATCGACTCGAACAGCAACAACATGCCCGACGGCGCGGCGGAGATTCTGGCAGCGACGGAGACGTTCACTCAGGCCGACATCGACGCCGGCAAGCTGAAGTACGATCACAACGGCAGCGGCACGACCGGCGATTCGTTCCAATTCGACGTCAGCGACGGCGTGGCCAGCATCGACAATCAGATGTTCAGCATCACGGTCACGGCCGTCGATGACGATCCGCCGACGCAAGTCGCCAACACGGGTTCTTCGGTGGCCGAAGGGGGCACGGACACGCTCAGCCAAGCCGAACTGGAATTCACCGACACCGAACAGTTGGCCAGTTCGGTCACCTACACGGTCACATCCGGCCCGGCGAGCGGCCGGCTTGAATTAACGACCAACCAGGGCGCGGCGATCACTTCGTTCACGCAGGACGACATTAACAACAACCGCGTCGTCTACGTCCACAACGGCACGAACACAACCAGTGGCAACTTCACATTCAACGTCAGCGACGGCCAAGGCAACAGCGTCACGGCGCAGTCGTTTAGCATCACGGTCACCGCCGTCGATGACGATCCGCCGACGCAAGTTGCCAACACGGGTTCCTCGGTGGCCGAAGGGGGCACGGACATGCTCAGCCAGGCCGAACTGAAGTTCACCGACACCGAACAGCCGGCCACTTCGGTCACCTACACGGTCACATCCGGCCCGGCCAACGGCCGGATTGAATTGACGACCAACCCGGGCGCGGCAATCACTTCGTTCACGCAGGACGACGTCAACAACAACCGCGTCGTCTACGTCCACGACGGCACGAACACAACCAGCGGCAACTTCACATTCAATGTTGACGACGGACAAGGCAACAGCGTCACGGGACAGACGTTTACGATTAGTGTCACGCCGGTTGACGACGATGCGCCGAACCAGGTAGCGAACACAGGCAGCAGCGTGGCCGAAGGGGGTACGGACATGCTCAGCCAGGCCGAACTGAAGTTCACCGACACCGAACAGCCGGCCAGTTCGGTCACCTACACGGTCACATCCGGCCCGGCCAACGGCCGGCTTGAATTAACGACCAACCAGGGCGCGGCGATCACTTCGTTCACGCAGGACGACGTCAACAACAACCGCGTCGTCTATGTCCACGACGGCACGAACACAACCAGCGGCAATTTCACATTCAACGTTGACGACGGACAACGCAACAGCGTCACGGGACAGGTATTCAACATCACGATCATCCCCGCAGTCGACGCGGAGACCACGGTCGGCATCGTAAACGGTAACCTCGTCCTGACCGACGCCAACGGAGGCAACACCGCTGACGACTGGACGATTACGGCAGACGGGACCAACCTGACTATCAAGGACAACCATGGAACTCCGATTGACCTGCTCGGCACGTTGGATGGCAAATTCGGTGATGGAACAGCGACGGTAACGATCCCGTTGTCTAGCTTTCCGGAAGGAACATTCGAAGTTGTAGCGTTGGGTGGTGATGACAGAATCGACGTTGACAGGCTGACTCTCCTGAAAGATCAGTCGCTGAAACTCGACGGTGGAACCGGCAGCGATACATTGGTTGCCACGGGTAACGACGTCACCGTGACTTTGGGGTTCTCGGATGCGTCAGTCGAGTTGGACGACCTCAAGAACATCAAGTACGAACCCTTCGAATCCGTCGACTTGCGGGCTCGGAATTTGGTCATCGATGACTCCTCGTTGGACTTTGCCTTAGCCCTAACAGACTTCTTGCCCTCCTTGTTAGGCTTTCCCGTACCCCTATCACCATTTCTTCACCTTAATTCCGTACTCAAACAGGATCCAACGAATCCGAATCGACTGATATTCCAAAACATCATCGATCTCAAAATCAACCCCACTTACATCAATAAACTACTGAACCAACTGACGCTCCCCAGTATTCCCACGGATGTGCAAGTACCGTTGCACCCCTTGCATTTCAACATCCCGGCCGAGTCGCTGCACATCAAATTTGGCCGTGGCAATGACACGCTAACCGTATCTTCAGCGATTCCCGTTACAACGAATCTGACCATTGAAGGTGGGTCGGGTGAGGACAAGGTATTCATCAACAAGAATCTCGACCTGGGCAGCAACAACCTGAATATCGATGTAGAGGAGATCGTCGTTGGTTTTGCATTAGGAAACGCCAATCGCGTGAACGATTGGAAGGTCAGCTCCACGTACGAGAGACAAACTCCTGTTCGCACATCCGGTAGTGGGACCGGGCTGCTCGCGACGATCAATGTCGACCCGGACGGCACACCGCAGGTCACGAGCATCGACAGCAGCGGCGACGGCTACAAGGTCGGTGACTTAGTTGTATTCAAGGACCCGGGCGACAGCGGATCCGTGTTCTCGCTGTCGGTCTCGAAGGCCGCTGAATTCGAGTTGCAAGCAGTCCCAGAAAGCATCGACAACTGGGCGGTAGGCAAAACACACTCGATGCAAGCTCCTGTTAGCACATCAGGTGGCGGGACCGGACTGCTTGCGACGATCGAAGTCGACGGTCAGGGCCAACCTCACATCAAGAGCATCGACGACAGCGGCAGTGGCTACCAGGTCAATCACACAGTTGAATTCAAAGATCCTGACGGCAACGGAACCGCGTTCAAGTTGAAGTTCACCAGCGCGAGTGAGCTTGTGTTGGTGAAGGACTTGAAGAATTGGCAGGCCAACGCCAAGTACGAGAAGCAACCTCCTCATACCACATCAGGTAGCGGGGCCGGACTGCTTGCGACGATCGAAGTCGACGCGGACGGCAATCCGCAGGTGACGAGCATCGCCAACAGCGGCAGTGGCTATAAGGTCAGTGACACGGTTGAATTCACGGAGCCTGGCGGCAGCGGATCCGCGTTCTCGCTGATCGTCTCGAAGGCTGTGGAGTTTGTGTTAGAAGCAGTCCCTGAAAGCATCAGCAACTGGCAGGCAACCGCGACTCCTACGCAGCTAACACCGGAAACCAAATCAGGTAGCGGGACCGGACTGCTTGCGACGGTCCAAGTCAGCGCGGACGGCAAACCGAAGGTTTCCATCATCGCCAATAGCGGCAGTGGCTACCAGGTCGGTGACACCGTTGAATTCAAGGATCCCGGCGGCAGCGGATCCGCGTTCACTCTGAAGTTCACGAAGGCGAGTGAACTTGTGCTGGTGAAGGAGGTAAAGGATTGGAAGATCACCCCCACGCACGCGAAGCAAGCTCCTGTTCGCACCTCAGGTAGCGGGACCGGACTGCTCGCGACGATCGAAGTCGACGTTGAGGGCCGACCTCATATCAAAAGTGTCGACAGCAGCGGCAGTGGTTACGCGCTCGGTGACACCGTTGTATTCAGCGATCCGGGCGGTAGCGGAACCGCATTCTCGGCGACGGTCGCGGAGGCTGCGGGAGTTGCGAATGAGCTTGTGTTGGTGAAGGACTTGAAGGATTGGGAGGCCAACGCCATTCACAAGGAGCAATCTCCTTCTACTACATCCGGTAGCGGGACCGGGCTGCTCGCGACGATCAAAGTCGACGCGGACGGCAAGCCGAGGGTGACGAGCGTCGACAACAGCGGCAGTGGCTACAAGCTCGGTGACACCGTTGAATTCAAGGATCCACAGGGCATAAAAGCCCTGTTCGCGCTGACGGTCGCGAAGGCTGCTGAGTTTGAGTTAGAAGCAGTCCCTGAAAGCATCAACAACTGGCAGACAACTGCAACTCCGACGCAGCTAACACCGGAAACCAAATCAGGTAAGGGGACGGGACTGGTCGCGACGATCCAAGTCAACGCGGACGGCAAACCAAAGGTTACCATCGCCAACGGCGGCAGCGGCTACAAGGTCGGTGACACCGTCGAATTCAAGGATCCCGGCGGCAGCGGAACCGCGTTCACGCTGAAGTTCACGAAGGCGAGCGAGGTTGAGTTCGTAGTCCCGGCAAGCGGCTGGGAGCCAAACGCCGCGCTCATGCAACAATCTCCTGTTAAAACATCCGGTAGCGGGACCGGGCTGCTCGCGACGATTGCCGTCGACGATCAGGGCCAACCTCACATCAAGAGCATCGAGAGCCGCGGCACTGGTTACAAGATTGGCGACACCGTTGAATTCAAGAATCCTATCGGCAGCGGACCCGCGTTCAAACTTAAAGTCTTGAACGATGGTGACCTCGGCGTGGTCATTTCCACCGACAACATTCAGTTCGGTGGTTTCAGTGAACTTCGCCCGGATCACAAAAGCACGGATGGCCAAACCGACGTGAAACCAGGCGATGTCGTTCTGATTGTCAATCCATTTGGCAAGGACTTTGCCGGCAAGGGAACCGTTGGCCACCTTTACCAATTCCATGGGCCAAGTACTAAGGAGTTGGATCTTTCGGACGCCGACTACACAACAATCGCTGACTGGGAGGACAAGGGACCGGCCATCGATCATGCAAACATGACCAATTCGATCGTGCTCGGGCAAGGATCAAAGGTGCAGGCGACGGGCGATGTGAGATTCTTCGTAGAAGCCGTCAAAGGCTTCGGGGCTCTCAATATTGGCGTCGTTGACATCGCAACCTCACATGTTGACATCACCTTGTTGGGAAGTGCAGAAGTCCATGGCGCGAAAGTGGATTTCAAGGCGCAAGCGGATCACTCCCGTTTGGTGATTGAGCAAGGTGCTACCGATATGGCGATCAACAATCTGCCGCTCGTGGATGTATTATCGTTAGTTGGCGGCGTCGCCGTTTCCAACGCCCATGCCAAGATCGATTTGGAATTGGGATCACATGTCGTCGCCACGGAGTTCTCCGCGATCGCTGAAGCAAAGTCCAATGCGACGACGGCACCAATCGGTTTACTCGCAGCAGTCGCGGTGGCGGTAGCGTCGACAGATGCCAGCATCAACGTCGCCGGCAACATCACCTCCACGAATGACGTATACATCCGTTCTTCGTCCGACAATACCGTGAGCGCAACAGGAGATGCCGGCCCACAAGAGATCCAAGCTGCAGTAGGTGTCGCAGTCAGCGTCCTGAACTCAAACGCGACAGCTTATATTCGGGATACGGCAAAGATCAAAGCGGGTAAAGACGTCGTTGTCCTGGCCGACACGATTGATCGAAATGTTACTTATGCACGGGGGACGGCGACAGCGGACGGATTTTTAGGGATTGCCGCGGCTGTCTCGGTCGAAAACGGTACAACCCAAGCGTTGGTCGATGGAACTGTGGATGTGGGACGCGACGCACGCATTCACGCGACGCAGGAAAAGCAAGTCTCCAAAAAGAAAGGGATCTTAGAAATTGATGGAGTGATCGCGCACGCAAGTGCCGGTGTCGATTCGAAAGGCGATTTGCTAGACGACAACCAGGGTGTAGCAATTGGTCAATTTGTCGTGACTCCACTCAAAAACTTTTTTGGCATTTTGAAAGAGCACGTCAAAGGAAAATCAGACGAAGCTCAGGAGAAATCAAAGGAAGGTGATAAACCGCAGATTGAGAGCTTTGACCTTTCTGCCGGTGTGGCGGTGGCAGTCGATCACAATGATGTTGTTGCGCGGATTGGCGATGGCAGTGGATCGTACCGAGGGAAACTACAGGCACCAAATGGGGCTGTCGAAGTGACCGCAAAGGCCACCAATCCATTCAATATCCGGGCCAGTGCGGCGGCAGGTAAACCATCCGGACAAGTAGGAACTTCGTCCGGCAGCACTGGAACGGAAACGACCACCGGCACGGACGCAACGGACAAGAGTGGAGCCGACACATCCAAGGGTCTGTTTGACGGTGCAGCTTCTGTGGCGGTGGGTGTCTATCGAATGGACGTCGACGCGTACATCGGATCGCAGGCCGTGGTTGATGCCAAGAAAGCGCTCACGGTCCAATCCGAAGCCCTGGATGACTACACCTCCCTCACCAAACTCCCGGGTGCCGAATTCGTAGATGTTGTCAAAGGTCTAATCAATGGGCCGTCGGCTACCGAGAGTAGCAACGGATCTACCGTTATCAGCAAGGACCAGTTCGTTGAGGTTAGCAAGGGACATACCGGGGGCGGCAGCGTTGGCCATATCTACAAATATATTGGCGATCGTCCTGGCACCTCGATTGACTTGCAAAGTGAGGACTTTAGTGATTCCAAAAAATGGGAGGATCAAGGGGCGGACGCGTGGAAAGAAAAGCTCAAGAATTTCTCAAAAGATACGGGCATTTTACTCAACCGTTTAAACGAAAACTTTGGACTCCAGAATCTAGTGAACTCTTGGTCACAGAGCACCGCCAAGGATGGAAAGGTCAATGTGGCTGGGGCGGTCACGGTCCTTGATGTTCACCAGTCAAGTGACGCCTACATTGCCGAAGATGCCAAAGTGAACCAGGATTTGGGCATCGCGTTTGGTGAGCGGACGGTCACCGTTAAGGCAGTCAATACCAATGAATCGGTACACTTCGGAGGCAACATCCAGTTCCCAGGGGTGACCGGCGATGTCAAAAAGTACAATATCACAGCCCAGGCACCAAGCGGTGGTACTACCGGTGGAGACGCCGCCATCGGTGCCACCGTGATGATCCTGTTGCACACGAATACGGTTCGCGCCGAGATCCATGACAAAGCGGCTGTCTACGCAGATAGCCTGCAGGTACTGGCAGATAATCGGGCGCTCGCGCTGACATTCACCGGCTCTGGAGGAAAATCCGACAAGTTTGCCTTCAACGGTGTGTTTACACTCGTCGATTTTGATAACTCCACGCACGCTACGATTGCCAATGGCGCACGGGTCAACGTCCTTAATAAGACAATCGACGAGGAGGACGCGAGTGTTGTCGTTCGTGCCAACGATGATTCTAAGATCGTCAATCTGAGTGGCGGCGTGGCGGTTAGTGGGGCCGTTGGCATTGGGGCAACCGTGGCGATCAACCTCCTTGATCGCGACACTCGCGCGGCTATTGGTCAGCAGGATTTGGAGGACAGCGACAGCTCGGGCAAACCTACCGGCGAAGCGCGAACGCTCAAGACGAGCGGCAACGTCAAGGTCGATGCGAAGAACACGGGTATCATCGTCGCCGGCGCAATTGCCGGCGCAGGGGCCTCCGGGAAGTCCTCTTCGACCGATCCGAAAGACGCGAAGGAATCGAAAACCGGTGGCAAATTTGGAGTTGGAATTTCGGCGAACGTTTCGATCAACAAGGTGGATGACGACACGCTGGCTTATGTTCACGATGCAGCGGTCGAAGCGACGAATCTGACCATCACCGCCCAGAACCCCACCGATATTTGGGCTTTGGGGCTGGCGGCGTCCGCTGCATCCGCATCCGACGTCACGGTCGCCTTATCCGGCACCTACGGCCAGAACACACTGCGGCTTAACACCCAGTCGTTTGCCGACAACTCACATATTGTGCTGGCGGGTGATTTCAAGCAATCGGCCAAGAACACCGGTGATCTGATATCCGTTGCGATCGGTGCTTCACTGGCAGTTTCGAGCGGTGGTCAAGGGACGAGCGCAGCCGTGCCGATCGGTGTCTCCGTTTCTCGTAACGAGGTCAACAACACCGCGAGCGCCTACGTCAAAAACTCGACGGTCGCGGGGGACGCCATTCAAACGGTGTCTTTCGACGCCGAAGATAACTCGAGCATCTACGCTTTCTCGGTTGCCGCCGCCATCGGGGTCGCGAAGGGCACGAAAACCAGCGTGTCGCTCTCGGTTGGCGGAGCCGAGTCGTTCAACACCGTCTCGCCAAAGACACACGCCTACGCCGATGGAAGCACGATCCATGCCCATCAAGTGGACTTCACAGCGAAGACGGGCTCCAACATCGTATCGGTTGTTGGTGCTGTATCTGGATCTTTAGCAATCGGAGGTACCGATGGGGTTAGCGGCGGTCTGGGAGCCGCGATCGCGATCAACAGCATCGGCGTCAGCGAACTCGGCGTCGACGCCACGTCGGAGGTACTGGCCTATGCCAAGAACTCCAGCATCGATGCCAAAGGCGCATTGACGCTGCATGCGGAGGCTGACCAGGGTATCGTTGCAATTGTACTGGCGGCAGCCGTGGTAGCAGGTGTCGGCGAAAAGACGGGAGTGGGGGTGTCGATTGCAGGTGCCCTCGCGTTCAACGATATCGGCTCGCACATCAAGGCCTACATCGACGGTGACCAAGTCGACAGCCACCTCATCCATGCGGACAGCATCTCGCTGTCCGCCCATGACACGTCGAAGATCATTTCCGTCGTCGGGGCTGCGTCTGTAGCCGCAGCGTTTGGTGGCGAAGATGCAGGCTCGGTAGCCGTCGGGGCCGCGCTGGCATTCAACAAGATCAGTAATGAAGTCGACGCGTATGTCATCAACGCCGGTGACGTGATGACACGTGTTGGCGACATCCACCTCGAGGCGATCACGGGCGGGACGATTGACTCCGTTGCCGCCGCGGCTTCAGTATCCATTGCTGGTGGCGGGAAGGATGCGGTCGCCATTAGCGGTGCCGGTGCCGTCGCGAAGAATGTGATTCTGTCCGACACGGACGCCTTTGTCGAAAACAGTACGTTGGTAAGCAAGAACGACGTGACGATCAATGCAGAAAACACTTCTGCGATCAACGCGGTCATCGCCGCGGCGAGCGTTGCCGTTGGTGTCGGAGGAACGAACGGAGTTGCTGCCTCCGTCGGTGTCTCCGTGGCACGTAACTTCATCGGTTGGGATCCCGGTGGTTCGCTGCCGGATCTCAAACCGGACGCTAAGGTTCACTCCTCCAAGGACAAAGTGAAGGAGCTTCGGAAAGGGCTTCACGTTAAAGTCGAAGGCGGAACACGCGATGGCGATACTTACGAATACATCGGCAAAGACGTTGATCTCTACAGGTATGAAGACTCCGGCACACAGTCACTTGTGAACGGCGATCGCGTCAAGGCCGGAGGTAAGATCTATCGTTCTTTACGGGACACGCGCGCCAATCTCGCGGAGGAAGACTATGCCAACAAAGACAACTGGGTCTTCGTTGGCAGCAGCGAGCTTGGCGGGCAAGAGTTCGGTGATCTCGACTCGTGGAAACTGATTCTCCCCGACAATCCGGCCGACGCGGCCAGCGTACAGGCTTTCGCCAAGAATGCGCAGATCACTGTCACCCGTGACCTGATACTGACCGCGAATGCGGAACAAGAGATTCGGGCGGTTGTCGTGGCGGGATCCGTGGCGATTGCCGTTGCCGCCGGCGGTGAGACGGGTGTTGGGGTCAGCGGTGCTGGCGTCTACAACGAGAATAGAATTCGAGCCCATGCGAAAGCCTTTATCGACGGTGACGGAGCTGGGGGCATTCAGGCGGGCAGCGTGACCCTGAAGGCCCACGATGGCTCCGGCATCGCCGCAGTCGCCGGTGCGGCGTCCGTGGCGGGCGCTGTGGGCGGCACGGCCGGCGTGTCGGTCGCTCTTGGTTTGTCGCTTGCTTTCAATGAGATCAGTAGCGAGGTCGACGCCTATATCGCGAACGCTGATCAAGGCCTTACCACCACTGCCGGCGGCGCAAGCGATGCCATTTATGTCTCGGCGACGGCATCCGGCGGGGACGTGCTGAATCTCCAACTCAGCGAGGTTGGAATCAGCACCTTTGACCAGTTGGATGATCTTGCCAAGGCCGACCAGGACGATCCAGACACGCACGATAAGAACGAAGCACACATCGACGTCTTGGCGGATGCAGCGCTGGCGACAAATCTTTACGACGCGTTCAAGACGGCTGGGGTGGACTTACCGGACGTTAACACGGTCTCCAACAGCTTCAAGTTCACGTCGACTGACATTAAACCGAAGTCCGAAGGCAAGCCTACTAACGAACAGAAGCTGGAGTTGCACTGGGGCGATACGGTGAAAGTCGCGCCGAACCATCAGCCAGGCGGCAAATCAGGCCATGTCTACCGATTCATCGGCACGGACAAAACGTCACTTTACCTGCCAGGGGTCAACTTCACAGTCGGCGATTGGTTGGAAGTGATTCCACTGCGTGTGTCGGTCGTGAGCGATGAGGGCACTGGGATTTTCGACCAGGAGCACAAAGAAATACGCCGCGGTACGTCGTGGGTGGTCACGACCGGTGACGGGAAAACCTACACCTTCAAGCGGGATCCCGATCATCACGATGACATTGCGAAAATCCAAGTATCCCTCAACAACATCACCGTGGTCTCGGCGGCGGCGTCGGTGGGCGTTGCAATCGGAGGCGAGGCGGGCGTGTCCGTGGCCGGAGCGGGTGCGGTTTCTCAGAACGTGATCCTGTCTAAGACGAATGCTTATGTCGATAACAGCGTCTTGAAAAGCGCTGGTGATGTTCATATCGAGTCCAAAGGGCAATCGGAAATCGCCGCCCTGGTGGCATCGGAGTCCATTTCGGCTGGCGGTGGTGGCGGGACGGCGGGAGTAGGAGTGGGGATCGGTATTTCGGTCGCACGCAACTTCATCGGTTGGCAGCCGGACGGGACAGAAAATCCCGCCGAAATTCGCAGCCGCATCACGAATTCAAGTATTGATGCCGTTGCCGGCAAACTGACGCTGACCGCCGACGCGAGCCAAGCGATCAACGCCCTGGTGGTAGCGGGATCGGGAGCTGTCGGCGTCGGTGGCGTGGCCGGAGTCGCTGTGGCCGGTTCGGGAGTGTTTGCCGAGAACCGGATCGGTGTCGATGTCGATGCGGCAATCTCCGGTGATGGTGCGAAGGGCATCCAGGCCGGTCAAATCACACTAACGGCCAATGATCACTCGACAATCGCGTCGCTTGCCGAAGCGGTTGCGCTCGCGTTTTCCTTCGGCACCTATGCGGGAGTTTCGGTCGCCGTCGGTGCATCTCTGGCAACGAACGTGATCACAAGCTCCGTCGAGTCCTTTATCGAAGATGCGGACGCGATCGTCAAAACACCAACAGGCGAGTCGATGAGGGGCATTACGACGACCGGGCCGATCGTCGTATCCGCAAGAGAGACAGCGTCGATTTTTGCGGGCTCTGCCGCTGCGTCGATCGCTGCCGGTTTCGGCGTAGCGGGGGTCGCGGTGAGCGGTGCTGGCGCGGAGGCCACTAACACCATCCTGACTCACACCAAGGCCTATGTGGACCGCAGTCACATCGACAGCGCAGGCAACGTTGACGTTGACGCGACCAACGACGCCACCATCATCGCGGTGATCTTCAGTGCCGCCTTTTCCGTCGGGGGCGGCGCTGTCGGTGTTGGTGCGTCGCTCGGGGCCGCTCTGGCTCGAAACCTGATCGGCTACGAACACACCGACTACTTGACCGATCCGTTAAAGCCGGCGATCGTGCGGGCGTACGTCAAGGACACCACCGTTACGGCGGCCGGCCTTCTCACGGTCGATGCTCTGGCCGATCAGAAGATCGGCGCAGTGGTGATCGCCGGGGCGGTCGCCCTCGCTGGCGGCAACACGGGCGTCGCGCTGAGCGGTTCGGGTGTCACTACACAGAACTGGATTTCATCCGACGTCCAAGCCTTCATCGACGGATCAACGGACGTAAGCGTTTGGCAGGTAGACGCCACGCACGAAAAGCAATCTCCTGTTAGCACATCAGGCAGCGGGACCGGACTGCTTGCGACGATCGAATTCGACCCGCTCGACCCGGACTGCAATCTGAAGGTTCAGAGCATCGACAACAGCGGCAGTGGCTACAAGGCCGGTGACGTAGTTGAATTCAAGGATCCTGGCGGCAGCAGATCCATACTCACGCTGATCGTCGCGAAGGCTGTGGAGTTCGAGTTAGAACCCGGCCCTGAAAGCATCAACAACTGGGAGCCAAACGCTGCTCTCTTGCAACAATCGCCCGTTAAAACATCCGGTGGCGGGACCGGGCTGCTTGCGACGATCCAAGTCGACGCGGACGGCAAACCAAAGGTTACTATCATCGCCAGCAGCGGCAGTGGCTACCAGGTCGGTGACACGGTTGAATTCAAGGATCCTACGGACAAAGGATCCGCGTTCACGCTGAAGTTCACAAAGGCGAGTGAGCTTGTGCTGGTGACGAGCGAAATCGTCGCCCACAAGGTACTCCTCAAGGCGCAAGACACCTCCATCATCTATGCCACGTCCGGGGCGGCTGCCGTGTCGGCGTCGTTCGGCTCGACCGCTGACGCGAACGCGGCGGGTGTGGCGTTGGCGAAGAACAAGATCACCAACTACGTCGCAGCCTACATCATGGACGCTCCCAAGGTCACGTCAACAACGGGCGAAATCTCGGTGATGGCCGTTGAACTCGCCCAGGTGTACGCCACGACGTTTTCGGCTGCCGCCGCAACCGCGTTCGCGCCAACGGGACTGGCGACCAGCGGCGGCATGACTACCGCCACGAACGAGATTGCGAGTGATGTGAAGGCGTTCGTTCAGAACTCCGCGGAAGTCAAGTCGGCCACCTCGGTCACGATCTCGGCGACGGACACTTCGACAATCAAATCGGACATCGTGTCGACCTCTCTGGCGATCGCGCCCGTTGGAATAGCCGTCGGGCTGACCACCGCGAATGACACCTACGGCAGCAATGTTTCCGCGTACATCGCAGACGCAGAGGTCACGGCCGGTAACGGAGACGTCTCGACCCTCGCCACTTCGCAACCCACTATCGAAACGCGCTCCCTTGTGGCTGCCCTTTCGATAAGCATCGGCGTCGCTGGCGCCGGTGCCGAATCGCATACCACGATCGAAGGCACGACGAGTGCGTACAACGAGAACGCGACGTTAACGGCGGCAAACAAGAATGTGATCGTCAACGCGACGTCGACATCGTTGGCGAATCCAACGAACACGGGCGGCGCGGCGGGCCTGGCGGCGGTCTCGGTAGTCCGGTCCAACGCCCACATCGGCGGCAAGACGGAAGCATACGTCGGTGGCGAAACGAAGGTCGCCGCAAACCAACTGAGTGTCAAGGCGGAAGACAAGAACACGGCCACGCCTACGACACACGTTGGTAGTGTCGGCCTCGCCGCCGGCGCCATCGCCGATGCCGTTGGCAAGATCGACCGAAAAACGGAGTCCTTTATTGCGACCAATAGCAAAATCGAAGCCGGCGAAACAACCTTGACGTTCGATGCGAAATCCACCTCCAGGTCACACCAAGAAACTGGCGCATTATCCAAAGGCGGAATCAGCATTGCCGCAGCAGTGGTAGATTCCAAAATCGACTCGAAGACGAGTTCTTATGCCCAAGATGGCGCCGTGGTCAACGCGGGAGCCATTTCCTTGAATGCGAATGCCAAAAACGTTGTCGAAGCGCCAGCAGACTTGAAGAGCTTTGGGCTCTTGGCTGGAACGCTGATCAGTATGACGACGCAAGATACCAGTACCGTGGAAGCCTACGTCGGCCATGCGATCGAGTCGGTCACATCCCCGGCAAAGCTTACTGCGTCAACTGGCAACGTCACTGTTTCTGCAACAACGAATTCGACAGCCACGTCCGAGACGACCATGACCGCAGCGGGGCTCGTAGGTGCCGGCGGGGCAAACTCGCACAGCACTTCCTCGCCTAAGACCTATGCGTACCTGGGCGACAGCGCTGAAATCTCTGCGCCGCACGGCGACATTTCATTGTTGGCGAATAGCACAGCCGACGCCCAAGCGACCGGCAGGGGCTTCGCTGCCGGTTTCGCGGCAGTGAACGTTATCAATCCCAAGGCAACGGTTAACCCGACAGTCCGAGCCTACACTGCAGGCGGCGGCAGCCTGATCGGGAAGAACGTCGCGATCAATTCCGAATCTACGGCCACGGGAAATGCCGTCACTGGCGGAGTAACGGTCGGGGCCGTCTCCCTCGGCAGCATGCAGCCCGAAGTACACATCACAAATACCAACGAAGCGTCGGTCGGGGAAAAGAACACGGTTCGTGCTGACGGGACAGTCGTTAAGAACTCTGATGGTACGGCCCATGTTGTGGATGGGACGGTCCAGCTTGCTGGCGGAGCGGTAGAGATCTCGGCAACGTCGCATAACTCCGGAACGCCATCCGCAAGGAGTATCGACGGCGGCATTGTGGACTTGTCCAGCGCTACAGTCACCTTCAACGTCGTGGATCACACGAAGACGGAAGTAAAATCGGGAGCAACCATAACCGCAGACAAGAGCGTGACCGTCACATCGTCAACGGACACGACTGCTCATCCGAAAGCCACAATTTACAGTTTTGGTGCGGCCGTTAAGCCTTCGACAAACGTGGCGATGAATATCACGAACGACACGCAGACAAGTATCTCTGGAAAGCTCACGAGTCCTCAAATCACGGTAACCGCCACCGTACCGAAGCTTGACGTTACGGCAGAGACGGACTCGGATGCCATAGCGGCCGTCGATGATGCCGACGCGACCACAAAGTTGACGACCAACTCGACCGCAGTCGTCAATGTCGAGCCAAACGCCGTTCTGGATGGTCATGACGGTGTGACCCTGACGGCATCCCACGAACTCCTGAAAACGGTTGCAAGAGCCAAGGCTAATTCGCATGCCTTACTTGGCAAAACGACGGCCAAGGCCACTAACGATTTGACCACAACGACGACCGTGAACGCACAGCAGGGGTCCCAGATTTCCACGAGAGATCTCACGGTCGAAGCACTGTCGCCGAAGGCCCCACAATTTGAAGCCGAAGCACATGAAAAAGGTGCGTTGATTGATATTGGCAACGATAAAAACGAGAGAACGCTGCACGCTCTACGCATGATCGACTTCAACAGCCATGTCGTAGTCCCCCCACCCACGAGCCCGTTGCTGGTCATTGACGAAAATGGCGATGTCGTCAAGCAAGTCAATGTTAAATTCGATCGGACGGACGATGCAATCGTAGTCCACGATATCGACAATAGTGGACCCCTGTCGGGCAAAATCACGTTCAGTATCCCAATGTCTGATCATGACGGCTCAACGGATGCCAACATTTCTTCCTCTGCCACCTTGAAAGGTGACGGTGCGGAATTTGACTTCGACCGCGCCTACAAGGCCGTTACGTTGACGAACCACTCATCGAAGGACTTGCGTGTTAACAAGCTCAACGTTCTAAATCCATCGACTCATTTCGACTTGCCCATCACGTACGTTCCTTCCAGCTTGGAAAAGAAGTTCACGCAAGACAAGTTCGGACAGTTCGCCAGTAAAACCGAACTCGAAATATCGAGCACCAGTAGCGCCGGCGGTGACGTGATCCTGGCTGGCGACATCAATAACCCACTGGGTACTTCAACGATCAAGAGTTCGGCGGACTCCATCAAGGTCGCTAATTCGAATGTGGCAATTACGACGTCCGCCTTGACAATGGAAGCGGCACAGACGATCGATCCGGCTTCCGCGGAAGGGCGAATAAAACTCGGTGGCGAGAAAACGACACTCACTGCCATCGCCAAAGACGGCGTACTTCGCTTCGATCAGATCGGCCTTCGTGGGCCGGATGGCCGAACAACCGGCGGCGACTTGGAAATCGTCAAGGTCACGTTTACACACTTGGACGATGCAGCTGCACCGGACGCTTCAGCGCCAAGAAAAGTCGTGGATCTCCAGTCGCTCGGTTCCATTCTGAAGGCTGTGTCCGCCACGGAACCCTCTGATACGACGGCATCAGACAGCGCGTCCGACGCCCCCGTTGTAAACATCCAAAGCCAAGATCTTCTTCTGCACGCCAAAAAAGGCAGCGTCGGGGCTGCAGGTCTTCCTCTGACCGTCGCACTCACCGGCAACCTGGTCAACGTACTAGCCACCCAGGGCGTAGCGATTACCTCGGTCCAAGGCCCGCTGCATATTACCGACCGTGTGACGACTCCGTACAAGGATATCACACTGACCGTCGAGGACACGGGTGCCACTCGCAACAACCAGAACCTTTCGCTGGCTGAGAACGCCTACATACAGACCGGCGATGGCGCAATTACGCTGATCGTTGCCAACAATCTGTCACTGCCCAAGGGTAGCAAATTGCAGGCTCCCAGAGGCCCCGTGACAATCAAGACTAACGACGAGAAATCGACTGACGTAGGCGGTGCCGGCGTCGTCATCGACTTGCAAGGCATCATCAAAGCCAATTCCGTTGACATCACAACCAGCGATCGGCGTCCTGACACCGTCATCATTACCTCGGTTCAAGCCAACACGCCGACGACCGTGCAGACGCTGGGTGGTGAAGACATCGTATGCGTTAGCTCGATGGCACGGCCAGAGCACTGCTCGTCGGATGCCGCCGATGCCACGGTCGTTGAAATCGCTGCGCTTCAACATTTCTCCTCGCACCCGTCAACAGCGACGAAAGAGAATTTGACGGATGGAGACAGGTCTACCGGAGGTAGGACCAATAGTGTTCCGGGTGAATCTTTAGTAATCGATTTAGGTAGTCCAAAGTTAATTAACAGCATCTTCCTTGCTGCCTTAGACGGTGAAGATCAAGCAAGTAATCGTTTTGCGTTGGAGTACAGCGCGGACGGTGTGACTTCCAATTTGCTCAAAAGCGATCTAAGTGGCTCATTCATTAAGAATGGGCGTGAGTTGAATTTTGACGAAATCACGGCTCGCTACATTCGATTACGGGTCTTGGAGGTTGGTCGTAATATTGCCATTAGTGAGTTCTCGGCCCGCTTGCGAACCGCCGGGGTTCTCAATAGCATCCGGTCGTCATTGACCGTCGATATGGGCGAGGGCACCAGTGACAGGCTCTGGCTGGATGATGCTGGAGATAACATGCCCAACGTTGCCACGCTCACCAACGGCAACGTCGCTGGTTTGGGCATGGGTGACGAGCCGGATGAGATTACAGCGATTTCCTTCGGCCCCGTAAGGACTCCCGGTATTTCCTTCAGCAACGTCAGTGAGGTCGATCTCTACCTGGCCGGTGGCACTACGGTCAACGTGCTAGGCACCTCTTCCGAGTCCACCGAAACCTACATCCACTCGGGCACAACGGGAACGACCACGGTCAACATCCACAACGACGAGCGGAAGCTCGATGGCATCGTCGGCCCGATCAAGGTCTTGGGAACGAACACAGGACAAAGCATTGTCAATGTCGACGACCGTGGAGCTTCCATAAAACATTCATCACCTGGGACGCTCGAAAGAACAGAGATTTCAGGATTGGGGATGACCGGCCGGATCCATTTCGACGAGCAGATCAGCAAACTGAACCTCAAGCTGGGTCCCGCTGCGGATGGCTTCGAGGTGCGAGGTATCAGTGTCGACACGACGATCGACAGCAATGACAGATTGGTGGTGACCGGCAATCTGGCGGACATTACCAACGAGCTCCTGGTACGCGGCAATGAGCTCGCCTCCAAACTGGAAGTCAATGCGACGTTAGAGGCGAGCAACCTGGTCGTCGACCGGCGAACGAATTCACGCGGAGTGTTAAGAGGCATCCCGAGTGAAATCGAATTCGAAGGCCTCGCCGGTTTGACGCTCAACTTGAGCAACGCGGACAGTGGCGATTCGCTTCTGATAGTTGATACCGTCGTTCCGACGACGGTCAACACCAAGGGTGGTCACGACCGAGTCACGGTCGAAAACATCTCGCATCCCACGGAAATCAACCTGGGAACGAGCAGCAACAACGTCGCGGATCGGATCACCGCGCACGACAGCAACGCCATGCTGACGATTTCGGCCGACCCGCAGGGCAGCACTGGTTCCAGCATACTGATCCTCGATCGCAGCAATGTTCAGCAATCCGTAAAGGGCGAAGTCAAGAGTGGCGAGAAACTCGGCGAAGGTTCGCTGACCGGCTTCACTGCCGGACGTATTGACTTCAAAGACTTCGATGACGTTCAAGTCCTTCTTGGCGCAGGCAACGACGAGGTCGACGTCGATACGGATCCCGTTGGAGCGGATCTGTTGAAGCGCACCAAACTTGAATTACATGGCGAGGATGGAAACGATTACTTCCGGCTGCACAGCATCAGCAAGACGGCAGAGACCGTCGTGTTTGGGAAAGATCACCATGACTCGGTCGAGGTCATAATCAAAGGGATCCCTGTCGCCGGGCAGTTCTCCAAGTTGGAAATAAATTTCGAGGGACTGATCGTCAATAATGAATCGAACACCCAGCCCGTCCATTGGATCGTTGAAGAAGGTTCTGTCAAAGTCGATCCAGTCGGCCCGGGCTTGGAACCATTCGAAGTGATTCATTCTGCCGGTGCCGAATTCGTCAAGATCCTGGGCGGTGCGGGGCAAGACAACAAGCTCGATGTGCGCAGCGACGTGCGCACCGAAGGAACGATCAGGGGCAATAGTGTTGACTTGCGAGAAGGCATCGAGGTTCTTGATCCCAGGAACCAATTCCAAGGGATTGACGACATTAGTGATGTTCAAGGCGGAATCACGTTTGATGACCTTGCCTCCAAAAACTCAAGCGGGCTGGGCAATACTTCCTATTCGGAAGACGGATTCAAACTCAGTCGAAACGATGGTCGGGTCGAGCTGACGTCGAACAACGGCCCCTTCAGTGCTTATGCCATGAACATTGTCGCGTCGGAAGCCGTGCCGATCACCTTCACCGGCAAGACGGTAACGGGGCACTCGTTCGACGTCGTGTGTCAGATTCCGCCACCGGTAGGTTCGACGACCGGTTGTTCTCCGGGTGCAGGCTTAAATGGAATCCACTTCGATTCGTTTAACAAGCCAGAATTGCACGCAGTTACCAAATTCAGTTGGGCCGAAAGCGTCGTTGTAGACAACATCTTCGCAAAAGACGTGGCGATTGCCGGAGCGGAAGAGACCTTAACGGGACTTCCAACAACACAGAACTACCCCAGCCAGAAGACGACTTGGACGGTGAATCCGACAGAAGAATCCATTAACTTCTCGCCGGAGGGAAGCGAGTTCAGCAACTACCACAACGGAGACAACTTCTACGGGGTACCTCTTACCGTCACGAAGCACGCGAACGGGATCACGGAATTCCACTTCGCAGGTAATCTCACCATTCCTGCCGGGACGACGATTACATCCGCCAATTCCGACCGAGCATTTTCCTTCACAGCCCTCGGCGACGTCCACATCGAAGACAACGTCACCTTTGACATCAAGCCAGGCACTGCCGGCGGTGGGCAAGGAGGAACCGGGGGCGACAGGGGAATTGGCGGTATCGCGGGTAAAGGAAGTGCCGCAGGGTCCGGTGGGGCCGGAGGTGTTTTTTCCGGCACACAACAAAGAGAAGCTGGGGTGGCCGGAATGAGTGGCATACTAAGTTCGGACACAAAGGGTCAAGATGGCAGCGGAGGCAATGGCAATGGAACTGCTGGAACAATAGGAACTGCGGGACTCAACAGCGGCCAAACAGCCAGTGGCGCGGGCGGCGCCGGTGGGATCGGAGGGACGCACGGTGCGGGTGGAAATCGAAGCGACTCGGCCGGTGCCGCTGGCTCTGGCGCCGAACAGCTCAAGACGGGGATCGCTGAGGATCTTATAGATAGAAACGGAAATAGCGGACACGATGGATCGGCTGCCTCGGGAAGCGGCGGAAACGGTGGTAACGGAAGAGATGGGTTGCCTGGAAAAGACGGTAGTCCAGGGCTGAATACCGGAACGTCCCTCGTGATCAGCGGCGGCGATGGCGGCGGCGGTGGCGGCGGTGGTGGTGGTGGTGGCGGTGGTGGTGGTGGTGGTGGCGGAGCAGGCGGTGGCGGCGGCGGCTCTGGAAGCAACGGGCGCGACAGCGACTGTGTTTTTTTTGTCTGCAGTTGGGAATGGCCCGCTGGTGGGAAAGGCGGCGATGGTGGTAGCGGCGGAGCGGGAGGAAATGGAGGCAGTGGGGGCAACGGAGGAAGTAGTGGCAATGGTGGCGATGGTGGTGGCGCGTTTGAAATCATCGCAAAGGGACGACTCATTATTGGTGACAGCAAATTAATCGCGCCAGGCGAAGCAGGCACTTCTGCCGGAACGGCTGTGTCAGGAGGGACAGGAGAGCGCGGAGGTTATGGAGTCGCCGGAAAGGATGGAGATGACGGAGAAGTGTCAAAAGACGACCATAAGAAGGGTGGTAAAGGAGGTCGCGGGGGAGATGGCAGTGATGGTGGAAGAGGCGGAAGCGGTGGTAGCGGTACACCTGGCGGACAAGGCGCCGGTGGTGCCGGCGGCACAATCCGGTTGGTCGGCACCTACCTGGACGCGTCCAAGGCGACCATCAATCTCTCCGGCGGAAATGACAACGGCCCGGCACCGGATGGTCAAGCCGGACGCTTCCTCGTGGGTAGCAATACCGGAATCACGATCAGCGTCGACAAAAAATCGGTGACTCATGTCACGAACGTCCCAAACGTACTGGGAACGGAATTCGAGACGGGACCGCGACGTGAGAATACACATCTCAAAGCCTCATCTTCTGATTCGTTACTTCAAGCCCCAACTCCGCGCATCGCGGGGCTTGTCGGCGGCGCTGATGTGTATGGCTTGTTAACTCATACCGACAGTTCCAAGACCACGAGTTACAAGCCCGAACTCCAGCTCTACAGCAGTGACGATCTGTTGCAGGAACTTACATCGACTCCGCCGAGCAGCGCAATCGCTGCGGTCGCTCGCTTCCACGCGGATCCAGCCACCGGCATCAAATACAAAGGATACGATGTGTTGGTGGTTGCGAATCTCACTGACATGCACCTTGCTGTTCCAGAACTGGGCGTTGTGGACGAACAAAGTGATTCGGAGTTCACCGAAAAGTTGCGCGCCGGCGGTACACAGGGTGACCGAGCATTAACGTCCCTCCCGCCAAAATCGGTTTGGGCGACGTTGATTCCGGAGACTAACGTAAAAGTCAACGTCAAGCTGGACAAAACCGACATCGTCGGTGCCCAGAAATTCCCTCATGTCTTCGATACAACGGACGGACAAGTACAATTCATCGATGTCCTTCGTCCGGACTTGGATCTCTATAAAAGGCTCGACGGCCTGGACGCGATCGCGCAAAGCCACGACGGCAACCACCTGTACGGTGTTTCGAGCACGAGCAAGGCACTCGTCGTCATCGATGCACACACACGTGCTGAACTTCAGTTGTTTAAAGCGAGTGACGACCAATCAGCCAGCGTTCTCCAGCAACCCACGGCCGTCACCATTTCGCCTGACGGGACGCACGTCTACGTCGTGGGCTCGGCGGGACACGGTGCGGTCTACGAACGCGAGGCGACGAACGGCAGGCTTCAACTTGTTCGTGAGTTTGATAGCGACATCAAGGAACCGGCGACTGTCGTTGCCACAGATTCCACGCTCTATGTTGGCGGCACCGGCGATGCCTCTGAGCAGGGACTGGTATCATTTGCACGCACCTCGCTGGATGGTAACTCCACGAAATTGGTCAATGAGAGTGTTGTCGATTTTGCATTGAGTCCAGACCAAAAGATTGCTTACGTGCTGGCCAACGACACCTTAAAAGTCGTTCAGCTCGATTCACAAACCATTTTGCAGACCCTGAATGGAAATGGTCTGGCTGGTGCTACGGGGATTGCGGTTAGCCCTGACAATCAACACGTCTACGTGATCAATGCGAACGACGATCGCATGATGGTGTACAGCACGGCGAATATTGCCGACGCAGCGGGTGGCGAGTTTACGTCGGTCAGGCTCCGTCAGACCATTCAAAACGGCCGCGATGGCGTGCTGGGCATGTTAGCGCCTACGGATGTCGTCGGGATGACGCTGACCAATAACGGTGACGCAACAGTTTCGAGACAATTTGTGGTTGTGTCGGGGACCGAAGCGCTGGTCGTATTCGAGCAGAAAGAAGAAGAACTTGCATTCAAACAAGTCATTCGCAATGACACGGCCGGCACCAACAATTTGCTCTCCCCAACCTCGATGCTAGTCAGCCACGATGGCAAACAGCTGTTGGTGAGCACACAAGGGACTCACAGAGACGGCGTCCAGATTCCTGGTGGGCTCATCACGTTCAACGAACTAGAACTGGATGATCAAACGCCGTTGCAACTCGTTGTACGGTTTGAAAACATCACGGAACTCAGCGTTAATACTGGGAAAGGGAGCGACATCCTGTCGATTGTCGAGACTCCGACCGTCGCTTCCACTCGCATTCATTCCGGCGGGGGAAATGACCTCGTTGTTGTTCAGGACCTACGCAACGGTGGTGTAGTTGTCGATTTGGGAGAGGGCGACGACCTAGCGCAACTCCGCGCCGCCACGACCCACGTGGGGGCCACTGTCGACATCTTCGGCGGCCAGGGTAAAGACGAGATTGATATTCAATTGCTAGGGCCTGGTGCGACTGCACGGGTCGGTGGAGGCGAGGGCAATGATCACTTCAGGGTCATCGGAAACAAGATCGACAGCACGAGCAGCGTTCACCTTTATGGCGACGCGCTAGACGGCGAGAACCCCGTAACGCCAGGCAGCAATACGCTTGAATTTGACAGTCAGGGTCAGACAGTCCAGAAGAATTCCGGCATCTGGAATTTGACGGGACATGGCAAGGTACACCTGACTGACATCGCCGATCCCAATCGCAAAGAAATCACTGCTCCGATCGTAGAATTCGAGTCCGATAACTATGAAATCCACGAGGGTGGCGAACTCAAGATCGGAGTCGAAGTTTCCAGCAGCACCGATCCTAGCAACCTAACAGTTCATTGGGACCATGACGGAGATGGTCATTTCGGTGAACTCGCTGAGCTGGTCGGTAACCCACTGACGCTCAATTGGCGACAGCTTCGCAACCTTGGTCTTGGCGATGACGGCACGTTCCAGATCGGGGCTCGCGTGACCAACACGGATGGAGTGTCGACGTACGTCTACCAAACGCTCGTTATCAACGACACAACTCCCGAGACGATCACTCCTGCTCCAGATCAGGCCCAAGTTGGAGAGCTGTATCGAATACCGCTTTCGTACTCTGATCATGGAGACGATTCCGTCACAAAATGGGTGGTGAATTGGGGTGACGGGTCGCCAGTGGAAGAATCTGGTCATGGAGCAGACTTCGCCGAACACCGCTACCACATGATCGGTGATGTTCATCTAACCATCAGTGCCGTCCACGATGATGGTCGGGTCGAGAAGCGATACGATGTCAAAGTGGTCGGCGATCCGGGGCAAATTATCGTGAGTGCTGGAGAACTGGTCGAGGGCCAGCCGCTGACTCTGACAGCCAGCGCAACGGGTAAGGTGTTGTCCTTCGGTTTGGATGTTAACCAGGATGGCAAGGTCGATGCCTTCAACAATGCCCCACATCCATGCGAAAGTGATCGAACCCGTTCCTGTGGTTCGTTCTCCTTATCTTGGGACGAGTTTAAAAGCATCACGAATTACACCGGAGATCCGATGCTGGATAGCGCCGAATACTCGGCCAGCATCCATGCCATGTATGCGTCACCTGCCGGCGACGTGCAAAACTCAGTGATCTCGGCACCATTCGAGTTCACTGTTGCGAATGCTCTCCCCACCGGCGAGCTTGCCAATAGCGGCCCCGTCCAACAGGGCCGCCCAGTTCAGATCTCGTTCACCAACGTGAGTGATCCGTCAGGTGTGGGCGCGGACGGAATGGTCTACAGCTTTGATTTTGATGGCGATGGAGAATATGAAGTCAAAGATAGCACGTCGCCCACCGCTACGGCTCCCGCCAAATTCCAAAAGTTGGCCGGATCGCATATCGTCTTCGGGCGAATCACCGACAAGCGCGGCGGCAGCGTCGTCCTCAGCACCGAAGTGAAACTCACCGATCAGTTGCCGATCATCACCGTGGAAGGCGCAACTGCCGCGAAGACCTTCGCGGAAGGCGAGACTGCCGCGAACGAGGGCGAGACTTACCAGCTTCGACTTCAAGCCAGCAACCCAGGCGATCTCCCAATTGCCGACTGGCTAGTGGAATGGGGTGATGGAAGTGCCACAAGAACGCACGCCGAGCAACCCGTGCTGACTCATGTCTATCCGGACAACGGAGAATTCACCATTAGCGTAACCGCGATGGATACCGACGGGCTCGCCATCGAAGGCTTCAACGTTAAACGCTTTGATGGAAGCTACACGATGGCACAGGTCACACCTCCTGCAGCGGGTGAGGTGGAGATTGTAGCTGGAGGCAGCGATATCGTGGTCAGTACTGAGACGACGGAGTTGCTTCGTGTTCCAGGCGCTTCAATCCAGCGACTCCATTTCGTGGGCACACCGGGTGACGATACGGTCAATCTCGCGAATCTCGACACAATCTTCGCCGGGCTCGTCGAATGCAATGCCGGCGCTGGCAAAGACACACTGCGTCTGACTGGCAGTGGTCAGGCCCTTGACCTCAGATCGATTTCACACGCCCTGCGGGAATTCGAGACGCTTGACATCATCGGCAGCGGCAACAATTCGTTGAAACTCGACATCGATGGAGTCCTTACTCTCTCGCAATCGACACGCACGTTGCGAGTGCGGCATGACGACGGCGATGCCGTCGAGTATGGAGACGGATGGACCGTAGAAATGCCCCAAATCGTCGACAACCAATATGTTCATGTTCTACGGCAAGGCAAAGCCAAGATCGAAATCGAGAACATGAGGCCTTATCATAATCCGCTTCGAGGTCTCGACGCCAACCATGATGGGAGTATTTCATCGATCGATGCGTTGGTCTTGATCAACCGAATCGATGAGAAAGGATCTGGCAAGCTGGATACGCCCACGTCCGTTGCAGGCCTGACGGAGTTCTTCTACGTCGATACGAACCAGGACGGTTCTGTCTCGCCAATTGACGTATTGATTGTCATCAACTTCTTAAACAACCCGATCGGGAATGCCGAAGGTGAGGCAATCTCAGCGCCATTCATACCGCCAGTGGCCTCGCAAAACGTGTCGCGAGTCGAGGCGGCATCTGTGTTTCCGAACGCGGCGGTCAACGAAACGGCATTTGCTCCTTCGTCGCCAGCCCATCGGTCCACTTACGACATTCAACCGCCAACCTCACCTTCCTCTCCCTGGCCCTCAGCTCACGATGAAGCGTTAGACGAATTTCTGGCCGACGACAGCCTCTTCGAACTTTGGCAATTCGCTTGACGTTTCGAAGATGTTCGCTAGTGCCAGAGCTTAGCGAAGCAGAGCCTCGCTCGTTGACACGAAAGTCAAAATAGCTCGGTCGAACGTTGTTCACACCGGTCTGACCTCTTTTCCAAGAAGAGTTGCAGTCCGCCCGGCAGGCACCAGGCGTTCGTCTCAAAAACGTGCCACAAGCCTGATACGGTGTGGATCAAAGCGCAGACCACAGCGTTGGTCGAGCACGTTGAGTCGACCGGACGCAAGTGCGGCCAGGGATGTTCGCTTCAAGATCGGCCATTCTTGAGTTGAGGGTTGTTAGGATTTATTGCTTCTTAGGCTTGGGAACGCGGCCAGAACCGGTGGGCGGAACGATTGATCGATCATCCCGTCACCTGATGGCTCGGAAATTTGTAGCGGTACTGATTTGGATGTTGCCGAAGACGGCGTCGATTGTCGAGGATATCATCGTATAATAGTGGCCATATAGCATTTCGTCGCATTGGCTCGATGACGATATTCACCGGTGTTCGCAACATGGATAACCAATCAGTCACAGGCTGGATTGACCAGCTTTCCAACGGGAACTCTCAGGCCGCCGAACAGCTTTGGCGGCACATTTCCGTTCGGCTGCAGGAGTTTGCGCGTCAGAAACTCGACCCGCAGATCCGTCGCCGCTATGACGAGCATGACGCGGCGAACAGTGCGTTCCACAGTCTCTGTCGCGGTCTTGCTGATGGCCGCATTGAAGCCGAGAATCGCGACGCATTGTGGGGCTTGCTGGCCGTCATCACCTCCCGAAAAATCTCGGCTCAACGGCGACGGACTAATCGTCAGAAACGAGGGGGAGGAGCCGAACGCGGCGAATCCGGATTCGCTGAACTTGGCGACGCCGGGATCAACGGAGTCGATAGCAACCAGCACACGCCCGACGTCCTGGCCGAAGTATTTGAAAGTTGCGCCCAGTTGCTCGACGCGCTCACGGATGAAACGATGAAGACAATCGTGTCGCTTAAGTTTCAGGGGGCCACGAACAGAGAAGTAGCCGACGAATTGAAATGCACACGGCGAACCGTCGAACGAAAACTGGAAAGAATCCGCCGAATCTGGGTAGAGGCGGGCTTGCACGACGGCAAGCAGTGAAAAGCATGGCGTTCAGCTTCAGCAATGAGCCAAAATACGGTGGGCAACAACGGATATGAGACAGCCGAGCTCGACGATCAGGTTTACCGCTAGCGCCTAATCTTTCTGCCCACATATCCTTTTTGCCAAGTCAAAGTAATGTCGGTGTTTTCCACTGATTGGCCATCTGAGGAATACGAGAACTCTCTTCGGTTTGCAGCTCATGAATGACCCGTCGATTAGGAATCCAGCCTATCAGCAACTTAATGATCAGCAACTTTCTGAGATCGACGAGCTTTGCGACCGTTTTGATCAGGAGTTGGTGAGAGGGCTCGGCCCACGCATGGAGAAGTTCCTGGCCGATGCTCCGATGGCTGCCCGCAATGGGCTGCTGGCAGAACTGCTGGTGATGGAATTGGAATACCGCGCGCAACAGCGGGATGAACCTCAGATAGACGAGTACCACGAGCGATTTCCGGAGCAGGCACATGTCATTGCGGGTGCGTTTTCTCAGCACGCACAGGCCGGGCAGTTCCTGGAGACACCGGAGGCTGCAAGCCGTTCTGCAACTGAAAAAAAGTCGCTGTCGGAATCCGCGGACGATCTGGACCTGCAAGGCGAGCGTGCTTCCAGCGAAGCCGCGTTCCGTAGATACCTGAAACCGGCGACACGCGATGGTTGGCTCGGTCGACTGGGGCATTACGAAATCGAAAAGATTCTCGGACGCGGAGCATTCGGAATCGTTGCCAAAGCGTTTGACAAAAAGTTGCACCGCGTGGTGGCAATCAAACTGATGGATCCCGAACTCGCCGCGACCTCGCCGCCGCGAAAACGGTTCCTGCGAGAAGCTCGTACGGCGGCCGCGGTGACGCATGAGAGCATCGTGGCGGTTCACGCGGTGGAAGAAGAGCCGATTCCGTATCTGGCCATGGAGTACATTGCTGGGCAGACGTTAGAGCAACGAATGAACAACAAGGGGCCGCTCGACGTGGCGGATGTGCTGAGGATCGGTCAACAGGTCGCCGCGGGACTGGCCGCCGCGCATTCGGTACACCTGATTCATCGTGACATCAAACCGTCGAATATCCTGTTGACCGATGGCGTTGTCGAGAAGGCAAAGATTTCCGATTTCGGTTTAGCCCGGGCGGTGGACGATGCCAGCATGACGTCCAGCGGGCTAATCGCCGGCACGCCAATGTATATGGCTCCGGAACAGGCGCGAGGTGAAACGCTCGATCATCGCGCCGACCTGTTCAGCTTGGGAAGCGTCCTCTATCAAATGGTCGCCGGCCGCCCTCCGTTCCGCGCAGCCAACACGGTCGCCGTACTCAAGCGAGTTTGCGAGGACACGCCGCGGTCGCTTGACGACGTCATCCCAACAACACCCGACTGGCTGCAGTCGATCATCTTTCGCTTGCTGGAAAAAGATCGCCAGGACCGTTTTCAGTCGGCTCAGGAAGTTGCGGATCTGTTGGCACGTTGTCAGCGTGAACTGGAGCACGGCGGCAAAGTAATTTCGGTTGCGACCCCGCGCTCCGCCAAACCCAGCGGCAATACACGCAACAAGATGACAAAATCAGCATGGCCGAAGCGGCTGCTGATGGGAGTGCTGGTCGCCTTGGCGGTTCTCGTGCTCACGATCCTAGGTCCCAGACTGGCACGCTGGTTCGACACGCCAATCCCGACGTTGCCGCAGGCGGTAACTATCGGCGGGATGGATGGTGACTCGTCTGAAAAACCGCCGCTCAACGGTGATGCGGCGATCGTTTCCCCCGCTGTGGCTGAAGATGAAGCTGACGTAGCAATTCTATTCCTCGAAGGGAATCGGCGGCGTCATGATAGCCCACACCACGGCGTGGAAGTCCACGTCGACATCAAAGATGGCGAGCAGATCATCCAGCATGCGAGAAGAATGGATTTCGATTTCTTGAAAAGGAACAACTTGGTTGATCCATTTTTTGCCCGCGGGTGGTGGAAAAACTCGGACACCGAATGGAGCGACGTTCGTGCGATCCATTTTCAGTCGGGAATAGACAGTAAGGACGCCATTTGGGGTGTGAGCACGAATAGGGCAAATAGCGCCATCGGTTCGATCATCATTGCTACAGGTTCCGAAGACAAGCATCCGTTTTTCGAGGCGGAGAGTGTTAGGGTGGAACCTTACGGACAGGGTAAGCTGATCAAGGTTAGCACGAATGATCAAGAGGCTGAACTTGGCGTGGCTGATGGGTCTATTTATCTCTCGGACCGGGGATGGCTGGAGCTGTGCTGGATGGGGGAGAAAGAGAGTTTGATCAATTCTCATAAGACCTATTACTTGCCCTCTGGTACGACTTTGCACCATCTCGGCCTTCGCCCTGGGACTTCACACACTTGGGAAGATGATGTGTTCGGCACGGTGACCCTTCGGATTCAACCCGGCGCAGAAGCTGAAATCCCGAAGTTGCATCAGGCCGAGAATGCCGCAGCATCCGGTTCTCCTGACAAACGCACAACGACAACCTGGCACGGTTGGTCCATCGCCGCCCCGCCGCCAGCAATCGCCCCATTCAATGCCGATCGGGCGAAACAGCATCAGGAAGCCTGGGCGGACTACTTCGGTCTGCCGGTCGAATACTCCAACTCCATTGGCATGAAGTTCCGGCTGATCCCTCCGGGCGAGTTCCTGATGGGGGGCCCGCCCGAGGAGATCGAAGCGGCTCTGAAAGTGGTTTCAGCGCCGGCGGTGCGAGCGAACATTGAAAGCGAAGGTCCACAGCACCAAGTTGTTCTCACAAAGCCGACCTATCTCGGGGTGACTGAGGTGACGCAATCTCAGTACGAGCAGGTGATGGGAATCAACCCGTCCTGCTTCTCGGCGACGGGTCGAGGGAAAGACGCGGTCGCCAACTTGGAGACGGGCAATCATCCGGTGGAATCGGTGAGTTGGTACGACGCGGCCGATTTCTGCGTGAAACTGAGCCAGCAGGAGCAGCTTAAACCGTTCTATTCCCGTTCCGATGAGACGGTAACGTACCTGGAAGGGACCGGTTACCGACTGCCAACGGAGGCGGAATGGGAGTACGCCTGTCGGGCCGGAACCACAACGCCCTTCTGGAGCGGCGCGCAGGTCCCGAATCTGATTCAGGCCGGCAGGTTTCTCAGCAACTCCGGCGACCGCACGCATTCCGTTGGAGAGTTGAACGCCAATCCTTTCGGACTGTCCGACCTGCATGGCAACGCGTGGGAGTGGTGCCAGTACCGGTTTGGCGACTATCCACGCGGCCCGGACACCGATCCCAGGGGTCCGCTGTCGGGTGAGGGGGTGCAACGCGGCGGCAGTTGGAAGGACCCCTCCCTCTACTGCCGTTCGGCGAGTCGCCTCAGGGTCTCGCCGGCCTCCCAGTTCAGCAACAACGGCTTTCGTGTGGCGTTGACGGTTGACGCCGTGAAAGGACTGCTGGGTAAGACATCGGAGAATCAGCCGCCGCCCGCCATCGCACCATTCGATGAGAGTCAGGCCCAAGCCCATCAGCAGGTCTGGGAGAAGGATCTCGATTTGCCGGTCGAGTACACCAACAGCATCGGCATGAAGTTTCGACCGATACCCCGGGTGATTTTTTAATCGGAAGCACCGCGCAGTACAATAACCACGCACCACGTTCGAATCTCGTTTTTTCAGGTCAGAACGGCGACACAGTTAGCATTAAGCACTAACCGATCAATTACTGTCGGCTGTGAGGGATCGCTCGGTAGTTCCATTTTGGCAATAGGTCATCATACACGATTTTCAGGTTCCGTTTGATTTCATCGGTGGCGTCTCGACCGGTTTCGTAGATGTGGCGAATCACGTTGACGGTTGTTTTCAAGCCGGTGCTGGTGGTTGCTTTGCGCATGAGTTCGACAACCGTTTCCAGGGTGTCGAACAACAGACCGGTGCAAGCGCGGCCGATGTGCGGAAACAAGCGACGCTCGATGGGATTGTATTTCGAGCAGTAGCTGGGGTAGTGGGCAACACGGATTTCCACGCCGATCTGATCCGCCACCGTCTGCAGATCGTGTTTGAAAATGTACTTGTGCGCGGAATTGCTGCCACCACCATCGCAGAGCAGCAGGATCGAATCGGCGTCGCCATAGCACTGCTGGCCGATGCGGTTCCAATACCACAGCAAACTGTCGCAAGCGAACTGGCTTGTATCGCGAGACAATCCAAGGTTGATGTGCCCACGGTTTCGGACAGGATCGTAGATGCCGTGAGGAATGATCACGCCGTCAGCCCAACTGGGAAAGTCGTGATCGAATGCTTGGAACGGTTGATTGCAGCGAACTCGGCCAGCACGGTAAAGCTGGCCCAAATGTTCTTTGGCCTTGGTGTCCACGGAAAAGTACGGGTTGCCCAGAATTTCGTATTCGTCGATCAACGTTGCAATTCGCTCAAACTGGGCATTGCGGTCGGGATGAGAACCGCCAGCCAAGTCTTTGCGTATCTTCCGCAATCGCAAGCCTTCATCTTCCATCCACTGGCGAATGGTATCGTCACATACGGGAGTTCCCAACGCGTCCAGTTTCTTCGAGAGGATGGTGGGAGAGAGGTCGGTGAAGACAATGGTTTCGTCGTCGGGGTCGCCCGCTGTCCGCGTGTCGAGCAACGCGTTCAGATTCTGCTCGGCTGGCGAGTCTGCAGCGATCTTTTTTTCCGACCGGCCCCCGGTCGCCGGACACGTCCCTCGGCAGGATCGTTCGGCAAATCGTCAAGTTCAGCGATGCCACGTTCAATGGTACGCGTCGAGCAACGCAATAATTGAGCGACATATTTGATGCCACCGTGGCCCAGTTGCGTGGCTTCGATCGCCGCGAATCGTCGCTGGTCCTTCTCGGAAAGCGTGGCATAAAACCCACGCAACTTTTGTTCTGTCTCCTGATCCAACCGTCGGATAAAATCGATTGCCATCCTTGGCCTCCTGTAGAAAACTGCTGATAACTGCCCCAACAGCAATCTTCTACACGATCTCTCTCCCCAAACAACGCGACAGTAATTCATCGGTCAGTACTATACGATCTTCGAACTCAATCGTCGTCCACTCGTTGGGCGGCACATCAAAGTACCCGACCAAATACTTCTCGCGCCGTCCAACAATCGTGTCGCCGCCATAGATTCGCAACGTAACCGGTTCGTCGCTCTGGATGGCTCGAACTCGTAACGTCCCGCGATACGTACCTGCCGGTGCGCGCAGTCTCGAAAAATTGACCAGGTTCGTCGGACAGTATCCCGATTGGAAGATCACAAGCCCGTCGTCCGTCTTACGGAACATCTTGCCAATGTGGTTATCGAGTTGTGGCTTGCCGTCGTGAGTTTTCTGGTCCAAGAGGTTGGTGTGGTGTTCGATACGCTTAGGTTGTTTGGCGGGCCCGAAGACAGCATCCAGCGTTGCATCAGCGGCACGCAGGTACGCTTGCATCGCTTCGGGCGAAACCGCGAGTCCTTCACCGACATTGTCGAAACCGGCGGTTGGTGTGTCTTCGGGAAGTAGTTCTTTCACCTGAACGTAGACGTCGAACAGATCGCGGACCGTGTTCTCATACTCAACGCGATTCAGCCGTCTCAGGACGACATCGTCCCGCGAGCGATCTGCGTGCGAAATCGCAGCGGCAATTTGCGTCACGACTTTCGATTTCGCATCGGGATGCGGTTGGGACGCAGTTTGTGGCGGCATCTCGCCCCGATCGATCCTGTCGTGGATCAATGTCCAGGCACGCGAAGCTTCGTCGTCTGCCAAGTTGCTGCTGAGTTTCGTTAGATCCAGTCCCGCTTCGGCGTCACTCCCTTCGTGGCAGTCGAGGCAATGTGACTGGAGGAATGGCCCAATGGCAGACCGCCACGCATGCACCTCGGCGCAAGCGACTCGCGTCAGGTTGCCGAGACAGAGAGCCAGGATAGTAATCGTTTGGATGATTCGAGTTCGCATCGCCCTAGTCCAGCGCGTCATACGGGGTCGGGAGTCTTTTTCGGCCAAGCGACAAGCCATAATCATAGCGGTTCTGCCGAAAAAGACTCCCGACCCCTGTGCCGCCAGCAGGTATTGTTGCCTCGCAATTTACTCGTATTTCACTTTGCCTTCGCCGATCAAGCGAACCAAGTCCGGGAGGTCGTAGTCCTCGAGGGCTCCATGCACGGCGCTGTCAATCTGTCCAGCGGGCACCGTTTGCTTGACGACCGACGACCAATCTCGGGGCGTGTCTCGCAGGGTGACTGATGCAAACAGCTCGGGGCGAAGTGCCGCAGCGTGTAATGCGACGATTCCAGCTTGCCCGACTCCGACGAGATGAACGCGGCGTGGTTTGTCTTCGGGCTGCTGGTAGTAGGCGACGAAGTGCCCGCTGGCCAAGGCATCTTCGACTCGCAAGCCGAGCAGCGGCTTGCCAAGTAGATACGCCAAGTAGTAGGTCTTCCAGTCGGTCAGCAGTTCGTCGCGCGTGCCATGGGCCGTTTCCCCCTGTCCGCTTAGGTCAACCGTGACAACGGCGTATCCGTCGTCAAGCAAGTTCTCAATCGGACCGTCTGGTTGCGAGTCGCCGAGCTTGCCGGTGTCATGGAGATAGAGATAGGCATCGTCCTGCGGCGACACGGGATGAAAAGTGAGGCCAGGAATAGGAACGCCTGAATCCGTTCGCAGAACGAGTCGATCGATGTGGTAAGCTTCGCGCTGCACGCGACCTTTGTCTTCGAACTTTGGCAACGGCAACTCGTCAAGCGGGCGAATTCCGAGTCGTTGTCGAACTCGCTCCGTCATCGCGGCTGGAGATTCGGTCTCCCCGAGCTTGGATCGCTGCGTTGCGAGTTGGGTTGCCCGTTCAGCATTCAAGTCGAAGACTGACTTTTCATCCGGAAGGGTCAAGACCTGTCCCGACGGCGTGCAAAGAAGCTCTTCCGGAGGTCGAGTCGTTAGTTCGGCGACCGGCACCGGCGCATCGCGGCCAACCAACCAACGCTGCATCCAGTGAGCGATCGTGGCCAGCCCTTGTGGTGTGACGCCGTGCGGGCCGTCCATTTCAATCAGGTCGACTCGTTCAGGATATCCAAGTTTGCCGTAGATGCGTTTGGCTTGTCGATAGTTTTGCCAGGCTCCTTCGATGTCAAAGTAGTCACCCGTCGTTGCACAGATTAGCGTTGGCTTTGGACCTCGCATCAAAATGTAATCCGGTTGGTCGATACCAAATGTGATTTGTCCAAACACGTTCTGCTCGGCATCTTGCGGTCCGATTTTCTCAATCAGCTTTTGAAACGTCGTCAGGTAGCACGCTGGTGCCGCACAGGCGACGCGTTCATCGATCGCCATCACATAACTGGTCAGCGTGCCTCCGCCCGAACAGCCTGTGTAGCCAATGCGCTTTGCATCGATATCCGGTCGGCTGACAAGATAGTCGATCGACCGAATGCCGTCCCACACGCGATACGTCGCAGTGCTTCGTCCGACGAGCGTCGAGCCCGCCCCCATCAGCAGATGCTCCGTCGTCGTTCCGTTAAACACGACCTTGCCAGCTTCGTCAAGGATTTGCGACCGCTCGCCTTGGCCGATCGGATCAAAGCACAACGCCGCCATGCCGTGCTTGACCATCATCAGGCCGAAACGCTGGTTATAGGCGGCGGTCTTCGCCGTACGACTGTGCCCGCTAGAGACAACCACTGCCGCAAAGGGCCCCTCGCCCTCCGGAAGATAGAGGTTCGCTGTGATGTGGTGATTTGGCTGGCTCTCGTAGATCACATTCTCGATGCGGTAGCCATCGGCCTGAATGGTTCGCGTCGTGCTTCCGTTTAAAGGCGTTTTCTCGGGGAGGCCACCGAGTTGTGTGATGAAGAAGTCACGCAGTCGCTTCTGATAATCTCGAATCTGCTCGGGAGTCTCCAGTTCCTCGTAAGTCTCACCGCGTCGATCCAATGCTGTGTAGGCCGCCTGTTGCAAATTGGCATACAACGAAGCGGATTCTCGCTCGTTTTCAGAAAGGCAATTCAAGTCTTCCGCGTGATTCGAGCGGCAAAACATCACGAGCGTCAGGGCAAGAAACAAGTGAGGTCGGTTCATGGCAGCGTCCAATTTCGAATAGGTGCAAATTCATGGTGTAGCCCGATCGTTGATGGCATTGACACTTCTCGTACGACGGCGCTCCGAGGCCGTCGCTAAGCATTCGACGGCCTCGGAGGGCCGTCGTACCTGTTTTGGAAAAGTCCGATTGCCAACTGCGATCGGGTTAAACGACCACTCCAAGCCGCAGTAGTATAGCTGTCCGCACTCTGCGTTGCACCTTCTCGCGTCGATTCGACATCGATATCATAGCGGTTTCGGATGGATATAGACGCCGAGCCTTTCGCTCGGAGACCGGCAGCTACAAGGAAGGTCGATGAGTATCGTACTGGCATTCACTCCGACGGGCCGCGTTACTGCAGTTGAATCGAAGAGCGTACAAGGCACGCTGCTGGATGTTGACTCCGACGACGGCAGTAATCGACGAATCAAGAAAGTCGCCCAGGCGTTTGCGACTTCGCAGCCAGCGGGTCTGTTCACGCTTGCGACTGAAAAATTCGATACAGCGCTCGCACCATCGTTGTCCTACTGGCGTTCGTTCGCAGGACGGTATTTGACGGAGTTATGCCATTCGCCGGACCCGAATCAAGCAGCGACACCGATTCCCGACACGGAGGAGCTCGACTCCATAGTGCGGAGCGCTCCGCCGATGCAAGGTGCGGAATATTTGAACCGCGAAGCGCTGGAAAATGTGTGGGTGGACCTCGATACGTGGGTGCGTGCTGAAGGCGAATCGTTTGACGGAGGATTGGCGGAATTCTTAAAGCGTCGCGCATCGCTGTGGCACCAGGTGGGACGCGTCTGTTTTCACTTGGCCGAGAACCGCCGCGACCCCGATTACCCCTTTGCCTTTCTGGCGACGTACGCGCCCTCGGTCAGTTCGAACTTGCGAGTTCAATACCAGCCGCTCAGCAATGCTCTGCGACAGTACAGCTCTCAACGCGACAAGAAGGCGTTGATCAATTTGCTTTCACCGGTGCAACTTGCTTCTGACCGGAGCCAATTCGCTCGCGAGTTAATCGAATCGGGGGACATCTATCAGCCGCTGGCCTGGACGCCACCGCAAGCTTATCGCTTTTTGAAGGAAGTGCCGTTGCTCGAAGACAGCGGTGTCCTGGTGCGGATGCCGGATTGGTGGAAGAAGCGGCCACGGCCGCGAGTCAGTGTTAAGATCGGCGACAACCAGCAGAAGCGATTCGACGCGGATGGCATGTTGGACTTCAAGGTGCAAGTGGCACTCGGCGACCAGGATTTGACGCCCGACGAGTGGCGTGAGTTGATGGAGGCCGACGACGGATTGGTCTTGCTCCGTGGGCAATGGGTTGAAGTCGACCGCGAGCATCTGAAGGAAGCACTCGATCACTGGAAGCAAGTGGAAGCGAGTATCCCCGACGGAGTGTCGTTCGTTGAAGGCATGCGGTTGCTGGCCGGTGCGCCGAGAGATCTGGCCGATGACGATTCCGAACTCGACGAGCAACGCGATTGGTCTTTCGTTCAGGCTGGCGATTGGCTTGGCAAATTGTTGGCCGATTTGCGCGCTCCCGAGCAACTCAACCAGACCGATCCAGGTTCGAAGTTGCAAGCGACGCTGCGTGCGTATCAACAACGCGGCGTCAGTTGGCTTTCGTTCCTGACGAGTTTGGGATTGGGCGCGTGTTTGGCCGACGATATGGGGCTCGGCAAGACCATCCAGGTGCTGGCGTTGTTACTGGTTCTGAAACAGAAGCAGCAAAAAGATCGGAAGCCATCCCTGTTAGTGCTGCCCGCTTCGCTGGTCGCGAATTGGAAAGCGGAGCTAAAGAAATTCGCTCCGTCGCTGCAAACCGCTTTCGTTCATCCTTCGGAAACGACAGTAGAAGACATGACACGAATGGCCAACCAGCCGGACAAGGAACTGCGCAACATCGACGTTGTGCTGACGACCTATGGGATGTTACTGCGGCAAAAGTGGCTGTTGGAGGTGCCCTGGCGAGTGGTCGTGTTGGACGAAGCTCAAGCGATTAAGAACCCTGCGGCTCGGCAGACCAAGGCGGTCAAGCAAGTCAAGGCCGAGGCCCGCATCGCGTTGACGGGGACACCGGTTGAGAATCGCCTGTCGGACCTGTGGTCGCTGTTTGACTTCCTTTGCCCCGGCTTGCTGGGTTCACAGAACAAATTCAAAGACTTCGTTAAACGACTCAGCGCCCGCGAGCAAGACAATCGCTACGCACCCCTGCGCAGCCTGGTCCAACCGTATATTTTGCGGCGAATGAAGACTGACAAGCGGATCATTTCGGACTTGCCGGACAAGACCGAAGTACGAGCATTCTGCGGTTTGAGCAAGCGACAGGCGGCGATGTATACGAAACTCGTGAAGGAGTTGGCGGATGGCTTGAAGAACCTCGATGGAATCAAGCGACGCGGTTTGGTGCTTGCTTACTTGATGCGATTCAAACAACTCTGCAATCACCCCAGCCAGCTGACATCGGATGGTCGTTACGAGCCCGGTGATAGCGGCAAGTTCCAACGATTGGCCGAGATCTGTGACGAGATTGCCTCGCGGCAGGAGAAGGTGTTGATCTTCACGCAGTTCCGCGAGATGACCGATCCCTTGGCAGGTTATCTGTCTAACATCTTCGATCGCGCGGGATTGGTGTTGCACGGGGGAACCGCCGTCAAGCAACGTCAGAAGCTAGTCGAGCAATTCCAGCGAGACGATGGTCCGCCATTCTTTGTCTTGTCGTTGAAGGCGGGCGGCACGGGGTTGAATCTGACCGCGGCGTCGCACGTCGTTCACTTTGACCGCTGGTGGAACCCAGCCGTCGAGAACCAAGCGACCGACCGGGCATTTCGCATCGGTCAACAGCGGAATGTTCTCGTGCATAAATTTGTTTGCAGCGGTACGATTGAGGAAAAGATCGATGCCTTGATCGAAGAGAAGACTCAACTGGCTTCCGACCTGTTGGAAGGCGGAGCCGAAAAGATGCTTACCGAGATGAGTGACAAGGATCTTATTAAACTAGTTTCGCTCGACGTGGAACGAGCGGTGGTTTGAGTACGTTACGGAACCAACGGAGTGATAACATCATGGGACGATATGGCTATGGCTACGGTGGCGGATACGGATGGAAACCTTACGTCTCGGTCGCCGAGCGGCGCCGTAAGGCTGCTAAGAAACTGGCATCGCTACAAAAGAAAGGCATGGACGTTCTGCCCGTTGTTATTGAAGGTCGCAAGATCGCGAAGACATTCTGGGGCGTCGCCTGGTGTGATCACTTAGAGTCATTCAGCGACTATAGCAATCGTCTGCCTCGTGGTCGATCGTATGTCCGCAATGGCTCGGTGTGCCACTTGGCGATTACCCAGGGCAGCATCGAGGCAAAAGTCTCGGGATCGGAGCTTTACACCGTGAAGGTCCAGATCACGAAGTTGCCCGCTGCCAAGTGGCAGGCGATCAAGAAGCAGTCCGCTGGCAAGATCGGGTCGCTGTTGGAGTTGCTGCAAGGGAAGCTGTCCGATCAGGTGATGCAGATCGTCACGGACCGCAAGGAAGGCTTGTTCCCGCTGCCCAAAGAGATCTCGTTCAAGTGCGACTGTCCCGACTGGGCTGGCATGTGCAAGCACATTGCCGCCGTGATGTATGGCATCGGCTCGCGATTAGATTCGAGTCCGGATTTGTTGTTCACGCTTCGCGGCGTCGATCACCAAGAACTGATCGCGGTCGATGCCGAAGCCGCCCTTTCGACCGCCACCAAGTCCGGTAAGTCCAAGCAACTCGCGTCCAGTGATTTGTCCGATGTCTTCGGCATCGATCTTGCGAACGCCGACGAGACGAGTACCGATGCCGACAGTGTGCCGAAGAAGCGGAAGCGAGCGGCGACGAAGAAGTCTAAAACCAAGGAGCCAGTTTCAAAGAAGGTAGTGAAGAAAAAGATCGTCACACGCAAGAAGAAGTCGTCGACCGATGCCCTGACCTCAGGTGCAGTCGCCGCGAAGCGGAAGGCCGTAAAGAAGAAAAAGAAGTAGAACACTTCTCCATACACGAGAGACTGATGCCGACTCCGTCGCGCAGATGTTGGTTACGATTCAGTTTGCGGTCAGCACTGATCGCAGTTGGAATATTGGCGTTGATACTGGCCTGCATCGGCAATCTTCTCCACGTCTATTTCGCCGAGCAACAGGTTGGTGCCGAGATTCGTAATGCAGGGGGCAACTACGAAACGAGCCTATTCGGGTTCATGCCTGACGACAGTCCCAATGGTTGGGATGATGGCCCCAGATTGTTACGCCGGATTGTACTCGTCAGGCTGAGCGGTAGTGATATCGACGACGAAAAGATCGCCCGCCTTCAACTGCATCGTTTTAAGCATCTTCGGTCACTCTCCATCGGCTACGAAGCAGTGTTGGGTGTCGATGGCCCTAAATGGGAAGACTTGGCGGCTCCTGTAACGGACAAAGGTCTTCTCAGTCTGCCCGCCTTTGACAAGCTTCGCTATTTGAACCTGCGAGACCTGCCAATCGGCGACGTTGGTTTAAGGGGAATTAGTGAGAAGTATCCCAGCGTGGAGCAATTCGACCTGCAGGGCACGCTAATGACGGACGTGGCGATGCCAGAAATCGGGCGTATTGACGGGCTGATGTTACTTTTGATTGATGACACGAGTGTTACGGATGCAGGCCTTGTTCATCTGGGGCAGTTGAAGGACATGCGGGTACTCAGTATGAACAATACTCGGGTCGCTGGATCAGGTCTCCATCACCTCGCCGGATTGTCAAAACTACACACCCTGAAGCTTCGAGCAACGGGCGTAAGCGACGATGACGTGCATCATCTTACACGTCTTACACGATTGAGAAG
>JACKHN010000019.1 GCA_020638975.1 Planctomycetaceae bacterium
GGCAAAGAAGGCCCAAATCTCGGCGGCCCACCGCGCTTTGGCGGCCCTAATCGTGGCGGTGGTCCGAACAGTCCGCGGCATGATGAACCGCAATTCGACGGGACACCGGCAGACGGGCCGCCACGACACGGCTTTCATGATGGCGATCGTGGGCGAATGCGGTTCGACACGGCTCGATCCGCGTCCGTCCAGAATACCGAAAAACACATCCTCGATATTCTGACTCCTCAACAGCGGGCGAAGTGGGATGAATTGATTGGGGAACCGTTCGAAGGTTAACCAACACTCAGTAGTTCCAAATTGGAGACAACACGCGTAGTGGAATTCACCAGAATTCCTCCTTCCAGTCATCCGACCTCCGCGACTCCGGTGTGATTGAGCAGGACGCAGACAAGCTGCTGATGCTCTACCGCGAGAGCGAGTATTACTCGGGCTGCAAAGACCCCGATCCGACGGAAGCGTGGATTCGTAAGAACCGGCTCGGCCCGACCGGTTGCGTCGAGCTCGATGACCTCTGTTCATCCGATTTCAGCCCCCGGACCTTCCGCCCTTCTTGGCACCACCACGTTCGGGCCGTCTCATTTCGTCGAGTTTGATGTGGCGTGCCTGCTGCTCGTCCGTTAGCTCGTTCCAAATGCTATCCCACAATTCAAGGTGCAGACGCGAGATTTCTTCGATCGCCTTCTTTTGCTTAACTGTCAAAACGACTGCTTCCTCGGCATCCTTCAGCGCTTGCGGCAAATCAACTTCCGGCAGCTATCCATTCGCGCCACTGTCTTGCTTTGAATTCTTGATCTGTTGCTCAAGCTTGGCAAACGCCTTCATCGCAACTAGTTCTTGATCCGGGGAAAGCTTGGCCAGTTCGTTCTGTATCGCAAGTTTCTTATGTGTTGCTACGGCCAGCGATAAGATTCGAGAGTTCTGTGCTTCAGTCAAACCTTGGAGTCTCAAATCGCTTACGTACTTTTCCGCCAAACGTTGAATTCGCTTGGTGCGTTCTTCTTCGGCGTTTGCGACATCGTCAGGGCGTCCTGGACCAATCTCGTCCAATGCGACAGACAGACGCACCCCCAAAAGCAATGAACCGAACAGCGATAGGCAAAACATTCTCCGCGCGAAGTTCATGCTGTGATCCGTTTACGCTACACCTTGCTTACGTACGTTAGGACTCTACGGGCCCAGTGGTGCCAGATGAAGTGGTTGGGCCGGAGGGGCCGGATTTCGGTGCCTTCGCGTGACTGCACTTCGGATTGTTCAGCTCGTTTATGAGGAGGAGCGCATCGAGGGGTGTGACATAACCATCCCCGTTTACGTCCATACCTGGCGGAGCGGGCCCCGAACCGTTTTTGTTCAATTCATCTATGATCTTTATGATGTCAACAGGATCGATATCTCCATCCCCATCGACGTCAAATTTCTTGCAAAATGGATGATCCACAGGCAATGGGCCTGTTGGGCCCGTGTTTCCTGTTGGACCCGTCGGACTTGTGTTCCCTGTCGGTCCAGTTGGACTCGTGTTCCCTGTTGGTCCGCTGGGGCTCGTACTCCCTGTTGGCGCAGTCGGTCCTGTCGGCGCTGACGGACCTGTTGGTGCTGACGGGCTGGCCTCTTCCGGTCCTGATGGTCCTTCTCCTTCTGCAACGACTCCGCCACTCGGCGAATCGAGCATGCATGCGGCACCAACCTGGACGGCTGGGCTGGCCTCGAAGGCGGGAGGATCATTCTCACAATCAAATGCCGCAACATCCGCTGCCAGCATCAAGCGACCAGAGAGTTGTTCCAGACGCAACCGTCGATGGGACGCATGTTGAGCGCGGCGTTTCGACCGCAACCAACGTGGGATCGACAAAAACCTCCAACTGCTTGAGGGACGCCGCTTCGTTAACTACCTCCTGAGAATCTACTGAGTTGCCGACCTGGATATGAACTGCACCTGCCTGCTGTCTACTCATAGAGACAGTATTTCAAGGGTCGCGCGGCAAAGAAGAATTCAAAGAATTGTCAGTGTTCCAAATATGGGGTGCGGGACCAAGGCGAAGCAGGATGGAGATTTCAATAGTCCAATTCATACCAGTTCTTGATCCAAAAGGACCACATAAGGATGTTACGTGCGAAATTCCGAGTTGCACCGTTCCGAAAGCTTCGGCACGTCGACCTCCCGACGTAGTGGCAGCGCGATGGCGCCTCCTACCGGATGCGTCGCCAGCCAAGCCAACGCAACCCAGTTGTGTCCGTACAACCACTTACCGTCGGCTGGTCCGGGCGTCGGATGATGATGCACGCCAGAACCTTCGATGTGCCGTCCATAACGCGAAGTGGGTGGGTCATCCATCCAAGCACTCGCGGCTCGCAGATCGTGGGCCAGCAACATCCCACCATTAGGATCAAGTGCCGAGGCGCGCGCCACGCCAAGTCCCCAGTCCGTTCGTATCGACCGAGTGGACTTCCCGGTGCGAGGCTTCGTCCCATTCCCGCGTAGACTCACGTAGCTCGCATCCCAAACGACGGACACACGCTCGGGCGATCGTTAGGGAACAATCCCCTCGCCACCCGCCCCCTCTCCCTGCTTGACGTTTTGTTCGACGCTGATTTTTGCATCGTAGTAAGCGCCGTAGTTGCTCCAGGGGTATTGAGTGCGATCTTGGAATTGACGAAAACGCTGATCGAACGCTGGCGGCTCAAATCCGAACCAGTGGTCCGGTGTCGTCAGAATTCCCTGCCGCTTCGACCAGGGTTCTACAACGTCCAAATAAAACGCTCGTAACCGCAGGCACGCTTCGTACTCGAGCTTTGCCGTTTCATAAACGAAGCCATCACGAGTGAGCAAGTGACGCCTTGCGCGATCTGCGATCTGTGGGTGCGAAGAAGCATTCTCTGCGTTAAACAGCTCAAATAACAAATGCGCGATCTGCGATTCCGCGGAGAGCGCGGCTGTGGTCTTGGGATCGGTTGCGAGGAAGCGAATTCGACCCGGAAATTCCTTCCTCGGTGGAACGTGGTCAGCGAGAACACCATCGGCGGGCGCTGACGGATCCCAAAGCATCCGATTTTCGAGGAACCTGCCACCAAAATGTTCTAAGATGAAGCGATAGATATCCGTCCCTTCGATCACAAAGGGGGCTACTGCAGGTCGATCTTTAAGGAGATTCTGCAACTGCGTTTCGGCATGGCGGCGAGCCGCCGCGTCAATCTGCACTGGTTGCTCACGCCAAGTTGTCGAATAACCTCCCGCCTGTCCAGCATCGATCTCAACCAACTTGCGAAGATCCGCAAGCATGAGTTCTCGCTGGGCACACATCCGCCTTGCAATCGCCCGATAGTAATACGCTTGAACACTATCCGGTGCTCGTTCAATGAGCGTCGTCAGTAGTTGCGAGGCCTCATTGGGTCGCTGTGTTTGGAGGAAAAGCGTCGAAAGAACCAAGTATCCCTCATCGGGGAAAGTCGCGTGCCCGGTGCCTGCCTGGAGATCCTTGATAGCGCCGGCCTGATCACCGAGATACAGCGAACAGAGACCCCGGTAGTAACGCGTGACACCCAAGTCATGGCAGCGTTCAAGAGAGGCATCAAAATCTGCGAGTGCGTTTGCGTATTGCGCTAGTTCGTAATAACATCGTCCGCGAATGAATTGAGCTTCAACAGGAGTCTCCTCGATCTCGACGAAATTACTGAGTTCGGTAATTGCACCACGACGATCACCGAGTCCAATTAACGCTTTCGCCCTGATGAGTGCCGCACTGGGCGTCTTTGCTCGTGCCCCATCAAGAGTTTCGATGCACTGTTCGAGGAATCCTTTGTTGAGAAGGTCCCTTGCCGCCGTCTCGTCGTACTCCCCTGCACACGCGCTGTGAACAACCACAAGCACGGAGACGAGTAATCCCATTCTCATCGAAATGCGCACTTCGCAATTCCCTGTTGTGAATGCAGACATCAATAGTATTACTAGGGACCCGAGTATACCCCAGGGTGATGATCGTTTCTAACTCTGGGCAAGGTTTGGGTTCTGTGATACTGGCCGCCAACCGTAGGTTCTGGAAGCAAGAGACGCCGCGACTCGGCACCGACAATCACAATTTATGGTCCCGTTGGAGACGAAGGGCTTCCGGGTTCTAACGCCCAGGTTGGCCCCGAGGGCAAAGACGGGGACATAGCGCCAGAAGGCGACGAAGTTGGTGCAGTTGACGGGTCTGTTGGCCCAGAAGGTGCCGATGGGGAGATCGGTCCAGAAGGGGCTGTAGGGGCGCTGGGCGCTGGAGGTGCGGGCATTGGCCCCGATGGCCCAGGGATCATCGGAAACGGGATTTCGATTGGAGGCACAACGAGAGGCGGATTAGGCGGGGGGAGCGGATCAATCGGTGGTACGACTGGCGGATTAATTGGTATGAATGGGATGACGAATATCGGAGGCGGATTCAGTTCAATGGGAGGAAGGTCAAGCGGATAAAGATCTGGTGGTGGCAGCCGACAGAGTGTGACATCAGTTCCAGGCGGTTCTGATTCAGGATCACACGGCCCGGATGCGATTGATCCGGTTGGGATCGTGAATACCGGTTGGACTGTCGGGGCGAGTGGACTCATGTCTCCCGTCGGCGCTGACGGACTCTCACCATCGACAACTAATCCGCCACTTTCGGGTTCGAGACTAGAGACGCCACCAACTTGGACATCCGCGGTGGACTCCAGAGCGGGAGGATCATTCTCAGAATCAAATGTCGCAACATCCGCTGCCAGCATCAAGCGACCAGAGAGTTGTTCTAGACGCAACCGTCGATGGGACGCATGTTGAGCGCGGCGTTTCGACCGCCACCAACTTGGGATCGACAAAAACTTCCAACTGCTCGATGGACGCCGCATTTTTAACCACCTTCCGAGATTCACTGAGTTGCCGACTTGGATAGGAACTGCACCTGCCTGCCGTCTACTCATAGAGACAATATTTCGAGGGTAGCGCGGCAAAGAAAAATTCAAAGATTTATGATTCGGGGTGCTGGACCAAGGCACAGCAGGCTGGAGCGTTAATAATTCTTGATCCGAAACTTGACCTGATGTACTGAGGGGGGATCTTGACCTTCGGTTGGCACGATCGGCAGAGCCAACTTCTAGTCAGAGGGGAGGTGCAGCGTGTTCGAAATCATTCGGGAGTGCGTGGACGACGATCGAGAAGAGGGTTGGGGTGATTCGTGGCAATTATATTTACAGATCGCGATGCCCGTTGCTCGACGAGACTTGATTCGACACGGATACTGCGACGCCGATGTCGAGGACATCGTGATGGAATCGGCACTTAGTCTCTGCAATGACTCTTATCGTCGGTTGAAGTCGTTTCGCGGCGAGTCTCAGTGGGAACTATGTGCGTGGTTTCGCCAAGTGGTACTGAATCATTCTCGCAATTGGCGAATCCAAAAGGGTCGATGTAGTCACGCGATGTTCACGATACAGCCGTCTGAAGTTGTACTTCCCGCTCCGTTTGCGAACATCGATGTGGAACTCTTCCTGCGCGAACTTGCTGAGTGCGTCGCGATAGCGGGATTTCGGCTAAGTTAAAACGACGTTCGGCACCTACGAATCCTGGCAGGACTCGATGCACTTCCGGTGGGGACAAGCGAGCGGACAATTCGACACTGGAAACGTACGTTGTGGTCGCGCCTTGAACATCTTGTGTGAATGAGAATTCATGAAGCGAAACAGCGCAGCCGCGCAGCCTATCCCCTTTACAACGCTCGGTCTTAAGCATCCGCTCTGGGTGCGCGCGGGTACGACCGACGAAGTGTGCCTTCGAGAAGTATTCGATCTCCGCACGTACGAGTTTGCACCTGCCGCGATGCCCCGCGTAATCGTCGATGCGAGTGCGAATGTTGGCTGCACATCCGTCTTCTTTGCAAATCGTTACCCCGACGCGAAGATCTTTGCCATTGAACCCGAGACCTCGAACTTCCAACTACTGGAGCAGAATACAAGCCCTTACAAGAACGTGATTCCCATTCACGCGGCGCTCTGGAGCGCCAATTGCGATCTAGCCGTTTCCGATCCGGGGAAGGGTAAATGGGGGGGCGCACGCGATCCGCTCATCAACAAACTGGCGCGGGTGAAACAGTTCGCGGGCTGACCATAGAGCGATTGGTTGAAGAGCATAACATCCCGCAAATTGACCTGCTCAAACTTGATATCGAAGGTGCCGAAAAGGAGGTGTTTGAAGGCGGAGCGTCTTGGCTCGAACGAGTCGAGACGATTGTGATCGAGTTGCACGATCGTTTTCAACCTGGATGCCGTGCCGCGTTCGAAGCGGCGATTGGCGACAGTTTCCCGCACCATGCGCATCGAGGAGAAAACTTGTGGGTGTCGCGACAACCGTTTTCGCTTAGCTCCGATTCGAGAGTCTCGGGTGTTGACGATTGTCGACACGATGCGCCGCACATTCCGATCATTGCGACGATGCTCTGTGGAAACAACGAATCATTGATCGGCGAGGCCATCGAGAGCATTATCGATTACGTGGACAAGTTTCTGTTGATTGATACCGGGATCACAGATGGCAGTTTGACGATTGCCCAAAGCCTCTGTGGCGAAAAACTCTGGGTCGAACCATTCGCTTGGTGCAACGATTTTGCGAGGGCACGCAATTGCGCTCTGGAACTCGCCGCCACACTTGGTTCTGTTTGGGCGTTGACGATCGATACGGACGAGCGCGTCGAGTTCGATCACGTTGCAGATCGCGAGTCACTTCAGCAAGTGCTTGCTTCAAATCCCGACATCCGGGCGTGGCTCGTGTCTTCGCGAGATGGTTCCTACGCAAAGGAACGCTTCATCCGCGTCCCAACACAATTGGAATGGCGAGGCCGAACAGACGAAGCGCTTTGCGGCGCGACTGCGGAGCAACGCGCCGTGTTGCCTGGTGCGAAGTTCTGGGAGGAACCGAAGACCGCGGAGCAGTTTCGCAAGAAGTTGGAACGCGACCTCGCTGTTCTACAGGAAGAGACGCAATTCAAGCCGGAGAACGCGCGATGGTGGTACTACCTGGGGCAGACGCTGGAACAGTTGGGGGAGCCGACGCAGGCGATTGAAGCATATCGCCACTGCGTGGAGTTGAAGACAGGCTGGGCGGAGGAAGCGGCGTGGGCCGCCTACTGCGGCGGCAGATGCCTCGTATCGCTCGAGCGATTCGCGGATGCTATCGATCTGTGTGCTTTGGGACTCGCTCGCCAACCAGCTTCGCCGGAGCTTGCTTGGCAGGCGGGTTACTCGTGCTACAAGCTTGGACGCGACCGTGATGCGATCGCCTGGGAGGAGATGGCCGTTTCCATCGGCGAGGTAGATGGCAGCAAAGCGGCGCGGCATCGTATCAGCTTCCGCCACTTGCCCGCCTGGTATGAAGGCCCATACGATGTGCTCAGGCACGCCCATAAACGCCTAGGCGACAAAGAACGGGCGTCCGAATGCGAAGAGAAGTATCAGACCGCCCTGAAGACTCGGTTGCGCTTTGCAAGCGAAGGAATCAACTCGTCAAATCAAACCACGACGGAAGAGTTGCCGATACCGGCAGTGCGCCGCAGCAGTCTCACACGTGGAGAAGTTAAACGAGTTGCCATATTGGGACTGTATAGCTCTGGTTCGACCGCCACAGCGGGAATCTTGTACCACCTTGGCGCACAAATGGGAAAACGATTCTGGGGTAACTATTACGAACCCCAATGGTTATCCGCACAGTTGCGTCGGTGGTGGGATGAGCCGCGAATTCGGGAGACCGTCGCGTTGTCAGAGCGTGTTAAGTTACTGAAGCGATGGATGAGAGACCTGTCACTCGACGAACCCGAAGTCGTTGCAGCCAAGCACCCTTTGCTGACTTTGTGCGGACCGGATCTAATTCAGGCATGGGGCAAGGAAACAAAGTTCATTTGGACCCATCGTCCGTTAGACAAATCGATCGCTTCCCTGGCGCGACGCGGATGGTGGCCCGAACACTTTGTCCGACTACAGGAGAAGTTATGGGAGGCGGCGAACTCGTTCTTCACGAATCAGGAGCATCTGCGAATCGAGTTTGCGGATGTACTCAAGTCTCCCGATGAACAGGTTGATCGAATCAGTGACTACCTCGGGATGGATGTCTCGGAGCAGCGGCGGCAGCGGGCTATCGCGTCGATCATGCGTGAAGGATCAGCAAGTCCGCTCGCCACGGAATCGCTTGAGCGAGCCTGAGAACCAACTGGTGACACGAGCTCTATCCGTGAGCGGCTCTGGGGACGTTGGTGTCGATTGCCGATTACAGTGGCGACGCCATCGGTCGCCTGCACAAGTTGATCGACGTCGAGAGACAACGCAATACGAAACTTGTCGAAGCGAATCTACGACTCGAAAAGGAGTTGGAACAAGCCAAGCTCGAACTGAAACTCGAACGCCAAACCAAGTTCGCCACCAATCAGCAGAAAGAAGACGACTCGGCGGACGACGCGTCCATCGAAGCAAGGGAATTCTGGCGAATTCCGCTACGATCCACCGCACACACGGCGTCTGAGTTTGGAACTACTGACTATTCTCTGAAAAAGTTTTGACTTTCTGCGGCGGTTTCTCAGCGGCAGAGCAACAGATCCAGTAACGTTTCATTTCTTAACCACCTGCGAGAAGCCTCCGATGTCCATACGAGCCTGTTTATTTGTCATGTTTTGTGGGGGAGTTGGCGCGTTGTCATTCGCCCTGGCCCAGCCTCCTGGGATGGGTGGCGGAGAACGCAAGTTGCTTGAGCAGTTCGATGCCGACAAAAATGGTTGGCTCAACAACGAAGAACGCAAGCAAGCCCGCGTGTTCATTAAAGAGAACCCAGCGCCGCAGCGTGGCCCTGGTGGATTCGGAGGACCCGGATCTGGTCCGCCGCCGGGAGCTAATGGTCGAGATGGCGGTCGTCCTGAAGGCGATGGGCCTCCGCGTGGCTTTGGCGGACCGGGCGGCTTTGGCGGCGGAACCGGTGGCTTCGGGCCTCCCGATGGACGTGGTCCTGGTGGCCCCGGTGGTCCTGGCCGCGGCGGGCCGGGGCGTGGTCCTGGTGGAAATCGTCCCGAAGCGACGGCAGGTGCGAGCGTCGAGAAGTCTTCTGTCGCGGCGTTGTCGAATGACTTGTACGACACCAGCGTTTTGCGAACGATCTTCATCGACTTCGAGAACGCTGATTGGGAATCCGAACTCGAAGACTTCCACGGCACGGATGTCGATGTTGCCGCAACGGTTACCGTCGATGGCAAGTCCTATCCGAATAGTGGCATTCACTTCCGTGGCATGTCGTCCTACGGCATGGTGCCGGCTGGTTACAAGCGATCTTTGAATGTGTCGATGGACATGGCCGACGAAGATCAGCGGCTGTTGGGCTACAAGACGCTAAACCTGCTTAACGGCAGTGGTGACGAGTCGATGATGAGCACGGTGTTGTATTCGCACATCGCTCGACAGTATATCCCCGCACCGAAAGCCAACTTCGTGCGCGTCGTCATCAACGGCGAGAACTGGGGAGTCTATACGAACGTGCAACAGTTCAATAAGGAGTTCTTGCAGGAGAACTACGGCAGCGACGAGGGCGCACGTTGGAAGGTCAGCGGCTCGCCACGAGGCGGCGGCGGACTGGATTACCGTGGCGAAGACCCGGCCAACTACCAACATCCTTACGAGCAAAAATCGGGTGGCAAGAAGTCGTTGGCAAAGTTGATCGAGTTGTGCCGCGTACTCGACGAGACTCCTACCGACGAATTGCCAGCGGCACTAGAGCCGCTCGTCGCTGTCGACGAACTCCTGTGGTTCCTGGCACTCGACAACGGCCTGATCAACTCCGACGGGTACTGGGTTCGTGCCAGCGACTACAGCATCTTTCTCGATAAGGACAACAAGTTCCATTTCGTCCCGCACGATATGAATGAGGCCTTTCGTGGTGCTGGCGGCCCGGGAAGGGGTGGGCCTGGAATGGGTGGCCCCGGTGGTCCTCGCGGCGACGGACCGCGTGACGGTGGCCCTCGTGGCGAGAACGCTGGTGACGGTGGACCGCGCGAAGCTGGGCCGCGTCCGGAAATGGGATCGCCGCTTGAGCTTGATCCGCTGATTGGCATGGACGATTCCAGCAAGCCATTGCGTAGCAAAGTGTTGGCCGTGCCGAAGTATCGCGAGCAGTATCTTCGCAACATTCGTGAACTGGCAGAGAAATCGCTCGACTGGAACTCGCTTGGTCCGTTCGTCACACAGGCCGCGTCTCTGATCGACGAAGCCGTTAAAACCGAGACGCGAAAACTGGGCTCGTACGAGGCGTTTGTCGCCGCAACATCAGCACCCAAGGCAGAGACCAACCAACCGGAGATGCGAGGCGGGCATGGTTCCATGAATCTAAAGACGTTTGCCGAAACGCGTCGTCAATACTTGATGAAGCAGGAAGTGAAATGACTAACTCGAAACCGACGATCCAACGGATCGAAATGAAATTCCAGCTCGATGCATCGCTGTCCAGCGAAGTGAAGGATTGGGCACGCGATCATCTGGGGGTCGACGACAACTGCAACTCCGGTGGCGACGACAGCTACGACATTTACAGTTTGTATCTGGATACACCGGAGTTGGACCTCTATCATCGCACGGGAAGGATTGGTCGGGCGAAGCACCGCATTCGACGCTACGGCAAGGAACAAACACTGTGGGTCGAGACGAAGAGGAAGAAGAATATGGTCGTTCGCAAGAATCGAACGGCGGTCTTCGAGTCGGATCTCATGGCTCGCTTGGCCGCCTGTCCGCTCGATCGTGCGGCCTTCGACGATCCTTGGTGCGGTGATTGGTTTATCGATCGCGTAGCCGCGCGGCGTCTTCAACCGGCGATTCAGATCGGCTATCGAAGGTTTGCTCGCACATCGACGCTCGATGGCGAAAACCTGCGTTTGACGATCGACAGTAACATGCACGCCGGCCCCATCGACGGATGGAATATCGCCAGCGACTCGTCGAACGCGTTCGGCTCGATTGGCGACAGTGAAATCTTGGAATTGAAGTTTCACAACCAGATGCCGCACCTGTTCAGGGAGTTGTTGCGAACGTTCCCGATACCCGCAACCGGTTTCTCCAAGTATCGGACCGCGATCGGAAGTTTAGCAACCTTGGAGCACGCAGCATAATGCCCGTTTGGCTTACCAATGTCACGACGGCTCAAGTCGATCCGACGTTGCAAGTTCTCGGCACGCGATTGCTACTTGCGTGGCTGTGCGGCTACATCGTCGCCTGGCTCGATCGACGCAAGCGCGACCCCGGCACCGCCGATACGCTGACGTTGACGCTTGTTCTGATGAGCATCCTCATCGCGATGGCAACACAGATTATCGGCGACAACATCGCTCGGGCATTCAGCCTTGTGGGAGCCTTGTCGATCGTTCGATTCCGCACCGCCGTACCGGCGACCCGCGATGTCGCGTTCGTCTTGGCGGCTGTCGTCGTGGGGATGGCTGTTGGTGCGGGCCAGTACTGGGTGGCCGGAATGGGCTTGTTAGTGGTCGGTTTGGCGAACGAGTTCAATCGATACGAGCCAAGCAAGATGGAAGCAAAAACGCGCGCACCGAAATCGAAACAACCGGCTTGGCGACTGACCTTGCTGGTCGGCCTGAGTGCGACGGCGGGCTGGGAATCCGAGATCGCTCGTTTCGCTGAGAGCCATCAACTCATATCAGCCGAAACCACTCGTCGTGGCGGCGCGATGGAATTGGTCTACCGCTTAGTTCCTAAACCCGAAACAAATGCCGTCGAATTGGTCGCCGCACTTAACGCCGTGCCGATAGTTGAATCGGTGGAGACCAAGGTGATGTGATGTGCAACGGTGTCGATGCGTCGGGCTCGCACCGAGCGCAGGAGCGAGCTACCAGCCTGACTGACGTGTTCGTAGCGAGAGCGATTTGACGACGCCGAGTTCTACGAGTTGCTTTAATACTGCGAACAATTGAAACTCCAGTGAGCGGCGATTTCCTGTTCAATCCGACTTCACCTCACAAAGGTTCCGCACGATCGCCCCAAGCGAAGAACCACGACTGCCAGAGTCTCATCAACTCTATCGCATGCCGACGTGTGACCTTTGCTGGTTCAGCTCTCTGGAGGAAGGGGCAACAGGGACACTCATGATCTAATCGTGATCGCAACTTAGATTGGCTACCGCCACGCGCTACCATCGCCAGCCATGCCTGGTGGTTAGATTGGCGACATCACGCTGATTGCTCGGGGCTCCCAGTCCAACAAACCCTTGCCGCTCTCTCATCGTAACAGGCTGGTCGTTGTCCGACCGTGTAGTGCGAGTTGCACGGACGTGTAGCGACTGCGGCGGTCTAATTCCCAGAGTAACTTGACGAAACAACGCTACACCTACCCAAAGACCGCTCTAGTCGTCGGCGATTTCCCTCACGCCGTAAAACTAGGTGACAACCGGTTCCAAAGACCCATCATCGTTTCGCCGATAGCAGAGGCGTTTGTGCCAATGCTCGTCGTCGGTCGCGGGGAAGTCGGTCCGAAGGTGAACTCCTCGGGACTCCTCGCGCGCCAACGCCGCGGAAACCATGATTCGCGACAGGGTGAGCATGTTTTGCAGTTCCCAGCCTTCGGCGTCGCCGAACTGCCTGGCCAACACATACCGACACCAGTTGTCGATCGTTTCCGCTGCGGCAACCAGTTCGTCGCGAGATCGCCGAACGCCTGCAGCTCGCCACATTAAGCTCTTTAGTGAATTGCGAATGTCACCCAAGTCGAGCGGTTCAAGCGGTTGATTCATGGGTTCGTTTTGGAGTGGCAACGCGCGGAAGTCGTCAGCGATCTGAGCCGCCGCTTCAGAGGCCGCTCGTCCGGCGTGTTCGCCGTAGACCAAGCCCTCCAGCAAACTGTTCGATGCCAATCGGTTCGCACCATGCAAGCCGCTGGACGTTACCTCGCCTGCCGCCCACAGTCCAGGAACGGTTGTCGCGCCGTGTTGGTCGACGATCAAGCCGCCAATCATATAGTGAGCGCCCGGTCGCACCGGGATTGGGTCGTGCGTGATGTCGATGCCGAACTTGGCACAGGTCGCGGCGATGCCAGGGAAACGCTTCAAGACGAACTGCGGATCGAGATGGCTCAGGTCGAGATAGACGTTGGGATGACGCGTCTTCTCCATCTGCGTCGCGATGGCCTGCGAGACGATGTCGCGCGGCGCAAGCTCCGCTCGCTCGTCGTAGTCGAGCATGAATCGATGGCCTTGCCGATCCACCAGTCGACCGCCTTCGCCGCGAATCGCTTCGGTGATCAAGCTGCGACTGCTGCCCGCGATGTACAACACGGTCGGATGAAACTGCACGAACTCCATGTCGCGCAATTCGGCTCCGGCACGAAACGCAATGGCGTGTCCGTCACCAGTCGCAACGGGCGGATTCGTCGACTCGCGATATACTTGTCCCACGCCGCCGGTGCAGAGAATCGTCTGCTTCGCCCAGACCAATGTCTTTGCACCTTTCTCGTCGGCGACCAACGCTCCGCGACAAACGCCTTCGTGGGTCAGCAGGTCCAGCGTGAAAGTGCGTTCCAAGATCTCGACGTTACGCAATCGCTGCGTCCATTCGATGACCGCTCGCATGACTTCCTTGCCGGTAGCATCGCCCAACGCATGCACAATCCGATTGTGTCCATGGCCGCCTTCGCGTCCCAGCGTCAGCTTTCCCGACTCGCGATCGAACTGCGTTCCCCAGTGAATCAACTCGTTGATGTGTTCGGGCGCTTCACGCACCACCATCTCGACAACTTGCGCGTCGCACAAGTCGCCGCCCGCTGTGAGTGTATCCGCGATGTGATCTTCGAAGCGGTCATCCGGGGCCAACACGCCTGCGATTCCACCTTGCGCGTAATTGCTGTTCGATTGTTTCAGTTCGTCTTTTGTGACGACCAGCACGGAAAGCTTCGAGTCGACTGCGTTCGCCGCGCGGAGCCCTGCCAGTCCACCACCGATGATCAGCACATCGGTAAAGAAGTGGGCGATATGTTTAGGATGAAACGGCGCGAGGTATCGCGGTGCTTGGAGTGCCATGTCTGGCATCTTAACAATAGGCTGGGTCGCAACCCAGCCTACCTTACGAATCGACGAGCGTCTTGTTGCCAAAGAGTAGGGTCCGCTGTGCGGACCGTTCTCTGTGCGGACCGTTCTCTGTGCGGTCCGCACAGCGGACCCTACAGCTATCGTCTTCGGTCGAGCCGCTCTACCGAGTTTGCGCTGTGTAGATCGCGTTGTGTCTGGCTCCAGACGCAGCTAGGATGATGACTCGCTGAAGACCTATCCGAGGGGCCAAGGATTTCCATGGCGACGTGCATCCATTGTGGCGACTGGTTCGAGGGGGGAAGCGCGGGCGAGCAGCCTGTTTGCGTGAAGTGCAACCGTTCGTTTGCCTTTCCGCCCACCCAGCGAAAGCCGATGGCTCAGTCCTCCCACGCTCCTGATCCGAGTTTCGATCCCTACTACTCCTGGCTCGGAATCCCGCCCGCGAAACAGCCTCCGAACCACTATCAGCTGCTAGGACTGGCCGACTTAGAATCGAACCTGAACGTGATCGCCACGGCAGCCGATCGCCAGACGGCTCACCTGCGATCCTTCCTCGATGGTCAGCATTCGTTCGATGCGGAACGCTTGTTGGCGGAAGTTGAAGCGGTTCGTAGCTGCCTTCTGAATGAACATACGAAGTCGGCGTACGACGGTGTGTTGGGAATCGTCACCCCTTCACGTCTGCTTTCGCCAATAGACACGGTACCAACGACGCACCGTTCGGTCCCCGTCCTTCAGCCTGCGAAAGCGGTTTTGACCGACGCTGCTCCAAGCAGTTCGCTTGTTGACTGCACGGTCGATGCCAGTACTCACACGACCGTCGCGGATCAGCCCAACGCTGTAGTGCATCGTCGCCGTCGAGCCAAGCCACAGAGATCACCTGTGGTGCAAGTCGTGCAAATCGTCGTGGGCGGTATCGCCGGGTGTGCACTTGGCTACTATCTGGGGTTCGTCTTGCTGCCGGCGATTCGTGCACGCAAAGCGGCACCTCGGCCTCAACCATCTACCGAACTCATCATCCGACAATCTTCTCGGCCCGCGTCGCAGCACACACCGCCTCGTCAGTTCCCGCCAGCAGCGACGGGAAGCTCCCGTTGATTGATGGCAGTTGGCTAACGCGTTGATCGCGCCGCGCCTTTCTTAAAGGCGTCGAATAACTTCTGGTAGGCAGGCGGTGGAGCGGTCTGCGGACCGGAGTCGCGAAGGCCAGTGGTATCGTCGCTCTGAGTCGTGCCTTGACGAATGCGATCGCGTGCAGGGCGAAGGCCCAGGCTGCGGAGCGATTCGTCGAGTTCTCGCCGGTTCGTGTTGTCTTCGACGGCCGATTGCTTGAGCTGTTGCCAGCGTTTTAGAAAGGCGGCGAGATCGGCTTCGGTCCAGCCCAACTCGTCCAACAACTCGCGGTCGGGATTGTCTTGTTGATCTTTCAAATACTCCAACACCATGTCGGTCGCTCGCCGCGAGTATTCGAGGTTCGCTTCGTCGCCCGGCGGAACTTCGAGCTGTTTGTCGATCGGCGAAGTCGATTCGTCGTCCGACGGCAAACCACCACCCGTGGCAAAGCCGTCGCGGCCCTGCTTGTTACCGCCAGCCGATGCAGCGGAGTTGTTGTCGGGCGAAGCTTCTTGTTGCTCGCCACTTGCTGGTGGTTGATTGCCGCTGTTGGCCTTGTCACCCGCCGGGTTACTACGAGAAGACGAACCGTCACCTTTCTCGCTGCCCGCTGAGCCGGTTTCGCCTTCGCCTTGTTGCTTGTCGCCGGCGGCTGATGACGTCTCGCCGTTGCCCGCTTCGGCAGCCGCCCCCGCGCCTTCATCGGCCGCGCTGTTCTGACCAGCCGTGTCGTTTCCCGCCTGATTGGCTCCTTGTCCCGGCCCTTTCGTGCCGCCGCCGTTCCGGTCGCCGTTCGAATCGCCTTGGGAATCAGAAGACTTCTTATCACGAGTCTGGCCGGTTGAGGGTTCGCCCTGCGGTTGTCCGCGGTCACCTGGCCCCGCACTCTTCTCTTGCGTGGGAGGATCGGACTTCTTGTTCATGCCGCCCTCGCCAGTCTGTGTTTGCTTCTGACCTTCGGAGCCTAAGCGATTGTCTTCGCTCTTTGCACCCTGGCCGGAACTGTCGGGGTTGGGCTCGTGTTTCGCCGAACTTTTCTCGCTGTCGGTCGGTAGTTTCTCGCCAGCGGAGCCGCCACTTAGCTCGTCCGAGTCGCCTTGCCCCTCACCATTCTGGCTGTCTGCTCTCTGCTCTCCGCCCTTGACGCCTTTGCCGTCACCCTGTTCATCCGAGTTGCCTTGCGGCTCGCCAGGCGAGGACTGACCTTTACCACTTTGACCGGCATCTTGAGCTTGTTGCTTGATTCGTTCAAGCGTCTTCTCGAAGACTTCGCCATCATGCAGCGGTTCGCTCGGTCCTTGTGGTTCACCGCTCCCGGGCTCTTGGCCTGCCTGTCCGTTCTTCTGTCCCGTGTTGCCACCCGATTGTTCGCCGCCGCCGGATTGTCCTGCTTGCGGTTGTCCGCCGCTCGCTCCGTCTTGCCCTGCTTGGGCTTGCGATTCGCTGCCGCCAGATCCTTGTTCGCTTTCTTCAGACGCCCCGCCTTCTTCTGCAGCGCCGGATAGGCCTTCCTGACTTTCGTCGCCTCCCCCTTGGGCTTCTTCCGAAGATTCAGGGCCGCCGGTTTTCGATTGCTCGTCGCCCGGCGTATCGCCAGCATCAGGGTCTTGTGATGCGCCGTCCTTCGGTTCGTCTTTCGGATTGTCGGTTGGTTGCTGCTCCGAGTCCTTGTCACCGCCCGGGTTCGCCGGCGTCTTGTCCGGTGGGATGATCAACAGTTGGTAGTCTTTCGTGCGAGCTTGGTTCGGCTCGGGTGAATCACTGCCGATGGCCGAGCGATTGTCATCGGCGGTGGCGCGATAAACGACACGGTCACCTGGTTGCAAGCCGAGCAGATGCGGACGGAACTCGTAGTTGTGAACGGCTTGTCCTTCGACGCCTTGTTGATCGGTGAACAATGCCTTGTCGAGCAGTTCGGTGCCGCCCATTACAAGATGAAGATGCACCGAAGTGACGCCGTAATCGGGATCGATCGCCCGCACTTCGATCTTTTGCGAACCGTCTTGCGGAACTTCGGTCACTTCCTGACGTGGCGTAAGAATCGACACCTCAGGCGGCAAGTCGGGAAGGACTTCGATCCGGTGTAAGATTGGATCATCGTTCTCTCGACCTTCCTGGGTTTCAAATCGGAGTTGATAAGTCGCGTGCTTCGGCGTCTTGCGATCGGCTTCCAATTCCAACGTGATCGTGCGCCAGGCTACTTGCTCGCGAATCTCCATCGGCAACCGCGACGTCTTTCCTTGCGAGTCGTTCAACACGACAAAGGCCGAGCCGATTGGTTGGTTCGCCTTGGCACGGATCGTGACGCGAGTTCCCTCTAACGCCTTGATGTCGCCCTGTTCTTCGTTCGTCTGGTTCGGTCGCCTTGTGTAGGCCGGGAACTCGTACTCCAACTGTTGGACGGTAATGTGTGGTGCCGGCGATACGTCAATTCGATACGTCGACGAGATCGCGTCGCCTGCTTCGATGCGATACGAGACGGCTTGTTGGAAGCCACCCACTCCTGGGGGCAGCCTGCATTCGAAACCCAGTCCGTTGGCCGCAAGCTTCATTTCGACAGGCTGTTCGTCGATCTCGCCATCGAGGGTGCTGAAGAACAGCGTGACCGAGTCAGCCTTTCCATCGAGAGAGCACGACACGGTTACGGCGTCGCCTTGGAAGACGGTTGCGTCGCCGGGCTGAAGGTCTTTGATTGTCACACGCGTCGGTCGCTCGATATCCGCCCACGGAGCGAGAACTCGCGAGGCACTTTGCAGCGGATCCTTGGGCGACAGCATCGTGTACGCAGCACAAACAGCCAGTACACCAGCCAGCAAGTAGCCGAAGTGAATTACTTTCGATCGATCGACGGCGCTGTCGATCGCGACGCGTTGCAAGTCGGTCGCCGCACGCTGCTGCATGGCGGAGAAAACCAGTTGATGTAACGCACCTCGATTGCTGCGGAACAGCAGAAAGTTGATGAGGCTGTTCTTAAGTGTTGGATCCGCTTCCTCGATGGCTCGGGCGGCATAGACCGGATTGATCGGACGCGTCATCAGCGGCACGACGGCGGTCGCAACGTAGTAACCCGCACCAGCCAACAGCGAGATGCACGCTAACCATCGCCCCCACCATGCCAGCGGCATCACCCAATGATCGACGACAGCTAATACCAACGTGTAGATCAAAATTGCAGCGACCAACGCCATCAGCGAACTGGCCAGATCAACGACACGAACTTGCAGTCGCGTCTTGGCGAGTTGCTGTTCGATAAACCGTTCGGCGTCGTTCGACGCTGCGGTTGGTTGAGTCGGTTTGACGGTTCCTGTGGCCATGCAGCTTTTTCGAGAAGAGGCAACGAGCGGCTGGGGTCGAGTCTTCGAGCCCCCGAGGTTATTGTAGCGGTGTTACTGGGGGCTCGAAGACTCGACCCCAGCCACCCATTGGTCGGCGGCTTGTGTTCCCTCAATTATAGATGAACCCCGAGGCGGACTACTCCCCAAATGCTAGAAAATCATGTGCTTATGCCAAGATCGGGTTTCGACTACATTGGACCCAGCGTCGTTTCCCACTAGTTGCAAGGCGTTCCCATGAGTTCCCCCGTCGTCGATGTCATCTATTTGAATGCACAGGACAACATCTGTGTTGCGGCCCGGCCCTTAGCGGCTGGGACCTCGGTCGCGGTGGGCGATGCTCGTTTCAAGATCGGCACGCCAGTTCCGATGGGACACAAGATCGCGATTAATCCGATTGCAAAGGATGAACCGGTGCGGAAGTACGGCCAGATCATTGGCTTTGCGACCGAGCCGATCCAAGCGGGAGCGTGGGTGCATTCGCACAATGTCGCGATCGGCGAGTTCGCTCGCGATTATGCCAGCGCCACCGAAATACCGCCGCCGCCCACGCCAATTACCGATCGAACCTTCATGGGGTATCGACGCCGCGACGGCAAAGCTGGCACACGGAACTATCTTGCCATCATCTCGACCGTCAACTGCTCGGCTTCCGTGTCGAAGTACATCGCCGAACGCTTCGACAAGTCGCTGCTGAAGGACTATCCGAATATCGATGGTGTGATCGCACTGAAGCACGACAACGGTTGCGCCATGCAGTTCGGTGGTTTGCAGCACAAGATGTTGAATCGCGTCATGGGCGGCATGGCAAAGCATCCAAACATCGGTGGTTACTTGCTTTGTAATCTCGGTTGCGAGACGGGCACCATGGGCAGCCTGCTCGATGGGCAGAAACTCGTTCAGATTGACGGCGCAACGGGCCAGAGCCACGGACCGCCTGTCTTTACGATGCAGGACTATGGCGGCACGACCAAGACAGTCGAAGCGGCGGTCAAAAAGGTCGCCGAGATGTTGCCGGCAGTAAACGACGTCCGACGCGAGCCGATTCCCGCGAGCGAGATCATCCTGGCAACTGAGTGTGGCGGATCGGATGGCAACTCGGGGATCACCGCGAATCCGGCGGTTGGTTTTGCTTCTGATATGTTGGTTGCTTGTGGCGGTACTTCTATCTTGGCCGAAACGAGCGAGATCTACGGCGCGGAACACTTACTTACGCGGCGAGCCGTCTCGAAGAAAGTCGCGGACAAGCTGATCGAGCGAATCAATTGGTGGATTTGGTACGCTGGCGTCTTCGGTTGCCAGCTGGACAATAACCCATCGGCCGGTAACAAAGCCGGTGGCTTGACGACGATCGCCGAGAAGTCGCTGGGCGCGGTCGCCAAAGGTGGCTCGACGGCGTTGGTCGACGTGTACGAATACGCCGAGCCTGTGACGGCAAAGGGCTTTGTCGTGATGGATACACCGGGTTTCGATCCGCCGAGTGTGACTGGCATGGTCGCCGGTGGGGCCAACGTGGTTGTCTTTACAACGGGCCGCGGCAGTTGCTTCGGCTGCAAGCCTTCGCCCTCGATCAAGATCGCGACGAACACGCCGATGTACGAGAAGATGATTGACGACATGGACATCAACGCCGGCGAAGTCCTCTCCGGCAAGCCGGTCGAAGAAGTCGGTCGCGAGATCTTCGAACAGATTTTACGAGTCGCAAGCGGCGAGCAAACCAAGAGCGAACAACACGGCATCGGCGAAGAAGAGTTTTGCCCGTGGATTATTGGGCCCGTGTTGTAGCTTGACTCTCCGAGTCGAGCATCAATTGATGCAGGTGCTCGACTCGGAGAGTCAAGCTACTTCAATTGCGACCCCACTTTTTGACTGCACCGATTTACTGTGCAAGAATGACGCCGGAGGTGAAGCATGTCCGATTCAGCAAGTATTTCGATACCTAGCGACCTCGAGCAATTCGTCAACGACCAAGTCGCTAGTGGCGCGTACACGAACGCTGAGCATGTCGTGCGTGAAGCGTTGGAACGGATGCGAGAGCGAGACAAGTCTCGCGAAACACGCATCGAAGAACTGCGACAGCAAATTCAGATTGGCATTGATCAGGCCGATCGAGGTGAGTGTACACCTCTCGACATCGAAACGATTAAGCAAAAGGCGAGGTCAGCTTGGGCACAGCAGCAAGCGAGTCAATAGATGGCTCGCGTTGTAAAGACACCGGCAGCCGAAGTTGATCTGTGCGACGTCTGGCTGCACGTCGCCGACGACAGTCCGACGATCGCTGATCAGTTCTTAGACCTGCTCGGCGCGAAGTGTGAACTACTGGCGAAGCATTCCCTGCTTGGTGAAAGCCACCCAGCATTCGGGGATCGAATTCGGTGTTTCCCTGTGGCGAGCTACGTGATTGTATATCGACCGATTGATGACGGAATCGAGTTGGTGCGCGTTCTGCACGGCCGTCGCGACTTTGAATCGCTATTTTGACGGAACACGGATGTTCGACGCGAATTACTTTCGAGCTTTGGTCTCTGGGCAAGAGCGAGGTTTGCGCGCGTCCGTTCTGCGAACTGGTCTTTCATTTGCCGAGCCCTTTTATCGCCTCGGGGTCCGCTGGCGCAATCGACAGTTTGATACCGGCAAACGCGAGATCCATCAGGTCGAAGTGCCCGTGATCAGCGTCGGCAACTTGACCGTTGGGGGTACCGGCAAGACACCGATGGTCGAGTGGTTGGCTCGCTGGTTCCGGGAACGCGGTGTGCGAGTGGCTCTTGTCAGTCGCGGTTACGGTGCTGAGGCGGGGTCTCGCAACGACGAGGCCTTGGAACTCGAGCAGAAGCTGCCCGATGTGCCGCATCTGCAGAACCCCGACCGCGTCGAAGCTGCCCGCGCGGCCATCGAGGAACTCGAATCGCAATTGATTGTGCTCGACGATGCGTTCCAACACCGGCGCATCCACCGCGACTTGAATATCGTCTTGATCGACGCTCTGGAACCGTTCGGCTACGGGCACTTGTTGCCACGCGGCTTGCTGCGTGAACCCACCGCGAATCTCACACGTGCCGATGTGATTGCCCTCAGTCGGTCAGATGCTGTGGATGAAGCGACGCGAACGGCGATCCGATCCAAGGCGATGAAGCACGCGCCGCGAGCGGTTTGGATCGAAGTGACACACCTGCCGCAGAGCTTGCTCTCGGCGGCGGGCACGGAGAACGCGATCGACTCACTTCGTGGCCGACGCGTCGCCGCGTTTTGCGGCATCGGCAATCCGGCTGGATTCCGCCATACGCTTGGCGAACTTGGAGCCGAGGTCGTCGACTTTCGTGAGTTTCCGGATCATCACTCGTATCAGCGCGGCGATATTGACGACTTATCTTCCTGGGCTCGCGATTTGAACGTCGACGCTGTCATCTGCACACACAAAGATCTTGTGAAGGTGGGGGTCGAGCGAATGGGCGATTGTCGGTTGCTTGCACTGCGGATTGGGTTGGAGATCAGTCACGGTGCGGATGCGTTGACAGAGCGACTCGAAGCGATTTCCGCTCAGATCGCAGCGTCGGGCATGGCTGCTAGCGACGGGCTTTGATCTTGCTCCCCGTCGCCTTTTCTTCTACTAACTCGGCGGGATTCTCTCGATTTATCTAGCTCTCCGAGCAAGGAGCGTGCTGGTCATGCAACGCGCGGTACTCTTTCTGCTGATTCTTGGTGTCTTGTCGGGCAGCGTTCTCGCCGACGAATCGGAACTCTATCGTGGGCAGCGTCCCGAGCAGTGGCTACAGCAATTGTCACATCTGAGCGCGTCGGCTCGTGCTGCTGCGGCTCAAGCGTTTGTAGTGATCGGCAAAGGGAACGAATCGGTCGTTGCACCGTTGATCGAATTGCTCTCCGATCCCGACGAACGAGTTCGATTCTATGCGGCCTATGCACTTGGCAAGGTCGAACTTCGCCATGAGCAATGTATCAAGGCGTTGGTCGAATCGTTGCGCGACAAGGACGAGCACGTGCGATATACGGCTCAATGGTCGCTGGCCGAGATCGCTAAGCAGATTGCCAGCTCATCGGACGACGAGATTGCAGCCAATGAAGATTTCGTGAGCCTGCTGGACGACGTCGAGACGCAAATGCTCGCCACAGGTGCGATCCCAGGACATCTCAAGCAGATTCGTGGAGCAATCGCTCGCTTCGCGCCCCCAGCAATTGAGCCCGCCCAGCCCACGCCGCCCCTTGTCATTGCGGAGGATGATAACGACGACATCAAACAATGTTTGCAAGCGTTTTCGTCGGAAGATGTCATTGAACAGGCAAAGGCGATTGAACTATTACGGAAACTTGGACCTAAGGGTGCCGAACGACTTCTCGCTTCTCCTGAGGTAGTGAACCAACTGGGCGGCGTTCGTTGGCACCTCCCAACGGTGATCGCCGGCTTCGGCGAACCGGTGGTGCCTTTGCTGATGAAGGCCTTGCTGAGTGCTGATGAAGATATCAGCGATATTGCGGCCAGCACGCTCCGAGTGCTTGGGCCGCGATCCAGCAGCGTGTTGCCCGAGTTGACGGGGTTGCTTGAAAGCGACGAGACTTCCGATGGGCTGAAGCAAACCGCGGTTGGAGTTCTGGTGGAGATGGGACCTGCGGCAGTGGGCGCGCTCGATCTCCTGGTGGAGATTCTGTCCGACGTAGACGCGGGCGGAGACCTACAACGGAGCGCGGCTGAAGCACTCGGTGCGATCGGGCCAGCTGCAGAGCCTGCTGTCCCAGCTTTAATTAATTATCTTGCCGATGCAGATGCGTCGGCGTATGTCCAAGTAGAAGTCGCTTCAGCGCTCGCACGAATCGCCCCGAACTCAGAGGAAGTCATTGACGCGTTGGTCGCCGCGATCCAAAAATCGGAGAATATCTTCGACGCCGTCGGGATGGCTGAATGTTTAGGCAATTGCGACGGCGACGCGACCGCAATCGTACCGTGGTTGCTCGATGCAATCGCCGAGACGGAGTATGATCAGCGAGCTGCGGTCATTCGCCTGCTCGCCCAATTTGGAGCGTCAAGAGCCGCCGAGGTCGCGCCTCGAATTCTTGAGCGGTTAATGGACCCAGGCGAAGAGTTGATCGTCCGCGTCGCTGCTGCGAAGGCACTCGGCACGCTCGGATCGGAATCACTACAACCAGTCATCGACGAATTGCAAAACGGCGACGAAGCCAATCAGTTGATAGCGGCTCGGACGCTGGTCGAAATTGGTGCAGCTGCGACTCCCGCAAAAGAAGCCTTACACGAAATGTTGATGGAACGCCGAGCGGACAACGAGCTGCGTTCGCTTGCGGCGGTGGCGTTAGGTCAGCTTGGGACAGCCGCAAATGACGCCGCACCCGCACTGACAGAATTGCTGCGCGATCAGGAAGCGGATAGCTATTTGCGCTCGATGTGTGCCGTGGCTCTTGGCCAAGTTGATCCGTCGGCAGTGACAATTCTGGAATCGTCGCTCGATGACCCAGTACCCGACGTTCAGATTGCGGTTGCCTATTCGCTCTGTAAGCTCGACCCGCAGCATCGGCTTGCCTTGGCGAAACTGGTTCATTGGTTGGAGGACGACGAGTATCGTGGCTCCGCCATCGCGGCACTCACGGATATCGGCGAGTCTTCATTCGCGCAAGTTGTCGAGCGAATGAACGACACTTCGGAGCTTCGCGACACGCGTGTCGCCTGTTTGGAAGTGTTGCGCTCGTTTGACGAGCGAGCAATTGAGCCGCTGCTGCATGCTCTGAATGACCAAGAGCTCGCCGATGAGGCTGGCTGGGCGCTACGCGATCGCGGCAACAAGTTGCTTCCGATTTTGGTGGTGAGCATCGAGGACGAAGCCACCTTCACGCCCGAGGCTCGCCACGTCATGGGGAATGTTGTCCGAGACATGTTCGATGGCTTTGGCGCAGGTGGCGATGATGAGACTTGGAGCGGTGGTCATGTGTTGGTCCAACGCGAAGAAGCTTATCAGTATTCGGGATCGGGCAATGGCGCCGCGATGATGCAACCAGAGGCAATGCGTTCCGAGGCAATGCTACTGCCTCCCGAGCTTGCCGAGAATCATGGAGCAGCGCCGGAGGCTGCGATGGCGGTGCCGGAGCCCGAACTCGTCGAATCGCCTCCGATCGCTCAAGGATACAAGACCGTTGACGTCTTTTACGGGACGAACCGTCAACCGATTGATGATGCTTCCAATGCGCCGGTTGGCCGGATGCGATGGTTTTGGTTGATCGGTTTGGGGGGCGTGGTGGCGGTTGTTGTCTGGCTCGTGGGTCTGTATCGACGTGGTGCACGACGGCAAGCGACCGCCGGCTTGGCCGGAACGACACTGCTCTTACTGTTCGGTTTACTGCTGTTTGCTCGAGCGAAACTACAACCCACCATCGAAAAGACCGGGCCGCGGTACGGCGGCGACTACAGCGAACGCGTCGAGATGGGGGTCTGCCAAGTGACCATTCCGGACACGCACCGAGAAGGCAAACTGGAGGCACCGACGCTCTTCCGTCTTGAAGTTGCCGAGGATCTCCAAAAACACATTGTTCTGCGTCACGTTCAGCGGATGGAATCCGACGACTTCTTCGCGGGACTCAGGAAGGAAATGCAACGTAAAGGAAATCACATCCTGGTGTTCGTGCATGGCTTCAACGTCTCGTTCGAGGATGCCGCGCGACGAACTGCTCAGATGGCGAGTGATTTAAAGTTTGACGGTGCGCCAGTCTTCTACAGTTGGCCGTCGCAAGCGGATTGGTGGAAGTATCGCGTGGACGAGAAGAATGTTGCGTTGAGCGTCGATCAGCTGAAATCGTTCTTGCTGGCGATCGCCGAACGCTCTGATGCTGATACGATCAACCTGGTCGCTCACAGTATGGGGAATCGGGTGCTGACCGATGCGTTGAAAGAGATCGACGTTGCCGCTACCGAACGGGAACAGTTGTTTAATCAAGTAATTCTAGCGGCACCCGATATCGATGCTGATATCTTTAGACAACGCATCGCGCCGGCCATCGTGACCAAGGCAAAGCATGTTACGCTCTACGCCTCGTCCAAGGACTTAGCGCTGGTCGCATCTCGCACTTTTAACAGCGGTGATCCGCGAGCTGGCGATGCGGGTGGCAACTTGGTTGTCTATCCAGGCATCGAGACGATCGACGTGTCGGCAATCGACAGCAGTTTGCTGGGCCATTCGTACTATGGCAGCAGTGTCTCTGTGCTAAGTGATATCGAGTTCTTGCTGCGCGACCAGCCAGCGAGTTCGCGAAAATTCCTCGCTCCGGTGTCGCTGCAAGGCGATCTCACCTATTGGCTGTTCGAGCCGCCACGAATTTCGCGTCGAGCTAACAATCGCGATGCAATGCGGTAGTCGCATGAAATGAAGGCGGTGATGGCCACAAAGTAGGATGGACGCCTCGTCCGTCGTGGGGCACCGGACGGACGAGGCGTCCGTCCTACATAACTCGCAACTTGTGTGGAACTTGGAAGGGAAGACTCTGTCTTCCTAAAGCTGCGAATACGCCGTCGGTGCGAGGTACCAGCGATTGATCTTCGAGACGGTGTCCTTGTACTTGTCGAGAACTTTCATCTTCAGCCACTCGGGATGCGTACGGAAGCCGACCCAATGTTCGTCGTGCGCCATTTGGTCCGGTGCGGTCAGCATGTATGTCAGATTGGGCACATCACTGCCGATCAGCGTCTCGCCGTAAAACAGCGGAGCCAGTTTGACGTCACGCATGATGTCGATCTCGCCTTCGTTGAACATCTCGACCTTGAGCCGAGCTTTATCGGCGTTGTGGCTTTCGTAGGTTCGCAGCTCGAACAAACGCGGTTGCTTGTTGAGCGAGTACTCGGGCTGCTCGATCACCGGCATGCCGGCGAACGCTTTCATGAACTTGCTGTCGATTCGCGTGTAGAGAGGTTTGTCCATAGGCACGGCGAAGTATTCGCGAGCGGCTTCGGCATACGCCGTATCGGCAGCGAGTTTTCCATTCAGCTCGGAAAACGCACCCAGGGTTTTGTAAGGAATCAGCATGTAGAGAGCAAAGTCAGTGTCATCGTCTGTGCGAGTGAACACGCCGACGCGATCGATGCCTTGCCGCGCCAAGGCTGGCAACAACGCTTGTTCGACGTAATCGCTGACGGCTTGTCGCTTGGCAGCATCGGGCGTGCGATAGATCCTCAGTTCGTAATACTCTTGCATCGGGGGTTCCTCAGCGGCACAGCGATGATCTGCAACTCCAAAGAACAGACTTGAAATCGCTAAAAATGTCAGCAGGGCGTTCAGGGGAAGCGAGTTGCGGGGCATGGTTGGTCCTCGGTGAGCGTCCTAGAAAGGAAGCGGTTGGTGTGGTGTCAGGCCGACTACTCGGCACCGGTTGCGCCAATGCAGTACAGGAACGCATCGGTTCGCAACAGCAGTTGATTGTTACTGATGGCGGGGCTGGCGTTGAACATGTTCGGATCGTCGTCGATCGTGTTGTGGGCGAGTTCTTCGTAGGTTGGCGAAGCCTTTAGCACGAGAATGCCTTGGTCTCGCGTCGTGATATACAATTTGTCGCCCGCTCGGACGATCGAGGCATAAACGCGGGCGCGAGTGGGAAGTCGTTCCTGGTACTTTGTATCACCCGTCTTGGCGTCTAAGCAATTAGTGATCGCTTTGTCGCTGGCCCAGTAGATGTGACCATCGTAATACACCGGCGACGTGACGTTGGCACCGACGCCGGACTCCCAAAGTTTATGAGTATCCGTCACGTCGCCACGACCGCCGAGCCGAATCGCAAGGCAACGATTACGGCGGCCGCCGAGGCAATAGATGACGCCTTCATGCGAGATGGGAACGGGCACCACATAATCGTCGATGCCGACGCACTCCCACAATTTCTCGCCGGTATGCGGCTCGAAGCCGTAGATCATATCCTTCTGATTGATCACCAACTCCCAAGTGCCGCCAGGGGCTTCGGCGATGCAAGGACTGGTCCAGGCTTTGGCGATACCTTCGACTTTCCAAACTTGTTCGCCAGAGTTCTTGTCGAACGCGAAGACCGTATCGCTCTCGATGCTCGCGTTGACAATCAGCAGATCTTCGAAGAGCACAGGCGAAGAAGCCGAGCCGAATCCGGCGGTTCCCGAGCCGACATCTGCTTGCCACAGCAATTTGCCGTCCGCGTCATAGGCAACGACTCCCGATACGCCAAAGAACGCATACACATTCTTGCCATCGGTCACCGGCGTCGCAGTCGCAAAGCCATGATCGACGACACGGTTCGTGACCGATTGCGTATTCGGACTGCCAGCGATCGATTCGTCCCACAGAATCTTGCCACTATGGCGATCGAGACAGATCACATGCAATTTCAAATCAGCCTTGTCTCCGGGATCTTCGTCGGACCGACCGTACCCGGTAAACGCGGTCACAAAGACGCGATCACCAAAGACGACCGGGCTCGACGCTCCCCGTCCAGGAAGTGCCGCTTTCCAAGCAATGTTCTCATTGGCACCCCAGCGGATCGGTGTCGCCATCGCTTCGTCCGAGGCCGCGTTCCCGGCAGGTCCGCGGAACTGCGGCCAGTTCTCTCCCATCGTAGGTTGGCACAGGAGCAGTCCCAGCAAGGTGAAGCATGAAATCTGGATTCTGGGATTTGACATGCAGTATGTCCGATCGGGGATGATAATCGAAGTAAGTCTCGCGACGTAGTTGGCCCCGATTATTGAGAACGGAGCACGCAAAGTCTATGCCCCGGTCAACACGATCCAGTCTCGATCGATCACGGACGTGGAGGAAAAACTGTCCCAGGTAAAACCTCAGGCCTTCGCATCGTCTTCTACGTCCGCGCCGTCAGTTTGCTGCGACGCTTCGTGGTTGGCTCGCTTGGATTCATCTCGCAACGACCGCAGGATCAGGCCGATTCCGGCAGCGAACAGGACCATCATGCCCAAGAGGTGTGTCAGCTTGGTATTCATGAAGAAGCGGATGCGGCTGAGGATTTCCACTCCGATCACGGCGACGCTGAAGTACAACAGCCACCAGCCCCATTTCTTCTTGGCGTCATAAAAGAGCGCGATGACCGCGATCACGAACGGGACAAAGATGATGCCCATCGAAGTCGTCTCGCCGAACCCACCGCCGCCACCACGACGTCCCATCAACGCGTGGACGCCGCCAGAAACTAAGCCCACGCCGGTCGTCACCCGAACCGAGTCGAAAAACAAATAGATCGCCAGTCCCGCCAAAACGAGCCCGATGAAGAATTGGCCAACTCCGCCTTCTGTTCCGCCAGAGCCTTTCATCTGCGAGTTTCTACTTTCTTCGCTGTGCGAATGGGGCGTGCGACTAGTCCGAGTCCGAATACGATTCACAATACTGCTTGAGACTGTTCAATTCCTTGGCCAGTGCGTCGCAACTAGCCTTGTTCATCATCCATCCGCACAGGAAGAAGAACAACTTCATGAAGCCCTTGCCGGTGACCGTGGAAAACTGCGTGACTTTGGTTCGGTTACCGAGATCTTCAAAGGAGTAGGCCGCTTCGATGTCGAACATGTCGCCCGTCAACTTGACGGCGCTGGCGTAGGGCGGGTCGTAGGCGGTCACGACGCCGCGGAACTCCATCCGCTTGCCGTGATCCTCCGTCACGGTTCGAAAGCGAGTGCCGACGCCTTTGTGTGACTCGTCGAGCAGCTCGTCTTCGACGACGACGATACTCCACGCGGCAACATCTTCGTTGGTCAGCCCGAAGACTTCGTGAATGGGGCGATTGATCTCGATGCTGCCTTCGTTCGTCATCGACATTTGTGACTACTCCTCTCGCACGAGGTATTTGGTCAACAGCGTGTCTAGCGGAAAGCAATGCTTGGCGGTTCTCTGGTCGCTCTCCACCGTCGGGTCCAGCGCAACCGCGCCGATCAGGTCGGTCATTGCTGTCAGAAACGTTCGAGTCTCGTCGAGATTGGTGAGTGGACACAATTCGCCGGGTTCATTGGCTGCTTCCAGGTAGCTGTTGGCTTTTGCCTCGCTCGTGAACAGGCCGAGTACGGTCAGCGGTTGGCCGTCGCTGCCTGCTGCGTCGATCGACACGAAGCCGGCTCCTTGTGCGACCGCATAAACCGGATAATTCCACGGTGAATAATCAGCCGTCAGATACTCCGCCAGCAATTCGCTAACTGCGACTTGCCAACGCGCGTCGACTTTGTCGCCCAGAGGCGATGGATCGAACGCCACTTCCGAGACCGGTGCCCGTAAGCTTTGCAACAACCAACTGAACTCACGATCGTTGAACAGCATTCGCGGCGTATCGTTCAAACCGAACTCGGCCATGAACTGAATTGCGACTTCCGATTCGGTGTAGACGACCAACATCTGACTCGGCTTATCTTCCGCTTCAGTTTTTGGATCGACCATCGACGCATATCCGCCACCGTGCGGAATCAGATAGATGGGATACTCCCAGTAACGACTCATTTTCTCAACGGCTCCTCTTTGGAGTGAGCCGTAGGCACCAGCCTCGGGCCTTGGCGATTAGCGTTCGCAGTGCGGCCCGAGGCTAGCGCCTTCGGCTCATAATAGGTTCGTGTTTCGATTAGATTCGGGATACGTGGCGGCTTAGCGTGGCCCTGGTGCGTTGATCTTAGCGGCACCTCGATCTTCGCCGGGTGTCGTGCCTCGATAGTCGGCTTCGTTCTTCGCCGTACGATCACCTGTCTCACGATGGAACGAATCTCGTGAAATATCCTCAGGCACGCTGTCGCCGGTTTCTTCTACCCATTGTTTTAACAAATTGCTCAGACGCTGCTTCGTCTCGGCAAAGGCGGGATCGTCGGCGAGGTTGTGCATTTGGTGGGGATCTTTCTGGTACTGATACAACTCTTCTGCCGGTCGCGGCGCAAGGAAGACATCCGCCTGAGCTTCGCTTAACTTGTTGCTGTCGCGTAACGCCAACAGCTGCTGATGTGAGATCGATCGTACCGAATCGGCTGGGCCTTGCCACGCTTGATACGGTCGATTGTTCCGGATGTAGAGAAACCCGTCGGCTCGCACGCTTCGACCGTGTGCTTCGTAGTCGTGCCAGTTGTGCTCCGAGAACGCAAAGCGTCGGACCTTTGCCGAGGCATCGGTGAGTACTGGCTTCAGGCTCACGCCTTGCATCGTTTCTGCCAGCGTGATTCCAGCTACGTCGAGAATCGTCGGCGCTAGATCGATAACACTGACTAGGCTTTGCGTCGTGACTCCGCTCTTGGCGATACCGGCAGGCCAATGGGCAACCAACGCCGTCCTCATGCCCGAATCATGCAGGCGAGTTTTGGCGCGTGGGAACGGTCGTCCGTTGTCAGCGAGTACGAAAATCAATGTGTTGTCGAGTTGTTTCTCGTCTTTCAGAGCTTGCACCACCTCGCCGATGTAGTGATCGAATCGAGTTACTTCGTTGTAGTAGGAGGCAAGGTCGTCGCGCGTCCCGGCTTCGTCCGCCAAGAAGGGCGGGACGATGACATCCTCCGGTCGATGCTTAGGGCCATACTTGCTCGCGTCCCAATCTTTGTCGCCGTCCCAGTCGCGATGAGCGTCGTAAGCGGCGAACCAGAAGAAGAACGGCTTATCCTTGGGACGCTGCTTCACGGTTTGTACCCAATTGGCGTGCCCGCCGCGATTGCCGGGAACGTTTCCGCCATCGACCAGATCAAACGGTTTGTCCTTGCTGTGCGAGCCGCCGTCAGTCGGCTTCATATGATGCTTGCCGACGATCGCCGTATAATAGCCCGCTTCGCGCATGAGCGTTGGGAACCAAGGCAGGTCGCCATCGATCGCCAAATGCAACTCGGCGGCCTTGCCGTTGTTGTGTGGATAGCGACCGGTGATGATGCTCGACCGGCTCGGACTACAGCTGCTGGCTGTCAGATAAGCTTCATCAAAGCGGAGGCCATCGCGTGCTAGCTCATCGATGTTCGGCGTTCGAGCCGCTGTGTTTCCGTAGCAGCCGTAATCGTTCCAACTCACGTCATCGGCGATGAACAAAATGACGTTTGGCCTGTCCGCTGCAAGTAAATTTGTGCCGGCAGGCAACAAGCAGAGTAATCCCAGCGCTATGTATCTCAACATGTGGCACTTTCCGCGAATGTGTTGAAAGCTGATTTTCTTAGTAAAAACTTCTTAACAGCATACTTCAAGACGAAGCTCATGCCGATGAGGGCGACAAAGCGACAAAACCAGACTCCGATTCGCTCTTGTCACATATCCGGATTGTCGAGACAATCCCCCGCTCGTTCTGTACCAGGAAGGATCCGATGATGCAGCGACTGCATTTCGATGAATTGCAAATTGGCGATCGCTGGGAAAGCCACGCGCGGACGATAACCGAAACGGATGTCGTCAACTTCGCTTGTCTGACCGGCGATTTCGATCCCTTGCACGTCGATCACGAATCTGCGGCCAAAGCTCCGTTCGGTCGTCCCGTCGCCCATGGTTTGCTAGGACTCGCGTATCTCGCGGGACTCGGGACGCACGCCCCGAATGTGCATACGATTGCTTTTTTGGGCATCAGAGACTGGAGCTTTCGGAAGCCGGTCTTCGTCGGCGACACGGTACATGCGGTGACGCGTGTTGTCGCTGTGGCTCCGTCAGGTCGACGAACCGGTCACGTGACCTGGCACCGCGAACTTGTGAATCAGAATGGCGAAGTGGTTCAGAGCGGAACCTTCGAGACTGCTGTCGCAACGGCGGTGAGCCAATCCATTCGTATTTCACGACAAGCGGCTTGATCCAACGTCATCCGGTGACGCGATAACCAATCTTGACCAGCGTCTCGCGAATTCGTTCCAAATGCGGGCCTTGGATTTCAAGAGTACCCTCTTTCAACGTGCCGCCGGCACCGCAAGCAGTCTTCAACGTACTGAGCAATTCCGGCAAGTCGTTGCCCTCGACAGGCAAGCCTCGCACGACAGTAACGACTTTTCCTTTCTTGCGTTTCTCAACAGCGAGCTTTGCTGTTTGCCTCTCGGGCGGAATCCGAGGTGTCGGCGCAGCCGGACACTGACAATTCTCTTCCAACTCGCCGCATCGCTCGCACTTGGCGGGTTGGAAAAATTCCGTACCTGCAAACAGTCGTCCCATTCGGCCACACCTTTCGTCGTTGATTCTCCGACGTCAAGTATTGCAGAATGAGTGGTATCGCAGAATGAGTGAAGGCACTATTTGTTGGATCTGACCAGATCGTTCCACCACGCGTCGTCTTCTTCGGTCAGGTACTTCTCCAAAGCAATGTCCCAGATGTCTTCCTCGGACGAGTCGCTGCCAGTGGCGATCGAGGACGCGTTGTTGTCCGATCCTTCACTGTTGGCCAGCGAATTAGCGTCTACCTTATTGATGATTCGCAAGACATCTAAGGGGGATAACCAGCCATCGTTCGTGACATCGTAATAAGTATCGACATGGGTCACGGGGGCGTTGGCGACGAGTGGAATCGACGTGCCGATGGCGTTGATTCGATTGATGACAATCAGGGCATCAAGCGGTGAGACGAAACCGTCGTGATTCACATCGAATTCATTCAGCGGATTGGTCCACGCTCCAATGCGAATCGGGAACGGTGGAGTAAAGTTGCCCAGCCCGATCGCATTGCCAGCGGTCGCTAACGATCCTCCCAAAACGTTTGTGCCGCTGGCTTCCGCTTCGGGTGCAACGTAAGCGTTCCACAACAAGCGTGGATCGGCATGGACCGTGGGGCCTAAGTTGGCGATTAATGCGCCGGTCGCGCGCGGGGTGCCGTCCCAAAGATACAGCTCGCCATTGGGGAGAATGAAGTACCAAGCATTGTTGCGGTCTTTAAGCCATTTCTCGCCACGATTGCCCCAGTTCTCCCAGTGCTCGCCGTTAAGCGCAAAGCCGTATACTTCGTCCAATAAAGCCAGTGTCGCGGGCAATGACGCAGTATCCGTCGGCAGGAACATCGCGGCGTCGTGGAGCAAAGCCGGATTGGCGTAAACTGCGGGGCTGAGCGTTGCGATCTGAGTCGTCGTGGGTGGGAAGGTACGTTTCCAGGCATAGAAATTGCCATCTGGCGTAATGTAGTACAACTCCTTGTTTGTGTCGCGTAGCCATTTTTCGTTCAGACCAAGCGAGTTTGGTCTCGGATTCGTCGAGGCGCTCAGGACGAGATCCGCATCCAGCTGCAACGCTCGTCGCACGACGGGATCGACCGTATTGGCGGTGAGTTGAAACGAAGTTTGCGTCGCGGCACTGTCGCCGTCAGTGGCTGTGATCGTCACCGTGGGAGGAATGGCCGTTCCATTCGAAGTTGCCAGCGACCAACTCCACGTGCCAGCGACGTTGTCCTGAGTGATGGTTCCACTTGACGCCGTGATGGTGACCGTGTCATTACCAACATCGGCGAACGTACCTGTGTTGGTGGCTGTTGCTCCGACGCTGACAGTCACTGTGGCCAGATTCCTTGTGACGGTTGGCGGTGCATTGTTGACGGTTAAGTTGAACGTTGTTGTCGTGACAGCATTATCGCTGTCGGTGGCCGTGATCGTGATGGTTCCCGAATCATCGGGTCCATCGGTCGTGGCGAGTGACCAACTCCAAGTTCCCGCCGCGTTGCTTTGGGTGATCGTGCCATGCGAGACGCTAATCGTCACCGCATCATGGCCAACGTCGCCGAATGTGCCAGTATTCGAGACGGTTTCGCCCTCGTTGCCACTTACGCTCGCGTGGTTCGCCGCGACGGTTGGTGCAGCGTTGGCGACAGTGATTGTCTGGTTGGCCGATGCCGTTCCCCCGTCCTCATCGGTGACGGTCAACGTAATCTGATACTGCCCATTGTCGTTTGGTGTGAAGCTGAACGATGTCTCATCAACGCCGCTGCCCGATGCAAACGCGACGCCGTTCTTCAGCACGCTGTAGGTGTACGTCAGCGTGTCGTTGGTTCCGGCTGGATCGGTGGCCGCTGCGGTGAAGTCAATCTGCGTACCTTCCACACGGACGCTGCTGACCGAGACAATTCGGTGCCGGGTTCGCGTTGGCGACCGTGATCGTCTGGTTGGCTGATGCCGTTCCGCCGTCCTCATCGGTGACGGTCAGCGTAATCTGATACTGGCCATTGTCATTGGGCGTGAAGCTGAATGAACTATGCGGCACCGTCTTCATTACACGCTGTACTCAGCGTGTCGTTGCATCGGTACGCGGCGCACCGTTCTTCAACACGCTGTAGCTGTACGTCAGCGTGTCGTTGGTCTCCGGCTGGATCGGTAGCCGCGGCGGTGACGTCAATCTGCGTGCCTTCCACACGGACGCTGCTGACCGATGCGATGCTCGGTGCCGGATTCGCGTTGGCGACCGTGATCGTCTGGTTGATCGACGCACGCTTCCACCGTCATCATCGGCGTGACGGTTAGCGTGATCTGGTACTGGCTGTTGTCATTGGGCGTGAAGCTGAACGCGCTGAACGCCACGGCCTGTTGCATTCGGCACCGTTCTTCACACGCTGTAGGTGTACGTCAGCGTGTCGCAGCCGCGCGCGGTGCGTCAATCTGCGTACCTTCTTCACGGACGCTGCTGACGAGACTGTACTCGGTGCCGGATTCGCGTTGGCGACCGTGATTGTCTGGCGTGTCGTTCCCCGTCCTCATCGGTGACGGTTAGGTGATCTGGTACCTGTAGCCATTTGCGGCCGTTATCCTTGGGCGTGAAGCTGTCTCACGTCAATCTGCGTACCGTTCCACGCGGACGCTGCGTGATTGAAGCAATACTCGGGCTGGGTTCGCGTTGACGACCGTGATTGTCTGGCTGGTCGATGCCGTTCCCCCGTCCTCATCGGTGACGGTCAACGTGATCTGGTACTGGCCGTTGTCATTGGGCGTGAAGCTGAACGCAGTCTTGTTAGCACCGCTGCCTGATGCAAACGCGACACCGTTCTTCAACACGCTGTAGGTGTACGTCAGCGTGTCGTTGGGTCCTGCGGGATCGGTAGCCGCGGCAGTGACGTCAATCTGTGTACCTTCCACACGGACGCTGCTGATTGAGGCAATACTCGGAGCTGGGTTCGCGTTGACGACCGTGATTGTCTGGCTGGTCGATGCCGTTCCCCCGTCCTCATCGGTGACGGTTAGCGTGATCTGGTACTGGCCATTGTCATTGGGCGTGAAGCTGAACTCTGTCTCATTCACGCCGCTGCCCGATGCAAACGCGACGCCGTTCTTCAACACGCTGTAGGTGTACGTCAGCGTGTCGTTGGTTCCGGCAGGATCAGTGGCTGCGGCGGTGACGTCAATCTGCGTACCTTCCACACGGACGCTGCTGACCGAGACGATGCTCGGTGCCGGATTCGCGTTGGCGACCGTGATCGTTTGGTTGATCGATGCACTTCCACCGTCATCATCGGTGACGGTTAGCGTGATCTGGTACTGGCCGTTGTCATTGGGCGTGAAGCTGAACTCTGTCTCATTCACGCCGCTGCCCGATGCAAACGCGGCACCGTTCTTCAGCACGCTGTAGGTGTACGTCAGCGTGTCGTTGGGTCCTGCGGGATCGGTAGCCGCGGCAGTGACGTCAATCTGTGTCCCTTCCACGCGGACGCTGCTGATTGAAGCAATACTCGGAGCTGGGTTCGCGTTGACGACTGTGATTGTCTGGCTGGTCGATGCCGTTCCCCCGTCCTCATCGGTGACGGTCAACGTGATCTGGTACTGGCCGTTGTCGTTGGGCGTGAAGCTGAACTCTGTTTCATTCACGCCGCTGCCCGATGCAAACGCGGCACCGTTCTTCAACACGCTGCGAGCTGGCAATACCAGCGTTCGTTGGCGACCGTGCTGACCGAGACGATGCTCGGTGCCGGATTCGCGTTGGCGACCGTGACATTCATAATCCGCACGGTACCGGTTTTTGTTGGGTCGTCGAAGACCATGACGGTTACAGGATAGACGCCATCATCGGCGAAGCGGTGTTGGACACTTGCCAGTCCGTTGCCGCTTACCGGTGCCGAACCATCGCCGAAGTTCCAGAAGTAGGTCAGCGTTGCCCCGGGCAGGTTTAGAACTTCGACTTGATAGGAAAAGAGCGCTCCCTCGAAACCGGTTGTATCGCCGGACAGCGATGTTATCAGCGGCGGAGTGTTGAACGTGAGCAATTCAAACGTCGATTCGGTCTCGCCGCCGTCATCGTCAGTGGCAGTGATCGTCACCACTTGGCTTGGAGGAGCGCTGCTGTTAACGCCAAACAGCCACACCCAGCGGCCATCCAGTGCAGAAACCTCGCCGACCGAAGCGGTCAGGGTCACGGTGTCCGCCGGAACGTCACCGAATGTTCCCGTGTTCACGGCTTGGCTACCCACGGCAGCGACAACGCTCGCGTGGTTTATTGCCAAGTCGGGATTCCTGTTCGCGACATTCACCGTGGTGGTCGTGAGATGAGTGGCCCCGTCGCTGTCGGTCACTCGCAATCCGACGACCTGTCCAACGGCATTGTCACCAAAGACGATGCTCGGTTGCTCACCCGTCGCATCGACATCGAAGGTGCTGCCGTCGTAATTCAGATCCCAATCGAAGGTGAGAGCTGCATTTGCGTCTTCTCGATCCGAAGAACCGCTCCCGTCCAAGTTCAGCGCGACACCTTCCGTTGCTGAATAGGGACCGCCCGGATTCGATGCGGGAGTCGTGGTGAGAACACGAAGTTCAATTTCGACACCCGCGGTTTGAGCATAGGCGATCTCGAAGAGTGTAGAATCGACGACAAGTCTGGCTCCATGTGGCAACCCAGCAAAGGTACTGGGGGGCGCGAGTTCTGATCTGTTAACGATGATCGGAAATACGGTTCCCGCCGTTGGCATTGTTCCGAGCGAGACATTTAGCGTCGCACCGCCGAGGTTCAAACCGACAGGGTCAGCGATCTGATCAAATTCTCCGGCGTTCACGCCGTTGATGTCGATGTCCACTTGTGAGCCACCCGTCAGGGTCAGGCTTCCCAACGTTAGCTTGCCGATCCCTGGCCCAGGAGCGATGTGGCCGCCAGACGCGACGGAAACCAGCCCGCTGACAGTGCCGTTGCCCGCGAGCGTCCCTCCGTCTTGAACCGTCACATCAGCATCCAAGAGAGAAGAACCGATCACCAGGGTTCCGCCTGCAATCACTAAGTTTTGTACAACGACAGCGGCACTAAGCGTTGTGGTTGCCACGTCAACTCGAAGTTCGCCGACTGCCGCAATGTCCGTGATCGCTGCGTTGACGTTAAAGCTGGTCGCTTGAACGTACAACAGTGGCGGAACAGCAATGGGCCCCTGAATAGAGACAGTGACGGGATCGGTGCCCGAGAAATCGCCGTCAATGATCAAGTTGGCTGCGAACGCCGGATCTAGCGAGGCGATCGAGATCGTATCAGTTCCATTGCCGCCACGGATAGTGATCGACCCCGACGGGTTCGGAAAGATGGTCGTCTCGAAATGCCCATCCGGGCTCCACAGTTTCAATTTACCAGCCAGCGTCGGATCGACATCCGTGGGATCGGCGTCTTCCAATACCGCAGAAGTTTCTCCTGGTGGCAACTCGAAGATGATGTGTTCGACGCTGCCTGCGTTGATCAGAAACGGCTCAAGCCCCAACCAATTGAAAGTGACTGCTCCATCCAGGGCGAGCGGTTGTAGCACTGTCCGGCCATCCGTCGGATTGAGCAGCGTTTGTGTGATGGTGGTGAATGTGCCTCCATGAATTTCCGCACCGTCGATCCCCGAACCACCTCCCGCGTCGAAGTTAATGGTGTCTGGGCGGAAGGTCTCGGTCGTGAAGTCGAGAATCAAGGTATCGCTGATATCGTCTCGCCCGATGATTGTTCGCAGCAAGGGATCGATATAGGTACCGTCACTGACCGTTTTGCCGTTCTCAAGCACGCTCTCGTTCAGCGAGCTATGGACCAGTCGAAGTTCGTTCGAGTTGCCCGAACCGGGCACCGAGGCCGCGACGGTCCCGGCATCGTCGTTGAAAATGAATCCATAACCCAGCGGTTTGCGGAGTACGGCATGTTGGCCGTTCGACAAGAACAGTTGCACGATCTCGTCCGACTCGAAATCGGTGTCGCCATGCACGACCACTTGGATTGTCTGGGATTCCACATCGTGGGCGGCCCAGGTGAGTGTTCCGGTCTTCGCGGTATAGTCGACGCCTGCGGTCGCCGATCCATCCGCCGTCGCATAGTCGACTGTCACGGGATCATCGTGATCGCCTAACAAGTGGACCGTAAATTCAAGTATCTTCGTGTGGCTGTTTCCCTCACGGACGAACGTGTCGGTGACGCCCACGACGGAAGGGATGACGGTCCCTACCGTTGCCGCATCGATACGATTTTGCAGATCAGCTCCGGTGAAGGCGGTAACGACGTCTTCGATTGTTTGCGTGCCGGCACCCACCGCACGCAGCGCGGCTGCTGCGTCACCTTGAGCAACTTTCTTGACTTTCGAAATCGCGGTCGCGTAGTCCCGGTCATTCGTCGCAGGCAGTGCATCGATCGCTTGATTGCCAGTCGCGATGACGGCAGCCGCGCCGGCGATGATGTCGGCGCTAAACTCGATACCGGTGACGGTGCTGACACCGGTCAGGATGTCTGCAAGGACGTTCGCGGCAGCGAGATCCGTTTCGCTATCGGGATCGAAAATCTTCTCGGCAAGATCGCTGTAGACCAAATCCGCAAAAAAGTCGACCGGCAACACTGCCGAGGCCCCCGCGAAAAGTTCCGCGATCTGTACGACCGTGCTATACAGCTCGACGTGCGTTACCCAGTAGCGAGCCGCGACGTCGTCGCCGTCTGCCAACCCAGCCAGTGGATTGAGTGAACCGATGTTGGCAGGCGGCAACCCAAACGCGTCAAGCACTCGTTGCTCTGCGTCCGCCAACGTGAATCCCTGTCCTCGCACCAATTCCGCCACCAGGGTCGTCAACGGCGTCATGACGAAGTGCCCAGGTGTCGCGTACATGCGAGTCGACCATGGCAGATTCGTCGATGTGTCGACGCCGCCATGCAATACCCATCGCCCTTCGTCAGGACCCGCCAGGCCGTCGTTATCGAGATCGAACTCGGTTGGGATCACGAGCGTGAACGAACCGTCCGGTAAGGTTGTTGTTACTGGCTCCGATGGTTCACCAATGTCTTGAATGCCATTGCCATCAATGTCGAGGAAGTCCAGCACTCCGTTGAAATTACCGTCGAAGAACACACTGGTTCCATCCAGGAAACCTGCCGTTACCGCAATATAGGAGGGAACTCCTGTTCGAACTCCAGAGTTGGCGCCGAGAGTAACGGTTTCGCCAGGTGTTGTTGAAATTGTTGTGCTCTCACTGCATGCGGGCTGTCCTGGCGGGGGAATGAGGAGGGCTACCTGTTCGCCTGTATACGTGATGGGGCCGCAATTTGCAGACGGAGGGCCTTCATTATCAAAGATATAAACGGAAACACTGCCCCCATACACATCTTTGGTGATCCCCGCGTTGATCGCGTCGGCGATCCTAATATAGAAAGAGCGGGTGCCTTGATATCGGGCCGGATTGTCATCGAGTGGTCGAACTTGGAGCACCGCGCTCGTCTTTCCAGCAGGAATTGTCACGTAGCCTTGACTGTCTAGTCCCGCGACGGAAAAGTCGATGTTCTGGTAGGCCCGAATCCCATCGGAGCCATAAAATGGTTTCACTCTTACATCTTTCGCAGACACTCGATTCAGATTGACAGTCACACTACGCCAGGTCCAATCTCCTTCGCGCATGTTAAAGTCAGATGTCGAGAGGTAGACGATGGGTGGACCGTCGTCGTCATTAATGGTGGTGGTGGCACTGGTGGTTTTACTTAGTGACGCTCCACCCGTAATCGCCCCCAGCGTCAGCGTCACCGTTTCGTTGTTTTCGTCGATGAAGTCTTCAATCAAGTTGACGGCAATTGTGGCGGTCTGTTGGCTCGCCGGGATCGTCACAAAGTATTTTTTCCCTTCTTTGCTTACGGTATCGGAATTCGTATTTTCGATCGTGTAATCAGTGCCATTTCCAGCGGTCCCTGACGGGGTGAATTGCACTTTCACGGGAACATTGGTCGGATCGTCCAGAGCGACGGTGAACGTGATCCTCGCGTCTGCTTCGGTAATGCTGCTCTTCTTGGCGACGATGCTCACTGCCGGATCGTTGTCCTTGATATCAATTTCCTGTGTAGCTTTCGCGCCGAGATATCCGCGAGACGGCGTTCCCAAGCTCAGGACAATCTTCTCCGTTCCCTCGTTGGTTGTGTCGTTGGTGATCGTTACCGTTCTCGTTACCCCCCATGAAAATTTCGGGATAACCAAATTGAGTGTCGAGACGCTGAAATCCGTTCCGCTCGTCGCGTAACCTGATTTGCTCTTCAAGTTATTCGAGGACAGCGAAATCGGAACAGTAATAGGTGTATCGGACTGAAGCGACGTCGCGACGGTAAACGTGAAGCTTTCTCCGTTTTCCCAGACGCTCGTGATATTGTTGTTAGCAAAGGTGATGATTGGCGTGTCGTTGTCATCGATGTTCAACCGATACGCGACTGTCTTTCCCAACACTCCGTTGGTGATGCTACTGCCCAGGTTCAATTCGACATACTCGGAATTTTCATCCAACACGTCATCAAGGACTTGAATCGAAATGGTCCCAAGCGTCGCCCCCGCCGGGATCGTAAGAACGCCGGATGTGCCAGCGAGAATCGTTGAACCAACACGTACGGTTCGATCAGCGGTCGTCGTCGTACCTCCGATCGTAAACGGAATGACGACAGGTTGGGTGTTCGGATTCGACAGTTGCACCGTCGCCGTCACGATGCCCTCATTCTCTGATTTAGTCACGACCGACTGCGTGAAACGCACACTGGGACTGTCATTTTGAGGAATTGTGATGATGTGATTGCGCGGATCGCCGGTGTCGACCGAGCGAGTGGCGTTGATCACATCGCCTAACGTGACCCGAATCAATTCGGCCGTCTCACCGACCTGATCATTGGTCACGACGACTGTCTTGCTGCCTCGTGTTAGCCCCCGATTTCCTGGAATGGTGATGACGTTTCCACCAACGACGGAGTAGTCGGAACTAGTGGCCGTTCCACCGAACTGCAACGGAACCGTGATATCGAACGCGCTCGGAGCCGTCAGCGAAACTTCGACACTTAGCGTCTGCCCTTCGTGTCCGATCTGGCTTTGTGTCGCGAAGCGAACGCTTGGCGCATCATCATTGTCCGTAATGGTGATCCGATTCTGAACGACCGTACCGAGTGAAATGCCGTCGTTCGGAGACAACGCGATGGTGAATGACTCGGTAGGTTCGTCTACGAGATCATTGGTGATTTGAATCTCTAAGGTTGTCGTCGTTTCCCCAGCCGCAAACGCAAACGACGAATTCAAAATTTCATAGTCGTGGCCGTTGTCGGCAGTGGCGGAATGGATGGAAAACGGAATGCGGACGTCCACCGTCAACGGGTTTTCCAATACTGCGGAGATCAATAAGATGCCAACGTCCTCGGCGACGACACGATCGACGGAGGTCAGCGAGACTCTGGGCGTTACTACCGAACGTAGTTCGATGTCATTGCCATCCGGACCTGCCTGATAGTCGATTTGAAAATGTCGACCGGCGACTTCCACGAACCCGTTCTGGGGAAGTGCGGCGAACGTGCCCTCGATTCGTCCGTTGGTTTGGTTATCGAGGATGAGGAAACGGTCTCCGATCGCCGGCACGGTGAGTGCGTCCATCGCAAGCGTTGCACCGTCAATATTGACGGTGCCATTCGCGATTAGCTGATCAAACTGAGTTCCTGGTGTGACTCCGTTTAAGTCGACGCGAAATGTCGAACCAGGGGCGAATGTAGTATTCCCTGTATGTAAGATGCCTGGACTGTTACCGGGAGCGACCGTCCCGCCCGAGTTGACGGTTATCGCACCGGTGGTGCCGGTGCCCCCCAGTGTCCCGCCTTGAACGGTGACTGCGGACACGATGGAACCGTTGACCAGAAGTGTGCCCTGGGTCACGAAGGTATCACCGGTGTAGGAATGCGTACCGTCGAGTGTGAGTGTGCCACCGCTGGCAGCTTGATACACTCGCCCCGATCCGCTGATCGGGTTGGCGATCGTAATGGCATCAGACCTCGCGAAATAGAGGTGCCCGTTGTCCACCACCTGGCCAGTGCCGAGCGACCCAATGTTGGTTCCGCCGCCGATGAGCAAGTCGGCGCTGCTGATGGTCGTCGTCCCGCTGTAGGTGTTGTTGCCGCGTAACTCCCATTGGCTAGTGCCACTGACCAGCAGCGATGACGCCGCGCCAACGTCGTCCATAAAGATCGGGAACAAAGTGCCAGGCGAAGCCCCCGTCAACGTCAAAAGGCGAGGACTGGCACCATTGCTCAGTCCGAGCGCACTGGTGTTGTTGAAAGTTAACGTACCGGTTCCCGAAGCGTCGATCGTGGCTCCGCCGCCCGAACCGCCGACGCTGAAAAGCCGATCTGTGGCAGCTGAGGGGCCGGTATAGCGGAGCGTGCCTCCGTTGATTACCAAACTAGAGGCATCGCTGGATGATGCACCAATGTTGCTGTTCACACCGCCGTTGGCGAGCAAGCCCACGCTCAGTACTCCCGCCGTAATGTTCGTCGATCCAGTATAAGAATTGACACCTGCCAGGGTCAGCGTGCCGCTGCCTGTCTTCGTCAGGCTCCCCACTCCGTTAATCGTATTTTCCACTGTGACATCGTCAGTGCGGCTGAAGACCAAGGCAGCGTTGTTTGTCACGATACCCGAGCCCAGGCTGCCCGTGTTGGAATTTGTACCGACCCACAGGGAACCATTCATGACGGTCGTCGTACCGCTGTAATTGTTATTACCCAGCACAAACAAGTCGCCATCTTTCGTCGTAACCATGCTACTAGCGCCGCCATTGTCACTCAGGGTTGGATATAGCGTGAGCATGTTGTGGCCGCCGGTAAATGTGAGTGTGCGAGCACCGGTTTGCCCGTTGAAGCCAATGGTTCCAGGGTTGACGAAACTCAGGTTGACATAAGTCGGACTCGCATCGTCGATCGTGCCACCCGCAGTGCCGACACTGAAGAGACGGTCGGTACTTGCCGCCGAGCCCGTGTAACGCAACGTACCGCCGTTTAGAATCAAGTTCGTTGCAGCATTCGTGGAAGCACCAATCGGGCTGTTGACGCCGCCATTGGCTAAGGTGCTAGTGCTAATCGCTCCGCCAAGAATCGTCGTAGGGCCAGTGTAGCTGTTACTCGTGTTGGTTAATGTCAATGTGCCAGCCCCGGCCTTTGTCACGCCTCCTGCGCCGCTGATGACGCCGTTGAACGCAGTGCTCGTCCCGCTGGCACCAATCGTCAGAGTGTTTGCATCAAGCTCGACATTGCCCGAGCCGGCTAGGGATCCGATCGATTCCGACGACGCTAACTCCAATGTCGCGCCTGTGGTAATCGTCACGGCACTCGAGTCGGCGATTGCGCTACCATTTGATACCTTCAATCGGCCACTATTGACGGCGGTGGCACCGGAGTAGGTGTTGTTACCGGACAAGACGAGAGTACGCCCGGCTTCGCTAAAGGCGTTCAACGACAGGCCATAGCCGTTGCCGCCATCTCCGACAGGACCGGAGACTGTCACGAAGGAATTGGAGTTTGTAACGGACACTGTGGAATTTGCGGTGAGGGTTATCGCGCCTGCGATGTTCGCGCCGTTGGTTGCCGTTAACGATCCGTACGCCCCTGCGTATCCTCCACCTCCCCCGAGCGACAAAGGCTCACTAAAGGTCGTGGTAGTGAACACCCCCACCGTCGCAGTCGACTCGACAATCGTACCACTGGTGAGATTACCCGGCTTGCCGCTGCCCGAGATCGCGAGCAGACCGTTTTTCACCGTCGTGAGACCGGCGTAAGTACTGGCACCCGTCAGCGTAAGTTGCCATTGTCCTTCTTTGATCAGGCCACCTGCCCCAGAGATGATTCCACCAATATCGCCGGAATGGCTGCTGACCGCATTTTGGTTGTAAGTTAGATCAAAGCCGCCGTTGTCGATCGCACCACCGATGGAAAACGATTGGTCGGCTTGAGTGATCGTCGTGGGTGATGTCAATGTGATATTGGCATTCCAAGCCGCCGCATTAAGCGTGCGAAGCGCGCCGAGCCCAGTGTGCCCTACGCCGCTGAGCGTCAAGGGCTCCGCGTAGGTGGCAAAACTGGCAGGAGCAACCTGCAGCGTGGCGCCGGAGGAAACCGAGGTGCCTGCCGAAATTGCACCCAGTGCAGCTCCATTGGTGATTTCCAGAATGCCGCCATTGAGCGCCGTTACACCCGTGTAGGTATTGCTGGCCGAGAGAGTGACCGTCCCAGCGGTCGTCTTGTTGACGCCGATTGAGCCACCCAGAATCGCCGATACGGTACCGCTTTCAAGTAGCATCGTCGTGGCACTGGTGAGAACACCAGTTGTGCCAGTGATGCTGCCGCTGGAAAGTTTAAGTCCGCCGATGGTATCGCTAAATGCCCCGATGGCGAGCGTTCCGCCATTGATATGGAGTGTTGTGGCATCGTTGATCTGGTTATTGTTTTGCAATCCCAGCGTGCCACCATCCCAGCGGATCGTGCCCGTACCTGCATTCAGGCTGGTGCCGATCGTCGTCGAGCCAGCGGTCGCCAGGAATTGACCGGCGTTGGCCGTGTTGGTCGTGTTGGTCGTTAGCGACGTTCCAGCAAACTGCATCGGATTCCCGTCGACGCCTGCTCCGCCAGAGCCGGCAGTCAGGCTGATCGCTCCGCCGCTAACATCGGTTGTCGCGGACCCTGAACGGATACCTCCGGCGGAACCGGTCGCCAAGGTCACATTGCCGTTTCGGGCATTCAAACTTCCGGTTCCGATAAACGTGATGTCGCCAACACTCGTGAGATCAATCACCGTCGTGGAACCGGCTGCGCGGTCAATCGGCGCAGTGATGTTGATGGCATTTGTGTTCGTCACACCAATTGCCAGCGTGGTGGCGGTGATCCGATCGAGTTCTGCGTCGGAGAGTTCGAGTGCGCTAACCGAGTTGTCTAGCGCAGATCCCAAATCGATCGTGCGTCCGGTCGTCTCCTCTCTCAAGGTAACGAGTCCGCCCGCCACCGTTCCAACGATATTGATCCGATCGGACTTCAGTGTCTGAGATCCGCCGAGACTGTTTACTTTGGCTCCCGCTTCCACGGTGAGCAGTCCGTTGGCCGAACTGGTGAAGAGAGATATCCCGGAATTTGAAGAGACGTCGTCAGCGCTGGTCGTATTTTGGATCGTCAGATTCGTCCTCGCCGTCAAGCCAACAAATCCGTTCACGGCTTTGACACCGACGACTCCATCCACAGTCCCGACCGAAAACGAATTGTCATCAAAGAAGCCGGCGGTTCCACTTTGGGAACTGATTGCTAAGACGTCAACGTCGTTTAACGCCCCGGAGAGTGGGACAGCTAGCGAGGCTTCCAGTGCTAGATTGGGAACGATGATCGCCGCCGTCTGAGTGATATCCGCACCGCTGATCAGGTGCAACGTCGCCGTTCCCGCAGGGGAAAAAGTTCCTGAGATCTGCATCGCGCCTGTGTTCGTGCTGCCAATCCGAATGATGCCAGCCGTGATGGAATCGATTTCGGTGTCGGTGAGTCCTAGAGTATCGACCGCGTCGGCTCCACCCAAATTAATCTGGGATCCGGACTGTCGGGGCTTGATGATAACCGTTCCCGCGCCCGCATTGACGGTCGCTCCCGCGCCGATTTGGATATGGTCGCTGGTCAAGAAAATTGAGCCGCTGCCCTGCACACCAGCGCCGGCTCCAATCGAAATCGCTTTGTCGGTTCCGTTGGCGGTTGGCGAAGCGGAAAAAGTCTCTAATGAAATGCTGCTTGAACCAGCATTTATTTCAAACGTCGCGGGGGTATTGAGTACCGTCAAATCGGAACCGTTGGCCGAAATGCCGATCGAACCGTTGTTTGTGCTAATGCCATTGATGCCGTCTACAGAACCAATACTCAAAGTGCCTAAATGATCGTAATAATTGAAGCTTTGTCCCGCGCCCGATACCTGACCAGATATCACGCTGACATCGTTCAAACCTACGAGCAGCGATACCGTCGAACTCGCCGAGATCCGCAGATTGGGCGTCGTGACGCGTCCTGAGAACCCCTGCGTAACTCCACCGCCAGAGAGCAGAGACAACGTCGAGATTCCGGCCGGTGTGATCGGACCGCTCAGCGTGATAGAACCGCTGGAGAGGGTTCCGACTCTCAGTACTCCCCCACTAACGCGGTTCAGTTCCGCATCGGTCAATCCCAAGGTTCCCGGCGATTTCGTGCCCAGATCGATTGCTCGGCCTGCCGTGCGATTCTCAATGATCACCGGCCCCGTACTGGCGTTGATGGTGGTTGTGTTGACGAACTCCATCGTGTCTCCCGCAAGTCGAATCTGGGTGCCGGCTGTTTGCACTTTTGCGGTGGCGGCCAGATAGACGTCACGGTCAGTCGACGTCGTAGTTCCCAGCAGCGAAATCGTGCCGTCCCCCGACGTCTGAATCGTTGACGAAGTGACGAGGAGGGCGTCGGCTGCGGTCGCGTAACCGACCAGCGCGATGTCGCCGTCATGGGCCAGTACCGACGTCGTGTCGCCGAATAGAAACGTTCCTAGACCGCTCGATCCAACAGCGCCCGTACCGTTGATCGTGATGTTTGCCGCATCAGTTCCGGTTCCTGTCGACGAGATTGTGGCGCCATAGGCGAGCTGTACCCCGCGACCGATATTACCCGTCGCCTGCGATTCACCCTGTATGGAAATGTCCCCATCTACCGAGGTGATCAGACTTGCCGACGCAGTAATCTCCACCGCCGATCCAAAATGATCGCCACGCCCGATGCCATCGATCGAAATTGTCGCGGCACTCGCTCCGATACCCGTCGATCGAATTACCCCGTTATTTAGAAAAACACCTCGATTGTCGTTCCCCGTATCCCCGCCACGCCCTTGGACTAAGATGTTTCCAGACGCCGACTGAATTGTGGCGGAGTTGACGGTTACCCCAGTAAAGGTTCCAGTCGTGGCAGACAACTGCCGATTCGCAATTAGTGTAATTGCCCCTTGTTCGCTGGAGATGGTTGAACCTGGAGTCAGGCTGATACTGGTGTCGACGTTCGCGGAAAATGAGTTCGGTCCTTCGAAGGATATCACCCCAGTGAATGTCAAAGCTGGGATCGCAGTACCGTTGTCGAGTACGATCGAGAAATGATCCGTATAGCTGTGAACGCCGCTATCAGCGAATGCGACACTCGTGTTCGCTGCGCTATCCGTTAAGTTGATTGTGTCGAAAACATTCTTCGCGATGGTGAGCAATGCCGTGCCATTTCCCGCTAGATTGGGAAGGCTATCGGTCCCATTCCAGACGCCACCTCCCGTGATCGCGAATGTATACGAATTTGCATTGGTTGCGACGCTGATCACCGCGCCCGCATCATCGAGGTTCAAGTCTAACGCAGCACCGACTGCACCAAATGTTGCCAATACTCGTCGGTCCTCCAACTGCTCCAGTAGCAATCGGCGGCGGCGGGGGGCGGGGCGATACTGGCGAGGATGCCGGGCGAGGCGAGGACTGTTCATGAGCGTGTACTTCCAATTTTGTTGACTGGCGACTGGAACGGGTTCCGCCTCGTAACGCCACGGTGGTTGATGCAACAACCGTTTCGTTCTCTAGATCCGACACAACCCGCATATCTGATCAGGCCCGAAAGGAGGATCGAACCGAATGCGGATTCTTGGAATGACAGAATCGAAAGGCAATTTGGGGTGCGGCGACTTGTCGCAGCTTTCCAATTTTCCGTGGCGCAGGCGCTTTCCAAGCCGTGCAGAATGCTCGGGGAAAGTTGGCGCGAAGGGGTCGGGAGTCTTTTTCGGTCGACATTTTTCAATTTGAAATCGCGTTCTCCGAAAAAGACTCCCGACCCCGTTCGGACGCGGCTAACGGTCGCGCTACGGCTGGCAAGATCCTCTCTGCCACTCGACGAAAAGTGGCGTTGCCGCAACCGAAAGCCCCGGCTCTCACCCCCCATTGGATTGCACTCGAGTTCAGCCACAGCTAGGTTGGCAGTAGAAGAATTCTCAGCAATCAGTGTTCGCTTTTCTTTCACTTTCGGGCCCATCGCTGTGAAGACGGACTCGGACGACAGCTTGGACGCAGATATCGTCGCTTGGATCGAATCGGCGAGGCTCGGTTCTGCCGATGCGTTGGGGTCGTTGTTGCAGACCTTTCGGCAATACTTGGCGATCATTGCCGAGCATGGTTTGCGAGGCGACATGCAAGCCAAGGTCGATCGGTCGGATGTCGTGCAGGAGACGTTCCTCGAGGCTCAGCGAGACTTTGCGAATTTTCGCGGGCAAGGACGCGACCAGTTCGAAGCCTGGCTGCGACGTTTGTTATTGAACAACTTGTTGAACGAAAGACGGAAGTATCGCGACACGCAAAAGCGAGACAGTAAAAGCGAGTTGCCGCTGGATCGCTGTGATACTCAGCAGCAGATGCAACTCGTCAGTGCCGACACATCTCCCACGCAGCGTGCCGTTCGGAACGAGGAGACGGCTCGACTGGAGCAAGCCATGAGCACTCTGCCTGCACACTACCGAGAAATCATTTTGCTTCGAAATCACGAGAGTTTGTCGTTTGTGGAAATTGGGCGGCGGCTGGGACGCAGCCCGGATAACGCTCGGATGTTGTGGTCGCGCGCGTTCGAAAGCCTGGCCCACGCGTTGGACCAACCGCAATGAATTCGGACGAATCGCGTCTTGTCGAGGACTATCTTGATCCGTGGCTAGCGGGCGTGCTCGATTCGGCAAGTGCTGCGGAGCCCTCTGCTCCCACGACTGCGGCGCCTGACGACGATCTCGCCACGCGCGCGGAGCGGATGTTGCAGTGTGCTCGCTTGATGGACGCCGCCTGGAGTTCCGACTCGTCGCGTCCGACCCTGGACATGTCGCAGCAATTTTATTCGGCGAGCCTTAGTTCCCCGCAGCAAATGGGGCGATTCGAAATCCGCCGAGAGCTAGGGCAGGGCGGCAGTGGTTTGGTGTTTCTGGCGTACGATCCGCTGATGCAGCGTGAAGTCGCGCTCAAGATCCCGCAGCCGGGAATGCTGGTCACGGACGAGTTGCGAGACCGTTTCGTTCGCGAGGCGCGCGCCGGGGGGCTCTTGGATCATCCCAACATCGTGCCGGTCCATGAAGTCGCGGAAGTCGGTCCGATCTGTTACATCGCCAGCGCCTATTGCGAGGGCCCGAACCTGGCCCGATGGTTGGGCGATCGCGAACGGCCTCTTGAGCCTCGGCTCGCGGCGCGGTTGGTCCGTACGCTGGCAGAAGCGATGCACCACGCGCACAGTCGCGGGATTCTGCATCGCGACTTGAAACCCAGCAACATCCTGCTCGTGCCGATCCAATCGACGGGTTCGCATGTTGACGACGTCGATTTCCCCTTCGTGCCGAAGATTTCTGACTTTGGTTTGGCACGATTCGTCAATCAAGACAGCGACTTGACGCGCACGGGGACGCCGCTCGGGACGCTCGCCTATATGGCACCCGAACAGGCGGAGGGGCGGGGCCACGATATCAGTACGGCCAGCGATGTCTATGCGTTGGGCGTCATCTTGTACCAACTGCTGACGCAGCGGGTTCCGTTTTCGGGCGACAGCGATCTGGAGACGCTGGACCGTATCCGCGACGCCGAACCGATGGCTCCCTCGAAACGTCAACCAGATATCCCCCGTGACTTGAACGCGATCTGTCTCAAGTGTCTCAATAAACGATCACGCGATCGTTATGCGTCGGCGATCGAGCTGCGTGACGATTTAGATAATTTCCTGGAGGGACAGCCGACCGAGGCGAGGAACTTGTCGACCGCAGAGCGTTGTCTGCGACTGGCTCGTCGCCGACCGGCACTAACGGCTTTGTTGGTCGTCGTTGTCGCGGCCTGTGCCAGTGGCGTGATCGGTCAGATCGTGTACTCGCGAAATTTAGCTCAAGCGTTAGGCGAAGCCGAGGCCGAAAGAGGGCGGACGAAAGTTGCCCTGGCGATCGTGACCGCCGAGCGGCAGCAAGTCGATCTGCAGCGGCAACGCGCGGAGGCAGGCGAGTTGTGGGCACGGCAACTCGTCTATGCCGCCGACATGCGTGATGCTTACGAAGCTTGGCAAGGGAAGGATCTCGTCGGGGTGCTCGCTCGTTTGGCGGCACACGTTCCGCAGGACGGCCAACAGGATCTGCGCGGGTTCGAATGGGATCTCCTAGATCGTGCCAGCCGACGAGTTCCCGAACAGCAATTCGTTCATGATGTGCCCATCACGGACTGCGCCATCAGCACGGATTGCAAACGCATCGTGACCTGTGCCGAGGATGGGCAAGTACGCATTTGGGATGCAACGAATGGTACGTTGTTGCATTCCATTCTCGCCCATCAGAAACCGGCGCGTGGTATTGCCGTGTCACCGGATGGATCACAGATTGTCTCGGGCGGAGATGACGATCTGGTTCACGTTTGGGATCTGACGACCGGTTCGCTGGTCCGCACGTTAGGGACGATGACGACGGGCGTCGAGACGGTCGCTTGGTCTCCGAGTGGCGAGTGGATTGCCGCCGGTGCCAGGTACAGTGAGTTTCGTGTCTGGAAGGCCAATGGCGTACAAGTTTTGCAAGTAAACAACGATCATCGACACGAGTCACTTGTCTTTTCAAGGGACAGTCTCAAGCTGTTCGTGCCGACGAGAGAGAACATCTCGGTTTGGGATCTGGCTTCGGGGAAGCAGGTCGCGATCCTAGGCTTGGGAAGACACAAGAATATGCGGGCGATGTGCTCGTCCGCCGACGGAAAGCAATTGATTTGCAATGACCGGTTTAACGAAGGTCTTCACGTCATTGATGCAGAGACCGGGGGGGCCGCCTTCGAATTGAGAGGGGGCATACCGTACTGTAAGCGGGTCGTGAGTTCACCCGATGGTAAGTGGGTGGCGACCGCTGGTGCGGACGGGATGTTACGGATCTTGCCGTTTGCTGATTCCGCCCAGGACGCGGCGCTACGCGAAAATCGCAAGAACGATATCGAGATCATCACGGCGGCCCACGAGGGGACCATGTCTTCGGTCTGCTTTCTCGACGAGGATCGAGTTCTCACTGCGGGAAGTGATGGTGTTGCCAAGATCTGGAGGATGGAAAAACTCCGAACTTGGCGTACCGTGGGACAGCCCACGGGATTTATTGCGGCACACTTCGCCAGTTCGCGGACGTGCGTAGTCAGCACAAGCGTTGGCCTGGAGGCATGCCCACGGCTCCTTTTTTTCGACCAGCGCGACCGCGAAGAGAGTCTGGAAGGAGCAGCCTTCGATGGATATGCGAACTCGCTCTCGCCAAATGGTCGCTGGTTCGCCGTCGGTGGTCATGCGGGTGAGTTTGCTATCTGGGATTTGGAGCAACGCCAGCTAATCCAGGTGCGACGCGAAGGGAGCGGAGTGGTACTGAGCTTGGCCTTTACACCGGACAGCCAGATGCTCGCCGTGGGAGACGAGGCCTCGGTATCGGTGTGGCGAACGACCTCCGATTGGCGGAGTGAGGGGACAGCACTAGCCTGGAGCATTCCGGGAGCCTTGGCCGAGACGCTGCAATTTTCCCCAACCGGCGACACGCTGGTTGCCGCCATCGACAGCGATGACAAGGTCAACTTTTGGGATGCGCGAAGTGGCGTGTTGTCGCGACACTTGGAATGTAGTGCAGGTGGTTTGGTGGCCATCTCGCCCGATGGTTCGCTGCTGGCGACCAATGACGATAACGAGCAGATCCATGTTTGGCTGTTCTCGGACCTGACACCCGTTTTTGTGACGGAAAGAAATCCCAAGAGTCGGAGTGCCTTGGTCTTCACACCTGATGGAAAGACACTGTTATCCGCAAATTTTGACGGCACGATTCAGGCTTGGCACTTGCCAACACAACAGTCGCTCGGCATTCTTTACCAATCACCGTTCCCGGGCCAAGTCATCCGATCGATCGATATTACACCGGATGGTAGCCGAATCGTGGCCGCAATGTCCGACGTCGTGGCGCCTTCGATACTAATCTCAAACCACTAGTGCCGTGTGAGGTTTCGATCATTGGGTTGGAGTACAGCCTTCAGGCTGAACGGAGCAGGCTAAAGCCTGTACTCCAACCCAAACGCTTAACATTGATGAACCACTAGCCCCTGTTGGTCGCGGCATGTGTTGAATTTGCGATGAGATGGAACTCGATTCGCGTGGGCCGCGAGTCGACGCAACAGGTGTACTGTAACGAACGCTTCCTAATCGCCCGTACAGGGCCGCAGCCAATGTGAGCTATCGCTCGATTGAACACAGCCCGCTCCCGACCCAGGGCTTTCGGTTTTTCAAGCCGTGTAGTTTGTAACTCGAAGCGTCTCCAAGGCGAACGGTGCCATTATCCGACTAGATCGTTCCACCACGCATCATCTTCTTCGGTCAGGTACTTCTCCAAGGCAATGCCCCAGATGTCTTCCTCGGACGAGTCACTGCCTATAGCAATCGAGGCCGCGTTGTTGTCCGATCCTTCGCTGTTAGGCAGCGAATTAGCGTCTACCTTGTTGATGATTCGCAAGACATCTAAGGGGGATAACCAGCCATCGTTTGTGACATCGTAATAAGTATCGATATGGGTCACGGGGGCGTTGGCGACGAGTGGAATCGATGTGCCGATGGCGTTGATTCGATTGATGACAATCAGGGCATCAAGCGGTGAGACGAAACCGTCGTGATTCACATCGAATTCATTCAGCGGATTGGTCCACGCGCCAATGCGAATTGGGAACGGTGGAATGATATCGGTGAGCTCGTTCGCAGTTCCAGCGGTCGTCGCCGGTAGTCCGAGATCGGTCGTGCCGCTGGCTTCCGCTTCGGGTGCAACGTAAGCGTTCCACAACAAGCGTGGATCGGCATGGACCGTGGGGCCTAAGTTGGCGATCAATGCGCCGGTCGCTCGCGGGGTGCCGTCCCAAAGATACAACTCGCCATTGGGAAGTAGGAAGTACCAGCGATCGCTACGATCCATGAGCCACTTTTCGCCACGGTTGCCCCAGTTCTCCCAGTGCTCGCCGTTCAGCCTAAATCCGTAGACTTCGTCCAATAATGCCAGCGTCCCCGGCAACGACGCAGTATCGGTCGGCAGGAACATCGCCGCGTCGTAGAGTAGGGCCGGATTCGTATAAACTGCCGGGCTGAACGTCGCAATCTGAGTCGCCGTAGGTGGGAAGGTGCGTTTCCAAGCGTACAAATCCCCGTTTGGCGTGATGTAGTACAACTCTTTGTTTGCGTCGCGTAGCCATTTTTCGTTCAGGCCGAGCGAATTTGGTCGCGGACTCGTCGAGGCACTCAGGACGAGATCTGCATCTAACTGCAATGCCCGTCGTACAACGGGATCGACCGTATTGACGGTGAGTTGAAACGAAGTTGGTGTCGCGGCACCGTCACTATCAGTGGCCGTGATGGTCACCGTGGAAGGATTGTCTGTCCCGTTCGAAGTTGCCAGCGACCAACTCCACGTGCCAGCGACGTTGTCCTGGGTGACGGTTCCACTTGACGCCGTGATGGTGACCGTGTCGATACCAACATCGGCGAACGTGCCGGCGTTGGTAGCGGTCGCGCCAGCGGTGACGGTGACTGTCGCAAGGTTGCTCGTAACGGTTGGAGGTACATTGTTGACGGTCAAGTTGAAAGTTGTTGTCGTGACAGCGTTATCGCTGTCGGTGGCCGTGATCGTGATAGTTCTCGAGTCATCGGGGCCATCGGTTGTTGCCAGCGACCAACTCCACGTTCCGGTCTCGTTGTCTTGCGTCGCGACGCCGGGCGAAGCCGTGATCGTTACCGTATCGTCACCAACATCACCGAATGTGCCGGTGTTGGACGCTGTTATACCTTCGGTCGCGGTCACACTCTCTTGATTCGCGGCTACTGTGGGCGGTGCGTTATCGACCGTCAAGGTGAACGTCGTCGTTGTTACCGCACCATCACTGTCGGTGGCAGTGATCGTCACTGTTTGTGGACCATCAGGTCCGTCGGTGGTCGGTAACGACCAACTCCACGTTCCGGCAGCATTGTCCTGCGTCGCGATGCCGGGCGAAGCCGTGATCGTTACGGTGTCGTCACCAAGATCACCGAACGTGCCGGTGTTGGACGCTGTTGTACCTTCGGTCGCGGTCACACTCTCTTGATTCGCGGCTGCCGTGGGTGGTGCGTTATCAACGGTTAAGGTGAACGTCGTCGTTGTTACCGCACCATCACTATCGGTGGCAGTGATCGTTACCGTTTGCGGACCATCAGGTCCGTCGGTGGTCGGCAACGACCAACTCCACGTTCCGACCGCATTGTCTTGCGTCGCGATGCCGGGCGAAGCCGTGATCGTTACCGTATCGTCGCCGACATCTCCGAACGTGCCACTGTTGGTGGCGGTCGCGCCTTCGGTGACTGTGACCGTGGCAAGACTGCTCGCGATGGTTGGTAGGGCATTGTTGACGGTCAATTCGAACGTCGTTGTTGCGACTGCATTGTCGCTGTCCGTGGCTGTGATCGTGATCGTTCCTGAGTCATCGGGACCATCGGCAGTGGGGAGCGACCAACCCCACGTTCCAGCGTCGTTGTCCTGGGTGATCGTGCCGCGCGAAGCCGTGACTGCTACCGCGCCTTCACCAAGATCGCCGAATGTACCAGTGTTATTGGCTATCGCACTTTCGATCACCGTGATCGTTTCCACATCACTAGTCACCGTCGGTAACGCGTTGTTAATGGCGACATTCAACACTCGCACGGTACCTGTGTCCTCAGGGTCGTCGAATACCATGACAGTTACTGGAAAGACGCCGTTGCCTTCGAATTGATGTTCGATGCTGGCGAGGTCATTGCCGGTTACCGAGGCCGACCCGTCGCCGAAGTTCCAGAGATAAGTCAATGTGGACCCCGACAGATTCAGTACCTCAACTTGATAGGCGAGCAGATCACCTTCCTCGCCCGTCGTATCTCCCGACAGCGAAGTGATCAGCGGCGGCACGCTGAAGGCGACAAGTTCGAAGGTCGCATCCGTTTCGCCCCCGTCTTCATCAGCGGCGGTAATGGTCACTGTCTGCGAAGCGGGAGTGCTGTTATCAACATCGAGCAGCCACACCCAGCGACCATCCAGCGCGAACACGTCTCCCACCGAGGCGGTCAGTCTCACCGTATCTGCGGGAACATCACCGAATGTTCCCGTGTTCACTGCTTGGCTATCCACGGTCGCTACAATTTGCGTACCATTGGTGGCCAAATCGGGATTCTCATTGACGACATTTACCGTAGTGGTTGCGATATGACTCGCTCCGTCGCTGTCCGTCACTCGCAAGGCAATGACCTGTCCAACGGCATTGTCGCCAAAGACGACACTCGGCTGCTCGCCCGTGGTGTCGACATCGAAGGTGTCGCCGTCGTAATCAAGATCCCAACTGAACTTGAGATTTGTGTTGTCATCTTCTTGATCCGAAGAACCGCTCCCATCCAAGGACAACGATACTCCTTCGGTGGCTGAGTAGGGACCGCCTGGGATGGAGACAGGTATCGTGTTGAGTACTCGCAGTTCGACTTCGATGGAGTCCGTTTGTGGATAGGAGATTTGGAAGACGGTTGAATCAACAACGAACGTGGATCCCGTCGGTTTTCCTGCGAAGGCACCGGCATCAACATCGGGAAGTTCATTCACGACAATCGGGAACGATGTTAAGGCTGTCGGGATGGTCCCTAACGTTACATTCAACGCTGCGCCATTGATCTGAAATCCAGATTCCAGGCCAGCGATTTGGTCGAATTCTCCGGAATTCGCCCCGTTGATGTCGATATCAACTTGTGCACCACTCGTCAGATTCAGGCCACTTACCGTCAACTTGCCGACACCTGGTCCCGGAGCAATGTGGCCACCGGATTCCACGGAGACCGATCCGCTGACCGTGCCGTCGCCCGCGAGTGTGCCTCCGTCTTGAACCGTCACATCAGCGCTCAACAGAGAAGAACCGACGAGTAGTGTGCCTCCGGCGATTACCAAGTTTTCCACGACGACGTTCGCATTCAGCGTTGAGGTCACGGCGTCGACTCGAAGTTCGCCGACTGCCGCAGTGTCCGTGATCGCTGCGTTAACGTCGAGACTGGTTGCGTGAACTTCTAACAATGGCGGAACATCAATGGTGCCCTGAATGGAGACAGCGACAGGATCGCTTCCCGAAAAATCACCGTCAATAATCAAATCGGCCACGAACGCGGCATCGAGCGACGCGATGGTGATCGTGTCCGCTCCATTGCCACCGCGAATCGTTAGCGATCCGGTCGGATTCGGAAAGACGGTCGTCTCGAAGTCTGGCGGTACGCTGGGACTGCGCAATTGCATCATGCCGGGATTGGTGGCATCTGTTGAGTCGACGTCCTCGAGAACGGCCGTTGTCGCGCCCGCAGGAAGTTCGAAGATCAAGTCGTCTACAGAACCAACCTGAATTGAGAACGGTTCCAGGCCGGTCCAGTTGAAAGTGACACTTGCGTCAGAATCGACCGGATCGAAGACGGTTTGACCGTCGGTGGCATTCGTGAGCGACTGCGTGATTGTCTGGAACTCGCCTCCATTGATGACTGCGGTGTCAAATCCCGCACCTCCACCGCCGTGAAATGTGATGACGTCGTTTCGGAACGTATTGGCACTGAAATCCAGATTCAGAGTGTCGTCGATATCATCCTGACCAGTGATCTCCAGAGCCACTGGCTCGGTGTAGAAGCCTCCGGCCACTTCCGTGTCGCCTTCCACGATATTCAATTCTTCGGCATTGATCTCCACAATGACCTCATTGGTACCGGATTCTGAATCGGTAGCCGTGGTGTGTGAGACGTCTTCGTCATTCAGAATCCAGCCGTAGCCGGTATCTTTTCGCAGGATTCCGTTGGAAGGATTGGACAATGCGAGCAGGAACAGTTCGTCTGATTCCGATTCGGTATCTCCGTTGACAGTGACTGAGACCACGCGATCGGTGTTGTCGCCGGGCTCCCAGGTGAGTTCTCCGCTGGTGGGCACATAGTCGCCGGCACCGGAATCCGCCGTGTCGTCCTGTGTTGCGTAGTCAATGGAAACTGGAAGTATGGATTCGTTAATCAGCGAAATGGTAAAGTCGAAGATGGTCTGACCGTCGGTTTCACGCTGAGCAACATCGTTGATCACAATGACCGGCTGCACGACGTTGCCGATGACCGCCGAGGCGATGAGGTCGTCAAGGGCGGTGCCGGTAAAGTCAGTGACGACGTTGGCACTTGCAACCGCACCGGCCCCGACGTCCTGCAACGCAGCGGCTCCTTCACCCTGGGTCACTTTTTCGACGCGAACTACGCTGTCCAGATAGGCTCGATCAAGGGTCACCGGCAAGTTTGCAATTGCCGAATTTCCGGCAGCAATTACGGTGGCGGCATCTGCGATAACCGTTTCCGGAAGAACCAGCCCCGTGCGGAAGCTGATTGCGTTCAGCAAGCTGCTGATTGTTTCGACGTCGGTAGGGTCAAAGACGCTATCTGCTTCCTGTACCCGATCCGTAATGGCCTGATAGGCAACATCGACGAGAACATTGACCGACGGTGCCGCGGGGACACCCGAGAACAGACTGGCGGCCTGGACGGTGGTGTCGAACAACTGAGCATTCATGGCAAACACCACCGGAGCGTTTGCATCTCCGTTGATCGTGGCCGATATCGGGTTGAGTGTTTCCAGGTTGACTTCGTCCGGAAGCTCAAACGCCGCGATGATCCGGTCGCGACCTTCTTCCGCAGTCAGCCCGGCAGCAACCAGCTTCGTCACAAGAGTTGAAGTGGGCGACAATAGATATTGGCCCGGCACCGCAGTCCATTGACCAATAAAGGGAAGAAGCGTGGCGCCATCGACGCCACCGGCAATCACCGTTTGGCCTTCGTGTGGTTCGAAGACGCCGCTCAGGTCCGTATCAAATGCCTCGGGAATCTGAAACTCGAACGAACCGTCGTCATTGGTCACCACCCGGAACTCGGTTGGTTCATCCTCGGTCTGGACGTTATCTCCATTGAGATCGAGATAGTCGGCGATCTCATTGAAATTGGCGTCGAAGAACGCCGTCGCGCCCGCGATGTAGCCACCGCCTGTTCCCGAGATTGCCAACTGACCGACGGAATAAATACCACTCACGTCGTTATATTGGCTGTCAGGTAGGCCGGACAGACCGCCGGGCGGCAGACCGACCGAACCTAAATTCGGATCGAAGGCGAGGGTTCCAGGAGGGCTTGCGTTTACGTTGCTGGGACTGCTCGACGATGTTTTCTTAACCGTCCCATATCCATCGCTGGGGCGAATGTGGATTTTGGCATACGGTGTTTTTGTCCCCACACGTTTCACATTCTTGACACTGGAGCTGATGTAAATCTGCACGGTGTCCTGCGGTTCCGGACGCGTGTCGTGCGTTGACTTGATCGTAATCTTTTTGACAGTCTCGCCAGGTTTGAAGACGAGTGTCTGGTTCGAGAAATTGTGGTCATTCGATTCCGCTGTGCTGTACTTCGACAGCTTGATAGGCACGGTCACCGTCTTAGTTGGAATGCGGCTCAATCGCACATAGACATACGCATAGCGGCCTTCGTAAATCCACTGTTCTGGGTTAGAGAAATACACATAGTTCACGTCCGTGTCGTAAAGACGCATGGTCCGACTGGTGCTGGACTGGGCGAGTTTGGCGTTGGTGGGCGTTTTCAGCGACACCTTGATCGTTTCCGTGCTTTCGTCGTAATTGTCGTTGATTCCCGTCAGGGTAATCTTCGCTTCCCGTTTGCCTGCCGGAATGGTCACGGAAGTTGCTGACGCAATGTAGTCTCGATAAGCTCCGGTTCGTCTTGCGGTTCCAGAGAACGACAGAGGTATCGTGACCGTCTTGTTGATGGCTTTGTTGAGGCGGATTGTCACCGTGGTGGAATTGTCAGAGCCAACTTCTTTGAAACTGTCGCCCGTAGATATGTACGCGACGGCGTCGTCATCTTTGATGTTCAACGTGTACTTGTTGATGCTTCCGGTGAGCACGCCCGAGGGTGGACGAAGCCGAATGCTGAGTGACTCGGTCGCAGACTCGGACGTGGAATTGTTCACCACCGTAATGGTTCGCGAGACAGATGTCTGTCCTGGACTGAACACAAAACTGCCGGTGTTCATCGTGTAATCCGACGAATACGATGCGGTACCTGACCGAGAGATCGGGACGGAAATCGTCTGGCTGGACGGAATCGAGAGCTTCGCTGTAATCGTGACGGTGCCTTGATCCTCCCACACGGTCCGTTTCGACTGGGTAAATGATACGCGTGGAACATCGTTATCACGGACGGCAACCGTAAATGAGCGGCCACCCGTTGCGACCGCGTTCTCGGGATTTCCCATCAACAGCCGCAGATACTCGGTGGGTTCGTCCAGTGAGTCGTTGCCAAGATTGATTGTGATGGATTTCGCGGTTTCCCCGGGTGCAAAGACAACACTGCTGCCGGGATTGAGTGAGTATTCAGAACCACTCAGCGTTGTGCTGCTCGCTACGGAATACGGGACCGTCACCGTTGCCGCCGATGGCGCGGACAGTCGCAGCGTGGCGACTACCGTGCTGGTTCCTTCCGTCACTGTCCGACCGGATGACACGAAACCTACGTTCGGGGCGTCGTTTTGAGGAATGCGAATGACATGCTGCAGCGGATCTCCCGGAGCGGATGACAAAGTGGCATTGGTTGGTGTTCCGAAACCAGCGACGATCAGCTCCGTGAGTTCACTGTCGGGGTCGTCCACCAGCGAAAGTGTCGTCTCTCCACGAAGGCTCCCCGCCGGAATCGTGATTGTTGTTGGCCCGGCTAATGTGTAATCATTCGGATTGGTAGCCGACCCGCTGAAGACGAGCGGTATAATGGTCTCGACATCGGATTCCGCAGTCAGTCGCACGCCGATATTAACCGTGCCCGCAGACTCATCCACGACAGCACCTGCCGTCTGAAACGACACCTGCGGTGCAGGGTCGTTGTCGAGGATCGTTAGTGTATGAGTTCCCACGGCGCCGACGATTGTATCGGTCGCAGGCTGTAGAGTCAGGACGATCGTGTCGTCGGCTTCGAACTTGACGTCTTCCTCGATGATCAGGGTCGTGGAGCCCGTGGTACTTCCTGCCGGGAAATACACGAAAGGATTCGTCAATGTGTAATCGGAACTTGCCAGGGCAGAGCCCGAAACGGAGAATGGAACTTGCAGGTCGAATGGCAACGCTGTGGCCAAAATGGCTTCAACTTGAACGACGCCGGCACCTTCCGTCGCCTCGCTGCTGCCTGTCGTGAACGAGACCAGCAGTTTCTGAAACGCACCGAAATCCACATTCGTAATCGTCGCCCCAGCGGCTGCGGTCACGGTCTGGTGATTGCTAGCCGGAGCGAAGACATCCAATGCGGCCAAGGCGATTGGGGCGGTCAACACCGTACCAAGTGCCGAATTATCGGCTGAATCGAAGATCCCCTGCGAGATTTCGAATGCCGATTGTGTTCCCCAGTAGTTGCCGCCTGCATTCTTCTCGCTGGAGGAAGTGTTCTCGAGGTTGTACGTCGTGTTGCCGAAGATATTGTTATTGGTCAGAGGTTGCGATGAACTCGTCGCCAGTTGCACGCCGATGTCGTTGCCGGAAATCTCGTTAAATCGCAGCAAGGCTCCGCTCGAAGCTGCTTGAGAAACTCCAATCTGGTTGCCGCTGATGGTCGAATACTCGATCGTCGTGCCGTTCCTCGCGTCAATCGCAGTTTGGTTGCCGGTGAACACGCTGTGCGACACGAAATGTCGTTCGGTCTCCTGGAGCACGGTCCCGTTATTTGTAAAGATCGAATCGTAGAACTGCCGGTCGGCTTGCGGCGAGACGACGGTGTTGTCGTCGAACAACGAGCGAACGATTTGGATGGGACTTCCCGTGTAACCGCTGAAGGCATTCTGATTGTGTCGAAACGTGCTGTCCTGGATATCGACTGGAGCATCGCCACAGCATGAAACTTGAATTGCGCTGCTCGCGTACTCCAAGGTTGCGAATTTGAAGTTCGCCGTTCCGCCGAACGTGTTCAATACTCGTACACCGGACCAATCGCCACGCGCTGGACTTGCCGCCGATGAAGTGAACAGGATCGGCGCGGCAGCGGTTCCGGTTGCTTCCAGGTGTCCGCGGACGTTCAGCTCGGTTCCTACGTCGAACCAAATTTCTACGCCAGGCTCTACCGTTAATTGGACATCTGGATAGACGATGATGGAGGAAGTCACATGATAGGGCGAGTCGGCGGCAGTCCACACCGTGTCGTTGAAGATTCCGCCCGCAATGGAAGTCGTGGCGCTTGTCGAACGTGTGGACGTCGCCGGAGCGATCGGCGATAGCGGTGTTTGAAGTTCAGGGGAGGATGGCTGCCAGTCCGGCTTTTGTAACTCGCCGATCGTGTAGGTTCCAGGCGCCAAGTTCGTAAAGCTGTAGCTCCCATCGGCGGTTGTTACCTGCGAAGGCTCATTGGAATCCTTCTGTCGGTTTCCATTTAGGTCCAAGTAGATCGTCCAGCCCGACAATCCAGGCTCGCCGGAGTCCTTGACTCCGTTCGCATTTAGATCATTGAACTTAACTCCGTGAATCTCGACCGGATGGGGGCGGTCGAGTTCGTGATTGCCGAAATCGACATTGGAGATCGCCCCGCCGCTTGCCATGGCAATCACTTGTGCAGTTGCCTGTGAGGAGCGGTTTTCGACGTCCAGTCCTGCGAATGCGGCTGAATTCACCGAGGCCCCAAGATCTGCCACAATCGTCTCGATGGCACTTCCATCCAGATTCGACCGTTGCACTGACCCAGGGCTGTCGCCGTTGGTCCAGTACAGTTTGTCGCCGATGGGATCGACATCAAATCCAAACGGAACTTGAACGCCGGAAATGAGCGTGACGACATTCGCTCCATCCAGGTCCGATCGCAGAATCGAGTTCGTCGCGTCATTGCTAGACCAATAGAGGTGATTGTTCTCGGTGTCCAATGCGATTCGTCGAGGGCTAATACTCGCGTTTGCGACAATCGTCTCGATGCTCGACCCGTCAAGGTTTGATCGCACGATCAAGCTCACGCCATTCGTCGCTGTCCAATACAACTTTCCACCAACTGGATCGACGGCAAGGTCGGCGATGGAAACATTTGTGCCGGGATGTGCGTTGGTAATTAGCACTTCATTGGAGCCATCCAGTTCCATGCGGCGGATTTCATGTGGGAACCCGGATTCCGCAGTAACGAAGTAAATCATGCCATTCGTCAAGTCGAGCCCGAATTGACTACTCGCCCCGGTATAAACTACTTCGACATCAGATCCGTCGAGGTTCGAGCGGCGAATCGAATTGCTGTTCTGCGCCGTGGCCCAGTAAACCTTTCCGCCATCCAGATCCAAGGCAACGTCAGTCGCGAATCCAGCGTGCGGTGTGATGTTATGCAGATTCGATCCATCCAAATTCGCGCCCTGGATCTGATTGGCAATGCTGTTAGCCCAAACCAAGATCGGCTCGACCGCCCCGGTTGTGGTGGGCAGCGTTTGCTGCCACCCCGGCTGCGCGACTTCTCGTAGGTGATACTCGCCGGGAGGCAGATTAGTAAACGAATACGAACCATCGCTGGAGCTTACGGTTCGCGCTTCGGTCTTATCAAGCTCGCCGTTATCGTTGGCATCAATGAAGAGGGTCCAGCCTTCGAGCCCCTGTTCCCCAGAATCCTGCACTCCATTGGCATTGACGTCATCAAACTTGACGCCGCTGATGGTGCTGAATTGGAAATTGCCAAAGTCAACGTCGCTAGTCGTCGTGCCGGCGGCAACCGTTACGCGATTGCTTCCGCTCACGAGCGGTGTCGTATTGGGTGGGTTGGCGAGAATCGGCTCGTATTCTACCAGACCGGCGATGCTGCCATCGTAGCCATCCGAGATGCCTGTACCGATCGCGGACGTATTTGTCGTCCCCCAATGGTTGTTGGAAAGGTCACGATTTGCCTGGCTCGGATTTGTGACGTCGAAGGTCGTGTTGCTGCTGATGACGTTTTGCTGAATCGCGGGAATTGTCACCGTCGTTGCTAAAGTGAAACCGATCTCATTTCCCGTGATTTCGTTGTTAAGGACGGTGAATCCTTCGTAAAACGGCTGGATGCCGACCGTGTTGTTCGCGATGCGGTTGTACTGGAGCGTCCCGCGACCGCCATACAGCGCCGTGCCGTTGTTCTCGAAGGTGCTGCCATAGACGCTAATCCGTTCCGTCTGGTAGAGGCCATAGTCGTTGTTCGTAAACAGCGAATTGCGAATTTCCTTGTCTGCTCGGGTGATGGCATAGGTGTTGTTATCGAACACGGTTCGATCGATGAACACTTTGGCACTAGCATAGCCTCCGAAGCCTGTGTGGTTGAATCGAAACACGCTGTCTGTCACCGTCGCCGGCGATTGTGCACTGCAACAATGCACCCTCATCGCCGTACTCGCATACTCGACCGTGACAAAAGCCAACGCTGCGTGACCACCGCTAAGGTTTTTAACATCGAGACCATACCAATCGCTCTTGGCGGGTGTGGCCGCCGAGGAAGTGAAGAGGATGGGGTCGTCGGAAGTTCCGATCGCCAATAGTGCGCCTTCCACGTCAAGTCGCGCTCCGGCATCGAACAACACTTCCACCCCCGGTTCGACGGTCAATGTTGTTCCCGCTGCGACCGTGACCGGTGTCGTGACCAGATAAGGCCCGGCGGCTTTGGTCCAGGTCGTATTCGAGTTGATGTCGGAACTCACGGTCGCGTTGGCAACTCCAGTCCGGCTGAGCACTGGCGGATTGGGTTCCACCCGAGAGCTGGGAAGGGGGGTCGGAACACTTTGTTGCCATCCGTTTTGAAGTACTTCGCGAACGTTGTGTTCGCCACCGAGAACATTGTCGATTCGGTAGCTCCCGTCACTCGCTGTTACGTTGCTTGGTTCACCGATGTCGAAGACGCCGTCATCGTCCTCGTCGACATAAATCGTCCATCCCGCCAAGCCAGGTTCACCGGCATCGCGAACTCCGTTGCCGTTGAGGTCCTCGAACTTAACACCTTCAATTTCTCCGGGAACAATTCGGTTGCCGAAAAGCAAATCGTCACGCACTTCCGAGCTATCGAGTGAGATCTGATGCGCGAAACTTGGGTCGCCTGGAGCGGTCTGTAGGTAGGCTGGCCGCGACTCCTCGGCAACCGTGATGGAACCTGGCATCAACCCCACGAATTCGTAGTAGCCTCGTGCATTCGTCGTTGTACTCGGTTCGCCTCCATCGTGGGTCCCGTTGGAATTACGGTCGAGGAAGATCTGCCAATTCGCCAACCCTGGTTCGGCGTCAGCGCCGCCAGGGTCGGCGGGTGTCAACGTCAGAGGTGGGTTCGACAGTAGTGAAAAGGAGAAAGCGCTGGCGCTCACCGTCACTGCGGCACCATCGACGACCGAGGAGATGATCGGATTCGGTGAGATGTTTCCACTGTTATAGTTGCCGCTCCAACGAAAGTCCGTCAGTTGTGTGGCATCCGCGCTGAGGTTCGTTTTGGTATCCGCACCGACGCCGATGCCCGTCATGGAGGAATCAATTGTTCCGTTGGTTGTTTCGGTGGGACCGGTCAGCGTCCAGGTTCCTGTTAGGAAAACGTCATAGCATCGAAAGTTGCAGTGCGACGTGTAGAAGTCATCGAGTTGGTAACCGCCACCATCCGCCGGTAGGACATTTAGATCCTGGGACGCTCGATCCGTTTCGACGCGCAGCTGATAATCGAGCGTTAGTGTCACGGGCACCTCGGGGCCACCGCCGCTTGGCGCAATATTGGCTGTCAAAACTTGATGGTCCGACAGCGTTTCGAACTCTAACGACTCGTACCGCGCCGTACCGGCCACGGCGTCAAGGGTTAGTTCGATGTCAAGGCCGCCACGTGGCGAAAACGTCGGAGAACCGAAGCTTCCGCCCACGCGGAAAGTCGCGTTGCCGCTCGCGGGAGCAGTGATCGTCGCGTGATAGAGATCGTCGGGAATGTGATTCCATTGGCCGTCTCCGTCGAGATCCTCAAACTTGTAGCCCGCTATTGTTGCCAGGCCGTAGCTGCCCAATGACAAGTCGGCACGCGTTTCGCCAGCGGCGAGCGACACGTCAAGGAAGCTTGTCGCGGGCGCGGATGCAATGCGACCTTCGGCCAATACGGTCGTAACCCGATAGTTGTCAGCGAGCAGCCCGTCGAAACGAAACTGTCCTCGCTCGTTCGTTCCGGACGTTGTATCGTCATCGGCCAAGGTGAACGTTTGCGATTCGCCGACGTCTAACAGTCCATTGTGATTGTCATCCATGAAGACGGTGACGCCGACCAGTCCCGGCTCGCCACTGTCACGCTGACCGTTCGCATTCAGATCGTCGTAAACAACACCGGTGATTGCACCAAGTTGACGATTGCCAAAATCAACGTTGGAGGCGTCGCTGCTGGATAGGTCTACGGTGTAAGATTGCGACGAACCGCCTGGCAATGTCTGCGCGTAACCTGCCTGCAGGACCTCGCGGACGACGTGTGACCCCGGTGGTATGCTTTCTAGCGTGTAGGAGCCATCAACCTCGGTTGTGGTCGCTCGCTCGCCCGCGTCAAGTTGGCTGTTGTTGTTGGCATCAACGTAGATTGTCCAGCCAGACAACGGAGGTTCGCCGTTACCTTGTTGGGGTGTCGCTAAGGCGACGGGCACTTCTGCGATGTTCTGCAATTGAAAGGAGAAGTTCCCTGCCTCGATAACGATCCGGGCTCCATCAACGGTCGCATCGACTAGTGAATCTGGCGTATAGTCGATTCCATTCGCATTGCCGCTGAAATTGAAATTTAGCAAACGCGATGCGTCAGCGCTGAGATCCGATCGGACATCCGCGCCCACACCATTCCCCCGCATCTGTAATGCGAAAGGAGCGGAAATGGTTTCCGTCGGACCGGATAATGTCCAAGTGCCAGAGATTGTCGCATCGTAGCAGCTAAAACCACAATGAGAAGTAAAGAAGTCGCCCAGTTTGTACTCCCCGCCGGGCTGCGCGGTCAGCGACAAATCTGCCGAAGGGCGATCTGTCTGGATCGTTACCGAATGCGTGACTTGCAGTGTGACTGGTACTGTTCCGGCGCCGACGCCCGTCTGGAAATTGCCACTGAATGTCGAAGTCTTTGGTGTGCTTGTGAACTTGAGCGACTCCCAACGGGCCAAACTTTGCGCCGGATCGAGCGTTACGAGTAAATCAGCACCGCCGATTGCTGAAAGTGACTGATTACCGAAGCTGCCTCTTAGGCCAAGCGTTGCATTGTCGGAGGCGGGTTGAGGCACGTTGGCGTGAAAGAGGGTCGAATCCGGTCGATTCCACTGGCTGTCACCATTCAGGTCTTCGAACTTATAGCCCTGGATGTTGCGCGACTCGAAATATTCAAATGCCCCAATATCCGCCACAGCAATTGTATCACCGTCACCATCCAAAGGACGTGCATCGCCTCGTTGATCTTCTCCGGTCGACCCGATGTCCACTCCCGCATCGATTGCGGGACTGTTCGGCATCAACGCGTGTGTCTTGGTCGGACCGCCATTTAATGCGAGCGTCTCTAACTTGGCGTCGATTGGCGCGACCGAGCTTCCAATTTGATCGTTGTTCGACCCAGGCACGAAGCCATCAAACGTCGTATCTGATACTCCGATGAGATTGTTTCCGAGGGATGTGAAGATCTCACCCTGTGTGAGAAAGATGTCTGGGAAGCCGGTGACACCTGTGTTTTGGGCGACGATCGTGTTGCCAACGTTGAGTGGCCCCGCACTTGAGTTGGTTGATTCACTGTGAAGTCCGCCACCTCGGTCGGCGGTGTTTAAAGTGACCGTGCTGTTGCTGAGGGTACCGCGACCAAAGGCAAAGGAAATGCCGCCTCCTTCTGCGTCGGAGGTATTGCCGGAAATCGTGCTATTCGCAATTGAAAATGGATCGGGGGCGAAGCCATTGTTAACGAACAGCCCCCCTCCCCGGTCCCCTGTCCTGTTGCTCGAGACCTCGACTCGGTTGAGAACGAGTTTCCCGAGGCTCGTGATCCCACCGCCCAATCGCCCCGACGCGTTGTTGTGAATCGAGGTGTCGGCAATATCAATTGTCGCGGAACTGAAGCTTGATATTCCGCCCCCGTCGTCCGCAGCCACATTGTCTGCGATGAAGCTGTTGCGGATGATCGTATTGCCGTGAGTACGCAAACCACCGCCAGCTCCCCCCCCGCCGAACGTGTAGGCGACCGCTTCGTTATTAATGATCTGTGAATTGGTAATCGTCAGATTGCCGCTCCAGTGTTGGATTCCCGCACCCAAGACGGCAGTATTATTGGCAATCGTACTATTGAGAATGTTCAACTCGCCGTTGTTGCTGATGCCTCCCCCGGTCATGTTGGTCGTGGAGTTGCCGGACTGGGAAATTATGCAATTGGTGAGTGTGACCGTCCCCCCATTTTGGATCGCTCCCTGCGAAGCATTTGTTAACGTCAGGTCCGTAAGCTCCAGCGTCGCACCGAAAAGAACGTTCAGTAGACGTTCGTCAAGTCCCGTGGCGTCGATCGTTGTCGAACCCGCGCTGACGCCGTTTATGGAAATACTTCCATCGACATCGAGGTCGCCGTCTGCAGCGGCGTTCTCGTCGCTGCCCGCGAGGTTCACCGAATAGACGCCGGAGGCGAGGTAGATAGTGTCCGCCTCCGGCGTGAGATTCGACTGGGCAATCGCATCTCGCAAGCTGCCAGGAGAGCCATCGGCAATTCCCGCAACAAGGTTGAACGTTGCCAAAACCCGCCGACATTCGAGTTGCTCGAACAGCGGACGAATAAAGTCGCGACGCTTGTTCGTGCGTCGTGTTCTGTGTTTCGTGGCGGTCAGTCGGCGAAGCCAGCGGTTGCGGGTAGTGGTCATGGGTTTACCTTCAGGATGAAATGTTTTTGTGTGCTGTCACGCAGACGCTGCTCGTTTCAACACCTCCGTCGCGCGGCGAAGCCGCAACCGTGAGCCTGGATTCTTCACGTGGGGCAGGTTTTCAAGCTGCCTGGAAGATTCACCGCCTCGTTAATCGAGGAGATGTCAAATTCGGGTGAAGTTTGGCAGGTTAAAAACCTGTCCCACGAGGCCATGAATCAAAAAAATTCGGGTGAGCCGGTTTTGCGGGAACCGGACGCGAGCGCGTACCGACGGCGCAACAGAGAGTCAGCGTCTTTCGTATGTCTGCGATTTGAATCCCGCAAATGAAAACGGCTCGTCAACCAAAGGACGCGGTGCACTTCTGAAAAAACCGCAAAATCGGAACTTTCTTAAAAGTCGTTACCGACCCTTGTCCCTGTAAGCTGCGATAAGTGCCAGCCTGGGATGAATGTCCCAGGAAGTCGCCTTCGCCTGGGGCTACCTGGTGGCTCAGAATGTCGAGCGACTGTCCTCAATCGTGCTTGCTGGCCCGCGATCCGAACAACGCGAAGTACGCGAAAAACCATTGGGACAATTGTTCTCCAAGGTGGCTGACAGGATGCGGTGCCGTTGAAGGTTGCAAATCCTTTTGTGCGTCGCGAAGATGACGTGTATCATTGGGTTCCGAACGGCATCGTCTGTGGATCGGATTCAAAACGCATCGGCGCGAAACGTCCAGAAAGCTAGGTGCGTTGTAACTTCCTGCCACTTCGACGACTGCCTCTTGAATGCAACAATCGGCTCAGATCGTGAATCAAACAGAACTGATCCAGCGGGCACGAAATGGGTCCGGATCCTCGCTCGGTACGCTCTTGGATGCGTATCGTGCATTTTTGCTGCGCATTGCGGCCCGAGGCATCGCCCCGGAATTGCAGGCGCATGTGGCGCCGTCCGATATCGTCCAAGGATCGCTACTGATCGCGGCTCGCGACTTTTGTCAGTTTCGAGGCGAGACCGAGAATGAGCTCCGAGCTTGGCTCACTAAGATTGTCACCAGCCAGACGGTCGACGGTCTACGACGGTTCGTCAGCGCGGAAAAACGCCGATCGGATCGCGAAGTCTCTCGCGGCGACAGTGTGTTGAAGCAAACGGCCTCCGCCGACGAGACCCCGAGTCGTTTGGCGAGTCTCCATGAAGATGCTGCTCGCCTGATCGAATCGATCGAATCCTTATCGAGCGAACTGCGAGACGTCGTGCAGGCACGCTACTTGGAAGAGCTAACGTTTGCACAGATATCTGAGCGGCTGGGGATCCCGGTGACAACCTGTCGCCGTCGTTGGTTGGAGGCCGTCGATGCCATTCGTGAGCAAATGGGGATCGAGAAGTGAGTGACTGGCATGACGAACTTCGCGACCGCTTGGCCGCCGATGCCGAAGCTTACGAAGCGAGTTCGCCGCACGGTTCGACGGTCGACTCGAATTTCGAGACGGATAACCCTGGTCTCGCAAAAACGCTTCGCATGCTACAAGCCGTGTTCCTGCCATCGCCCGACTTGCCTTTCGAGGACCAGGCGGCATGGGAGACAATGGGACGTTTCGCGATCAAACGCCGCCTGGGCACTGGCAACTTTGGCTCGGTGTGGCTCGCTCACGACCCGTTGCTCAAACGCGATGTGGCCATCAAGGTTGCTCACGTTGGCATCCATGCTCGACCTGATCTGCAAGAGAGGTTCGAGCGAGAGGGCCACCTTGCCGCGCGGCTGCATCATCCGAACATTGTGCCGGTGTTCGAAACGGGCGTGGATCAAGGGCGTATGTTCATCGTGTCGGAGTACTCACCGGGGCCTTCGCTAGAAACTTGGCTTCAAGAACGTGCTGGTCCAATCGAGCCACGTATCGCGGCGGAACTGGTTCGCCAACTGGCCGACGCTGCTGACCACGCTCATCGGCAAGGACTGATCCATCGCGACATCAAACCAGGCAACGTGTTGCTGACGATCTCGGGCGACGGTGCCGCCGATTTGCCGCCCGTCCCGCGATTGACTGACTTCGGCTTGGCTCGCGATTTAACCAGCGACACGTCGGCCACACAAAACGGTGTGATGCTGGGCACCATTGGCTACATGTCGCCCGAACAGGCAAGCGGCAAGTTGGACGCGCAAGGTCCCGCATCGGATATCTTTTCGTTGGGCGTACTGCTGTATCGCCTGCTGAGCGGTACGGCCCCTTTCGCAGGTGAGACCGACTTCGAGACGATTCAACAGGTCATTCGCGCTGAGCCCGTTCCGCTGACTCGGCGTTGTGCAAATGTCACCCGGGACTTGAACTCCGTGTGCTTGAAGTGTTTGGAGCGAATGCCCGTTGCGCGTTATGCTACTGCTGCCGAATTGAACGACGACCTCGACCGCTACTTGCGCGGTGAAGCGACCGTCGCTCGCCCTATTTCCGGCCTCGAGCAGATGACGCGGTGGGCAAAGCGTGCTCCGGCGGTCGCCTCTCTGGTGTTTGTCGTCTTTGCGTCGCTGATTGCGATCAGTGCAGGGTTGGGATTCTACTTGCAAGTCGTCGAGCGGCACTCGCGTGAAATGGCGATCGCGTTGCAAGCGGCTCACGAAGAACGCCACGCTGCCGACGCCCAGCGTCAGATCGCACGAGCGATTAGCTACCGCTCGGACATGCGACTGGCCTTCGACCTTCGTGAACGCGGCGAGATACACCCGGTCTTGGAAATCCTAGCGCGGCAGCAGCCACAAGACGGCGTTGACTTGCGCGGCCCCGAATGGTTTGTGTTGGACGCTGAGTATAAGGCGAAGTATCGAGAGTTGGGGCGGCAGGAAGGTGCCGTAACGGAGTGTTTGTTGACTCGCGACGAGCAGACGGTTTACAGCGCCGGAACGGACGGCGTGGTTCGCGTACGAAACCTGGCGACTGGCAAGTTGCTGCGAATAATCCGACCCGTGATGGGCGAGATTCACGCCATGGCGCTTTCGCCTGACGAAACAACGTTGGCCCTCGGCGGCGAGACGTGGGACGACGATCGGGCTCGCGTTGCTCTGTTCGATGCTGCGACGGGCGAGCGACGCGGGACGTTGCAGAACCATGCGACGACCATCGAGTCGATCGAGTTTTCGCCGGACGGGCGTTGGCTGGCGGCTGGCAGCCGGTATGAGCCGGTGCAATTGACTCGCTTAGCCGACGATGCCTCTTTCACGCTGAATTCCGATCGGCGTAACCGCAGCGTCTCCTTCTCGCCGGATAGCGAATTACTTGCGATTGCCGATGCCAAAACACACGCCACGATCTGGCAAGTCAGCGGTGACGAACCTGAGATGCTGCGACACCTCATCGGGATGGAGCATCAAACGGCCTATGCAATAAAGTTCTCCCCGAAGCAGCAGTTGCTGGCATCGACGTACGAAGTCGGAGCCTATGTCTCTCTGTTCGAGCCGACCAAACGCATCGTCTACGGACTCGCGATGGGAGGCTCTCTTCACAGTAACCCAGCAACGCTAACGTGTGTGGCCTTTGGTCTCGGCGGGGAAAGACTAGCTGCTGGAGACAAAGCGGGTGCGATACACTTGTGGGAGTTGGACTCCGAACAATTCCATCGTTCGGATCGGTTCTACCCGATCGCCGCCAGCCGACCGCATACCGCGACTGTGACGTCGGTGGCGGTTCGGAATGACTTGAGTTTGATCAGTGGTGGCGAAGATGGGCGTTTGTCGCAGACGAGTTTGTTCCGGGGGGGAGGCGCAAGGCATGTGCGCTGGCGTGGCATTCGCGTGAATATGAGCGTTATGGATGGCGGTGAATTGCTCATGGCGTGTGAAGACGGCACGATTCGCCACCACGCGTTTGACTCGCCGACAGAGCTGTTGCTGTCGTCGACCGTCTTTGAACCGAGTGAGGTTCCAGAAGTGCTGCTCCGTGGTTCAAGCCCCTGCAAGTCTTTGGCGGTCTCCTCCGATCGACAGTTCATCGCCGTAGGTACGGAACATGGCGGCGTATGGCTCTATCGCCGGGACACGGGTGACCTTGTGCGTTGTCTCGTACCAGACGAATTCGAGGTCGACGGAACCGATGTCCGAGTGGAAGCTCTCGCATTCTCGTCCAATGGCGAACGGTTGGCTCGATTCGGACAGCGGGGAACGTTGACGGTTGTAGAGACCGCCACGGGCCAAGTTGTGCTGTCCCAGGTTGTCGGCAACGGCTGGTCCGTTGCGATACTTCCCGACGACCGACTCGTGGCCTGTGGAGGGCGGTTCGAGGGGATCCGCCTCTTTGATATCGAGACGGGAAAGCTCAGTCAAACGTTCCCCGGTACGAATACCACGTCGCTTGACGTCAGCGACGACGGACGTTGGATATTTAGCTCGCATCTGGACGGTACGATCCGGATGCTTGATCGGCTTTCCGGAAACAGATCGCGTGCGATTACGGGGCATCGTCAGTTTTGCGAATCGATCACACACTCCTTCTCGGCTCACCGAGTCATCAGCCTCGACTTACGGGGAGTGATTCAGTTTACGGACGAGCCAAGCGGCGAGTGCTTTGGAAGATTGACCATTGCGAATAAGCCCGACGATTTCGACGATATGCAGGTGCATTGCGATGACCAGCGGTTGGTGATCACGGGCAACGGAGCGGGGCCGGTGTCGGATCTTTACGTTTGGGAGTTGGGTGGGGCGGCTGATTGTTCTACGCGCGACGATCCGTAGACGGATAAAAAAATTCCCGCCGTTGTTTGCACAACGGCGGGAATCGTGCGTCCCAAAGTTTTTCCCCCACCAGTATCTACCACGTGAATGGACAGAATCTGCTCACAGGCGGATCTCAACCGAGGCCGTTGGGCCGGAGAATCCGAGATTCGTTCCGAACCCGTTGAAGTCGTCGGCTAAGGTGTCGTTCAGCCAGAACTGAGACTCCCACACGGCACGCAGGTTCACGATACCGCGACCGAATTCGCGAGTCCAACCCAAACCGAGTTGATTCTCGAGAACAACTGTTACCTCGTCCTCGATCGCTGCTGGGAAAAGTCCGTTGATCTGGCCGAAGAGCATCGACCCACGGAAATTGCCCACCAGATAAACCCCTCGGCTGCCCACACATCGCGTCGCCTCAAGCGAAACGGTCGGGCCGATTCCCTCGAAGTGGATATCGCTAGGACCAAAGAGAGGTGAGTTAAATGAGGATCGCGCGTAGCGGAGCCCCCCAGAAGCCATCAAGTCCCAGTTATGAAGTTGTTCTTGTAATGTGACTTCCCCATCGAGAACATCCATGTCGATATGGATAAAGGGGGCTCCTGCAGCCGTGCCGTGGTTGTGATTGTACATCCAGTACCGCAAGCGAGCGCCCAGTCCTGAGCCGTTGTCATACCCCAGTACAAACCGATGTCCCACGCCATAGTCATCGCCAAAAGTGCCGGGACCAAAGTTGGCGTCACCGACATAAGGTCGCAAGATAGTCATTTCATAACCGGCATACCACGCCGGGCAGCCACAGTTGCAGACGGTCTTGCTGCAATCCTTGCACCCAAATTGCTCGGGACCGCCGCCTGTGTTGTACGACGCAAAGTCCGTTGATTGAGATTGCACTTGTGACTCTAAGGCGGTCAGCCTGGCAGCGAGCTCCTCGTAGCTCAGTGTTTCGGCTTGAATCGCCCCAGGACCAACTAACAGAATTGCCGCCACCGTCGCTAAACCTGCAGCGAGCAGCTTCGTGATCTTCATGGCACCCTCCGTGGTGTTTTGTAATCGGCCCCCGTCTTATCCTTCCGAGGGTACTACTCATTGCATCGGTCGCAGGGGGGTGCGGAAATCGGTTTGCTGAGTATCGCCGATAGGACCAGTTTGATCCCGCGAAGCTCCCTAATCGTTACCACCGGAACAATCGCTCAAGCCACGCCTACCGGAACCGCCCAGTGCCCATCCCGGTACTGGCGACGGACTAACGCGTTGGCGTCGGCGTGATTCGTGATCTGTTCTTTCACGGGATCGAATTGGAGTACGCTGCCGACACGAGCTGCGATATTGGCTAAGTGCACGATGCCTGCGGCGAGTTGCCCGGCTTTGATATCCGCATTCAGCTTGGTTTGCGTGCCGCGAATGCAGTCGAGGAAGTTCGTGTGATGGCGAGGCAGTTCGACGGGGCCAGCATTCTCGGCGAGCAACTTCATGCGTGGGCCGTACATCTTCCAGCCTTGTGTGTGACCGAGAATCATCACACCGTTCGTGCCATAAAACGCGGCTCCGTTCTCGTAGCCTTCTTGCACATACGGCGACCAGATGCGCTGCTCGAAGATCAACTGTTTCTTGCGGCCCTTCGGATCGCCATCGACCGGATACTCGAAGGCGGCGTACTGTGTGTCCGGGAATTGCTGGTCGTCGTCAAAGAAATACTTGCCGCCCATGCATGTTGCACTTGAAGGATGAGTGTCGACACCCAATCCCCACAATGCCACGTCGATGTCATGCACACCATCGTTCCCCATATCGCCGCAACCAAAGTCGTACCACCAACGCCACACGCCGTGCAGCAAGTTCGATCGATAAGGGACCAGCGGAGCAGGGCCTACCCACGAATCGAAATCCAGATACGCTGGCGGAGCACTTGGTTGCTGCTTGCCAATCGAGCCGCGGCGCTGACTGTTCCACGCTTTTGCAACGAGGATCTCGCCGATCTCGCCCGCATGTAACCTTTGCATCGCTTCTTCGATCACGCGCGTGCTGCGACTCTGCGTGCCAACTTGCAGACATTTGCCGCTGCGCGCGACGGCATCGGCCATCAAGCGTCCTTCACGTATGTTGTGGCAGCAGGGCTTTTCAACGTAAACATGTTTGCCTGCATCCAGGGCCAGGATCGAAGCCGGCGCGTGCCAATGATCAGGTGTGGCAATGAAAACGGCATCGACTTCCTTGTCGTCGAACACTCTTCGCATGTCACCGACCTGCTCGGGAGCCTTGCCGCTCGTTGACCGGACCGCTTCGGCAGCTTTCGCCAATCGCTGTTGATCTACGTCGCACACATATTTAACGCGAACGTCTTTCCGAGCCGCGAGCAGATTCGTGTGGCTGGTTCCCATTCCGCCCGGGCCGATCACGGCGACTGTGAGTTGCTCGTTCGCGGCAGCACGCACGGTCTGGTCGTTCATTGCGAGTGCAATGGCACCGGCACTGGTCGCTTTTAAAAAGTCTCGACGTTGATCTAGCATCGATCACTCCTGTGTTGTGCGAGTCGCAAAGCGTGACATTCCAAAAATAGCAGATTCGCGTTGCCCTGATTGTAGTACAGGGACACAATCAAGCTATAATGCTCTCCTGCCTCGAACGCCTGCCTCACATTCCGCGAAAGGCCATTTCAGCCATGCGGCCATCACGCGTCGTTATCATCCTCACTGCGATCTCCCTTTGCTCGCCGGTTGCGTTTGCGGCCGATGAAGTTCAAGCCCCGTCTCCCGAACAGCAAGCTGTCGAGGCGCTGAAACGCATTCGGACGAACATTCAGTTCAACAAGGACGGCACAACACGGTTGTTGCGGTTGAGTAATGCAACGGTTACCGATGACGCACTCGCACATCTGCAACACTTCAAGCAACTCGACTACCTGGCGATCGTTTGCCCACAGGTGACAGATGCGAATACCAACCATATCGCAGGACTGATCAACTTGGAAACATTGTTGTTGTCCAAATCCAGTATCGGCGATGCGACGCTCGCACATTTGACAGGTCTCGAGAAGCTGGAGCGACTGTATCTTGCCGAAACCAAAATTTCCGACGAAGGACTCGCAAACATCGCGGGGCTTTTACAGCTAACCTCTCTGTCGCTCGAACAAACGGACATCTCGGACGAGGGGCTGAAGCACTTACGAGGTTTGTCAAATATCGAGACTCTATTGCTGAACGAGACCCAGGTTACTGGTCCCGGCTTGACCGAGTTACAGGAGTTGTCGCAGCTTCGAGTGTTGTATTTAGAACAATGCGCGCTCGACAGTTCAGCGATCTTGAATTTGGAGCCCATCAAGAGTTTGGAACACTTGAGTTTGAATGGTGTGGCTTTGACGGACGAGATGATTGCGTCATTTGCCAAGCTTTCACAGCTGAAGGTCGTCGAGTTATATCGGACCGGATGCTCGCTTGGTGGGCTTGAGGCATTGCGTGCGGCGTTGCCCAATGCCCAGTTTTATATCGATCCGGAATTGGTGGTTGCCGAGCGACAAACACGGAGGACGGAATTGCATTCCGTCCCGGACGGGTTGAGAACCCATCCTACGAATGACGATGAAGGCCCAAGATTGACCGCCATTGCTGACCGCTTGGCAGAAGCTGACGAACCGCCTGACTTTCAGAAACATGTGATTCCATTGCTAGGTCGGCTGGGCTGCAACGGGCGCGCGTGCCATGGTTCGTTTCAAGGGCAGGGCGGGTTTCGGTTGTCGATGTTTGGCTATGACTTCGAAATGGACCACGGGAATCTAAGCGAACGGATTGATCTCGATTCGCCTGACGACAGTTTGATTTTGAACAAACCGACTTCCGCCGACGAGCATGAGGGCGGCCTGCGATTGCCGCCCGGTGGTTGGGAGCAGAAGCTGCTGCGGCGATGGATCGAAGCGGGGGCGAAAGGAGTTGGCGAGAATCCACCGACATTCGTTCGGCTGGACGTGACACCCACCGAAATCGTCTTTAAAAGGTCTGACGAAGCGGTTCAGCTCAAGGCCGAAGCCGTCTGGTCGGATGGCACACGCGAGGACGTCACGTGCCTGACGCGATTTCAGACCAACGATGAAACCGTTGCCAAAGTCTCACCAGAAGGGATCGTGCAAACTTGCGGCACAGGCGACACCTATATCGTTTCGTTTTATGACAACGGAATTCATTCGACGCAGGTGCTGCGGCCCGTCTCGGATTTGACAGGCGATGTTTATCCAGACGTGCCCACGCCGACCGAGATTGATCGACTTGTCGTTGAAAAGCTTGCCAAACTCGGCATCGTCCCATCGGAGTTGTCGAGCGATGAAGAGTTTCTGCGACGCGTGAGTCTCGACATCATTGGAACGTTGCCGACTCCGAAGGAGATAGGTTCGTTTGTTACCGACACGTCGCCCGATAAGCGATCTCGAAAGATTGACGAGTTGCTAGACCATCCGGCTTATGTCACGTGGTGGACGACGCGGCTTTGTGATCTGACGGGGAGCAATGCGGGTTACTTAGGCGCGACCGAGATGGCTCAGCCGGTGGCTGCTCAATGGCGAGCGTGGATCGAACGCCGTGTCCAGGAGAACGTGGGGTGGGACAAAATCGCCAGCGGGATTCTACTGGCGCGCAGTCGTGCTCCCGGGCAACCTTATCGCGAGTTCATCGCCGAGCAGAGCGAATACACTAATACGGTCGAGCCTGCCGACTTTGCCGCCCTCGACAACTCGATGCCGCATTTTTGGTATCGCGACAACATCAATCAACCGACTGACAAAGCGTTGGCTTTCGGTTACACATTCCTTGGCGTCCGTCTGGATTGTGCTCAGTGTCACAAGCACCCGTACGATCAATGGTCGAAACGGGACTTTGAGTTGTTCACCGAATTCTTCACACGCATCAAGGCCGGTGTTCCGCCTGACGCCAAGCCGCTGCACGAAGCGACGCAGCACATGTTGGGCGTGCCTGTTAAGTTGAATACGGCAGCATTACGGCGCCAGAGCTATCTTCGCATTGCGGCCGAAGGGCGCCCGATTCCGTGGAACGAGGTTTACATCGAGCCGGCCAAGGGCGAACAGCCCGGCAAGTTGCTCGGCGGCCCCGAGATCGACCTCAGCCAATTTGACGATCCACGCGAGCCGTTAATGGAGTGGCTGCTGACCGAGCCCAATCATTATTTCGCGAAGTCGTTCGTAAATCGCATCTGGACCAACTATTTCAATGTCGGCATTATCGATCCTCCGGACGATTTGAATCTTGCCAATCCGCCGAGCAACAAGGCGTTGCTCGATCATCTCACGGACGGTTTCATTGGCAGCGGTTACGACATGAAGTGGCTGCATCGCACCATTGCGAACAGCCGTACTTATCAGTTGAGTTGGCGACCGAACGACACCAATCGCGCGGACACACGTAACTTCAGCCACGCCGTTCTACGCCGCTTGCCGGCGGAAGTTGCGATCGATGCGATCAATCAAGCGACGGCCAGCGACGAGGTGTTGGGCGCCGTCGAAATGGCCGTTGGCAATCGCAAGATCGGACAACATCCTGTGTCGTATCAAACGCGAGCGATCGACTTTTCACTGTTGATTTTTGGCAAGCCGTTGCGGACGACGAATTGTGATTGCGAACGGCAAAGCTCGCCGAATCTGCTGCAATCGCTATATACACGCAACGACCAGGAGATGCTTGATACTCTCGGTCGCAGGAACGGTTGGATCGCTCAACTCGAAAAGGAGAAACCAACAGCCGATCGAATCGAGGAATTGGTCGCTTCCGCCTACTTGCGTGCGCTGTCGCGTGAGCCGACCGCGAGCGAAGCGGCGGACTGCCGCCAGCATATCGAGCAGAGTGAGAGCATCGTTGAAGGTCTACGTGATCTGCTGTGGGCGTTGTTGAACACACAAGAGTTCATTACGAACCACTAAGGTAGTCTCGACACTCCGTGGCGAGAACTCTCGCGTCACGGAGTGACGCGTCTACATTATTCAGGACTAGCAAAAATGAACACACGATATTGCGACGGCGTTAAGCGACGCGACTTTCTGCGTGCGGGAGCGATTGGCAGCTTGGGCCTAACTCTGCCGAGCTTCCTTCGTCTGGCTCAGGCCAACGAAGGCCGGAAGAGTTCTGCCGATGCCGTCTTGTTTATCAATCTCGAAGGTGGACCTTCGCATCTCGACACACTTGACATGAAGCCCGAGGGGCCGAGTGAGACTCGTGGCGAGTTCAAGCCGATTCAATCAGCGATTCCTGGCTTGAATGTTTGCGAGTACATGCCGAAGTTCGCAGCCGTTGCCGACAAGTTCTCGCTGCTGCGTGGCATCAGTCATTCGGCTGGCTCTCATCCGCTGGGGCAGTCGTACATTTCAACCGGCAACCGTCCGACCCCTGCGTTGATCTATCCTTCGCTTGGTGCGGTCGCGACGAAGGAACTGCCTGGCAAGTCGGACATGCCTTCGTATATCGCAATTCCCAAAACGGAATGGAATGCGGGTTTCATGGGAGATGCCTACGCTCCCTTCAAGACAAACGCCGTGCCTCGCCCGGGCGAACCGTTTGTCGTTCGTGGCATCTCGCTGGCCGAAGGTCTGACGGTCGACCGCGTGAATCGGCGCGAGCAGTTGTTGAAGAAAGTCGATCGGACGTTTCGTGAGGCCGACACCAATAGTCAATTGCTCGAAGCACTCGACAAGTTTGGCGGGCAGGCTTACAGCATGATCACTTCGCCGCGTGCTCAAAAGGCGTTCGACGTGACCCTCGAACCAGAACCAATTCGCGAACGATTCTCCGCCGACGAGTTTAATCAAAGTTTGTTGTTAGCTTGTCGACTGATCGAGTTTGGCGTTCCCTTTATCACGGTCAGCAACGCCGGTTGGGATACCCACACCGACAATTTTGCAGGACACAAACGATTGATCCCGCCGCTGGACGTTGGACTCTCGTCGGTGATTGCGACCTTGGCCGAGAAAGGCTTGCTCGAAAGGACGCTGGTCGTCGCCATGGGCGAATTCGGTCGCACCCCGAAGATCAACGTCAACACCGGTCGCGACCATTATCCGCGAGCGAGTTGGTCGTTGTTCGCGGGAGGTGGAGTTCAACCCGGCCAGTTGGTCGGAGGAACGGATGCCGGTGGCGAAGCTCCCGACGATGACACGGATATCACTCCAGACGATATCGCGGCCACAATCTATCACGCGCTTGCCATCGACCCGCTCACCGAGTATCACACCAATACCGGTCGCCCTGTGATGCTCGTCCCTCACGGCCGTGTCATCACGCGGTTGTTTGCGTAGTCGGATGATCGATCCGGAACGGACCGTTGCAAGCAAGTAGGGTCCGCTGTGCGGACCATGCGAAGAGCGGTCCGCACAGCGGACCCTACCGCTGCGGCGGTGCCGCCCTACGTCAGGGCGATCCGCTGGCCGTCGTAGGCCAACTGCATGTTGCCGGGCAGGCTGGCGTTGGTGGCGTCGTGATCCAGGTCGTGACTGATGTGTGTGAAGAAAGTTTGCCTTGGTTGCAAGCGAGTTGCGATATCAACCGCCTCCTCCAAACTGAAATGTGTGATGTGTGGACGGTGACGTAGGGCATCGAGAATGAGGACGTCGAGACCTTCTAGCAACGGTAGGCTTTCCTCGGGGATCTGGTTGGTGTCGGTACAATAAGCAACATTGCCGATGCGGAATCCAAGTACCTCGAACCGTGGGCCGTGGAGCAATCGAATCGGTTGGACCCTGGCACCAAGGACATCAAAGGGATCGGTCGAGATCTTGCGAAAGACCAATTGAGGGATAGCACCCACGTGCGTTTGCTCGCGATCGGAGAAGGCGTAGTCGAACGAGTGGCGCAGCCGCTTCTCGACGGCAGTTGCGCAATGGAGCGGCAGCGGATGATCGAGATAGAACTGAAAGAGCCGCAGGTCGTCCAAGCCGAAAATGTGGTCTGCGTGTTCGTGCGTATACGCCACGGCATGCACGATACCAATCCCTTCGCGAAGCAACTGAAATCGCAGATCGGGCGACGTGTCTACCAAGAGATTCCCTTCTGGTAAACCTAAGATGATGGAGCAACGAGTCCGCTTGTTCTTGGGATTCTCGCTCAGGCAAACGTCGCAATCGCAGCCAATCGAAGGCACACCGACCGAAGTCCCGGTCCCCAGCAGGATCATATCGCCGCGAAAATGGATGGTTCTGGGGGTCTTGGGCAAGTGAGTTGTCTCAAGAGAAGGACGCGAATTCACCGCTAAAGGTTATTCTGTGGGGCGGCATGAATGCGAGATAGTAGCCGTAAAGTGTCTGTTTGTTAAGGAATATCACCACATTCGACGGATGTTTCCGCAGTTGACCAGTTTTTCTGATCGCTATAAGCTACTTCGACGGGGGAAGTTGCGCGCTTCTGAATACCGTTCGACCGGCCTGCGATAAGCTTCGCCGGTCGCTCATTTGACTCACCACGAATAACTGATTGCGTTTGGCATCATGGAACTATTGGAACGTATTTGGGAATACCTCGGACTCTTTTTCGGCGGATTGCTGCGCGGGTTCGAGCGAGGCCTGACCGGGATGTTTGGTTCGTCCAACGCCCGCTATATCAAGAAGTTACAGGCGAAAGTTGACGCGATCAACAACCTGGAATCGAAGTACGAAGCGATGTCCGAGGAGGAGTTGCGCGGCCAGACCGTCAAGTTCCGTGAGCGGCTGGCCAACGGCGAGACGCTGGACGACATCCTGGTCGAAGCGTTTGCCGTTGGTCGCGAAGGTGGCAAACGCTTTCTCGGGATGCGGCATTACGACGTTCAGCTGATTGGCGGCATGGTGCTGCACGGCGGTGCGATCGCCGAAATGATCACGGGCGAGGGCAAAACGCTTGTGGCAACCTTGCCAGCGTATCTGAATGCCATCGAAGGCAAGGGCGTACACGTCATCACGGTGAACGATTACCTGGCTCGCCGAGATATGGAATGGATGGCCCCGCTGTATATGGGGCTGGGTCTGACCGTCGGTGCGATTCAGAACGACATGGCAGTGCTTGATCGGCAGAAGGCCTATGCCTGTGATATTACTTACGGCACAAACAACGAATTCGGTTTCGACTATCTGCGCGACAATATGCGTCCAGCCGCTCGGGGTGACGATCGCTTCGAGAAGCGTTATCAGCAATCTCAAGGGCGGTTGAACTTCGCCATCATTGACGAAGTCGACAACATTCTGATCGACGAAGCTCGGACACCGTTGATCATCTCGGGACCGGCGTTCCAGGATGTCCGCAAGTACACGGATGCGGATCGGATCGCTCGTGCGTTACAGAAGGAAGAACATTTCACGGTCAGTGAAAAGGATCACTCCGTCACGCTGACCGATGAGGGTGTTCGCGCTGCCGAGAAGTTAGCGGGCGTCGAGAGCTTTTACACTGCCGGCAATATGGAGTGGCCGCATCTGATCGACAACTCGCTCAAAGCACATTACCTCTATAAGCGAGACGTGAACTACGTCGTCAAAGACGGCAGCATCATTATCGTCGACGAGTTTACCGGGCGTCTGATGGAAGGTCGTCAATGGAGCGACGGCTTGCATCAGTCGGTGGAAGCGAAGGAAGGCGTCAAGATCAAGGAAGAGACGCAGACGCTTGCTACGATCACACTGCAGAACTTCTTCAAGCTGTATGGCAAGTTGTGCGGTATGACCGGAACTGCCATGACCGAGGCGAACGAGTTCTGGAAGATCTATGAATTGGACGTGATCGCCATTCCGCCGAACCGGACGCTGCAACGAATTAGCTATCCCGATGTGATCTATCGGACCGAGCGTGAGAAGTTTATCGCCGTGGCCGACGATATCGAGCGACATATCCGCTGGGATGTGATCGTGTTGAAAGATGGCGACGAATACTGGGGCACGATTGTCAAAGAGAATGATGATTCAGTGGTCCTGCAATTGAAAGAAGGCAAAGCCACGGAAACGATCGAGCGATCCAAGATCGAAGCCATTGAGCGTAAGGGCCGTCCGGTGTTGGTCGGTACCGTCTCGATTGAAAAGAGCGAGCGATTATCTGAGTTACTCGATAAACGCGGTGTGAAGCACGAAGTGTTGAACGCCAAGCAGCATAAACGCGAAGCGGACATTGTGGCTCAAGCCGGTCGCGTTGCCGCCGTCACGATTGCCACGAACATGGCAGGACGCGGTACGGACATCGTGCTTGGAGGTAACGCCGAGACGATGGCGTGGGCGCGATTGCAGCATGAATACGAGACGCGACTAGATGTTCCGAGTGAAGTCTGGGATACCTTGGTCGAAGAGATCGAAGTGGCCGAAGATATGAAGGCGATGGGCGAGCACGTGAAAGGACTCGGCGGTCTGCACGTCATCGGTACCGAACGTCATGAGGCCCGCCGAATTGACTTGCAGCTGCGCGGTCGCTGCGGTCGGCAGGGCGATCCGGGCAGCAGCCGCTTTTACCTGTCGTTGGAAGACGACTTGATGCGAATCTTCGCCGGCCCTTGGGTGAAGAGTATTCTCGAACGGCTTGGCATGCAGGAAGGTGAACGGATCGAGAGTAAGCTCGTCACACGCCGCATCGAAGCTGCTCAAAAGAAAGTCGAAGAACGCAACTTTGAAGTTCGGAAGAACTTACTTGAATATGACGAGGTCATGGATGAGCAGCGAAAACGCGTTTACAGCTACCGCCAGCAGATTCTCGACGGCGTGAATTGTCGCGAGTTGGTTGCAAAGATGATTCGAGAGCAGGTCAATCACCATTTGAACGTGTTCTCGAATCGCAACTATGCTGTCGAATCGTTCGCCGGTTTCGTCGCGTCTCGGTTCGGGATGCCGTTCGAGGCCAAGGACTTCCGCGGGATGGACTACGAAAGCGCGGAGCAGTTTGCGAAAGACGAGGCCGAACGTCTGGCGGAGATGCACGTCTTCGACGCAATTGAGGAAAACCTGCCTGGCGAAGAAGAGGAAGGCGAGTGGAATTGGGAAGCGCTGGCTAAGTTCGCCAACACGCGCTGGGGGCTCAATCTTCGTGATCGGGATTTGAAACGCGAGGGGAGAGATGGCGTCGCTCAAGTGATTATCGACAAAGCGCGTGAGTCGATCAATCGCGTCGACCTCTCCGACGGAGCGCCGGTGCTTGACCCGGACTTTGCCGTTCAGACCATCGTAGCTTGGGTGTATCATAAGTTCGGAATTGAGTTGGATTTGGAGAAGGTTAAGTCGATGGACTTGCCGGAGCTGAAAGCTTTGGTGTGTGAACGTGCCGAAGAGTGTTACGACCGCAAAGAATTTGAGTATCCGGTGCTTGCTGGGTTACTTCGATATACGTCGGGTGCCGATCAACACGAGCGTATCGATCGAGAAGGCTTGGTTGCTTGGGCAAAGAACCGATTTCACGGTGATATCGACGTCGATGATCTTCGCAATAAACAACGTGAAGAGATTCGTGCTGAGTTGTTAAAGCACAGTGCCAAGGACCGTGAGAACGCGGATCATGCGAGGCGCGAGGCTGCCAAGCGTGTCGAGAAGATCTTCGATTCGTCAACTAGTGGGCAACTGGCTGGTGCGGCGGGCAGCAAAGGCTCGTTGCAAGCTCTCTCGCATTGGTTGCATGAGAGCTTGGGCTATGAGATGTCGGTTGACGAGATTGGTCGGCTGGAACGCGAAGAGTTAGAGATCAAAGTGTATGGTGCGGTCGAGGATCGATATCGACCCGAGATTCGACGAATGGAGCGGCAGTTGCTGTTGCAAATCGTCGATAGCGCGTGGAAGGATCACTTGCTGGCGATGGACCATCTTCGCAGCGCCGTCGGCTTGGCGGGATATGCCCAGATGGATCCCAAGGTGGAGTACAAACGTGAAGGCATGCGGTTGTTCGAGAACATGTGGACCATGCTCGGCGAGCGCGTGACGGATCTGATTTTCCGAATGGAACAGCTCGACGAAGGTTTTGTCGGATCGACTTGGGTGGAAACGTCCGCCCGGCACGACGAGGCCCGCAGCGCGAGTGAGCTTGTCAGCGAACAACAGCGAGCGATCGATAGCTCGCAGGAAGCCAAGGTGGAAACGATTCGCAATCGCACCGAGCGAGTTGGCCGTAACGATCCGTGTCCCTGTGGCAGCGGTCGTAAGTACAAACAGTGTTGCATGAGGAAGAATACGCCGGCCGCGTAGGGTGGGCTGAGCTCATCATTCGGTCGAGTGTAAAAGCTGGACGCTGAAGGCTCATCACGGCGGATCGTGATGGCGACTTTGGGGAAGGAATCCCATGATGCCCTACCTGCTGAATCTCGTCTACTTTGCGGCGATCGTCGCAGCTTCTCCCTGGTTATTCTGGTCGGCTGTTCGCAAGGGTAAGTATCGCGAAGGTTTGGGGGCCAAGTTGCTTGGTCTCGTCCCTTGGCGGACCGGCAATCGCCCGTGTATCTGGTTGCACGCCGTCAGCGCTGGCGAGGTGAACGTTCTGAAGCCCTTGATCGAGCATCTTCGACACGACTTTCCGCACTGCGAATGCGTGATTTCGACCACGACTCGGACGGGCTACGAGATCGCAAAGAAGAAGTTCTCGGATCTCACGGTCTTTTACTGCCCGCTCGACTTTAGCTGGTCCGTGCGGACGGCGTTGCGTCGGATTCGTCCTGACTTACTGGTTCTGGCCGAGTTGGAGCTATGGCCGAACCTCATTCGTGAGGCACACGAACGTGGGACTTTTGTCGCGGTGGTTAATGGTCGGTTGAGCGAGCGAAGTGCCCGCGGCTATGGCCGTATCCGCAAGTTCGTGCGACCGCTGCTGCGTTGCATCGATCTGATCGCGGTGCAGAGCGAAGAGTATGCACAGCGTTTCATCGATCTTGGCGCGGACCGCAGCGTGGTGCAGGTGACTGGCTCGATGAAGTTCGACGGCGCTCAGATGAATCGCAGCAACGAGACGACAAATCAACTTCGGCAACTCGCTGGCATCAGCGATCAGGACGTCGTGTTCTTAGCCGGCAGCACCCAGAGCCCCGAAGAGCAGTTGGCGATTGAAACTTATCGGTCGCTGAAGGACGAGTTCTCGAATCTGCGATTAGTTCTCGTGCCGCGTCATCCAGAACGATTTGCCGAAGTCGCTCAACTTCTCGAACGGTCAGGGCTTCCCTGGCAACGGCGTAGTGAATTGGAGACGTCTCGCAACGAAGGTGCACATATCCTGTTAGTCGATTCGATGGGCGAGTTATCAGCTTGGTGGGGTTGTGCCCAGATCGGATTCGTCGGCGGCAGCATGGGGAAACGTGGCGGCCAAAGCATGATCGAACCGGCTGCCTACGGAGTTGCCACGTCGTTTGGTCCCAATACTCGCAACTTTCGTGATGTCGTGCAGCTAATGTTGCGGCGCGAGGCAGCGGTTGTCGTCGAAGAGGGGACGGGACTCACGGCGTTCGTCGAGTCCTGTCTGCGTAACCGAGATTACATGCGAGTCTTAGGCTCGCGAGCACAGAAGCTTGTCTCGGATCAACTCGGCGCGACGGCAAAGTCCACGGCGCTCTTATCCTGGTTGCTGCCGGATGCCAAATCGCAACGTCGCGCGGCGTAGCTACTTGCTCAATCGCACGCGTCGATTCGAGACCAAGGGTTTCGCGAAGTCGACGAACCGATGGTCCGGAGGATCGGCGGTAAATGCGATGATGCCGATTTGTGAAGCTGCGTTGCGTCCGCGGAACACAGGAGCTGTCTCTGGCATCACATCGACGAGGAAGTTCAAGGGTAGTCTCATCTCATAAACTTCATCGATCACGCACGTTGCTCCCGTTCCTTCCAGCTGAACGGCTCCATCGGCAAAGATTGCGACCCAGAATGCACCGCCTGGTATGACTGTCATCTGAAGATCTTCCTTGCCATCGAGATTCAGATCGAGGTTCAGCCAGTAGGTTTTCGACGCAGGTTTTTCGGCGGTTTCGATCAGCACATACAAATCATCGTACGTATATAGCACGGCAGTTCGCACGATGTCACGAGACAAATCGCCGCCATTCGCGTCGCCACGGATGTCGGCAACCGATGCCAGAGTGCGCCACTCCGTATTCTTCCCATCGATCGTGATCGGGCCGTCATCGGCTTTCTTTTTCTCAGTTGGCTTCGCGGGCTCGGCCACCGGCTTGGCTGGTTCAGCGGGCGGAGTTGGATCCGGTACGCTCGTGACTGTCGGAGCGGGCGGTGCCGCAGGTGTGGTCATCGTCGGAGTGCCCGTGATGCTTGTACTTTCCGGCATTGGTTCGGCGGGCGGAGCTACAGGAGGCGTTTGTTCCGCGATCTTCGCGACGTCTTCTGAGGTGAACGCGGGAATAACGGACTTCTGGTCCGAGTCATTCGTGGCTTTCGCATCGCTATCGTCCTGCGACTTTGCTGCTGCTTCGATCGACGCGGTAAGCTTGCTTGCTTTATCGAGTGCGACTTGCGGTGTGTTGGCTGCGACATCTTGTCGATCACTCGCGGAAATCCAGACAAAGCCTAACGCCACCGCCAGGAGTCCTAATCCTCCCGCCGTTGCCCAGACGAGCAAGGCGTCATTTCGTCGTCGCGGCTTCACCGGGGACGGTTTCGGCGAATAGCTGTGTGGGTTGAGCGAGATGTCATCGAACATCTGCCTGATCATCACGGTCTCGCCCGCTTGAGGCGGTGCGACCGGCTCGCCAATCGGGGGTGAAGCGATCGGTGGCGTTGCGAGCGGCATGACGCTGGTCGAGGATGTCTCGCCTTGAATGTAGCTGCGCAACTCGGCAGCTAACTCGCGCATCGAACCGTAGCGATGTATCGCCGACTTCGCCATGGCTTTCATGCAGATGTCGTTCACACGCTCATCGAGATCGGGGCGTCGGTCACGCGGCGATAGCGGTGTGTCGGCTAGAATCTGCCCGATCACGCTGTGCGGTGGCCCTGTGAAAGGCAATTCACCGGTCAGCAACTCGTACAACATGACACCCAAACTGTAGATGTCGACTTCCGGACCCATCTCGCCGCCGCCCGCTCGGATCTGTTCGGGAGACATGTACGCCGGTGTGCCCAAGATCATCCCGGTTTGCGTCAGGCGAGTCTCGTCATCGTTCGGTCGCTGAGCCAAACCGAAGTCCATAATAACGGGCTCTTTGCGCTGGTTCACCATCACGTTCGCGGGTTTCAGATCACGATGAATAATGCCCTTCTCGTGAGCCTCCTGTAATGCGAGAGCCATCTTGCGGACGACGGCTGCGACTTGTTTGGTCGGCAATGCCTTCCCGGCCGCGATGTAAGCCGACAGCGGACGACCATCGATGTAGGCCATGGCCAAGTATTGAACACCATCGATCTCCCCGACTTCGTGGACGGGACAGATATTGGGATGATCGAGCGTCGCGGCCGCGCGAGCTTCACGCAGAAAGCGGCTGGCAACTTCTTCGTCGCGACCTTTGCCGAGGAAAGGCACTTTTAACGCAACGCGTCGACGCAACTCGGTATCTTCCGCCAGATAGACGGCGCCCATTCCACCTCGGCCCAATTGCTTCTCGATCCGGTAGCGACCGAAGTGCTTATTGAGCTGCGGCGACCCACCTCGCATCGCAGCGCCGGCCAATGCCGTTTCAAGTTCACTGCCGATCGGATTCGTGTCGCCCGGTGCAGGCAGGACCTCCCCATCCCAGTCCTGCGTTGCCTGTTCGTTCCGTTTGACTTGTGAAGGTTTCTTGGCCACCCGATTCGCCTCTGTTATTTACCCGAGCTCGATGTGTCGTTTCAGTATACCAACGCCGTCGCCGAGTACTCTTAGTCTAATCGCCATTCGTCCCCAGTGGCGCTTCTTACGGAACTGCCGGGCTGGCCCGATATGAGAACGTGAGCGTATGAAATGAGAAGGAGCGGCATGAAAACGCCCCGCTGAAAGTGAGTGACTTTCAGCGGGGCGGAGTTTGATGCGTGGAGTGGATCGAGGCTCTGTGTTTAGGTTGCAAGAGTAGGGTCCGCTGTGCGGACCAAGCATTCCTGAGGTCCGCACAGCGGACCCTAGTGCTATCACAAGAGAACGATATCCTTAACTGCGATTCATCGTCGCCTCGAAAGTTAGTTCAAGTTTACCGGGCAATTCCATGCCATTGATCTCGCACTTCAATGAGCCGGAAATGTGCTTGATGTCCTTCCTGTCGATGACCATGCCAGCGGCGCGGTCGAACAGCAGCGTGCCGCCCGAATCGGTCACTTTGAGTTGGCTGTCGACGATCTTCAGCGGACTTGGTGACTCTCCGGCCATTGCGTACGAAACGGTGGTCGTTTTGGAGCTGATCTGATCGAGCGTCTTACCATCCTTCTCGATCGTTCCCTCGTACTTATAGACAGTCGTAAACGTCATGCTTTGATAACTGTCGAAGAAGACGGTTTCTTCGCGTTCCCACGAATCACCCTGCTTTACAGGTCCGTCGGGGAGGACTCGCATTTCCTGATTAGATTCGTTGGTGAGGTGCTCGTCACTAAACTGCTTTGCGGTCGCGGCGCGGAGTGCCTCTGGTAGATTCTTCAATGCGTCTTCGCCACCTGTGACCGAAAGCACACTGTTGTCTTGACCATAGGTCACTGTCCAACTGGAGCCTGCAACTGCTTTCAGAACATCGATTAACGCGTCGAGTGCAGTTCCTGGCGGTGGCGCATCGGCGTTCACCGAATCGAACTTAAGTTTCATGCCGGCGACTTCGATCGTCGACTGCAGCGACTCGATCTTGTGCACCGACTCGAGCGTCCCGTCAGCCTTACGCTTGCCATTCATTTCCGAGGAGGTGACATTCTGTTCCGATGTCGAGGGAATCTCCATTCCTGCGATCGTCAGTGTTTGTTCGACTTTCACGTATTTGTTTTGAGTCGTTTTGCGGCCATCGGGAAACTTATGTTCGAGTTTGACTTGTGCCTGCAGCAGCGAAGGCGAAAGAAGCAATGCCGTGCTGGCGAGAATGAGTGCGGTGCGTTTCATGATGAGTTCCTTCAGATGTGAGTCGAGTGTCTACTTTCACGTGTTCGCTGGCCCTGCCCGAAACTTGGCAGCCGCTTTAGGGAAAAGGTGAATTGCTGGGTGATTGTACACTGTTCTCACGTCCCCTACGAACCGGCGAACAGAATGCTGCGGTATCGTAGCGTTGGCGAGCACGCTGATCGTTTGCCGCGAAGCCATTTGTGACGTACGGTTCTGTAGTCACATTTCTAAGGCGTTCTGCGGGGCAGGCAGGGCCGATTCAGGAGTCGATTCCGTGCAAAATCCACTGTCCACGCTCACTACCGGTCAACGCATTCGTAAGGCGTTATGCGTTCAAGTCGGCGAAGACGCCGGCAATGAATTGGTGGATCTCATCGACGCTCTGATTGATCGTGTCGAACATCTTGAGCGTGGCAAGGTGGACGTGATGCCCATCGTGCCAACGGGCAAGACGATTGTCAAACAACGGTCGAAGTCTCTGAATAATTCGAACGTCTAAGTGATCAGCAGAGATGATCGTAGCGAGACTCGTCAAGAGTTTCGCTAGGCCCTCAAATGCCCATCTGAGCCAGTGCGTCGATCGTGCGTTTGACGAGACCGTAAAGTGTCGGATGAGACGACTCGAATGCTTCTGCCGATTCACTCAACCGCTCGGTGAGCGACTGGTGTTCAATCTCTGCCGGTTGCTTGGCCAGCGTGGCTTGCAACTCGCTGACCGCTTCTTCGAGCAGTGCGCGAGTGGGCTCGTCCAACTCGGCGAGTGAGGCTAGTTCTGCCTCCAACTCAGTAACCGTCGCTCGTAGCTTCTCGATTCGTTCAGGCATCCTATTCCTCGTCGATGTCATTCACCGGTGGAGACGGTTTCCAAAGCCAAGCGGTCCGTCGGAACCGGAAACTTGCCGGCCAACATGTCAGCCAAAATCGGTTTGATCGCGCTCGACGGGAGTGCGTAACTTGATACACGGCTGACACGAGCAATGTTAATTCCGACGGCGTTTCCGTCGAGATCGACCAACGGTCCGCCGCAATCTTTCGGTCGCAGTACTGTATCGTGTTCTAGTACGAACGGAAAGCCGGTGCGTCGACCGCTGAGCGGCCCGCCTAGACTTTCCATTAACTCGACTTGCTCTAAGTTGCCGATACGAGTTGCGTCGCCCAGCACCGCTGGAAGCGAGAGCGATCGACCGCGGCGTTTGATCACCAGCGAGATGCGTTCACCAGGAAGCAGGCTGCCGATTGTGGCGCTGACGGTTTGCGGTTTGTCCATTGCTTTGCCGTTCACGCTTGCAATGACATCTCCGATTTGTAATCCCGCAGTCGCTGCGGCGCTCCCATCGATCACTCGGTTTACGCGCGGAAGGTCGCCGAATTGTTCGAGTCCCACGCCGAGCATCGCTTGCGGTTTGGGCAACGGACGCGCGGGCGAACTGACAATTCCGATGGCCGTCGGCTCGTCGGTCAGGCTCGTTGTCGCCAGCCAACTGCCGGCATGGAGCTTGTTGGAATCGCCCCATTGGACAGCGGGAAGTCCCGTGGCGTTGATTTTCAGTAAGGCAAGATCGTACTCCGGATGCAGCGCAACCAGCTTGGTCGATACTTCTTGTCCGCCGCTCAACTGGCAAGTGACCGTTTCGGGCAACTCGCTGGCTTTCGTGACGACATAGCCGTCTGCATGGATAATCGTGCCCAATGCGACTTGAGCCCCATCGGCATAAAGGCTGACGGTGCATGCTTTGGCGTGATCGACGGCATCGCGGAAGGCGGCGGTGATCGTTCGGTGGCTGCGTTCGTTTTCACCGGGCAACAACCGAATGCGAGCCAACCAATTACTCGAGGTCGGTTCTGCCGCCTGCAAATTACTGGAGAGCAAGCAGCATACGGCGATGGCATACAAAGAAGTTTTTCGTTGTAGCATCGTTGAAGTTCCTCGCTGAATGACGGCTAGTTGTTTCGTAGTCCAATGACCAATTGGATTTCGAGCGTCCGGTCGTCTCGTCGAATTACGAGCGTTACACGATTCCCGGGCTCTTCATCACTGACAAAGCTTTGCAGTGTCGGAAAGTCCGTCACTCGTCTTCCCGCGAATCGCAATACCAAGTCGCCCGGCTTGAGCCCTGCATCAGCCGCGGGCGTGCCGGGAAAGACGCGATGAATTGTGGCGTCGTTCGAATCGGGTGCGCCTTGCACACCGAGGAACGGTTCGCGTCCTGGTGTGTGGCCCCACGAATCGCTACGGGCCAAACGATCCCACTGATCGCGAAACGTGTTGACTGGGACGTGTAAATTGATGGTCAGTGAATTTCCGATGCGGCTGTTTACTCCGATCACACTACCATCCATGCCAAACAACGGTCCGCCCGAATCGCCGCCGATCAATGTGCAGTCGGTGGTGATCGTCGAGTTGTCGTTCAACGACAGCACGCGACCGAGTCGCATGACGGGAGGACGATTCGGTTGAAAGCCGCCCGGGTGGCCTGCGGCCAAGCACCATTGGCCAGTCGCGACGTCTTTCGATTCTCCCATTTGCGCGTATGGCCACACGCGACCGGCGTCTGTCTGGTTGATCTTAATGAGTCCTGCGTCGAGCGTGCGATAGACGCCCAGCGTTGTGCCTGATACTCGCGTGCCATCGTGCAGGACAAGCCACGCAGTTCGGCCCGGCTCACCTGAAACGTGAGCGGCGGTCAGCACATAGCCCTCGGGATTGATAATCACACCGCTGCCTTGAGCGGGCCCGACTTGCACGGCGACGGTGGTTGGCAATACTTGTTCGATCAAGCTTTGGAAGTGTGTCTCCATTGCCTTGAGATCTGCAAGACTCTGCGGTGGCTCGCCTTGTAACAATGCGGCGAGCTGCGTAGCCTCTTGGCGAGGCGGTTCGATTCGCAATTCGGGAACGCGCGATTCTTCCGCAGGTGATACGGAAACAGTCGCTAAGACGAGATAGGCGACGCATAACGCGACTCGCACTACACCGCGCCCCGATGGCGTTAGCACTTCTCGTACGACGGCCCTCCGAGGCCGTCGTGAAGCATTCGACGGCCTCGGAGGGCCGTCGTACATATTTTGCAAGAGTGCCATTGCCAACCGCGAGCGGTATAACAGCGATCGTGAAGAATGACTTCTCATGAACATGTTTCTTAGTCTCTCCCCAAAGACTACAGTGCCGGGATTGTGGCGGATTTGCAAGGGGCACTTGAATGATACCGTATAGGTAAAGACATTTCCCACATTTTGTGTATCGATTCCCCGAAAATACCAATCATACTGGTTGTGCAAAATGAAGAAGCTTATTCTCGGCTGCGGGTACCTGGGTCGCCGCGTCGCTCAGGCATGGCTTGATGGCGGCGACGAAGTCCTTGCGCTGACACGATCTGCGGAGCGAGCGGCGAGCCTGCAAGCTGCCGGGATTCGGCCAATCGTCGGGGATGTGACGAGTTCGCTGGACCTGCGCGATTGTGACGACCTCGATACCATCCTATTTGCCGTCGGTTTCGATCGGACAGCTGGGAAGGCGATTCGCGACGTCTATGTCGATGGGCTCCGCCGCGCGATCGATCAGTTGCCGATGCTGCCTCGGCGCTTCATCTATATTAGCTCGACAGGTGTATTCGCCCAGAACGACGGGAAATGGGTGAACGAGCAGTCTCTGTGCGAGCCAACTCGCGAAGGCGGCAAGGCTTGTCTGGCGGCAGAGGACTTATTGCGGCAGCACGCGATGGGGTCGCACGCGATCATTTTACGACTCGCCGGAATCTATGGGCCGGATCGTTTGCCAAAGTTACGGGATGTCATTGCCGGGAAACCGATCACCGCCTCCGCACATGGTTACCTGAATCTCATTCACATCGACGATGCAGTTCGCGTCGTCTTGGCTGCGGGGGCACAGCTGTCGCCGCCGGAATTGTTGCTTGTCTCGGATGGAGCGCCGGTGTTGCGAGGAGACTTCTATCGTGAACTAGCGCGAGCGAGCAACTCGCCGCCACCACGCTTCGAAGAACCGCTCACCGATTCATCGACGGCATTCCGAGCTTCGACCGATAAGCGAATTGATAGCTCGCGTCTGCGCGAACGGCTTCGTTTCGAGTATCGCTATCCGAGCTATGTCGAAGGGGTGGCAAGCATTCTTGCCAGGAACGATTGACCATTCCGTAGGCTGCCATTTCAAATGGAACCGCAGAATGTCGAACAAGGAATGTCCAAAGTCGAAGCGTAGGCACGTCCTTCTGCCTTGGGAGTTCCTTGTTCGATATTTGGATATTCAGCCATCGGTCCGTGATGCGGCGGAGGTGGTGAGGGACGTGCCGGAACTGCACAAGGCCTTAGTACCGCCTACGCTGCTCTGAATTCTCACGAATTCAGCTACGGAACTTGCCCGGCGGCGGTAAGGCCACGAACGACGCAATCCGTTGCCGCAACCGCATCGACTTCGGTAGCGACCTCCATGTTTGGACGCCACAGCATCTTGGCACGGCGATCGAAGACAGTTGCGCCTTTGGTCAAATCGCCTCGCAACTCGACATCCCCCGCCATCTCGACGGTGTGGAATAATTCCGGCTGGATGATGGACAGCAATGCGATGGCTGCGGGCAAGCGAAACCCTTCTTGGCCGAGGACTTGATGATGAGCCCGAAAAGCGAACGGCATGATCTTGCGAAGAAAGCTGCCGGCACGAGTTGTTTCGGGGGGCAACTCCTCTAGCAAATCAAACGTCAACGCAACTTCACGAGTCACGTCCAATGGTATCAGCGTCTTTGTCATAGCCGACCGAAAAACGCTTCGTGCGCTAACCGGATCGTAGTACATATTGAACTCAGCGGCCGGCGTGATATTTCCACCCACGCCCACGCTTCCTCCGGCGATGACCACTTGGCTGATCATCGTACAAAGATCGGGGTCGCGCTTCAAAGCTCGGGCAAGGTTAGTTAGCGGGCCCAGGCATAGGATCGTCACTTCGTCCTCGGCGGCGCGAACCTCGTCGCAGATAATCTTCTCGGAGGGATGCTGGTGGGCCAGTTCTGAGGTCCGAAAACCAACGTTTCCCAGACCGTCTGCACCATGTAGTTCAGTTCCATCGGTGGCTGGGGCATCTTCGATTTCGCAAGCCACCCCGACGCGTGGGAGTCGTGGCGGATCGAGTTGCTCGATAATCGTTTGTACGTTGCGACTGGCCTGATGAGCGGAAACATTTCCTTCCACAGCTGTCACGGCGACCACTTCAAGTCGCGGATCGAACAGCGCCATGCACAAGACGATCGCGTCGTCGATTCCTGGGTCGCAGTCGATAATCACCTTCCTTGCCATAGCGAGCGATTGTAAGATTCAACTTCAGAATCGACAAGGTACAAGTTAAATTGCCCACAAAGTGCTTGGTTTTATCGTTTAGCCCAATCACATCGTGACGGTTTCCGCTGGCTCGCCGTCGCGATGCGACTGGGTTAAACGACTCACTAGCCCCTGCAAGGTCCACGTTGTAATGACGATCAATATCCAGTCGCTGACGGGACGGGTTTCCGGGGGGGAAGATCTCGCGATGGACGAGATGGCCAAGGCAATCGGTTCGATGATGGATGGCAGTTGGAGCGATGAAGAGATTGCTCTGTTTCTGAACGCATTGCGATTGAAGGGTGAAACGGTCATGGAAATTGCGGGCGCGGCACGGGCCATGCGTCAGCACATGACGCCGATCCGCACGACACGAACCGAGTTTATTGACACTTGCGGGACTGGTGGAGGCGGTTCGGGGACATTCAACATCAGCACGGCTGCCGCAATCGTGACGGCAGCTGCTGGAGTTCCGGTCGCCAAGCACGGTAATCGAAAGATTACGAGTAAGACTGGTTCGGCGGATGTATTGGCCGAGCTAGGTGTCAACATCGATGCTTCGGTATCGACCGTCGAGCGATGCCTCGACGAAGTCGGCCTCTGCTTCTGTTTCGCTCCTCAACTGCATGCCTCGATGCGGCACGTGTCCGCAGCCAGGAAGAGCCTCGGCGTTCCGACGATCTTCAACATGCTCGGGCCGCTCTGCAATCCGGCCTCCGCACCGTTTCAGTTGCTGGGAGTAGGCAAACCGCATCTTCGTAAACTGCTCGCGCAAGCCTTGTCGTTGCTTGGTACAAAGCGAGCGGTCGTTGTATGTGGAGAGGATGGACTCGGCGAGGTCACTCTCAGCGGCGTGACGAATGCTACCGAAGTCGTAGGACACGCGCTCATGGAGTTGACGTGGAAGCCTGCGGACTTTGGGCTCGAGGAATCCGACAAAGAGTCGATGTTGGTCGAAGATCCGCAGGGCAGTGCGGCGATGATCCGAGATGTGTTGGCGGGCAAGCCCGGTGCTTCTCGCGATATCGCGGTGATGAATGCGGCTGCGGCGTTGTGGACCGCGGGTGTGGACGAGTCTTTATCGGCCTGTGCTTCAAAGACCGCTGAGGCAATCGATAGCGGCGCGGCCGCTGACTTGTTGGCAAAGTTGGCCGAAACGAGCCACGCGTGATGCTCCGTGCAACACTTTACTTGGTGTTGCTCGTTTCGTCGGCACATGCCCTCGTGCATGTCTATGAACTCGCGTTGCCGAGTGTCGAGCAGCAGATCGCCGCTGAGTATTTCGGCGCGGATGAAGCGAGCGGCAAGGCGATGACTGGTCGCTTGTCAAACGCTTGGCGATTGATGTGGGGCTTTGGCGCAATCGCGGCAGGTTTTCTCGTCGATCGCTTTGGAGCGAGGCGGTTGTTGGCGATCTATCTGTTGGGGTGCGCAGCGGCATGCGTGTTGGCTGCCGTTTCGTCAACTCAGACCACGCTGTTCGCTGCCATGATTACGATGGGCGCTTTCGCGTCGATCTATCATCCGGCTGGTCTATCGCTCATATCGCATGAAACAACGGCGGACAATCGACCGCAAGCACTTGGCTTGCACGGCATCTTTGGTTCGGCGGGGATCAGTTCCGCACCGTTGTTGGCTGGCCTTTTACTGGCCGCTAGTTTTACTTGGCGACAGATCTATTGGGTGTTGGTGATTCCCGGTGCGATCCTAGGATTGGTATTCGTCGTGCAAGCCATCCGGCATCCGGCGATCGAATCACGACGTGGGAAGTCCGATCCCTCTGCCAAGTCGAAAGACGAGCAAGATCATGTCGATTGGACCTCGTTCTTCACGCTGACCGCGATGGCATCCGTACAGGGTTTTGTCTACTCGGCGTTGATGAGCTTCTTGCCACGTTATCTCAGCGGTGCCGCTGAATGGTTTGGCTGGGCACAAGGCGACGGCAATTTCCTGGCGGCGGGCGTGTTGTTCGCGGGTTGTGGCGGCCAGGCGCTGGCCGGTCGCTTTGCAAAATCAGCCATTCTGGAAAAGCAACTCGCCTGGATCACATTCGGAAACATTCCGTTTCTCGTTTGGATGGCTTTTGCGGGGACGTGGGATCGAGTACCTGCCGCTGGTTTGTTAGCTCTCGTCCATTTCATGCATCAACCGATCTACAACAGCCTGATCGCCAAGTACACGCCGCGTCACCGACGAAGTCTGTGTTATGGATTCAGTTTTGCGATGGGACTGGGCTTAGGGAGCTTTGGTGCGCGATTCGCTGGCGCATTTCAAAGTGATGTCGTTGTCTATGGAACGCTGGCTGCGGTTGCCGGAGTGGGAAGTCTGATCTGTGTCGCGTTGTGTACGCTCAATCGGCGGCAACTCGCGTAATCGCGACGGAGTCGACCGCTTTGATGTACGTTTGACATGAAATGGCCTTCGTTCAGTGTGCCGGATTGACAGATGCGAGTTGTCGCTTGCCGAGGCGTCGGCTTGTGCGAAACCACGCCGGATTCTGTTCGTTAGAAGCGAATCCAGTAGCCAGACTGCTCGCCAGGTCGTCTTAACGGTTCCGCAGCGGTAGCAACGTAACCGCATCCACAACAATCTGCCGAGTAGCGAGAGTTGCTTGTTCATCGAGCGACTGGGCTTAAACTGACGCTGCTTACAGTTGGGACATCGCATGGGGAGTTGTATCCTTAACCCAGGCACTTGCGAGACAATGCGGCGGCAACGGCTCGATGTACTCGCAACGCGGGTGAAGGCAAGGATCGACGTTAAGGCGGTGTTGCCCGATGGAAAACCACCCATGCCGTGAGATTATCGGCACGAGCTCTGCATCGCACCGTTGCCGGAACGGCAAAGCCCTGCTTCGGCGTACCGGCGAGTCATCGTCCTGCACCTCGCCCTGATCGTGGCGAGCCCCATATCCGAATGATCGCCAAATAGTGGAAGAAGCTGAAGTGCCGTTAACCTGGGATTCGCAGTTCGAACGGTCGACGGGCGGGATATTGCGACTGCGCTGAATGAAAGCGATGTCGTGACTTTGACGACGCCGGAAAGCCTCTGCAAACTATTGGCATCGGCACGCTTGACGCTCGGTTCCAACGACTCGGAACAGAACGAATGGACCGCGGAATGTCGAACAAGGAATGTCCAAGGTCGAAGTGTGGTTCTGCCCTTGGACCTTGGGAATTCCTTGTTCGATATTGGATATTCATCTCTCGGCCCGTCATGCCGTTACACGTGGCGAGCGACTTGCCGGAACGTCACCGAGCCTTAGTCAGGCCTGCATTTTTTTCCGCCCTCTGGCGTTTTGTGTACTAGGTTTCACTTAGAGCTGGATGGAGTCATCCTTCGGGCTCCCTTTCTCCAAGTCGTCTGCTGGTCTTAGCGGGCGCGATGTCTTGGAGCCTGACGGAAGTTGCTCTTGCAGCAATTGTGATCACGTGCGGTGGGCAGTCGTGTGAGCAATTGCGTTGCGGGAATGGAGCTTCTGTGCAGGCTATCGGTTCGTTGATTGAACTGCCTCGAATGCCAAGATTTCTGCCTCCTGGAGTTTGCACTCATGCGAACCGTATTGCGCACGAACGTCCATCGTTCAATGTCCAACAGCGACGCAAATAAGCTGGAACAAGGCTCGGCGAAAGTCCGACAAAGCCAATTGTTCACCGTGCCAGAACTGCGCAAGGCCTTGGTCCGGCCTACGATGTGGCTCGCCGGTGTTCTGTTGCTCGTGGCGGTGTTTTTTGCTCCTGCGTCGGCGAACGCGGACTCGCTAAGTGTCACGGTTACCGTTCAGGGTCAAACACAGTCTGCGACTTGTTACGTGGGCAGTGGCATCATCTATACAAGTGGCTCGTCCCAATCGCTTGATTTCGGGACGTATAAGATGTCAGTCTATATCTACCAAGGAACAACTTTTCAGGCCAGTGCGTCGAAGAACGGCGCGTCGCTGGGCGGTTACAGTGCGACCTATAAGGGATACCAAGGTTGCGGACCGAATTCGACGAGCATGACTTGGGCTCCTGACGGCGACACGATCAGCATCAGTATTGCTTGGGACTACGACCCGTGTGCGTATCCCATAGCGGCAACGCCTCCTCCATCTTCCTACAACGGCCCGACTTGGTACGTTCGCACATCTGGCAACGATGCCAATGACGGCAGCAGCGCGAGCAAAGCATTTCGCACAGTGAGCAAAGCCGCGTCGAAAGCTGTCGCTGGCCATACCGTCATCATTGGTGGCGGAACCTACGCCGAAGACGTGACCGTCAGCCGATCGGGTACTTCCTCGCAAAACATCTTGTTCAAGAACGATGACGGCAACCAGACGGGCGATGGCGGCAATGTTCTCATCCGCAGCATGAAGCTGACCAGCGCTGATTACATTCGCTTGAGCGGCCTGAAGTTCGCACCGGGTAATGGAGGGACGGGCGTCGCGTTGAGTTATGCCAAGAACAGTCTTCTGGAAAACTGCGAATCCAGCGGCGGCAAGTATGGCATGACCATGGTTCAGAGCAGTGCTACTCTGTCCGGTTGCAAGATTCATGACGCCACGCACGAGGGCATTGAACTTGATGGATCCAAGACCGTAACTCTGTCCGCTGGCTGCGAGATATATGATTGCGGGAAGAACGGCATCTCGCTGAAGGGCGGCCAGAGCGCTTTGGCCATCAACGATTCCACGTTGCGTAACAACGGAGACAGTGGGCTCAAGGCCGACGACAACACAGACACCAGCGTGGTTCTCGTCGAACGCAGCAAGTTCCTCAACAACGGCGATTGCGGCGCGCAGGTCAAGGGTTGCTACCTTTATCTCACCAACTGCCTGGTGGCGTTCAACGCCGAGGAAGGTGTGGAAGCCAAGGAGAAGGGTTCGCTGGCGGTGCGCCATTGCACTGTCGTCTACAACGGTGACGATGGCGTCGATCGCGATAGCAGCGAAGCCACTTGTGACATTCGCAACAGCATTCTGGCTTTCAATGGCGATAACGGATTGGACTTCAGCGACACGCGTCTGGTGTCGCACGGCGACAACTTGCTGTTCGGCAACCGTCGCGGCAATTTCTCGGGCAGTAGCGCTGGATCGAACGAGATTCAAGCCGACCCGAAGTTCATCAGCTCGACCGATTTTCGGCTGCGGTCGGGGTCGCCGGCTATCGATGCGGTGAATGTCGCACAGCGAGACGATCTGACAGGCGGCTCGCGTCCCTTGGGTGCCAGGAGCGACATGGGATGCTACGAAGGATTCATCGACACGACTCGCACTTTCTACGTCCGCACCGATGGCGATGACAGCCGCGATGGACTGTCTCGCAATCAAGCCTTTCGCACGATCGGCAAAGCCGCCAGTGTGGTGGAGCCGGGGGACAAGGTCTATGTCGGCGGTGGAACCTATCGCGATACGGCAGTCTGTAGCAAAGCAGGCAGCGAGGAAGATCCGATTCGCTTCATTGCCGATACCAACGGTAGTAAAACCGGGAAGTCAGGGGCCGTTGTTCTCGCGTCGCAGGAACATGGCAAATGGTCACTTCAAGTTCAAGCCAACTACTTGAAGTTCGAGGGCTTCAGCTTTACCGGCGAGGAAATGACGTACGTGTCGGACGGCACGAATCAAGTCTACAACTATCCCTACGGTGTCTACGTCCATGTGCCGGGCGGCGAGGTGACGTTTGAGAATTGTGACTTTACGAAGATGGTTCATCCGTTGTACAGCGTTTACAGCGGTCTGCGAGTCGTGGGCTGCAAGTTCCACGACAATATCTCGTATTCGTTCATCGGTTACTACGGCGGCGTGATTGTCGAGAATTGTGACTTTACGGGAACGGGGCACGGGCCGTATAGCTATCGAAATCACTTTACGCACATCAAGAACTCACGCATTAAAGACATGAGCGGTTGGTCGGTGCTGATCCATATGGAGCCCTATAGCAACTACCAGCCTTTCGGTACGAATACACCGACCATCGAGAACTGCCAGATCGATGGCAACCAACAAGGGTTGTATCTGGTCGGTGCCAAAAGCGACGATGACATCAAATTCATCAACTCGCCGATCAAGAGTACCAAGAGTTGGGAGATGTATCTCGTTCAGTGCGATCTGAAGCTGACTCCCGCTTGGCGTGCGAAGTGGCCAATTGAAAAGAGCGGGACGTACGGCATTTTGACTTGGTACAGCAAGCTGGATGTGCAGAACATGACGTTCGAGGGCTATACCGGCCAGGCGTTCTATAGCCGCTACGACGAGTTGACGATGCGGAACTGCGTCTCAAGAAACAATGGTCGCGGTTTGGATATCTACTATCCGAAAGACGGCAAGCTGAACGACATCGACGTCATCAACAACACGAGCTGGGGATTGCATGTCTGGACCAACGACGAGTATCAGGCCACGTTGACCAACTGCAAGATTGAAAGCAACGCCAATGGTGCCTACTTCAATGGCGCGACCAAAGACAACCTGAGAATCAATAACACCACCATTGCCAACAATCCGGGGCAAGGCGTGCAGTTCTATCAATGCGAGGCAGAGATGTCGCCGCGGACGATGGGCTCGCGCTGGAGAATGTGGAACAACGGCTATGGCGTTGTGTCGTACTACAGCAAGATGCTGCTGGAAGACATCACGATCCGTGACTGCTCCGTTTGGGGCGCGGTGCTGCACTATGGCGAGGCGACCGTTCGCAACTGCAACTTTACGAACAATGCCAACGGGCTGTATGTCTATCACAATCAGAAGGCAGAAGTGACGAACTGTCACATGGATGACAATACGACGCACGGACTGGCGGTGGCCGCGAATGGCCAGTACCACGACTACGATGCGACAGGCGACGCGCCTGGATGGAAATGGATGAACACACCAAATGCCGCCCAAATCCGCAATTGCACCATGGACCGCAACGCTTATGGCTTGTATGTCAACCGTTCGACCGAGGATAAGCTGCGGATCGACAATTCGCCGATTCGCGACAATCGTTCGGCGGGTCTGTACTTCAGCCAGAGTGTGTTTGCGTTAAACCCCACAACGATCAACCGGTTGTTTGACATGTCGGGCAATCAGAACTTCATATATGCAAGCTATGGTCGGTATACGTTCGAGGATCTGGAGGTTGCCGATGTAAGCGGCTACGGCATTCATACCTGGTACAGCGATGTGCGTTTAAGGAATTGCAACTTCTACCGCAACCCACACATTGCGTTCTACAGCTATTTCGACAAATCGCTCGAGGCACAGAACTGCAAGTTTCAGGAGAATGGTTGGGGTTTCTATGCCTACAACAATCGGACCTACTACAACAACGGCTACGTACACGGCGGCGAGACGGGCTGGCAGCCCAATGACGGGCCGCTACGGCTTGTCAACTGTGACATCTCGAAGAATACGCACGGTGTCGGCTTAATCTATGGCGTGGACGATTCGATAGAGTTCATTGATACGCCGATTCACGACAATACCAGCTATGGCTTGTACACGGTGCATGGCGAGATGAACTTCAACCCGACGACAATGGCCAAGAACTGGGATCTGTATAACAACGGCTATCACGTGGTGGCGGGATATGGCAAGTACACATTCCGTGATCTGACGTTTGCGGACGCCAAGGCGGGTGGCGTGAGTACACACTACGGCGACGTTGTCGTGAAGAACTGCAAGTTCACTGGCAACAGGAGCTATGGCTTTCAATCGTACTACAACAAGTCCTTCATGATCGAAGATAGCCAGATCGTTGATAACGGCTACGTGGATGATAATGGGAATCGCCAGGGCACAGGCATGCATGTAGCTCATGGCAAGTCGTACACCAACGTCGACGGGACCTGGGATTGGCGAGAAGTCGACACGGTCGCCGTCATCAAGAACACTCCGATTACGAATAACGGGACCTATGGCCTTCAGCTTGGTTGGGGGCGTGACGATAATATCCGCGTCGCCAATTCCCCGATTAGCGGTCATCGCGGGCCTGGTTTGTACGCATCGAACTGCCAATTCAATTTTACACCGGCAACGATGGGTTCGAAGTGGCAGATGTTTGACAATGGTTCGCACATCTATGCCTGCTGGGGCAAGTACCTGTTTGAGGATTTGGAGCTGAAGGGCGCGCCCAGCTATGGCGCAGCAACTTGGGGATCAGACGTCACGGTGCGCAACTGCAAGTTCAACGAAAACGGTTCGTACGGTTTTCATTCGCACTACGACACGCTGTTGGTCGAGAACAGCGAGTTCAACAACAACGCCTGGGCCGGGATCACGCTCCGCAACACGCATCCCGACCCGGCGATCGGCGGATCGATGACGATTCGCAATAGCAAGATCGATGGAAACGGTGGCTACGGAATCTACGCCCCGAATTGCAGCACGAAGGTGAATCCGATCACGTTCGTTAACACGCCGATCAGCAACAACGTAAACGGCGTGTACTTCAATCAATGCGATATCGAGTTCAAGCCCGGCAGCTTTGTGATGGATTGGAAGCTGGAGAACAACACGAACAACAACTTCGTCATCCGCTCTGGCACGACGCTGATCGAAAACGTGACGATGTCGGGGGCACCTGGTTGGATGTTCAATACCGCCTACGGCGAAGTCGTCGCCAAGAACAGCAACTTCACCGACAACGGCAGTGGCTTGTACCTGCACGCCAACTTCAAGTCGATCGTTGAGAACTGCAAGTTCACGGACAACACGAGTTGGGGCGTATGGACGCGCCCATACTACGGTTACGACACAACAGACGCCGATGGCAATCCGAAGCGAGTTGAATACCAAGGCCCCGTGAAGTTGACCAACGTCGAGTCCCTTCGCAACGGCAATGGCCTAGGAGTCTATGACTACACGGTCTCACGCGACAACATTGCCCTGGACAATGTCACGATCGCGGACAATACGAGCTGGGGCATCCAGTTCAATTACTTAAACGGCGAATTGAATCCCAAAACCTTCGGACAATTTGATCGAGCGTTGAAGGGGAACACGAACGGAGTGTACTTCTCCTATGGCAACTTCGATCTCGTCGGCCTGTCAATCGGCGGCAACCAAGGTTGGGGCGGACACGCCGTGTACTCGAAGCTCCGATTGAAAGACTGTTCGTTCAGCGGCAATGGGAGCGGTTTCTACTGGTATGCCGGTTGGGACCAACCATTCATGAAGGAACTCACCTTCGACGTAGACAACTGCCACTTCGACAGCAACTCGAGTGGCCAAGGCTTGCTGACTTACTGGGGCAAGACGACCGTCAGGAACTCGACCTTCAACAATAACAACGATGGCTACTACACGGCGTATAACACGTTGTCGAACGTCGAGAATTGCGAGATGAAAGGCAATCGCCGCTGGGGTGTCGTCCTGCATGTGAACTACGCGATGTGGAACGACACTTGGCTCGACGATCGCAAGTCGTGGTATCAAGACAACTTCCAGACGCTGACGAATTGCGTGATCGACGGCAACGCGAATGGACTGCATGTCTACAACGCAAAGAACGAACACTTCAAGATGAACAACGTGCAGATCACGAACAATCACTCTCCAGACAGCAACGGCAGCCCTGTTGGACAAGGTTTGTATTTGACCGAGTGCCGTTACGTTTGGGACTCGCAGCAAGCCGATAATGTCGTCATCAGAGGCAACGGATATGGAATCGGACTGTACGGTTCCGTGCAAGGCGAGTATACGATTAAGAACGCGAATGCTGAGGACTGCAAACGCCACGGCCTGATCGTCGCTAACTGCAAGGCGCGAGCCGAGAACTGCCAGTTTACGGGGCCTATTTATGGGCTTTACTGGAGTCGGCCCAAACTCGTCGACGTAGTTAACTGCCGCTTCGAGGCCGGCCCGCAGAACACGGGCTGGGCGGCTCATGGCTACGGCGGCCCCGTCGAGAATGATCCCAGCGTGGTCAAGATCACGAACTCGATCTTTAACAACTACTCCAACGGTTTATATACGTATGTGTATGGCGACGAAGCCTATACACCCGAGATTACCGCGTACAACAACACGTTTGCCAATCTCAGCAACGCGGGAGTCTATGCCAATAACAACAGCTCGCCCGTGGTGCGCAATAACATCTTCGCTCATAAGCCAGGCAGCACGAGCGGCTACGGTTTGGGGCGAAATACCGGAGCAAATGCCAATGTCGTTCACTCGCACAATTTGTTGAGTGGCTTTAGCACGCCGTTAGCCAGCGGTTTGACCGATCCAAACGAGACGACGCTGGTCAAGGCGCCGCACTTCGCGGACGAAGCCAACGGCAATTTCCGCTTGGGAAAAGGTTCCCCAGCGATCAACGCCGGTACGGACTTGGGTATCCACGTGCCTTACGACATGGAAGGTAACTCGCGACCATCGTACAAGGTGTTTGAGATTGGTGCGTACGAATATACCAGTTCTAGCGGCGCCTTCCGCGTTGTTGATTGGGCCGAAAAGAAGTAGGAGAAGGATGAAGGATGAAGGATGAAGGATGAAGGATGAAGGATGAAGGATGAAGGATGGAAAAGATCTAAAAATTGTGACATGACGGGGCAGGTTGTTGATTGGAGACCGGATCTCTATCGCGACGATTCAACGGGGAATCTCGCGATCGATCCTCAACCTGAAAGGTGAGAGAAGTGAAGAACGCCAGTTTAAACGAGGGGCATAACGATGTTCCGTCCAACCAAAACAGCTTACCAACGGGCGCGGAACGCAGGGAATCGCCTCGCATCGAGTGCGAGAAGTGGGTGCGGATTTCGTATGACGATCCCATTACCGGTCGCAATTCGTTACCGGTCCTCTGCAAGGACGTCTCCGAATCCGGCTGCCGATTGGCGGTCGCAAAAGAGATCCCTGTCGGTCCGATGACGTTGTACCTTGACAAAGAGCAGGGGGCATTCGAGGCACAAGCCGTCTATTGCCATCCGCAGGAAGGCGGAGGGTTCGTCGTCGGTTGCCGCGTCATGCATCCGATCTCGCGCGTGCCCAGCCGACACATTGGTCGGGTTCGCCAGGCCACTTGCTGAAGACACTTAATTGTATGCCGGACCAAGGCTTTGCGCAGTTCCGGCACGCACGATGTTTAAAGATGACCGATCATGCCGGAACTGCGCCAAGCCTTGGTTCGGCCTAACTTACTGATCAAGTTCGCCACGACAAAAATCGAGACAAAACCGTGAACGAGTCCCCACCAAGTATCGAGTCCCGCAGCACTTTACGGGTTCCATTCGACGTGAGCGTTCGCGTCAACGGCAGCTCGCAATATCTCGACGTGAGAACAAGAGATCTCTCGCCGACGGGCCTTTCCTTCATCTCGCCGATCACGATGGAGGGTCGGATTAAGTTGCTGATGGGAAACGCGTATAACTGCCAGTCTTTGGAGGCAGAAGTCGCGTACTGCCGCCGCTATGATGTATCCGGTATTGGCCAGTATCTAGTCGGCTGCCAGTTCGTCGACCGCAGTTCGGAACCCCGTGACGCGCGGGTGATGGAGCGAGATGCGGAAGATGCCATGTCTCAGCTGGAAAGTATCGTTAGCTGCACGTTCGCGTTTCGAGGCTGAAGTGCAGGCTAGACGGCCTGATGTCCCTAGAACGGCGACACAAGAATCTTCGGCCCGGTATGACCTTGCAATCACCCGCTGGGCCGATTGAGGCGCGAATGCGTCTCCTCCCAAGCCCTCGCGCCGCAGATGCCGCGACGCGGGGGCTTCTTTGTCGATCTGACATCGACGAAACGAACCATGAATCGCTTCTTGAGCCTCAGCAATCTTGCAACTTGTCTCGGCTGAGGCCCGATTTGCGATGGCCAACCTTGCAAAATCTGCCGTTGTGAATTTTCGTGAACGGCTCGGTTGTAAATCCGAGTCGTTCGTGTTTTTCTTTCTGTTATTCGTGAGTGACCTGCCATAACCGCACCAGCCCGTCGTGCGATGCGGTTGCAATCAAGCGATCATCGGAAGAGAACTGGATGTCGCGGATCGTGTCTTCATTCGCGCGAGCAACCGATCGCAATCGAAAGTTTTTACTGCTCCACAGCTTCAGTTCACCGCTACGGCACGCCGAAGCAATGTAGTCGCCATGGTGAGAAAACGTGACCGCATTAATAGGAGTGGAATGTGCCGGCCAGCTTGCCGTCTGTTCGCCCTGTTGCCATCGAAGGACACAGATCTTTCCTGATATGGTCCCGGCAACGAGGAATTGTTGATCTGGAGAAATAGCCAGCGAAGCGATTGCGTGGTGCGGAACAAGGCACGACTGGAGCAGTTCCCCCGTCGTGCCATGATGAATACTGAAGTGTTCGGTCTGGTTTCCAACGAATAACTCTCCGGTGGCCAATGTGCAGAGAGCCAGTTCGGTACTTTGTACCTTGGATGTTTCAAGCTGTATCATGTCAGCTTTCGTTTGTGCTGGTACGATATACACCGCTCCCTCTGCTGTGCCAATCGCGACACGATCGTTATTTCGTAATGTGGCAAGTGTCGTAGGACGCCCAGGGATCGCGATCTCAAAGCGTTCCGTCATCGTCGGCCATTCGAATCCTTTGAACGTCCCGTCTTCGCTAGTTGAAACGAGTAACGGTTGATCTGGCAGGAACCTAACCGAACGAATGAAACTGTCATGGACGAAATGCGTCGAATCCAACTCGCCTGACACCACATCAAAGATCCGGATCGAACGGTCATCGCCACCGGCGGCAAGTTTCGCGCCGTCTGGCGAGAATGCCACCGAAGTAACCCGCGATTCATGACCGGACAACGTCGCCACCAGTTCTAAGTTAGTTTTTTCGGTATCCAACGTGGACTCCCGCGCAATCGGACTAAGGTCGATCCTGATCCGATAAACCTTGCCCAGCGAGGAAGCTGCTGCCAACTCCTTGCCATCGCGCGAAAACGCGATGCTCAGCAGAACTTCATCATCAGCGGTTGCCAGGTTGTAGTCGGTGAAGAATTCAAACAGATCGCAATTCCACACCGAGACAACACCCGATCGGTCGCCGTACGCCAGCACGCAGGCATTCCAGGCAAAATCTGCGACATCAACCTCGGCATCAGAGAACGGTCGAGCTATCAACTCATTCGTCAGATCATGCACTACCAACATGCCGACATCCGAAATACGCGCGATGACACTTCCATCATGAGACAGGGAGGCTGCTTTCAGGGCGCCGACGTTGTCCTCGCGAACCAGCGTTTGAGTGTCGAAGTCCCACAATGCAAGCCTCTCCTCGCCACCGATGGCGACAATTCTCCCGTCGCCGCTTAACTCCAGTTGTCGAATCGGTGAAACGGAAGCGTCGACGAGTTTGTTGATTCTTTTGGAGACGTCGAAGAACAGCACTTTGTTCGCGTCGACCTTCGCCGCGTATCTACTATTCGAAGTGTTGGCAATGAGGGATTCCCAATGCTTCGTAACGGCTGTGCTCGGTCGCTGCGCGGTGGAGCTTCCTGTCGGTTCCGTGCTCGCTCCTGCTTCCTTCAGCAACTGAGTATTCAGTTCTCGCTGTTCGACCGTCGTGAGATCAAGCAGTCGGTGCCCCGCGACGTCATATGCCAAATGGCTTGTTGTCGGCGGTTCCTGTCCAGGCAATGCGCCGTCATACAATTGCTTGCCCGTTTTCGTATCCCAGATTCTCGCAGTGTCCGAATAGACAGTTAGTAGCCGAGACAGATCAGGCGAAAACTGTACTGATACAAGTCCTGCCAATTCTTCTGGCGTCATCGGCAATGTCACAACGCTGATTGGCGAGCGGATGTCCTCTCCATGTTCCGGCCATGGTTCAACTTCGACCGGTACCGCTGCCTTGAATTTCGCAGGCAACATCGCCGCTGCGGCGAATGCAAGGAGAAGCACCAAGCCACTGAATGCGACTACCGATCGTCGTCGGTGCCGCCGTTTGCGATCCGCCTGGATGCGATCGCCGACTTGCCGGCTGAGTTTTGCGAGGCCAGCGAGTGCGGGCTCGTCGGACAGCGAAGCCGTCGGCAATTCTTCTGCCAGGATGATGGATTCGAGGCCATCGGCGACTTCGCGCGCATGCTTACATCGGTTATCGACCGCAGGCGCAATCATCCTGCTGACAAGAGCGTCCAACGACGTGGGTACATCCTTTCGTTGCTTGCGAAGCGACGGGCCTTTAGCAACGCCATCCGCCTCGTGGACCCAAGGTTCGACATAAGGAACGTCACCTGTCAAAAGATAGAACAACGTGCAGCCCAACGAGAAAATGTCGGCGCGGTGATCAACGTCGGTAGAGCCTTGCGCCTGTTCAGGCGCGACGTATTTGGCCGTTCCAAGTCGGTGCCCAGTTCGGGTCAGCCGCGACATTGAAGCGTTATCCACTGGCGACAGGTCGGTATCGAGGAATTCGTCGTACTCGATTGCTGACGCCTCGGATGTCTGGAGAAATGCCAAGCCAAGATCGACGACCTTGACGATCCCATCCGTCGAAAGGATCAGGTTGGATGGCTTAATGTCGCGATGCACCATACCTACCGCGTGGATCGAGTCGATTCCCAAGGCAGCCTGCCGAACGATTTCACAGGCATCGATCACGCTCAGCGGGCCGATCGACTTGACGAGCCGCGACAGGTCGATTCCCTCGACGTGTTCCATGACTAAGAAGTGGCGACCATCGATCTCTCGGGCATCCATCGCACGCACGACATGAGCGTGATCGACACGGGCCGCAGCTTCCATCTCCAATCGAAAGCGTGGCAGCGCTCCTTTGGACACAGCCGGTCCTTGTGGCAGGACCTTGATGGCGACAAATTTCTTAAGGTGCGAATGGAGCGCTTGGTAGACCGTACCCATTCCGCCAGCTCCAATTCGGCGAATTAGTTGGTAGTCACCAAGCTGGTTCCCCGATAAGTCGACTGGCTCGCAATCATATCCGTCGAGCTTGATCCGCAAGTGAGCAATGACCGAATCGGAATCAGCATCTAGCTCATCGGCCATGCGACTACACTCACGGCACTCGTCCAGGTGTGACGACAGGTCGGTGTCGCTAGAGGGTTGTCCCTGCAAAAACTCGCGAAGCTGTTCTCGGGACGGGCAGGGGGAGGTTGTCATCATTTCAGCTCCGCAAGTTCTTGTCGAAGTCGCCGCAACACCCGGCTCTTGGCTTGCCGAACTGCTCCTTCCGTTAGCCCAAGCTCCGCTGCGATGGAAGCCGTCGACTCGCAATTCACCGTCGAACGCCAGAAAGCCTGCCAAGTCGCCTCGGTAAAATCGGTTTGAATGAGAGACAACACCCTTTGTGTTACAAAGGCATCGTCTTGGCTGGCCGACAGGTCGTCGTCGCTTGTTTCTGGTTCCGCGATTTCCTGTAGCAGATTGTGAGCGGCTGTACCGCCCTGTGCGACGGCCTTGTTGCGACGGGCCCGAAGACAGTCTCGCACGCAGTTCAACGTTACGACTCGCATCCAAGTCCGAAATCTGGCCTGCTCTCGGTCGTACTCATAACTTTCCAAGTATCGAGCCAATCGGACAAAGACCTCCTGCGTCACATCCGCGACATCCGCCTCGGGCAAGCCGGCTTGCAGGACCCATCGTCGTACGAGCGGGCTATAGACGTGGTACAACTTGTCCCAGGCCGCCGGAATTTTGGCTTGGGCATCCTGTATCAGTTGTGCGGACGTTGATTCTTTGGACGCGGGCATACGGCTTCTCCGATTTCGCTAACCGTACACGAAAAAAAATCGTGTGACGCGCTCACCGTTTATTCCAGTAGGTGAACCGTGGATCCCACGGGGATACCGCGCGAGTCGTCACCGCCCGCTAAAGCCAGGTGGCGACTCGTGTTGTTTCTACGTGCCGCCCCAACTCCGACGGTTCGACCTAATCGTATCGGAGTACGATAGGTAGGGTATTCTAGCGAATCTTGGCGCGTTGAGAATCACCGTAGGACGGGCTCGGCTCCAGAGTAGCCCCGGCTGTTGTTGGTTCAATCGGATCGCGACGATAGAATCTCGCGTCCATTGTCACCAAGAGGCCGCTGATGCCCACGGACGAGATCATACGAAAACATGCTTCGCTGCTAGCGAGACCGCTGGGGGCGCTGACGCGCGTTGTGACCAAAGCTCCGGTCGTCGTGCTGGTTCTGGGCATGGCTGCGGCGTGCCTGTGCGTGGGGCTGGCCGTTGCCTTACTGGATTTTCGGACTAGCCGACTGGATTTGTTGAACCCCCAGAGCGCGTTCAACCGACGTTGGTTGGCCTATCTGGAAGAGTTCGGCGACGCGGACGATATCGTCGTTGTAATCGATGGCGATTCACAACCTCAGGTTGTGGAAGCGATGGACGATCTGACGGAAGTATTGCAGCAGCAACCCGCCTTTCGTTCGATCATGCAGAAAGTTGACTTGTCGGCGCTGCGACCCAAGGGACTGCATTACCTTTCCTTGGACGAACTACAGCAGGCGGAGCGGTTTCTCGCAGAGTTTCAACCCGTTCTCGATGGCGACTGGAATCGATTGAGTGTCGCCACCGCAATCTCGTCAGCCACCGATTCATCTTCAGGCCAGGCGACATTGAATGAGATAAAGACACGTTTGGCTGCTGTATTGAAGGGTGAGACCAACGAAGTCGAGAAGCCGCGAGTGGCAAGTGGACTCGCACAACTGGAAGAGCGACTCGCATCGCGATATCTCTTATTGAATGAAGGTGGGACGGGAGTTGTCCTCTTGCGACTCGCGAAATCGGGATCACTGACTCGTTTGGAAGTCGCCATTCCCGAGTTGCGAGGGCTGATCGCCGCAGTTAGCGCACGGCATCTGCAGGTCACAATGGGACTGACCGGCATGCCGGTTCTTGAATTTGACGAGATGAATTCCAGCCAGCGAGACACGACTCGAGCCAGCGTGCTGAGTCTGCTTGGTGTGTCTTGCGTCTTCATTGCAGGATTCGGCGGTTTGCGGCGTCCGTTGCTGGCGGTGGCAGCGTTGCTGATCGGAATCGCTTGGTCGATGGGATACATCACGCTCGTCGTCGGACACTTGAACATCTTAAGTGTCGCCTTTGGTGTAATCCTGATTGGGTTGGGAATCGACTTCGGAATTCACTACTTGGCTCGATACCTAGAAGATCGCGAACGCATGCTGGAAACGGATGCGGCCTTGATCGAAACGGCAAAGAGCGTCGGACCCGGGATTGTGACCGGGGGGCTAACGACGGCGCTGGCGTTCTTCATGGCTGGCCTCACCGATTTCACAGGTATCGCGGAACTTGGAATCGTGGCGGGGGGCGGCATCGTGTTGTGTGTCGTGGCGGCTCTAACCATGCTGCCCGCGTTGCTTCACCTGACGGATCGACAACCTGTCGTGGCGCACTACGCTCCCGCTCTACCCTTTGGCGCGATGTGTAGGTCGGCGGCGCGTTGGCCGCAGCTTGTACTTGGCGTTCTGGTGATTGCAACGTTTGCTCTCGGCATGGGAATCACTCGGCTTCGCTACGACCACAACTTGCTCAACCTGCAGCCCAAGAATCAGCAAAGCGTCGATCTTGAACGGCGACTCGCTTCGACTTCGGAGCGGAGCGTCTGGTATGCGGTCTCGATGTGTAAGAGTCGAGACGAATTGCTGGCAAGGAAGGCGAAGTTTGACGCGATGGCCAGCGTGGTCGCGACGGAAGAGATCGCGTCGCTCGTGCCCGCAATGAATCCCGAACAGCAGGCGATCATCGCGAGAATCGCCACTCGATTGTCGTCACTTCCGGATCAGCCGCCGCTGATTTCGGTGATCGATCAGCAACAATTACTCCAAGGCTTGGCCAGGGCAGGGAAGGGCGACTCGTTGCCGCTGGCCCCGGAACTGCGGCAGATGTTCGACGAGTTGCAACGAATGCCAGCCTCCGAGTACTTTGAACGGATCTCGCGATGGCAGCAGACCAATGCTAGTCAGTTGCTGGAATCCTTTCGGCAGTTGCGTTCGATGGCTAGCCAAGTGCCTCCGCAGATCGGAGACTTGCCCGAGTCACTGGTCCAACGCTATATCGGCAGCACTGGTCAACACTTGCTGAAAATCTATGGCGATAGCGACATCTGGAACATGGAGTCGCTACGCGAGTTCGTACGCGATGTCGAATCGGTCGATCCGCGGGTCACCGGTCACCCGATTCAGACCTTTTACGCGTCGAGCCAAATGCAGCGGAGCTATGTTCACGCGGCGATCTACTCGTTGCTTGCGGTGGCGATTGTGTTGGTGCTCGACTTTCGCACGATCAAGCACTCGCTGCTGGCGATGTTGCCGATGGGTTTGGGGTTACTGCAACTGCTTGGTTTGTTGGGTTGGCTGGGCATTCCGTTGAACCCGGCGAATATGATCGTCTTGCCTTTAATCTTAGGAATCGGGATCGACGATGGCGTTCACGTCGTTCACGATGCTCTCCGCCAGGGCCTGAGCTATCAAATCTCGAATGCCACGGCCTCGGCGGTCTTTCTGACATCGGCGACGACGATGATTGGCTTCGGTAGCATGATGATCGCGTCGCATCAAGGATTGCGGAGCCTGGGCCAAGTGCTGACGTTGGGCGTATTTTGCTGTCTGGTCTCGTCCGTGCTCGTTTTGCCGGTTTTGCTTGGAAATCGCCGCCTTTCCAGCGACTGAGATAGTTGTTACTCTTAAGGTTCTGTAAACCCGAAAAATTACCCCAATCGATGGGAGCAACTCCATGGCTAAGCCACATCGCAAGCTGAAAAAAGCTAATCACGGCGCTCGACCCGCCAACAGCAAAGCCCGCAAGGCACGCCGCCAAAAGATCAAGACCTAAGCGTTTGAGAGCACAGAGTCTCCGTTTAACGCGAGCCAGCGGCGAGCTATTGACTATGTTCGTTGTCGGCTCGCGTTAAGTGTTCAATCACGCGAGCAAGACGAAGGGATCTAGCATTGGCAAGCAAAGAGCTGATCGTCGAGTTGTCAAAACTTGACTTCGAGAATCCGATTGCGGACATCGAAGCGATTCGTGCGCTCAATCCTCAGCGGTACGAGATGGAGCAGTTGACGGCCGTTGTTTACGAAGACAACGAGAAGCATATTTGCGTTGGCTACAAAGACATCACGGATCAAGAGTTCTGGGTGCGGGGGCACATGCCGAACATGCCGTTGATGCCCGGTGTCGTCATGCTGGAAGCGGCCGCACAACTATGTAGCTACTATGTCCAGAAGCACGATATGCTGGGTTCGCCCATGGTCGGCTTTGGCGGGTTGGAAGACGTCCGTTTCCGCGACCCAGTGCTCGTTGGCAGTCGTCTGATCTTGATGTGCGAGTTGTCCAAGATTCGCCGTGGTCGAATGCTGGTCAGCCGTTTTCAGGGTGTCGTCGGCGAGTCGATCGCTGTTGAGGGTGTCATCAAGGGTATTCCGATTCCTGTCGAAGCGTTGAAGCAGATGCAAGAGAATGCGGCGAAGTAGGGCTCTCAGCGTTACGCCGCTTGCCGCTTCACGCCAGCAATCGTCGCCCACTCGATCCAGTCTTCGATTTCGTCCTTGTCGGGTGGTACGCTGCTTCTTAGAACTCGCTTGCCTTCGGAACTGTTGGCGAAGTTAATTGCCGCGGCCAGAATCTCGCCGACCGATGCGGATCGTATCGCCTCTCGCGTCGTGAATCCACACGCCACCAAGATCTGAGCGTCGTGACCTCGCAGATTCGGAATACTGCAAACGAGTGACGCTTGGTCCTGCCAGTCCTCAATCGTCTCGGTATCGATGTGCCGAACTCGCAGTTGCTTGGCGACTTCTTCCGGTTCGCAATCGAGCAACTGTTGCACGGTGGTGATGCCGATCTTCTGCAATCGTTTGGCAGTCTTTGGCCCGATGGACGGACCGTCCACAACATCGTCACCGGGTGTGAGATAGTACCGCTGCGATCCGGCTTGCTTTTTCGCTGGCGGTTGTTGCGAGTGGTTGTCCTTCGATTCGACCGTCTTTCGCGAAACGCTCGCAATCGGTTTGCGAGGAATTTCGCGCGTCGCCGTTCCTGTTCCATGCTTCTGGCCGATCGGGCCGAGCGGTTGTTGCTCCAACTCGCTGACCGGCACTTTCAACACTTCTTCGGCATGGAGTCGGCGGACTTCGCGATCATCGGCTGGCATCGTCTTGTCGACGCGCCCGTTGTTTTGAAGTTCATCGAACATTGCCTTAACGATCTTGCGATCTTTCGCGTCGGCCATCTTCTTTGTCACCCAACTGATTGGAATTGTGAGCGTCGCGAGGTAGCCGGCGACGGTCACGCTCGTCTTCGGCGGTTCGACATCGGCTTCATCGAAGATGCGTTCAAGCACGTGAGCAAATCCGACCGTGGCCAGCCCCAACTGTTCCGCGATGATGTCTTTGATGGTTTGATCGAGTCCGCTCGGCGGATCTTTTACACCTGCCGCTAAATCGTAGTGGTCGATAATGGTTTGATAGTTGATGTTTCCGACTTCGGCCCCGCTACGGATTAACTCGCCGAGCCAATCGGCTCCGTCAGTCGGCTCCAGTTTCGGATAGCTCGGCCCGGCTTCCAATATGCTCTGCAATTCGTCGTAGGACTTGGTGATGCTCCATTCGACCGCGCGATGGATCTGTGTCTCTTCTTCCGACTGAGCTGTATGAAAGGGCATGAAGGGATCGGTGAAGTAGTGGCTCAGCACCCCCGCCGAGTAGATCGCTTTGCTCCACGCCCCACGTCGAAACTCACGAACGGTTGTCTTGTACCACTCGTCCGCCTTGCCGACCGCACCACCCCAGTAGTTTTGGTTGACGTGCAGCACGTGGTTCTTGAAGTCCTTGAACTTCTTGTCAGGAGCTTTTGAGCCGTCGAGGTAGGAATCAAAATAGTACAAGAAAAGATTCTGCCACCGCTCGGCGTCTTCGTCGTTCAGATGTCGCAGCGCATCGAGTGCCAGCTTGTGGTGTGTGCTTGTGCATTCGTTCGCAAAGACAACTCGGAACAGCAACGACATCGCGGCCACCTGAAGACGAGAGAAGATGTTCAACGCGCGACATGCGCAAACAGAAGGGCATCGAGTCAATCGGCAGTTGGAGCGGCAAATCTTTAGCCAGGGGCGACGCTAGCACACGGTTGCCGGCGGTACTGGGCGCATGCCTGATTCATGTTGACGCTGGAATCGTCAGTCCGTCGACGGCTTCCATGAACTCCGTCACCTTTACCTCAAGCTCGGCAAAAACATCCGCGGCAGAGACAAGATCTCCATCTTGACCGAGTTGCTCCAACTGTCTGGCAACTAGTGCGACGCCCTCCGCCCCAAATATGTCCGCCGAACTCTTAAGCGTATGAGCTCCGCGTCGCACTTGTTTGGCGTTTGTTGTTGCGAGGCCCTCTCGAATCTCCTCGATCAGCTTCGGGCATTCTTCTTGAAGGATCTGAACCATTGTCCTTAACGCTTCGGACCCGCCCGGGATTCGGGATTGAGCGATCTCGATATCGAAAACGCTACTTTCGTTCGCGTTGGAGTGCTCGACGAGAGGATCATCGGGGCAGTTCGTTGTCGCCCTCGAAATGTTATCGATTGCGTTTCGGAGTTGTTTGGGGTCGACGGGTTTTGAAACGTAGCCGTCCATCCCGACTTGCAAACACTTCTCGCGATCGCCTTTCATGGCCGCAGCTGTCATCGCGATGATGGGTGTATGGCCACCGTGCTGCTTCTCGTGCTCGCGGATGGCGATGGTTGCTTCCAGGCCGTCCATTTCCGGCATGTGCACATCCATCAGTACTAAGTCGAACGATTCTTTAAGCAATGCGTCGAACGCTTCACGACCGTTATTAGCAATCGTCACGGTATGACCGTGGACATTCAACAGCCCCACCGCAACGCGTTGATTGACCAAGCCGTCTTCGGCGAGCAGAATCTTGAGCCGTGGCCGATCGTCGGCAGGTTCGTCGTTCGCCGAGAGCGCGCGGACGTCATCCGCCACCGTCTCGCCGATCGCTGCAAGAATCGTCTTTAACAACTCCGATTGCACGAACGGCTTTGACATGTGCCGCACAATCCCCAACTCGCGACAGCGTTCCGCATCTCCGGGGCGTACACCTGACGAGATCATCATCATCGTACAATCGCCGAGTCGCTCGTCTTCTCCGATCAGCTTCGCTAATTCAAAACCATCCATCTCTGGCATCATGCAATCGAGCAATGCCAGCTGATAGGGCTCGCCGTGCTCCGCCGCTTGCTGTAGTTCGCGAAGTGCCGCTTCGCCGCTGTCGACCGAACTCGGCTTCATCTTCCAATTCGTGAGAATCTCTTCGAGAATCCTGCGGTTAGTCCGATTGTCGTCAACGATCAAAGTCGGCAATCCGGCGAGAGCCTCCATTTCGATCGGTGGTCGAGTTGCGACTCCGGTCCCGATTTCGAAGACAGAGGTAAAGTGAAAGGTCGTTCCTATTCCGAGTTCACTTTCGAGCCAGATGCGACCGCCCATCATCTCGACCAATTGCGAGGAGATGGCCAAGCCCAACCCAGTTCCGCCGAACTTTCGCGTAATCGAACTATCCGCCTGCTGAAAGGCGTCGAAGACCGATGCCTGTTTCTCTGGCGAGATACCGATCCCCGTATCCTTCACCGAGAAATGCAAGCACACTTGTTCGTCGGTGTGAGACTCCTCGGATACATCGATGACGACATCGCCTACTTCCGTGAATTTGATGGCGTTGCCAGCCAAGTTCACAATGATCTGGCGGAGTCGACCTGCGTCTCCGATCAGGTTATCTGGTATCGCGGGATCGATACGGCAATGCAATTCAATCCCTTTGTCCGCCGCACGCACACCGAGTGTCTGGCCCGTCTTGCCAACACAATCCCGGAGGCCGAAGTTCGTCTCGTCCAATTCCAGCTTGCCGGCTTCGATCTTGGAGAAGTCGAGAATGTCATTCAAAAGACGTAGGAGTGCATCAGCCGAATCCTTGACCATCGCCAAGTAGTCGTTCTGTTCGGCGGAGAGTTGTGTGCTGAGTAGCAACTCCGTCATGCCGATGATGCCGTTCATCGGAGTTCGAATTTCGTGACTCATATTAGCTAGGAAGTCGCTTTTGGCCCGGTTTGCACTTTCGGCAGATTCTTTCGCTTCCTGAAGCTCAACTTCGGCTCGCTTTCGATCCGTAATGTCACGGCAGATGCCGACCAAACCTTCGACCTTGCCGTAGCGATCTCGCAGTGGGGCCTTGGTCGTCAGCAGCCAGCGTTTGTTGCCATTGTGATCGATCGACTCTTCTTCTCGGTTTGGCAGCAACTCTCCCGAGGTGATTACGGTTTGATCGCCGGCATAATATTCATCGGCCATTTCCTTGGGCCAATAGTCATAATCGTCTTTGCCAATCACCTCGTCGCGGTGTTGCGCGCCCAAGTCGCGAAGCAGCGTCTGATTGACCGTTGTATATTGGCCTTTGGCATTCTTGGCGAAAATATAGTCAGGGAGATTGTCGATCAGCGTCAGCAACAAATCGCGTTCGCGTTGCAGCATCTCTTCGAACTCGTCTCGCTGTTCTTCCGCACGCTTGCGGTCCGTGATATCCCGCAAAAAAACGGTAAACACGAATTGCCCACCCTGCGTGACTCCCTGTGTTGCCATCTCGGCAATGAATTCGGTCCCGTCCTTGCGGAAGGCAGGAACATCCAATCGCTGGCCCATCATCGAGCCTGTTCCAGAATTCTGGAAGTTCTGGAAATTACGACGCTGGCGCTCACGCACATCGGGCGGCATGAACAGTTCACCCATCTCCTTGCCGATCACTTCCTTACTCTTGTAACCGAAAGTCCGCTCAGCAGCAGGATTGAACTGCACGATCTGGCCGTTGGAATCCATCGTGATGATACAATCCAACGCCGCGTTGATGATGGCGTGAATTCGAGCTTCGCTTTCGATGAGTGCGTCATCCGCATTCTGAGCTCGCGGTGCGGCTTTCATCCGTTCGGCAGCCATCCGAACAGCACGCAGCATGATCTCGCCCGAGAGTTTCGTCTTGCATAAGAAGTCTTGAGCGCCGGCCTTCATCGCAGCCATTACCAACTCGTCTTCATCCCGGGAGCTCAAGACAATGACGGGCGTGTTCGGCGCCTTTGCAACCAATTGCGAGACAAGTTCAGGCCCATTCGCGTCCGACAAACGGAGGTTCGTCAAAACGGCGTCAACACCGCCCGCACCCAATCGGACTAAGGCCGCTGATAACGAGTCGCGGACGACCACATCCATTGATTCGCCGCCTTCACGAACAAGGTGTCGTTCAATCAGCTTTGCGTGGTCTGGCTTGCCCTCGACCAGCAAAATCGTGAGTCCCGCGTCCGACATGCAGCCTCCTCGTTGAGGCGAAATTGTCATTGAATGAATCAGAAGAGAATCGAATGAGGCCAGCGTCTGGTCATGTATTCAATGTCCGCTGCAACACTCGACCCCTCCAATCTAGCCGTTGGTTGCCGCACATTCAAGTTTGGGAGATCTTCGGTAGCGGTACAGTTTGAAATTCCGGAATGAAAGTAGGACGGCCACTCTTGGCCGTCCTTTGTCGGGCAGGCGTGCCCGACTTACGGCAAAGTGTACCACTACCAGGTCTTCGCCAATGGTGCGATTTGCAGGTCTGACGATTCCCTTGAACAGGAAGCTGTTGAAGCATTGTGTGGATGATTTGTCGTTCACGCGGATTTCACATACGGCGTGGGCACCGCATGTTGGTGTGTGCTTATTGAACGCAGTCGCAGCGGTAACGTTTGGGAAAGTTGCACGATCGCGCAGTTTAACTACAAAGTGACAATGCGGAATCCTGGCAGTATTCAGGAAGCTCCAGGCCAAAATTGCACAGATTCTCGGTAAAAAGCTATATCATGGCTGGCATGCAGATTGCGCAGTTGATTAAAATCGGAAAGCTGTAGAGCGCTCATTTATCGCAGGTTATTGGTTATGACAGCCGCGCTATCCGTAGACTCCTTTGCCGAACTGGTCCAACGCAGCCGCCTGCTGTCGGCGGATCAAGTGAAGCAAGTCTTGCAGGAGTTGGAGGCGGCGGGATCCCAAGTTGATACCCCCGAGGCTCTTGCCGACGCGTTTCTGCGTCGGGACTTGTTAACCAGCTGGCAAGTTGGCTTTCTTTTGAAAGGCAAGCACAGTGGGTTCTTTCTCGGCTCTTATCGCTTTCTGAAGATGCTTGGCAAAGGTGGCATGGGCGCGGTCTATCTGGCTGAACACCAGATGATGCGCCGTCGCTGTGCGATTAAGGTGCTGCCGACGAAGCTGATCAGCGAAAGTTCGTCCGTGCTGGATCGTTTCTATCTCGAAGCACAAGCCGTTGCGGCCCTGGACGATCCGAATATCGTGCGGGCCTATGACGTCAACAAAGAGATGCAGGGCAAACGCGAGATCCACTATCTGGTGATGGAGTATGTGGACGGATGCGACTTGCAGGTATTGGTGCAGCGAAAGGGACCATTAGACTATATCCAGGTCGCGGATTTCACTCGGCAAGCCGCTAGCGGGCTGGCACATGCCCACGAAAGCGGATTGATCCATCGGGATATTAAGCCCGCCAACTTATTGATTGATGAGCGAGGGACGGTCAAGATTCTCGATCTTGGACTCGCCAGATTCTTCGACGATCGCTTGGATGCGTCGCTGACGACGACCCACAATGAATCGATTCTTGGCACCGCCGACTATCTCTCGCCGGAGCAAGCGCTCGACAGTCACAACGTCGATACGCGCACGGACATCTATAGCTTGGGCTGCACTTGTTACTACATGTTGACGGGGCATCCTCCGTTCCCAGAAGGCTCGGTGGCCCAGCGGCTGATGAGCCATCAGTCCAAGTCGCCAAAAGCCATCGAAAAGATACGTAAGGACGCTCCGACTGATCTCGTGACGATTGTCGAGAAGATGATTGCAAAGAGCCCTGATAACCGCTACCAGTCGGCCAGGGAAGTTGCCGATGCCTGTGCCGCTTGGCTCGCGAAACATGCTGACGAAGGCTGGAAAGAAAAGCACCGCGATGTCATCGATGGTTCCGCGTCCCATGCCCGCCGCGAACCAACACGATCTCGATCGGCCGCAACGGAAGAAACCGATTTAGAGCTTGGGCTTGCCGTTGACGAAGAGCTCGGTCTAGCTCCGACGGAAGAGGATGCCCCGACTCCCTCGGAAATCAAGTCCGCGAAGAACGAGCAGAAAGCTGCGACGTTGCCGAATGCAGCCAGCGAGTCGGATCTTGGCCTCGACCAACTTGAGGTCCTCGATCCGCTAACGACCGCGTTAGATACCGGCTCGCCATCCGGCGGACTTGATAACCTTTTAAACGAAGCGCTCGATAATTATCCCGCGTTCGATTCCAATCCAAATCTTGCTGCTGCTTCACTCCAAACCGGGATGGCATCTGGCATTCATGGCGTCGGGCAACCCGCACCTGCGGTTGTCGCCGATCCGAACCAAATCCAACTCTTCAAACTTATCGCAATCGGCTTTGCGGTCAGCGTCCCCCTCGCCATTGTGATATTGGTTGTGTCGAGCCGATTCTCGCCGTCAGACTACTCGCAAGCAAGCGTAGAAAGATATGGTGAAACTTCGGATGAGTCGTCTGAGTCCGCTGATGAATTAGTGAGCGAGCAACCGCAGCCATCACCCCCAACGCCAATTGCCGAGGAGCGGACTTCCGTTCGAACGGAGGACTCGCCACCGCAAATCGGGGCGAATACGGAGAAACCTGAAAGAGTGCTCGCGGATGAGTTGCCGCCTGAAGCTTCAGAAATGTTGCCCGCCGAATCACCGCCCAAGAGTCCGTCCGAGACACCTTCGTCGACAACCAAGAAGCCAGAAGTAGCTGTAGCTCCGCCGGGAAACACTAACCCGCCTACCACCGCTCCTGCAGAACCGAAAGCAACGACCGCAAAGACGCCTGCGCCTCGGAGTGATAATCATGACGATCAACCCGAAATGAAGAAGTCGGAACCCCGTTCACCGTCCGCCGAACAAATCAAGGAGCTATTGGCAGGTCTTTCCGTCGTGACCGTCAAACTTGATCGCGTCCCGAAGAATTCGTATGACTTGATGGTCGTGAAGACGGCTGAAGAAGCGTTGCAGCGAGCTGGACTCAAGGTGACTTCCGAGTCACAAGAAGACGCTGCCGCCATTCTCACGCTATCGTTCGAGGCAAGAAAAGCAGACTCGTCGTATATCTTCAACATGGATGCGGAATTGAAGTATCGCGGCGAAGACTCCCATGAAATCAGTGTTTGGAAGCAGAGCGAGGAAGTCGCACAACTGAAGGCCAGCGTCTTAGGCAATACACCACCTTCCGTGCTTCGCAGTAAGGTGGCTGGCTTTTACGGATCTTTGGTCCGGGAGTACCGGCAAGCTGTCGCAAAGAGCGAGTGAACTTGCGTTCTGCCGCTGCTTCATTGGCAACTTAGCTGACCTCCCGTGTCGCCTCATTCGAGCCGTTCTATCGCGACCTTGGCGGCCTGTCGTTCGTTGCCTCATCCACCACCGCTGCTGGAATGGCTAGGTCTGGGAAATGATCAATCGGACCCAGGTTCATCGTGATGCAATGCAGCGAGCCGCCGGACTCAGAGATTCTTTCGGCGTCGATCCCAATGATGCGACGCGTTGGCAAGAGTTCACGGTATACGTTCAAGACGTGCTTCGTGTGCCTGTCGTCTTGAGCAGGGAAGAGCGGGACGAGCAGAGCTTGATTCGTGTACACTACATTTGTGTGGGTTCGCCATACGCCGTCGTCGTGTCGCGGCATTGGGATTCGCACGACTCGTAAGGGGCCGCTGCTCGTTTGGACGCGACTCAGTCGCCGCGCGTTCTGGTCGAGGATCATCGCGTTCTCTTCATCTTCGTCGCCGTACGTTCCGACTACGATCGTATCGGGAGACACGAAAGTGGCAAACATGTCGGCGTGTGTCGTTGGTTCGCCGGCAAGTGGTTCGACGAAGACAAGTTGCTTCGCGTTGCACAACGCCATGAGACGCTCATGAATCTCCCGCTTACTCCAACCAAGTTCCACGTTGCACTGGATCAAGCTTGTCGTCGCGACTACGATCCCTTCACCGTTACTCAGCAGATTGCCGCCATCGATTTTCAGTTCTGCCGTTAGGATCTGCAGATTCAGTTGCTGCGATAAAACTCGCGGCACCGAATCATCAGCAGGGCGGTTGGCTTTGTCGTATGCTCCATCGAGTAGAACCGATTGATCATTGGGGCCGACAAGAATAAGTGGCGCATAGTCACGAACCCACATCGTGTTGTGTTCGACGGGGAGATATTGGACGCAGTCGATCGGGAGTCCAGCAGCGCTGAGCGCGTTCTGTGCGGCGTGCAAGTCGTCCGAGTCGTTGACCAATGCGACGACTCGCGTCGACACTTTGGCGGCACGGACGATGTCGACGAAAACTTGCGGAGCGTCGCTTGCCAGAAAGTAAGTCCCCAACAGCAAGGAACGGTGCGTCTCAAACTCGCCTGGTAAACGAAAACCAATCGGGGCAGCGTCCTTGGCCGGAGACGAAGCGACGGAGACTTTGTTGAGGCTCGGACGAAGGGAGGCCTCCTGGCAGAAAGACGACAGGGCTCCGCGGTGTAAGACGCAAACGAACACGACTACGAAGGCAAATCGCGAATTCAACAAATGGTCCTAAATAGAATCCCGTGCGTGCGAGGGCGGAAGGCGACGAGTACACTAAACCAGCAAATGTAGTATAGCGACGTTCAGACCGCCTCGTCTATCTGTACTCAGTGAGCCGACAAGCCTGTGCTATTGTTCTCGCTACCGATGGCGAAACGTAAAGATTGACGCCAGAACTAGGGCAAACTACCATCCCGAGCGCCCACCACAACGAGTTTCAGTTGCTAGTGCGGAAGAAGTCGTAACTCGAAGCCGACGGATTTCCATTGGTTGCCGAGGTGGATTCGAACCAGAGTGCGAGCATGCCGTGGCTTCGTTGTAATCG
>JACKHN010000002.1 GCA_020638975.1 Planctomycetaceae bacterium
GGCGGATGCGGAATCGTTGGCGGTGCTCCGTCGTACGCTCGCCGTTCGGCTCGCACGTTCGATGCGGTGAGGGCAACCGCAGACGTCTCAATTGGCTGGCTATCGCAACCAACGAACATCACCAAGACGAATCCAACCAAGATTGGGAAATCGTATCGCATCGCTCTCATGCTCTTTCGATCTGCACCGCACACTTCTTGTAGTCCGGCTCTTTGCTGATGCAATCCATGGCATCAAGAGTTACGCGGTTGATCAGCCGGCCTTCATCGAAGAACGGCACGAAGACACTTCCGCGCGGAGGTGTTCCGCGTCCATCCAGCTTGGCCCGCAAAAGCAACTCGCCGCGTCGGCTCGAAATTTTGATTCGCATACCGTTGCTGATGCCCAACTGTTGCGCGTCGGCGCGATTCATCTCGCAGTACGCTTCGGGAACCGCTTGATGCAATTCCTTGATGCGTTGCGTCATCGAACCGGAATGCCAATGTTCGAGCACGCGTCCTGTCGTCAGCCAGAACGGATACTCTTCGTCCGGCGACTCGGCGGGCGGATGGTAGGGCCGTAGCCAAACAACTGCCTTCTCGTCGGTCTTGGTCGCTTTATAGAAGTGAACGCCCCGGTCCTTCTTCACATACGGGTCTTCACCGGCGGCATAGCGGTAACGCGTCTCTTTCCCATCGACGACAGGCCAGCGCAGTCCCCGCGCCTCGCGCAACTGCTCGTAGCTGGCAAGGTCTTTGCCTTTGCCGAGCGTAAAGCTGCGATACTCTTCGAACATCGGCTGATGCCAGTTGTCGTCGGGCCAGGGGAACAAATTGTCCATCCCCATGCGTTTGGCAACTTGCATGATTTGCCAAGCGTCCTCTTTGGCCTCGCCTGGTGGCTCGACCAACTTGTCCCAGTGTTGCGTGCGGCGTTCGGTGTTTCCAAACATCCCTTCACGCTCGACCCACGCGGCCGATGGCAAGATCAAGTCAGCAGCAGCCGTCGTCGGTGTCGGATAGATGTCGCTGACAACGATGAATCGCCCGTCGCCTGGAGTCCGCTCGAAGCGATTCAAGTTAGGCAGCGTCACCCACGGGTTAGTCACTTGAATCCACATCGCCTTCACATCGCCCCGAACCAACGCTCGGAACATGTCGACCGTGTGATAGCCCGGTTTGGCAGGGATCGTTCCTGGCTCCAAGCCCCAGATTTCTTCTGCCTTGGCTCGGTGCTCATCGACGGTGACGAGCATGTCAGCGGGCAGCCGATTCGACAACGTGCCAACTTCGCGAGCAGTTCCACAAGCCGAAGGTTGTCCGGTCAAGCTGAACGGATTGTTACCGGGCCGACTGATCTTGCCCGTCAAGAGATGCAAGTCATTGATGAGGTTGTTCATCCACGTGCCACGAACGTGCTGATTCACCCCCATGCACCACAGGCTGAGCGTCGCTCGCTTCTTATCGCCGTACATCTCGGCCAGCGAGCGGATCTGTTGTTCGGGAACGCCCGTCAGTTCGCTGACCTTGTCAGGCGTGTAGTCCTTCAGAAATGTTTTCAATTCTTCGAAAGAACTGGCAGCAGCCGTGTCGCTGAATGTGTAGTGTTCGGCCTGTTCGCCAAAACATCCGTACCCGATCTCGTCCACGTTCTCGTTGCCACGTTGAAAGACCAGGTTCTCTGCGATGAAGGCGTGATCCACTTGGTCGTTCTCGATAATCAAATGCAGCAGGCCGTTGGCCAGTGCCAGATCCGTTCCCGGTTTGATTTCGAGGTAGGTGTCGGCAAATTGAGACGTCGGTGTAAAGCGAGTCGCGATGTCGACGATTCGTACGGCGGGGTTTTTGCGTTTGTGTTCCAAGATGCGGCTGAAGAGCACAGGGTGCATCTCCGCCATGTTGTTGCCCCACAGGATGAAGTCGTCGGCCGCTTCAAAGTCGTCGTAGCAGCCCATCGGCTCGTCGCTTTGAAACTGCGTCATGAATCCCATGACGGCCGACGCCATGCACAGTCTGGCATTGGGATCCAGGTTGTTGCTGCGCATGCCAGCCTTGACCCATTTCAACGCGGCATAGCCGTCGAAAATCGTCCACTGTCCCGAGCCATACATCGCAACAGCTTCAGGCCCATGCTCGGCAAGCGTCTCTTTGAACTTCGTCGCAATCAGATCGAGCGCCTCGTCCCAACTGATCTTATCGAAGCCGCTGCCATCTGCCTTGCGAAGCAACGGGTGTGTCAGTCGGTCTTTACCGTACAGCAAGCCTGGCAGGTGATAGCCCTTTGCACACAGAAGGCCTTTGTTGACCTCGGCCAGCTTATCACCGCGAACCGCGACGACCTTGCCGTCTTCCACGCCAACTTCAACGCCGCATCCCGTGCCACAAAATCGGCAAGGTGCTTTACCCCAGGCGAGCTTGTCGGGATTGAGAAGTTGCTCTTCGGTAATGAGCGTTTCGTGCGAGCAGCCTAACGCGGCAGCTGTTGCGGTGGCGGTTGTCGCCAAAAATCCTCTGCGATCCATGATCTCGTGCCTTTTTGATGCGTCCGATGTAGGACGGCGCAGAACTGACTTGCCTAACGTGAACTCTGGAGTGCCACGGTTGGCTAGCCCAACCGAGAATCCGCACTGCTGGACCTAGCCAGCAGTGGCACCCGACGGATCGGATTACTAACGATTCACAACGTCATCGACTCGCAAGGGATTATTCGCCGCTTGTCGCTCGCCCTCCGGTGGCGTGGCGGCACTAGCGTCGGAATTGCCATCAGCGGCATCCTCCGCCGGCTTTTCGGCGTCTTTCGCAGCCGGAGGCGTCGCATCGTCCGCTGCTTCCACCGGCTTGTCATTGGTTGCGTCCGCTGGCGGTGCTGCATCATTTGCAGCTGCTTGAGCCTGCTTCAGATCTTCCGCGATCCCTTCATGAACGGCAGCATGCTCGCCCGTGAACTTGATCTTGTTCTTCTCGTACCATTTGTGCTCGGGGCGAGCGAGAATCTCGTCGATCACGGCTAACGCTGCTTGAGCCGCCTCGCCTTTGCCAGCCGCCGTTGCATGTTCGGCAATCTCGCGAGCTTGCGGAATCAGCTCTTGATAGAAGCGTTCCGCCACCTCATACATGCCGTGCCAGTGGGCGTAGTCTGGAGCCATCATCGAGGCGCCGTGTCGAGCTCGGCGACCTTCATGATGCCACAGATAGAACCAAGTCCATTCGATCTCGTCGTCGAACTGAGCCTTGCTGATCAACTCGTTCTTGGTGAGCGCGGCCATAATCGCCTCGCCCGGCTTGGCAAACTTTTCGTTGTAGTTCACGACGAAGTCATCGTACTGCTTGTAGAACGAATTGATGTAGTTCTGCGTGTGGCAGTGGAGGCAGACTTGCTGCATGTTCTGCCGCTTGTCTTGCCACGTGCTGGTCACCATCTGTCGCCGCTTGGCGGGATCGGTTTCCGTCACAATTTTGCCGTTGATGTCGGTGTCCATGACGGTGCTGACCGGCGGGCGATTCGTCCACGACAGCCGTTCACCCGGATCATGCGTGATCTTCTCGCCGTTCAATGTGTTGGCGGACATGTGGCACGAGGCACAAGTTGGAGCTTGCGTGTAGTCGCGACCTAGCACCCAATCCTTTGAATCGAGATGCATGTGCTCCTTCAGGTCACGGAACGCAACGCCGTGCTTCGACTCTTCATAGATTTCCTTTTGAGGATGGTCAGGACCAAGGTGGCATTTGCCGCAGTTCTCTGGCTGGCGTGCTCGGCGTGGTGAGAAATCGTGGCGCGAGTGGCATGCTGAGCAAGAGCCCAATGAACCGTCGAGGTTTAATCGCCCGATGCCTGTATTTGGCCAAGAGCTGGCACTGAGGACGGGCCGACCGCTGGCATCGTGCTTGACGAGTGCGACAGCGTCCATGTTGGTTGGCTTGCCCGTGGCGTCCGGCTTCAATTGGTCAACGCTGATCAAGCTGCCGTCCGTACCTTCAAGCGAAACCTTGCTGCCGTGACATTGCTTACAGCCAACATCGACGCTGGCGTTGCCGTTAACCGTTTCGATCGCCATGCCTGGAGTCGGCGAGTGTGGATTAAAACGGGTTAGTGTTTCGATGATGCTTCCCTGTTCGTCCTTCACGTCTTCGCGAAAGCCTTCGACGACTTCGGCGAGCCGGTTGTCGAGCGACGCCAAGATATTGCCAGCCTTGGCGTGATGGCTGCGTTCAAACTCCTTATGCTCGTTCTGATGACAGTGGCCGCAGTCACGTGGCGTGACAATGGTCGCGATCGTGTGGCCATAGTGTGTGAAAGCATCGACGTCGTCCGCCTCGGCCTTATGGCATTCGACGCAGCCGACACCTTTCACGGCGTGTGTGCTGCCTTTCCAATGGTCGATGATGCCGGGCGATGACTTTTCATGGCACTCAACGCACTGGCGAGATTTTATCGGAACCGCGATGTGGTGTGCCGTGAGTCCAGCCTCTTCCTGTTTGCGGGTTACTTCCACCCACTGAACAAACACCAGCGAGAGCAGAAAGATGAAACCAAGGATGGCGATGATGATTTGTTTAGCTCGTAGACTCATCTTCTTTTCGTTTCCAACTCCAGGAATGTTTTAGTGTGCTTTGTAGGATTTCGTAGCCTGACTCTCCGAGTCGGGTTCGCTGTCCCGACTCAGAGAGTCGGGCTACTTTGTTGCGGCTCCGCCGCCCAACGAGATGCAATGTAGTTTCTAGTGAGTGACGACGGCTTCCCAAACGGTCAGGCCGACTAGCAGCAACGTGGCCACGATGCCGATGTAAACGCTGACCTCCTCTTTGCCGGTGATCTTTCGCAGCGCACCGTCAATCCAAGGCCACAGGAACATCGCACCAACGATGAAGCCCGTACTGAGCACGGCGAACGACAGCGAGAACAGTTTCAGCCAACGGAAGGAAACGTAGAACCACCACTCGGGCTTGATGACCTCGGGCGTCGTCAATGGATCGGCCTTCGGTCCCATCATGACCGGAAAGATCGTCGAGATAGCACTGAGCATGATCATCAAGACCAATCCGATGGTTAGCTCAGTGAGCAAGTGTTCCGGGAAGAAATTAAAGTGACGCGGAGCGTCGTCAGATTCATCCTCTGTGCGGAACTCTGTTACTCCGTGCAACCGAATGAACGTAATGTGAACGGCGATCAACAGGATCATCGTCGTCGGTAGTACAGCAGCGTGCAGAATGTAGAACCGCGACAGCGTACGTTCGTTATAGCTGTCACCGCCCAGCAACATCTGCTTTGCGAATCGCCCCGCAACTGGCACAGCGTCGCTGATGTTCGCCGCGACCGTGGCACCCCAGTAGCTGAGTTGCTCAAACGCCAAGCTGTAACCAGTAAAACCGACCAGCAGCGTACACATCAACAGACACATTCCGATCAACCAATTGATTTCACGGGGACGTCGATAGGCTCCGGTGAAGTAAACTCGCATTTGATGCAAGATCACGGCAGCGATCATGAATGTCGCGGCCCACTTGTGCATGCTGCGGATGAACCAACCGTAGTTCGCCTGCTCGGTGATGTAAGCAATTGAATCGTAGGCCGTTGCCGCAGAAGGCTGGTAGTAGAACGCTAACAGAATGCCCGTGATGATTTGCACCACGAATAAGTACGCAGGTGTGCCGCCAAGGCAGAACCACCAACGTTTTAAGTGGTAGGGAACGGGCTCGTTCGTTAGCTCTTCAAGCTGTGCACCACTGACGGGAACACGTTCCGAGAGCCACTCTCCAATGTGTGACAAAACCTACGCCTCCATCTCTTCGGAACGATCGTGATGCAATGGTTTCGTCACCGCGGCAACCTGCATGCCTTCGCCAAGGACGGCTTGCAAAGGAACCAGAATGAATAGCAATCCGTCCTCGACCTGCAACGGAAAGCGAGTTAATTGCTGTTTCGCCGCAGCGGGCGGCCCTTCGGTCGCGTTGCCTTGCGGATCAAAAGCCCCGTTGTGGCAAGGGCAGAAGAACCGATCATTCTGCGATTCCCAATGCACGGCACATCCCAGATGCGGGCAAACGCTGGACAGAGCGATAAAGTCACTGGCGGTATCACCGTCGCTCTGTCGCGCGATGACGACCTTCGCACCGCTGGGTGTTGTGTAAGGCAACGACTCGCCGATGGTGAGCTCTTCCGTCCTACATAGGAATTGCCAACCCATCGCATCGCCATCGCTGGCGTGCAGGAAGCGGATCGCCATCACGCCGAGTGTGCCGTAACCAGCCGCCAGCCCGCCGGCCATCGCTGACGACTCGATGAAGGTGCGGCGGTCGACGGATTCGCCAGTTTGTTCTTCAGCCATTGATTCCATTTGTTTGTAGTTAGAGACTCGATGCCCGCATCCGGAACCGGATCGCGCGCTTCATGCTTGAGTCGGTTGAGTGGAAGATCTTTCTTTACTTCGTTCGTTTCGTCAATTGGACGTGCGACTTCGCCCGTCGTGTGCGTATTCGCACACCAACACTAAGGCGTCGCATTTACCAAGGTCTTCCTCGTCACGATCGTAGCACCAAGACCGGACAGTGAGCCAGACGCACGACGCGTTCCGCCACGGATCCAATTAGCATTCGTTTGAGTCCGGTACGTCCGTGCGACGGCAAGACGATCAGATTGCTTCCCTCGCGCTCAGCGAGTTCTGCGATCTCGTGTCCAGGATCGCCAATTACGACATCGAAATGAAGCCCTTTGTATTTGTCGTCCGCGAGCCGCTCGCGGAGCGCCTTCATCGCGTGTTGGATTCGCGACTCTTTGTCGACGGTGTTCCACAGTTCGCCGGGTTCCATCGGTGATAGGTCCTGCAATACGTATACAACTGTGACGTCTGCGGCGTCTTCGACAAGTTCCAGCGCTGTATCCACCGCTGCGAACGACTCGTCAGAGAAGTCCACGGGCGCCAGTACTTTCCTTTTGGCGAACCAATTCATCGTCCGCTCCTTTCCAGATGTCACGACTATTGCGTCACCTTAAAGCTTGGCAACGGATGTGGCAAATCCAACCGGGCTTGCTGAACGCCGCGAACGTGCTTGTGGCACTCGACACAGTTCAACGTGACCTGGACGAACGCGAGCGTCGAACCGTCCAAGTTGTGCTTTCGTGCGGCCTCGGTTAACGCCCGCGTATTGCGACGAAACAGATCGCTCTGGTGCGCATACTCGGCGGTTTGTACCACCTTCCAACCGGCCTCCTCGCTCAGTAACGTCAGCGACTGCGCATTCTTGGCGATTTGGTCGTAATCCTCCACCGCCAAGCCTTCTAGAATGCTTTGTGAGAACGCCAGCTTGGCATGCATGAATGTGTCGACCGGTTCTTCTCCTTGCTCACCGACGGTGGTCGCCAATGACAAGGTCAAACCCATCAGCAACGCGAGACCAATCGAAGACTTCATGATGTCTCTCCTTTTAAACACACACGTCGGGAGCGTCACACTATAGCACACACACGCGGTGGATGTTCAGGCTTCAGCTGCTTCTTTTTCTGGCTTTCGATAACTCAACACCGGGCACTTCGCTCGGCGAACGATCGCTTCCGCAACACTTCCCATCAGCAATCGCGACAATCCGGTTCGTCCATGCGTTCCCAGCACAATCATGTCGACACCCTCTTCCTCAGCCAGTCGCACGACCGCGTTTGCGGGGTCGCCGGTGACGAGTCGATGCTCGTAGGGAACCGCTGGATCAGTGGGCTCGACCTTGTGCAACATCTTCCGTAGATCCTCGGTGGCTGGCTCGGGAATTCCGTAGTACAGCTCGCCCCCGCCATACGCGGTTGGGGGTTCCTCGACATGTACGATCAACAAAGTTGCGCCCGTGTCACGAGCCAACGAAGTCGCCAGAGCTAACGCTGCGTCACCCGTGTGCGAGAAATCGGTCGGGAACAGAATTTTGGTGGCTTTCATGGCTCTTCCTCCTCCTTATTTGGCGACCCGTCGCGGGCCTGTCTAATTACTATTCGGACGCAATTGTTGGGCCAATGCCTGGATTGGCTTCACGATTTCTTTAGCTCATCAACTGCAACTTCCTCAATCGCATTCATCATCGCGGCGACAACGTCCATCGTGCTGATCAGCCCGAGCAGGCAATGCCCGTCGAGTACCGGCATGTGATGAATATGCTCGGCGCACATAATCCTTGCCGCGTTCAAGAGTGGTTGATCCGGGGCAACGGATTGGACGGCGTGAGTCATATAGTTGCTCACGAGATCGCCCTTTGCCACAATCTCCAGCGGGCTGTCGGGGTCCTGTTGAGTCAACATGTGTGTTTCAGTGTCTAGATAGCCTTGAGAGCAATTGCGGCGTAAAAAATCGGTCGCGCTAAGAATTCCCACGCAACAACCTTGCTCATCGATCACAGGTGCAGACGAAACATGATGAGCGGCAAAGACAGCAGCTGCCTCGTCCATCCCCTGGCTCGCCGACACCTCGACGACGGAACGCGACATGACATCCGATACCTTCAAGGATAGAAGACGGTTGATTGCATTCCACATCGTGACCTCCCCTCTTTGGGATCGCGAAAGATTTCAACTTCACCATGTTGCAATTGCCGGGCCGCGCCCAAGATGGCCGATAATCCGTGACTCTCGAGCCGCCCAGACAACGCAAGGGCGACCCAGTTCACGGGTATCGACGCACAATCGCATGTGCTCAAATGCACAGCATGTGCGTATTTGCGCGCCGCTGGGGTTGTGCTGGAGCAAGCGGGTGGTGTCCCGTTTATCGCTTGTTGGCGCCAAAACCAGTTTTTTGCAGCGACCTACCGATACCCACATGCCGCTGCACCGTCCTTGCGGCGCACGGTTTGCCCTCGCTACGGAGGAAGGATCCGTTGCCTAGGAGAGATCAGATGGCGAATGCTGAAGAGGTCGATCTATTAGTGGTCGACGACGATGACGAATTCCGCGACACGCTGGTACGCCGCTACACGCGCTGCGGCTTTCGCGTCTCCGATGCTTCGTGTGGCGACGAGGCGCTTGATATGGTTCAACGCCGCGATTTTGATGTCGCCGTTTTCGACATGATGATGCCTGGATTAAGTGGACTGGAATTACTTGAGAAGTTCAAAGAGAACCAAGTCGAGTGCGAGGTCATCCTGCTGACTGGCAAGGGGTCGATCGATACTGCGGTCCACGCGATGAAAGCGGGTGCATTCGATTATCTCCAGAAGCCCTTCCCGCTGCAGGATTTGGAAACCGTCATCCGACGCGCCAAAGAACGCCGCGCTCTACGCAAAGAGAACCAACAGCTCAAGGCACTCCTCGAACGCAACCAGCCGCAATCCAACATGGTGGGTCAATCGCCCGCAATGCGTGAGGTGTACCGATTGATTGAACGCGCTGGCCCGAGCGACAAAGCAATTCTGATCCAAGGTGAAAGCGGCACCGGCAAGGAACTTGTCGCCCAGGCGTTGCACCGACAGAGCCAGCGATCTCGCAAGCCCTTGGTCGTGATCAATTGCGCCGCGCTGCCCGAGACACTGTTAGAGAGCGAACTGTTCGGTCATGAGAAAGGATCCTTCACCGGCGCGGTCGGAACGAAACAAGGGCTATTCGAAGTCGCGGACGGTGGAACGCTGTTTATCGACGAGATCGGCGAGATGCCTGGTTCGCTTCAAGCCAAGTTGTTGCGAGTTCTCGAAGACGGTTCGATGCGACGCGTCGGTTCGATCAAAGAGCGGAAAGTGAACGTCCGCATTCTCGCCGCCACAAACCGTAACCTTGCGGATGAAGTCCGTGACGGTAACTTCCGGGAAGATCTGTTTTACCGCATCAATGTGATGTCGCTGGAATTGCCGCCGATTCGCGAACGGCAAGGCGATTTGCCGCTGCTCGTGTCGCACTTTCTTGGCGAGGGCTGGGATATCGAAGAAGAGGCCATGAAGACGCTCGAACGATACGATTGGCCCGGCAACGTGCGACAACTGATCAATGCCATCGAACGCGGCAAGATCATGGCCGAGGACAACCTCGTCCGACTCAGAGATCTGCCACGCGAGATTATGAGTCGTTCCGTAACAGACTCCTCCGCGATCTTCTCCGACACCGACGACCTCTCGTCGATCGAACGTGCCAAGGTGATTGAGGTCTTGCGGCGCGAGTCGGGCAACAAGACACGAGCGGCAAAAACACTTGGTATCGATCGACGCAAACTTTACCGCCTCGTCGAGAAGTACGACATCAAGTCGAGTGAAGTCGCAGCGACCCACGGTTAGTAGTCTATCCGCTTACGCATGTACGACGGGCCTCCGCCGCCCGTCGGGCAACGGACTCGACGGCTTCGGAGAGCCGTCGTACAGGACGGCGTACGGTATCCGAACAGACCTCTCCTAGGGAGCATCAATTCGACTCAATCCAGCCACCACCAAGTACGCGTTCGTCTTCGTAACAGACGACGGCTTGGCCTGGAGCGATTCCGAACGGCGCTTCATCGAACTTGATGTGCAGTCGACGATCCGGCAAGACCTCGGCGGTTGCTGGCATCGCGGAAGCGTTGTAGCGGATCTGGGCGAAACAGCGGAACCGACCTGCGGGCGGATCGACCAGCCAGTTCGTATCCGCGGCGGTTAATTCATCGCGCGCGAGTGCATCGCGTTGCCCGATGACAACCTGATTCAACTTTGGGTCGATACGCGTCACAAAGTACGGTTCGCCCATCGCGACTCCCAGCCCTTTGCGTTGCCCCACCGTAAATCGCTCGATGCCGGGGTGTTCGCCGACGACTTGCCCATTCGTTGTAACGATCTCCCCCGCGGTATCGATTCCTTTCCGTCGAGCGCGAACAAACTCGTCGTGCTTGCCGCTCGTCACGAAGCAGATCTCCTGGCTGTCCTTCTTCTCTGCCACATTCAAGCCCAAGCCGCCTGCGATTTCGCGGATCTTCGACTTCTCGTAGCCACCGACAGGCAGCAGCATCCGTGACAGATAGCGTCGTTCGATACCGAACAGCACGTAGGATTGGTCCTTCGAATCGTCGATGCCTCGGCAGAGTCGAAGTGAGTCGTCTTCCGCCGGTGGCAATAACCTTGCGTAGTGCCCTGTCGCCACAAACTCAGCATCGACGCTGTCTGCATAGTCGAACAGCTTCCCGAACTTGATCCAGTTGTTGCACATGACGCATGGGTTGGGCGTGCGCCCGACGGTGTACTCTTCGATAAAGTAATCGATGATTTGTCGGAATTCGGCCTGAAGATTCAAGGCGTAGAATGGAATCCCCAGGCGATCCGCGACGCGTCTGCCGTCTTCCGCATCCGACGCGCTGCAACATCCTTGCTTGTGATCGGCTCGGTTCTTTAACAGTGGCAATAGTGGGCTGTTCTCCTGCGTGCCATCGACCGAACATGCTTCGACCGCTTCCTCGCCGTGCCGCATGAAAACACCGATCACCTCGTGGCCTTGCTCGATGAGCAGATGCGCAGCGACGCTGCTATCGACACCGCCGGACATGGCCAAGACAACACGAGACATAACAGATTGATGGATGTTAAGTTTGGGGGATCGATCGAACGGCGCTGGAAGGGGTCGGGAGTCTTTTGCGGCCAACCGAGACCCCACTTGGAAATCTTGTGGCCGCAAAAGACTCCCGACCCCGTTGGCCACTCTATCCTATCGGTGCTCGTCCATGCCAACAATGTTACCACCCTTCAGGTTCTGCAACTGGACGATTAGCTCGTCATTGCTCGGCTGATCCGCTGAATGCTTGGGAATGTGAACGAATCGAATGACTCCGCCGCGATCGACGATGAACGAGCCGTGCAGTTGCAACACATCGCCGATCGGTTTGCCAATTCCCGCTCGTAAGGTCGCCTTGAGTCCGCGTGCCCACACGGACGGGCCAGTGACTTGCAAGGCCGTTCCACGCGGGACGCCAAAAGCTTGATAGGCAATCCGCTCCGGATCGGCCAGACAGACGAAGGGTAAGCGGTTGCGATCTCGGAAGGCTGCCGTCTGCTCCACGGTTCCCATGGTGATGATAGCGACATCGCCGCCGGCATCGAGGAATCGTTGGTAGTCATCGCGCACATCGACCACGTGCTCGCGGCACATCGGTCACCCAAAGTGGCGAACGAACAGCAACACACGCGGTCGCGACTTCCACAGCGACATCATCGCAGTGGTCTGCCCATCGTGGTCGACGAGCCTTACATCGGGCGCGATGTCGCCGACGGCAAGTCGGGTTTGGGGAAGCGGTGTGTTCATGATGCTTCCCATTTCATGTTTGCAGGTTTATCAACTCGACTTCGCTCCATGGCGACAGCACAGTCTAACGAAACGAGCCAAGCTTGGGGACCGTCGAGCCGACGATACGGTCCCTGGTTATGCAGTGATGTCCTCGAGCGGGCAAGCGGCACACAGGGCTGGCAGAAGCTAGTCGGCCGAAATCAACCCAGAGGCTTGTTAAAGGCAACATCCGTTGCGATAAGTTCCAGCAGATCGTCGGTCTCCAACAAGGCAACACGCTTGGCCGGCGCCGCGCCGGTGCCTGCACTCGACCGGGCCGTGTACTGTGCGGCACTAGGTTGATCTTGTAGGAACTGTTGGAGTTCGGTGACGGAGTGTGTTGCACTATCTTCGCGTGACTCACTGTCTCTGAAGTACTCGACTGTGGGTGGCGTGAACGCCCGTGGTAAGTCTGCCTCGCCTTCGGCGGCGATCGTCTGGCGATGAAGATGATTGATGATCATGAGAACATCAAGCGGTGATACGAACCCGTCGCCATTGACGTCCAGCAACGCACGTTCGCCCGGCTGGTCGACGGAAGAGATTGGATACGCCCCCTTGGCGTTAAGTTCATTGATGATCAAGAGCGCGTCGATTGGAGCCACGGTCCCATCGTTATTCGTGTCGAGCTTGTTGTCCGAACGCGGTGGCGTTTCGAGAAACTCGGCCCAGGTGGAAGCTTCGAGTTGCGTGACGGCGCCGTTGGTGCCGTATGCCAAGAGATTCCCGCTGTTGAAGCCATTCTCTTTCGGAAGTGAAATCGTGATTTCAAAGTGTCCGTCGTCGTCTGCGGTGACAACCCAGGACGAGCCGTGGCGAAAACTGGTGTTAAAGAAGACGTCGGTCGTCGTTTGGCCAACACGTGGCGAAACCAGCATCGTGCCGGGTTCCGTGGTGCCAGAGACGACGATCGAATTCTGTTGCTGTGTCGACGGACGCGCGCTCGTGATCTGGACGACTGGTGCCTGTTGATCTGCGGATTCTGTGAATAGCAGGAAGGTTAGATTGCCTTCATAGAGCTGAGCAAGGCTGGTCGAGGAATCTCCCCTGAGCGTACGCATTCGCTGTTGGGCGTCTTGGGGAACGTCAAAGCCGAGATAGTGTGGCACGGACTCAGTACTCTCGTCTGGGATCGAATCGACGACAACGAAGCGATCGCCTTCGAGTTTCCAGAACTGATCTTGCTCCCGATACCACACGTAAAAACCATCTTCCCGGATGCGATCGTACACACCGCGAAACGGAGCATAAGGCTCGGGGGTAGGCAGATATGTCAGCACGCTGTTCTCGAAATCAACTCGCCAAAATTCGACGAATAACTCGCCGGCGCGACCTGGGAAATGACGTGCAATAATGAAATCGCCTTGGGACGCGTAGAAGCTGTCCAACGTTCCGAAAAGCGAGCTCTGAATCAGGTCATCCGGCAGATCCAGGCTGAACTTCGTCACGGTCACACCATCTTCACCGTAGCGAGCCTTGATGGTGATTGGAATGTCCTCGTGCGAATGAACATAGATGTCGTCGGCCGGTGGGAGGAAGTCGATTTGCACTTCGGGAACGTCGATACGAGACGGCTGGACGTCGGCCAGTCCCGCGTCGATGCGATAGACGATGCCGCCGGTTTCTGCGTAGAGATACGAATCGGACTCGAAGAGTTGCTGGTTCTGAAACGTACTATCCTGCTGTAACGCGATGCGATTGGGAGTGAAGATTTGATAGGGGTTGTAAAGCAGCGAACCGTGCCGTTGAGAGGGGCCTTGGTCGGCGACAATTTGCCACTCGCCACCTACCAGTCTCTGCAATGGTCTTGTCGACAAGTAGTACTCGCCGTCGACCACTGCGATCTTCAATGCGGAGGAGTTGGGAAATTCAGGAAGGTCCACAAGTGAACCGTCACCAGTCAAGAAGACCTTCTCTTGCCGCGTCTCGGCGTCATAGCTCGTAACCTCGACAACATCGCCGCGATTGCTCGCGCCGTACTTCGTAAACGGCAACGCCACCGGCTCGCCCGTGCTCAAACTCCGAAGTTCCGGTGGACGAGACGGCACGGAGGAATAGTAAGCCACATCTCCCACGGCCCAGAGCATCGAGCCTTCGTAGATGGGGCGGGCGCCGTTAGGCGTCAACTGAAATGTAACCTGTGCGTTGCCGTATCCATCACCCGCCGACTGCTGTGCGCCCAAGAACACGGAGCCTTGTTCGTTGGAGACCATCTGGCTGAAATAGAAACGCCCACCATCAAAGTCTTGTGACATGATCTTGGTCACCGAATCGCCATCGGTGAAGTAGACGTCAAACCACTTGCCGGCCACGATCTCACCGGACGGCCTGATCCCGTCACGCAGCGTGTGTTCCATGTCGCGGAACTGTACGAAGTACAAACCTTCCGCACCTTTGACAAAATTCGTTGGCTCTGTTTGCGCACGGCCCGATTCTCCGCAGTAGTAGTTGTAATAAAACGGATTGCGGATACCCAGCGCACCGCAGGGAGCTTCAAACACCGCTTCTCCTTCGTCATCCAACGTAGTCAGATTGGCAAGCATTCGCGTTCCCTCAAGCGTACCATCCGTTGACCAGATTCCTGTTCCGAGATTTCTCCCCCGACCGAGATCAGGATCGATGTCGTCGGCAAAACTGGGGGCCATGAAAACGAGCTTCTCGTTGACGGGCAAAAACACGTTACCGAACGAAGCGTAATAGGTGAATACATTTTCGGGATCGAAGTCTGCGTAGGTCGGACGTAATTCCTCGTATTGTTCGGTCCGAGTATCGTAAGCCTCGATCCTGCCACCGTCGTGTCCAATCAGCACGATGTGGTCTGAAGCGCCTAGCAACCGTGTATGATTGCTAGCGCCGGTGCGGTAGTCTTTCCGATCGACGATGGCTTCGACGCCCGGTCCTTCGCCGATCCGGCTGCGATCGATCGGCTCGGAGATCCAGACCGGCGTGACACCGCTTTCATCAAGCAATTCAACATACTTTGTCACGAAGTCGTCCAGCAACCTCCACGCCTGGCCCGAGTCCACGATCGCCTCAAAGGCGGCATCCTCAGGTGTGGCGAGCTGAGTCAACACATTGAAGTCGAGCAAGCGACTGTCGAGCGTCAACTTACCGTCGTTGGTTGGAAACTCGCCAATGTTGATCAATACGGATGAATCGAAAGCAGCAATCTGCCGCTGAGCGTCGCGATCGTAGCTGCTGTGCTCGAGGGTCAGCTCAAGAATGTGTGAGGTCGCGTCCGTCTTCTGATCAGTGAGCGTGTAGTAGGAGATTGACGGCTTGTTGTAGTGCCAATGTTGATCCGTCTCATACTGCACGGGCGCCCCGGACGGCCACGTTCTCGGCTGGAGATATGTCACTTGCGCCAAGTCGTGCTTCTTTAGCGTTTGTTGCAGATTCGTCGCGTTGAATCGCTGCTCGCTGATCAACTGCGGCAACAACTCCCGCAGCCCTTCTGGCGACTCGCGATAGAAGATCGGCGGAGTTTTCACCGAATCTGAAATATTCCCCGCCCCGTCCTCCGCCGCGAAGCTGAATACATTTGCTGCATCGGCGACCAGCGGCAAGTGAATGTTAAACCGTCCATGCTCATCCGCTTCCCCTGAAGAAAACGGCACTGCATTCTCGAAATCTTCGTTGGTTCCATGCTGATGTTCGACCACACGCACCAGCGCACCCGGCTCCGTGTAACCCGAGACTATGATCTTAGGTTCATAAACCGTTGTCGGTGAAGCGATAAAGATGTTCGGGCGCGGGGGCGGCATTGTGTCGCGTGGCGGCTGTGCTGCAGTGGGCGCCGGCTCCCCTGCAATGTACTTAAACACTTCTTCGGGAGAAACCAAATCAGGAAGCTTCCAGAGTTCCTGTCCCTCAATGCCTTGATAGGTGACATCGGGTTGGATCTGCATGACGGGACGGTCCCACGCCGACCAGATCAGCTCTCGATCCAAAAACTGGGCTTCCAAGATAGACGCGAATGCGTGCGTGATACCGAGGTCGTAGTCCTTGCGGCGGACGCCGTCGATGAGGTTCGTCATCACGACGCGTGGATCGATTGTGTCCCCCTTGCGCCCTCTCTCGTACGCTGTCCGCAGAAAGTCCTCATCGGCCCTATCAAGGAATCCTCTATGATGATTCGCTACGGAATCTTCCATGACCCGCGCAAGCTGCTGAGTGATTGCGTCAGGGAGCGGTTGGATATCGACGAGCGCGGACAAGTTTCGAATTGCAGTCGTTGATTCTAGCCCAGATGGAGAAACGAATCGTACGATTTCTTGCAGGCGATAGCGAATTAACCGATAAGGAACCATACGCCCCTCTTGGTCTGGTGCGACAAGTTCATTTCCGTCAGCATCCCTGGCGGCGATCTCCCTGATCACTCGAAACTTGGCCTCTTCTGCCTCACGCTCGGAATTCGGGTTGGCGTGGTTCCAGGTCGTCGTTACATCAAACCAGCTACCTGACTTCGCGATAAACCAGTCGTAGTTGGAATCGTTGTAAGGGTAGTCGTGATGTCCAACGGGTGTCGCCAGGTCAGCGCCGTACTGAATCGCCCGCTCTTTTCCTGCGTGCCACACTAAGACATCGCCCACTTTTAGCGCCCGTCCAAACCACCGAAAGACGGTGGCTCCCAATCTTGAGTCCTTGATCAAATCTCCTTTGTTCAGATAGTTCGAACTTTCAATGTGCGCTGGCAGATTCGTCTCGAAGTAGTTGTCGAGGTACTGAAAGTACCCTTCCAGTATGGGCCCCATGTCGTCCCAGGTGCTCTTGACGTGGTCAATCGAAAGGGGCTCGTTGGGCTCAGCCACGGCTAGCTGCTCCGAGAGAACAGTGGGGATGACACTGCCGTAGTCGTGAACCTGGAACGACTCTTGTCCCGTGTCCTTGTAGACGTGCCGCATCCCCATGAAGACCTGTCGTTGAGACTGGTATCGAGTGCCCCCGAGGTAGAATCCTACTTCCACACCAGCATCTTCGTTATCGTGACTCTGGCCCCACAAAAGCTCAAAACGCGACTCATCCTGTAGATCTCCGTAGGTCGGGACATTAACCGCGTCGAGATAGAAGAGCTGCTCGCTGGGCGAGTAGTCATCCCTTGCGTTAAAAATCTCTGGGAGAACGTAGTCTTCAAATACCGGTCCGCCGTTGAACATGTTACGTTGCTCAAGAGCTTCCAGTCGAAGCGTGCGGGGCTTGCGAGGCATATCAGATCTCCTGCGTCAAATGGCGGATTCTTATTCGGCGGGACGCGGTGTCCGGTTCCGCAGGGGAGATTCCCGTTCGCCTGACTAGATGGACATCGGGGCACTTTTTTTCTCCTCCATTGGCCTCAGAAGCACTTTCAAGACTTCTGGTAACCCGCTGCGTAAGCGAGGGATCCTTCCGGAAGTGTGCTTTTTCGTAGCCCTCGCTTACGCGTTTCGAAGTTGCGCTCTTTTCCATCCCGTAGGGATCTGAGCCATTAGCCGGTGGTAAGCACAGCGTCACCACCGGGGAAATGCAACGAAAACCTGACGGATCCCGGAGGGATGCCAGCCGTGCGGTGCTGGCATCCCTCCGGGATGCGTCGAAATGACAAACGTGGAAACCGGTGGTGGCGCTACGCTTACCACCGGCTAATTGCTGAAATTCCTTCGGAATACTTGGCGAAATGCGCAACTTCAAAACTTACGCGTCTGGTTACCAAGAACAACGCGTTCATGCTTTTAAACAGGCTTCTCAAAAGTATTCCGCCAAAAAATTCTCCCCATCGTGTCCATGGCAGCGGCCAAATGGGAATCTCCAGGCAGACGAAACAAGAGCCGCCTCACTTGCCTGGGAGATAAAGCCATGCGACGCATTAACTTACTGCTCGCCATAATGTTTGCCGGCGCGATCATGATGACAGGCGCCGGTTGCGCCGAGACGCATTCCAGTGAACGAGTTGCCTACGCCCCCAAGCTGCCGGACAACTTCAGCTGGTCCGCGTATCAGGCGATTCCCAAGCCCGAGCGAGCGGCACTCGCGCCGCTGCAGAAAGAGTGGCTCGACTTGGTCGACCGTTCGCTGAACGACTATCGCGCGGCCTATGCCGCCAAGAATGGAGTGGCTCGCGACGCGATGATCGCCGAGGCCGTCGAACGCCAGGAAGCCGGCTACGGTAGCCTGATCAAACGCATCAATACCGAAGGCCTCGACAACTGGGCGTTTCGCGTCAGCGACGATGGTTTGGTCATGGGGCCGGCCGTCATCTTCGACTACTGGACGACCGGTTCGTTTCTGAACCGGGAGATCCACTATGCGGTAAGCCAGAGTTTTCTGCTGACGATCAAAGTCGACTTGAGAAGTATTGCGCCGCAGTCGCGCGAAGCGATCGCGAGCGCGGAGGCTGATGGCGTCGTCTATGTGTCGCTTCCGCCTGAATCATTCACCGTAAGCAGCGGAATCACGGGCTACGGGCCCTTCATCCTCACGCATCGCATCAATAGCTCAGATGCTCTTCCCGCTCTTGCGGCTCCACGGCGTTCGCTCTTCGTTGACAAGCCAGACCGTGTGCGTTTGGCCTCGACGCGAGAACCGCAGCTCTATAAGCAGCTGCTCGCCGGAAAGGCCGCGGAAGACGCGGCCGCGATCGCGGCAACAAAGATGAAGCGCGAGCAAGAGGCGACGGCTCTCCAACAGCGAATCGCCGGCCTGAAAGAAGAGTTGGTGCAGCACATCTACGCGAACGGTATCTCGCCGAGCGCCGTGCGGCGGTGGCTGGGGCGTTCCTTGGAAAGCGATTCTTACTTGGATGACAAACCCGAACCGCAGGTGCTTTTCGATTTGCAGCGGCTGAACGTTCCAGCTCAAGAGTTGCTTAACGACACGCGTCTGGCATTTGCCGCCTCGCTTGCGCCGACACCAGACAGCCAATTGAAAGCGTTTACCGATGCCAAGACGATCCGGCATGACTTCTTTGACGATAATAACTTCTACGCCACGCGAGCCGAGAATCTGTCGCGTGCGTTGCGTAGCTTTCTCCGCGCGGACGCGAATTCATCACGCATCTTGATCAACGCTGACGCGCTGCTGGCGGCTCGCTACCAAGCCACCGCTTCAACCCCCGAAGGGCGCTGCTGGATGACGCGATTGGCTCAACTGGCCGTGCTGTGGGATCGCGGCGAAGCGATCGTTGTTTCCTCGTCGCAGCAGAACGTTCGTTTCGCGGAAGGAGGCTTGGCCGAATACCTCAAGAACTTGCCGCATCAGCCAACGGAAATCGCGGGTCTTTACACGACGCCGGCCATGAAGCAGGCACAGCAAGATCGCGGTTCCAACTTTGACCAATTCGACCAGCACCTTGCCGCCGCCCGGGCCGGTAACATGCCGCAGCTATTTTCTTTCGAGGAGCGGAAAGCCGCCATGATCTCGGAGCGCCAACGCCTGTCACAGGAAGCTCGGCAACGACGCAGCGGTCGGTAGTCATTCTCGAACCCTTGTCTCTAAGTGAGTAAGATCGAAGCCATGAAGAATTCGCTTGAAAACGTGATCGATCAGTACGAACAGCTCTGGCGAGACGGCGACAGGCCCCCGATGCTCGGCCAATTTCTGGCTGACTCGCTCCTCTCGATGGAGCAACGAAGCGCGGTGCTCGCCGATCTGGTGGCGATCGACATGGAATACCGCTGGCGAGCCGCGGCGCCGGACCAGTCGTTACGTGCGACAACGCCGGTCATCGGCGCTTTGGCTGCGGACGAAGAGACCATCGCTGACACGATCGGTGCGCGACCGACTTTGGAGAAATATTTGCGAGAATGGCCGGAACTTGCCCAGTCGACTAGCATCAGGTCAGAGCTTCCGGCGGAAGAGTTTCGAGTGCGGCATCGATGGGGTGACCGCCCGTCCATCGATGAGTTTCTCAAGCGATTCGACGGCGAAGAGCACTTGCGAGCCGAATTGTCAAAGGTACTCGACGAACTCGATCGCGATGAAGCCGGAGCGGACAAAACACAAGACGCGATTGAAGTCATGATGATCTCGACAGGCGGAGAGTCATTCGGCCGCTATCGCTTGATTCGCCAACTGGGCAAGGGTGGCATGGGCCAAGTCTATCTCGCCGAGGACACTCAACTCGAACGCCACGTTGCATTGAAGATACCGCATCTCGGCGAATCCGAGGTGGTACGGAAGCGATTCGTGAACGAAGCCAAAGCAGCAGCCATGCTGCATCATCCGAACATTTGTCCCGTGTTCGATGCCGGCGAGATCGATGGCCAGCCTTTCTTGACGATGGCTTACATCGAAGGCATGACCTTGCGCGACATCTGGCAGCATGACGGGAAACCGGATGTGGACGAGATCGCCACACACTTTGCCACCATTGCCGAAGCCATGCAGGCGGCGCACGACGCCGGCATTGTGCATCGCGACCTAAAGCCATCGAACGTCATGATCCATCGCGAAGGTCACTCGGTCGTGATGGATTTCGGGCTGGCATTTCGCGGGGCGGCTGCGGACGAACGGCTGACGCAGACGGGCGATGCGTTCGGTTCGCCCGCCTACATGTCGCCCGAACAGATCGAAGGCGACTATACGAGCGTCGGCCCGGCGTCGGATATCTACAGTCTGGGCGTGATGCTATACGAAGCGCTGACCGGTTCATTGCCTTTCACGGGGACTGCCAGCTTGCTCGCCGTTCGCATCGCTCGCGACGAACCACAGCGACCGTCCGTCCTCTGCCGCGATTGCCCCGAAACGCTGGAGCGGCTTTGCATGCGAATGCTCGCCAAGCAACCTGCCGCACGCCCGACGTCGATGAGCGAAGTTGCTGCCGCGTTCCGCGAGTTTGCTCGACGACAGCGGCAAGGCGAGCCTGCTCGTCCGAACTCGGTCGCGAAGCAGAGTTCCGACCAGCGCCGACGTGTGAACTTCGCAGCCGCCCTGGTTGCGTTGGCAGTCGTCGGCCTATTGGCTGCCGCTCTGGTAATCAAGGTGCAGACAGACAGAGGCGAGGTTGTCATCAAGTCGTTCGATCCCGACATCGAAGTCCTGGTGAAACGAAACGGCGAAGCAGTCGACGAGATCACGCTGGACAATGATCCCGTGTCGACCAAGGTACGAACCGGCGAGATTTCCATCGAAGTCAAGGGAGTCGATCCCGACGGAGTTCGTATCAAGAACGGCAAGTTTGAACTCACGAAGGGCGAACGTGTTGTCGTCGAGATCCTGCCGGCGCGGCTGGCTGACGGTGATATCGTGAACAATCATCAGGGCCCGAGTTCCCTGGACCAACTTCGCCGGGACAACATCACGCCTTACCAACGGAAAGTGGCCGGCGGAGGTGATCCCTCCAAAGCTCCAGCGGAACTCGTCGCCGTGTTGGGCGACAGTCGCTTGCAACATGAGCATCGTGCCGCAGCGGACGTTCGATTCACATCGGATGGAGAAACGCTGGTGTCCGGCGGCGAAGACGGAAAGATTCGATTTTGGGACGTCGAATCGGGCGAACTGGTGCGCGAAATTCAAACTTCATGGCGAATCGTTCAGATCGCGCTCAGCCCGAATCAACAACAAGTTGCTGCACTGTTTGATCTGGGTGGTAAGTGTGCGTCGGCAACATTTGACGTGGCAACGGGCCGGGAGAAGCATCGAATCGACAGCGTAAGCTGCAATCTGCACGGCATGGACTGGCTCGACGATCAACATGTGATCTGTTTGGATGATGGTCGCGACGGACAACTCACGGTTCGAAATGTCGCCACTGGTGATACGCTTCGCACGTTCGCAGCGTCTCCGGACGGTTTCCCGCTCGTGAGCCTGAGTCCTGACCGGAAGCATCTTGCCGTAGCCTTGCGACACCCGATCGAAGACGCGTTTCGTGTAGCGTTGTTTGCTACGGAAACGGGTGATCGCTTGCACGAACTTTCAAATACATCCTTCACCAATCAGCAAATAAGTGGCATCGCGTGGCATCCATCCGCACAATCGCTTGTAATTGTAGAGGGGGGACGACCATTCCACTGGGACATCGAGAGCGGCAGCGTGAATGGCTTGGATCAACTTGCGTGGGGAGCTGCTTGGGCTCCCGACGGTCAATTGCTGGCCATGGCCAATGCTGAAGCCGTTGACCTTTGGAGGCCGGATCGGAAGGCCAAGACAGGGCGATTGCCGTGTCCCGTTAAACCGATGGCAATGACATTACGATATAGCTCTGACGGCAAGCACATCGCTGCGACATCCTACGAGGGCGCTGTCCTGTTGTGGGACGTCGCGACAGGCAAGCTGGTGAACGGATTTGACGGGCATTGGAATGCGGTAACTTCCGTATCGGTCAGCCCCGACGGAAAGCACATCGCGTCGAGCAGCCTTGATCGCAGCGTCAGGCTTTGGGACGTCGCGACGGGCACAGAGAAGCACAGGCATACGGGGAACTCCGGGGACTTCTCCGACTTCTACGATGTGGCGTTCAGTCCAGATAGCAAATTCGTCGCGGCCAGCGGTCGCGCCACAGCTGGTTTAAAGATCTGGGATGTAGCAAACGGCGAGATGGAATTCGAAGTGCCGCTGGCGATCAACCAGGAAGGAACGCAAGTTCAATGGGCCGAAGCTTCCGATTCGATCATGCTGGCGACGAATCATCCGCCGAGCCTGCGCATCTACTCGATACGGAATCGCATTCCTACGTTCCAGATCGATCTTGAAGACGCACACTTGTTTAGCGCGGACTACCATTCAGGAGCAAAGCTGCTAACCGCAGCATGTGGCCAACGCGTACGCTTGTGGCAGGTTGGAAACAAAGAACCCACACGCGAACTCAACCTTGAAGGCCCTGTGTATTCGGTTCAGTTCAGCCCCGACGGTTCCACACTGCTTGTGGCCGGACCGGATTTCCACCCGCGGTTCTACGACTTAGCCGGGGAACCTAGCGACGGCGATACATTTCGCGAGCTACCGCTTCAAGACAAACGCCCCATCTTGGCAGCCATTTTTTATCACTCCGGCAAGCGCGTTGCGACGCTCGATTCGACACGTCTCCTCATTCTCTGGGACGTCGAAACACTCGAGGAGTTGCATCGTATCCAGTTGCCGGAAGAAAGGCGGTACCACTATACCCACTATCAGCGTCAACTGGCGTTCGCTCCCGACAACCGCCACATCCTCGTCGCCAACAACAACGGCACCGTCTCCGTACTGAGGCTGCCCCGATAACCATCGTTGCCGAGTTCGGCCTTCCGCTTTGTCTTACTCGGACAGTGCCTTGAATCGGGTTTCCAACTGATCGCGAAAGTTGCCGAGAAACCGTCGCACGGTGCGTTCGGAACGCTCGACGGCTGCGGCCACTTCGGGAATAGTCTTGCCTTGTAATCGCAGCTCGAGCATCTCGCGCTGCATCGGCTCAAGTTCGCGCATCATGGCTTCCACCTCATCGGCCAACGCAATCGCCTCTTCATCGGACGGTGGATCGGAGAAGGCCGCGTTGTTGTCGACACATTTCGCGTCCGGCAGTCGCTGCTCGACGCCGGCATCACGCTTTTGCTGGCCGAAGTGCCGCGCCTTTTTCAATAATTTGTGTTTCGTGATCGAAGCCAACAGCGCCCACAAGTCTCCCGCCCGCTCGATTGCGTACTGGCCATCGCGAGCCCGCACAAAGAACGACCGCAATGCCGACTGAACAATATCATCGGCATCGACCTTCCGCGCCAACTTCTCCGACAACCGCGATCGGGCGAGTGCGACCAATCGAGTCAGGTAGCGGTCGAATACCTCACGAGCTGCATCTTCGTCGCCGCTTTGAATTCGTTCGAAAACGCCTCGGGTTTCGTGTCCTTCCACGGTTTGTATCCTGCATTCATTCGACGTGATGATCCCCACCATCGGGAGCTCACCATCCGAAGCACATCGGGAGTAACGGACCCATTATAGGCAAATCGTTTGGCGTTTTGCTGCGCTGTCAACGCAATCGGCGGACACTAACTTCACCACCAAGATTCACTGACATGTCTCCGCAGTCCTGTGTCCCAGCGAAGCCACTTCCACAAGGAGGCGTCCGGCACGTCGAGAACGGACCGGTGATCCGCAAGGCATCTTCTTTGCCACCGATCTAACGCAACTCTGTTGAATCAGGGGGCGCACGCGACTTCCCGACAACTCACGCGGGAAGAGTGCGTCATCACAGGAATTATCACATCGTACGCGTACCAGCAGGTTGTTAGGAGATCCGTATGACGGCGCGATGGCGATCCCCTCCGAGCTGATCAGAAAGTAATCGAAAAAGGCTTCGGTCATCAACGGCGGGAAGGTACTTGATTGCGAGAAAACTGTGCGGTGAAACACGACGAGAGCAGTAGCTATACGCAATCATTCTGATTATCGAACCCTTGGACGCCAACGGAACAAGCGTGATCAAGATACTACCTTCGCGACTTCGCTATGTACAACTGAGAAAACGACCCGCGGTCACCGACTCCAAGTGCGTGAGGTGTTGTCGCCATTGGTCGATTGAGATGCCGGTCGGGCTGCTCGGAAGAGCAGTTCAGCGCGCCATCATGCTGAGACACGAACTGCCGGCACGGTTTCGGCCGAAACTGCTCTCGGTCGTGGACACCAACGCGCCGAACGGAGAAGGTACAAAGTCGCCTTCCACGTTGCTTCGATGTGACCGGCGAAGCCCTGACGGACGAACACTTCATAGCAATTGCGAACAGCGGTGATCACACTCTAGCTCACCCGCCAGCAACTGATAGGCAATACCTCGGTCATCGCCCGACGCATCGTAGTGATAGGCAATGTCAAACGCACGGTCACCGACGTGCGGGTCAGTAGATTCTTCCTCCGCATTCTGCCTGAAATAGTCGAGGATCTCGCTGGCAGCAAGACCTTCGGCTTGCTCTAAGCACTGGCCGAAATACGCATGCAGCTTCCGCCGTTCGGAGTGGTCCGTGCCGTCGAGCATTGATACCGATTGCTATTTCCACGCGGTTGTTTTTTGGTTTTGAGACGTCGGAAAACAAGGAGCAGTTGGCGACCGGCTACCTAGAGGTAGCTTTGACGATATCAAGCCGTCGTCGTGTTTGATCTATCGGGATAACGAAGAGACGCTTCGGCCTTGTTTGGAGGGTGTTAGTCCGTGGGCGGATGAAATGGTAGGGGACGGACATTCCAGTGTGTGCAAGCTCAAGAGCGTTAGTTAGCTGAGGAGCTTGGGGCAAAGCTGTTTCACTTTGATTGGTGTGAGACTTTTCGGCAGCGAGAAATGAGGCGTTGAGGCACGCTTTGAGCCGTTCTTAGCTACGAATAGCCCTTCTTGTTTCCCCCAGCAATTCACACGCGGATTGACTGTTCAAATGAAGCTTCCCTAAAAGTCGCCAATCGGCTGACCATCATCGCGGCGTGCGAGCAATTGGTAGACGCCCCAAGTTCCTGGGTTGTTGATATCACCGATCTGAGATTCAACGGTTTCGCTCTAAAACACTACCATCAGACAGCGAATAATGCGCCCCTGTGTTCACTACTTAAACAAAAGCTGGCAGCGATCCCGGGGAATCTGCCCGATTACCTGTTTGCATCTGGTACGGCAGCACCGTGAACTGCAACGGACTTTCGTCTGGAGTGTTCGCCCAACGCCTGGATTGCACCGACCCAGATTGCCGCGCCATGTTTCCTGTGCCACGGAGATCGCGTGTGACGCGTTCTCCGACCAGAAACGTGTTGCTCGTTCCATCAGTGATATCCGCCAACCTAACTTTGAATGGGCTCAAAAACGCCCCTGATATGGGACACGTGTTCAACATTCCCATGATTACTGACGGTTAGGATGTAGCCACCGTGATGTTTAATCACTTTGATCGAGGGCCGGTCCGAGTTGAGTTCTGCGAAGGGTCCGATGGACAAAGAAAGACACTAAGGTGATTGGATCAACTGTAGTTTGGCAGGGTTGCTAAGGCCTGGAGCAGCGATTCCGGCAGTTTGGCTGCAGTTGGTCGTGACCCTCGAGTTGCTGGATGAATGTAATAGCAATGCGCACCGAAAAGTAGTTCGAGCGATCTCCTCCTGGGTAACGCCGAGCATTGAAGATATATCCGGGCGGAAACGTCTTATGCACGTCATGGTAAAGGTGCAGCCCCAGTCCAATTTGCTTGAGATTGTTCTTGCATTGGGACCGTCGGGCAGCTTCACGAGCTGCCTGTACGGCAGGCAGCAACAACGCCACCAGAATGCCAATGATGGCAATGACAACGAGAGCCTTTACGAGCGTGAATCCACGGTTGGCAATTCGCGTGGCTTTGACGTGAGATCGATGAGCTGAAAGATCACTCTTCATTTTCTCCACCTTTATAGTAATAGGGTCTTGTAGGCGATTTAATTTGCTAGTGGTCACTGATTCACCGAGGTTGGCCACTCAGCTATTTCATCAATCGCCCCGTCAAGGGTGTCGAGAAGGGGGTGATAGCTGAGTCCTGTGGAGTCGCGATTCTGATTGAATAGGGCAACGAAAATGATTCCATCGGATCGCACGCGAGAAACAGCGAAGGAGCCGGGAAAAAACGCCCACCTGCTATGCGATTTCATTTGGTCGCCAGATTGGCCATTAAAATCATAGTGCAAGAAGAACTTGGCGACATCCGTCGCGGAACCGATCAAACCGAGCGATGCCGTCGCCGCTTCTAGCGCGAATGTTCCATCCGGCCGGGGCACATATTTCGAACCAGAGGACTCTATGACATTGTGGCCGAAGTTTTGGTGAGAGTAGTAAGGCTCGGTAGCGGGGCGACTGCGCGGCAAGGTCCGCCCCGCTCGAATGCTCTGTAAACCGAGTGGCTTCAACAATTCCTCTGTGACGAAGTCGGCGTACGACTTGCCACTAACTTTCGCGACGACTTCACCGAGAACGGAATAGCCGAATTCGGAGTGTTGTGTGTCGCTTCCCGGTCGATACTGCAGGGGTTGCGTTGCCATAAAGTCGATCAGATCGCCAGTTGTAGGCGGCAAACGGATCAAGCCCTTTTCGGCGATGTCGTGTGTGTCGAAGATCGGGTCGAGGGCTACTCGCGGATCCCAGCCAGCTTGATGCTCGAGCAAGTGCGAAACCGTAATTTCGCTCCACCCCGCATCGAACTCGTTGCTAACTCCTAAAAGAGGCATGACCTTAGTAGCAAGTGTGAGTTTTCCTTGGGCGACAAGTTCCGCGACGGCGGCACGTGTGAAGACCTCCGTTAAGGGGCCAATGCGAAATGGTGTATCGGGAGAAGTTGGAGTCGTTCGGTCTCGGTCGATGAAACCGTATCCACGCGCCCCGACGACGTGCCCGTCCTTGATGACAGCTATGCTTCCGGCAGGAATACTACGCTCGACCATAAATCGTTCCATGAAATCGTCGAGAGCGGCCAATTCTTCTGGCATCGTGCCGGTCTTGACTAAACTCGTAACATGGTCATGTTCTTCGACCCAAATCCCCATGTACCGACATGCATCACCTTCGCTGTACGCGACCAAACGATCTGGACGGAACCCTCGTTCTGACATGCGACGAACACGTTCGCTGAACTCATCAAGGTCTTCGCAATGGTAAAAGTCACAGTCTGGCTCATAGCCATTATTCTGAAAGACGATTCCATATTTCACCGCGATTCCGTCTGGATAAGCAAACACAGAGATGGGGCGAAACCCTTGTTCTCCCATCTTCTTCGCAACTCACTGGTGAGGCGACTGAGCAGATGCTGTGTGTAGGACACCCCTTGTTTCGCTTCAAATCTCACGGCAAAGCGAAATGAATCGTCGGAAGGATAAGCACTCATTTCGACGGGATTCGCAGTCGATCTAACTTGGAGAAAAATTCGTCTAGAATTCCTCTTCGGTGAGATCTGAACGCAACTGATAGACCCCATCCGACTCTTGCTTTTCCCATAGCAACAGAGTCTCGAAGTCTTCTCCCGTCGAGAACCCACAGTTTCCAGCAACACAAAAGCCCCGATCGATCGATTGATCAACATCAGCCTGATGCTCAGCACCAGTATGGTTGCGATGCACTTCCCAGTATGGCACGTAAGGGACTCTCACTGCGATTCCGGCGAACTGGGCACGCCCCAGATGATAATGGCCGTTTATGTGGATGATGCGAAACTTGCTTCCGCGTAGCGATTCGAGCCACGTTTCAAACTCTTCGAAGCTCACACCTCCGATAAGTGTCCAGTCTTGTTCGCTGAGCGTAATACCGACTTGTCGGTCCGTTTCGTTTGGCGAGGAACTCTCAGGCTTCCAGATGATCTTTGCGATCTTCTCGCCGCTGCGTTTCAAGTCGAATACCCCATTCTCGACGACGAGATCATCACGACCTTCTACGGTCAAGTTATACTCGCCGGGCCACAGGCGGATGCGATGACCGTTTTCTAAATCGATTATCTTCACTCGACTAGCGTTGCGTGACACAACAACGCGTACACTGTCGTCCACAGTTTCTATTTCAAGCATCCCAAACTGCGTCTGCACAAACACAATTGCGCCCACAACCACGAAAATGAATGTGCTGGCAAGGCTAGTCGCCCAAACACGCCTGGAAGCGAAACGATCTCGTTTCTACTTCTGAGACTTTGGCGTTGCAACAACGAGATTTCCGAAGGCGCTTGATCTGCATCGACGGATGCTTGTTGTATCCTCGAGGAGAATCCTTCGCCCATCGATGGTACTACCGCGCGACGAGCTTTCAGAATCGCTCAAATCAGAATCGCACGTGTGGCTGTTGCCCGTCAACCGACTTAAATCGGCCTGGCTGCAAAATGGCACGAGCGTCAGCCCACTTTTTGCGGTGTTACGAATCGTTCGTCAGGATCCTGGGCAACCATTTTTGAACAACAATCAGCAACTCCTGGGTAAATCGTCGCGTCGCTCCTCAAGCGATGGCAGAGGGTCATTGGTGATTGCGGCGAGTTTCGCAACAAATGTCCGAGAGCCAGGACCTTCAAACGGTGCCCGACCAGACAATAGTTTGTAGAGACTGGCCCCTAAGCTATAAACGTCCGCCCGTATATCCACCTGATGGCTGTCCCGCGTCTGTTCAGGTGCCATGTAATCAATCGTCCCCATGATCTGTTCCGTGCTGGTCAAATCACCTTCTTGCTCGGTGAAGAGTCGGGCCAATCCGAGATCTAGTATTTTGACGATCGGTTGTTGGGGGGCACCGAGCGCAAGCGAGGGTTGGGAGGTTGCGAGCATTAGATTCGCCGGTTTCACATCGCGGTGGACGAGCCGATGCTCATGGGCGTGTTGCAAACCGATTGCCGCTTGTCGAATGACTTCGCAAGCGTTGGCGATAGACAATGGGCCGATCCGTCGCACCAGCTCCGCAAGATTCAGGCCAGGCACATATTCCATGACGAGGAAGTAATTTTCTTCCTGTTCGCCTGCGTCGTATGCCTGAACGATGTTTGGATGATTTAGCTTTGCCACAGCTTTCCATTCGCGTTTGAAACGTGCGATGGCTGCTGGATCCTCTAGTCGATCCGTGGGTAGCACCTTAATCGCGACGAGTCGATCGAGTCCGGTGTGGCGTGCCTTGTAAACCGCCCCCATGCCACCCCGCCCAATCTTTTCCAACAAAACGTAATCTCGAATCGAGCCGACATCGAGCAATTTGTCCGCAACGATAGTTTCACTGGGCGTCCGCTGCACAAGCAAGCGTGTGACGCTTGGCTCACGACCATCAACCGAGTGTCGATCGAGGAATTCTGTCGCGAATGGGTCAACGACCGGAGGGCTTTGGAGCTGCACAATTATGTCATCGTGTTGCGTCTCGAAGGCTTGCAACGTGTCCTCACATGCAAGGCAACCGCCCAAATGCATGGCAAGCTCTGTAGCTTCAGTTTCGTCCAAGTCGCCGTTGGCAAACGCTGCCAAGTTTTGTGCACTGGGATGGCTCACATTAATTTCCTCGTGAATCGACTTCGTATTCGCTTCGATAACCGCTCGAATTCCCTCTTCTTGTTCATGACAGGAGTGTGACGCGAAAACGCGAGAAAGACTTGGCTTGTCACACTGCGATTGTTCTAACGTGCATACTGGACAGACTTTACGGTGCCTAGAGAATATTTTCTAGTTCCTGGCGAAGGCGGCGCAAGACCCGGCACTTGGCTTGCCGAACAGCGTTAGCGGACATCTCCAATTCTTCGCCCACATCTGCAGCCTTTTGATCGTCAACTGCCATCCGCAAAAACGCCTGCCAAGTCTTCGTGTCAAAGTCCGCGCGGATCAAGTCCCGAGCTTGTTGCACCAATAGCGTCTTGACTTGGTCCAGGCTGAGTTCAATTGAATCTTTCTCGTCGAGCATCTTGTCTCGTTCAAGTTGCTGCCAAGCATCTCCGCTACCAATGGCCCGAGGATTCTTGCGTTGACGGCGGTACAACTCCAGAAGTTTGTTCCGCGCGATTCCCCATAGCCATCCACGCAACGTGTCGCCGTCTTGGTCTCTTTTGAAATCTCCAATTCGTGTAGCGACCGTTTGGAAGACCTCCTGCACTAAATCCAACGCATCATTGTCTTGGCACCCCGCATGTCGTGCCCAACTATAGATGATCGGGCTGTAGATCTGAACGAACCGTCCCCACGCCTCTGCGTCATTAGCTCTGACGCGATCAAACAGAGTTAGCGATGTAGGTTCCAAGGGTAAAACGCCTCATACGTTGGGCATAGGTTCACGTGTCTATGGCACTGCAAATGTGATGCGCTAACGCAACGAGAATCCCGATCACCGCAACAACGACGAGCATTTCGACCAAAGTGAAGCCGTTCCGACGAGTAGTGTGCATGTTGACCTTCTCTCTTAACGGTTGCGGCGAGGCGGACAGGAAAATCACAAGTCACATTGATACAACGAGTTGCAGCCGGTTTACTCGGCTGTCTCAGGGAGCAACCCTATCTACTCATCTGACGTTTTCCAGCGTCACGCGCATTCTTTGAGAAAACGATTGGATTTTCTTCTCGGACGGCCAAATCACTTGAGAGAGTGACGAAGCCATACTCGCAGTCCCAGAGCCACGTGCGACAAGTCCCGGGCCCGAGCTGTGCTCAATGGCACCAAGCCAGCATCAAGAAAATCGACACTTTCCGAAAGAATTGCTTCCGACGGGGAAACTGCTTCTTGGAGGGGCGAAAACGGCCTGAGAAACGCGTTGTGTCCAACTATCTCCCGGTGGGTTAGAATAATGAGCTCATTCCTGAATCTCATCACACCCGATCCGCTGTTGTTATGTCGCAAGGTCAAGAGCCCCAAGGTCGCACGTGGCCCACGACTCGAATCACTCTCCTGCACCGTGTTTCCGATCAACACGACGAAGAATCGTGGGACTACTTCGTACAGACTTACGGTCCGCTCATTCTTCGCTACTGCCAGCGGCGGGGGCTCCAGGAAGCCGATGCCAGAGATGTCGCTCAAGACGTCTTGCTCCAAGTCAGCAAGGGAATCGGTGACTTTCGCTATGATGCCGAGCGCGGGCGGTTCCGTAACTGGTTGGGGACGATCACCCATCGAGCCCTGCTCAAGCATCAGGCCAAGTTACGGCGGTCGGGAATTGGAGCGGGAGACTCAACCGGCGCTGATCTCACTTCGACTCAAGAGTGTCAACAGCCATTGGATGAAGTCTGGGTGGAGTCGTTCAATGCGCACGTCTACCGGGAGGCAATCAGACGTTTGCGATTGCACTTCAGCGAGGAAACGTGGTGCGCTTTTGAAGCGACCTTTACCGAAGATCGGCCACCGGAGGAAGTGGCGAAAGAGCTTCAGCGCTCCGTGGGCTGGGTTTATCAAGCGAAGTCCCAGATCGTTCGCCGCCTCAAGTCCGAGATTCTGTACCTCGCCGAGGATTCCGTACTACTCAACTCGGGCACTGCCAACTAGTGCCGATTCCTCGTAAGTCAACATTTGTATTTCGTATGAGACGATGATCTGCTTTTCCGAAGAAGAACTGCGTGGCTATTTGCTGCAGGAAATAGCGGCCGAGAAGCAGGCTCTTGTTGAGGAGCACATCGGTTCCTGTACCGAGTGTCGCCGGGCGCTGGATGACTTGGCGGGCGACGACCTGGTGCGAGACTATTTCGAGGCGTTTCAGCGAGACGATCAAAGTGTATCGAAAACTCTGAATTGCTCGGAGATATCGGCAACGACTCGAAGTCGCGACCGCGAAGACTGGCAACCGTTTCGCGGAGACGAATCGCGGTTGCCGATTCGCTTCTCCAGGTTCCTCTTGAAGGAAGTGCTGGGGGCCGGTGGCTTTGGAATCGTATATCGCGCCGAAGATCTTGATCTCGAGCGAGAAGTCGCGGTCAAGATCCCACACCTCGGGAGGCTGTCGCCCGAAATACGCCAACGCTTTCTTCGCGAAGGGGCGGCGGCGGCGACGTTGCACCATCCAAACATTGTTCAGGTTCACCAGTCCAGCACACATCGTGACGTCTGTTTCCTGGTATCCGAGTATTGCCCTGGGCCGACGCTAAAGGATCTGTTGCAGGAGCCTCCCGGTACCCGATCACCAAGGAAGGCCGCCCATATCGTAATACCGTTGGTGGAGGCGATCGCGCACGCTCACCAGAATGGCATCGTGCATCGCGACATCAAACCTGCGAATGTGATTCTTGATGCGAGGACGAAGGAAGCTGACCTACCGTTTTGCCCCAAGCTGACCGATTTCGGCGCAGCCCGTGTCGAGGGAACAGACCAATCGATCACCGCAAGCGGGATGTTGGTCGGGACGCTTCCGTACATGGCGCCAGAACAGATCGCGGGCGACAACGTGGGACCTGCCGGCGATATCTACTCGCTCGGTGTCCTGCTGTACGAACTGACCACGGGGCAACTTCCGATTCAGGGCAGCGACAGTGTGGACACCCTCCGCAAAGTAGCTTCCTGCGAACCCGTTCCCATACGTCGTTTGTTGCCCGAGGTTTCTCGCGACTTCGCCGCGATCTGTAGCTGCTGCCTCGAGAAAAACCCCGCCAAGCGGTACGCGTCCGCGGAACATCTTGCGGATGATCTGCGCCGATTTCTCAACCACGAACCAACTTCAGCGCGACCGCTCGGTTCGGCTGCCAGGCTATTGCGCTGGAGTCGCCGGAACCCGTTGCCCACGACGATCATGGCGACGATCTGCCTGGTATTCGCCGTCATCAGCCTTCTATTCGCCTGGCACGAGTCACGTCTACGAGAAATGAATCAACAGTTGAGCGAATCCAATCGCCGGGCACTGACGATGAAAAATCGCGCGGAGCAGAGCGAGCTTCGCGCACTACGACTACAGTACGTTTCGGCCATTCGGCTGGCAGCGAAGCTCTGGCGCGAAAACGATCTGCGGAGTGTGCGCGATATTCTTTCAAGCCTCGAACCGAATGGACAGCCTGATCTGCGCGGCGTCGAGTGGTACTTCCTTGAGCGAGCTACTCGCCAAGGGGTGGAGACTCTGGCAGCGTACGGCTCGCCCCTGTACTGTGTCCGGCTGTCGCCCGACTCCACGCTGTTCGCGACTGCCGGGCAAGACGGAATCATTCGCATCCACGATCGGGCAACTGGTGAGCTTCGTCAGTCGATCGCCAGCGGCCAGGGGGAGGTGAACAGCGTCGCTTTCTCCCCAGACGGCGAGATCTTGGCCTCTGCCGGTGACGACGGATCGATTCGACTGTGGAGAGTCCATGACGGCACGCAGCTCGACCAGCTCGGCGCCCATGACGGGTTGGCATTTGGTGTCGAGTTTACACCTGATTCGAAGTACTTGATTTCGTGCGGTTCGGACAACGCCGTCAATGTCTGGGAAAACGGGCAAGCGAAAGCCTCGTATCGAGTTCACACCTCGCGCGTTGAAGCAATCGCAGTCTCGCCGGACGGACAGTGGTTGGCGTCGGTTAGCAAAGACCGATCGCTCGCCGTGCATGACTTGCAAAGCGGTGAACTCCATTTTCAATGGAAGCAAGCGTTGGGAACATTGTCTTCCGTTTCGTTTTCTCCAGACTCGCGACAGATCGCTGCCGTGGAGGCGAGCGGTGAAACAAAGTGGTTGAGACTGTTCGACGGCGTTTCCGGACAGGTTGTGCTACAGCGAAAGCACGTGGACGGAATTCGTTCGGTGAGTTTCTCCTCGGGCGGAGACCGCGTACTTACGACAGACAACGGAGGGACGGCGAGGATTTGGGACGTGTCGGACGAGTCAAGGTTCACCACCGACGAACCGCTGGCAGTATGGAACGCCCATGTTTCGCGCGTTTATTCGGGGGTGTTCGAGTCTGACGGAACATCGGTCCTGACCGCTGGGCAGGATGGTCGCGTGTGCCGGTTGACCGTAAATGAAGTATCCAATTGCGTCGTGGATATGAGCGACTTACAGGAGACCTCTCGTCGAAGCGACGACGACTTGCGGCTGAGCGAGCTTGCGTTTCACCCGAATGATCGAGACATCCTGGCGGTATCCCCTGCCGGAATTTGGACAATTCACCCGGACGGAGATGACGCGTCCACGCTTCTTGCCCTAGGGCGAAACACCAACTGGCACCGCATCGCGAAGCCGCGAGACGGCACATGGTTCGTGTACGCGGGGTCCACGCCAGTAGCGGCAAGCGCGGATGGCCAGCACCTCCCAGCCTCCATCTGGCGACACGAGACGACTTCCACCACTTCAAAAGAGTTGTTACGAACTCAATCCAATTGCAGCATTGCCGATGTGTCCTGTTCCCCAGCAGGTGACATGGTGTCAGTCGTGGTCGCGCCGTACGGATCCGATGAAACTCCCAAGCGATTGCTCTTGCTGGATGCAGGGAACGGCAAGATTCTGAGAGAGTTCCCCGCTGCGATGGGCACCAAGCCGCGTTTCTGTCTTGGCGGGCGCGTATTGATCTACGGTGTACAGCGTGACCTCCACCACGTCGATCTGAGCAACGATGAGTATCGCGTCGTACGCAATGTTCACGATGACAGCCAAGCAGGGCTGGCAGTGAGTGATGATGGTAGATGGCTGGCAACGTGCAGTGATAATCGAGATCTACGACTCTGGAGCCTCACAACTCTCCAGCAACATGCCCGACTACAAGGACATCAGGGAAAGATCAGCGCCTTGCAGTTTTCGGTGGATAGCCGCACCCTCTTCAGCAGTTCCTTCGACGGAACCGTAAAAGCATGGAGCGTCGCCGAAGGACAACACCTGCTTGATCTACACTCTGGCACGTTGGGCGTAAACGATCTGGCATTGTCCAAAGACGGCAACCGACTCGCGATTGTCGAGGGCAACCGGCGAATCCAGGTCTACCAGTTGGGCCAGTCGGGGCGTTAAATCCGCGCACCAAACGCATCTGCCGAATGAAGGGCGATTGCTCGGAACCGCCCGCAGCACGAGTGAGCTGTCGACTCACGAGAGTCACCCGCGTCTTTGGGAACTGGCATCTTAAGCACCCTGAGGCCCGATTGTGATTGCACGCCTCTATAGTCGGTGTGGCACTCGAAACAGTTAAGCCACACACGCTTGCGCGCGAAGGTGAAACAAACCGAACGCAGTTAGCGCGTGTAGTCATTCTAACTTTCGAGCCGTTAAATGCCACTGATCGAGTGTGACCAACATGATGCACGCAATGATCCGCGAAGTGACTGAAGACAAAACGACCTGCGTACTTTTGGCCCGATCAAAGTTTCTTGCGGAAGCCGTCTGAGCGCAATTCGGCGACGCTTCGTTGCCAGATGAGTCCAACGGGAGGCAAACTGCGGTCACGCTCCAAAAGACACTCGTTTCTTCCAAGTCACCTGCGAATCGTCTCCGGTGTGGGATTGTTCGATTGGCACGCGCAATGCATTTGCATCTTGATGTCCTGACCGATGCCTCGAAATTGTTGGGTTTTCGAGAAATGTGAGCAAGTCGAATGAGAACTTTGCAAAACATCGCAGATTGGGCTTGTAAAGATTTCAATTCGACGCGACAGTCTCGCTTCGGTTAGACCAGATTTTGCTAGCACGCGTCGAAGGATTCGGTTTGTGTTGGCGGCGGTGACAGGATGTTGCCGCTTGATGTTGTCTAACTATTCGTAAACGGCTGATCGATCCATGGAGGGACACGATGGTCACTCTCAATGCTCTTGCGCTCGTTGTTGCTCTTTCGGGAGCTGGCGAAACCGTCCTGCTCGACTTCACGTCGCCCTCATGTGGGCCCTGCCAAACGATGGAGCCGACGATCGGTCGTCTGACTCGTGATGGCTATCCGATACAAAAGATCGACGTATCCCAGCGCCCCGAGATCGCCGCTCGGTTTCAAGTCACCGGCGTGCCATGCTTTGTGATGTTGGCGAACGGACAAGAGGTCGATCGTGTGGTCGGTGCCTGTAGCCATGCGCGGCTTCTACAGATGTACGCGGCGGCGCAGACAACTTCGGAAGCAACTCAGTCGATGGCAGCCCCGCCTGCTTCCCACAACGACACCGTCCGGGCTCAATCGCCCGACACGCAATTCACGACCGTAGCAACTCCCACGACAAATACTGCCGACCCGCGACGCAGTGCGTTTGATGCAACGATTCGACTTCGCATTGAAGACGCGAGCGGCCATTCGGTGGGCACGGGCACGATTGTAGATACTCATGGCACGGAAGCGTTGGCTGTGACCTGTGGCCATATCTTCCGCGATTCGGCCGGACAAGGCCGCGTCCTTATCGACTTGTTTCCTAACGGTCAACTTCGCACCGTCGAAGGAACACTCATCAGTTACGATCTAACACGCGACATCGGATTGGTCAGCTTTGTTCCCGGCTACGAAGTGGCACCTGTGAGGATAGCACCCGCCGGCCACCATTTTGCAATAGGCGATGCCGTCTTCAGCGTGGGGTGTGACCACGGTGCCGAACCGAGCATTCGAGATAGTCGTATTACGTCAATCGATCGCTATCTGGGTCCGCCCAATATCGAGGCGACAGGCGAACCTGCTCAAGGCCGTAGCGGTGGCGGTTTGTTCGCGCAGGATGGATTCCTGATCGGAATCTGCAATCATGGCGACCCGAAGGACGACGAAGGCATTTATGCTTCGTTGCCAACGATTCACTGGGAACTCGATCGCGTAGGACAGCGTCGACTTTATCAGCCCAACGCCGAAGCCATCGCCATGCAAGGATTGTCTCCCAGTCGAATCGAGCCCCGTCGGCTGAACGCGAGTCACGAAGCGACTGCTCAAAGCGTGTCTCCCGTCGCACTGGCCAACGCTCAACTGCAAGACATCTCGGCCAGTGACCTGGGGCGTCGCGATGTTCGTGCCGCCGCGATTGCATCCGGCGATACCGAAGTCATCTGTATCGTACGCTCGCGTGGCAATCCGCAAGCGGAAGAACGCGTCTACGTCTTGGAGCAGCCGTCGTCGGATCTGCTCGACCGATTGGCTCGCGAATCCCGCGGAGCCACGACAGCGAATCAAGTTGCAACACGTCATGTGCAGCCTGCCTCGCCGCGACCGAACGCGATCCGATCTGGCGCGCCCGGCGATCCGGTTGTGCGAGCACAGTCTGCCGATCAACGATAAATTGCCACTGCGAACGGATTGACCAACACGATCCCTACAGATCGAGTAATGGCCCATCAGATTTGTTGGTATCCGCCGGTCGCTTTCATGCTCGACCGCCCAATCCCTTAGCCTAACCTATACTTCTGGGCGGGAACAAAGGCGAGTTCTTAGTTCGAGTCGTGCGGTCGATATGGTTGCGCCATTATTTCAATTTACCTTCTTGTGCGTAGTCTCGCTGGGAAACCTGTGCTTGGGTTTCGCCGTCGCGTCTCGTCTTGGGCTGGGCCCTTCGTTGGGCGCCCTCTTTCATCTCGAAGCAGCGACCCCCGCTTTGCCGATCGCTGCCGAGGAAAAGTCGCTCAACGAAATGCGTCCGGTCTCAGATGCTTTCAATCCGGCAGACGACACCGCAGCTGAAGTCGTAGGTGCGGCGGACGGCGAGTCGAGCGAACCAGAAGCAGAACTGGAATCCGAGTTGTCCTCAGTGACGTCCGATGTCGCCTAAACATTGCGTGGACTGCTAAGTAAAAGCTCACAGGAAGATTTCGTGTCGATTACCGCAGATCTGTCGAATCTCGAATCGGAAGTCCTCGGGCTCATCGCACCAAGGTATTCCGAGGCGGAGCCAACAACCTCGCGATGTCCCACGCGGCAATCGGCGTTGATGATGCTCAGCCGCTATGCACAGTCGGTGGAAGACGCATCTGAACTGTTCCGCGAAGCCGCGATCGTGGCCGTCTCGACGCTCGAGACCGACGTCGTCGCTTGTTCGGAACTAGCACGATCACAAGGCGAACTGTCACATCGAATCAGCCAGCGGTCGAACGATGGATCGGGAGTCGAGTTGCTGCAATGCGTCGAGTCTGACGATGCCCCCAAAAAGTCCGCGGGTGGCTTCGCCCTCCACGCGGGACATCCCATCGTCATCGCGAATCTTGAAAGGGAAAAACGCTTCGCCGACCAAAAACTCGTCGAGTCAGGTGCCCGCAGCGGAATCGTCTGCCCGGTGCTCTATCAAGATCGGAAGTTTGGAACCATCGGCGTGTTCTCTCGAGAGTCGCGATCGTTCACTCAGGACGACGTCTTGTTTCTGCACTCGCTGGCGTTGTTGATGGCCCCGGCGCTCGCACATCGCCGAGCCGAGAAGGCGCTCGCAGACCAAACCAAGTTCCTCTCGGCGACAATTGATTCGTTGGAGAGTATGGTCTTGTTGCTAAACGACGAAGGCGACATTCTACGCTTCAATCAGGCTTGTCGGTCGATCGGCGGATTTGCTGTGGAAGAAGTGCGTGGGCGTACACTGTGGGGCACTTTTCTCTTACCAGAAGAAACGAGCCTGCTCCACGATGTCTTTGCGCGGCTGAAGGCGGGTGAAGCTGCGGTGAAGTGCGAAAGCTCTTTGCTCACGAAGCTTGGCGTCCGGCGCCGGATTTCGTGGGTCTTCTCGCGACTTCCGTTCAAATCACAGCGGGGTCCGTCGGTAGTCGCTAGCGGGATCGATATTACGGAACAGCAAAAGGCGTTGAAGAAGCTTGATGAGTTAGTCAGCGTCAATCGCAGGTCAGAACTAGTCGCTAGTCCTTCCGCGAAGTTGAATCGCGCACCGGTCCATTCGCCTCCGGCAAAAGCCAACCGCTCCGAGTCGCGTGGTGTCGAGCATCGCGCCTATCCACGGCGTGCCTATCCCTACAAGCAATCCATCGGTGCATGCCGCGATGGGCACCTTCCCAGTCGCGACGACTTCTTCGAAGTCCGCTGTCGCGACATCTCGCCACGTGGTTTCTCCTACGTGACGGACGTTCCGCCGAACTTCTTTGAATTGGTGGTCACGTTCGGTTCGCGACCATCGCAGTTGTTCTTGCAGGCTCGTGTTGTCCACGTTTCGCCGATCGTACATGAAGGTCGAGACTGCCTGCTCGTTGGCTGCGAGTACATCCAACGCGTCGAACTGCCGCAGTAAATACTCGCTTGGCCGCTGCTACCAGACACCGGAGGCTTGGTTTTCTTCGAGCCGTCGCTCGCGATCTGGGTCTGCGAGATAGACCACGCTTCGCGCCAGGATGCGAGCGCCAATCCGAAGCGATTCTTCGTCGATATCGAACGTGGGCGTATGCAGTCCCGAACCGCCGACGCGATCCGACGTGGAGCCAAGCCGAATCATCGCCCCAGGGACTTGCTCCAAGTAGAACGCGAAATCTTCGCTGCCCATGCTCGGTCTCGGGATCTCTTCCACGCCAGCGGGTTCGAGCACATCGCGAGCTGCGAGCCGCAGTATTTGAACGACCTTCGCATCGTTAACCACCGATTTGCAGCCAAGTCCAAATTGCACATTGATCTTCGTCTCGCTCGTCTGCGCTACCGAACTAGCGATTCGGCTGATGTGTTCCATCGTCTTGCGGCGAACGACTTGATCCAGCGTTCGAATCGTGCCCCGCAATGTGACACGCTCGGGAATCACGTTGGCATGATCGCCGCCATCAATTTTCCCAATTGTGACCACAACCGCATCCTGGCTATCCGTGACGCGAGGAATGAATAGGTACAGGGCGTTCACGAGTTGTGCCGCCGCAGCAATGGGGTCGCTCGCTTCGTGAGGCCGGGCTGCATGGCCGCCTCGCCCGCTAATAACGATCTCCATCTCGTCGCAGTTCGCGGTCAGTACGCCGGCACGAAAACCAACATGTCCCACGCGTCGAGTCGGGTCCATGTGAACGGCAATCAGCGACGAGACATCCTCCAGTGCTCCCGCCTGGATCATGCTGGTCGCACCCGCGCAGGTCTCCTCGGCAGGCTGAAAGATTCCTCGAAAGGAAACATCCCACGGCAACTCGCCGCTCGCCTGCAATGCCTTTAACGCGGTAATCGCTCCGAATACAGTGGCAGTGTGTGCGTCGTGGCCGCAGGCGTGCATGACGCCCTCGTTTTGGCTGCGGTAGTCAACCTGCTTTGCGTCGTGAATGTGCAAGGCATCAATGTCGGCCCGAATCGCAACGCGCGATACGGCTGGCTTGGAACGGTCATCGACGATCAGGCCACATCCCTCCGGCCCCATTCGAACATCGAAGTGCAGGTCACTAAGCAACTGATAGAGATACAAGCTCGTATCGCGTTCTTGCCCAGAGAGTTCAGGGTGAGCATGCAGGTGGCGACGGATCGCGACGAGTTGCGAGAAGCGATCATCAATAGCTTGATCAAGAAAGTCCCGCCAGTCAGTCGGCATCATTAACTCGCTGTTCTTCCTTCAACGCCTCTTCGCGAAGCACGCGCGTCATCCAGCGGCCCCAGACGACATAGTGAAACCCAATCATCCCAAAGAACATCAAACTGCCAAACACAATGGCCGTTCCGATGGCACCCGTAGGAAGCATCAACAGCGTGCCGGCACAAACCGTGCCGATGACTAACAGCATGATTACCGTTAGCAGCGAGTTACTGGCTCGTTGGGGAGGTTCTGGGGGCTTGGAGGGGCGTTCCATCATATTCACACGATTTCAATGTGGTCTAGTAACGGCATCGCTCGCATTCTAGTAGACAGGGCTCACTTCGACTAGCTTCACACCCTGGACGCCGTGCAACGACGTTGTAAACTCAATCGCCAGACAGTCGCCGATCATTCCTCTATCCCGCCCCAGCGTTAATGTCCTCCACCGACAGCATCGAGATCGTGAACCGCGACTACGCTCGTGGGCCCTTCCGCGCGGCTATCTTCGATTTCGACGGTACGCTGTCGCTGCTACGTCGGAATTGGCAGGCCGTCATGATCCCGATGATGGTCGAGATTCTGGCCGAAACCGGCACGCAGGAGACCCGGGATCAGCTGCACACGTGCGTCGACGAGTTCGTGATGCGACTGAATGGCAAACAAACGATCTATCAAATGATTCAACTTGCCGAGGAAGTCACGAAACGCGGCGGTGTCGCGCTTGATCCCTTGACGTACAAACACCGCTACCACGATCTGTTGTGGGAGCAAGTCGGCGGGCGAGTCGAGTCGGTCCGAAACAATAGCGTTCCCGCCGATTCGCTCACCGTTCCCGGATCGCGTCCGCTCCTGGAATGGCTCCAACGAAGCGAAACCGTCATGTATCTCGCCTCGGGAACGGACATCTCTTATGTTCGCGACGAAGTAACCGTACTTGGTCTCGATCACTTTTTTGGCGACCACATCTACGGAGCTATTGACGACTATAAGAACTTTTCGAAGGCAATGATCATCGAACGCATGATCCGCGACGCGGGTTTCGCCGGAAACGAAATTGTTGGCTTCGGGGACGGGTACGTCGAAATTGAAGAGATCAAAAAAGTTGGCGGCCTTGCGATCGGCGTGGCCAGCGACGAAGAAGCTTGCGAGGGGATCAATGAGTGGAAGCGAAATCGGTTGATTCAAGCCGGTGCGGACATCATCATTGGCGATTATCGCGAACTTGGTTCGCTACAGAGTCTGATTCAATTGGCCTGACCGGATTCGATTGCTTATGCCACGCTTTCCGCAGTTCGACCGTTCGCGTTTGATCATCAAGCCGCTCGCCGAACGCACGCATGACTTGCAGCACGCATCTTTGCTGGCGATCGACGAGTTGCCCGCTGCGTTGGACGAGTTGTCGATGCAGCGAGTCGCGACACTCGGCCAGCGTCTGGTCGCCGCTCGCGAACGCGGCGCATCGATCATGATGCTGATGGGTGCTCACGTTCTGCGGGCCGGTGTTCAACGGCAGTTCATTGACATGCTCGAACGAGGGCTAATCACGCACGTTGGCATGAATGGTGCGGGGCCGATTCACGATTACGAGATGTCGCAAATCGGAGCGACTTGCGAGAGCGTCGCGCGTTATATCCGCTCGGGTGAGTTCGGCCTGTGGCGCGAGACGGGCGAGATCAACGACATCGTCCGCGAAGGCGCGGCAGCAGGGATGGGGCTCGGCGAAGCCGTGGGTACCGCGATCCTGAACAGCGATTTTCCTCATAAAGATACGAGTGTCACCGCTGCGTGTGTGCGGCTTGGCATTCCGATTACCGTTCACACGGGGATTGGCTACGACATCATTCACGAGCATCCGAACTTCGATCCCGCCGCATTCGGCACTGCCAGTTACCGCGACTTTCTCACGGTTTGCGATACTGTCAGTAATCTCGAAGGCGGAGTCTTTCTGTGTTTCGGATCGGCCGTCATGGGCCCTGAGGTCTATCTCAAGGCTCTGTCGATGGCTCGTAACGTCGCGCACCAGGAAGGCCGCAAGATCGCGAAGTTTACAACTGCCGCGTTCGACCTGATCGCTATCGACGGCGACGCGCAGCAAGAAGCTTCCAAGTCGAACCCGCAGTATTTCTATCGGCCTTGGAAGACGATTCTGGTCCGAACGGTTGCTGATGGCGGCGAGAGCTTTTATGTTTGCGGCGACCATCGACAGACGTTGCCTCATCTGCGCCGAGCTGCCTTGGCCGCCGAAACGTCTGGCAAAGGTTGAGTCAATCGAATGCTTTCCCAATCGCGACTTGAATCGTTGCTCGCACACTTCCCGAATCTGACGATTGGGCTAGTCGGTGACTTGTTTCTCGATCGCTATCTCGACATCGAGCCGGGTGTCGAAGAGATCTCGATCGAGACAGATCTTGAAGCCTATCAAGTTGCAACCGTTCGCAACTCGCCTGGAGCGCTCGGCACGGTCATCAACAACCTCGCCGCGTTGGGCGTCGGAAAACTCATTCCAGTGACCGTCATAGGCGACGACGGGCAAGCCTACGATTTGCTCAAAGAACTGCGGAGGTTGCCCGTCGACGATTCGCTTATCATTCAAGACGAGCATCGGCTGACGCCAACCTATACGAAGCCGATGAAGCAAGACGCATCAGGGGCGTGGCGTGAGCTGAATCGGCTTGATCTCCGCACGCGAGGTCCGCTTTCTCCCGCCACTTCGAAGCTGTTGTGCCAGAAGATAGCGGACGTATTCGATAAGTGTGACGGATTGATCGTGCTCGACCAAATCAACGAGACCAATTGGGGAGTCGTCAACGAACAAACGCGACGAACACTCGATCAACTCGCGGTCGCGCAGCCTGCCAAGCTTGTGTTCGTCGATAGTCGAACGCATCTGGGCTGCTTTCAGAGCGGAGTGCTAAAAGGCAATCGGGCGGAGTTGGTTGGCGCGCTAAAGTCATCAGCCACGAAGGAAGTGTCGGTCGAGGACGCGGCGCAACAGTTGGCACGTCGAACGGGGCGTGAGGTCTATGCGACGCTAGGAGAAGACGGGATCTTGGTCTCGCGTCCGGATCGTACTTCGTCGCGTTCACCAGCTCATCCCGTGAGCGGTCCGATTGACATCGTGGGAGCGGGCGACAGCGCCACGAGCGGCATCGTGGCCTCGTTGCTTAGCGGTGCAACCGATCTCGAAGCGGCTGACATTGCAAATCTTGTCGCCAGTATCACCGTCCAGCAACTTGGCACGACCGGAACCGCAACGCCCACCCAAGTTCTCGATCGATACATTGAAGTCAGTCGGTCGTAGCATTACCGTGCGTACCACACGATCATCCGTTCAAGCTCGCCCGAGCTCGCGATCATCGAAACTCGCCGGCGATGCTGCGAGCCGATGAGTGGCTCGTGACCTTGGCCCCGATCCATAATCGTCACGATCTCGATCGCATCATCGCGTGTGGGCGAACGGTCGTGGGAACACCATCGCAGTATCCACAATGCAACCGGATACGCGAGTGCGAACGCTCGGAACGACTCCACCATCGACCAACCGGGACGAACGGCGATGGCGTACTGCAAAGAACTCGCGTTCGCTTCGTACATGCGGACGAACGGTTGTTGAACGTCGGGACTCAAGTGCCCCAACGGTTGTTCAAGTGCATCAAAGGTGACTTCTGGCAATCCAGCATGAATCTCCGGAGCCGTTCCCCGTCCGCGGGCGATCGCGACCGCCGTTCGCGTTAACCGCCAGCGTTCTCGCCACGAATCGGTGACTCGATAGCTTGAGTGGAGTCGCAGATACTCCGCTGCTGATTGACGAAACAGCGTTGCGATCGCGCCGCGTGGCGGCTGTCGGTCGCGGAACAAGTCGCCGACTTCTTCGCGACTTCCTTCTTCGAGTATCTCCATCAGTTCCGGCAACTGGCTCTCGTCCAGTCGCTTTAGATTGCATTGCTCAAGCAACGCACAAAACCGAACGCCATGCGCCAGTCGCCGCACCAAGGGATACCGTTCGTCAGTCAACAGCCGTTCGATAGCCTTGGCGACGATCAACGCTTCGGTCCACGATCCGCGATACCGCCGTGTGATGGCAGGGGCGCGGATTGCCTTGTCCAGCAGTTCGCCTTGCTGCGCCTTTTGCTTGACAAAGCTGAGATGCTTCTGCAATTCAGAGCCCTGGTCCGCAGCAGCCGAAGGGCAGCTTCTTCTTAACGTCAGGATCGCACGCTTCTCTTGCGGGACCAGTTGCAGCGGATACATTTGGCAGACAAGTGGCTTGGCATCGGCTCCGTATTCAGCATGAATTCGACACCGATTGTCTTCCATGAGAAAGACGCAAGATCCGTCCGCACGTTGGCCGAGCTGCGGTCGTTTTGCAAACCAGCCCGGGCGGGCGACGGTCTGGACGCCTTCGAAATCGGAACACTCCTCCCAGCGTTGAGCATTCAACCTCGCGAGATCGTCGTCGCTCAGCGGGATAATGCTGCCGCGGCAACAATTGCCACACGACGCACAATCCCATTGCTCGATGATGGGCAAAGTTTTGATGGGCACGGACACAATGTCAATCCGGTTTGAATAACAAACAGAAGATAACGAAGGCAACAAAGCGATTGCTCTAACTTCGTTTTCTTAGTTGCCTTCTGTTAATATTGGACGATCTCGTCGGCGATCATACGAGATGAAGTGACCAGCAACAACCGAACCTACCTTTTGTCGCCAAGCTCTTGTTTCGACGTGCGAGCGAGGAGACACTGGTGAACTGACTTATCGAATCTGACTAGAGGAATGAGCTATGTATCTTCGTGCGAGCGGCCTGGCCGTACTTTCGATCTATTTCGCGACGTCGGTGACTGCTGCCGATCCGTTGCCCGCCACGTACACGATTCCAACGCTGGACCTCGCTGACCAAAAGCAGCGGCAAGTCGTGGTCGATCGTGAACCAGGACAATACCTCGGGCATCCAACGACGGTGCTGCTCGAAGACAACAAGACGATGCTCTGTGTTTATCCCAAAGGCCACGGTCGTGGAGCGATCGTTTACAAACGCAGCAACGACGCAGGACTGACCTGGTCCGATCGATTGCCCACGCCGGAAAGTTGGGCGACGAGCCAAGAAGTACCGACGATCCATCGCGTTGTCGATGCAGCGGGTAAGAAACGCCTGATCATGTGGTCCGGCTTGTACCCAGCGCGGTTAGCTGTCAGCGAAGACGATGGTGCGAGCTGGTCCGAGCTCAAACCGGTCGGAGACTGGGGCGGCATCGTGGTCATGGGCTTTGTTGGCAAGCTCCAAACACCGGGCCATTATCTGGCGATGTTTCATGACGACGGGCGATTCTTTACTGCGAATGCCGAGCGTAAGAATCCCGTCGAGTTCCGGCTGTACAAAACGTTTTCGAAAGACGGCGGGCTGTCTTGGTCCTCGCCCGAGATGATTCAAAAGGACACCGCCGTTCATCTCTGCGAGCCCGGTCTGATTCGCTCGCCCGATGGCAAGCAGATGGCAGTGCTGTTGCGCGAGAACAGTCGGCGTCGCAACTCGCACGTGATCTTCTCAAACGACGAAGGCCAAACGTGGACGGAGCCTCGCGAGTTGCCGGCGTCGCTCACCGGCGATCGTCACACGGGTGTCTATGGTCCGGACGGTCGGTTGTTCATCTCGTTTCGCGACACGACCCGCGAGAGTCCCACCAAAGGAGATTGGGTCGCCTGGGTGGGGACTTACGAGGACATTGTCGAAGGCCGCGAAGGACAGTATCGCGTCCGCCTAATGGACAATCACAAAGGTGCCGACTGTGCCTATCCTGCGGTCGAGATTCTGCCCGACGGGACAATCGTCACGACGACGTACGGGCATTGGGAAAAGGATCAGCCAGCGTATATCGTCAGTGTTCGCCTGAAGCTCGCCGAACTCGATAAGATGCACGGCGGCGAGTAACCCTGTCGAAATATTGCATGATCGACTCCCCACAACGAATTGTCCGCATCTTCGCCTTGGGCAGCCCCCACGGTGACGATCAAGTTGCCTGGGCAGCCGCGGATCGCTTATCCGAGGACCCGCTCATTCGATCGATCACGTATCAACTAGCGACGCCGTGGGATCTGGTCGAGTTGCTCGTGCCCGATTGTTCGGTGATCGTGATCGACGCCTGCGTGGGAGTCGCGTCGCCGGGCTCTGTCCTACGAATTGGTGAGAACGAACTGGCATCTTCTCCGGTCGCACGCCAATCAACGCATGGCGGATCGCTGCTGCAGGCACTCGAAATGGCGAAGGCCCTGCGGCGGACGATCCGCGAGCTGGCGGTCTTCGGCATCGCCGTCGAGTCGTGCGAACCGGGTGACGCGTTGAGCGAATCCGCACGCCACGCGGTGGGCGATGTCGTGCTACAAATTGAAATCCTGTTGTCAGAATGGTTGCCGAAGCGGTAGGTTCACCCGAATCATGCATGAATACTCCTTGGCACGAGCGTTGCTTCGACAAGTGGAAGAGATGGTTCGTCGCGAAGGTGCCACCGGCGCGACAGCTATTCGTGTGACAATCGGTGAGTTCTCGGGGGTCGAACCGGATTTACTACAGGTGGCGTTTGCCGATATCTCCCAAGACTCAATGCTCGTGAAGGGCGAGTTGTTGATCGAGAAGGTTGCACTTGAAGCTCGATGTGAAGATTGTTCTCATGAGTTCGCGATTGAGCGGTTTCGCTTCGTTTGCCCTCGTTGCGATTGTGGAAATGTCCACGTGGTACGCGGTGAAGAGATGATGCTAGAGCGAGTTGTGCTGGAGGCACCATGACCCACACAGATGTCACCAGAACTTTGCGAGGAATTCAATTTCTGCGAGACCTCTCCGACGAATTGATCGACCAACTGGCAGACGTCGCTCAGATTGTCGAGATCCCAGCGGGAACAGTCATCTTTCGACAAGGCGAAGCGGCTTCGACTTTGTATCTCGTTGTGGAAGGGAATGTTTCCCTGGAAGTGTGCGCGGCGGGCGTCGGTTGTAAGCGGATTCTTACGGTCGGATCGGGCGAGTTGTTGGGCTGGTCGCCGGTGCTTGAGCAAGGTCGACTGACAGCCACCGCACGAGCCATTTCCGAGGCCCAGGCGGTCGCCTTTAGTGGACCGCAAATCCTCGCCATCTGTGAACAGAATCCACGATTCGGATACGAGTTCATGAAGCGTGCAGCACTGGCATTGGCAAAGCGATTGAATGCGACGCGACTTCAGTTGCTAGATGTCTTTGGTACCCAGATGCCTGCCGCAACGGACGAACGACCCGATGAGGCGGAGACGTAGGACGGACGCCTCGTCCGTCCATCCATTGCGGACGGACGAGGCGTCCGTCCTACTAGTCACAACAGCAAGGATGATGATTCAGGCATGAGTGTGTCTACGATCCCCGTTGGCTCGACCGTCTCGCTGCAGAAGCTCCGTCTGCAGGGATTGATCGATGCGCTAACAAACGCAGGCTACCAAGTCATCGGTCCGCAAATTGCTGACGGCGCGGTCGTGTATGACGAATTGGACTCCCTCGAACAACTTCCGTTAGGTGTGATCGACGAACAGGACGGTGGCAGATATCGCCTCGAGCGAAGCAACGATGCGGGCTACTTCGATCATGTCGTCGGGCCTCACTCCCTGAAGCGATACCTCTTCCCGCCTCAAGAAACGTTGCAGCAACTCCATCTAAAGGACGGCCATTGGAATGTCGAGCCGACTCCTATCCATGACAAGCCGGTTGCCGTGATCGGCGCACGCAGTTGTGACTTGCATGCGGTGGCGATTCAAGATCGCGTCTTTCTCGAAGGGCCGTATGTCGACCCTGGTTACCGCGTTCGTCGTGAACGTTTGTTTGTGGTCAGTGTTCAGTGCCGTCGCGCGGCAGCCACCTGCTTTTGCCACTCAATGAAGACGGGACCACGCGCCAGTCGCGGCTTCGATCTTTCTCTGACCGAGTTGGACGATAGCTTTGTGATCGAAGTCGGTTCCGATCAAGGCGGGCAAATACTGGCTAGCGTCGAGGGCTGGAAGGCGAGTTCCGCTGCGATCGTTGATCAGGCGAAGGAACAGTCCGTACAGCTGGAACGAACGATGAAACAACGCGCCGATGCCGACCCGGCCGCCGGCACTTCCAGGCCTCGCCAATTGGACACACACGACGTTCACGACTTGCTGCTCAACAACCTCGATCACCCACGTTGGGAGCAAGTTGCCGAGCGTTGTCTCGCTTGTGCCAACTGTACGATGGTTTGCCCTACTTGTTTTTGCAGCAGTGTCACCGAAGTCGCTGATCTCACCGGTGAACATGTGCGGCGAGAGCGGACGTGGGCTTCGTGTTTTACCGCGGAGCATTCGCTCTTGAATTCAGGAGTGGTGCGGAATTCGACGAAGTCTCGCTATCGGCAGTGGCTGACGCATAAACTTGCCACCTGGATCGATCAATACGACACATCCGGCTGCGTTGGTTGCGGTCGGTGCATCACGTGGTGCCCGGTGGGAATCGATCTTACGGAAGAAGTTGCCGCGATTCGGGAGACGGCATCATGAATCCTGGTATTCAAGTCGCACCGACCGTTGACGCCGCGAACCCTTGGGCGATGCATGCCGTGCGGATTCTCGCGATACGTCGCGAGGTACCCCAAGCGTTCACTTACGAACTCGCGTTCGAAGACCATGCGGTGGGAGAACGATTTCGATTTCGCCCCGGCCAGTTCGACATGCTGTATCTCCCCGGTATCGGCGAGTCGGCGATATCGATCAGCTCCGATCCGGACGACCCGCAACGGCTGTTGCACACCATTCGCGCCGTCGGCAATGTGACGCGGGCCTTAGCTCGAAAACGAGTTGGCGACCAGCTGCTATTGCGTGGACCCTTCGGATCGGCGTGGCCCGTCGAGTCGTGCGAAGGGCAAGATCTGGTCATCGCTGCCGGTGGCTTGGGCTTGGCTCCGGTGCGGCCGGTGATTCATCACGTCATCAATCGACGCGATCGATATGGCAAAGTCTGGTTGCTCTACGGAGCTCGCTCGCCGCGAGATTTGCTGTATACCTACGAGTACGACGACTGGCGCAGGGCGGATATTGACGTGCAAGTCACTGTCGATCTCGGCTATGACGGATGGGACGGGCATATCGGCGTCGTGCCGACGTTGTTTGATCGGTTACATTTGAATCCGGCTCGCACGCGAATCATCACCTGTGGTCCTGAGATCATGATGCGTTTCGTGATTGCTGCGTGTTTGACTCAAAAGATCGGACCTCAGCACATTTACTTGTCGATGGAACGAAACATGAATTGTGCCCTGGGATTCTGTGGGCATTGCCAGCTTGGGCCCGCCTTCGTTTGCAAGGACGGTCCTGTCTTCACTTACGAGCAGATGGAGCCCTACTTGGATGTCGAAGACTTCTAACCAAAAGTCAACAGAACCCGCCAACAAGCCGACGGTTGCGGTCTTCAAGTTCGCATCCTGCGACGGTTGTCAGCTCTCGTTGCTCGACGCAGAAGACGAATTACTGGCGATCGCGCACCATGTCGAGATTGCTTACTTTCTCGAAGCTCGCACCCGGACGCTCGACGGTCCCTACGACATCGGTCTGGTCGAAGGTTCCATCACGACCGAGCATGATGCCGAGCGAATTCGCGACATCCGCAAGCAGTGCCGATACTTGGTCACGATCGGAGCCTGTGCCACGGCAGGCGGCATCCAGTCATTGCGGAACTGGGCGGACGTCGACGAGTTTATTCAGCAAGTTTATGCGACGCCCCAGTACATCAGCACGCTCGCCACGAGTACCGCGATCGCCGACCATGTGCCGGTCGATTTCGAATTGCGGGGCTGCCCGATCAACAAGGATCAGCTAGTCGAACTGATTACGGCACTCGTGATCGGACGCGTACCACGTGTTCCGAACTACAGCGTGTGTGTCGAATGCAAGCGTCGCGGCACCGTATGTGTCGCGGTTGCAAAAGGCATCTCGTGCCTGGGCCCGGTGACACAAGCGGGTTGCGGCGCGATCTGTCCGGCGTTCAATCGCGATTGCTTTGGTTGCTATGGACCGCAGGAGTTCGTGAATGTGACGAGCTTGACCAGGCGGTACGAATCGCAAGGTGAATCGCGCGAGCATCTCGTCCGGTTGGTCCGCAACTTCAACGGCTATGCCCCAGCGTTTCGCGCCGCGAGCGATGCCTTGGAGGAACAATCGCATGAGTGACAAGCGGCAATTCGAAGTGAAAGCACTCTCTCGCGTCGAAGGGGAAGGTCGTTTATATGTTCGTGTTGATGGCGACAAGGTCGAACACGTCGAGCTAAATATCTACGAGCCGCCACGCTTCTTCGAGAGTTTCTTGCGGGGACGCGAGGTTCGTGAAGTGCCTGACATTACGGCTCGCATCTGCGGCATCTGCCCAGTCGCCTATCAGATGACCGCTTGCCACGCCTTGGAGAAGGCACTCGGCCTGACCATGACGCCGGAGATACGGCTCCTGCGCCGACTGCTTTATTGCGGCGAATGGATCGAAAGCCACGCTTTGCACATGCACTTGCTGCATGCTCCCGACTTTCTCGGCTACGAAAGCGGCATCACGATGGCCGCCGACCATCGCGAGGTTGTCGAACGGGGCTTGCGGATGAAGAAGATTGGTAATGATCTGCTGGCGATTCTCGGCGGCCGAGCGATCCATCCGATCAACGTTACGGTCGGCGGGTTCTATCGTGCTCCGCGACGGAGCGAATTGAAAAAGTTATTGCCTGAATTGGAATGGGGACTGGCTGCGGCTGTGGAAACCGTGCGACTGGTGGCAAGCTTTGATTTCCCCGCGTTCGACCAGGCGTACGACTGCGTGTCGCTTCAGCACCCGAGTGAGTATCCGTTGAACGAAGGGCGGATTGTATCGTCGAGTGGTCTGGATATCAGCGTCGAAGAATACGAAAGCCATTTTGAAGAGCGGCACCTCCCGCAAAGCACGGCCTTGCACAGCGTCATGCTTCCCGCCGCCACATCGTATCTGGTCGGCCCTTTGCCGCGTGTGAACCTGTGCCTCGGTCAATTGCTTCCCACGGCGCGGCGTGAAGCCGAGTCGTGTGGCATAGCGTGGCCATCGCAGAATAATTTCCATAGCATCGTCGCTCGCGGCATCGAACTCGTCGCGGCGTTTGAGGAGGCCGTCGAGATTGTCAGCCAATACCACGTCGAGCCGTCGGTCAGCCGAATCGAGTACACTCCGCATGCGGGCGAGGGCTGCCATGCGACCGAAGCGCCGCGCGGTTTGATCTATCATCGGTACCGAATTGGGGACGACGGCTTGATCGCGGAAGCCAAGATCGTGCCGCCCACCTCCCAGAATCAAGGCCAGATCGAAGACGACCTACGGCAGTTCGTGCCGAGCGTATTGCAGTATGATGATGCGGAAGCCACGCGCCGCTGCGAGCATTTGATTCGCAACTACGATCCGTGCATCAGCTGCGCCACCCATTTCCTGACCCTCACGATCGATCGCCAAGGGAAGTGAACCTACGTATGGCGTCTCAAACCATTAACGTCGGCAAAGATCTTCGCGCCGAACGCCTGCAGGCGGCGGAGGCGTTCCGGCAACGCATGACAGAGGCTGGAACCTACGTCGTAAGATTGTTGTCCTCGCCAGGAGCCGGGAAGACAACGCTGTTGCAGAAAACTGCCGAAATGTTAGGCCGTTCGCATCGTGTCGGCATTCTCGTCGGCGATGTTGAAACGGAACGCGACGCCGAGCGTTTGGCACCCTACGCACCGAGTATTCAGATCACGACCGGCGGAGCTTGCCACTTGGAATTGCCGTTGATCGAACGAGCGTTGCCGAAGTTAGGTAGTGAGGCCTTCGACTTCTTGTTCGTAGAAGACATTGGTAATCTGATTTGTCCTGCTTCGCATGAACTGGGCGAGCACTTGCGGGTGATCGTGTTAAGCACGACCGAAGGCGATGACAAGCCGGGCAAATACCCCAAGGCATTTCGCACAAGCCAAGCCGTTGTTCTGAGCAAAACGGATTTGCTACCTTACGTTCCCTTCTCTTTGGAGAAGGCCGAAGCAGATGCGAGGTTGATTCGTCCCGACCTGACCTTCTTCGCGCTGAGTGCACTGCGTGACGAAGGCATTACCCAATGGTGCGATTTTCTCTTGCACCGTCGCGCTGCGGTGATCGCTACAGCCAACGAACCTTTGCAGTCGATGTGAGGTTGCGAACATGACCGTCGCCGTCGCTTCCAAGTCGATCGTCGCCATCCGCATCTGCTTGAATGGGTGCGTGCAAGGTTCCGGAGTGCGACCCGCAGTTGCACGATTGGCGACGTCGCTCGAACTGGCCGGATCGGTGCGAAATACGTTGGCTGGTTTGCAGATCGAAGTCGAAGGGCCTGCGGATCGACTCACGCAATTTCAATCGCTGCTCATGTCCTCGTTCTCTTCGAGCGCCTTCGTCGAGCAGATCCATGCGGCCGAGATCACTCCGACGCAGCGTTCCAAGTTCACCATCGAACGCGACAGCGCGACCGGCCCGCTGACAACTCAGATCCCGCCTGATGTTGTCGTCTGCCAAGAATGCTTGAAAGAGGTGAATGACCCTAACGACCGCAGGCACTCGTATCCGCTCAGCACATGTTCAACCTGCGGGCCACGTTTTTCCTTGATCCAGAGCATGCCGTTCGATCGCGATCAGACGACGATGGACGGATTCACCTTGTGTGAGGACTGTCGATCGGAGTATGAATCGCCCAGCGATCGGCGATATCACGCTCAAACGATTGCTTGTTCCGCATGCGGTCCGCAGGTGTGGCTCGCGGACGCAAATGGTGAATGCCTGAAGGCGGGAGTCGCAGCGATCATCGCTACGGCTCGCTCGATCCTTACTGGCAAGATCGTTGCCTTGCGCGGTATTGGCGGATATCAGCTGCTTTGCGATGCCACCAACTGTGACGCGGTGGGCCGGTTGCGACAACGAAAAGGCAGGCCCGCAAAGCCATTTGCCGTGCTCGTCGCGTCGCTGACCGAGGCACAACGCTTGGCATTCATTGATGACGAAGAAGGTGACGCGCTGACCGACATGACGAATCCGATCGTGCTGCTTCGCGCGAGAGCTGGCGACGTGGCGGAAGCCGTCCATCCAGGCCTGAACAAACTCGGGTTGATGTTACCCTCGACACCGTTGCACGCAAAGTTGCTAGAAAATGTCGGCAGACCGCTTGTTTGTACCAGTGCCAATCGCGAGGGCGAACCACTCGAATTCGATGTTCCTGACGCCGAGACAATCTTGGCTGGCATCGCCGACCTTTGGCTGCATCACGATCGTCCCATCGCCCGCCCGGTTGACGATAGCGTTGTCCAAGTCATTGCCGGGCGACGCGTGACCCTACGTCTAGGACGCGGTTTGGCACCGCTGCCCTTGGATCTGCCTCCCGCCCGACCTCAACTGGCAGTCGGTGGGCACATGAAGTCCGCGATCGCTTGGCACAACGGTTCGCAAGCCGCACTCGGACCGCATCTTGGCGACCTCGATACGGTTAGAACACGTGAACGATTTGCGCAACACATCACCGACATGAGTGCGCTGTATCGATTTGAACCGGAAGCAGCCGTACATGACCTGCATCCCGATTACTTTACGACGCGTCATTGCAGCGAATCAGACGTCAGAACTTTGGGTGTTCAACATCACTTCGCCCATGTCGTCGCAGGCATGTTGGAACACGGTTTGCTCGATCGCGAAGTGCTCGGAGTCAGTTGGGATGGGACCGGCTTCGGTGAAGACGGAATGATGTGGGGCGGTGAGCTCTTGGCGGTCGATGGTACGAATGAGTACCGACGCGTCGCCCATCTTCGACCATTTGGATTACATGGCGGCGACATCGCCGTTCGTCAGCCCTGGCGAATCGCTGTGTCGCTGCTGAGCGAATCCATGGCTGACGATGCCTGGATCGAACAAGCGGCCTCACTTTGGCGCGGCCAACCGGTGGCGTCACTGCGAAAGATGCATCGGCAAACCACGAACGCAGTATCGTCAACTAGCGTCGGACGTCTGTTTGATGCCGCAGCTGCGATCATCTTGGGAATCCATGCGGTTCAGTACGAGGGACAAGCGGCGATGAGGCTGGAATCGGTCGCCGCGAGCAGCTCCGAGGCTGGCTATTCACTTCCGTTTACCGCCGGGCAACTCGACTGGCGCGAGATGATTCTCTCCATTTGGGACGATCGTCTCGCTGGAGTTCCTCCTGCGGTGATGAGCGCACGGTTTCATCGAGCCTTGGCAGGCGGTATCGTAGCGGTTGCCGCTCAATTTCCAGAGCTACCAGTGGTTCTTGCCGGTGGGGTCTTTCAGAACAAACTGCTGACCGAGTTGGTCGTCGAGCTGATGAGCGACGATCGGGAGCGACTTAAGCTACCGGGAAAGATACCACCGAACGACGGAGGCTTGGCGGCTGGGCAACTGGCGATTGCCGTGATGCGTGAACGCGCGAGCCAGCGATCCTTACAAATTACGGAATAGTGACATGTGCCTCGCCGTGCCCGGTCAATTGGTAGAGTGGATCGAACGCGAATCTCCCTTCGCGGAAGGCGTCGTGGAATTCGCTGGCGTCCGCCGGCGCACGAACTTGGCATGTGTGCCGGAGGCGGTTGTTGGCGACTTTGTGCTCGTACACGCGGGGGTTGCTATCAGCCGGATTGACGCCGACGAGGCTCAACGAATCCTGCGAACGCTTGAAGAGATTGAGTTCGACCAGCCGCCTTTCAAGAGCGAGGACTCGCTGTGAAGTACGTCGACGAGTATCGCAACCCGCAAATCTGTCGCCGATTGGTCGCCGAGATCCGTGCATCAGCCTCGCGATGCTATACGATTATGGAGGTCTGTGGCGGGCAGACGCATGGGCTGTTGATGCACGGGATTGACCAGGAATTAGACGGCGTCATCGAGTTGCTCCACGGTCCCGGCTGTCCTGTCTGCGTGACCCCCGCGGAAGACATCGACTTCGCGATTTCGCTTTGCCAACGCGAGCGATTTACGGTCGTCACATTTGGTGACATGTTACGCGTTCCAGGAACGACCCTCAGTCTTCGTGAGGCACGAGCACGCGGCGGCGACGTGCGATTGGTATACTCGCCGCTCGATGCCGTCCAACTTGCAAAAAGCGATCCAAGCCGAGAGTTCGTCTTCTTCGCCGTAGGTTTTGAGACAACGACCCCAGCAACCGCGTTGGCGGTGCAACAGGCTGCAAGCCTCGGCTTGGAGAATTTCTCGATGATCGTCGCTCACGTCCGCGTGCAACCCGCCATGGAAGCGATCATGGACGCGGACGCCTGCCGCGTGGAAGCGTTCTTGGCCGCAGGGCATGTATGCACCGTGAACGGCTACGCGTCGTACGATCGATTCGCCGAACGATATCGAGTGCCCGTTGTCGTGACGGGGTTTGAACCGGTTGATCTTCTCGGCGGAATTCTGAGTTGTGTTCTGCAATTGGAGCAGGGTGTTGCAAAAGTCGAGAATCGCTACGAGCGGAGCGTTCACCACGCTGGCAATATCGAGGCGTTGCGCGTTGTCGACGAAACGTACGCGATCTGCGATCAGCCGTGGCGCGGTTTGGGGAAGATTCCCAATGGCGGACTTCGATTGCGAGATCACTGGCGTCAGTTCGACGCCGCGCAGAAGTTCTCCCGAGTGGCTATGCCAATCGTCGAACCGACGCCCTGTCGAAGTGGTGATGTTCTGACAGGTCGCATCCGGCCAACCGAGTGCGAATACTTTGGACGCGAATGCACGCAGGACACGCCTCTGGGTGCGCCGATGGTGTCGTCCGAAGGCGCGTGTGCCGCCTATGCCCGTCATGCGCGGCAACGTGTTTGAGTGCGTCAGGAGGCCACCATGAACGATGAACCTTCGCTAAGTTGCCCGCTGCCCGACGATGGGCGTGATGGCGAGATCTCACTGGCGCACGGCGAGGGCGGGCGGCTGACTCGCGAGTTGCTGCGTGACTTGCTGGCCCCGCTTCAAAACGAGCATCTTGTCTCCCTGCCAGACGGAGCAACGCTGACTGCATCCTCGGAACAACTCGTCTTCACGACCGATAGCTACGTGGTCACCCCGCTATTTTTCCCTGGTGGAGACATCGGTTCGCTGGCGGTCTTTGGGACTGCAAATGACTTAGCCGTCTCGGGTGCTCGGCCTCGCTGGTTGAGTTTGAGTTTGATCATTGAAGAAAGGTTCTCGAAGCGAGAACTTGCTAGGATCGTCGCCAGCATCGCGCAAGCCGCACTCACTACCAATGTGCAGATCGTCACCGGCGATACGAAAGTTGTGCCACGCGGTGCCGCCGATCGATTATTCATCAATACGGCGGGAATCGGCGAACTCACCCTTCCGACACCCGGACCCGGAAAACTGGAAGAAGGTGATCGAATATTGGTTACGGGGCCAATTGGACAGCATGGTTTGGCGGTACTGATCGCTCGCGAAGGGCTCGGGCTCGATCCAGTTCCTGTCAGTGATAGCGCATCCCTCTGGCCCGCTGTGGATGCCCTGCGCGACGCAGGCATTCAAGTGAAGGCGATGCGCGATGCAACTCGCGGCGGCGTTGCCGCGGTCTTACATGAGTGGGCGGATGCTTGCAGTCAGACCTTGGTGCTTGAAGCCGAAGCGATACCGATCCGCCCGACCTGTCGCGGTGCTTGCGAGCTGCTCGGCCTCGACCCACTCCATATCGCTTGCGAAGGCACGATGGTAGTCGCTGTTGCGGACAAAGAGGCGGACAAAGCTCTTCGCGTCCTGCGTGACGTTGCGGTGAGTCACTCAGCCGTTGAAATCGGCAGTGTCGTCGAGAGGCGAATCGCTCCGGTGGCCATCCGCCGATCACTCGGACAACTCGTGCCTCTTGATGAACCAACCGGCGCACCACTGCCGCGAATATGTTGAGCGCACGAGATTGCACCTTCAGCAAGCGCCAAGGCGACTAGCGATAGTTATCGTGACAATCAGAGCAGGCCTTGGCGATCTCGCCGGTTGCCTTACGCGCCTGTTCCGCGTTGTTGGATTTAACGGCGGCAACGACATCCAGGGCACTTCGCTTCATCAGATTTGCAAAGCCAGCGTAGGTTTCGTCGTCGCCGTCTTCCATTCCTTCGCGCGTCAATACTTCTGCAATCGCCGCGACTATCTCGGCTTCACGCAAGATCCCCTCGATCTCTTCCGAGAACGCGTCGGCACTGGAAGTCCATTTTGCCAGCTTCTTCTCCTGAGCAGCTTCCAGTCGCTGCATGAGGGGCGAACGATCGGCGATCGTCTCCCAGTTGTTGTCTTCGCTCTCGGCTTTTTCGGCAAGCGCGGCGCCGTTCAGGATGTCTTGCAGTTCGTCTTTGCGTTTTTTCGACTCGTTGTAGACATTGTTGTTGCCGGCTTTCGCATTGGAAGCCGTCCGGGAAAAGATATCGCGAGCGGCAGCAGCGTCTCGTTTCCATCGAACATCCGCGTCGTATTCGTTGATAATGGCAAAGAGCATCGCCAGCACGCTGAAGTCGCGGCGTATTTCTTTGTATCCCCGTCCCGCAAAATCCTGTGGCGTTGTGATGTTCTTGTCGGTCGCCAGTTTAATCGCCTTGATCTCGTCCTCGATCGAAACGCCCGAGATGATTTTCGACCAAGCGTACGATTCTCCGCCTGTGGCGCCAGCGTCACCGACCGCTCCACCAGCGGGAGCCTGAACGATCTTTACGTTCGGGTTCGCTGGACGTTCGCCGTCGAGCCTGGCAAATACATCTGGGAAGAAGATGCGATTGGTTTTTGCCGAGTCAAATGTTGGCAGCTTTGCACGATTCGCCGGTGTACGACCTTGGCCGCTGGCCACGATTGCTAGAATCGCCACGACGCATATTGAGGCAAAAACAGGCTTTAGTAAGAGTAGACTTCGCATCGAGCTAGATCCAATTACCACAAGGAAACGGCAGGAACGTCAGTTTCGATTATCAACGTACGACTCCTCGGAGGCAAGCGCGATTGAGCTAGGGTAGTGGTACCGTTTGCCGTAAGTCGGGCACTCCTGCCCGACAAGAGACGGCCAAGGGTGGCCGTCCTACTTTCAGGAATCGCAAACTGTACCACCACTACCTGAGCTACCGGCTGCGTCGCGGCACGTTTGCACGAGCGAACTGGGGTGCGATGTTGGCGTAGCATGATTTTGCCGCCGCGATGGGATCATAACCAGCTTGACCGGATACCATTCCGCTGACCTCACAGCAAATATCGGCTCGGTAGCCACCTGTGTAGAATCGTCGGAAGAGATCCGCGTAGTCGAAGGACTTGCTCTCACCCGGCAGGACAAACTGGAAGCCCTTGTCGGTTTTCAGCGTGTCCTTGATGGCAATATGCGCCGTATAGGGCAAGGCAGTCTCGACGGTTTTCGCCACGGACAGATCGCGGAACGCGTAGTGACTGTAGTCGTAGACCATTCGAATCCAGGGCGTATTGTCCAACTGTTGGATCAGCCAGACCGCTTCCAATGGCTGCGACATCCCGCCGCCACGATGCGGCTTGATTGCGATCACGGTCTCCGTTTCCTCTGCCAACTTGGCCCAGTCGCTTAAGCGATCGAGGAACATCGCTTTCTGATCTTCCCAAGTGCCACCGCCGAGCACCGTTTGAATGAGCGGAGGTGCGTGAGGGCTGAGGTCGTGACCAAGCTGAGCGACATCACGCAAGCGAGCGAGACCCGCTTGGTGTTCTGCCTCGTCTTTGACGGGAAACAGGTGTTCCATCAACGCAGTGAGTCGCAGACCTGAATCCGTCAAGAGCGAGCGGACTTGGTTGCGGCGAGGCTTCGGCATCCGAGCAGGTGCAGCATCCCAGTCGGCTCGTGCGGCGATCTCAATCCCGTCGTAGCCGATTTCCGCCACCGTACGGATCGCATCCTCGGTTGACATCGACTTCATGCCATAAGTCCCAAAGCTGAACGTCACGCCATTGGGTGTGTTGTTGTTGGCCGACGATGTTGCCGAGTCAAGCCCAACCACCGCGCTCGCCGCGATCGCAGTGGATAGAAATTCACGCCGATTGACGGACGCACCTTGTGGTCTGTGGTCGTTTCTATTCATGAGGGTCACGCTCTCGAGTCGTTTCGTTATGCCAGAAGCGGGCAGGGTCATTGTAGTTAGAAACGACCTGCCGTAGAGTACCCAAAGCACCGTGGACTTGTGATTCGATCCAATTGAACCAACGAAATGACTGATCAAAAGCGACTGCCCCGAAGTCCTGAGCTGATGTCTCGCGAGGACAGCGCGCTGCTGGTCGTTGATGTTCAGGAAAAGCTGATTCCGCTCGTTTCGCAGCACGAGCGAATCGTGTGGAACATCGGGCGTTTGCTGGACGGGGCGAAAACGCTAAGTGTGCGAGCCATCGCGACCGAACAGTATCCTCGCGGGTTGGGGCACACGGTTCAGGGACTCGCGGATCGGCTGGCAGCTATTCCCGAGAAGCTTACGTTCAGCTGCGGCGGTTGTCCGGAGTTGTTTGAGGAGCTGCGCGAGGCGGGGATTTTTAAGGTCCTGGTAGTTGGTATCGAAGCTCACGTCTGCGTTCAGCAGACCGTGCTGGATCTTCTGGCAGACGGCTTTCGAGTTTATTTGGCCGTCGACGCGGTCGGATCGCGACATGAAATCGATTACGAAACCGCGCTGCGCCGAATGGACTCGGCCGGCGCGACGCTGACGACGACCGAGGCGGCATTGTTCGAGTGGTGCGATGCTGCTGGGACACCTGAGTTCAAACAGATTAGCGCGATCGTTCGCGAATCGCAGCAACCGAGAATTAAACAGGAGGAAACAGAGGAAACGGAGTGTTAAACGCTCTGTTGTCTCTGTTTCCTCCTGTTCAGATTTAGCAGGAGACAAATCAGTGACCAGTTTTCCAGCCTTGAACCCACCGATCCGCACTCTGTTAGGACCCGGTCCGAGCGATATTCATCCTCGCGTCTTGCAGGCGATTGGAAAGAATACAGTGGGTCATCTTGATCCGTACTATCTTCAACTAATGGACGCTTCGCAGAAGATGCTGCGAGCGTTGTTTCGCACCGAAAATCGCATGACGTTTTCGGTGAGTGCGACCGGTTCGGCTGGCATGGAGGCGACGGTCGTTAATTTGATCGAGCCGGGTGACTCGATGATCGTCTGTGTGAACGGGGTGTTCGGCGCTCGAATGAGCGATGTCGCCGAGCGGGCGGGTGCGAAAGTCACGAAGGTCGAACGGCCCTGGGGCGAAGTCTTCTCGCCAGAGGATTTGAAAGACGCGTTGGCAAAGTCCGAACCGAAAGTGGTCGGCATCGTCATGGCCGAGACGTCGACGGGTGCGTGGCAGCCGATCGAAGAGATTGCGAAACTGGTGCATGATGCCGGAGCGATGTTGCTCGTTGATGCCGTGACTTCGTTGGGTGGTGTTCCGGTCGAGGTCGACAAGTGGGGAATCGATGCGATCTACTCGGGTTCGCAGAAGTGCTTGAGTTGCCCCCCTGGCCTCGCCCCTGTCTCGTTCAACGAACGGGCGATGGAAACTATCTTATCTCGCAAGACCAAGGTCCAGAGCTGGTATCTCGACGCGACAATGCTCGCCAACTACTGGGGATCGGACCGCGTGTATCACCACACCGCCCCAATCAACATGTCGTACGCGCTCTACGAAGCGTTACAGGTTATTCACGAAGAAGGGCTCGAAAGCTGCTTTGCTCGACACATGCTCAACCATCAAGCACTCAAGGCGGGGCTCGCGGCATTAGGCATCGCGTACACGGCCCAAGAAGGCCACCAGCTGCCCATGCTGAACGCGGTCCGCATTCCCGATGGGGTCGACGATGCTCGAATTCGCGGCGATTTATTGAAGCGATTCGGAATTGAAATTGGATCGGGACTCGGCGCGTTCAAGGGAAAAGTGTGGCGGATCGGGTTGATGGGCTATGGTTCGCGACCCGCGAACGTGCTTCTGTTCCTCGCGGCGTTGGAGCAATTACTGGCTGAACAGGGTTATAAGTTCGATCACGGTGCCAGTATCGCTGCCGCGACCGCTCGGTATAGCGAGAAGCCGTAACATGAATGCATTGCAAAGGTTATTCGATGCCCCTTTGCCGAAACTCGCTGTTTTGCCATAATCAGTAACTCATTCCCGGAACACACCCAACAGCGTTGCCCGGCCGGCATTCTGACGCTGGCAGCTCAGGCAAGGAGTGGAGACTCTCGTATATGTTTAAGAATCTATGTCCCTCGACGCTTGGTATTTCAGGTCGGCAAAGCGAGATCATCGAGCTGACTTTGACCTATGGCTTTCGCGGCCTCGATTTGGAGATCGATGACTTTGCTCAACGAGCCAAGACCCAAGGACTCGACACCGCTATTCGATTCATTTCGAGTGCCAAGCTCCGCATTGGCAGTGTTGATCTGCCAGTACGTTGGCGGAGCGACGAAGCGACCTATCAAGCGGATATGGCTGAATTGGACCAAGTTGCTTCGTACGCTGCCAAGGCCAAGGTCTACGCTTGCAAAACTGTGGTATTCCCGGAAAGCGATCATCTGCCCTATCACGAAAACTTTGAGCAGCATCGTAAGCGACTCGCCGAGATCGCGGCCGCGTTAGGTAAGCATGGTATTCGCCTCGCCGTTGGTTTTCACGCAGCCCCGGCCCGCCGTGAAGGCAAACAATTCCAATTCATCCAGGAAGCAGACGCGTTGGCGTTGTTATTGAAATCGGTCGTCGGTGACAACGTCGGGCTGTGGCTCGATACTTGGAATTGGTATGTCGGTGGCGGCACGGTTGCTTCGCTGAAAGCGTTCGGTATCGATAAAGTCGCATATGTGACAATCGCGGATGCACCGAATGGTGTTGATCGTGCTGCATTGACCGAAGAGCAACGAACACTCCCGATCGAAGAGGGCGCTGCGAAGGTCGACGAGATTGCCACGCTCCTGAAGGATCAAGGCTACAAAGGGCCGATTACGCTGGCACCCCACGCCGAGTGTTTCAACGGAATGAAGAACGACGACATCCTGAAGCAATGCAAGGCCGTCTTAGACGAGTTGGTCACTGTCCCTGAGGGCGACAAGAAACTCGTCGCTGCTGGAGCGGGAAAGTAGTCGGCGGATACCCCGAACATTTTAGAACGGGATGTCCTCGTCGTCGCTGCTAACCGCTAGGGCATAGGCCGTCGCGTGGCTGCGGCAGTGCGAGATGCTGATCAGCATCTCGCGGACGCCGCGTCGTTCGCAGAGTTCGCGGGCGGCTCCTCCCAGGAGAATCGAGGGGCGTCCTCCTTCGTCGTTGCGGACTTCGATGTCTCGCCAACTAATTCCTTTTGCCCAGCCCGTGCCCATCGCTTTGAGCACCGCCTCTTTGGCAGCCCAGCGACCGGCGTAGTGCTGCGTGGCAGCCTTACGAGAGCTGCAATACTGAATCTCGCGTTCGGTATAGACGCGAGTCAGAAATAATTCGCCGTGCCGCTCGATCATCTGAGCGATGCGAAGGCATTCGACGATGTCCGTTCCGATACCGGCGATGTTCATCAGCCACTCACCCCACAAGCCTTCTTCGCGCGATTCAAGACGTCGCTGGCCTTCTTCCTTGCCTGGCTGGCGCCGTCCGCCAAGATTTCCGCCACACGTTCGGGGTGTGCTGCGAGTTCTTCGCGTTTTGCGCGTGGCTCGGCAAAATAGTGCTCGGAAGCATCGGCAATCGCTTTCTTGACTTCCCCGTATCCGAACCCGCCTCGGCGATACATCGCCGCCATTTCCTCCAAGGCCGTCGGGTCGGCGAAGCAAGCGAACAGCTGATACAAGTGGTCGCCCTCGGGCTCCTTCGCGTCTTCCATCGGGCGAGAATCGGTGGTGATTCGCATGATCTTCTTTCGCTGAGGCTTCAGCGGTTCAAAGATCTCGATCGTGTTGTCATAGCTCTTCGACATCTTCTCGCCGTCGGTGCCAGGAACCTTAGCGGTCGCCTCCAGGACGCTGGGCTTCGGCAACACAAACGTCTCGCCAAAGTGGTGATTGAAGCTCTGTGCGATATCGCGGCAAACTTCGACGTGCTGCACTTGATCCTGTCCCACCGGGACGACATCTGCGTCGTAGATCAATATGTCAGCGGCTTGCAGTACCGGATACGTAAACAAGCCGGCGTTCGCGGTTAAGCCTTTAGCGACCTTGTCTTTGAAAGATACGCACCGTTCCAACAGGCCCATTGGCGTGCCGCTCATCAGCAACCAACAGAGTTCGGAAACTTCTGGGACATCGGACTGGACAAACAGCGTCGCGCGATTCGGATCAAGCCCCAGCGCCAACAGATCGAGCACGGCGTCCAGTGTGTTTTTACGCAGCTGATCGGCGTCCCGAACTGTCGTCAAAGCATGAAGGTTCGCGATGAAGTAGTACGCCTCGTTGTCATTCTGAAGGTCGATGTATTGGCGTATCGCGCCAAAGTAATTGCCCCAGTGGAAGCGACCCGTCGGTTGAATGCCTGAAAGAACTCGCATGATGAGATATTCGGTGGCCTATGAGTGGGTGGGAAAGGAAATCAGACGCTCGATATCACAGTCTCAAGCCGTCGGAGCAACCGGCTTAGGGGCCACTGGCTGAGGTAGCTGTAACGAGCGGACAACGTCTTGGATGCTGGTCGCGCCGAGTTGATTGAGGGCGGCGGGAAGTTGGTCCAGTATCGTCATGGACACGGTCGGATTGTAGTAGTTCGCGGTACCGATCTGTACAGCGGTCGCCCCGGCGACGAGGAACTCCATTACGTCGTCGATACTCGAGATGCCGCCGATGCCAATAATTGGGATAGCAACGGCGCGAGCGACTTGATGGACACAACGAAGTGCAACCGGCTTGATCGCCGGACCACTGAGGCCACCGACAACGTTCCCGAGCATGGGGCGTTGTCGTTTCCAATCGATCGCCATACCGAGCAATGTGTTGATCAAGCTAACAGCATCGGCGCCGCCTGCAGCCGCCGCGGCGGCAATGTCGACAATTCGCGTCACGTTCGGCGTCAACTTGGCGATAACTGGCAACTCGCAGTTCTCACGTACGCTGGCCACGAGTTGTTCGCACTGGTCGGGGTCGGTGCCATAATCGACGCCCCCGGTCACATTGGGGCACGAGATATTTAACTCGAGAGCTGCGATTCCAGCTTCCCGGCTCAAGCGGCTCGCCAGTTCTACGAATTCCTCTCGGCTGCGTCCGGCAATGGAAACGATCACAGCCGTGTCCAAGCTCGCCAAATAGGGCAGATGATGCTCGATAAAGGCATCGATCCCGTCGTTGTCCAGCCCGATGGAGTTCAAGAGCCCGGCAGACGTCTCGACCGTTCGCCAGGGATGATTCCCAGGGCGAGGAGACTTCGTGATCGTTTTCGGAAGAATGCCACCAAGCCGACTGAGATCGACGATCTGTTCCATCTCGCGGGCGTAGCCAAATGTGCCCGAGGCAACCAGGATCGGATTGGCGAGTGAGAGCCGCCCAAGTCGAACGGAGAGATCAAGCTTCGGGGCGTGGTTGTCCGTCATAGTTCTCTGCTGAAACCGGATAAACGAATGATTTATGTAATCTATCCGTGGCAAACGCGATGAACAATGACGGCGGAAGCAGGAGTGAGAAGGTTGGGTTGGCGCGCACCGAGAGCGCCCGAGTCAAAATGCTCTTGTTTAAAGACGATCGGTTAAGCTAGATCACACCGCCGTGAATACGCTGCGGCGTCATGTGATCGGGCATATCCAAGAACCAAACACGCTCCCAGACGTCGTAGAACGCGCGAAGATCTTCGGATGTGAAGATCAACTGCTGGGCGCGACGAGTTGGTTCGCCGGAGTAGATGGGTATAAAACACCCCACACTTGAGCTGAGGACAACACCCAGCAACAGCGTGTAAAAGATCCGACGCATCGAGAACTCCTCCATGATGAGACACCAACAGCCATCGTGGCTGTTTGCGGCGACTGGCGTCGCCAAGGCAACAAACCGTTGCCGCTGTTCGAGATAAGACTAAAGTTCAGAAAAGAAACGGTGAAGGGACACCAGCATTCAGCCCGCTGGCAGGGCATCGATCGATCTAACTTCCAGGTCTCGTAAACCCCGTGTTACCATAAGGCTGTGACGAGGGCTGCGATTGTATTGGGGTTGAGCCTTGCTCGGAAGGCGGATTTGACAAGGCGGCAGCTTGGCGAGCTGCGGCGGCAGCGACCGCTTCACGCTCTTCTAGCTGTCGAACTTTCTCCTCCATCTCCTTACCTGGCTTGAAGGTTACAACATATTTTTCGGGCACGTCGACCCGCTGACCGGTGCGTGGATTTCTCGCTTTACGGGCGGCCCGCTTCTTGACCTCGAAGACGCCAAAATTCCGAAGCTCAATGCGTCCCTCGTCAACAAGTGTCTCGACGATCGCATCAAACGTCTTTTGGACGATTTCCTTAGTCTTGAGTTGGGTCATGCCAATTTCTTCGGAAATCGTTTTGACGATCTCTTTTTTGGTCACGACTGGACTCTCCCAGAACAACCCCAAGTTCCACTGAAAACCCGCCACAATCGACGGTTACGACGAGTTCCAAGTGTAAATAGCGTAAGAAGTAGAGTCAAGATCAAGGTTCGCTCGCCTTCGCTTCTCACCGGTCTGTAATCGTCAAAAACGCCAAGTCTCTTGTTTCGTACGGGCAATCCACTCCGAGTCATAAGCCACTATTATCAAACAACTTGTAGCATTCGACACGTCGCGGATTACCAGCATTTCTCTAAGTCATTGCAGCACAAGCATTAACGTCAGAAATAGTGAAATCTGCGTCCAACTGCGCCGATCTACATCACCCATCATCGGTTACCCAGGCCGCAAACTTCAACTAATCGCTATAAGCGGAGCGGCTGGTTGTGGTTATGCTTTGATGAGAAGAGGTTGCTCAGTCGCCAGCGTTCGTCGAAGAGGTGACCTCGATTCTGAGACGCTCAATCTGGCGGCGCGACGCTTCGAGGACCGTAACACGAGCTCGTTCGAGATCAAACGTCTCCCCGACCTTTGGGATTCGACCGGCTCGCGCGATTACCAGACCTGCCAGCGTGTCGTAGTCGTCCGGTTCATCGAGGTCCAGGCTGAACCGGTCGTTGATTACGTTAAGGTGTATGCTGCCAAGCACTTCGGCGGTGTTCTTGTCAAGAAGCTGGAACTCTTCAACTTCATCGTAGTCCGATTCGTCGACGATCTCGCCGACGATCTCTTCCAAAACGTCTTCGATGGTTACGACACCCGCAATAGAAGTGTATTCATCGACCACCAGCGCCAAATGGTTCCGTGTCCGCAGGAACTCTTGGAGTAGCTCATCCAATGGCTTGGTCGTCGGAACGCTCCAGGGCTCGCGCAGCAGTTCTCGCAACGATTTACGCGGCTGGCTCTGGGAAACAGGTAGCTCTTTCAACAAGTCTTTGACATAGAGGATTCCGATGACGTTATCGAGCGACCCTTCATAGACCGGAATTCGCGTCCTGCCCGCCTTTACGATGAACTCTTGAATTTCGTCCCAACCGAGATTGATATCGATAGCGTCGAGATTGCTGCGCGACGTCATGATGGCCAACACGTCCGTGTCACCAAGTTCCATCACGCCTTGGATCATCTCGCGTTCTTCTTTTTCAAGCACTCCGTCATGCAGCCCCTCGGTCACGACCGACAGGATTTCGTCTTCGAAGGCCTCGTCATCGTCTTCCTCGTCGTGCCGATCTGCCAATCGTCGGAACAGGGCACCAACGACCTTGACCCCCAGCGTCAGCGGCCAGAGCAGCCACGTGATGAGTTGTAGCAAGGGCCAGCTGTGGTAGACGAACGGCGCGGTCCAAAGTGAGATGACTGCCTCAGGAATCCAGGTCGTGACCGACAGCAGCGCCAGCGAACTTACGGCGGCTACTGCGACGAATTGGTAGGCATTGATAGCTGCGAGTTCGCCGAGCACGTTGCTGGCAGCAATCGAAAGGCTCAACATCAAGATTGCAGTACCGACGATCTGAAGACTTTCGAGGCCTAGTTCAGCCTGCTCATAGCCGTCGAGAATGGAGCCGAAACGATCCGTCCTTCCGCGGCGCCGCGAGTAGATTTCGAGCTCGCGCCGCGAGAAATCTTGCAATGATTTCGACGCCGTTGCCGCGAAGCCGGTGATCAGCACGCCGACAATTGACAACACGCACAGACTCGCCCAAGTCACGATGATGCTCCTCGGAGATCAATTCTGCCTGTTTCCGTCTGTGGCGGACGTCCAAGTTTCGTCAAATACTCGTGTTCCTTGGCTCGCATCGTCTTGCGATCCGCGTCCGACGCATCGTCGTATCCTACCAAGTGCAGCGTGCCGTGAATCAAATACAGCAGCAGTTCGTCGATGGCGTGCCAGCCGTAGTGACTCGATTCGCGCTCCGCAGTATCGGCACTGACGATAATCTCGCCTTCGAGCGGTTCGTCTCCGGAACTGAGAAGAAAGCTCAACACGTCCGTGGCATAGTCGTGCTCCAAGTATTTGCGATTAAGTATGTGAATGGCAGGGTCGTCGACGATTGCGATGCTAACGTCTGCTTCCTGGATGGATTCACCTTCGAGGACCGCTCGCACTGCTGCTTGCAGCAACTGTGAGTCGAAGACGTGTTTAGATTGCTCGTTTGCGATTTCAACGCGAATCACGATCGCACCGACGAAACTGCTTTGCCCGCTTGTTGACTCGGATACTTCACGCGTCCGTGATACACCGCGGTGAGCGATTTGACAATGCTATCTTCGATGATCGCCAACTCACGCAACGTCAGACTGCATTCATCGAATTGTCCATCGAGTAATCGCTTCATTGCGATCTCGTGGACAAGGTGCTCGATCCGGGCGGGTGCGGGGTCGGTCAGTGTGCGGCACGCGCTCTCGCTTGCGTCGGCTAGCATCATCACGCCGGTCTCTTTGCTTTGTGGCTTGGGGCCCGGATAGCGGAAGCTGGTTTCGTCGACTTCGCTGGCGTCGGGATTCGCTTCACTTTGCTTGGCTGCTTGGTTGAAGAAATACTCGACCAGGGTTGTGCCGTGGTGCTGTTCGATGAAGTTGATGATCGAACGTGGCAAGCGGTGCTGACGGGCCAAGTCGGCACCATCTTTCACATGGGCGATAATCACGAGCGTGCTCATCGCGGGCATCAGCGAGTCGTGGCGATTGCCATCACCGCTTTGATTTTCAATGAAATATCCCGGCTTCAGCATTTTTCCGATGTCGTGAAAGTAGGCACCCACCCGGCACAGCAGTCCATTCGCTCCGATCGCCTCGGCCGCAGCCTCGGAGATCGAAGCTACGTTGATCGAATGGTTATAAGTTCCAGGCGCGCGACGCACCAATTCCTGGAGGAGTGGATGAGCTGCATCGCCAAGTTCTAACAAGCTGATGTCGGTTTGAACGTCGAACAGCTTTTCGATGAACGGCAGAATTCCCGTCATAAGGATGCCGGCGACTAAGGCGCAGAAGCCAAACCACAGCGATCCCAGAGTGAGCCACACGGCGAAGATGCTCAGCGGTGAGCCTGTGACCGTGTCGAAGGAGCCGCCGCCCGACCAGCCAAATGCCTGACCAACGAGCGTTCCTACGCCGAGCGTAGTCAACGTCGTTACCAACGCGGTCCCGATTCCGACATAGATCAATTTCGTGCGGCTGCGGATACGTCCCACCAGCAAGATCGAAGACGATACGGCGGCGACGAGAATCACAAACTCAGGCAGGCTGTTGCCGTTGGCGAGTGTTACGACAAGTGATACCACGGCCGAAAGCAACAAGGCGAGTTCACGACGATACGCGATCGCGACGGTCATTCCGAACAGTGTCATCGGAATCACTTCGGCTCGCCAACGATCCTCGGCAGCGATATGACACAGCACCACGGTTGTTATGGCGAGGCCGAGCATGGTTGCCAGCCGACGCGTATCTGTCAGCAAACGACGTTCGTGAAAGAACAAGTAGGACCCGCAGAGTACGTACATCGCGATGTACATTCCGAAGTGCGCAAGCGTGTGACGCAAACGGTTCCCGAAGCCGAGCGAACTGATGATCGCATCGTGCTCGGCCCGCAGACGGCTGACATCGCGGGTTGTCAGAGGCAACCCCGCCGCAGCCAATCGGTCCTTCACGTGGTAATTGATGGTGGCTTCTTCGATCGAGTCCACTGCCTTGCGGCGTGCTTCGTTGGTCGCTTCCGTATCCAATTTCAGCGTCGCTGGTATGCGTTTGGCGTTCACCCAGTTGGTGACGAGCATGGCGAGTGTATTAAGATGAGCTTCGGGCAACCCGGCGGCCTGAAATCCATCATGAAGCCGTGACTTTAGGTTTGTGGTGGCGAGAGCGATTCGCACGCTCGCCACTTCCACTCGGTGCGTTACATCCGATCGTCCCTTGGGATGAACCTCGATCGATGTCTGACTGCCTTCTTCAAACTGATGCTCGAGTTGGACGAGCAACCCGTCCCGCTCATAGTCTGCAAACGCAATTTGAACGGCACGCTCAAACTTTTGAAGTTCCGGGTCTTCGACTAACGCGAGCTTGAAGTCCTTAAAGAACTGCTCTTCGTTGTCCATCGACTCCGTCGTTGGCAAGAACTCCTGCCAGGCTTTGCGGTCATCCTCGCTGAGGCTCTCGAAGGCTTCGCCGTGAGTGACCTGAAAGACTCGATTCTTCAATGCTTCACGCAACTCGACCAAGGGCTGGACGTCGTGCGTGTAAATGCAGATCGTTTGAGCCTGCGCCCGTTGTCGGCGTCGTTCATTCTCCGGAACATCCGGTTCGTGAGTACTGAAGTCGATGCTGGCGACAATATCGCGTGGGGGTATATAGCCACTTGTGAACGCGAACGGACGAGTCCAGCCGCGGGTTGCCGCCCACATGATCGTGGCGGCGAGCAGGCACAAGCCTATCCGAATCAGCACGTCGCCCTGGCGCAAATAACGCAAGGCACGCGACATCTGGCCCGGCGGCAACTGGATTCCAGCTGCGAGATCGGATCGTTTACGGCGTGGGCTACTTGTGGACATGAATTCCTATCGCCGCGGTTTCTTCGCGCGAGGCTCCGGTTCATCATACGCCTGAACGATCGCTTGAACCAAGCGATGCCGCACGATATCAGCCTTGGTTAACTGAATCTGAGCAATTCCCTTGATACCTTGCAATCGTGACATCGCATCGATCAAACCACTTTTGGCATGGGCGGGCAAATCGACCTGCGTCGTGTCGCCAGCGATCACGATCTTCGAGCCTTCGCCCATGCGAGTCAGGAACATCTTCATCTGAGCGATGGTCGTGTTCTGTGCTTCGTCCAGGATGATGAAGGCTTCGTTCAGAGTGCGACCTCGCATATAGGCTAGAGGAATCACTTCAATAACGTCCTCCGACATGAATTGCTTGATTTGATCGTAGTCGATCATCTCGTGCAACGCATCGAGCAAAGGCCGCAGGTACGGATTGATTTTTGCTTGCAAGTCGCCGGGTAGAAAGCCCAGGCTCTCGCCGGCTTCCACGGCAGGTCGAACCAGCACGATCTTGCGAATGAGATGGTGTTTTAATGCCTCGACGGCCAAAGCCACGGCCAGATACGTCTTTCCGGAACCCGCCGGGCCAGTCGATAGCGTGATGTCGTGTTGGCGGATCGCATCGATATATCTCGCTTGGCCAGCCGTGCGAGCCTTGATCGTCCGCCCCGCGTTGATCACTTCGATCGGATCTTTGCGATGCGACAGGCCGTTCCCATTGACTCGGGAGAGCACTTCGGAGACATCATCAGGCGTCACGAGCCCGCGACGTTCGACGAGGTCCTTCAGATGTTCGAGGACTTCTGTAGCTCGTGTGACGGCAGCTTCATCGCCCGAGACGTGGACTTTCCCATCCCGATGAGCGATCTTCACGCCTAGAGCTTCGCGAACGGCGCGCAGGTGCTGGTCGCGAGCGCCGAACAGCGACAGGACTAGCTGAGGTTCCACCAGCGATAAAGTAGCTTCACACATAAAGAACGGCGATGTTTTCGCTCGCCGCACGGAGTGCCCGAACTTCTCTGATACACAACTATAGTGAATCTTTGACGCACGGGACTAGCTGGAGTTCACGCGATCGCCATAAATCGTGCCTGTAATGCAACTTAAACATTCGGGTTTATTTGCCGCCAAACGTCAGTTGGCGCGAACTTCATGGCTGTAACGAATGTGCTATCGATTGGCGACGTCATTTGCGCCTTCGCTGCCTGCGAATCGAAGGTGTTGTGAACGTATCTGACCGGAATCGTGAAACGGCGTGCAGCGACCGCAGTTGGCCAACGAATCGCGCAGCTGTCGTAGGACTTGATTCACCGCAGAAGCGGTCTTGGGGTAACGGTAACGTTGTCTCGTCAAGATTCCCTGAGAATTGAGACCGTCAACTAAGCGAGAGTTTCCGAACGGATTTGCTGGCGAGGGGCGAACGAAAGAGTATCACCAGCATTGACAAAAGAAGTGGGCCGGGACTTGCCTTTGCAGTTCCGGCCCACTGGAACGTCATTGACCCCACTCGCCATCAGAACATCAGAATCCCGTCGACCCCAAGTAGAAACTGGCTGCTCTTTGTGCCATCGTCGTACGGATTCGCCGCACCGTCGTACCAATCCGCTCGCAACTCGGGTCGCAGTACAAAATTGCTACTCGGCGTCCAGTTCAGACCACAAGAAACCGAGTAGAAGTCGCCCGCAAGTGGCGGATTGTTCGGGTTGCTCGGTCGATTCAAGCCCACCCGCGTTCCCTCTTCGTCACGAAACCACTCGAATCGCATGCCCGCTTTCCAGCAATCATTGATCGTGTAGTACGCATATTGATCGATGCCATACCAGTCCGCCCGGTCACCTGTCGGGGCACCGTCCTCCTGAAACCCAAGCCACTGATGGAACACATAGTCCAATCGGCAGGTGAGTGGAAGATTTACGAGCCAGCTGTAACGCGTGCGGTTTGCAAACCCTGGCACCGGTGCGACCCCGGCGAGATTGTTGAACTCTTTGCCCGTCGTGATCGCGAACGAAGTCCATGCGCCGCTATCGACGAATTCATACTTCGCTTTGCCGACGAATCCCACGCTATCGCTGACGCGATCAAGGGCGTTCCAACCATTGTGCAAACCGAGCGTAAGCGTCAACGCGTCGCTCGGCTTCCAGTTCACCTGACCACCCCAGTGCGTAAAGGGACCAGCGAATTGATAACTATACGCCTTCGAGTAGAAAAAGTTGTCCGGAGCCATCACTCCTTCATAGCCAACAACCGAGTAAAAGTGGCCAAACTGAAACGAGAGATCTTGATTCCCAACCGACACGAATGCTTGCGGGAAAGCAATGCCATAGTACTCACTGTTCCAATGCGCTGCTCCGTTCTGTCGCGTCTCTAGGCCGATCGATTGAGCCAGCAGGTAGTCTTCACCGTAGAGCATATCAATGCGGAAGCCTACTCCATTGCCGCAGTGCGGCAAGTCCTTTTCCGCGACAAGATAGAGCTGATTGAGCATCGCTTCGTTACTTCGGTCGACCGCGTTGTAAGGACCGTTAAACTTGCTCGCGGGGCTGTCCGTGTTGGCAACAATTCCCGCGTCGAGCCAACCGTGGAAGCGAATACCGGAGGAAGTCTGTGGAATCAGGTACCATTGATCGTTGCATCCACAATAGGTCGCGCAATTGTCGTTCTGACTGGGACCATACGAAGCTTCAACGAAATCGCCGTCGCTGATGGTTGCGAACTCGATGTCCGCGAACAGGAGCGAGGCATTCAACAAAACACAACTCGCGATGAGGGTATTGAATATTCGCACGGCGACACTCCTCCGGCCCATAAAAGCGGCCCAGAAAAACACTGTTAAAACAATTCGTAAAACGGCAACAACCCAAAGCCTGCTCACAGGAGCGAGTAGCCCAACCGGGGATATCGGTTCGTTGGAGCGGCGAGGAGGAGCGTAAGAACCTGAAATTGGCGTCGCCAACGGTTTCTGCGACCGGTCCAATCGATTATCGCCAACCTTTTGAACCGCGCAAGATGTAAGACCTGAGCAAGCGAGACGACAGCTCCTGTTTCGTCCGGTGTCGCCGCGTTTCCGCCGATCGGCGACTTGAGCAGGAGTCTGCTTGACTCATCTCACCGATCACTTAGAAGGTATGCGAAGGGAAACGAAAGTAGGCCGGGCAGGACTCGAACCCGCGACCAAGGGATTATGAGTCCCCTGCTCTAACCAACTGAGCTACCGGCCCATCACTGGATTACGTCGATGAGTGCAAGCAATTCTAACAGCCGCGTCTCAGTGACAAAACGCCCCCGCAATCGAAAACCTGCATTCGAAAACCAAATCCGAATGGACACCCTCCTTGCCAACCCCTCCGGCGAGATTCACATCGGCGACGCAGATTTGCCAGCGGAGCGGACCGGTTAGAACGGATGGCGAGGCCGCGGCTGATCTAGTGAATGAGAAGGCTCACGATAACCAGCACGATCATGACGCAGCCGACGAGGATCTTGCCGAGCGTGCCGATCAGTCGGCCCCAAAACGCGGCATGCCCTATGTTCAGGCTTTCGTCGAGATCGCGTCCCTTCCACTGCTCGCCCAGCACCGCACCAACCAAAGCCCCGAGGCCAGCGCAAACGATCGGTCCGAGGATCTGACCGACAACAGGAACCGGAACAAAGATGCCGGCAACGCCGCCAATCAGCGACCCTACCAACGCAAGTGCGGTTCCACGCTTGCTGGCTCCGGCCTTCGATGCACCAAGTGCCCCGGCGAGGAACTCGAGGCCTTCGCCAAGTGCTGCGAGGGCGAATAGCGCCAAGATGGTCAGCACATCAATATCGAGTCGCCGCTCGTCCGGCATGAAATAGGAATACGTCGCAGCGAGTGCGACGATTAACCAATTGCCCGGCATGCCGATCACGTTCAGCGCCCAGCACGCGATCACGAAGATCACAAGCAAGATCGCCGACAGAACTACAACCGATTCCATTACCATACCAAGTCACCTTCCCGCCTATTCGCCCAGGACGCAACAGTCTTGGACGCAATCCTCTGCCTTCTGAGGTGGACAGTATAGCTTGGCGAGTTGGATCGTAGCTGCACGTAGCCTGACTTCGGGCGGCACTCGGATTAATTGCGATCGCGGTAGCTGGTTCGACGCGCACGGCGTGCTGCCGAATCTCCGCGTGATCGACGGTCGGAACGTCCGTAGTTGGCAAGCCGGATCGTTTTCGCACCCCAGCGATGGCCGATGATGACGGCCTTCCAATTGGCCGTCACTGGTTCTTCGCCATCGACAAACTCGCGGATATAGTGCCCCCGCATAGTTGCGGGCGAGTTAGCGGGGGCAACTCGCGTTGCTCGTTCAATTGCTTCCTTTTCGAACAATCGCGGTGCGAAACCGGCTGATTGTAGCATCGCAAAGTAGCCATCGTCGGACAATTCATGGTAACGCAAATCAATTTTCTTGCGCTCGGCCCAGTTCGCATCGGCGCCCGCTTTATCAAGCAGATATTTTTTCGTGACCCAATCGATGGAACCAACGAGTGAAAGGGCGTCATCCGCATCCGCATCGTTATGTGTGATGCGATGCTCTAGTTGATCGAGAGTCTGATTCCACAATCGCAGAACATCCCACGCCTCGGCGGGCCCGTCGGTCTGCTGATTCAGGAAAGCCCGACAACCTGCCAAATAGTAACGCTGGACTTGCAAAGCAGACACCGATTGGCCGTCGCAAAGCGTAAATTCATGTGTTAGCGACGCGTCGCGGCAAACACCGCGTAGCACTTGAATGGGACGCCGAACAGTGGGGGGCGATTGAAACGTTCCTGCCTCGATGGCGTCGAGTACCAACAAGGTTGTGCCGACCCGGAGATACTCGGCCGTCTCGCACATATTGGAATCGCCCAACCCGATCTGCAATCGTTGCCGCTGACGAAACAATTCGCCGTACTCCCGTGGCGAGAACCACGCGTCGGCGTAAACCGCTTTGAAAAAATGTCCCATTGAGAAGATCGGTCGATCGCCAACCATCCCGCCATAGCCGACAACACAGTTAATCGCCGGAGCCTTATCGGCGATTTGATACTCGCCATCCGCATCGACCATGCCAGCGCCTGCAAAGATCGGGCGAGTGATCAGAAACGGAACCAATCGTTTGCGGGCATCCCGAAACGCGGTCACATGCAGCAAAAAGTATAGTGCGAGTGCCAGGGGAGCGGTCAGTATCCGCGTAATGAGTTGCAGCGATGATTCAAGCCAAACCGGAACGTGGATACAGGTCTCACGTCCCTCGACAAGGTCGCGGCCAAACAGCATCAAGGCAATTGAATCGCGACCGCCGGTGACGAGTTTCAGCGGCATGTAAATGATCGCGGCGATTAGGAAATACGAGAGGGTGCCCAGAATGCAGAGCCCGATTCCCAGCCAAGTGATTAGCGCCAGCGGGAACAAGCACAGCAGCCCAAATCGCCACAGAAAGAGACGCACTCCAGAAGCAAAAGTCGCCTCGTAGTTCTCTTGCGCGCCGTAAACATTGTCGCACGCATCGCGATCGTTCTTGATTAACTGAAAGTTGCGATCGGCTGCGGCTGCGGCAAGTAAGCGGTCTTGCGCTCGCTGATAGGTAACGGCTTCGCGCGGACTACGACATTCAGGCGTCGCGCCTTCGATTAAGCCGCCACCTGCCGCCGGTCGCTCTGCCTCGAACCAAACGGCACCGCCATAGGCAGTGAACACACCTTCTTTGAAGTGCTTTGCCGGCACCGTGGGCACGCGTCGATGTAGCGCAGCCACGAGCGATTCATAAAGACGGAACTTTGATCGACGAGACGTAGCAAGTTCGGAAGAGGAGCGGATTGCATACTCGGTTTCCAAGCCGAGTAACCGCTGAAAGACCTCTGCCACTAGTTATTCGCCACCGTGAGGAACTTTGGCTTCTTCGAGATAGGCTTGTGGGTCGACTTGGCTATCACGTCGAACCAAATTCAAAATCTCTTGCATCGGCTTTGTATCGACGGGAGTGGCGACAGCCTGCTCTTCGATGTTCTGAGTCTTTGTCGACATTCGCAAAATCCTTCAAAGTGAGGAGTAATGTGGGGAGAACAAGACAAAGCTCTATCCTATCCCGGGTATCCGCCACTCGCAAGCAAATTGGCGGGCGCGACTTCGCAGGAATCCGTCCGATCCTGCGGATTAGCCAGAGTTTCCGCTGTGTCGGGCAAGTTCGCGTTTGATACGCACGGCCACATACGGGTCGACCATCGCTGCCGTGGCAACATGACACGCTTTAGCACCGGCAGTCAGATACGCGATCACGTCCGACGCGTTTTGAATTCCCCCCACTCCAATTACCTGAATGTTGAGCTGCCGTTCTCGAATTAGTTTTGCGAACAGACGCGTTTGCTGGATCGAAGCGTCGCGAATCGCTGCGCCGCAAATGCCTCGCCGTTGTCCATCAAAGACCAACGAATCACCGTCACGAACCTGCGTTGCAACGCTGTTCGTCATTGCGAGTGCGTCGATGCTCGAACCAATTGCCTGGAGCAATTCGCCAGCGGCCTCGGATGTCGGGACATGTCCGATCTTCGCCACGTAGGGCACTTCGCCGATCGCTGAACGAACGCACTGTGCGACGAGCTGGGCGTCCGTCGGTTGTTGAAACAGTTGGCCATCGCATGTCGACACATTTGGGCACGAAAAGTTGGTTTCAACGATGTCAGCACCGCTATCGACCGCCCATTTCGCACACTTTGCATAGTCGACCGCCAGATCCTCGATCGTCCAACCGTCTTGCACGGTCGCAACGACGGACACTGAGAGCAATTTCCCGGCGCCGAGTTGCTTGCGAGTCGCTTCGACATCCGCGCGCCAGATCGAGGGCTCCCTCGACGGCATTCCGTAAGATACGGCCCAACTGCCTGTCATGTCGGTTGCCGCAGACACCTCGGTCTCGTCCCCCGTCAGTTGCGCGCAGGCCACTGGTTGCAGGTTGGGCAGCGGGTAGCAGGCACGAGCCCGACTGCGAACTGTCTTGTACGTGACGACATCGAAACCAAGACTGGCGTAATACAAGCACCAATTCCCATTTAGCAGCGGACCCGCGGGAACTCCCAGCGGCGAATCGACCGACAGGCCACAAATATCCCACTTGCCGGGCATCTCGGGGACCTCGATTTCCACCGGATCGGGGGCGTGTTCATAATTCCAGTCGTAACTCTGAAACCGATCGTACACTGGCAGCGACGGTGGATTTGTCATGCTGATTTGGACATTCCTCTTGTAACGCTTGCGACGGCGTAGGCGGCGAATTACCATGAACTCTTTGCCAGACGCCTCGATCGGCGCGGGCTACGCCTCCAGCATAATAGCGTGTTCGCTCGTCGAGTCTCAACATCCACTTTCGAATCGGGAGCGTTTCGAATGCGTAGCTACGTAGCAATTGGATTCGCCGTCATCGGTCTTCTCGCGGCACGTCCAGCGGACGCGGTCGCCCAAGACAGCGTGTTGGCAGAGCTTTATGGACATGGCGTCCACGCTTACTTCTCACATCAATACCAAGAAGCGCACGAGTACCTGACCACAGCGATTGAACAAGGAACTCGCGACCCGCGAACGTTTTACTTTCGAGGGCTCGCTTACATGGCTCTTGGTCGACCCGATGAAGCGAAAGCTGATTTCCAAAAGGGTGCGGCGTTAGAGACAACGGGTGCAGATCGCGTCTATCCCGTCAGCTATTCGTTACAACGAGTTCAAGGTCCCAATCGGATTGAGATTGAACGCCAACGGCAGCAAGCTCGGCTCGTTTCGCATACTCGAACAATTAAAGCTTCCCAAGCTCGTTATGAACAACTTCAAGACGCGGAAGGACAAGTGCTCCGGAATCCGAGTCGTCCGCAACCAGCACCGGCAAAAGAACTAGTTGGCACTCCGCCAGCGGACGATCCATCAGATCCGTTTGGTGGCGACGCTCAACCGATTCAGCCCGAGGCTGCGCCGGAAGCATCCGCCACGACCGAGCCTGCCGACAGCGGCACGGATCTGTTCGGTGATAGTAACACCACAGAGGCGATGCCCGCCGACGCTGGTGATGCTTTCGGAACCGACGCCGGTACCGACCCCTTTGCAGACGATGCGGCACCAGCAACCGAGGCAGCACCAGCAACCGAACCTGCCGCTGATCCGTTCGCCGATCCCTTCGGTTAATCTGCTCAAGTCGATTCGCCTTCGAATTACCGTCAGTGAATTGATTGCAAAATTGAATTCCCACGCCGTCGCTTTACAGATGTAGGGCGACGGCTTTACTATTTTGGGAACGCTAAAAAGGAACAGGATTCTACTTATGACTCTTCGTTACTCCATGTTGCTTGGACTTGTCGCACTCGCGCTCGCAGGTAGTGTTGTTTGGGCCGAGAAGGACCAGCGTCCAAACATCCTCTTCGTCTTTTCGGATGATCATGGTTATCAAGCGCTGAGCTGTTATGGCAGCAAGGTGAATCAGACGCCAAACCTCGATCGGATCGCGAAGGAAGGGATGCGGTTCGATCGCTGCTTTGTGACGAACTCGATCTGCGGACCATCGCGAGCCGTCATCTTGACCGGTAAGTACAGTCATTTGAACGGCTTCGTCCACAACGGAAACAAATTCAACGGCCAGCAACAGACGGTGTCCAAGTTGCTTCAATCTGCAGGTTATCAAACAGCGGTGATCGGCAAGTGGCACCTATCGACCGATCCGACTGGGTTCGATTATTGGCACATCCTGCAGGGACAGGGGCCTTATTACAATCCAGCGATGGACACGGCGGATGGAGTCGTTAAACACACGGGTTACACGACCGAGATCATCACGGACCTCGCATTGGATTGGCTGAAGAACAAACGCGACACCGACAAACCGTTTCTGTTGATGTATCAGCACAAGGCCCCGCATCGCAACTGGCAACCCGGTCCGAAACAGTTGAACAACTACGACGATGTCACGATTCCCGAGCCGGAGACGCTGTTCGACGACTACAGTCATCGAGCCAGCCCCGCTCGAAACCAAGAGATGACCGTCGAACGTCACCTTACGCCAAACGATCTAAAACTTGTGCCTCAGCGCGGTCTGACCGACGAGCAGAAGAAGGCATGGGACGAAGCCTACGATCCCAAAAACGAAGAGTTCGAGAAAGCAAATTTGACCGGCGATGACTTGATTCGTTGGAAGTATCAACGCTATGCCAAAGACTATTTGCGTTGTGTCGATTCGGTGGACGAGAACGTGGGACGCGTCTTGGACTACTTGGACGAAACTGGGCTGGCTGACAACACGGTTGTTATCTACTCGTCCGACCAGGGCTGGTATCTCGGCGAGCATGGCTGGTTCGATAAGCGATGGATGTATGAAGAGTCGTTCCGCACGCCGCTGATGGTTCGTTGGCCGGGCAAGGTGAAGCCGGGCAGTGTTTCCGATGCGATGGTCATGAACTTGGACTTCCCCGAGCTGTTCCTGGAGATCGCCGGAGCACCAATCCCGTCTGACATGCAAGGACGCAGCTTCAAACAGGTATTGATGGGCGAAACGCCGTCCGATTGGCGCAAGTCGGTCTACTATCATTATTATGAGTTCCCAGGAGCTCACTCTGTCGCCAAGCACTACGGTGTACGTACCGAGCGGTACAAGCTAATTCACTACTACGAACTCAATGAATGGGAACTGTTTGATTTGGAGAAGGATCCCAACGAACTCAATAGTGTGTACGACGAAGCCGATTACGCAGCGGTGAAAAGTCAAATGGAAGCTGAACTCGAACGGCTGCGCGACCAGTACAAGGATGACGGTTCGGTGGTCCAGTTCGATCAGCCCAATGCCAACAAGAAGAAACGCAAACGCGCCTGATTGATCGCAAGTTACTTCTGCTTCTTAACCCACTCGACGAACTTTTCGATCGCCGAGTGGGCAAGCAGCTTGTCGAGTGTGTTGAAGTCGCGACCGAGTTCCTTCTCGTCGGGAATCAGATCATGGATGGCACCATGACAGGCGCGGCAAAGCGAGACGGTTGTACGCATCACTTCGCGTGAGAACCGCTTCTTGAACCACTTGTTCGCGTGACACGTTCGCGGAATCAGATGATGCTCGGTCGTCCCGCGTTTGGTGACGCGACCGCACAGTTGGCACGCGCGATCCTTCATGCACGCCTCCCGTCATCGACCACATCATCGTGTGAACAAATCGATCGGCGTTGGCTCGCCGCAGTACAGGCAATACCGCCGATCCTGTGACAACGGACGATTACAGTGGGGGCAATCACCTGGCTTTTGCGCGGCAACCTTTCCGTCGATCTTGCCATCTTTCAAATCCACTTCCAAGACGCGTCGAACCAGCTCCTCGTCGTCATAGCCGTGCTCACTTTTCAGAATGCTCCACAGGCCTTCGGTGATCAACAGCAAACGCTCGATGTCGGCCTGCATGCAGACCAGTTGGTCTTCGACTCGGTTCGCGGCATAGTGTGCTTGTTCGGCGGCAAAGGCTGCCGAGTAGTCGCTGGTTGCTGACGAGAGGGCTTCGTGAAACATCGTCGCTGCTCCTGTTGAATTCGATGGCATCAAGTCGATGCACAAGAGTAGCTGCTGGCTGGCTTCTCCGTGGAGTTTAGAGCCGATGATTTCACGGTGGGTACTGCCGTGTTCGCAGTCGCCGTGAGGACCGTAGCGAATATACCGATAGCGCCGCGTTCTAACGAACGTTTGCTAAAACGCAACGCAATCCGACCGCGTCGTCCCATGTCTTCGCCGACACGCCGAGACGATACGAACTCGTCAATCGATCCGCCTTGTCCTTCCAGCTGCCGCTACGGAGGACTCGCTTGTCGTCAACGCCGTCCTGCTCCCAAGACGTGCCATCGGCGGGAGCGGCTTTGTAATTATCATGCCATGTGTCCGAACACCACTCCCATAAGTATCCGTGCATGTCGTATAAGCCCCAAGCGTTTGGCTTCTTCGCTCCGACTGGCGGATCATTGCCGGCAGCGTTACCGGTATGCCAACCGTAGTCATCGAGTTTCACCGGATCGTCGCCATACGAATAAAGGGTCGTCGATCCGGCTCGAGCGACGTATTCCCATTCCGCTTCCGAGGGCAAGCGAATCACCTGATTCTGCGTGATCAGCTTGGCCGCTCGCATCAATTCCGTCGACTTCTCGCAAAACTCGACGGCTTCGTCGTAGGACAGCATTTCGACCGAGTTTCGCTTACCCTTCCAACGCGATGGATTCGTTCCCATCACGATTTCCCAGAGGTTTTGAGGAACTTCGTACTTGGCAATGTCGAAGCTGTAGGCGAACGACACCTCATGAGCCGGTTGCTCGGCGGCGCTGCCATCCGCCCGTCCCATCGAAAAGCTCTTTGGGAACTTCCCTTCGCCGGGTGTGATGGTGACGAACTCGTCGCGGAATACTTGCAAGAGTTCCGCCTGTGTCGGTTCTGGATCGGCAGCCAGAATCATCGCCAAGAACAACACCGTCACGATACTACTCCGATCAGAATCGTTTCAAAGGCAGGCGAGGTCTAGCTCGCGCCGTTGTCGTCGCTGTAGATGTGGCCCTGTCGAAATGCCTCAGCCATGGCTTGCGGTACCTCGGCTTCGGCCAAGACCAGCGCGGCGCGATTCCCAGCCACTTTGGCTTTCATCTCCTGTTCGAAAGCCACGGCTTCAGCACGTCGTTGTTCCGCCATCGCCCGCGCGACGCGAGTGTCGGCTTCGGCCTGATCGGCTTGCAAGCGAGCGCCGATCTGATCACCAACATCGATGTCGGCGATGTCGATCGAAACGATCTCGAACGCCGTATGGGCATCGAGTCCGCGATTCAGCACGGCCTTTGAAATGCGGTCGGGATTCTCTAGCACTTCGAGATGGGTATTGGAAGAACCGATCGAAGTGATGATGCCCTCGCCGACGCGAGCGATCACCGTCTCTTCCGTCGCACCACCGATCAGTTGTTCTAAGTTCGTGCGAACGGTCACTCGGGCGCGGATCTTCAATTCAACGCCGTCTTTCGCAATGGCACTTAAGAAGGCTTTGCCGCTTCGTCGGGGATCGGGGCAGTCGATCACTCGGGGCGAGACGCTTGTTCGCACGGCGTCCAGAACATCACGACCAGCGAGATCGATTGCGGCGGCCCGGTCGAAGTCGAGATCGATGCCCGCCCGGTGAGCGGCGATGATTGCGTTGATGACATTCATCACGTTGCCGCCCGCGAGAAAGTGAGCTTCGAGTCGAGAGGTGCTAATGCCGTGACGACGTCCGATGTCGAGGCCAGCTTGTGCTGCCATGATCTTCGCGGCGACGATAATGCGTGGGTTCACTTGGCGAAAGCCCATGCCGATCAGGCTAAGCAGGCTGACATCCGCGCTCGACATATAAGCCTGAACCCAGATGTTCCCATAGACCATCGCGGCGATGCCGAAGATCCCAAAGAAGATGACGCCAAAGATCCCGACTCCGAACAGAGCTGGCATGACCCAATCACCAGCCGACAACAAAGGCAGCGCTTCCAACATGTTAAAATCCTCTCGACTAAACGACACATCGCAGCGGGGACCAAAGTCCCCGTCGATGCGAGAAATGATACCGGATATTGTGGCTGGAATACAGCAGCCGAATGCCCACTTCAGGGCTTTTCAGTTTTTCAAACTGAGAGGTTCGTACGACGGGCCTCCGAGCCCGTCGATGAATCTAAGTCGTTTTTCGACGGGCTCGGAGGCCCGTCGTACATCTTGTGCAACTTCAACAAAGGAAAAGCCCTGATGTCCACTTCGATTTCTCGTAGACAAGTCGCGTGTTACGATAGACTCAGTCCGATCACTCCATTCTCCGCGAGAATCCTCCGATGACCAAAGTATTCATGATATTGTGCGTATTCGCAGGCTTCGGCGTTGTCTTGCCTACTTCGGACGTACTGGGGCAAGATCGCGAGAATTCAAGGCTGCCGGATACAAAGAAAGCGGACACAAGGAAAGCAGTGAAGAAGCCCGAACCGTTTCGCTGGGTGAATCCGCTGCCTGAGGGCAAGTATCCTCGCGTGAAGCACGCGACGTTCAAGAGCCCATCGATGGGAACTGATGTAGGGTACTGCATCTATCTGCCACCCCAATACGACGAAACGAGCGACCCCACACAGCGGTTTCCTGTGGTCTACTATCTTCACGGCGGTCGACCGGGAAGCGAGACGAAGAGCGTCAGCTTGACGACCTACATTCACGATGCCATCTCAAGCGGCAAGGTGCCGCCGGCAATCTACGTATTTGTAAACGGGGGTGAAGTAAGTCATTACAACTACCCGGCGAAGAAGTCGATGGGTGAAGACGTCTTCGTTCAGGAGCTGATTCCGCACATCGACGTGACCTATCGCACGATCGCCGATCGCAGTGGCCGAGGCTTGGAAGGATTTTCGCAAGGCGGGCGCGGCACGACGCGGATCATGTTCAAGCACCCCGACTTGTTTTGCTCCGCGGCTCCCGGCGGCGCAGGGCACGCGACCGAGAAAAGCATCTCGGAGAATGATGGACGAGAGAGCGACAACTTGAAATTCGCACCGGGCTACAACACCTACGATCTCGCGCGTCAGTACGCCAAGCATCCCGAACCACCGATCAAAATCCTGATTCACGTTGGAACGAAAGATTTCAACTACGAAAACAATCTCGAGTATATGGGGTTCTTGCGGTCGCTCGCCATTCCCTTCGAGAGCGTCATCGTTCCCGATGCACCGCACAGCGCGAAAGCCATCTACGACGCCGAGGGATTCAGGCTGATGCAGTTTCACGCGACGAACTTTGCGGCGGCAAAAAAGTCTGAGTGAGCGACTCGATCAGACCAGTTCTGGCATCGCGGCGTAGTCGTCAACCAGGTAGCGAGGTCGGCCTGACAGATCGTCAACGGTCGTGCGAAGTGGATCAAGGCCCAGGAATCGATAGAGCGTGGCGTGGACTTCGCCGAAATGCACCGGTCGTTCGGCGATTGCGCCGCCCAGTCGATCCGTTGCTCCGATGACTTGCCCGGTGCGGAAACCTCCGCCTGCGACGAGGCCGCCACCGACTTGCGGCCAGTGGTCGCGACCAGCATTCGCGTTGATTCGCGGCGTGCGACCAAACTCGCCCCACGCCACGACTGCGACGTCTTTGTCCATGCCGCGAGCATGAAGGTCTTCGATCAGCGCCGACAACCCCTGGTCAAACATTGGCAGGTGCGTGTTCTTGGCTTCGCTAAAGTTGTTGCTATGGAAATCCCAGCGTCCAAAGTTCAACGTGACGACGCGAGCACCCGCTTCGACCAAACGCCTCGCCATCAGGAAGTGTTCCAAATTCCGAGGAGCTCCATCGCCATAGCGTTGTGGATTGCCTTTGCCGTATCGTTCGCGGACGGCAGCAGGCTCCTTCGAGATGTCGAGTGCTTCGGCGAGTTTCGTTGATGTGAGGATGTTGAACGCTTGTTCGTTGATCTCGTCCAATCCGGCCAGATCACCGTTGGCGTCGGCTTCGCGTCGAAGTTGATCGAAGCTGCCGAGCAACGTCTTGCGATCTTCGAGTCGTTCTCCCGACACGTCCTTCAGCGTCATGTCGTTCTGGGCCGGACCCGAGGGACGAAACGCGGCGTTGCCGATTCCAAGGAATCCCGGCAGGCCCGGCGATCCGTAAGGCGGATGCCCTGCGTCGGGAGCCAAGCCAATGAACGGAGGCACGGAAGGGCTGGTCGGTCCTTGCAGCTTAGCAATCGTTGAACCGATCGACGGCCAGCCGCCTCGTGGTTCGTTTTGCTTGGCGCGTCCGGTGTAACAGATGTGCGAGTCGTGAGCGCCGCTTGGCGAACCGTAAACGGACCGCAGCGGGACGAGCTTGTCCATGATTGCTGCCAGGCGAGGCATGTGTTCGCAGATCTGGATGCCGGGCACGGGCGTCGCAATTGGTTGGAACTCGCCACGGATCTCGGCGGGTGCGTCGAGCTTCAAGTCGTACATATCCTGATGCGGTGGGGCACCCGCCATGTAGATCATGATGACAGACTTGTGCGAGCTCTTTATCCCCGCAGCGGCTTCTGCACGGAGCAGTTGAGGCAGGGTCAATCCACCGAGCCCGAGCGCACCAATTTTCAGCATGTCTCGTCGCGTCAGGTCGTCGCACAAACGATATCGATCGCCGATCACTCGAAGCATCGTCGTCTCCAGTTGTGGGGCGGGGCGGCCTGACAGGTGGGGTCAAGGACAGGCCGGGGGGGCGGCGTTAATGCCGTTGTTCATTGTATCGGAACAAAAGAGTTCGTTCCAACCTCAAAAGCCGCTGTTTGAAATTCCTGAAAGTAGGACGGTCACTCTTGGCCGTTCTTTTGTCGGGCAAGAGTGACCGACTTACGGCAAACTGTAGCACTACCAAGCCGCTCGCGTGGCAAGAGCTGGTGACCGTGATCGACGACGAAATTCAATCAGCAAACGCTGCTAAAGCCTCGTCTGCCGTCTTATAAACGTCGAAGACCGTATTTTCCAAGTTCAACGCTTGGAAAGCATCATGCACATGCTTCGTCAATCCGCACAGCTTAAACACCCCACCGCCTGCAACAATTCGTTTCTTGGTTGTCAGCAGGCTGTTGATAATTCCGGTTGTGCAATATTGAACGGCGCTGAAATCGATCAGTAGCTTGGCGGGCTTATCTTCTTCTACTAACGCCATCAGCTCTTCGTGAGCCGCGTCCTGCAACACCAAATCAGACAGCTCGGCATCGACGAGCCGTAGAACGGTCACGCCCTTTTGATGGGTAACCTCGAACCGTTTGTACTCTGCCATAGCTGCGGCTCCGTTGCGGGATCGCTTGAACGCCTTCGAATGTGCGGGAAAATCCACGCATGTAGCCTAGCGAGATCGCTGCCCGTTGAAAAGGTATTGCGAGAAATGCCGAAGAACGTAGTCGTGGCAGCGAGTCGCCCATCCAGAGAAACGTGACACCTGGAATAACAAAGAGAGGTGGCTGGCTCTTCCCAGGACCAACCACCTCTCAAGCCTCAGGCATCGGCTCGCGCTTCGTAGATTAAATGACTAGAGTCGGTGCGTCTGACGCGCCGCCGTCGACGCTCGACATTCGCGCTCGCCACGACCGAATCTAGTTTTCTTTCGATTCTCATTCAGCCTCACAGATCAATCACATCGTCAACGTCCGCATGAACGACCAGCTCATCGATCCGCACTAGTTTGCGGTCAACCACGACCTCGGAGGATTTCGCAGTAGCTATGAGATGGGCTCATATATGCGTAATTCCGACCGCAACGAGGCATGATGTCCGGTTCCTCAATAGACCCCCAACAATGGGCGGTTATTTGTCCGCTTGAAGGCGTTCCACGGAACCAACAGTAAGCAGACAACCCATCTGCTGGACACACAATTGCATTACCCGTGCCAACTCGCCGAATGGCACTGCCATTTCAACCACAAGTCGTTTCTGCAAATATTGTTACGAAATATTGTTGGTGGAAATTGCGTTAAACTACCGAATCCAATGCGCCCCAATATAATACGGAACGCTTGTACTGAGCGCCTTGCATCAATACGATAGAGTCGAAACAACAATGCTGGATCTTCTCCACCCTCTTCAGTGGCATTCTTCGGGTGCAAGCTCATGTCGTATTCGCTCGTCTTGCTCAATGGGTCGAATCCCGGTACGACGCTGCGACTCGACGCTGAATCGGGAGTCGTGACGCTCGGTCGCCACATTTCGAATGACCTACAACTCGACGACGATAAAGCCAGCCGAATGCACGCGAGAATCTTTCTTCGCGGTGATCGCTGGCATCTTGAAGATTGTGATAGCTTAAACGGCACGCATGTCAATTCGCAGCCAATTGAGCGAAGTCTTCTCGAGCCGGGCGATCTCATTCGTATCGGTGATCGCCTAATCCTATTTGTCGACAACGTTTCGGACGAAGAACCCGCCGACGTTCAAACGTCCGTGTTCCGGGCGACAACAATGATGGGCCGACACAAAGAGATTCCGCAAGGAGGCGGGCTTGTCGAGGAAAGCGTCAGCGAGTCGATGTCGCGGATCGTACGGGATTCGGCAGTCCTATGTCGATTGGCAAACCTACTACACCAGCATTCGGACGTCGACGTTCTGATTCGTTCGGCGATCGATGCACTTGTCGATGGGATCGATGCTGATTCGGTGTCAGTTTGGCTCGTTGCCGCAGACGGTCGATTGCGGTGCACTGGACGATGGGGGGAAGCGGAAGAGAAGCATCTTCTTGCAAGTCTCGCCGTGGAAAAGGGGAAAGCCATTCTGATCGATCATGCTGACAGTTCGGCGGGTGATTCCGTGATCGATTCACCGTCTCCGGTCGGCTTGGCGCTGGGTGTGCCGATTCCTGGCCCACAGAGTTGCCGCGGAGCGATCGAATGCCATCGCGCGCAAAAACGAGGCCCCTTCTCTCGCAGTGACCTCGATTTCTCCGTCGTTGTTGCGCACCAAGCAGGTTTGGCGTTGGAGAACCTTGAGCACCGCGAACGTTTGGAACTGGCAAATGCTGAACTGCGGCGTCGCTTGTCGAGCCAGAATCAACTGCTGGGATCTAGCGCCGCGATGAAACGAGTGGTCGAACAAATTGGCCGCGTCGGGCCGGCCAGTTCGACTGTCCTGATCCTGGGTGAAAGCGGTACAGGCAAAGAGTTAGTCGCTCGTTCGATTCACGATATGAGCCGGTATAGTGCTGGACCCTACATCACCGTCAACTGTGCAGCGTTCAGTGAATCGTTGCTTGAGAGTGAACTGTTCGGGCACGAGGTTGGTGCTTTTACGGGGGCCGATCGTCGCTACATTGGCCAGTTCGAGCGATCACATCGTGGAACCATTTTCCTGGATGAAGTCGGCGAGATGAGTCTTGCCTGTCAAGCGAAGTTGCTGCGAATTCTCGAAGGCCACCCCTTTCAGCGATTGGGAGGAACCGAAGAGATTAATGTCGACGTACGAATGATCGCGGCCACGCATCGCAATTTGCCGGAGATGATCGAGCAGCAACGCTTTCGAGAGGACTTGTACTACCGGTTGCGCGTGATCGACATCAAAATGCCGCCGCTCCGTGATCGCGATGAAGATGTCATCGAACTCGCCGCGATGTTCGTCGAGTCGTTTCGCAGTCAGATGGGGCGTGGGCCGTTGCGACTCTCGAAGGAGGCGATGGAAGTCCTTCGTTCGTATCGCTGGCCCGGCAATGTCCGCGAGTTGAAGAACGCGGTGGAACGCGCAGTCGTACTGGGGCAAGGCGAGGAAATGGAAGTGATTGACCTGGGCTTGCCGACGGTGGCTGCGTCGAATGTCGCGGTTTCCGAAATGATCACGCTCAAGGAAGCCGAAGAACGACACATCAAGTTTGTCCTCGAAAAGTGCGGTGGTAACAAAACACAAGCCTGCAAAGTTCTCGGCATCGGTCGCGCCACGTTGTACAGCAAACTGGGGTCGGACTAAACGAGCATCGCCACGTCGGCATGCCCATAACTGCAACACCTGTGATCGAGTCTTGCTACGTTGTCGAAGCGAAAGATACTCTTCGTGCTAGGATCGCTTGGTGCTGGCGGTGCCGAGCGGCAAGTCTTGCGAATCTTGAAGCATCTTGACCGTGCGAGATTCGCACCGTTGCTGTACGTCGTAAATCGTGAAGGCGAGTTGCTGGATCAAGTTCCCGCCGATGTGCCCGTCTTTGCGTATTGGGACAACCGTCGTTATCCTCGGCTGAACTTTCCCGGTCGGATTCTTCTTTCCCAAGCACGAGACCTGGGCCGCGTAATCGATCGTGAGAAGATTGATCTCGTTTATGATCGTGCTTCACAAATGACGCTGACGGCGTCACTAGCAATGAAAGGGAAGGCGATACCGCGAATGTCGGTTGCCGTGGGCGAGCCAAGCCGCGATTTTGAGCTGCTTCACGCTCGCTTCTCATTTGCAAAACGCTACCTGTTGCGTCACGCCTATCGATCTGCGAATCAAGTTGTCGGTGTGTCGGAGGGCGTACGACTAGGCTTGATTCAGTTTTTCAAGTTGCCACCTTCGCAAGTTGTTACTTGTCCGAATCTGTTTGACATTGAACAGATTGATGTGGCGTCGAACGAGCCGTTTAACAAATATGACGCAGAACGCTTCGAGATTGTCTCCGTGGGACGATTGAGCCCAGAGAAGGGACACATCCATTTGTTGCAAGCGATGGATCGTCTCGTCAACTCGGAAGATATTTCACAAGTCCGGTTATGGCTCGTAGGGAACGGATCGTCGGACCAGAGACTCCGTGATTTCGTTGATGAACATGCCTTGAAAGATCATGTCCGATTTGCGGGCTACCAAGCGAACCCGCTCCCGTTCGTAAAACACGCGCAGCTTTTCTGCTTGCCATCGCTTTATGAAGGCATGCCGAACGCGTTAATCGAGGCGATGGTATGCGGTGTTCCAGTTGTTTCGACCGATTGCCCGAGCGGTCCGCGTGAAATACTCGGCGATGACGACAGTTTGGGACGTCTTGTTCCCGGCACCGATGCCGATGCCCTCGCGGCATCAATCCGCGAAATCATCGCCGACTATCCAACGTTCCTTGCCAAGACGACTGCGGCTCGCCAGCACGTTAGCGACAATTATTCATTGACACGTGGGCTGAAGCGACTCGAGTCGCTCTTCGACGAATTGCTTGTCGGCGATCGTTAAACGCCGAATCGATTGTGATTACGCCACTTTCGAAGCGGTCAGTGAGTCGAGTTCGCGACTTAGCTCGTTGAGGTTCCTCGCTGATCCTTCGATCTGCTTGATGGCTTCGACATTTTGCCGGGCGATGTCATCGATATTGCGGATACCTTCGTTGAGTTGTCTGACGCCGATCGCTTGCTGGTTTGCTGATGCGGCGATTTGAGTGGCCAGTCGCGCGGAGGCGGCGAGCGCGGATGTCAGCGTGTTGATCGTGTTGCCGGCCTTCGCGATGATCTGACCAGCATCTGACACAGAGTTCGTTCCTTGTTCCGTCGAGAGGACGGACTTATTCGTCGCTTGTTGAATTTCGTTGAGGATCTGCCGAACTTGGGCCGTCGCCTTCTTCGATTGTTCCGCAAGGGATTTAACTTCAGAGGCGACGACCGCGAACCCTTTGCCGTGTTCGCCGGCTCGCGACGCTTCGACAGCCGCATTGAGCGCCAAGACATTTGTCTGTTCCGCGATATCGTTCACGGTGGCTGTGATCTCGCCAATGGCCTGAGCACGCTCGGCAAGTGTCAGAATATGCTCTGCGATGGATTCAACTTGCGATTTGACTAAGTTCATCGCTTGGACCGAATCCTCGATGGCTTTACGCCCAGCATCCCCAATCTCGCCCGTGCGGCGAGCAGACTCGCTGACTTCGTTCGCGCGGTCGACCGCTTGTTGAGCCGTTTCGGAGATCTCTTGAGCCGTGGAAACTGTCTGCGAAACCGTCGCTGCCTGCTCATGGGCTCCCGCAGCTTGCTGTGTTGTCGTTGTCAGGATCTGGTGGCTTGCTGTGGACAGGCGTTGGACCGCGTCACGGATCGCCTGGAAAAGTCTCTTGCGTTCTTCTTCGGTTTGTTTGCGGAGGCTGATGTCCTGCATCGTCGCTATCGTAAGCCGTTCGCCAAGATAGTTCATCTCGCTGATGCGAACGGCCAGCGGAATTGTTTGTCCGCTTCTGGTCACGGCTTCGACTTGTCGCTCGCTCTTGAACGGGGGCGAGTCGTCGGGGCGAATGGTGTGGCTGCTCTGCCATTCTGAGTGTAGGGCGGGGATTAGCTTTGCGATGCTCAATCCAACCGCTTCGCCCATCGGAAACCCTAGCAATCCCTCCGCCGACGCGTTGAAGGATTGAATGAGCCCCGTCTCGTTAATCGTGATGATTCCATCGGCCGTCGAGTTAAGAATCGCTTGAATGCGTTGTTCCTCGACCGAAAGCCGCTCCGTCGCGGCCTGTAGATTAGCAACCATTTGGTTGAACGCCTCTGCCAGTTCGCCGAGTTCGTCAGCGGAGCGTACTTCGATTCGCTCGGCCAACGCGCTGGCCAGCGAGGAAGTGGACGTATTCGTGGCGATTCTGGCTGCCGTATCGCGCATCGACCGGATCGGACGAATAACTCGCCGCATCGTGAAGACACCAAATCCGGCGATGACAAGCGTCAACAAGACGACGACCGCGATGGCATTTCGCGAGGCGGTGTTGTATTGGTCGTCTGCGGCTTGATAGACACCGTCGGCCTTCGTGATCTTGGCCTGCATCCAAGTCGACAAGTGGTCTTTCACCAATTCAAACTGCCTGGCTTCGGCGTCAATGGCATTGATGAACGCTTCTTCACGGTAATCCGACAACACCTTACTTACCGTGACATCCTTCAGCGTTTTATAGTTCTCCCAACTAGCGTTCAAATCTCGGAAGGCAGTGGCCGACGCGTCGTTCTCGGCGATTTGCCAGGTTGCAAAAGTTGCGTCGATCTGCCGGGTCAAGTCAGCCTGCTCCCGCTCTAACTGGACTTGTAGTTCGCGACTGGGAGCCATCACCATCGTCAACGAGAGCTGTCGCAGTTGATTGAGCGGATTGCCGAGATCCAAGGCGCTCTGCCGGAAATCAACCGCCGTCCCATGCACTTGTTTGACGTATTCGAAAGTGGACTTTGCATTCCAGATCCCAAAGACTCCCATTCCTCCGATCGCGAGCACGGGAATTGCCACGAGTAGCACCAACTTGACGAGTACACCTCGGTTGCGCATCACTTGTTCCTCTCGTCATAGTTCGTGCGAAGCACTTGCACGGGCTTCGTAAGCTCTGGGGGGTAGGGTCCCGTCCGTAGCGACCAATGCTGGTCCGTTACTTCAATCTTCCACAAGGGAATGCATGCCATCTTGTAGGGCCGAAAGTGGACCTCTTTGTTGATGGCATACACCTTGTTCGGTGTCGGAACAAACAGCATGTATGCTTCATCGTATGCACGTCGCATGATCTTCCGCGAGATCTCGACGAATTCTGGATCCGTGATGCGGGCGCGAAACATTTCCTCGATATACCCGTCCATGATTGGATCGGGGAAAATCGTGCTCCAAACATTATGCGTACGATACACGAAGAATGCGGTGAAGGGATGATTGAAGAACCAGTCGTCATTGCCCCACACCAGCAAGTCCCAAGAAACATCGTTCTCGCCTGCGTTGGTCTGAAGCAGCGGGCCAAAGATCTCTTTCTCGCTGGGAGTGACGACGATATCGAGCGATACGCCCACTTGCTTCAGCTGAGTTTCGATCCCTCTCCATAGGGCGAGGAATCGGTCTTGGGTTAGCACCTTCAGCTTCAAACCATGGAGCACCTTCTTCAATTCGCCACGCTTAGTTGGGCTATACGGATCTTCGACTTCGGAATACGACCGCAAAGATTCAGCCACTTCTCGCACGCCCGGGAAATAGGGCGACGCCATTGTCGGCGACAGGATTCCCTCGCCGTCGAATACGAAATGCAGGAGGTGCTGTTGGTGGAGTGCTTGATTTAAGGCACGTCGCACTTTCCGTTCCTGGAGACGCGGGTTGCCATTAATCAGATTGAAATGAATCGCGATGTTATCGGTCGAGGGAGAGCAGAGTAACTTGCTATACGGAGCCAGGATCGTTTCGACTTTATACTCGGGCGGTATCAAGGCGATATCGACTTCGCCTTCGCGATAGAGCACGGCGTCCTTCGCTTGCTTGGAGTCGAGCTCGGTGTAAACCGTGATGGTCTCAACCTTGGGGTACTCTTTGTTCCAGTAGTAGGGATTGGCTTTTAGAATCGCTACCGGTGTCTGACTGTCTCCTTCGATATGTCCTTCCATCAGGATATACGGCCCTAGCCCATACGGTCCCGGTTCAGACAAGTTGGGGCAGGTTGGTTTGCCATTCCAGCCGTTCTTGTCGAGATACACCTTTGTGTAGAACTGCATCCAAATCAGATCGTTCATAAAGCAACCGTACTTTTCCGTGAGATGAAAACGCACGGTAAGGTCATCCACCTTCTCTGCCCGGTCAAAGACTTGGTCGATCTTGCTGTACTTGACGGGTGCGAGTTTGAACGCGTTCATGTTCATGACCACGGCGTCTGCGTTGAACGGCGTGCCGTCTTGGAATCGAACGCCTTCGCGGAGCTTGAACTCGTAGGTCGTCTCGTCGATCTGTCGATGGGATACCGACATATCGTATTCCCAGCCCTGCTCGTTGTCCGACGGTTTGATCAAGGCCGCGTTGATCGAATGCGAGGTATACAAATAGGGCAGGCTCGGAATGAAGACCTTGACGTGAGAACCTTTGATCAGTTCGGAGTGGGCCCGGTCTGGAGCGTCATCGACGCGCAAAGTCAACGGCTGGATGACCGTGGATTGGGCGTACGCAAGTACACCAGCGAACCATGTATGCGTCACGAAGATCGCTGCAATCGCGATCTGCCAACTCGGGCGAACCGGACGCCTCATAACTCGCTCCTTTGCGGGCGCCAGCAAACCATGATGCCGCCCATTTTGGCACGTAGAGTACGAGCCATCGACTGTCTTCAATTCCACCTTCCAGCCTAAGCTTGGCGAAATCGCGAGTCAATTCAATTCATCGCGAGGTAGTGGTACAGTTTGAAATTCCTGAAAGTAGGACGGCCACTCTTGGCCGTCTTTTGTCGGGCAAGAGTGCCCGACTTACGTCAAGAGTGCCCGACTTACGTCAAGAGTGCCCGACTTACGTCAAGAGTGCCCGGCTTACGTCAAGTGCGCCCGACTTACGGCAAATTGTACCACTACCCATCGTGGTTCGCGCAAAGTTCGGGGAAACTTGGCGGCGGTATACGGAACGCCAGTCCTTGGGTCCGACCGTGTGAGGTTCTCGGTGCGAAGGGCAAAGTCGCATGCCTACCGATGCCACTGCGCTGGTGTCGTCGATCGATCACTCATTGACGAATGGTTCGTCGTCGATCAGCCGTGAATTGATTCAAAAGTTCCTTCGCGACTCAAGAGCCTTAACCGCCCTTGCTCTTGATCGCACGAGCGACCGCTTCTCCCATATCGCCGGGGCTCTGTGCGACGGCGATGCCGGCATCCTCAAGCGCGGCAACCTTTTCCGCAGCAGTACCTTTGCCGCCGGAGATAATCGCGCCGGCGTGCCCCATGCGTTTTCCGGGAGGTGCCGTGCGACCAGCAATGAAAGCAGCGACGGGCTTCGTAACGTGTTCCTTTACAAAGGCTGCTGCTTCTTCCTCCGCAGTACCGCCGATCTCTCCGATCATCAGAATCGCTTCGGTCGCTGGGTCGGCTTCATATAGTTTGAAGAGATCGATAAACGAAGTGCCAACGATCGGGTCGCCACCGAGTCCGACGCAAGTAGTCTGGCCGAGCCCCATGCTCGATGTTTGCCAGACGGCTTCATAAGTGAGCGTGCCGCTGCGGCTCATGACGCCGACCTTGCCTGCCTTATGAATGTAGCCCGGCATGATGCCGATTTTGCATTCGTTCGATGTAATGACTCCAGGGCAATTCGGACCGATCAGGACGGAGTCGCTTCTGCGTACGATCTCGTATACGCGAACCATGTCCAAAACAGGAACACCTTCCGTGATCGCGACGATGGTTTTGATGCCGGCATCGATCGCTTCGAGGATCGCGTCGGCCGTGAACGGGGCGGGCACGAAGATCATCGTGGCATCAGCACCAGTTTGCTCGACGGCTTCCGCGACCGTGTCGAAGACCGGCTTGCCGAGAACAACTTCGCCGCCCTTGCCTGGCGTAACACCGCCAACCAAGTTCGTGCCGTACTCGAGGCAGTTCTTCGAGTGGAACTCACCGGCTTTTCCAGTAATTCCTTGACAGATCAATCGCGTGTCTTTATTTACCAGAATGCTCATCGTCTTTGCTTTCGAATAGTAGGGTGGGCTGTGCCCACCATTCGTACTTGGTGGGCATCGCCCACCCTATGAAACTCCGGCGCTACGCCAACGTCGCCACGACTTTCCTGGCCGCGTCGTTAATATCGTCGGCCGTGATGATATCGACATCGCTCTCGGCGATAATCTTCTTGCCTTCTTCGACTTCCGTTCCTTCCAAGCGAACCACCAGCGGCACATTAAAGCCGACAGTCTTATAGGCTTGGACTAACGCTTCGGCGATCGTCGTGCAACGCATGATGCCACCGAAGATATTCACCAGCACGGCTTTGACATGCGGATCGGATAGGATGATTCGGAACGCTTCCGTTACTTGTGCGGCGTTAGCACCACCGCCAACGTCTAAGAAGTTCGCGGGCTGTCCGCCATTAAGCTTGATGATGTCCATCGTGCTCATCGCCAGACCGGCGCCATTGACGAGACACCCGATGTTGCCTTCGAGCTTGATATAGCTCAATCCAGCTTCGGCCGCCCGCACTTCCAAGGGCTCCTCTTCCGTGAGGTCGCGGAATTCGACGATATCTTTGTGACGGAAGAGTGCGTTGCTATCGAAGCTCATCTTCGCGTCGAGCGCGACGAGTTCGCCTTCGGCGGTTACAACCAATGGATTGATCTCCGCCATGCTGCAATCGTATTTGACATAGACATCGCAAAGTGCTCGCATGAACTTGTCGGCACTACGAACGCTCTTGCCTTTGATGCCAAGCTTCGCACAGAGTTTACGGACCTGATAACTTTGCAGACCGAAGTGTGGATCGAAATGCTCTTTGAAGATCCGTTCGGGAGTCTCTTCGGCGACTTTCTCGATCTCGACGCCGCCTTCGGTCGAGACCATTAGCACAGGCATCGCGGCTGCGCGATCCAACACGATCCCGAGATATAACTCGCGCGCGATGTTACAGCCAGCCTCGACAAACACTTTGTTGACGGTCTTGCCTTCCGGCCCCGTTTGGATTGTCACGAGAGTCTTGCCGAGCAAACCTTCGGCAACTTTGCGGGCTTCATCGGCGCTCTTCACAAGCTGCACGCCATGCTGCGCGGGATTCTCCTTCGTGGTGCCTTTGCCGCGTCCGCCAGCGTGAATCTGTGCTTTCACGACCGCGATTTTTCCGCCCAGCGTTTCGTACGCTTTTGCGGCCTCGTCTGGCGTCGTGGCAACGTGCCCGTCGAGAACGGCAACCCCTGCACTACGCAGGACTTGCTTAGCCTGATACTCGTGAATCTTCATCGCAACATTTCCGGTCCGTGCGTAGTAGAAGTTGTAAGTCGCGGATTATAGGTGTGATCGACGACAACGACAAGAAGCCGTTAAATCGATCGAAGCTCACGGAGTTTACTCCGTTACGTGGGTGTGTTAGACAACAGCGAGTTCTTTGATAACAACTTCTCGGATTGGGCGGAGCGTGCTGTTCTAGCCCAATGCCAATCGGGTTTGCGTGCGATACCGCTCGCGAGTCCAGTTCCGGCGAAATCCAATCCACCATGTTCTCCATTTCTCGTCGACTGACCGATATTCTGATCGCATATCGCTGGCCGTTGCTGGCGTTGGCCGTAGTCGCCGCCGCCTGTGCGTACTTGCCCGCGAGCCGTATGCAGTTCGATCGCTCGATCGAGAACATGTTTTCGCCGGATGATCCTTTGCTGCCGCCGTATCATCTGCTCCAAGATACTTTTGGTGGCAACGAAGTCGTGATGGCGGTCTATGTCGATCCCGAATTGCTGAATCCCGATGGGAGCGGCATCAAGCGACTCATTTCAATTGCCGGGAAGTGCCGTGCCGTACCAGGCGTCGACGACGTGCTAAGTCTCGATCGGCCCATCGGCGAGACCGTCGTGGATGGCAACAACCCCTTGGCGTTGCCGACACAACATCTCTTCGAGAACTACACGCACAGTGCCGACGGTCGAACCGTCGCTGCCGCCTGTCTCTTGAATCCAGAGTCGGAATCGCCTGTCTCACGTCGTGAGACAATCGACCAGCTGCAAGCAATCATTCGAAACTTGCCCGACGGTTTGCCGCCTGGATGGTTAGCTGGCGAACCGGTGATGGTCTCGGACGGTTTGCGTTATGTCGAGGAAGACGGTCAACGACTTGGAACGTGGTCGACGATTTTGCTTTCGGCCGTCATCCTGCTCTGCTTCCGTAGTCTTCGCTGGGTATTGATTCCACTGCTGGTTGTTCAGTTGACATTACTGCTGACCAAAGCGACGCTCGTCGTCTCCGGATTTCGACTTAGTCTCGTGAGTTCGATGTTGGCGGCGATTGTTACCGTGGTTGGTATCGCGACCGTCGTCCATCTGATCGTGCGCTTTCGCGAAGGGCGACTCGCCGGTCTCACGCCGCACGAGGCACTGGCTCGTGCCGGCACCATGTTGGCCGCACCTATCTTTTGGGCGATTGCCACCGACACGATTGGCTTTGGAGCGCTGCTCGCGGCCGATGTCGGTCCGATTCAAGACTTCGGGCGGATGATGGCGATTGGCTCGTTGCTCGTGTTGGTGAGTGTTGCCTTGGTTGTCCCCGCGCTGGCGCTTGCTGGTCGGTACGACACCATCCCAAAACATGCCTGGGGGGAGAGTCGCCTTTCTGCTGGACTGACGAAGCTACCGGAACGCGCCGCCCGGCACCCGGTCCTTATCGCTATCGTCATACTTCTCACTGCAGGCTTCGGAATTTCGGGCGTACTCCGACTGAAAGTCGAAACGGACTTTACGAAGAACTTTCGTCACGGCAGCCCAATTGTCAGCGCCTATGAATTCGTCGAAGAGAATCTCGGCGGAGCTGGTGTTCTCGATGTGCTGCTTCCTGCGCCGGAACAACTCGACTGGAGCTACCTGCAACAGACGCAACGTCTGGAAGAGCGACTCCGAACCGAAGTACTCGTGTTGGACGAAAGTGGCCAGTCGGTTCCTGGCCTGACTAAAGTCATCAGCCTGAGCGACGCTGTGATCGCCAGTTCGGTGGTGGATCTGGACAAAGTCCGCATGCGGGCAATTAGAGGAAGCTTGGTGCGGGCGTCGCTTGCGGGAATGCAGAGTCGGATCCCGGCATTTTATTCAGCTCTTTACGGCCAGGAGCCTGGAACCGAGCGGCACTACTTTCGAATTATGTTGCGCGCCCGCGAACGGCAGGATGCTGAGCAGAAACAACGTATCATCGACCAGGTCACGCGGATTACGCTTGAAGCATTTCCGCAAACGGAATCGTTGCCCGACGCGCAAGTGACGGGTTTCTATGTGCTATTGACCAACTTGATCGAGAGCATGATCCGCGATCAATGGGTCACGTTCGGCGTCGCCGCAGGCGGGATCTTCTTGATGATGACGCTCGCATTTCGAAATCCGATCTATGCAGTGATCGCAATGGTTCCCAACGCGTTGCCGATTCTGCTCGTGCTCGGTGTGATGGGTTGGCTGGAGTTGCGAATGAACATGGGAGCCGCCATGATCGCTGCCGTCTCGATGGGGCTGTCGGTCGATAGTTCCATCCACTACATCACGTCGTTTCGGCAAGCCCGCCGCGACGGTAAGAGCGTTGTCGCCGCCCTCGCTGACGTGCAGCAAACGGTTGGCCTAGCGGTCGTCTTCTCGACATTGGCGTTGATAGCCGGCTTCTCGATCCTCTGTACCAGCGAGTTCGTTCCGACGATCTATTTCGGCGTTCTTGTTAGCCTCTCGATGCTGGGAGGACTTGTCGGCAATCTCGTGTTACTGCCATTGATGTTGCGAGCGATCTTTCGGCAACGCCAGGCAAGTAGCTGAGCGCCTTTCAGAATCGAAGCCCGAGTACAAACTCGGTCCACTTTTCCTGAAACTCGGTCATGTCTTCTTCGCCCAGCACACGTTGCAGCGTTTTGTAGCCGGTGGGATCCTCTTTTGCGGAAGCCCGAAACTCATGATAGTACTTTTCAAGGAGCCCTTCGCTCTGCAAGTAATACAAAAGATAGCGAGATTGAGCGTAGTTCGTGCCCGGGTCGGCGTCGTAAAACGCACGAGTTGACGTGCCGCACAACTCTTCAAACGTCGGCATCTCGTAGTCTTCGTGTTTGATCGCTTCCTGCAAGCCACGCAATCTCCAGTTCGTCAGGCCCCAGATGCGACCGTTGTTGGTATTGCACTGTTCGTACAGTGAACCAAGTCCCTCGTTGAACCACGACGGGCAATCCGGAAAGTTCGCGGCAATGAACGGATGCACGATCTCATGGACCAGCGTGCCGCCGCCCGTGTCGATATTCATCACCAAGGCTTTATCCCACGGCGAATAGTAGCCGTACGGCGTATGCGGTCGTCTTCCAAAGATGTCGTAAGTGTTTTGTTGATAACTTTGCTTGTCCTTAAACAGCCAGATATTGATCACGTGATCAGGATTCTGGCTGAAGTACTGCCGCTTCAGTCGCTCGACCGCCCAGCGGATTGTGCCTTGTGACCATTGGCGAACCATGGCCGGCGAGTCGTCGCCGATGACCAGGAATGGTTTTTCCAAGACGATGTGGAAGTCACTGACGATTCGCGGTGTCAGCTTCTTCGGTTCGTACTCTACCTCGGCCTCCTTCGCCGCCTCGACTTTGGCGAGTTCTTCGGCGATCTCGGCGTCTCGTTCGGCTTTGAGTTTCGTCTGCCGTTCTTTCAGTTCGGCGAGTTCGCGTTTGACTCGCATTACTTGCTGAGCGTAGTCGGCGCTGGTCAATTCCGTGGCTGCAGTGCCTTCGACGAGTCGGCCTGGGGAGAGGCGGAATCGTACGAGGGTCCAGCGACGCGTTTCATATTTGAGCGGCCAGAGTTCGAACAGCGTGTCCCGCTTCATGCGTCGATACGCGGCAGCCCGGACAGCCGGCTCGTGATAGATCACCTCGTCGGTGGCTGCGTCGTAGCCTACGATCAAACGAAAGTGTTCCGTTGTGTTTGGATGGTCGTCGTAGTGCATGCAAAGGATCGAAGGAATGCCGTTGGCTAAATCGGCATGCATGTTGCGAAAGTGAGCCTCCAGATACCGCAGCGAGTCAGTGGCCGAGATCGAGTACCAAACGTCTCCTATGTCGAAGCCCACGCGGCGCAGCGCAGTTGCCAATTCGCGTGTGAAACAACCTCGGCCTTCCATCGGGTCCAACCCGGACTGGTCAAAGACAAAGTCTTGATCCATGGATCGGCCAAGTTTCTTCAAATACATCTCAGCACACGCTTCCCCGCAGAAATCAGTTTTCTGATAAACGTGGGGAATATCCTTGATCAGTACGCTCTGGTAGTCGGTTTCGACCGCTTGGCCGATTTCCACTAAAAAAATCGCGGCGCACGCTAGCGTCCCCGTCACGGCCAAATGCAGCAGAGATGTGGCTGCTTGCGAATGCTTGCGTGCGCTGATCATCGTTTCGCTCCAGAGTTGAGTATGGAAATTCCTTGGATCTTCTCTGCGGCTAGCCGTCTCACCTTCGGATTAGCATCGGATGATATTGCCCCAACGGAAAGTTTGGCGTTACAACTCGCCCCTCGCAGTTAGTGTCATCTCCGACGCTAGCAACTCGACTCGTCGAGTTCTCTTGGATTCGCGAATCTCTTACGGACGATGAGATTAGTGCAAACAAGAGTCCTGATCCACACGGGAGACGAAAAGTGACGCAGATACACCCATCGGCGTATGTCAGCACAAAGGCTGAAATTGGCAGCAATGTTTCGATCGGCCCGTTCTCCATTGTGGAAGACAATGTTTTTATCGGTAACAACTGTCGAGTGGCGGGACATGTAGCGATCAAGTCGGGGACGGCGTTGGGCGCGGATAACGAGGTTGCCGAAGGAGCCGTGCTGGGCGGCGCGCCGCAACACACCAAGGCAGGCAAGGATCTCGGAACGCTGTTGATCGGTAACGGGAACCGTATTCGCGAGTATGTGACGATCCATCGAGGACTCGCTCCAACAAACTGCACGAAAGTTGGAGACGGCAACATGATCATGGTGAATGCTCACATCGCACATGACTGTCATATCGGAAACAACACGGTCATCGTCAACAACGTGATGCTTGCGGGCCATATCACCGTGGGCGACGGCGCTTATTTCGGCGGGGCGGCGGGAGTCCATCAGTTCTGTCGGATTGGGCGACTCGCAATGATTGGCGGCCAATCGCACCTCAGCCAAGACGTTCCACCCTTCGTTATGGTAGACGGAATCTCCAGCCATATCGTAGGACTTAACCTGGTCGGTTTGCGACGCGCAGGTTTCACGCGTGACGAGATCAAAGATCTAAAGGCCGCCTACCGTGTGATCTATCGTAGCGGCTTGTTGTGGAACGATACGTTAGAGGTATTGAAAAACACTTTTAAGGATGGTCCTGCATCCGAGTTCCATACGTTCTTTTCGATTGGAGATCGCGGCTTCGTCCAAGAACGCAAGACACCGCGTGGGGCTTCGATCAAGATCGCTGATTCTCCAGATACGGAACGACCAATTCGGCGCGTCGCGTAAACGGCTCGAAGGCTCCGCGAGTCCGTCCGCTACTTTTTGCCTAACCGGCGTTGCGCGGCGAAGAACTCGGTCAGAATCGCACCACACTCAGGTGCCAACACTCCGGATACTACTTCTGCTCGGTGATTCAACCGATCGTCGCGAAGCAACTGAAATAGGGAGTCGACAGCTCCTGCCTTAGGATCGGTTGCTCCATACACAACGAAGGGTATGCGAGCTTGTAAGATCGCTCCGGCACACATCGGACAAGGTTCGAGCGTGACGTACAATCGGCATCGCTCAAGGCGCCAACTGCCCAGCGACTCGGCGGCTTGTGTGATGGCGATCATCTCAGCGTGAGCTGTCGGGTCGTGTAGTTGCTCTCGCTGATTGAAGGCGGCGGCGATCACTCGTTGGTCTTGAACGATTACCGCACCGACCGGTACTTCGTTCTCCTCGCGAGCCGCTTGGGCTTGCTGAAGTGCCATCCGCATGTAGGTTTCGTGCATGCGAGTACTCCGCTATTCAGCCAGTTCGCGTATCTGCAGCTTACGCAACGCGGAACGCGTCTCGTAAGCGGAGATGCCAAAAGGTTTCGACAAGTTTACTTCGCTGCGTGTCGTGATCTTTCGACCCTTGATGTCCTGATCGACCCAAACCTTGTCGTCAATCCAGGCTTCGATACGTTCTGGAGTCACTCGCAGGCGGATTTTGTACCATTGTTCGGCTTCGAACTTCTTGTACTGAGTGGTTTCGTTTTCTGACGCATCGTGGCCGTCGATGCTCGAGAGCCCAACCACTGCTCCACCCCAGCCGCCCAGGATCAAGCTGCAATGTGATTCGGCGACAGGAAACGTCATCCCGCAGAAGAAGTCCGTGCCGTCCAAGCGTCTGGCTTCCAGTGTGATCTCATAATTCGTCTTCGGGAAGGTTCCATCGTAGGTGATCCCGGTCAGCGAAGAACCATATTCGAGGATGATGCTGCCATCCTCGACCGTCACCTCGCCTTCGCCGCCAAAGTTCGTAATCTTCCAGCCGTCCAGTGTCTTGCCATCGAACAAGGGTTTCCAACTAGGTTCATCCCCCGTCGCGACTCCGCTGGCAACCACAAGTAAAACCGCCCAACAAGCCGCGAAACCGGAACGAAGGGAGAACCATGCAAGATTCATAGTGAAAAACTCCGAAAAAAGGCGTAAGACCGATCTATCGACTAGTCTGGTACGTATGGCAAGGTGGGCCGATCAAGGTTGGTAGCACCCTGCGTTTACGGTAATCTGTGTCGAGCCGTGCGTAAATGTGGCCTGGGGTCGTTACCCGCAATCTAGCCGAGTTTTAAGTGATGAAGATAAAGTTACTTCGGACCGTTTCGCTGGGAACGCTCGGAGTCTATTGGCTTGGCATTTTTATTGGCACCCACATTCCCATGGGCGTACGTGGTTTGGGGCGAATCAATGACAAAGTACTACATTTTGGCGCCTATGCCGGATTGGCATTCCTGCTAGCCGCAGCCCTGTCGACGCTTCGAGTTCGCCACGGGACGCTGTTGTTGCCCTTGGTTGTCGCGGCTGTCTACGGATGCGTGGACGAGTTATCGCAAATGGCGGTGCCGGGTCGACAGGCTGAAGTCGCAGACTGGGCAGCCGACGTGTTCGGTGCGGGAGTTGGCGTGTTTGCCTTTGCGCTGCTGGCGATCGCGTTGGCGAAGTTCTTTTCGTCGACCTGCAAAGTTCCGCGGGAAACAGTCCCAGAATCGGTAGGTTGACGCTGTCAGCAGATTGGCCAAGATTGTGCTTTACCAATTGAACAAGGACGGTTTCCGTGGCGACTTTCGCAGTTATCCTACCGGCAGCCGGTAAAAGCAGCCGGTTTCACGACAAGCACTATAAGAAGCCCTTTATTGCTTTGGGCGAGCGGGCGGTATGGCTTCATGCTGCCGACAAGTTCTTGAATCGTGATGACGTCAAACAAGTCATACTCATCATTTCGCCCGAGGATCGCGAGGACTTCCATATGAGGTTCGGCGCGAACGTTGCGATCATGGGGATCGATGTTGTGGAAGGCGGCGCTGAGCGATCTGATTCCGTACGAAACGCCCTGGCGCGTGTTCACGATGAAATTGACTTTGTCGCGGTGCATGACGCGGCGCGGCCATGCATCGCCAGCGAATGGATTGATGCCGTTTTCGATGCTGCCAAGGAAACAGGGGCCGCGATACTTGGCGTTCCCGTTTCGAGCACTCTAAAGCGGGTCGCTGCGAACAACACGATCGAAGCAACCGTCCCAAGAGCGAACGTCTGGGAGGCTCAAACTCCCCAAGTATTCCGACGCGACTGGCTGGTCGAGGCTTACGCCAAGGCCGACAAGACGCCCGCTACCGACGATGCCGAACTGATCCAACGACTTGGACACGCCGTGAAAGTTGTCCCTGGATCGCCAATTAACCTGAAAATCACCACAAAAGACGACCTGCGTCTTGCCGCTCAGGCCTTGAAAGCATTGCCGAAGCCCAAACTCGAAGGCCCAACTCATCCGTTTGCAGGCGATGATATGTGGCGGTAGTTAGCCCTCGGCAGCAGCTGATCTGGGCGAAATAGGGATTTGTGATTATTCTAAGCTTCAATACCATGTATTCACTTGGAATTTGCGAGCCTGTAGATCTGTTAGAACCTGGAAAGGTGCGAAAGTGTCTGTAGAAAGCGGTTTGGGTCGAGGTGCCTACATTGTCTTAACTCGAGAGGATGCCAAAGAGTTGTTTTCGCAAGAGGGTGATGCGGCGGTTCGAACCGTGGCGGAACGATTACGAAACTCTAAGAAACACATCGAGCTAGACCTTGTACTTGAATGTGGTACCAGTTGGGATCCCATTCACCGAGCCCTCACTGACGGTACGCTGAACCAGGATGTCGAAGATTTCCCACTGGACCATTGCGTACTGGGTGGGAAACGCTTACACGAGGGCAAGGATTTCGAAGCGATCCTTATTCGTCCCGATATTGTCCCGCATGTGGCGGCGGGAATGCACGACTTGAAACGCGCTGAATTTACGGAACGATATATGGCACTCGATCCCGCGGCCTACGGCAAGCAGCCGACCGAGGCAGAAGGTGATGAGACTTGGGCGATGCTCAAGTTGATCCGCCAACTCTTCGAGGACGCCGGGAACGAACACGCAGCCGTTCTGTTCACGGTCGCACGCTAGTTCGTACGACTGGCGGTTCGTGCTCCCCAACGTATTCGAGCCAGGTGTTGAGAGCGGTCAGCGGTCAGCGATCAGCGATCAGCGTTTGACTTCTTGTAATAGTCTCGTCGAGCACGCTGACCGCAGATTGACGATCGTGACGCTATGAACTTCGACATCTTCGCAGATCTCACTTGGCGTGGTCTGATCCATCAAACCACAGATGAGCAGAATTTGCCCCAGTGGCTGAACGCAAAGTCGCGTACTGTCTACATCGGATTTGATCCGACGGCAGACAGCTTGCACGTTGGCAGCCTCTTGCAACTGATGCTATTGCGTCGCTTTCAGCGGGCTGGACACCGACCGATCGCATTGGTGGGCGGTGCGACGGGAATGATCGGCGATCCGAGCGGCAAAAGCGAAGAACGCAACTTGCTGTCCGTGGATTCGCTGCGCGCCAACGTTGTCGGAATTGAGCGTCAGATGCGTCAGTTTCTGGACTTCGACTGCGGCGAGACCTCGGCGCTGCTGGTGAACAATTTCGATTGGATGAGAAAGTTCAGCTACCTCGACTTCCTGCGTGACGTCGGCAAGAACTTTCCCGTCAATGTCATGTTGGGCAAAGATTCGGTGAAGAGTCGCCTGGGATCGGAAGCGGGATTGAGCTACACCGAGTTCAGCTACATGTTGTTGCAAGCCTACGACTTCGTGCATTTAAACGAAGCTCACGGCTGCGAATTGCAGGTCGGCGGTAGCGATCAATGGGGCAACATCACCGCCGGCATCGATCTGGCTCGCCGGATGCGCGGCGCACAAGTATTTGGGATGACATCGCCACTGCTTGTTGATAGCGAAGGCAAGAAGATCGGGAAGACGGCGGAAGGAACAAAAGTTTGGTTGTCGCCCGAGCGAACGAGCGCCTACCTTTTTTATCAGTACTGGATCAACGTGGGCGATGCCGATGCCGGCCCTTGCCTACGCTACCTCACCGAACTTTCCCGCGACGAAGTTGAATCGCTCGACGAGTCGCGTGGCACCGCTCCTCACGAACGTTCCAGTCAAAAGCGATTGGCCGAAGAACTCACTCGATTGGTGCATGGCGACAGCGGACTTGCAGCCGCGCGTCGAGCGACCGACATATTCTTCGGAGCAGAGATCAGCGGTCTGAGCGACGGGCAACTTCGCGACATTTTCCTCGATGTGCCCAGCACGGAACTGCCATTTTCGCGGCTCGAAGGAGAAGGCCTCGGTGGATTAGATGCATTCGTAGAAGCCGGTTTGGCAAAGTCAAAAGGCGAAGCACGCCGAACGGTTCAGCAAGGCGGAGCCTACGTCAACAATCGACGCGTTACGGACCCCGATGCCAAGCTCACATCAACTGATCTTGCGAGCGAATCGGTGATGGTTTTACGCAGCGGCAAGAAGCGTTACGCACTACTGCGTTTCGTTCGCTAGCAGCATCGGCGACCGGCGGGAATTGCCGGTTTTCATCTGGCCCCAGCAGGTTCGTTCTGCTAACTTCCCGCCCTATTGCGGCGTATCTGGGGCCGCGTTCCCTTCTCAAAGACGTTCGTCGAGTACTCACATGCCACGCGACACACTCCTTTGCGAGTTCACAGCCCTTCGTGAACTCACAACCGTATTGCGTCGTCGTACGGGGATATTTTCATGAGATTTCCGACTCTCTGCCTCTTCCTTCTAAGTTTCACGCTGCTTGCTGACGTGGCGGTATCGCGTGCGGATAATCGTTGGACGTCGTTCATCCCATTTCGCAAAAGTGTCGAAGCCGATGCTTCTGCGCGATACGACTTGACCGAAGAACATGGACCTTGGCTGATCCTGGCCGCCAGCTTTGCCGGTGAGGGAGGGGAACAGCAGGCCCACGAGTTGGTACTCGAACTGCGACGAGAGTTTAACTTGTCGGCCTATGTTAATCACAAGGAGTTCGACTTCACCGAACCCATCGAAGGGAAGACGATTGATCGTTACACCGGTGATTGGGCTAAGATGAAGTATGCTAACTATTCGAAGTTCGATGGCTATGCAGTGCTGGTAGGCGATTTTGAAAAGTCGGACGATCCGGATCTCCAAAAGACGCTGGAAAAGATCAAGTACCTGCGGCCAAAATGCCTGGACTCGAGCAACCGAGAAGAGGGGACATCGCAGTGGCTCGCTGGATTTCGCAAGAATATGCAACGCCTGAACGGTGATCCCGCAAAGCGACAACGCGGCCCTATGGCGAGCGCGTTCGTAACTCGAAATCCCAACCTTCCCACCGAATTCTTCGCACCAGGTGGACTCGATCCGTTCGTTGTTGAACTCAATAGCCGTGTGGAGCACAGCCTGCTCGACAACCCCGGTCGCTACACCGTCAAAGTCGCATCGTTCGGTGGAAAGAATACGATGAATAGCAAAGAGATCGACGAACTGGAGCGGTCGGGCAAGGTAACAGATAAATTGGAAATTGCGGCCGACAAAGCTCATCGGCTGACAGTCGCACTTCGTCAGCGGGGCGTCGAAGCATACGAGTTTCATGATCGAACAGAGAGCATCGTCGCCGTGGGCAGTTTCGATTCCTATGGCGAGCCGCGAGTCGACGGAAAGATCGAGATCCATCCGCAGATTCACAAAATCATGCAGATGTATGGGGCTAGCCGTCGCGAATTGCCGGGTGGCGCGTCACTCGGGCTGCAGCCACGCACGTTGGCCGGGATCACGTTTGATGTCCAGCCCATGCCAGTCGAAGTGCCTCGTCGATCGATTGCTGCCGACTATGCTCGCAGTTCCTCGCGTTGAACGCCAACGTTGGCAGTCTGTATCGCGCCGGCATCTGAACAGAACACGCAACTCGTGGTATGCTCTCGGTGATTCGTCACGCAGAGAGGGACACGATGAGCAATCAGCGGATTCTGGTACTCGGAACTCACAATATAAAGAAGGGCCGCGAACTCGCCGAATTGCTCGCTCCATTCGGATTCGTCCTACGGACTCTGGCGGACATTCCCAACGCGGTCGAGGTCGAGGAAACTGGCACGACTTTCGCCGAGAACGCTGCTCTCAAAGCTACTGTCCAAGCGAAACATCTCGGGTGTTGGGTGTTGGGCGAGGACAGCGGTCTGGCTGTCGACGCGCTCCACGGTGCCCCCGGTGTTTACTCCGCTCGTTTCTCTGGTCCAGATGCGACAGACGAAACGAACAACGCAAAGTTGTTGAGTGAACTCGCCGACGTGCCGCTCGAGCGAAGAAATGCCCATTATATATGCCACGCGGTATTGTCCGATCCATCTGGGGTGATCCAGGCCGAGTCGGAAGACTACTGTCGCGGTCGTATCCTGTTCGAGCCCAGCGGCATCAGCGGTTTCGGCTACGACCCGCTGTTCGAGATTCCCGAGTACCACCGAACGTTTGGCGAGTTAGGTAGCGCGGTCAAGACAGTCCTGAGTCATCGCTCGCGGGCCATGCGAGCGATCATCCCAACGATCGTATCACTGGCAATGCTTGGCAGATGGAATACGACGAACGTCGCTTCCCAATAGCAGTTGCACCCGAACTGTGAATCGGCTCGCGAGTACTGCTCTTATCCAGAAGAAGTGACTTCGCCACCCAGTTGGTCGGCCACCATGATATTCACCTGCGAGCCGACTTCCGCGTTTAATCACACGTTGCCCAAGACATTCGGGTTCGATTTTGGGGCGAGCATGCGCGTAGCCTCCCAGATTTGCCGATCCCGCTATTGGCCGGTTACGGCAGCGTCGAGCAGGTCGAGCAATCGCTCTAGCTCTTGGCGAGTCTCGTCGTCTAACTGCCAAGCAAGTGGTTTGCGTCGGCGGTCAGTAGCGAAGATACCTCGCTCTTTTAGCACATACTTCTCGACCGCCAGGAAGCCATCAAGGCCCGCTTGAAGTTGCAATGCGACCAAGGCACACAGCGGTAAATAGAGGCGATAAATCGCCGCCTCGTCGTTCGCTTGCAGGGCTTTCCACAGGGCAACAACAGCCGGGAGAAACTCCATCCCAGGAATTGTGCCGACGATGCCTCGACGGTAGCTGTCGACCAGGCACATTCCACCTGAACCTTCGAAGATACGGGCTTTTCCGGCGGTCGCATCGCGGAGTTCCGAGAGTTTCGGCCCGATCGGTGAGGCTTCGGGCTTGAACAACACCTTCTCTGAGCCAAATCTCGCCAACAGTTCGGTGCTGACTGACAGCGGGATTTCTTGGCCGACATACGACGATGCGTCTTGCACGATCAACGGCAAAGAAACGGCTTCAGCGACATCCCGGAAGTAGTCAAACGTTTGCTGGACAGGTAACGCTGTCGAGATCGGTGGAATTGCCATGATGGCGTCGCAGCCGGCTTCCTCGGCACAGCGACCGTATTCGATCGCCTGCTTCGTGCTCTCAGCGCCAACGCCGATCACGACAACGCCACGTCCTCGGTTGAGTTCACCGAGGCGTTTTGTCAACTCAATCCGTTCGTGATACGTGAGTCGAAGCAACTCCGACACCATGCCCGTGCAGTATCCGTCAGCACCGCTGGCAAAGGCCCAATCGATCTGTCGATCGAGACTTTCCCAGTCGATTGTGTCGTCGTCGAGGAAGGGTGTGTGGACGACTGGCAAAACTCCGGCGATTGTTTTTTTCATGTTACTTAAAGTGGGCATTGCCCACCATCCTAAACGGCGGACAGTGCCAGGGCTTTCGTTTTGTTTAATCTGCACCATTTGTACGACGGCTCACCGAAGCCGTCGAACTCAGTCATTCGTTGCTCGACGGCTTCGGAGAGCCGTCGTACGAATCCATTCAAATTGGAAAACAGAAAAGCCCTGTGGGCAATGCCCACCTTACGTAAAGGCACCGAACTTGTTACCAATCCCCAACGCTTCCGTCAGGGTAAAAGACGCGTTGGGGCAACTCTTGTTCAAAAGGATGCTTGCGGACTTCCTCTTCGTTGATCTCGATGCCAAGTCCCGGCCGAGTGTTCGGGCGGACGATGCGGCCGCGGGGCTCAACGGTGAAACCTTCTTGGACGACATCACTTCGCCAAGGGACATCCCCGTGGACGGTCTCGCAAATGATGTAGCCTGGTTGCGAGAAGCCGAACTCAAGCGATGCCGCCGTGCTGACGGGGCCTTGTGGATTGTGGGGTGCTAACGCGATCTGATGAGCATCTGCGAGAGCGGCAACTCGGCGTGCGGCGGTCAAGCCGCCGCAGTGCGTGATGTCGAGCTGACAAATCTCGCAGCCGCGTCGCGCGAAAAGGTCGCGAAATGTCGGTAGATCCGTGATTCGTTCGCCAGTTGCTACAGGAGTTGTCAGCGCACTATTTATCATCGCCAAGCCATCGATCGACTCGGGCCAACAAGGTTCCTCGAAGAAATACAGGCCGTAAGGATCCAGCGCCTTGCCGAACTTCAGCCCCATGGCGGGCGATGGTCGGGCGTGGCAATCGACCATGATGTCAATCTCTTCCCCCACCGCATCGCGCATCGCGGCGACAGCGGCTTCCGCCAATCGGATCGGTCGGAGACCTTCGATCGGCATCGTGGGCGGTACCGCCATGCTCTTGAAGGCAGTAAAACCGTCCTCGACCGCGCTTCGAGCCAGATCGCCAAAGGCTTTGGCGTCGTCGACGGTGGTTTCATAGAAGTCTTCCATCTTGCCGCCACCCAGATGACAGTAAGTCCGTATCCAGTCACGCACGGGGCCTCCCCACAGCTGCGAACAGGGCATACCAGCAATTTTTCCCGCGATGTCCCACAGGGCGATGTCGATTCCCGAGATGGCCGTCGAGCGAATAATGCCGTGACCGTGCCAGAAGTGCTGCCGGAACATCATCTGCCACAAGTGCTCGATGCGGCACGGGTCTTCGCCGATGACCAGTTCCGCAATATCTTCAATTGCACCGACAACAGAGCGCGTGTGCCATTCGAGCGTCGCCTCACCCCATCCGTAAAGCCCCGGCTGGTCGGTCATTACTTTGACGAACACCCAATTCCGCATCCTCGCGTGGCAAACAAAAGTTTCAATCTTGGTGATTTTCATGCTGCACTCAAGGTGATGATGGTCGTCAGGGTGCGTCGCCAGCTTCCGATTCTCGGAAGGTTTCAGCCGTTTGACCAGTAGCTTACTCGCCTACCGCCTCCGTCGCGGAGTTTTTAGCTCGGGGCGAGATTCATTCGCGTTGAACGCTGGGCGGTAGCAAATTCGCCCGAAGACAAACCGTGTGGCGTTGCCGAGCGAGCGCCCAGCGATTTCTCAACCCAACAGCCGGATGCCACTTCAAATAGCAACGAACTGGCTGTTCCAGAAACGCCCGAGAAGTCACGCAAACTCTCTGCCCGAGGTCAACTTCGGGATAGCGAATTGAAATTGGATAAACTGTACCGCGCCGCTCGAACTTTTTTTGTGGATACTGGTCGCGCGGAGGTGTTGACGACCAGATGGTCGATCCCTAAGATCGTTGGTTTGCCATTTGGCGAAACCGAGTGCCGGTAGGGAATTGCAACCGCCGAGCTGTTGTTCGACGGAATAAGAAACTTAGGAGTGGCGTTAGTGGCCCAGGCTCACGAAGTAATCCGAATCAGGATGGAAGCTTACGATCACGCGATCTTGGACCAAAGTGCTCAAGAAATCGTTGATACGGCTAAACGAACACACTCCGAAGTTCATGGCCCAATTCCATTGCCGACGCGAATTGAGAAATACACGGTGCTTGCGGGCCCGTTTATTGATAAGAAGGCGCGGACTCAATTTGAGATCCGGACACACAAGCGGCTGATTGATATTGTGCAGGCGACTGCCAAGACAATCGAATCGCTCAACAAATTGAGCCTGCCCGCTGGTGTTGACATCAAAATTAAGGCCTCGCAACGATAGGTGAGGCTCCCTCCTGAAAGCGACGTAATCTGCTTATGGATCGGAAGTTGAGCAGGTAAGACGGGCGAATGTAGCTCGCTCCTGATCGACAAGTGATCACAAGGATAAGACCGATGACGAAGGGTTTGCTCGGCCGCAAGGTCGGGATGACGCAAATATTTGAAGAGTCTGGCTTGGCGATTCCGGTAACGGTAATTGCAGCTGGGCCATGTGATGTGCTTCAGATTCGGACATCCGAGCGCGATGGCTATGAGGCGGTGCAGTTGGGTTTTGAAGACAAGCCCCGCCGTCTGGCCCGTCGCAGCGAACGTGGTCACGTAGCCAAGTTGAGTAGTAAGCGATCGAAAAAGCTTTCCGCCGCCGGCCAGGAACTTGCCTCGAAAGCGGGTTGTGAGCCAAAGCGTTTTGTCCGCGAGCTGCGCGGCGATACCACTGGCTATGAGATTGGTCAAAAGCTGACGCTGGAGTCGCTCGCTGACGTTGGCGTTATTGATGTTACGGGCACGAGCAAGGGGCGTGGCTACTCTGGCGTGATGAAGCGGCACAATTTTCATGGGCAACGTGCTTCGCACGGTGTGAAGAAGGTTCATCGTCATGCTGGTGGTACGGGTAGCGGTAGTGCTGGCCCGAGCCGACTCTTTAAGGGTATTCGCATGGCCGGCCAGTATGGCAATGCTCGAATCACTGTGCGAAATCTGAAGGTTGTGCGCATTGATGCCGAAAACAATTTGCTCTTGGTCCGCGGTGCGGTTCCTGGACCGAATGGCGGCTTGTTGGTGATTCGCGAAACGAACAAAGTAGGTTGAGTTGGGATTTGTTATCCCTTCCGCTCATATTGGAAGCGACTTGAGACATGGCAAGCTTACCGATTTACGACCGTACCGGCGCTAAGGTTGGTGATTACGAAATCGCCCCTTCGGATTTGGCGACTCGCATTAGCAAGCAGCTGCTGCATGATGCGGTGGTGATGTACCAGGCGAATCAACGTCAGGGGAGTCATAAGAGTAAGACGCGAGCTGAAGTGGCCGGGTCGACCAAGAAAATGTATCGCCAGAAGGGAACCGGTAACGCCCGGGCTGGCTCTCGTCGCTCTGGTGTTCGTCGTGGCGGTGGTCATATACATGCCAAGTCGCCTCGCGACTATTCCTACCGTCTTCCCCGCAAGGCATTGCAGGCTGCGACGCGGATGGCGTTGGCTTCAAAGTTGCGTGATGATCAGGTGGTTGTGATCGACGAATTGTCGTTCACTCAGCCTCGTACGAAAGAGATGGCGGCGGTATTGAAGGCTCTGGGGCTTTCTGGTGCTTCGGCATTGGTGGCGACAGAATCGTTGGATCTCAACGTTTACAAGAGTGCTCGGAATATCGAGAAGGTGAATGTCGCCCCGGTTGCTGAGTTGAATGCCTATTCAGTTTTGGCTCCTCGCAAATTATTGGTTACGAAGGCGGCCTTGGATGCGATTCGCGAGAAGCACGGTGCAACGGCTGTGGCTTCGTAGTCTGCTGGATATTGGGAGTGACGTAGATGGTTAAGAAAGTCGACAGCAAGCAAGTGGATAAGGGGCTGGTGCTAGAGCCGCATCAGATCATTTTGCGTCCACTCGTGACGGAGAAGGGCGTGCATCGCTCGACGCGGAATAATCAGTATGCGTTCGAAGTGAATGCACTCGCCAATAAGAGTGATGTGAAGCGAGCGGTGGAAGCTTTGTTTGAAGTGAGTGTCGAGAAGGTTCGCACTCAGAATCGCAAGGGCAAGCCGCGTCGACACAAATTTCGCTATGGATATACCAAGAATTGGAAAAAGGCTTTGGTGACTCTGAATTCAGAGCATCGGATTGACTTCTTCTAAATAGAGAATAGGTGTCTCCGACGAGGGTCGGAGGGAGAATTTAGGTCATGGGAATTCGACGTTATAAGCCGACATCCGCTGGTCGTCGCAATGCGACGGTGAGCGATTTCGCTGACCTGACGCCAGGCGTGAAGCCTGAGAAGTCGTTGATGCGTCCGTTGGTGAAGACCGGTGGTCGGAATAATCAAGGCAAGATCACGTCTCGTCATCGAGGTGGTGGCCACAAGCGTCAGTACCGCCTAATTGACTTTGCCCGCAAGAAGGATGATGTGCCGGCCAAGGTTGCGTCGATCGAGTACGATCCCAATCGCAGTGCTCGCATTGCCCTGTTGCATTACGCTGACGGTGAGAAGCGCTATATTATTGCTCCCGACGGTTTGAAGGCTGGCGACCAGGTTCAAAACGGACCAAAGGCACCGCCGACCGTTGGCAATACCCTTCCGTTGAAGAATATTCCAGTCGGAACGACTATTCACAATATCGAATTGCTGCCTGGTCGCGGTGGTCGGATGTGCCGTAGCGCCGGGACGAATGCGACGCTGATGGCTCGTGAGTCGAGTTGGGCTCAGATTTCGTTGCCGAGCGGTGAGATTCGTCGTATTCCGGCCGCGTGCCGGGCGACGGTTGGTAAGGTTGGTAATTCGGATCACATGGCGATAGTGTTGGGTAAGGCAGGTCGAGCACGTTGGCTTGGTCGTCGTCCTCATGTTCGCGGAACGGCAATGAACCCAATTGACCATCCGCACGGTGGTGGTGAAGGTCGAACAAAGGGTGGGCGTCATCCTGTCAGTCCGACTGGCAAGCCAGCAAAGGGCGGACGAACGCGACAGCGAAGCAAGGCTTCGAACTCGGCGATTGTTCGCCGTCGTCGGTCGCGGCGTTACGGTCAGTTGCGGTTGCCAAAGAAGTAAAGCTGCCGAGAAGGCTTTTTGGAGTTATTAGTCTGGTATGAGTAGATCCACCAAAAAAGGCCCGTTTGTTGATTTGCGTTTGTACGCCAAGGTGCAGAAGCAGCAGGAACGTGGCAAGGCTGACCCGATTAAGACCTGGGCTCGAGCTTGCACGATCGTGCCGGAGTTTGTGGGAGTGACCTTCATGGTTCACAACGGCAAGCAGCACTTGAAGGTGTTCGTAACGGAAGACATGGTTGGCCATAAGCTCGGTGAATTTTCACCGACGCGGACCTTCCGCGGCCACGGTGGTAAGGGTAAGCGTTAGTCGCAATTTGATTGCGTCTGACCGCTTTGGAAAGACAAGTAAGAGGAATAAGACAATGCCGTTTCGTGCCACGCATCGCAACGCTCGGATAAGCCCCCGTAAGGTGCGGCATCTGGCGGATATGATTCGCGGTCGCTTTGCCGACGAGGCGTTGGACCTGTTGCGGTTTGAACCGCATCGTGGTGCACGAATGCTCGAGAAGGTATTGCGAAGCGCATTGGGTAACGCTCAGGATCCCGACCAAAATCCTGGCAAGACGATTCGCGTCGAACGACTTGTCGTGGTTGACGCCCATGTTGATGGGGGCCCGATGTTCAAGCGAATGCGGCCGCGAGCACGCGGTATGGCGTTTTTGATTAAGAAGCGGATGTCGCACATTCACGTCACACTCGAAGACATTAACGAGATCTAGATATGGGACAAAAAGTAAACCCAATCGGTTATCGAACCGGTGTGATGATCGGCTGGAAGAGCCGGTGGTTTGCGTCGAAGCAAGAGTTCGCGACGCTGCTGCTGGAAGATTCCAAGCTCAGGAATTTCATTAAAAATCATCCGAAGAAGCAGCAGTATCGCAATGCCGGCATTGACCGAATTGAGATCGAGCGAACTCGCGATGAAGTCAAGGTTGTGCTGCATGTGGCTCGACCGGGCTTGATTATCGGGAAGAAGGGTCAGGAAGTGGAGTTGCTGCAGGAGGAACTCCAGAACCTGATCGGTCGTCGCGTGAATTTGAAGATTGAAGAAGTTGGTCGACCTGAGCTGATGGCGCAGTTGGTCGCTGAAGATATTGGACAGCAACTGGCAAAGCGTGCTAGTTTCCGCCGAACGATTAAGCGTTCGATGGAACAGACGATGGACGCTGGTGCCAAGGGTATTAAGATTCGCCTTGCAGGCCGCCTCGGCGGTGCTGAAATGGCACGTATTGAAAAACAAATTTCCGGATCGATTCCGTTGAGTACCTTGCGAGCAAAGATCGACTACGGCTTCCACGAAGCCAAGACGGCTCAAGGGCACATCGGAATTCAGGTTTGGGTTAACCAAGGTATGTACGAAGGAGTCTCCGATGGCCCTGATGCCCAAGAGAGTCAAGCACCGAAAAAGCCAAAGAGGGCGTATAAAAGGTAACGCGACTCGAGGCAACAAAGTTGTCTTCGGTGACTTCGGCTTGCAATCACTCGAGGGTGGTTGGATTAAGGCGCAGACCATCGAGGCGGGTCGTATTGCTGCCCAACAATATATTCGCGGCGAAGGCCGTTTGTACGTTCGCATGTTCCCGCATCGTTCGATTACATCGACGCCGTTGGAAACACGAATGGGTAAAGGTAAGGGTGAGCCTGAGGCCTGGGTGGCCACGGTTCGTCCTGGAACGGTGTTGTATGAACTCGGTGGAGTGACGGAAGAGCAAGCCAAGGTGTGTTTCGCACGCTTGGCGCACAAGATGCCCGTGCGAGTTCGCTTGGTGCGACGCCGTCCTGCTTAGTTCACCTATATGTTAGTTAGAGGTTGAGTCGATGAAGGCCGCAGAACTTCGAGAAATGAGCGACGAGCAGCTTGAGTTGACGCTCAAGGAAACCTGCGATCGGTTGCTTCGGCTTCGTTTGCAATCACAGACGGAGCGATTGGACGCGCCGAGTGAATTGCGAAAGTGCCGTCGGCTCGTTGCCCGCATTAAGACATTGTTGCACCAGAGACAGACGCCGGCTTCTGCCTAAGCGACTTGAAGAATTTAAAAGAGTAGAACCATGCCAAAGAAAGTTTCGATCGGCGTAGTGACGAGTGACAAGTGCGATAAGACGCGCCGAGTCGAAATCGCTCGCCAAGTTCAACATGCGAAGTATGGCAAATTCATTCGCCAACGAACGGTATGTCACGTCCATGACGAGAACAATGAGTCTGGCGAGGGTGACACCGTAGAGATTGTTGAATCGCGACCGCGATCGAAGACCAAGCGTTGGGAGTTGGTGCGTGTTGTCGAGAAGAGTCGTGCGGTTGACGTGGCGGCATTGAAGGCTGCTCGGGAGCAAGCCGCAAATGAGCCGGAGCAAGGATAGAGTACGATGATTCAGCAAGAATCGCGACTGCTGGTCGCTGATAATACCGGTGCGAAAGAAATAATGTGTATCAAGGTACTGGGTGGATCGCGTCGTCGATTTGCCGGCCTCGGTGACGTGATCATTTGCAGCGTGAAGAGCGTCATTCCAGGTAGTGACGTTAAGAAGAAGACAATCGTCCGTGCGGTGATCGTTCGAGTGAAGAAGTCGACGCGGCGTGCGGATGGTAGCTATATCAAGTTTGACAGCAATGCTGCGGTGATCGTGGATAACGATGGCAATCCGCGTGGCACTCGCATCTTCGGTGCGGTTGCACGAGAGTTGCGGGATCGAAACTTTATGAAGATCGTTAGCCTCGCGAATGAGGTGGTGTAATGCATATCAAAACAGATGATACGGTGCAGGTAATCGCTGGCAACGACCGTGGCAAGCAAGGTCGCGTGCTGAGCATCGACCGAGCGACCGGCAAACTGGTGGTCGAGGGTTGCAATCGAGTTTACAAGCATGTTCGACGCAGTCAAAAGAACCCACAGGGTGGTCGGCTGTCGAAGGAGATGCCGTTGCAGGTCTCGAACGTGTTGTTGGTATGCAGTCGCTGCGGCGTTGGAGTTCGGACTGGAGCTCGTGTGACAAGCGAGGGCATTAAGGAGCGATTTTGTCGAAAATGCAGCAACGCATTAGGACAGATCGCACCGGCGAAGGAAAAACAGGCTGCTAAGTAGCAGGTAGACAAGTTAACTAGGCCGCAACTTGCGGGCTTCGCTAAGGCGACAAAACGATGGTTCCCCGACTACAAGAGAAATACGAAAAAGAGATTCTTCCAGCTTTGAAAGAGCAGTTGAAGCGAGACAATCGCCTGAACTTGCCTCGGCTGCAGAAGATCGTGGTGAATATGGGCGTTGGCGAGGCGACTCAAGACAAAAAGCATCTTGAGACGGCGGTGGAAGCGCTCACGCAGATTACTGGCCAGAAGCCCATCATTACCAAAGCTCGGAAGTCGATCGCCGGCTTCAAGCTGCGGGAAGGTCAAAGCATCGGTGCCAAAGTTACCTTGCGAAGACAGCGAATGTACGAGTTCCTCGATCGGTTGATCGCAATCGCGTTGCCGCGTGTTCGCGACTTTCGCGGAGTGAGCGAGACCGCATTCGATGGCAGCGGTAACTACAGTCTTGGCTTGACGGAACAGTTGGTGTTCCCGGAGTTAAATCCGGATAAGTTCCTGAAAGTTCAAGGAATGAATATTTCGTTTGTAACTTCGACGGACAGCAATGACGAAGCTCGCGAGCTTTTGCGACTCTTCGGCATGCCATTCCGTCAGGCAGAAACCCCCGCCGGTGCGGCTTAGGTTCTGTCCCTTTTATCGATCAACAGGAATGTGTTGTGGCGAGCAAATCGAAGATCGCAAAAGCCAGCAGGACGCCGAAGTATTCGACTCGGCAAGAGCGGCGGTGTAATCTCTGCGGGCGACCGCGGGCCGTTTATCGCAAGTTTGGTATCTGCCGAATTTGTTTCCGAAACTACGCGTTGCAGGGATTGATTCCCGGCGTCCGCAAGTCCAGTTGGTAAGCAGAGGACCTAAGTCACATGATGACCGACCCGATTGCCGATATGTTGACACGGATTCGCAATGCCGTTCGTGTCGAGCGTCCGAATGTAGATATGCCGCTCTCGCAAGTTAAGCGTGGGTTAGCCGACGTGCTGAAGCGCGAAGGCTATATCTGGGACTGGCAAGAAGTGGAAGAGCAGCCTGTTAATCAGCTGCGTATTGAATTGAAGTATGGCCCGAACGGCGAGCGTGTCATTCAAAGAATCCGCCGTGTTAGCAAGCCTGGCTGCCGCGTTTATCGCAAGGCCCGCGATTTGAAGCCTGTGTTAAATGGTCTTGGAATTACGATTCTTAGCACCAGTCGTGGTGTCGTGAGCGATCGCGAAGCCCGTCAGCGGAAACTGGGCGGCGAAGTACTTTGCGAAATCTGGTAACAACACTCCTCAGCGAATTGTCGTAACGATGTCACGTATTGGAAAAAAACCTGTATCGATTGTGGACGGCGTTAAAATCGCCGTACAAGATCGGCTGATCACGGTAGAGGGACCACTTGGGAAGTTGCAATACGAGCATCGGCCTGAGGTTAAGGTATCCGTCGATGAAGCGTCGAAGGAAGTCTCCGTCACTCGTGAGTCAGACGAACGCGAAGTGCGAGCGTTTCACGGCCTCACCCGCGCCTTGATCAACAACATGATCGTCGGCGTGAAAGATGGTTATGAGAAGCGTCTTGAGATTATCGGCGTTGGCTACGTAGGTTCGCTGCAAGGCGACACGCTGAGCCTTCGCGTCGGTTACGCAAACGAAATCAAAAAGAAGATTCCAGCTGGCCTGGATGTCAAGCTGCCTGATCAGACGCACGTCGTCGTGAAAGGTTGCGATAAGCAAATGGTAGGACAGTTCGCTGCGGAAGTGCGGGCCTGTCGAAAGCCTGAGCCTTACAAGGGCAAGGGAATTCGCTATCAAGGCGAACATGTCAAGATCAAGCCGGGTAAGTCGGCAACGTAATTAAAAGGCTACGGTCGTGGATAAGAATAAGTTTCTCCAGAAGCAGCGTGAACGCCGTCGTTTCCGCGTTAGAAAAAAGTTGCATGGTGATGGGCAAACGCCTCGCATGTGCATCTATCGCAGCAACAAGCACATCGGCTGTCAGCTGATCGACGACGTCTCAAGAAAGACAATTGTTTCGGTCAGCACGCGAGATAAGGACTTGCGAGAGTCCGTTTCGAATGGCGGAAACAAAGATGCCGCACAGGCGATTGGCAAAGCAATTGCCGAACGTGCATTGGCGGCGGGAATCAAAGCGGTCCGACTTGATCGGGGAGCTTCAAAGTATCACGGACGTATTGCCGCGTTGGCCGATGCGGCTCGTGAAGCCGGGCTGACACTCTAACATTCAGATAAGAACTAATCGGAGCGAAGGTCGTGTCTACAGACTCATCGCAATCTCAAGGTCTCGAACGGACGATTAAGATTCGCCGTTGTTCCGCCGTGGTCAAGGGTGGTCGTCGCTTTAGCTTCGCCGCGATGGTGGTTGTCGGTAACGGCAACGGCAAAGTCGGCTGGGGCTATGGCAAGGCGAATGAAGTTCCGCCGAGCGTCGAGAAGGCAACGAAGCAAGCCGCTCGTGAGCAGGTACGCGTGCCAATCGAAGAGGGTACGATATCGCATGTGGTCAAAGGGCACTTCGGCGCTGGAACCGTGATTTTAGTGCCAGCTGGGCCCGGTACCGGTATTATCGCCGGAGCTGCGGTTCGAGCGGTCTGCGAGTCGGCCGGCATCCACAACATTCTTACGAAGAGCATCGGGACCAATAACCCGATCACCTTGGTCAAGGCGACTTTCGATGCTTTGAGCAAGCTCAGGACGAAACAAGAGATTGAACGACTGCGTGGAGTTTCGCTGTCATGAATATAAATGACGTACATCGTGGCATCACGAAGTTCAAAAAACGAAAGCGGCTTGGTCGGGGACCGGGGTCCGGTCAAGGTAAGACCGCGGGTCGTGGCCATAAAGGCCAAAAGTCATGCCGCGGATACGGCGCGCTGTCGATCTTTGAGGGTGGAACGACGCCCATCGTCCGCCGCATTCCAAAGCGCGGGTTCAACAACAAGTTTGCGTTGGATATCGCGGTGGTAAATGTCGGCAATCTGGAAAGTGCTTTCAATGCTGGCGATGAGGTCACTTTGGAACTGCTGCGAGAAAAGGATCTTGCCAAGAGTCGCTACGATATCTTAAAAATCCTTGGCGACGGAGAACTTACGAAGAAACTCAAAGTTTGCGGTCACCGATTCAGCGCCTCTGCCCGCGAGAAGATCGAAAAGGCTGGCGGTGAAGTAGTCGTTCTTCCCAGCAAGACGACTGTGGAAGAAAAGAAGAAGCAGGCGAAGTCCTAGTCGTTTTGGCATCTCCCAGTTAGGGGAAGTTGTGCCGTGCTGGTGGCTTCACTGTACGCTTGGCTTAAATGTTGTGCCGCGCGGACCTGAAATAGCCCTCTATTGACTAGGGATGGATCGATATCATGTGGGAGAAGCTTCGCGTCGTCTTCACGATCCCCGAATTGCGTCAGAAAATCTTTTTGACGCTAATCTTCCTCGGGATCTACCGGGTCGGTTTTCAAATCACGCTGCCGATCATCGACCAGAGCGCCATGGCGTCGACTACGACGCAGAGCTCCTTCGGTGATTTTGTTGACAAAGTGGCGGTGTTCGCGGCAAGTGACTTGCAGAAGGCCACCATCTTTGGCCTCGGCATCATGCCGTACATTTCCGCTTCGATTATCTTTCAGTTGCTCGGCAGTGTTTGGAAGCCACTGGAAGAACTGCGCAAGGAGGGCGAAACCGGGCGGAAGAAGATCAATGAGTACACTCGTTATGTGACGGTGCTGCTCTGTTTCGTGCAAAGCTGGTTCTATCTTTGGGCCATTATGCAACCGCGAAGCGGCGTGGGGATGGTGGCAGAACAGTTCTTGTCGGATCCCACCGATCCCACGAGTTTGTCATTCGCTTGGCAATTGACCGCCGTTTTGACGATGACTTGCGGAACTATCTTTTTAATGTGGCTTGGTGAACAGATCGACGAGTTTGGTATTGGCAATGGGATTAGCTTGTTGATTATGGCAGGCATTCTGGCCCGGATGCCCGGTGCGATGATCAATCTCATTAAGAATGCCGAGTTTGAGTTGGTCGGCTTTGGATCGTCGAAGACGGGCATAGAAACCCTGATTGTGCTGTGCTTCTTATTCGTCGCGGTCGTGTTTGGAGTCGTATTTATTACGCTAGGTCAGCGCCGGATTCCGACGCAAAGCGCGAAACACGTGCGCGGTCGCCGGGTCTACGGCGGAACGCGGCAGCACCTGCCGCTACGGATCAATCAAGCGGGCGTGATGCCGATCATTTTTGCGAGCAGCTTGTTAATGCTTCCCACGATGATCTTCGGTGCGTTAGCTGGTGTTACAACCGGGCGAGCCCAGGACATCTTTGGAAACCTGGGCCAGATGTTAGGCGGCGGCTTGTCTTTCACTTACAACTTGTTGTACGTCGTGCTGATCTACTTCTTCTGCTACTTCTGGACGGCGATTACGTTCAACCCGAAAGAGATGGCCGAGAATCTGAAGGACTACGGAACGTTTATACCAGGGTACCGTCCGGGAAAACGCACGGCTGACTATTTGGAGAAAGTCATGGTTCGCATCACATACGTCGGAGCCGGCTTCTTGGCTCTTGTCGCGATCGTACCGACGATGATCTCCGGTTCGCTGGGTGTGGATTTCCAGATCGCTAGTTTCTACGGCGGCACCGGTCTGCTGATCGCCGTCAGTGTGGCGTTTGACTTGGTCCAAAAGATTGATAGTCATCTCGTCATGCGGAACTACCGCGGCCTCCTAGAAGGATAGCGGTTTACTTGCTGTCGCGTTCGATGATCGAGCCAGGCAACACGACGGGCGCTGTCAATGCGGTATGAGTCGGCATGAACGTCGTTATCTTAGGACGTCCTGGATCAGGAAAAGGTACACAGTCGAAGCAAGTTGAGTCGCATTTCGGTCTTCGTCACCTTTCGACCGGAGACTTACTGAGAGCGGTGACGAAGCAGGACACACCCTTGGCGCGGAAGATCGCAGAGTTGATCGACAACGGCAACTTTGTAACGGACGAGTTGGCGATAGAGATGGTCGAACAAGCGATGGCTTCGGCTCCAGCGACTGGATACATTTTTGATGGTATCCCCAGGACAGTGACCCAGGGGAAGATGTTAGACGAGATGCTCGCAGCTCGCGGCGTTAAGGTAGACGCGGCGATCGAACTGCGAGTGAGCAAAGAACGGGTTCGAGAGCGGCTGCGAGAACGTGCGAAGGTCGAAGGCCGAGTTGACGACACGCCGGCGACAATCGACCGCCGATTTGAAGTTTATGACGCTGAAACGGCGCCGCTAATCGATCACTATCGAACTCGCCGGATACTCCAGTCCATCGATGGCTCTGGAACGCGAGACGAGGTATTCGAGTCGATTCGGGTCAGTTTGAGCAAAGTTTCCGCAGATCAATCGACGTTAAACGGCTTCTGAGGCTCGATTTAGGGATAAACGGCTACCAAGGCCATTGATTTCCAAAAGTTTGTCCGAGTGGGCCTTGAAGCCCAGGCAAAAAAGATCATATACTGACACGCTTTACTTGAGCGGATTGGGGACGAGAGATGAAAGTACGTGCCAGCGTAAAAAGGGTGTGCGAGAACTGCAAAGTCGTACGTCGCAAAGGCCGCGTGTATGTCGTTTGTAGCTCCAATCCACGCCATAAGCAACGTCAAGGTTAGTGGCGAGAGTCCACTGTGTTGGGTTACTCGGTACTTCTAGGGAGCGACAATTAGATGCCTCGTTTGCTCGGTGTTGATATTCCAAACGACAAAGCGACTGTCGTTTCATTGACTTATTTATACGGTGTGGGTCCAAAGACCGCTCGAGACTTGTGTCACAAGGCGGGTGTCGATCCGACGCTCAAAGCTCGCGAACTCGCCGACGACGAACTCGGTCGACTGGCGGCATTGATGGAGCGTGACTACGTCGTCGAAGGCCCATTGCGTCGTCAGCTTTCACAAGCGATCACACGACTGCGTGATGTTAAATGCTATCGCGGCATTCGTCATCGCGTTGGTTTGCCGGTGCGAGGACAACGCACTCGCACGAATGCACGCACGCGTAAAGGCCCCAAGAAAACAGTTGCCGGTAAGAAGGGCGTGAAGGACCTGAAGTAAGACTTCAGTCGACCACACGGCCCAGGTATTCATAGGAGTTCTCCCTCGTGGCGAAGACGAAGAAGCGAAGAGTTCGACGTAATGTGACAGTTGGTGTCGCTCATATTAAGGCGACATTTAACAACACGACCGTTACGATCACGGACACGAAAGGTGATACGTTGTGCTGGGCGAGCGCCGGAACCTCCGGTTTCAAGGGAAGTCGTAAGAGTACGCCGTTCGCTGGTCAGTGTGCTGCGCAGCAGGCCGCTGAGAAGGCTCAGAAGTTTGGCATGAAGGAAGTCGAAGTCCGCGTCAAGGGGCCAGGCTCCGGACGTGAAAGCGCAATCACCTCGCTTCAAGCCGCCGGCTTGAATGTGAAGTTGATCGAAGACTGTACTCCGATTCCACACAATGGATGTCGTCCTCGCAAGAAGCGACGCGTCTAAATAAACTCCGGCACCGGATTTCTCATGGTCGCTGCGACGTCAGCGACAACGTACTAGGGAGACGACTGATGCATATTCGATGGCGTGGTTTGGAATTGCCGAGCGTAGTGGACTGCGACAAGGATTCGTTGACCGCCACCTACGGAAAGTTCGTTGCGGAGCCATTTGAGCGTGGGTTCGGTGTTACGATTGGCAATAGCCTGCGTCGCATCTTGCTTTCCAGCCTGGAGGGCAGTGCGGTAACACAGATTAAGATTCGCGGAGCTCAGCATGAGTTTTCGACGATCCCTGGAATCCTGGAAGATGTTACCGATATCGTCCTGAATGTGAAGGCGCTCGTCGTCAAGAATCATAGCGATTCGACACGGGTTATCACCGTCGAGAAGAACGAGGCTGGTGTGATCACCGGTGCTGACGTTCAGGTCGATGCCGATGTCGAGATTATCAACAAGGATCACGTCATCGCCACACTCACCGACAATGTTCCCTTTATGATGGAAATGGTTGTCGAGAACGGTCGTGGTTACGTTCCAGCGACTGAACATAGTTCGGGTGAACACGAGATTGGGATTATCCCCATCGACGCCGTGTACAGCCCCGTGACGCGCGTACGTTACGAGATCGAAGAAACTCGCGTTGGTCAGAAGACGAACTACGACAAGCTAAATCTTGATATTTGGACGAACGGTTCAGTTCATCCGGAAATGGCCTTGGTGGAAGCGGCCAAGATTCTTCGCAAGCATCTTAACCCGTTCGTGCAATACGTTGAACTTGGACCCAAGGTCTATTCAGCGCCTCGTGCCTCAAGTGGCGGTGGCGACGCCGCTCTCGAGTCGAAGCTGAACCTCAGCTTGGCAGAATTGAAGCTGTCGGTTCGGGCAATGAATTGCCTGGAGTCAGAAAACATTAACACGGTTCGCGATCTGGTTTCGCGGACCGAGGACCAACTCCTGGAAGTACGCAACTTCGGCGACACGACGATGACCGAGGTTCGTGAGAAACTAACCGAGTTGGGCCTGCACCTGGGTATGCGACTTCCCGCCGCACATTCAGCACGTTTCTAATAAATTGTTACCGAGCATAAACTGGACGCACCGTAGCCATGCGACATCGACGACGAGGCCGAATCCTAGGACGTTCCCCAAGCCATCGCCGCGCCATGCTGCGCAACTTGGCGAGCAGCTTGATCCTCACCGAACGCGATGCTGAATTCGATCAGAACGCGCCGAAGGTCAAGGGACGTGTTACCACAACGTTGCACAAGGCCAAAGAGGTGCGTCCGCTAGTCGAAAAGTGCGTAACGATCGCACGTCACTCCTTGAAGCACCAAGAGAACGCCAAGCAATTCGAGACGAGTGCCGAACGCGGGACGTCGGAATGGAAGCAATGGCGCAGCAGCGACCAGTGGCAAAAGTGGTGTGCCGCTATTGCACCAACCGTCGCAGCTCGGCGACGAGTGTTGCAGTTGCTTGGCGACAAGCAAGCCGTCAAGATTTTGTTCGACGACATCGCTCCACGCTTTGCCGATCGGAACGGCGGTTATACGCGAGTATTGAGACTCGCACAGCCGCGGTTGGGCGATGCCGGCCTCCAGGCGATTATTGAGTTCGTCGGAGTTCATGATCGCGAAACCGTTCGTAGCGAGAAACCGTCCTTCGGCGCTGACGACGACGACAATGTTGATGCGTCAGACACGCCGGATGATGTTAGCGCCGAGTCGGAGGAGTCTGAAGCTTCCGAGCCAGCAGCGAAGACGGAGTAGGGCCGCAGCCAATTACCTACGTGCGAAGGGCCTCCGCAGCCCGTCGGTGACGAGGTTGCAACGATTCGACGGCATGGGTCGTACTTGACAACGTACGGTATCCGGACAGCCTCCTAGAATCATATCACTTCACTCATAATTCATGCAGGCGTTGACGTTCCTGGGTAGTGGTACAGTTTGCCGTAAGTCGGGCACTCCTGCCCGACAAAAGACGGGCAAGAGTGGCCGGCCTACTTTCAGGAATCGCAAACTGTACCACTACCCGTTCCAGACGCGAACTGGTGTCACTTGGGTTGAGTGGTCTCTACTCTTCGTCTGCCACAGCGCTGACGAGCATTGGTGGAACTTCATAGATATAGATCGAATAGCCCGCCATCGCTGTTGGTTCGCGATCGAGGAGGTTGCGGCAGGCGTGTTGCGGGACGGTGACGAACCTTCCACCGCCAATTGGCGCTCGCCAAGCGTATCCGCGCAGGGAGTTCACGCTGACGGCATACCAGCCGGGACGAAGCAACAACGTGGGAGCTGAACCATCGCTGGGATTCGTGAACTCGGGTGGCTCGAATTCGATTCCAACAAGCTTGGGATCAAAGTCGCCACAGTAAGCCAAATGAAAGGGCTTTGCTTCGGGATGTTCGTCGATCCACTCTTTTAAGAACAACAGGTCTTGTCCCCAGTCGATGCTGCTGTGAATCATGTGTGCGTGTCCATTCCGCGGACCGCCAGCCAACTCGTTGAAGTAAGACAAACTGTGCGGGTAGACCGACAGGCTGCTACCGACAAACCACAGCACCGCCAGGCTGAACACGACGCGACTTGCGCGCGAGGTGTATTCAGCGACTTGGCTGATCCAGATGAATGCGAACGGAAAGATCGGCAGGATGTAACGTACTGCATCCAGGGTAGCTGGATTTCGAATTCTCAGGAACACGACGAAACAGTAGGGCTCGGAGGCGACACATGCAATGATGAATGAGCATGCGTGGTCGCCCCAATGGGCGTGTCTTTGAGCCCTGTCGTCCGGTGGAAAGTTTTTCTGTAGAGGTTGTCCGGTGCTAGTGTAGCCGTCTGGTGTTGACGATATACACGACTCACCCTCACTTTAGAGGCGGGAACTGCGATGACATCAATACGTCACGATCAAGAGATCCGCACCTTTCCGGACTGTCGGGCAATATCAGTTTCGTTGGCGATCGTTTTAGTTAGTGCCACGATGGGCACGAGTCAAGATACTGGCCCCGGCGACCTGTCGAATTCAAGCGGTTCAGTCGTTAGCGCTGCGGAGAGGGGTCGTGCCGAAATGTTGTTTGCGGGCGTTTGGAACGCGATCGAGGCGATTCGCGCGATCGACGTCCGTATTGTCGAGGTTCACACTGCGCCGCAAAAGACCGAACAAATCGAGTATCGATATGCCTTCGACAAAGAACTGAATTTTTTGAGGTACGATCGGAAGGCAGGTGGTCGCCACACGCAGTACGCAAGAAATGATTCTGAAGTACTATGGCACTCGATGCAGGGCGGGCAGCCAAGGGGAATCGTTCGTCACCCCCGCGATTATGAAGTCAAGGTCTATGATGCGCGACCGTATGGATTTCTGACTGCTCCGTTGGGTGGGGCTGGTGCCTATCTCGTTAAATTGCCAATGGACGAGTTACGCGAAAAGAAAGATGAGATGCTGCGTTCGCGGCTTATGGGATTAAGAGAAACCGATCGAAATATTGAGTTTAGATTCGAGTATGAGATGAAACAAAAGGCCGGTCATCGTGGCCGCACGCGTATGGTGTTGGATCGGGGGCAGGGAGCTATGCCGACGCTGGTTGAACAGAGTGGAGGACCACGCGATTTGGCGGAATTGCCGATCACTGCGGCAACCGAAACCGAGTGGAAACAAATTGGTGACGTGTGGGTTCCATCCAGTTGTCGAATGTCGGTTCTGGACCGAGGTGAAAGCTGGCATCTATCCTACGAATGGCTACAGGTGAACGAACCGCTGTCGGAAGATCTATTCACGGCGGAAGGGTTTGCGCCACCCGATGGGACGTTGGTCATGAACAAGAAGCTCGGTGGCCAACCTGTGTTGGAGGAAATCATTGGCGAAGATGTGCAACTGAACGATGCACCGCCAAGGTCGCCGACAATTAACATGAGATCGTGGATTGTCGGAATAAACCTCTTCGTCATCGCGATGGCTGCGGCTTATGGGCTAGTACGCTTTTGGCGAAAGCGATAATCGGAGGGGGATTTCGCCGAACGTACTCCAGGACGGCAATGTTCCAAGAATCGAGAACATCACCCGCCAGCGACCTGCATACAAGCTGCCACGAACGGCTGTCTTGTAGTGGCGGCTTCACACTCGTTGAACTGTTAGTCGTGCTCGCAATCATCGGAGTTCTCACAGCGCTGATTCTTCCCGCTGTGCAACACGCGCGCGAAGCCGCACGAAGAATGTCGTGCCAGAACAACCTAAGCAAATCGGCCTGGGATTGCATGGCTATCACGATACGCATCGGACCTTTCCTCCAGGTGCCTTGATTTCGATCCCGCCTGCCACGACGACGATTTGCGGTAGCGGTAGCGGCTTTGCAGCCGTCGACATCATTGGAGAGGGTGCTGTTGGATCGGGGCGTCATGGGACAAGCTGGATGCTCCGCGTCCTGCCCTACATCGAACAAGGCAATCTTTACGACCGTTGGGACTTTCGGACGAGTGTCATTGGGAACAGCGTAGTGGCCTCGACTGACATACCTGTATTCTATTGTCCCTCTCGCCGAAGTCGCGTGACGAATCAAGCGATCATGTTCGGCAATTGGTCGGGAGGAGGCAACGACTACGGCGGATGTATCGGTGCGTGTAACGGGTGGCACAATTGTGGGCGGCACGAAACGTGGGTTGTGGCGCAAGGTCGGAGACCGCTGGATACCTGCAAAGGCATTTTCGGTGTGCAGCGCGGCACAAGACTGGCTGAAGTTACCGATGGCACGGGTACAACCATTATGGTTGGTGAAGTGCAACGCCTTGATGAAGGCACCGATGTTACCACGAGTCGCGATGGCTGGGCGGTGGGAGGTGTGTCAACGCATTTTTCCACGTGCAGCGATGGCTGCGAAGGGATTAACGCTTCCCACTTTGAAGAACCCGGCAGCCGCCACGATGGCGGTGCGATGTTTACGATGACGGATGGATCGGTGCAGTTTCTTGCCGAGACAATTGACAAGGATGTCTTGAAATCGCTGGGAAGCAAAGGGCAAGGCGACGGGCTAACGAGTTTCTAGGGCGTGGGAGAGTATCCAATGTCGAACAAGGAATGTTGAAGGAAGAAGTGAAATGGGTCGGCGGATGACGAAAGCGCGAAGGGGTCGGGAGTCTTTTTCCGCAAGAAGATTTTCCAATTTGGAATCGCTTCACGGAAAAAGACTCCCGACCCCGTTTGGATCGACCCCGTTTGGATCGACCCCGTTTGGATGCCGAGCAATCGTGGCGATTTTCATCTCGCTCGCCACTGCGTCAACGATGTCAGCGCAATCGAAGAAAGAAGCCAAGTCCGTCGTTGAAAAGTCGGCGCGTGAGAAGGCATTCGAGCGATTGGATCGAGATGGCGACAAGGAGATCACCGCCGATGAATACCTTGACGGAAGTGTCGGGAAGGCGGGTGAGAATAAGCGGAGCGAACATCAAGAATGGGATCTCGATGGAAACGGATCACTCGACTTCAACGAATTCAAAAAACGGGGCAACAAACAGCCTGATCAAGATCAGTTGAAAAGAGATTTCGCTCGCCGGGACAAGGATAGCGACGGGCGGGTGACCTACGAAGAGTTCCTCGGTGATCGTGCAGGCGAGCAAAAGACGGAAGCGAGATCCGCATTCTTCCGGTTCGACGCCAACGAAGACGGTGCAATCTCGGAAGAAGAATTTGTCAAGCGCGACGTCAAGCAGTTGAGCGCGGGCAATCAGTTTCGGCAACTTGATGGCAACGATGACAAGCAGTTAAGCGAAGATGAATTCATGCGGCCCAAGCTGGGATCACAATGGGAGCAGTCGGGACGGGACAACTTCCAAAAGTTTGATCTCAACGGCGACCAGAAGCTGAATGAGCGAGAGTTTGCGATCACACCGGCATTGAAGCCCGATCCGGAGACTATGTTCCGGAGGCTGGACGTTGATGAGAGTGGTGAACTCTCGCGCGATGAGTTTCTTGCACCGACGAAGGAGAACCAACACCGTGGAACTAGCCGCGAGTTCTGTCTCCGAGACCGCAACGAAGATAATCGTTTGGATATGGCGGAGTATACGGTGGATGTTGATGAACTTGCCGACAAATCAATCGATCCATTCAAGTTGCTCGACGTTGATGGCGATGGAGCGTTAGCGTTCGAGGAGTTTGATGCTCGAAAGCGTCCCGCGGCAGATGACGAGGTTGCCAATCAACGCTACGAAACACTCACCATGAAGCGGGAGGAACGGTTTCTGGCCGCAGATCAAGACGGCGATGGTCGTCTCACGGGTGAGGAGTTTGCGACTGTTGATGCAGTGATGAGTGCAGGCGACGAGGAGCTGGCGGAATCGCAGGCAACGACTCATTGTCCACCCACGCCTCTAGCACTTTCATAACGATCATTCTGATGGCGGACATACTACTGGCGATTTCCATTGGCATGTAATCCATAGTCGAGAATCGCCCTCGAAAGTCTTGGGTAATGATTTCGAGGAACAACTGGCGGTTACCGAATATCCCGAAGCGGGTTTGACGCGGTCGGCATCGGTTTTGACGGACGCAGCCCCTGAATTGATTGAGAATTGCATCGGCATGAAGTTCACGCTGATTCCCAGCGGCGAGTTCACGATGGGTATCCCGGACCAGGGCAATGATTCTGATTTGCCAGCGGAATGCCCGGCGCATCAAGTGCGTATAACGAGGCCGTTTTATTTCGGGATCTACGAAGTGACGCAGGCACACTACGCGGCTGTTATGTCCGAGAATCCGAGTTGGCACGTTCACGAGACGGATGATCGCTCCATGTTTCCCGTCGAGAACGTCACCTGGGACGAAGCGGCACAATTCTGCAAGTCGCTTTCGGAACGCGATGAAGAACGATCGAGTGGCCGCAAGTATCGGCTTCCCACTGAAGCTGAGTGGGAGTACGCGTGTCGCGACGGCAGAAGTGAAGCGTATGTTTGGCGAGGCAAAAGGCATGAGAAGGACGGGAGCGGCGAGAACGCGGGCTTCCTACCGCCACTGCCGCTGACTTCCGTCGGATCGTATCCGCCGAATCACTTCGGCTTACACGATATGCGTGGGAACGTCTGGGAGTGGACGGCGGATTGGTTCGATCGGGACTATTACGCACGGTCACCTGTCGACGATCCACAGGGACCAAGCTTCGGCTACCTGAAAGTGGTTCGCGGTGGCGATTGGACTTTTGTTGGCGAGACATGCCGTATCAACTATCCGATGACGCCGCCCTCGAAGGGCAGCCGCTTTATCGGGTTTCGCGTCGTGTGTGAAGTCGTCTCTCGTGCTGAGCCGAATTAGTGACCATTGCGTTGGAGTATTGCAACATCCACGAATAGAGTTCTGGGGCTGCATAGGTTCGATCCCAGCAGTTGTGGTCCGCATCGGGATAGATCGTGAAACGTATGTTTGCGCCAACCGCATTTAACGCCGCTACTATTTCCTCTGATTCCGAGAGCGGAACAACGTCGTCCTTCGCACCATGAAACACCCAGACTGGCAGGGACTTCATGGACTCCGCAGAACTCGGTGCCCCGCCCCCACACATGGGCGCTATCTCCGCAAACCTGTCCGGTGCGGCGGCTGCCAATCTCCAGACTCCGTATCCGCCCATGCTCAAGCCGGTTGCATAGATCCGACTTGAATCGACGTTGTAGCGTTCTTCGATCTGATCGAGTAGTCGCAGGAGTGGTTCGCTCTTCCAGCCAGATCGCTGTGTTTGCGGAGACACGACTATGAAGGGGAACTCTTGCCCCTCCTTGAGCAGTCTCGGTATCCCGTGTTCTTTGACCGCCTGAAGATCGTTGCCCCGTTGTCCGGCACCATGCAAGAACAGCAAGACCGGCCACTTCCGTCCCGTAGTCGCATATCCGGCTGGCAATGAGATCAGATCGCCATAGTCATCGCCACGGTCGCTGTGGTTCGCGACATAGACGGCGATTTGCGTATCCAAACACTCGTTGTAAACAATGATCCCATACGCGACGACATTGCAGAGCACCCAAAGGCCCAACAGAGAGATAAGGACGCGGCGTCGTTCAAATCGGAGCAATGGCATTGGATCGGATTCAAACCGCATTCGGTTGCGACCGCGAGTTGGCTGCACCGCAATTCACTCGGTGTTACTGGGTCTATTTCGTATTGATCCGCCCGTACATCTCTGGCCGTCGGTCTTCGAATCGATCGATGATGTGTTTTTCTGGCACACGGACGATTCGCTTGCTTCTTGCACGTTGAATATCGATGTCGGCGTACAAGAGTTCTTCGTTGGTGTGCAGTGCTTCGGCTAGCGGCCTCCCGCTGGGATCACAAATCTTACTTCGACCGATGAAAGCGAACCCGCGTTCGGTACCGACGCGATTGACACACGCGTAGTACACATTGTTTTCCATGGCTCGCGTGTTCGCCACGTGAGCGGCCATGCATTCGGCGCCGGGTGGAAAGTTTGTGGGGAGCGCAATTAGATCCGCACCATCCAACGCCATGACACGCGCCGACTCGGGAAACGCGCTGTCGTAGCAGATGTTCATGCCCACACGCAGTTCGCCGGCGGAATGAACTGCGAAAGGGCGATCGCCGGGATCCGTGAAACGGTCAATGCCGAGAAACGGCAAATGAATCTTTCGATAACTTCCAATAATGCCGCGGGGTCCGATAAGGACACAAGCATTGAACAACTTGTTGTCGGCTGCTTCAAGCAATCCCATGATTGCAAACGTGCCGAGCCGCGAGCAAGCGGCTGCAAGTCTTTCGCAACTGGGGCCAGGAATCGATTCGGCAAAGGGTAAAGCTTCTTCACGACTGTCGAAGCAATATCCTGACAGCGAGCATTCGGGAAAGATCGTCAGTCTCGCGCCGGTGGCCGCTGCGACTTCCAGCCGCTCGATCATCGCGGCGAGGTTTGATTCGACTTGTCCAATTTGCACATCCATCTGAGCTGCTGCAATTCGATACAAGTCTGGCACGTGTCCGTTCCCTTTTTGAATTGAAATGTAGTTCCGGCAGTCTAATGTTTGTTGGCTAGAGATGCGTCAACCGAATGTTTCGCAACGCTGATTTCGTATACCAGCTGGCGATCCCAAACGGTCGCACCGGTTCCTGCTCCCACCAGATCGAGAGCTTATGCTTTGTGTGCTCAACGCCAACGATCTGTTCATCGTCGACCCACGCTTCGACTTTATCATCGGTAACTCGAAGCCGAATCCGATACCAGCGGTCCTGTTCAAACTCGTGGAAGCCTGTCGTCTCGTTTTCGATTGCAGACATGTTATCAAGATTCGAGATTCCCGTAGCGCCTCCTCCCCATCCGCCGAGCACCAAGGACAGGTAGTCCTCACCAACCGGAAACGTGATTCCGCAGAAGAAATCGGACCCTTCGATTCGTTTGGCGTCGAGAGTCACTTCATAGTTCAAGCGAGGAAACTCGCCAGCGACGCGAACTCCGGTGGCGGGTGAGCCGGCAGTGAGAATGATAGTGTTGTCTTCAACCTTAACCTCGCCATGCCGCTCGAAGTCGTACTTCTCGATGATCGTCCAACCGGCAAGCGTCTTTCCATCGAACAGGTATTGATCGGTGCTTAAGGGTGCTGCGGGTGAGATAACGGTGGCCTGCGAAGCATCTAGTTGAACTCGATCATATGCAACGGCACGGCACCGCATCCGGCGTCGAAGCGGTGCTGAATAGACCACATCGAGGGTGGTAGCCAAAGCAAGGAATGCCAACAGCGTTCTCAACTTCATCACAGCGAACCTTCCATTGGCATAAGTTTCGTCGAACTAGAGTTAGAGAGCGTCATGATCGTTCACCCGCGACTTGAATGCAATGATATTCGGTCCGCGACAGTAGGGTATTCCGTTAGAAGCGTCCCCCTGTTTCGCGTCCATAGAACGTCCCGTTGTGATGCGATAGCGAACGGGGCGTTGGGGGCACGATGGTCTGGTCTGCTTAGCTCGCGATGGATGATCCGCTCGCAGTTTCTAGCTTTGGCTCGAACCCGTCGGAGGCCAAGAGGGATCTTCCGATCGTGCCCCTGAAGCTCACTTCGTGTTGGCGAACAACCTGGCTGTACCTCGCCGACAAGCACGTGTAAAGAATCGTCGAATTGCCTGCACAACGTCACACGTTGACGGAGCTGAACTGGCTCCGACAACTCACATGACAACCGCACGTTCCGATTCTGCCAACGAACCGTCCAGTCGTTATGAACCGCCCGTTCCTTTTGAATCGAAAGGGCCCGAGCCAAGTCCAATTCGGCCATCACCGCGCGGTGGTGGCTCTCCGACGCTCGGCCCGACACCGTGAAACGCCCGTTCAACTCCGGCAAAAACTGCTCGTCGAGGAATCGGTTCGCAGATCCAATGCCCAAGATCCCCGCTCGACGTATCGCTTTCACTAAGCGATTCTGCAACGTCCCGTTCCTCCGCTCGACACGGCCTTTCACTTGAGAGCTGAGAGCCAGAATCAACTCGACATCCAACGCGCTTATTTTACGGCCAACTTGCGTCATTGGCCTCTCCCCTTCAAGGACATCCTCACTCGTAGGGCTCACGCTCCGCTCGGTAGATGCCATGTCGAGCCACGCATGAACTGCCTGGCAAGCCGCAACGCGCCACTGCCGATTCGACAATCGCCCACGGACGCGATGCAACAATCCCTCACAGCCACTCGCTTGATACTGACACCAGACTCGCTTCGTCTGACGGTAGCTCAAACGTAGTAATATACTCGCTTCCACCAGGGTCATCGCTTCCCAACGCACTCGGCTGAACACCTCCAGCCGTTTACGCTGCTGCAAACTCCTCGAAATCGTCTCCATTCCCTGTCTCCTTGTGAAGACAGCTATCATGGGGACATCTCTAATGGTCGCTTATGGGGTCATTTCTAATGGCGCATGACACTGAACGTACGTGATTGCGTTGACAAAGGTGTCAGTGAGTGATAGCTTTGCGCTCGGAATTTATATAGAGAAGGTCGCCCCAATTCATTCCTAAGTGTGCTGCGCCGGTTGAGGTGTTACCGTCGGTTGTAGTCGCTCCGCGTTCCTTCAGATCATTGGCTTTATCACGGATGTCTGACGTTCCGTCACCAGAGGCCGAGCAAGAATCGAAGCTGTCTCGCTGCGAGGCCATCATCGGTTACAAGTTCAAAGACCAATCGATGCTTCTATCCGCGTTGACGCACGCGTCGGGGGCCGAACATCGTTTGGCGTCGAACGAGCGCCTCGAGTTTTTAGGCGATGCAATTCTCGGGGGCATCGTTTGCGAATTGCTCTATCGCCGATTCCCTGACTACCTCGAAGGAGATCTGACGAAGATCAAGTCGATCGTGGTAAGCCGCGTCTCGTGCGCAAAACTGAGCGGGTCGCTTGGTTTCGAGGAATGCTTGATACTTGGCAAAGGAATGGCCCAGAATTCGAACCTACCGGCGTCGCTTCTTGCTGATGTCTTCGAGGCACTGGTCGCGGCGATTTACCTAGATGGGGGGGCGTCTGAAGTGCGGCGGTTCGTTGAAGCCACCATCGGCCCCGAAATTGAATTGGCAGAAGCTGGAGAACTCGAGGGAAATTTCAAGTCGCAGCTACAACAACTTGCCCAGAGAGAATTCGGGAGCACACCGGTATATCAGCTGCTCGACGAAACGGGCCCCGATCACGCCAAATGCTTCCAAGTCGCAGCCCAGGTTGGTGGTCATCGTTATGAGCCGGCTTGGGGCAGGAACAAAAAGGAAGCGGAACAGCGAGCTGCGAGCAACGCTTTAGCGGAAATCGACGACGAGCGTCCCCCCTACGCCACCGACTGAAGCTTCGACACTAGCTCCGCTCCCAAACGCTATACTAATTCACGTCGGCGATTCGCAACCAGGATCATTGCCCGATCATGAATTACACTCAGCTACAAGCAAACGTCCGTTCCATCGCCCAAACATTTGCGCGAGACCGATCCGCGAGACAGTTGCGGCGGCACCTCGAACGGTCCGACTTCGATCAACTTCGCGAAGCTGGTCTACCTTTGGTTGCCTTGCCCAAAGACAAGGGTGGCCTGTGGACATCGGTTCCCGAGTCGACTCGACCCATCTGCGAAACGTTAAGGATTCTCGGACGTGGTGATTCGTCGGTGGCACTGGTTTGCGCGATGCATCCTGCGGTGTTGTCTTACTGGCTGACTGCTCCACCCGAGCTTGCCGAACGTCCCCTCTGGCGACATCAGTGCCAGGAAATATTTTCGTCCGTTCGCGACGGGCATTGGTGGGGAACGATTACTTCAGAACCAGGGAGCGGAGGAGATATCACCCGAAGCCGCACCTTGGCAACACATGGAGAAGAAGAAACCTCGTACTTTCTCACCGGGCAAAAGCACTTCGGCAGCGGTTCCGGAATTATGGCGTTTATGGTGACGACGGCACTTCCCGAGGGAGCCGATCTGCCGGAGTGGTTTTTTGTAGATCTCCGTGATGTGGCGTGGGACGGTACGCGAGGGGTAACGTTAACCGCCGAGTGGGACGGCCATGGAATGATCGCCACCCAGAGCCATAGCTTAGCTTTCGATCACTTTCCGGCTACCCGCATGGCATGGTCCCATAGTTTGCTGCCGGTAGCGGCTAACGCCGGTGGTTTCATCGGCTGCCTGTTTACCAGTGTAATTGTCGGAATCATCGACGCCGCGATAGAAGCAGCTCGGAAACATATTGAACCTCGCGAACTCGGCGCCTACGAACAGACCGAGTGGACTCGCGCTCAAATGGAAACCTGGCTATTGAACCAGGCGTTCGAAGGAATGTTGCGGGCCATCGAGACGGGAACGGATGTACGAAACGAGGTGCTAACCGGCAAAACAGTGATCGCGGAATTGTCCGAGCAAGTTTTAACGCGCCTTGGAAGAATCATCGGCGGGAGCACCTTGGGCCGCCGCTCGCCGTTCGGATTCTGGCTGAATGATGTTCGAGCACTTGGGTTCTTGCGACCGCCCTGGCCATTGGCCTTCCAGACACTCGCAACTTCAACGGGTGCCAAATAACCCGTCCCGCAGAGCCGCGTTCGAAACCGCTACGCACAAGAATCAAAAAAAGCCCTCGTGAAATTCACGAGGGCTTTGATGTTTAAATAACGCGGCGATACCTACTTTCACGCTTGTGGGCACTATCATCGGCTCGAAAGGCTTAACTTCTGTGTTCGGGATGGGAACAGGTGTGACCCTTTCGATATGTTCACCGCGAAGAACTTGCCAGGCCTATTCGCCCTGGCAAGCTCATCGGTTGTATTAGTAGATGGTTCTGACGATCTCAATTGCGATGTCCCGAATTCTCAAAACATCTCACGCAAAGACCAAATATCAAGAGTACTGGATATAAGTGGTCAAGCGTTCGCCCGTTAGTACTGGTTAGCTAAACCCATTGCTGAGCTTACACATCCAGCCTATCAACCTGGTCGTCTTCCAGGGGACTCTCGTGTCAAGCACGTACGAAACCTTATCTCGGGGCGGGCTTCACGCTTAGATGCTTTCAGCGTTTATCCTTTCCGAACTTAGCTATCCAGCCGTGCCACTAGCGTGACAACTGGAACACCAGAGGTTCGTCCTTCCAAATCCTCTCGTACTAAAGAAGAATCCCCTCAAGTTTCGAACGCCCACGGCAGATAGGGACCGACCTGTCTCACGACGGTCTGAACCCAGCTCACGTACCACTTTCATTGGCGAACAGCCAAACCCTTGGGAGCTTCTTCACCCCCAGGATGTGATGAGCCGACATCGAGGTGCCAAACCGCTCCGCCGCTATGGACGCTCGGGAGCGATAAGCCTGTTATCCCCGGAGTACCTTTTATCTGATGAGCGATGACCCTTCCATTCGGAATCACCGGATCACTAAGACCTACTTTCGTATCTGCTCGACTGATAAGTCTCGCAGTTAAGCACACTTCTACCTTTGCGCTCTTCGCCTGATTGCCAACCAGGCTGAGGGTACCTTTGCACTCCTCCGTTACTCTTTGGGAGGAGACCGCCCCAGTCAAACTGCCCAACTGACACTGTCCGTTGCCCGGATTCACGGGATCAGCGTTAGAACTAAAATATATCCAGGGTGGTATTTCAAGGATGGCTCCCAACGACTGGCGTCGCCGGTTCATAGCCTCCCACCTATCCTACACAAGACATATCTCAGCCCAATATCAGCCTGCAGTAAAGGTTCACGGGGTCTTTCCGTCTAACCGCGGGTACGTGGCATCTTCACCACGACTACAATTTCACCGGGTCGGTGGTTGAGACAGTGCTCCAGTCGTTACGCCTTTCATGCAGGTCGGAACTTACCCGACAAGGAACTTCGCTACCTTAGGACCGTCATAGTTACGGCCGCCGTTTACCGGGGCTTCGGTTGCGAGCTTCACTCCGAAGAGCTAACCCCCTTCCTTAACCTACCGGCACCGGGCAGGCGTCAGTCTCTATACATCCACTTACGTGTTAGCAGAGACCTGTGTTTTTGATAAACAGTCGCTGGAGCCGATTTACTGTGGCCCCCAGCAGCGTGAACCCCCAGGGGCACCCCTTATCGCGAACTTACGGGGTCATTTTGCAGAGTTCCTTAACCACCGTTCTCCCGAGCGCCTTAGACTACTCGTCTCGCCTACCTGTGTCAGTTTTAGTACGGTCACATACACACCTAGAAGATTTTCTTGGACATCCTTCCAAAGACTTCGAGAACTTAAACGCTCTCGGCCTCAGACCTTGAATTATGCGGGCGGATTTACCTATCCCACCATCTCAGTCTGCTGCACGGACATTTCTATTCGTACCGCTCTCATTCTGGATGCCGTCCCTCCATCGGTATAGTGCAGAGGTGGCGCAGGAATATTAACCTGCTGTCCATCGTCTACGCCTTTCGGCCTCGACTAAGGGACCGGCTAACCCTGGGCGGAATTACCTTCCCCAGGAAACCTTAGGCTTTCGGCGAGCAGGATTCTCACCTGCTTTATCGTTACTCATTCCGGCATAATCACCTGTACACCCCAACATCGCTCCTTACGGTACGACTCGTATCTGATGTACAGCGCTCTCCTACCACTCGAATCATCCGAAGAATCATCGAATCCGTGGCTTCGGTGTCATGCTTACTCCCGTTCATTATTGGCGCAGAATTGCTCGACCAGTAAGCTGTTACGCACTTTTTAAATGGTGGCTGCTTCTAAGCCAACATCCTGGCTGTCTCAGCAATTCAACTTCCTTAGTGACTGAGTATGACTTTGGGCCCTTAGCCGACGATCTGGGTTGTTTCCCTCTCGACCACGCAGCTTATCCCACGCAGACTGACTCCGTGATAGTTACATCGGTATTCGGAGTTTGGTTCAGTGGGGAATTGCCCTGGAAAGGGCCCCATCCGATTCAGTATCTCTACCCCCGATGCATAGTGGCACAAGGCTGGCCCTGAAGCTATTTCGGAGAGAACGAGCTATCTCCTGGTTTGATTAGACTTTCACTCCTCCCCACAAGTCATCCCCTCGGTTTTCAACCCAAGTGGGTTCGGTCCTCCACGCAGTTTAACCCACGCTTCAACCTGCTCATGGGTAGATCACACAGGTTTCGCGTCTACCACCTACGACATATTCGCGCTATTAACACTCGGTTTCCCTATGGCTTCGTCCCGGAAGGACTTAACCGAGCCGTAAACGGTAACTCGCCGGATCATTATGCAAAAGGCACGCCGTCACACATTCCAGTAAACTGGCATAGTGCTCCGACCGCTTGTAGGCACACGGTTTTCAGGTTCACATTCCTCCCTAACAGGGGTTCTTCTCATCTTTCACTCGCGCTACTGAGTTTACTATCGGTCATCGGAGAGTATTTAGCCTTACGGGATGGTCCCCGTAGATTCAGTCGGGGTTCCACGTGACCCGACCTACTCAGGTATTCCTCGAGAGTCCACGCTGCTGTCGCTTACGGACTGTCACCTCTGTGGTACAACTTTCCAAAAGTTTCTGCTAACAGGTGGTTTTGTAACTCTCATGTGAGAAACCCTACAACCCTCCAGGGAAAAACCCCGAAGTTTGGGCTATTCCGCTTTCGCTCGCCGCTACTGACGGAATCGATTTTTCTTTCTTTTTCCACTGGCTACTTAGATGTTTCAGTTCGCCAGGTTAGCCTCCACGCGTCTATGTATTCAACGCAGGAACAATTCAGGAATCCCGGGATCAACGCTCGTTTGTCAACTTCCCCGGGCTTTTCGCAGACTTCCACGCCCTTCATCGCCTTCCGATACCAAGACATCCCCCGTGCGCCCTTAGTAGCTTGACCACTTAAATCCAAGACTCTCGTCTACAGATCAGTGGATCACTACAGATCCAGTAACGATTTTGATCTTTTCGTCTTTACGCTAACTAAGAACTTCATTTTCTTAACGAGAACTTGATCGGCCAAACAGACTCTCGCCCGTCCGACAAACCTCGCTCTCGCGAAGATGCCATCTACCTTTACAACCAAATTGTCAAAGATCTTTTGGCCCGCCTCACCACCGGCGAGAACAAACCGTCTGCCCTAGCGGACAGGAATTCAGCTCTCATGATTCGCCATCGCGAAACAAGAGCTGAGTTCCCTACTGCCAGGGTTCCCTCAATGGGAAACCACGAATTTAGTGGCGGCCTCCAGACCTGTCAACAGGGAGAACAGTGTTTTTGTGATTCACTGTTTTACCCTGCAATTCACAGGTCCAACTTCTAGTGGAGATGATCGGGCTCGAACCGACAACCCCCGGCTTGCAAAGCCGGTGCTCTCCCAATTGAGCTACATCCCCGACTATAAGGATGAAGGCTGAATTCGGAAGGATGAATTCGATTTCATCCTTCCTCCCTCTACCTTCGACCTTCTCCGAGTGGGCGTGCCAGAATTCGAATCTGGGACCTCGTCGTTATCAGCGACGCGCTCTAACCAACTGAGCTACACGCCCGCGTTTCTGTGAGCCAGCCGCTTGCCGACTCAGGTTTTCGCGAGCCCCTTATTCTAGGCACGCTCGCTTCGCTGTCAAACCGGCACACCACCAAAATCAGACTTTGCTCGCGAGATGACAGCATCGGCAACCAATGTCATTAATGTCCAGCAATTTGTCGCTCATTCCGGCTGGCGAGGGGCAGCCAAGCGGGCGATTGAGCGACCTTTTGCCATGGGTAAACCGTGCGGTCGCGCCAGGGCACTACAACCGGAAAACTCTTCCCATTTTTACTGGCGACTGAGCAACCATTTTGTCGAAGAAGAGCGACGATACCGCGCCATTGCCGAAAAACGTTGCCCGATCTTCGAGAAGGACAGTCTTATGCTCAAAAAAGTTCAGCGTGCCGCAGTCGCGACCGCAGTACTCGCGTTCTCACCAACAAGTATTTGGGCTTCTCCAACGGTCGAACAAGCACTGGCTCTCAAGCCAATTCAGGTTGACGTGGACTACGACATTCCAACTGCAGAATCGGCTGCAAAATGCAAGATCGAGGCCGCCCGCGATCTCGGTTCGGGCTGGATCGTTCGCGAAGAAACGGGCCAAATGTTGCGTCGCTTTCTCGACACCAACAACGATAAGAAACTGGACCAATGGAGCTATTTCAAGGACGGGATTGAGGTCTATCGGGACGTCGACGCAAACTTCAACGGCAAGGCGGATCAGTATCGCTGGCTCGGTACCAGCGGCACTCGTTGGGGACTCGACAAGAACGAAGATGGGGTGATCGACAGTTGGAAAGTGATCTCGCCGGAAGAGACCACCGCCGAAGTCGTTGCGGCCTTGCGAGAGGGAGACGCCGGGCGTTTTACGCGACTGTTACTCACAACCGCCGAACTGGCTCAGCTCGGTGTGGGCAAGAGCTTGGAAGCAGATCTCGCCAGCCGCATCAAGGCGGCAGAGGAGGGCGCGGCGGCTCTTGTCAAATCACAAAAGATGGTCACGGGCGATTCGAAATGGCTCCAGTTTGGGGGCACACGTCCAGGGGTGATTCCCATCGGTGCTGACGGAGCCACGAAGGACCTAGTCGCCTATGATAACGCTGCCGCAATCGTTGATTCTGCTGGAAAACACAGCCAAGTTTCCATCGGCACACTGGTTCGCCTCGGGGATGGATGGCGTCTAATTGACCTACCGAAGAGCGAAGCGTCGGCTGGCTTCTTCTACACCTCCGTCGACCGGGCGCCGGATGTCATCGAGGGGAACGGTTCAAACCTGAGTTCGGCGATGCAGTCGTTGATTGGTGAGCTAGAAAAGATCGATAAGCAGTTGACCGAATCCTCCGACTCCACCTCGCTGGCGAAACTGAATCAAAGCCGCGCTGATGTCCTCGAAAAAATCGCAAATCAATCGACTTCAAATGAAGAACGAGCCACCTGGACACGGCAATTTGCGGACAGTGTCAGTGCGGCCATCCAATCCGGCGAGTACCCCGATGGAGTAAACCGACTGAAGAAAACAGTCGAAGATCTAGCCCGTGACAGAGAGACGGCTGACCTAGTTCCCTACGTGAAGTTTCAGTACCTAAGCGCCGACTACAGCCAAAAACTTCAATCCCCAAATGCCGACTTCGCCAAGATCCAAGAGCAGTGGCTGAAAGATCTCGAAGATTTCTCCAAGGAGTATCCGAAGAGCGACGCAGCCCCCGATGCCCTGCTTCAATTGGCAATCGCTTACGAATTTGCCGGCCAGGAGACCGATGCGGGCAAGTGGTACAGCAAGGTCGTCAGTGACTTCGCGAGCAGCCCGATGGCCGCTAAGGCCGCAGGAGCCAAACGCAGGTTGGAATCGGTGGGTCGCAGTATCGAACTTCAGGGCAAGACGCACGACGGTCGATCGCTCGATCTGGCAGCCTATCGCGGGAAAGCCGTCCTCATTCACTACTGGGCGACTTGGTGCGAACCCTGCAAAGAAGACCTCAAAGAAATCAAAGCCTTACAAGCGCGTTACGCCGCAAAGGGCTTTGCAGCCATCGGGATCAACCTCGACAGCGACGCAAAACTGTTGACCGATTATCTTCGAGAAAACTCACTTTCTTGGCCGCAGCTTTATGAGTCCGGCGGTCTCGACAGCCGACTCGCGAACGAACTTGGCATCATGACGGTGCCAACCATGCTATTAATCGACAAGTCCGGCCAAGTGGTCCGACGCAATGTGCATTCAGCGGAACTCGATGCCGAACTCCAACGCCTGCTGAAGTAGTCGCTAGCGATGCTCGACGTACCTGATTGTAAATATTGCAATTCGGTGGCGCGTCGGTTTCAGCTCTGCAACTCGCAAAATCGGCGTCTTTTTGTCGCATTACTTGCAATTTTCAGTTCAGAGGAGAGATTGGCACAAAGTTCGCATTCCCTGATAACAAACGACGCGATACACTCCGCGTCGCCAACTCGTCATCAGGAGCCAGCAAGGATGTGGGCTAATAATCAAGACACCGTGCTTTTCTGCATCGCAATCATCGTGCAAGCGGCGGCAATTCTCAGCGTGCTGATTGCTCGTGTGAGCGAGAGAGCAGAAAGCCAAGTTCGCTACGAACGATTCTTCTTTGCGTGTCTCGCCCTGGTCGCAATTATCTGCCTCCTGACAACTTGGACGGGCACCGGTTCCTGGATGATGAACGGCTTCACGCTCGCAACCATGGCGTTAGGAGTGACAATCGACATCGGCGAGTCGGCACCAGACACCGCTCTCTAGTTCGCTATTCGAGTGTTGGCTCTTTCGCTGCCAACCGCTTCAAAATCGCTAGATTCGCCTCGGGAAAATTGAGTGTCCCGAGATCATCTCGGGGCACCCACCGGAACGGCGATCGCGGTAGATCCGTGTCGCCGTTAAGACGGCATCTCAAGAAATGAAGATGCACGCGGTCATGCTCATAATCGTGACGACATTCCTCGAAACACCCAATAACCACCACCGATAGCCCGGTCTCCTCGAGGCACTCCCGAATCGCTGCTCCTTCCACCGTCTCGCCCGGTTCCACTCGACCGCCTGGGAACTCCGCGTAGCCAGCCAGCGACTTGCCGGGAGGACGCGTTCCGACCAAAAAATCGCCACCTCGTTCGACAATCGCGATGGCGATTTGTGTCGGTTCTTCGCGCATCGCAAGACTCGTCGAATGCTCTATTTGCCTGCTTCGATTTTGTCCAGTAGTCGACCGGGCGAGCCCATCATGTTGTAGCCACCGTCGATGTGCATGATCTCGCCGGTGATGCCATCCGACATATCGGAGAGCAAGAATGCGCCGGTGCGACCGACCTCTTCGTGCGTGATATTTCGACCGATCGGGGACATGTACTCGTACAACGCTTCCATGCCTTTTGCACCAACGGCCGAACTGGCAAGCGTTTTAAGTGGCCCAGCGCTGAGCGCGTTGACACGAATGCCGCGTGGTCCCAAATCGTGAGCCGCATAACGCATCGAAGCGTCAAGAGCGGCTTTGCACACACCCATGACGTTGTAGCCCGGCACGCATCGTTCTCCGCCGAAATAGGTCATCGTCAGAATCGACGAGCGTTCGCTCATAATGTCCTTCGCGGCATTCGCCACGGCAAGCAAGCTGTAAGCGCTGATTTCCATAGCCAACTTGAAGCCTTCGCGACTGGTCTCGACCGTGTCCTTGCGAAGATCCTCCAGACTCGCGTATGCGATCGAATGGAGCAGGAAGTCGATCTTTCCGAACGTATCGGCGGTCGTCTTCATGACTTCCGCGATGTTTTCGTCGCTGCAAACATCCAGCGGCACAAGAAACTTCGCGGCCGCATAGCCATCCGTACACTTCGACACGCGGCCACGGCTCTTCTTCTTCGCGTCATCAGGCTTGTCGGGCAGATGGGTAAAGCCGCATTCGCCGCCTTGCTCCATGATCTCTTTTGCAATCGCCCAAGCGATCGAGCGGTCGTTCGCAACTCCCAGTATCAAACCCTTTTTGCCGTCAAACAGACCCATCATTGCACTCCTTGGTAGCTGGTCGCCGAATTCGCGATTTCCTTCAACACACGAGAATCCCCAAGATATCTGGTCGATCCGGATTCGACCATGCGACCGTGGCGGAAATCGGCAGGATACCAATGTATCGTCGATATGACGACGAGATGCCAAAGCGTCGTCATTTTGATACCATCAATGAATCAGGCAGCAGTTGCCGTTCCGGAAAGACCTTAGAACACCTCCAAATCAAGGGGCGTAAGACGCGATGGCTTTAGATCAGACCATTCTACAAGCAGCAATTCGCTCACAAGATCTCGCTGAGTTCTGGGAGGTCGTGCTACCAATAATTGCCCGCGAAGTCCGATGCCACTCTCTAGCCGTAGTGCGCAGCGATAAGGGAGAGTGGATCGTCGATGCCTCGACGAGGCCGAAGACAGATCTCGCAGCCGACCTGCTGGCCGAAGGACTGGACCGTGGCGGCATTGTTACATCGGGCAACGCCTTCGTCGCACTGATCCCGCAAGCCGGTGACTTGCTGCTCCTTGGCGAGTTGGAGAGCGCGCCAACGCCCAAAGTGAAGGCCAGGCTCGAGGAACTGGTCATGGAGACCTCACTGGCACGAACACTCGTCGAAGAACGAGAACGCGACCGCTCGCGGATTGAACGCCTGCAAGCGATCCTCGACATTGCTGCTCAGTGGAATCGCACCCTGAAGATGGAGGAGTTGCTCCATACGATGGCAGAGGCGTCGACGCGATTGCTGAATGCCGAGCGAGCGAGCATCTTCCTGTGGGATCGTGCAAACAAGATGCTCGTGGGACGCCCGGCGTTAGGCGTCGAAGGAGGCGAGCTACGAATCGCCGACACGACAGGCATCGTTGGACAAGTGGTACACAGCGGTCAACCAGCGCGTGTCGACCGGCACGAGCAAGATGAAATCGATCGCGGGGTCGACAAAAAGCTCGGCTTCCACACGCGTACGCTCCTCTGTGTGCCGTTGGTTGGTGGACAAGGCCGCATGCTGGGGGCTTTCGAGTTGATTAACAAACTTGAAGGTGAGTTCACGGATACGGACGAAGAGGCACTGATCGAACTCGCCGGCCATGCCGCCATCGCGTTGGAAAACACTCACGAGCACGAGCAACTTGTCAAAGTCCGCAATCAAGCCGCCGACGAAGGAAAGCAGGGCTCGCAACTGATCGGAAATTGCTCGGCGATCGAGGCCTTGCGATCGACCATCCGACGCGTCTCGAACACCGACTTGGCCGTGCTGATCCTAGGCGAGAATGGCACGGGCAAGGAAGTCGTCAGCAAGCGCATTCACTATCTCAGCGCTCGTCGCAACGAACCGTTCGTCGCTGTGAACTGTGCCGCGTTAACGGAAACGTTACTGGAAAGCGAACTCTTTGGCCACGAGAAAGGTGCGTTCACGGACGCCCACGAAACGCGTCAGGGCAAGTTTGAACTCGCCTCGGGCGGGACACTGTTTCTCGACGAGATCGGCGATATGAGCTTGAGCGGGCAAGCGAAATTGCTGCGCGTCCTCGAAGAGAAAGTCGTCGTGCGTGTAGGCGGTTCCTTGCCCATTCATACCGACGCCCGAGTCATCGCGGCAACGAACCAGAAACTTGCGGAACTAGTTCGATCCAAGAAGTTTCGCGAAGATCTCTACTTTCGGCTGAACGTCGTCACGTTGGATCTGCCGCCGCTGCGCGATCGAGCCGACGATATTGTGATGCTGGCCGAGCACTTCCTGCAAGAGTTTTGTCTCAAGGCCAGACGAAGACCGCCGGCCTTCACAGCGGCCGCACGCAAGCGACTGTTAAAACACAATTGGCCCGGCAACGTCCGCGAACTTCGCAATTTGATGGAGCGGATTGCTTACTTGTCACAAGAAGACAAGGTCGACGTGGACGAACTGGCCTTCATTCTCTCGCCCTCGGGAGACGACAGCGCCATGTTCTCACTCGACCTGCCTCTGCCAGACGCGACGAAGCGATTTCAAATCGAATACATTAAAAAGCACATCGAGCGTTCACGCGGCAGCATGACCGAGGCCGCAGAACGCTTGGGCCTGCACCGCTCGAATCTGTATCGCAAGATGAAGCAGTTGGGAATGCCAACGACGGATCAGGATGATTGAGCGTCAACATACGGCTTCACGCGATGGCATCGATCCGTCCGCCTTTGCCAACTTCTTTGCTCAGCTGCACCGCCCCTTCCAGTAAGGAAACGACGGCATCTCCCTGCTGCTTGTAAGCATCCAATTGTTTGGCGGCGATGGTGATGCTGATATTCGACGAGAGGGAAGCTTGCTGGGCCGCGATCAACCCCGTGATAGAACTGTCGATGGAACTCACGATGTCTCCCCTCCGAAAGCTTTCGTGCAGAAGTGTGCGTCTTTCACTAATCGGCAGGACCGAACGTGCCGGGCATGCAAAGCGACAGAGTTCCGAGTATTCTCTTTGTAGCGGTCGTTCGGGTGGGAAGTTAATCATAGGTTGCGTGGAATACCGTCATGGAAATCAAGCCCGATTCGACCTCGACGGTACCGACGCGATCGGTTCGTTTTCGAATCATCCACTTGTTCTATCTCACGGCGTTGATTAGCTCGGCGCTCGCGACGTTTGGAGCTGGTGGGATTGTAACCGGAGTTGTTTTTGCCGTGGCCTGGGGCTGGGTTTTTGTAAGTGAATCGCGGCCACGAACGTTCGTCAACGCATTAGGCATCCTTTTGGTGTGCGGCTGTCTGTGCGGACTTCTTTTACCCGCGGTGTCGCCGGCCCGAGAAGCCGCGCGACGAATGCACTGCTCGAACCAATTGAAACAAATCGCCTTAGCACTTCACAACTATCACGCGGTATACAAATCGTTCCCGCCAGCCTACATCGCCGACTCACGGGGCCGTCCGATCCACAGTTGGCGAGTCTTGATTCTCCCTTTCCTAGAGCAACAACCGCTGTACGAGTCGTACAGTTTCGACGAACCATGGGATGGGCCGAATAACCGAAAGCTACTTTCTCAAATCCCGCCGATATACTGTTGCCCGAGCCAAAGCGACGTTGAAGCAGAATCGCCGTCGCATACGAACTATGTTGCGGTCGTTGGCGAGAACACGGCTTGGCCCGGGAAAACGGCGACTTCCGTTCAAGACATTGTCGATGGAACCGCAAATACACTCCTGGTCTGCGAAGTCGCCAATCATCACATCTCGTGGATGGAGCCAACCGATGTCTCCTATTCCGAGGCCGTCGAAATGTTAACTGCGAGTGATCCCGACCAGCACTCGGGGCACGTCTATCAGTCATTCTTTTACGAATGGTCCCACGGACGCCAAGTCGCGATCGCGGACGGGAGTGTTAGGTTCATCCCCTATGGGATCGACGCAAACGACGCCAAACTACTGCTCGCCAGAAATGACTATGAACTGCACGACCTCGACAATCTTCGGGGCGACGCGACAGAGACGCGGCGATTGCGAATTGGCAACTGCATTCGCCTCGCAGTGTTTGTCCTGATCGTCTTGTGGCCAACTCCCTGGGTGTGGATCAACCCCCATGGCACGCGCGACGGAATTCGATCTAGTGACGCGATTGTCGACGAAGCCGAATAATGCAACGTCACCCCGACATCCGTGTAATCCCGATGTTTCATCCAGCTACTTTCCGTTCGCAACGAATCCTTTTAGAACCTAAGGAACGTGCGAAGAATAATTTCCAGCCGTCAGCCGACGGCGCTAGCCGCAGGCCTCTGCAGGGAATGTTGCGTATGGGGCCCGCGGCTAGCGCCTTCGGCTCACGAAGATGAACAAATACCGAAGAAGTTATTCCAGCGTTCCTAAGAACAAACCACATCCCCTACACGTCTCACCCCGCCTTTTGAAGATGCCCCAACAACGAACCGTCTTCGTCTCCACGCCCAGTCGCCTGCATTTCGGATTACTTTCATTTGGCAATCCCGATGTGCGACAGTTCGGCGGAGCGGGAGTGATGATCGATCGCCCGGGGTTGCGACTGCGTATTGATTCTGCCGAATCGCTGGAAGTTGTGGGCGCACTTTCAGCCCGTATCCGCGAGACGGCGTTGCGATGGCTGGAGTCATCGAACCGTGACGAAAAACTTCGTTGCAGAATCGAAGTAGTTTCCGCCCCGAGCCTCCACGCGGGACTGGGTGTCGGCACCCAGTTGGCTCTCGCCGTTGCTGCCGGTCTAAATAAGTATTACGACCTCGAGCCGCCCAACGTGGAAGCCCTCGCCAAAAGCGTTGGTCGCGGGCGGCGATCTGCGGTCGGCACCTATGGGTTTGAAGCGGGAGGGTTGATCGCTGAACAAGGCAAGCTGTCGAAAGAGAGCATGTCGCCACTGATCGAACGCGTTGCCATGCCGAGCGAGTGGCGATTCGTCTTGGCAACGCCAAGCGAAAACGCGGGTCTGCATGGAGCGGCAGAACAATCGGCGTTTGACCAATTGCCTCCGGTATCGCTGGAAACCACAAATCGATTGACACGGATTATGTGCGACCGAATGCTGCCAGCCGCAAAGTCGGCAAACTTTTCCGAGTTCAGCGACGCGGTCTACGACTTCGGATTCTTGGCCGGCAGCTGCTTCGAACCGATTCAAGGGGGCGCGTACAACGGTCCCGCGTTAGAACACCTCGTCAAGCAAGTTCGCTCGCTTGGGGTCCGTGGCGTTGGACAAAGTTCTTGGGGACCGACGATCTATTCGCTTTGCGAAAGTGAGTCACAGGCCAACTCGCTCGCCCAAGACTTACAATCCCAAGGCAATGAGCGTCAGTACGAGATCGCTATCGCCGCGCCGGATAACCGTGGTGCTTCGGTTCTCACCGACCTGGTGGACCTGTAGCCCACGATCTCCGTCACCGGTAAGATCAAGGTCGAACTGATTTACAAGTGAACTTATCGCAATCGACGCGTGTCGGTGGAAGCAACTATGGCTGAACTTGGTGTAAACATCGATCACGTCGCGACCGTCCGACAAGCTCGGCGCACGTACGAACCGGACCCTGTTTGGGCCGCGACACTGGCGGAACTTGGCGGCGCGGACGGGATAACGATCCACCTCCGCGAAGATCGGCGACATATCCAAGATCGCGACTTCACCCTGCTTCGCGAAACGGTGACGGTCAAGCTGAACCTGGAACTAGCTTGTGTCGCGGAGATTCTGGATCTCGCCTGTCATGTGAAGCCCGATCAAGCAACATTAGTCCCCGAGAAACGTGAAGAGGTGACGACCGAAGGTGGACTCGATATCGTTTCTAATCGCGATGTCGTTGCGCGTGCGGTAGGCCAGTTGCGAGACGCTGGAATTGTCGTGAGTCTGTTTCTTGATCCGGACGCCTCGCAAGTCGACGTCGCTGCGCAAATCGGCGCTCACGCTGTCGAATTGCACACCGGCCAATACGCGCTCGCAAAGGGCGAGCAACGCGAAGAAGAACTCGCGAAACTCGTGACAGCCGGAAACCAGATCACGGCTCTTGGCATGACCCTGCACGCCGGACACGGGTTGAATTACCAAAATGTAAAGCCCGTCGCAGCGATCCCCGCAATGCACGAGTTGAATATCGGCCATAGCATTGTTTCGCGGGCCGTGATGGTCGGAATGGAACGAGCCGTCCGCGAGATGAAATCATTGATCTCCTCGTAGGTCGGGCGTTAGCCCAACTTCGGCGTCGTCGGGCTAAAGCCCAACCTACTGACTCGCTGCCCTCCCTTTGCCAGCCCGCGCGGCACCCCTTATCATGTTGGGCAACTTGGCTTACCCACAACCTGTCTCCAGAACGAATGCATCGCTATGACTCGAAAAGGTTCCGACTTTGCAGGCTTATCCGTCGCAATCACGACTCCCTTCAAGAACGGCGAAGTCGACTACGACGCTTTGAGAGCTCAAGTGGAATTCCAGATCCAGTCGGGCACCGTCTGCCTCGTCCCCTCGGGAACGACGGGCGAGTCGCCGACACTCTCGCACGAAGAGCATGAACGAGTCATTTCCGCCGTCGTCGAAGTGGCATCCGGTCGCGCCAAGGTGATGGCAGGAACAGGGTCCAACAGCACGGCGGAAGCACTGCGGCTGACGAAGTGGGCCGCCAAGGAAGGTGCCGACGCCGCGTTGCTAGTCGCACCGTACTACAACAAACCAACGCAGCAAGGCTTCTACGAGCATTACAAAGCCGTCGCTGAAGCCGTCGAGATCCCGATCTGCGTCTACAACATCCCTGGGCGGACCGGCAAAAATATCGAACCCGAAACGATTGCCAGGCTCGGAGAAATCCGAAACATCACGATGGTCAAGGAAGCGACTGGATCCTTGGACCAAGCTTCGCAAGTACTCGCCACAACGAACTTAACTTTGCTGAGCGGCGACGACAGCCTCACGCTGCCCTTCATGTCGATCGGCGGCGAGGGCGTGATTTCGGTCGTCGGAAACATCGTCCCCAAGGACATGATCGCGCTCGTCGATGCGTTTAGCGCTGGCGACGCCGCGAAAGCCCGTGAGTTGCACTTCAAGCTCTTTACCCTCTGTCGTGACATGCTCGGTATCGCAACCAACCCCATCCCGGTGAAAGCCGCCTTGCAGATGCTTGGTCGCGACACTGGCGAATTGCGACTGCCTATGACTCCGCTGGACGAACAAGGACAGCAGAAGTTGCGAGCAACTCTTGTCGCTTACGGATTGCTATAGCGCTAAGGATTCGCTGCTAGCGGTTCGGTTGCAACGATTACGCTATCTATTCGAACTGCGCACAATCACCACGCTCGTCACATTTCGCGATTTTCTAGGAGCCTGTCCGGTTGCGTACGTACGACGGGCCTCCGAAGCCCGTCGGTCAACTAATTAGCAACGATTCGACAGCGTCGGAGAGCCGTCATACATGACAGCGTACTGTATCCGGACAGACTCCTCGCGGCGAAGACGCTAACTAACGCCGTCTCCAACCCATCTAACTTGCCTACAGAACGATATGCCCGTTAGGCCATGAACTACAGTCGTTTTGTAGACTTACAAAAAACTTTCCCGATCTGAAAACTTGAGCTAAAGTTCAAGTGTCGCTCAATCGGAAACACCGGGCTGCGATAACCAGCGGAACAGAAACAGCATTTTGTCGCAATCGCGACGGGTTATCAAAGCCACGACGAGCGGCAGCTCGTCGCCTAGATCTGCCCAGACGAGAGATTGAATTGTCATTCGTATGCGTCTTCGCGATTGTGAACGCGCAGCGAGTACTGGACCACGTCTAAGAAAACACGGGGCAGCGAAAACATCATGAATTGTACTGACCTAGCACGACGTATCGAAGAGATCCGACCTGGAGCTGACGCTCGCGACGTGGCTCGCTTGTGTTTGTTGCTCTCTAATTCGGCCAGCGATATGGATCTCTTGGCGGAAGATGCCAAGCTAACTTCTGCGTGGAAAGAGATGGACCTTCGGCTGCAAGCCGCAACGGACCAACACGCCGCGATGACCGAAGAACTAGAGTGTCTAGCACGCAGCGATCCACAAAAATTCAATCCCGACCAAATTTGGATCCTAATACGCGCGATCAAAGTGCAAAGCCAGATCCTTCAGCTCTATGTAGGTGAGCCGGTCCTCGACGTCTAGATTTGCAAGGCGGACGTCCGCGCCCGTCGCTCAGGTAGCTCTCACAATCCGACGGACGTGGGCGTCCGTCCTACGAGACGTTCCGCCGGAATCGCGAGCAGAATCACGGAACGGCGAAGATCCACTCCCGCCAAGTTCCCGCTATTTTGCTGCAGCGATTGCACACACTAGTCGGTGGCTACCCGCACGATCTATAATCGGATCAGTGCCTGAAGGGGCGAACGAATTCGATGGATTGAGGCCTAGCCATGCCGATCGAAATGAAACTGTCTCGGATCATCATTAGCGAGATCAACGAGCAGCAGGTGATCTACCTGAAAGAAGTGGGCGGAGACCGACAGTTCCCGATCTTGATCGGTATCTTCGAGGCGACCAGCATCGATCGTCGCGTCAAGTCGGACAAACCGCAACGACCGCTCACGCATGACTTGCTGGTTTCCATCGTCGATGCACTAGGCGGCGAACTCGATAGCGTTGTCATCACCGATCTGCGAGAGCACACGTACTATGCGAAGCTGCGAATTCGCGTCGATGGCGAGTTGATTGAAATCGATTCACGACCGTCGGACGCGATTGCGGTCGCGGTAACATGCGATCCGCATTTGCCGATCTACGTGTCCGAAGAAGTTTTGGACGAAGTTCTGGACTAAATAGATTCGCACGATTCCGATTGATTCGTGAGCCGTAGGCGCTAGCCTCGGGCCTCTTCTGGTAGGGCCCGAGACTAGCGCCTACGGCTCAGTAGAGTCAGAATCCCGCAGCGATATTTAGGTCGTGCGGCGATTAGTGCAACACATCAGCAAACGCTTGCTGCAGTTGCGTTAATGCTTCCTTCGCCCGCTTGCCATCGACGACAACATTCACGCGAACTTCGCTTGTGTTAATCATCTCGACGTTGATCCCCGACTTGGCCAAGGCATTAAACGTGCGGATCGCAACACCGGTGTGACTGCGCAAGCCGACACCGGAAACAGAGAGTTTGGCAATGTCGGGACTGCTTGTGACACCTTCGCAGTTGAATGTCTTCGCCAGTCTTCCAGCCACTTCGACACTTTCGGTCAGCTTGGCGTTGGGCACTGTAAAACTCAGACTCGCTTGTCCATCGTGACCGTTATAGCTCTGTACGATCATGTCGACAAATATCCCCGCTGCAGCGACTTCATCGAACACTTTCGCGGCGACGCCGGGCGTATCAGGCACCCCGCTGATTGAAATGCGAGCTTGCCCTTCGTCCAACGATATTCCGTCGATTGTCAACTCTTCCATGTCGACGCCTCGCAGGTGGGTGATTACATCGGCCGGGTCGCGAGCTTGCGAGCTTGCCTCGGCTTCGATGGCTGCAAGGTTCTCTGGTTCCTTTGCTAGTGCGAAGATTTGATGCACGGCTCGCAACGCCTTTTGGGCTTCCTCTCTTGCTACCAGAACCGAGATCTTGATCTCGCTGGTCGTGATCATCTGAATGTTCACGCCCGCATCGGCCAACGCATGAAACATGCGATCCGCGACTCCGGTTTGTCGGGCCATTCCAAGCCCAACAACAGACACCTTCGCGACCTTGTCATCGTGGGTCACTCGATCGGCGCCGACCACCTTCGCACCCTCGTTAACGGCCTCCAGGGTGGCTCGCAGTTCATTCTTTGGCACCGTAAACGAAACATCCGCCTTTCCTTTGTCGCCGACATTTTGAACGATCATGTCGACCGAGATGTTTCGTTTGGCAATCCGCGAGAAGATCTCCAAGCTGCTCCCCGGCTTGTCCGGCACGCCGAGGATGCTGATACGAGCCTCGTCCTTCAGTAACGCCGCGCCACACACCGGTTGATCGGGCGATTCCGGTTTTGCAACGATCATCGAACCAGGCGCGTCGCTCAAACTGCTCCTTACGTGGATTGCCACACCGAACTTCTTTGCAAACTCGATGGAGCGGTTGTGCATTACCCCGGCACCAAGACTGGCAAGCTCGAGCATCTCGTCGTAACTAATGCGACTGACGCGGCGCGCTTCCGGCAAGACACGCGGATCGGTTGTATAAACACCATCAACATCGGTATAGATCTCGCAGGACTTGGCATTCAACACCGCAGCTAACGCAACCGCCGTTGTATCGCTGCCACCGCGACCGAGCGTTGTAATGTTAAAATCCTCATCGATGCCCTGAAAACCGGCGGCAATCACAATGTTGCCTTCGTCGAGCAAACGCTGCATGCGTTCGGTCGAGATTGACTTGATGCGTGCTTTCGTGTGGCTGCTGTCCGTACGAATGCCGATCTGAGCGCCCGTCAAACTAACGGCCTGATGGCCCAGCGAATGAATTGCCATCGCCATCAAGGCGACGCTGACTTGCTCGCCTGTCGACAGCAACATATCCATCTCGCGATCTGAAGGTTGATCCGAGATTTGATTCGCAAGATCAATCAGCAAGTCTGTATTCTTGCCCATCGCGCTGACAACCATCACCACTTGATTGCCCTGTTGCTGGGCACGAATCGCTTTGCGAGCCGCGGCCAGGATCTTTTGGCTATCGGCGACGCTAGTTCCACCAAACTTTTGAACGATGATCGACATGGGAATTTCAGATTCCAGATTGGGGATTTCAGAATTGAGATTTGAGATTAACTCGCTTAGCCCAGAAAATACTTCATCAACTTCCAGCCCTCTGCGAAGTCGAGCGTTGATGCTTCTGCGGAAATCTCGTCATAGGTGGATAAGCCGTCACGTTCGACACCGGACCCTGCAATCGCAAACGGAACAAAACCGTGGCTGTGGGTCTTCGTCCGGATTGGTGTGGGGTGATCAGGCGAAACCAGGATGCGATACTCGCCGCGGCTGCGCAGGGCCTCATGTAGCGGACGCACGATGTGCTGATCAATTTCTTCAAGCGCCTTGATTTTGGCGGCGGCGTTCCCTTCGTGCGACGCCTCGTCCGTAGCTTCGACGTGTACACAGATAATGTCCGTCGAATCCAGCGCCTCGATCGCGTAGCGTCCCTTCGCAGCATAGTCGGTATCGGTATAGCCGGTCGCTCCGGGAACTTCGATCCGATCCCAGCCAATCAACGCCGCCAAACCTCGCAACAAATCAACCGCCGTGATCATCTTGCCCGACTTGCCGTAGAGCTCCTGGAATGGCTGAAGGCTCGGTGCCTTTCCGAGTCCCCACAGCCACACGTTGGTCGCCGGCAACTTGCCCGCTGCCCGTCTCGCCGCGTTTACCGGGTGTTCGGCGAAGATATCAATGCTGCGGGTCATCAAATCGCACAGCAAGTCGCTGCCTGGACCACGGGGATAATCTTCGGCCACCGATTTGTCCGTCAGATCGTGTGGCGGAGTCGTGCGAGTGTCGCGTCCGAACGGTGCCGGTCGCTCGGCTCCACGATAAAGGAGCAGGTTGCGGTAGCTGACGCCGGGCACGAACTCCAGCGGCCCATCAACGAGCTTCTGTTGAGCAACAACCAGGAGTTCTTTCGCTTCCTCACTCGAAACGTGGCCCGCTGTGAAGTCACGCATGATCTGGTCTTGAACCGTGACCAGATTGCATCGAACGGCCCAATCCTCCGGGCCCAATTCGATGCCTTGCGCCGCAGCTTCCAACGGAGCACGACCAGTATAGTTGACATTCGGGTCGTAACCCAAAAGGCTCAGATTGGCGACGTCCGAACCGGGCGGAAGATGGGCCGGAACGTTGTTCGCGCGACCGACAACACCAGCCTCCGCGATTTCGTCCATCGCGGGGATGTTGGCCCGCTGAAGCGGCGTTTTGCCGTTCAACGATTCTTGCGGTTCGTCGGCACAGCCGTCCGGAATGATGATCGCGTACTTCATGGTCCATTTACCCTGGGAGAATCGCTCCAAAATAGCAAACGGACCACTGGGTCGCTATGGGCGGGAATTAAGAGCGACCACGCCCTGTCACCGGATAAGCCGTGTCCTGAAAACCCTTGCCGCTGTGCTCGCCGCTGGGCACGAGGTTGTCGACGAAGGCTTCGTCCTCTTCGGTTATCGCGAGTTCGAGGCACGCGACATTGTCGTCAAACTGCTCCATCGTCCGAGGTCCGACGATCACAGAACTGATAATCGGATTCGCCAGACACCAAGCGAGCGCGAATTGACTAGTCGCGACTCCCTTTTTCGCACAATAACCCGAGAGTTCCGCAGCAACCTCCAAGCTCGCCTCTCGCCATTCGGCTTGAAGCATTCTGGCATCCTTTCGAGCCGCTCGAGTTCCTTCGGCGGGCTGCTGACCTGGTTTGTATTTTCCCGTGAGAACTCCACGTGCCAGCGGACTGTACGTAACGACGCCAACTTTGTGTTCTTGGCACAGCGGCAGCAGTTCGACTTCGATATCGCGGTTCACGATGTTATAGAGCGGTTGGACGCAACAATAACGCTCGAGATTCAGCTTGTCGCTGGTCCACAAGGCTTCACACAGCCGCCAGGCTCGAACGTTCGAGCAGGCAATGTAGCGGACCTTGCCGCTGCGGACCATGTCGTCCATCGCCCGTAGCGTTTCGTCGACGGGTGTGTCGAGGTGCGGGGCATGGGCGTAGTAGACGTCAATACGGTCGGTACCAAGTCGCTTGAGACTCGCATCGAGCGCGTTCATCAAGTGCAAGCGGGACAGTCCCTGTTCGTTCGGACCGTCTCCCATCGCGTTGCGGCCCTTGGTCGCCAACACCACTTGATCGCGACGTCCGGCAATCGACCTTCCGACCACACTCTCGGACTCGCCGCGGCTGTACAAATCAGCCGTATCGATGAAGTTGATGCCGAGATCGAGGGCCTTATGAATAATCTTCGCTGAATCGGCTTCGTTGGTCGGGCCGCCAAACATCATGGTCCCCAAGCAAACGGGCGATACCTTCACACCCGTGCGGCCCAGCAAGCGATACTCCATCGTCCAAACTCCTCGTTAACTTTTCGGGTCTTGACAAGCAAACCATTGTGTTCGTCATGGCAATGCTCAACTAGCCCCCGTCTGCTTGCTCAAAGTCGCCAAATCGAAGCTGACTTTGCCTCGAGGCCCATCAACCTGCTAAACTAGAGCTGATTGGTGAGGTCCATGTTCCCTGAGCCTTTCCTTCCCCCGCCTTCACTCCCGCCCGAACGAACTCGCCATGACTCGCAACCAGTTAGCTGTCGGTGTTCTCGTGCTTTACGCGAGCTGCTCGCCAGCCTACTCAGACGAACTGCTCACGTTCGAGAACGATATCCGCCCGATCTTCAAGGCGTACTGCCTTGACTGCCATGGAGCGACGGACGAAATGAAAGGTGGCCTCGATCTGCGGCTGCGTCGATTTACGGAAAAAGGAGGCGAGAGCGGTCCTGCCATTGTGCCTGGGGATGCAGACGCCAGCTATCTCGTCGAGCGTCTGATCAGCGGCGAGATGCCGCCGGGCGAGAAGAAGCTCTCCGCGGCGCAGATCGATACGATTCGGCGCTGGATTGCGTCCGGAGCGGCAACTGCCAACCCGGAACCTGACCAGCTCGATCCTGGAATCGGAATCACGCCCGCTGAGCGAGCATTCTGGTCATTTCAACCGATTCAACGACCCGAAGTGCCGACGTTTCCGACTGACGAACGAGTCGTGACGCCGATTGATGCCTTGATTCTCGCCAAGCTAAAAGAACACGACTTGTCGTTCTCACCGGAAGCCGACAAGTTAACTCAGATAAAGCGGGCGTATTTCGGGCTGACCGGACTGCCCCCAACGCCGGAACAGGTCGATGCGTTCATCACCGATCAATCACCCGAGGCGTACAGCAATTTGATCGACTCGCTCCTCGAGTCGCCGCGTTATGGCGAGCGGTGGGCGCGGCATTGGTTAGACGTAGCGGGCTATGCGGATACAGAAGGCTATTCGAACGCAGATGCCGATCGCCCCTGGGCCTATAAGTTCCGTGATTATGTGATCAAGTCGCTGAACGATGGAAAGCCGTTCGATCAATTCATCCACGAGCAACTCGCTGGCGACGAGATGGTGCCTCCGCCGCACGCGAATCTATCGGCCGAGCAGATTGAAAAACTTGTCGCGACAGGCTTTTTGCGAATGGCAGCCGACGGAACGGGAAGCGGATCCAACGACGACACGGCTCGCAACCAAACGATCGCCGACACGATCAAGATTGTGTCAACATCGCTACTGGGCCTGAGCGTTGGTTGCGCCCAGTGCCATGACCATCGCTACGATCCAATTCCGCAAAAGGATTACTACCAATTGCGAGCCGTCTTCGAACCGGCACTCAACTGGAAACAATGGCGCACCCCGCAGCAACGCTTGATCACGCTTTACACAGACGAAGATCGATCCAAGGCAGCCGAGATTGAAGCGAAAGCTCAAGAGATCGCGGCAGAGAAAGCCCAGAAGCAAGCGTCCTACATTGCCGAGGCATTGGATAAAGAGCTGCAGAAATACGACGCGGCATTGCAGCCGAAGTTGCGAGAAGCCTACGAGACAGCCGGCGATAAACGCAGCGAGGAGCAGAACGCACTGTTGAAACAGTATCCGGCCGTGAACATCTCGGCAGGCACGCTCTATCAGTACAACCAGGCCGCAGCTGACGATCTCAAAACGTTCGACGAGCGAATTGCAGAGACGCGATCCAAGAAACCGGTGGAAGAATTCATGCGTGTGTTGGCCGAAGCGGCCGGGACCCCGCCGGCAACGCATCTGTTTCACCGCGGCGATTTTCGCGAGCCGAAAGAAGCCGTCACGCCCGCGGCCTTGACGATCGCCAGTCCTCCTGGAAAACGGGTCGAGATCGCGCCGAACGACGATTCGATCCCAACCACCGGGCGAAGGTTAGCCTATGCCAAGTGGCTGACAAGCGGCGAACATCCGCTCCTGGCTCGCGTGATTGTAAATCGCGTGTGGATGCATCATTTCGGTCGCGGAATCGTTGGGACGCCGTCCGATTTTGGCGTTCTCGGCGAACGACCAACACATCCTGAATTGCTGGATTGGTTGGCAAGCGAATTCATGGCGAGCGGCTGGAATCTGAAGCAGTTGCACAAACTCATCATGACTTCCACGGTCTATCGTCAGTCGTCACAAGCGACAGGGGAGGGCTTGTTAGCTGACCCCGCCAACACTCGGTATTGGCGAAGGCCAATTAAGCGACTCGACGCAGAAGCACTTCGAGATCGAACCTTAGCCGCGAGCGGCACGCTCGTCGACAAATTGTACGGAGCACCCGTGAACATCAAAGCAGATGATACCGGCCAAGTCGTGATCGACGGAGAAGAATCGCGACGGAGCATCTATGTCCGCGTCAAACGAACCCAGCCAGTCGCCATGCTCGCGGCATTCGACGCACCGGTCATGGAAGTCAATTGCGAGCGTCGCCCCTCCTCGACCGCAGCGACCCAGGCATTGATGATGATGAACAGCGAGTTCGTGCTCGGCCACGCTCGGAAACTTGCCGAACGCGTTCGCTCGACCTCCGCAGTGGCCACTCCCGTTGAGCAGGTTGCCGCAGCCTGGCGAATCACGTTCTGCCGACCACCTCGCGAAGAAGAAGTGATCGCGGCGACAGCTTTTCTTGATCAACAAGCGACTTACCTGAAAGCAAATCCGATTCCCGACAACTTGGATCCGTCCCTGCATGCCTTGACGAATTTGTGCCAAGCGTTGCTGAGTTCGAATGAATTCCTCTACGTTGACTAGCAAAGTGGTTAAAGAATGACACACACTAACTCACGCCGTGAATTCCTCGCACAGAATGCAATGGGCGTGGGCGGGATGGCGCTAGCATGGCTGCTTGGCCAGGAGAAGCTACTCGCAAACCCAGCGACGATCCCGCAGGCTCAACAGACCTTCGACACGAGGCCGAAGACACCGCCTCACGACCCGCAAGCCAAAGCGATGATCTCGCTGTTCATGCACGGCGGACCCTCGCACATGGATTTGCTGGACCCCAAGCCCGAGTTGACGAAGTATAGCGGCACCGAGTTCGCCGAAGATGTCCAATTCAGTTTCGTGAACCGAGCTAGCAAGACACTGTTCGGCAGCCCTTGGCGATTCCAGCAGCACGGTGAATGCGGAACGGAGGTATCCGAACTGCTGCCGCACTTTGCAGAAATCGTCGACGATGCTTGTGTCATTCGTTCGATGCATACCGGCCACAACGGGCACGAAGTCTCGATCCGCTACTGGCAGGGTGGGATTCCTGCCGTGCTCGGTCGACCGACGCTCGGAGCGTGGCTAACTTATGGGCTCGGCTCCGAATCGCAGGATCTTCCTGCTTACATGGTGTTGACCGATCCCGGCGGCCATCCGGTGGATGGTGTCAACAATTGGACGAACGGCTGGATGCCTCCGCTATTTCAAGGAACGGTATTACGACCGAACGAACCTCGAATCTTGAACCTACAACCGCCCCAACATCTGAAGGGTGAATTGCAGCGACAGAATTTGGCGTTTCTCGCACAGCTGAACCAAGCTCATCTCGATCGACATCCTGGCGAGAACGACCTGGAAGCACGCATCGCCAGCTATGAGCTTGCCGCGCGGATGCAAACGTCTGCGACCGAGGCACTTGATATCTCGGGCGAAACGGAAGCCACGCTACGGCTGTACGGAATCGATCAACCCGAGACGAAAGAATACGGCACTCGTTGCTTAATCTCGCGACGACTTGTCGAGCGAGGCGTACGTTTCGTCCAATTGTTTCTCGGCGGGCAACCCTGGGACACGCATAGCAGCATCAAGACCAGTCTGCCTGCGGTGTGCAAGCGAACCGACCAACCGAGTGCAGCTCTCGTGAAAGACCTTAAGCAACGTGGGATGCTCGATTCAACGCTCGTGCATTGGGGCGGCGAGATCGGGCGGTTGCCGGTGACGGAGAATCACGGCACCGCCGAGCAGAAGGGCCGTGATCACAACGGGCAAGGTTTTAGTTCGTGGCTGGCTGGAGGCGGCGTGAAAGGTGGCATGACTTATGGCGAGACGGACGAGTTCGGCCATCGTGCAACTGTCGACAAAGTCACGCCGAACGATTTGCAAGCCACCTTGCTGCATCTGTTCGGATTAGAACACGACAAACTCAGCTTCCGCTACAACGGTCGCGAGCAACTCTTAACGGATGGGCGAGAATGTCGTCTCGTCCGCGAGATCTTGTCGAACCCATCTTGATACCCCGCTTCGCAGGACGCGATGTTGCTGAAATGCAACGGAGCTGCGGCAGAGTTCCGACGACCTCGGAACGGTTTGTGAGCTATGTTTCACGATAGGGCTTCTCCTCTTCTCGCCCTCATCGGTTCCAATGTCAGCTCACCCGCCGTTCTTGCGAGGTTTACGATGAAGAAACTCGTCGCGTTGCTTGCTATTTGCTGTATGTCCAGCCTTCCGGTTATCGCCCAAGACACGTCGAACCCGAGCTCCGAGCAGTTGGAGCAGGCAATTCAACAGGTGCAAAAGATGGGATTCGACACGTCCAAACTCCCGAGCAAAGATGCACTCAAGCAGATGCTGTCCGGTGAAAATGGTCGCAGAATGCACGAGCTGGCCAAGAAGCTGCAAGAGCAAAACCCCGAGCAGTTTCAGCAGATGCGTGACAAGATCCAAGATCGCTTCGATAAGAACGGCGACGGAACACTTGGCCCGCGCGAACGAGAACTCGCACAACAAGCATTTCAACAACGCCAAGGTGATCGTCGGGGGCCAGTCGCAGGTAACGACACGCCACCCAGCGACCGAAAGCTAAATCGCTTCGACCGAAATGATGACGGCCAACTCGGACCACGGGAGCGCAACGCCGCGACCGAAACTCGGCAACAACATCAACAGAGCGACCAAAATGCGATCCGAATCAAACGCCGTTCCGGCGATTCGCAATCATCGAGTCCGGGCGCGAATAATCGAAGTGAATCACGGCCCGAACGTCCTTCTCGCGCGGGCGATCAGCAAGGACAACAGCGAGCGAACAACAATTCCCGTCCGCCTCAATCGCGTCAAGGGGCAAACACGAACGCGAGACCAGCGAATCGAACGGCGAGTAGTCGAGGTGCCAACAACCCGGGTGGCATCAATCGTGGAGGAACATCTCGCGGCGGTTCGGCAGGGCGCGGCGGTCGCTAAATCCCAACTCAGATCAACTTCGGAATTTCAAGAGTAGGGTCCGCTGTGAGGACCGGGAATTTCATAGGTCCGCACAGCGGACCCTACACAAAAGCGTGGCGGCGGGTTTATCCCCAGGGCAGTACAAACTCGGCGCGTTCCCACGCGTCGAGAAAGTGATGATTACTCTCGAGCAAGTTGGCGAGAGTACGGAGTTCGTTCGGCTTCATCCAGAGCACCTGCTCGACTTCATCCTCGTTCGGTTGAAGCACGGCATCCGCCGCCAACTCGACGAACCACCAAGCAAGCTCGACACTCCACGAGGTAGTACTCCGCCAGAGGCAATACCGTGGCTTCACCTCGACGTTCAGCTCTTCGCACATCTCACGCACGACAGCAGCAGATTCGGACTCGCCCTCGTGAATTCCTCCACCGGGAAAGCAGTACGCGCCGGGAGCGACAACCATTTGAGAACGACGAATGACGAGCAAGCATTCGCCGCGTGACACAACGGCGACTACGCCTCGCTTCGGTTGACCATCAGGTTGCATGAAATGCTTGCCTTGGGCTTTGTCATCGAGGCAGAGTCAACTGGAACACCGCTCCAGCGTCATCTATCGGGACCAGTTCTAGCTGACCACCAAGATCGTGCGCCAATCGTCGACACAGAGCAAGCCCCAGCCCAACACCTGGTGCCGAATGAGCTGCTTCATCGGCCGACTTGGAGAACGGGCGAAACAGCAACTTGGCTTCGCGAGGCGAAATGCCGCGACCATGGTCGCGCACCTGAAAGGCGACGGAGGTTGCGAGGACATGTACATCGAGATGGATGCGTCGATCGTTCGCACGGGCGGCGTATTTGCAAGCGTTATCGACCAAGTTAAACAAAATCTGCTCGGCAGCAGCGGGATCGGTCTTGATCGATGTCTCCCGTATGGCTGCAGTTGCTTCGACGACGAACTGCATGTCGGCCTGCCTCGTACGATCCGCCAATCGCTCACCGACGCGATCCAACAGCGAGGCGACCGACAATTGCTCGCGCCGATGACGCTGCGGTCCTCGCTCCAACTTGGCGTAAGACAAGACATTCTCGACTAAGTGAGATAGCCGATCGGCTTCGACTCGCAACGTATCAAGATAGCTCTGACGTTTCGCTGGTTCAGGCACCATGTCGTTGGCCAGCATCTCGGAATACATCCGAAATGTCGTGAGCGGCGTTCGCAACTCGTGAGTCACTGCGGAAACAAAAGCGCCGCGACGTTCGCTGAGCGTCAACACTCCGTGCAGCAGCACGCCCGCTGCGACTGCGGCGATCAAAACACAAGCCCAAGCCATCGCCAACGACACCTGCATTGCCGACCAAGCAACGGCTTCAATCTCCGGCAAGTGAGCGACCAACTGCACGGGCAGCGTGGCCAACATCCGCCCAACCTGGGCTTGCGACGAATCTGTGACAGGCTCCAGCGTCACATCGGGCAACACGTCGCGCACTTCCTCGACGAGGCTTGTGCGAATCTTCTCCCAATCGAGCCAACAACCTTGAATGACGACCTTGTCACTCAAATCAACTCGTCGCGCCAGCAGCAACTGGTTGTCCACCCAAATCGGCTGGCTAACGCCTTCGGTTGCCGCGTCGACTTTCAATGCCTGAAATGCAGGCATTTGTTGGGAAACCGCCTCTTGAGCGTACGAATTCACCGCCGCATTGCGATTGAAGAAGTCATTGCTCGTATTCACGCGACTGCGTGTACTAACGATTTGTTCGAGTTGCTGTTGCTGCGTTTCCACGTCAGCGCTGCGGCTGGACGGTGCCACGCGATCAAGATCGACGATCGGATTACGCAGCAACGTTTGCTGCCCCGGCGAGTTGGGCTCCGGATTTGATTCGACCGGCAGTGATGCCGAGATCTTCTCGTACGATATGCAACCGCTGAGTCTTGATAGCGCGGTCGTGCAGGCAGCAATTTCCTGCGGCGATACGCCCTGAGGACAAACAATCTTCTGGATTGATTCATTAGGAGCCTGTGGCGAAGACCAAACGTCCCCTGGTTCGACCTGATAATTGACCCACACAAACTCCGAACGATCTGTTAACAGCGGGGAAAGCTGAGGCATGCCTGAGGATCGGCCCTGGGCGTCGGTCGCTGTCAACAACGACGAGTAAACTGCATGTGGTCGCGCGGCTTCTCGTGCCAAATGCGGCATCAGCTTCACGTCCATCCGCCACAACGCTCGTCCGACCGCCTCTTCCAGTTCGGCCTGTCGTCGCGCGAGGGACTCCGCGCGGTCGAGTTCGATCGCTTTGACCGTCAGCCAGCCCATTGCCAGCAACACGACGAGCGTTGCAGCAACGTAGCAGCTCCAGTAGTGCCAAGGTCGTCTCACGATGCATCACCTGCTGAGTTCGCGAACATGTAGCCTTTGCCACGCACGGTCAGAACGATCTGGGGCTGCGAGGAATCATCTCGCAACTTCTCTCGCAACCGTGCAATGTGCATGTCGATCGTTCGAGTCGCAGCACCGCGAGGGCTAATCCGCCAAACGTTAGATAATAGCTCATCGCGATCAATCGCGCGGCCTGCGTTGATCACCAGATAACGCAGCAATTCAACTTCTCGCTCGGACAACTCACTGCGTCCTCCATCGTCGTACCGAACTTCGCGTCGGGCAAAGTCCGCGTGGCCGCCGGGAAACATCGTTTGCTGAAGATCGCTCGGTCGCTCGGGAGAGCGACGCAAAACGGCTTCGACCCGGGCCAGCAACTCCTTAACGCTGAACGGCTTCACGACGTAGTCATCAGCGCCCATTTGAAGTCCGCGCACACGATCTTGCTCTTCGCCGCGAGCGGAAAGGATGATCACCGGCACTGTCGGACGGACGACTCGCAATTCTCGGAGAATCTCCAATCCGCCGCGATGCGGCAGCACGAGATCCAGCAGCAACAAGTCGTACGAACTGCGAACCGCGTGATCGAGCCCACTCTCGCCATCCGCCGCTTCGATCACATGATAGCCCGCGAACTCCAAGGCATCGACGATCCCGCGCCGAATGGCCGCATCGTCCTCGATCGTCAAAACTTGGCGAGCTTGTGTCATTGGCGGTCGGAATTGCCGGAGTTGGGGAGCGTGAATCATTATTGTACACCCTGTGCCGAAGTGCTGAGAGAGACGATCCCTTCGTATTCTAGTGCCAAATCCGGGGCGGACGTGTAAAGCGTTTGTAACGAGCCAAGTCGAGGCAATACGTTCGGGGCTTCTGTCACTGCCCATCGACAACTCGCCGCATTGGTCGTTAGGATCGAACCAACAGTCACTAAATAGATTCGCACGATTCCGATTGATTCGTGAGCCGTAGGCGCTAGCCTCGGGCATCTTCTGGGAGGGCCCGAGGCTAGCGCCTACGGCTCAATCGATTCAGAATCCAGAACTATCTAGCAGGAGTGTTGCGTAGTTGCCACCACCCTCGTTTAACGCCCCGAGAACCAATGCGATTTGCCCTTATCGGATGTAACGACGACGCAATTCACATCGCCCGTGCGATCGTGAGTTCTCCGTCACACTCCATCGCCTCGATTCACGACGCTGACGAATACCGCGAACGACTCAGCGACCTCGCTCCGGCGGCGGTTTGGTCCGAACATTGGGAAGGCCTGCTGGTCACCGGTGAAGTCGATGCGGTGATCTTGTCGCGACACGCCGACACGCTCGTATTCGAAGACCAATGCCGCAAGCTCGTCCAAGCCCAAGTCCCGATCATCGCCACCCATCCGCTCAGCGATTCCTTGTTCTGTTATGAACTTGAGATGATGCGGGACGAAGTCGGTGGCGTCATTCTGGCCTTCGCACCTGGATTCGGTCATCCCGCGTTCCAAAAACTCGCCGATTTGATCGGCGCGGGCGAGTCGTCCGAGATTGGTGTCGCTGAGCAAGTAGTGATCGAACGGCATCTTCCTGCACGAGATCGCACGACCGTACTGAAGGTGGTTGCGCAGGACGTGACGCTCATGCGTCAGTTGATCGGCGAAATCACCAGCATCAGCGCCGTTGGCGCCGAACCGCGTGATGCGTCGCTGCCAAACCTGGCAGTTAACGTGACCGGCACGAGCGAAGTAGTCGGACGTTGGTCGGTCGGCCCGGCTATGGATGATTGTGTTGTGACGATCACACTGGTGGGCGCGCGGGGTACGGCCATCATCACTGCTTACGCCGGAAGCCGCCCGTGGGAACTTCGCATCGGCTCGCAACAGCGAACGTTCGATCCGCATGACGACGCATTGGCCGCCATCGAGTTTTGGCAACAGGCTGCAAACGGTGGTGCGATGAACACGGAGTGGGAATCCGTTTGCCATGATCTCGACGCGGTCGAACAGATCGAACGCAGTCTACGACGCAAGCGAACGATTGAGTTTCGACGTGACGCCCAGAACGAGGAAGGCGCGTTTAAGGGCATCATGTCGGCGGGCGGCTGCGTCGTGCTGATGCTCGCCCTGTTGTTGCTTATGATCTTTGCCGTCGTCGAAGGCTTCCGCATGCCGTTGATCGATGCCGAGGCCGTGCGAGCTAGTGGTGAACCGGTTCATCGAACGCACGTGCTACTGCGACTGTGGCCGGTCTATCCGTTAGCCGCGTTCTTGTTGCTGCAGTTCCTCGTATTCGTCGCGAAGAAACCCAAGGCGAATCCCACGGAAACCACGCCAGAAGGCGATTAATCCTGAACGCGATTTTCCCAGCCGACCGGCTGTGTCCAGGCTTGTTCTGTCTGGTTATCGAAGGACGGATTCCAGTGCTTCTTCGTCGAAGTAACGGTCGCCCGAACGTACAGTTCTTTACCCGTTAGCTGGTAGGTAGCTGTAGTCCCATTGACTTGGGCCAAAACTTTTCCGACGTCTGCCGAGTAAGTACGAGTCGCGACGATCTCTTTGCCGTCTTTGTCGACTACCGGTTGGCTCGCATTGTCATAGTCAACAGGCGTGCCAATAAACTCTGTCACGTACTCGACACCCTCTTCGGCCGCGATCACCACCGACAGAGTTTGCTTCTCGCTGTCGAAGACATGCGATTCAAGCGTCACGCCACTGGAGACGTAAAAGTCGCCAGCCTCCATCGAGCGGATCAGTGCTTCGGGAGTCAGCTCAGCAGCTCGCACCATCACCCAACCGCGCCCGGTCGATGCGCCGCGATTGCCAAAGTAGTTGTGCGAATCGTCCGTTCCCATTCCATACAGCGGCGGGTGCTTCATGTCGGCGATGCGAATCGTGTTCGCGATATCCCACATTCGTTCAATACTCGCGTGAGTCTCGTCGCCAAGCTGATTCACGCCGGGATGCCCGTTGTAAACCTCAAAGAACCTTTCTTGCACGACGGCAGCCATGTCCTCGGCGGTGACTGCGTAGCCAAAGTTCGGATGGTTCAAGTGAGCGAAGATCGGTTGCCCGACGCGTTGACTCTGCTGCTGAACGGCTATCAGATTCTTCGCGATCGTTTCACGAACGCTTTCGCCACCTTGCGGTCGAATCAACTCGGCGATGTTGTTTGCGTTGATATGAATCGGCAGTGAACCAAAATGGTCCGTGATCTCTTCCGCTTGAATCATCAAGAACTCGCCCGGCTTGTCGAACAACGGGGAGAATTCTTCAAAGGTCTTCAAACGAATTTCTGTTGTCTTTTCCGCATCTGGCGTGTCGGTCGGCGGCGTTTTCTCGCGAGTCTCCACCCATTCGTTGCCGAACCGAGCGCGGTAGCGTTTCAATCCATCGATCGCCCCACGCTTCAGTGCCTGGTCTTCCCCGATCCACTTCTCGCCTCGACTCAAGATATTGTGGTCCGACAGGCTGAGAAAGTCGTAACCGTGCTGAACATACCAGTCGACGATCATTTCCGGAAAGTCATTTCCATCGCTCCACAACGAATGTGTGTGCAGGTTGCCTTTGTACCAGCGAGCCTCGTCCGCCTGAGACGAAGTACCGATGGCGACAATCGTAAACCCACTGACGATGAACAGTACGATTGTGGCGAGCTTTCGCAGCATAATGCGGAATCTCCTAGTTCGAGAAACGAAGACGAACCGCATTATAGTCAACGAATCCAGCGATCAGAAGCCATCACCATCCGCCGAGAGGGCGATTCATTTGTTAGAGTTGCACACGACGTACGACGGGCCGCCGAGCCCGTCGAATAACGACTTAGGACCGTCTCAACAATAACTTCTTCATTTGCGTAGGGTCCGCTGTGCGGACCTCAGGGATTCCTGGTCCGCACAGCGGACCCTACTCTTGAAAGGCCGAAGTTATTTCTGACCTATTCCGTAGAGTTGATCAGCAACTCGCCGGCACCCAATCGGTCGGCACCATGTGCTTCGACGATCGCCCGAAAACTAGACGGACGCTGGGGCAAGTTGAAGTAGACCGTGGCTTTCCCCGACTTGTTGGCGATAAACAGCGGATGCCAGAAGATCGTACTTGAAGATCCCTCAGTCACCGGACCATTTGCACTCGAATCATAAAACCACGGCGCGTATTCACGCCGGAACGCTCGATTGTCATCTTGGTCAGCGACCGCGTTCAGTGGCTCGTCCATCATCAGTCGTTGGCCTCCGGCGTCCTTAGCCGCGGACTGGGGCGGAGTCGGCGCTGCCGATGGCTCGGGCTGTGCGATGGGCGAGGGCGGTGTGGTCGCCTTTTCTTTGCTTTGCATTAACGCACCTGACTTATCTCCTCCGACCGCTGCGGACTTTCGCTCAGGCTCGTCTCGCGGAACGCCGAGGCGAGCCGCAGACTCCGAAGTCGCTTCGAGTTGTCGAGACGGAGCGAGCTCAAGCGGCATTGCACCCGCTGGCGCAGCCGGCGTCGCGGCAACATCTTCGGCGCGGAACCTATAGTCTCCCGTCTCTCGCACCTCCTCTTCTTCTTTCAATAGCTCGTCAGCTTCGCCAGCTGCAATCGCTGGTTGGCTATCGCGTTCGAACTTACTCTCGATGGCAACGGACGGCGACGCGGCATCGCTGAACGCGCCGCCAGTAGGAGCGACGCTCTTTGGCAAACTGAACGTACCGACCAAGAGAGATACCAGAGCAATCATGGCGGCTGGTATCAATAAAGAACGATTTCCTCCGATCCGCCTCGTGCTCGCGACACTGACCATAACCAACAGGCCAATGCTTGCGATGATGATCAATGATCCAAACGATCGATCGTTCGCGGCGACGGAACGGTGCGAACGCGTCGAGCGCACTAACGAAGTCTTGCCACGTTCGATCACGCTCGCCGTACTAAGCGGCACGACCCCGTCATCGACTGAAGCCAACGAACGGGAACGCCGACTTGGAGCGATCATCTGATCCGCATAATCACTTACTCCACCACCGAACCCGCCACTGCCAGCTTGGGCGAACTGCATCTCTGACGCTTGCGTGAAGCGACGCCAGCCTTGGGTTCCCAGCAACGAATCCAGAGCCGCCGCACTCTCCGGATCGTTCGACAGGTAGAAGTTGGCGTCTTCCAGATGCTCGGCTGAATCCAACTCGGTCAGCAAATGAAAATAGGTCGGCATTCGAACTGACTTATCGTCGGCAAGATTTAATACGGCGTCATCAACAATCGAAATGCCAAGTACGGCGGGAACGGGCGCGTCGTTTTCGTCGCGGACTCTCAAATCAAGCTGAACCGATTGTCCTGGGGCAAAGGCTTCGGCGTCCGGCGCGAGTTGCACTTCCAAACGCTGCCCAACTCGCCGATACACTAATCGTTCCGCGATCGGAGTTGGCGGTGACTCAGAACCATTGAACACCGTCAAACGAACAACACCTTGCGCTTCGCCGGGAATTGCAAGTTCTACCTGGAACCTAGCGTACCCGTCGCTCACCCGTTCGAAGTCACTCGGCTCGACTGTTCGCTGCGAGATCATCGCGCCACGACAGTATGCGGCGACAACAAGCGGCTTGGCTGGCAATCGCTGCAACAACGTAAAGACAACTGGCGCATTCGCCTCGAATACACCGGCGCCTGTGTTGACCGTCGCGAATTGCTCGGACGATGCGAGCGGCAGCGACAACTCCTTGGTAACACCAACCGGCTTATCGATCATCAAGCGATACGGCTCATTGGGCTTGGCGGTGATTGAAAAGACGCCCCGCCCGTCCTGAGTTGTCACGACGTCTGCAACCTTGTTGTCGTTAGAATCGACGACCTTCCCCTCAATGTGTGTTGGCTTGCCCAAAGGATCGCGGCCGAAAAAGTACACGCGAGTTGGCAACTCGGCCGCTAATTCGCCTCCCTCGGGATAAAAGTCGACGTTCAGCTTGCCGAGATTAATCGGGATGTCCTTCGTGATTGTCTCGGCGGGCTCGTCACCGTCCTTCACAGAGACACTAACACTAGCCCGCCCTCGTTCGATCGACTCTGGCAACCGAAGCGAGACTCGCGACTTGCCTGCGGCGTCGGTCTTCGCACCAGAAGCCGGTAATGCGAGACCGTCGAGCAACGCTTTCACATCGAGATCCACGTCTGCCAACGGCTTGCCCGCGACACGCTTGACGGAGAAATCGAGTTCGACCTCTTCACCCGCTGTGTAGCTGTCGCGAGCCAACTCCAGTTTCTTAAGCAAACGCGGTGGCTGATAGCGTCGGACTTCAAAGTCTCGCCATTCTTGGCGAAACGAGTTGTCTGGGCTACGAGCGAGCAATGTGTATTTGCCGTCCGGCAAGTCGTTCGGGAGCGAGACCGTGCCGCTGCCGACACCGTGATCGGTCTCGACGACATTCGCTGCGCCGGCGATGGATTTGTCATTCTCGTCGACAACATCGAACAAAGTTGTAACTTCCTTATCCGCCCGCAGACCAAATTGCGAGAGCGTCACCGAACGGTAAAACACCTGCTCGCCGGGTTGGTACAATGGGCGATCCGTCCTCAAGTAAGTCGCGAAGCGTTCCGGCGTGGCTTCTAACGGGCGAAGGATCGGAGCGGCGGAATCATTCTCGGGCGAGACTTCCAATCGCGAGGCGTCTCGTGCGACATCGCCATCGACGTCAAACTGAGCGACGCCCAACTCGTTCGTCGCCGCCGTATCCTCCCAACTCACGGCCCCGTTACCGTCGAATACTCGATAGTTCAATGTCGTAGATACGGGTGTTCCTGCCTGACTCTCGAAGCGAACCGTAAAGGGATTACTGGCTTCGACGTTCAACTTCGACGGCCCGGTCAAGACAACTTTTACAGGCGACGTCGAAGCGATCGCGACCGGAGTTGATTCGCTGAGCCTGGGTGTAGAGGTCATCCAATAATTCGACCCGACCAAACAAAGCAAGCCGCTCGCCGCCAGACCGACACACCAGTTCGCGAGTCGGCGATACGAATGTTTCGACCAATCGGAGGAAACTGGCTGAGGATCATCGTCAGACGAATCGATACCCTCGGGGCGAATCCACGCGACGTTTGGTGCGTCGACTCGCGCAGCCCGAGCCAACAGATCGCACTGCAACTTGACCTTGGCATACGCGCGAGCCACCTCTGGATCGGACGTGATCCGATCGCAGATCGCGTTCGCCTCGTCCTCATCCAAGAGGCCGTAAACGAACTCCATCAGTTCTTGTTGCAAGTCCATGATTAAAGGATGAAGGTGGAGGGAGAAAGGATGAATAAAGAAAGAAGAACCGGACCACTTGGACGCCAATTCCACATCGTTACTTCTCTACTTCGTTTTTCATTCATCCTTCATCCCTCTGCCTTCATTCCTCCTCCGCCAGGGCTTCTCGTAACTTCGTCAACGCAAGTCGCATGCGAGTCTTCACCGTACCAAGCGGAATGCCCGCGGCTTCGGCGATTTCCTCGTACTTTAATTGGCCGTTCTGTCGCAGCAGGAACACTTCTTGCTCCTCGCCACGCAGACCGCGAATCGCCTCGCTCAGCCTTCCCAGCTGTTCGTTGCGAGCCGCGATCGCCATTGGACCTGCAGCCATACTCTCCACAATACTCTCGTCATCCGGCAGGCCTTGTCGTTTGCGTCGCCACGCGGTTTGCCGCAGGTCTCGCCCGGTATTCAGGGCGATGCGGAAAATCCAAGCCTTGAGGTTCTCGACCCCAGCGACTTGGTCCTTGTGGCGCCAGCATTTGACAAAGGTGTCCTGCAAGGCGTCGCGAGCGTCCTCGATGTTGCCGACCAGGTAATACAGTGTCCCAAGTAGCTCGCCCTGATACTGCGCAAAGGCATTTTCGAGCTTACCGCAATCGGTATCTCGGTGAGCCTTCGGCTGGCGAGCAACTTCGGTCACACAAACGCCTCTTCGCTGAATTAGACGAGACGGTGACCCTGGCGGATTCACCTTCCAAGAGTTTTTAGCAGAAAACTCCATTACAATCAGCACTTAGGGCCGGCAAATCGGTTAGAAATGGAGGACGCGTCTACTCTAATAACGCCGATCTTGTCGTTTTGTTAGTCGCGAGAGGATAATGTGGCGTGAGAAATTGCTGGCGGAGCTTGTTTGTGGCGCGATATTGAACGAAATGGAGACGTTTTAGCGGTCAGCGATCGCTCCCAACCCATGTGGCCAACTGAAGATAAGACCGAAGAGCTGTTACTTGGTGCGAAAGCTGGCGACGACGACGCCATCAATCGCCTGATCGAGCGGCATCGCGGTGCGGTACTCCGCATGGTGCAGATGCGTTTGGACCAGAAGATTCGCCGACGCGTCGATGTCAGCGACGTCGTCCAGGACGTCATGATCGACGCCAGTCGCCGGTTGCAGGACTATATCGCCAATCCCGCGATGCCATTCCATCTATGGCTGCGGCACATTGCCAAAGATCGGATCATCGACGCCCATCGCCGTCATCGCGGATCACAAAAACGTTCCGTCGATCGTGAACAGGGACTGGCCGTTCCCGGAGCCGACGACCATTCAACGATGGACTTGGCCGCTCACCTCTGCGACGGGGAACTAACCCCCGCCGCCGCAGCGACGCAACGCGAGATGGCCAAGCGGGTCGAAGCGGCAATCACAGAACTCGGCGAGCAAGACGGCGAGATCATCATCATGCGGCACTACGAACAGCTTTCAAACCAGGAAGTTTCCCAAGCACTTGGATTGAGTGAGCCTGCCGCGAGCATGAGATACCTTCGAGCGGTGCGACGATTGCGAGAAATGCTAACCGGGAGCGGAGGCGAGGAGTGAGTCAGTCACAGACGCAAAGATTGCACCGATCTAGTGCAGGATTCTTGGAGTCGCCGTTTTATGGAAACAAAATCATTTCTATCTTCACTCTTTACCGCAACGCGGTTTCACATCGAAGCCCAGGGTCGCGGTCTGCCGCGCACCCTGGGTTTGCAAGGCCAACGTTTGCTTACGCTGAAAGCGTTATACAAAACTCACAGGCCGGACGATTTGTGTAACGCCTTCAGCGTAATGCGTTTCCTCGTTCAACGATCCTAGGGTGCGCGGCAGACCGCGACCCTAGGCTATGCTGTTAAACCGCTTCGCGGTAAAGATAGGCACAATCCCATTCTCAATTGACTATCAATTCACACTCGTGGCACTAGTTCTGGCATTGAGCCTGCGCGTCTTCGCGTGAGATTTCGACCAGTCACCATGACCACCGAACCGAACATCCAACACGACGAACAACTTGCCCTGCTCTTGGCAGATCTCACCGATCAGGCCCATGCCGGCGAAGTCGTTGACATCAACGCGGTGTGTGCAGATTACCCTCAATTCGCGGACGAACTACGCGAGTTATGGGGCGCGGTGATGATCGCCGATGCGGCGGGAAGCAGCGAACTGCACGCGACGCTTTCCTCCGGTTCCTCACGTGACACGCCCGCAACGTCGTTCGAGTTGCCCTGCCGCTTCGGTGACTATGAGTTGCAAGACGAGTTAGGGCGCGGAGGCATGGGAATCGTATACCGCGCCCGACAAATCAGCCTAAATCGCGAAGTTGCTTTGAAGATGATCCTGCAAGGCCAGCTCGCCTCGCCCGCCGATCGCGATCGATTTCAAGCCGAAGCCGAGTCGGCGGCGCGGCTCGACCATCCTGGGATCGTTCCGGTCTACGAGGTCGGCGAACTCGAAGGGCATCCCTACTTCAGCATGAAATACGTTCGTGGCGAAACGCTTACCCACCGACTCACCGCCGGGCTCGTCTCGCCAAAAGAAGGTGCCCACGTACTCGCTTGCGTCGCTCGCGCGATTCACTATGCCCATCGGCAAGGAGTGCTGCATCGTGATTTGAAACCATCGAACATTCTCATCGACGACGACGGTCAACCGCACGTAACGGACTTCGGTTTGGCGAAGCGTGTCGAAGAAGCAGAGAGTTTGACTCGCACAGGCGCCATCCTCGGCACACCCGCCTACATGGCTCCAGAACAAGCTGCCGGCGCGCGAGGCGAAGTTGGTCCAGCGAGTGATGTCTTCAGCTTGGGCACGATCCTCTATCAAATGCTCACCGGCAAGCCTCCGTTCCAGGCCGCTTCGCCCGTCGACACGATTCTCATGTTGCTGGAACAAGACGTTGTCCCGCCGCGAGTTGTCAACCCGCGAGTGGATCGCGACCTGGAGATGATCGCGCTGCGCTGTCTTCAAAAGCCCATCGACCTTCGCTACGACAGCGCAAGCAGTTTGGCAGATGATCTTGAAGCGTACCTCAACGACGAACCAATCGCAGCTCGCAGCGGAAGATTCGGCCAAGTCCTCGCGCAGATGTTCCGCGAGACGCACCACTCGGCCATTCTCGAAAATTGGGGCTTACTCTGGATGTGGCATAGCTTGGCGTTGTTCAGCGCCAGCGCACTGACCAATGTCCTGCAGTGGATGCATGTCGATCGCTGGATTTACATGGCGTTATGGACCATGGGGATTTGGGTTTGGGCAGCGGTGTTCTGGTGGTTACGAAGACGTATGGGTCCGGTGACGTTCGTCGAGCGGCAGATTGCTCATGTGTGGGCTGCCAGTATGGTGTCGATCGCCGGTTTGTTCTTTGTTGAGATGTGGCTGGGCCTGCCTGCGCTGACGCTGTCACCAATTCTGCCTTTGATCGCCGGAATGGTTTTCGTTATTAAAGCCGGCATTCTCAGCGGGACGTTTTATCTCCAAGCAGCCGCACTCTACGCAACTTCTCCACTGATGGCTTGGTTCCCAGAAGTTGGTCATCTGATTTTTGGCGCGGTTTCTGCGGCCTGCTTCTTCTTTCCAGGGCTGAAATACTATCGCCAACGCATCGCTGGCGAGGCAAACTGATCGGCAGAACGCGATTAGGGCTTGTTTATCTCCCGGGGGTTTCGCGTTACGATGGCGATTAAGCGGGAGAATCGGACTCCGAACTTCAAGATTCAACAGGAAAAGTGGCCGAGATGAGTGATGCGAAGGTGCGTGGCGTTGTCCACTTGATCGAAGAAACCAAGACCTACGGGCAGAAGGGCTTTCGAAAACGGCTTGTCGTCCTGGAGCAGGATAACGACCGTTTCACGAACTACATCCCGTTCGAGTTTATCCAAGATGCCTGCGATTCGGTCGACAGCCTGAATGTTGGCGACGAGGCGGAGATTACCTATCGGCTGGCCGGCCGCAAGTGGCAGAAGGACGCGAAAAGCGAAGTCAAGTTCTTTCTGAACGCCGAAGCAACGGCGTTCAAGGTCCTTGGAGGTAAGTCATCTTCCGGAACAAGTTCCGCTCCCATTGACGAAAGCGACCCGAATGCGGGCCTATCAGAAGCAGCTTACGACGAAGAAGACATCCCATTCTGAAGGGACTGGGGTGATCGTCGACATGACGGGGTCGGGAGTCTTATTCGGCCAAAGACGCTCTCAATTGAAAATACTACGACCGAATAAGACTCCCGACCCCTTCGGCGCTGGCAACGAGAATTATCCACGTTCAACCTAGTCCGCAGATCGATGACCGAACGGATTTACAAAATCGTCGCGCGCCAGCAATGGGCAGAAGCCGCGAAGGCAAACGTCTTTCGTGGCGCGCCGATCGATGTCCAGGACGGCTTCATCCACTTCTCGGCGGCGAGTCAGGTCGTTGAAACAGTCGCCAAACATTTCGCCGGACAAAGTAACTTGCTGTTCATCGAAGTCGATGCGAATCGACTAGGTGAGAAATTGAAATGGGAAGTCTCGCGCGGTGGCGAGCTGTTTCCGCACTTGTACGGCGATATGTCGCTCGACACCGTCGTTTCGGTTGCTGATCTGCCGCTGGGGCCCAATGGCGTTCACGTCTTTCCCGACAGCTTCGATCCAAAATCAAAAGGCGCTAACTAATGAGCTCGACCAAGCCCGTCATCGTCGGACTGGGTGAAGTGCTTTGGGACGTCTTTCCCGATGGCCCTCGCTTTGGCGGTGCTCCAGCAAATTACGCCAGTCACGCAGCGAGCCTGGGAGCCGACTCGCGCATGGTCAGCGCCGTGGGACGCGACGAACTTGGCGAGCGCGCGCTACAGGCGTTACAAGACCTCAAGGTAGATATTTCCTCGGTTGCACAAAGCGATTACCCAACGGGAGCCGTCCACGTCCAACTCGATGCAGAAGGAAAGGCGAGCTACGAATTCCTGGCGAACACCGCCTGGGACCACCTGGAGTGGAACGATGAACTAGCGAAACTCGCCAAGCGAACCGATGCCGTTTGCTTTGGAACACTCGGCCAGCGAAGCGACAAATCGCGGCAAACAATTCGCCGTTTCGTGACATCAACGCCCGCGACTTGCCTGCGCATTTTCGACATTAACCTCCGTCCGCCCTTTTATGCGGATGACACCATCTTAGAATCGCTCGAACTCGCAAACGTCCTGAAGCTGAATGATGACGAATTGCCGATCGTAGCGAAACTGTGCAGTTGCTCCGGTACAGATCTCGATGTCATGCGAGCCCTGGCAAAACGGTTCCACCTGCAACTCGTCGCACTGACACGGGGATCGCGAGGGGCGTTACTCGTGCGAGAAGATGAAGTCGCTGATCATACCGGCATATCGACTTCCGTCGTTGATACGGTCGGAGCTGGGGACGCTTTCACTGCCACAATGACTGTCAGTCTGTTGGCAGGTCGCAAACTCTCCGAAATTGCCGACCAGGCATCCCGAGTCGCCGCCTTCGTCTGCTCACAAGCCGGTGCGACGCCGCGATTGCCTGACGACTTCGTCCTGCGATAAGGCAATGTCTAATTTCGCGTGAGAGGGCTCTCGCCCAGTCGGGACGAGCCGATCTCGCAACTTCCCGCAACTCACTGAGAAACGAACGCCGCTGGCGAACACATGACGGGCTTAGTTCGTCATGAGTCATTATGAAGATCGTCTATAGCCGACACTACGACATTGGTTTCTTCGGCCTGGAGCGTTTGCACCCGTTCGATTCGCGGAAGTACGGGCGTGCTTGGCGATGCTTAAAGCGAGAGTTCGGGCCGCGACTGGACAGCGTTCATGTGAAACCCAATCGTCCAGTTTCTCGAGATGAGCTGCTGCGCGTTCACTCGGCAGCTTACTTGCAGCAGCTGCGCATTCCGAAGTACGTCGCGACAGCACTCGAACTGCCGATCGTTGCAAAGCTACCGCGTTTCATCATCGATCATTGCATTTTACGGCCCATGCGGTGGGGAACGATGGGGTCGATGCTGGCCGTGCGAGCAGCGATCGACGATGGCCTGGCGGTCAATTTATCCGGAGGCTATCACCACGCCAAACCGGAACAGGGTGAGGGATTCTGCATCTACGCTGATATCGCGTTGGCAGTGGAGACTGCGCGACGGGAGGGACACCTCGCCCCGGACGCTCGCGTCGCATATATCGACACGGACGCCCACCAAGGAAATGGCGTGTGCCACACTTTCCTGGATGACAAACGTGTGTTCATCTTCGACATGTATAACCACACGAACTATCCCTGCTACGACCACGTCGCCCAAGGCCGTATCGATTGCCATGTTCGCATCCATGCGGGCCACACCAGCGCCGAATACATGCGTTCCCTAACAGAATCACTACCTGGCTTTTTGGATTCGATCAGTCGATCGCAACCGGTTGAATTGGCGATCTACAATGCGGGCACCGATGTTTATGAAGGCGACGCATTGGGACAATTGAACGTTACTGCGGATCACATCCTTGAACGCGACCTGTTCGTCATCGACGAACTACGCCGACGTGGTATTCCTGTGGCAATGCTGTTGAGTGGCGGATACAGCGGCGAAAGTTATAAGCACGTGTTTGCAACAGTACGGACGCTGCTTGAACGCTATGGCATCTGATAACCGAGGCCGTCTCAGTTGCAATCGCGTTAAGCCTAATCGGACGCGTCAACATCCGAGCCACTGCCGAAATCCCAACCGAAAAATCATCCATACCGCGCGCAATGCCTCTCGCATATTAATCTTCGTCTGCCCGAGCACGCGGTCGACGAATGTGATTGGCGTTTCGCCGAAGCGAGCTTGGTGGCGATTCAAGATCCAGAGGATCTCTTCAAGGTAGGAGTAACCTTGCGAGCGAATTTGGTCGAGGTCAAGTTCGCGGAGCTTCGCGACGCGATAGCAGCGAAATGCCCCGCTGCAGTCGTTCACTCGCAGGCCCAGCATCCACCGTGCGTACGTGTTGATTGCTCGACTCATCAGACGCCGACGCAGCGGCCAACCCTCGACGCCACCTCCCGGAACATAGCGTGATCCGATCATGACATCGACTTCCGCGGCCTCCGATTCGACGCCGGCCCGCAACGCTGGTAGATACTTCGGTTGGTGGCTGAAGTCGGCGTCCATCGTCAGGACGTACGCGTAGTCATGCTCGATGGCGTGTCGAAAGCCTGCCAGCGTGGCGCTGCCGAGTCCGAGCTTGCCGGGTCGATGCAAGCAGCTGAATCGTGGCTCTTCTCCAAGGTGCTCGTCGCACCAACGACCGGTACCATCCGGCGAGTTGTCGTCGATGACCAGCACATCAGCGTCTGGCGCAAATCGAAATATCTCGTCCACCAGACGAGGCAAATTCTCGATTTCGTTGTAGGTCGCGACCACGACCAGCGTGCGAGCAGGAGTTGACAAGGGGAAGTGCCCGTTGGAAGAGTGCTGAACCTTGGGAGGCGGATCGTGTCGGTGTAATTGATTGTACCAAGCGAGTTGCCAGCGTCGCCCGCCCCTGCACGATTGGGGATGTTGGACTATACTCCAGCCTACCGTTCAGCCAGTCGCTCGAACGCGCCCACCGAGTAATTCATGCCCCAAATACCACGAAGATCCCTCGATTCGCCCTTTGCGGGCGGTGCTCCATTCGACACTCGACTGCCCGCGGCCGAAGAGGCCAGCGATGCGTACGGCCCGGTTTTTTGGGCGGCATACGTGGCCAACGCGTTGACGATGATCGCGATCACGCTGTTGGTTCGCTATGCCGACTTCGTGACGCATCTGGGCGGTGCGGAAGGACAACTCGGGTTGATCGTCGGCGTCGGGATGATTGGCAGCTTGTGCATGCGAGTCGCTCAGGGGGTTGGCATCGATCGGTATGGTCCGCGGCTAATTTGGCGATGGTCAATGTTCTTTTTCATCGTGAGTCTTGTCGCGCACTTGTGGATCAATAGCTCGTCTGGCTTCGCGATCTTTGCAGTTCGCATCCTGATGCAGACTAGTATCGCGGGCATCTTCGGTGCTTCGATCACTTACATTTCGCGACGCGTACCACCGGAACGAATGGCCGAGATTATCGGGACGCTCGGCACCTCGGGTTTCGTCGGCTTCCTTGTTGGGCCACAGCTTGGCGATTGGATCTGTGGTGGTGCGGTAATCGAGCGTGAGCAGTTGAACTGGCTCTTTTTAACAGCCGCTGGGCTGGCAACCGGAGGTCTTATCGCCGTTTGCTACGCGACGCGAGGAAAAACAGTCCGATCGAATCGGCGGCAACCGCCCGTCTTGCCGCTCGTGCGGCGATACAATCCTGGCTTTGTGCTGCTGGTTGCAGTTGTCGTTGGCGGAGGGATTACCATTCCGCATACCTTCCTGCGAACCTTTGCGGCCGAACGCGATATTTCGCAGATTGGCTTCTTCTTCATCGTTTACGCGTGTACTGCGTTTGTGGCGAGAATGATGGCCCGTGGCCTGTTCGCGAAGTACGGCAATCGGCCTTGGATCATTGGCGGCCTAACGTTGCTGGCCATCAGCATGTCACTGTATCTAGCCGTTCATCAAGTTTGGCAACTCGCGATTCCAGCGATTTGTGCGGGAGCCGGGCATGCCGTGTTGTTCCCCGCGATCATGGCAGCGGGTAGCACTCGCTTCCCCGAGCGTTATCGAGGGCTTGGCACCACGCTGATGTTGTCCATGTACGACATCGGCAACTTGATCGGCGCGCCGTTGGTCGGCGGCAGTTTGCACTTAGCACGACTGGCGGGTCTGCCCGCTTACCCTTTGATGTTCCTTGGCGTGGCGGCGCTGATCGGACTCATGGCCACCGGCTATTGGTGGAGAACTCGCGAATTGCAAACGTCGCGGACGAGACGTCTGGCAGCCAGCACGAAGACCGACCGGTGCGACGAGGAACCCGTCGCATGCGTTCAAACCGCGATGACGGACCGATAGTAGTCGATCGATTGTCGCAAGCCTTCTTCGAACGTGACTTTCGGCTCATAGCCGAGCACCGTTCTGGCCGCGGTAATATCCGCGAGACTTTCACGTACGTCGCCAATGCGTGCCGCTTCGTGAATAGGATTCACTTCGACTTCGAGTAGCTCCTCGAGCAAACGCAAGAGTTGCAGCAACGTCGTCGAACGACCGTCGGCAATGTTAAACGTTTTGCCGGGTGCGTCGGCAGCTTCCGCCGCGAGGAGATTTCCGTGAACCACGTTCTTGACGAAAGTGAAGTCGCGTGATTGCAGACCGTCGCCAAATACCACCGGGGACTCGCCGGATAGGAGTTTCGTGATAAAGAGCGGAATCACTGCCGAGTACGCGCTGTTCGGGTCTTGGCGTGGTCCGAACACGTTGAAGTAACGAAGGCAGACGGTTTCCAATCCATGCGTATGATAAAAGGCTTGGCAGTACAACTCGCCAGCCAATTTGGCGGCCGCGTAGGGCGACAGAATCATCGGCATATCGGACTCGCGCTTCGACGAGCTTGGCCGATCGCCATAAGCCGCACTGGATCCCGCATAGACGACCCGGCGCACACCAGCTCGTTGCGCCTGATCCAAGATATTGACGGTGCCGGTGACGCAAGCCCGATTTGAATCCAAGGGCCGTTCCACACTCAACGGAACCGACGCGAGTGCTGCCTCGTGGAAGATGCAGTCGACGCCGACAACCGCCTTCGCCACAACGGAAGGATCACCAATGTCTCCCTCGATGAATTCGATCTCACTCTCAAAGGAGGCGCAGTTCGCTCGAAATCCAGTGCAAAGATTGTCGAGGACGCGGACTTGATCGCCACGCTGAACCAGTGCTTCGGCGATATGCGAACCGATAAAGCCAGCGCCGCCAGTAACGAGATAGGATTTCATATTGCTACACCTGGTCTCCGTTGTCGCGGTTCCTGCCGAAGCGTATACCGCTCGCGGTTGGCAAAGGCGCTCTCCAAACACGTACGACGTCCCTCCGAGGCCGTCGAATGCTTCACGACGGCCTCGGAGGGACGTCGTACGCGAAGCGTCAACGCTTCGGCGAGCGGGATAAGTTTAGCCATGTCGAAGCTGAGAGAACAGCGTTTGGTATTCGACGCGATGCACGGAACCTTCCGGCGTCGAGGATGGGTGCGTCGGTGTGTCGTTCTCGACCAAGATGATGTCACGGTCATCTTCCTCTTCGTCGCTTGAACCCGAAAGGTGCTCCATCAGTTTGACGGTCGGCTCTTCGGGAGCATCGAACTCTCCTTCGAGATCGCCCAACGCGATATTGACGTCGCACAAAGCTTCGAGAGCGAGATTCGCAGCAGAATTTGGCTCGAAGGCTGTGTACTCGAACATTTGGGCACCAAACGCTGCTTGCGATAGCCAATCATCTTGAGATGGCTCACTCTCCGCATGAGCTGGAACGGACTCAACGAGTTCGTCTTCGTCAGCGTCCGCTTCCACCTCGCGTTCGATGGAAGCTTCCGGCTGGCATGCGATGGGCTCAGGCTCCAATGGCAATGTCTCTTTTACCTGGGGCAGCAGTGACGCGGCTAGTTCGCGTCCTTCGCGACTGGCCACTCGAGTTCGATTCGCGAAGATCTCTGCCGATTGGATCACGGCTTGGTTAATGACAACTTCTTCTTCGTCGAATCCATCGCCGAATGGATCTGTGACGGATGCCAAACGTTCAGCAATCACTGGTTTGACCCGTGGGAGGCTGACTGCTGGCACTTCAGGAGTCGGCGGTTCGGCGAGTGGCAGTTGGCTGCTGAACTCTTCGGACGCAAACTCAAAGACCGTGTCCGAGCCAACCGTGAACATGTCGGAAGATTCGCGATCTTGTTCGCTCACAAACTCCATTGCGGCAGGCTCGTCTTCCAACTCGCCGAACTCGATGCTCGTCGCGGCGGTATCGACCGGGGAGTCATCGTGCCAGGGGCCGGGCAACTGCTGAAGGTCGGCCCAAGCTTCTTCGATCCCGGTCGCGCCGATCTGAGATCGCCCGCCGGCGAAAGCCATGACCAGGGCGTGGTCACAAACTTGGTTGATCAGCCGTGGAATACCATCGGTCGCTTGAAAGATCGCTCGCAGCGCTCCGTCGTCGAATATCGCGTCGGCGTTGCCGCCAGCGGCCGCCAAACGGGAGAGCACATAGTCGATCGTATCGTCGCGACCGAACGGTTCCAAATAACAACGCGCGGCGATCCGCTGGTTGAAGGATGCCAACTTGGGACTGGCAAATTTCTCCTCGAGCTTCGAGCCGCCAGCCAGGACAAGCCGCACGCGTGGCTGACCATCACGTACCAGATTCGTGATCATGCGAACTTCTTCGAGCAGACGCAGCGGCAGGGCATGCGCTTCATCGATGACCAGCAAGATGCCATTCGGGCAATCCTCGCTCGGCTGCAAATGGTCGAGCAGCGACAGCCGCAACTCGCCCTCTTCCATGCCGCGATAAGGTCGCTTCAGCTCGAAAAGAATGTTTTGAAGCAATGCCTTCCGGGTGAGAACACGTGTGCTCGAAAGCATGGCCACTTGAAACGTCTCTTGAAAACGGGCGGCAAGCAAACGGCACAATAGCGTCTTCCCGACACCAGCTGGACCGATAATCAGTCCCGGCCCTTCTGCTCGGTCGATGGATCGTGTCAGCGTCTGGCGGGCACTTTCGGAAGATTCCGACGCAAAATAGCTAGACACGAGGGGAGCGGCGACGAAAGGACGCGAGGTAAAGCGGAAGAACGATTCGTACATAGTCAGACGATCCTGTGTGATGTGTCACTTCACGAAAGTTGCTGTATCGCCAGGAACAGGAGTGGTTCGCTAGCGCGCGGTCGGGAGCCTTAGTATTTAGACTCTTCGTTACAATCGGCAGAGTCGTAACGCTCTCTTCAACCAGAACGAACTCGGGTGAGGGTTTCTGCGTAACTATTCGGATTTCCGCAGAAAGCTGAACGGGGGTAGTGTATGTTCGTTAGCGGCGTTTTCGACAAGGATGAAGTTAGGTACGCTGATAACGTGCCAGCCTCCCGTATAATGGGGGCTGGTTTCTTGAGGGACTGTCCAGCGCGCGAGCGTTCCACGAACCGGGTCGCAACATTGTTCAAAATTAAAATCTGCGGCATTTGTAGTGTCAAAGACGCCCAGCTAACCATGCTGGCGGGTGCGGACGCCGTAGGTCTGAATTTCTACAAGGAAAGCGCTCGCTTCATCGATCCCGAGGCCGCCCAAAAGATCGTCGGCGTTCTGCGCCCGACCGTGAAACGTGTCGGACTATTTGTCAACGCAGCTGCAGAAGAGATCAACCGGGTCGCGGAGCAACTCGCCCTCGACTACATCCAGTTGCACGGGGACGAGCCGCCCGAGTTGCTTGCCGCCCTCTCCGAACGACCAATAATTCGAGCGTTTCGGTTCGGCGAGAACGGCGCGGCGGATATAGCTGAGTTCCTACGGGGCTGTGGAAGCGGTCGTCGCCCCGATGCGATATTGGTCGACGCCGCGAAGCCCGGCGAGTATGGCGGAACTGGCGAAGTCGCTGACTGGGATGCCGTTGCGGCGGCAAAGCCTGCTTTGGACGGAATTCCGCTTGTGCTAGCAGGCGGATTGACGCCCTTTAACGTGGCGGCAGCGATCGCAAAAGTCCGTCCCGAGGGAGTGGATACGGCCAGCGGCGTCGAGAGCCGCCCAGGGAACAAGGACCCGATGCTCGTTCGGGCCTTCGTTAACACCGCTAAGAAGGCGTTTCAACAGCTTGATGGTGCCGCGACCTGAATCTGGTAGTGGTACGTACAGTTTGCCGTAAGCCGGGCGATCCTGCCCGAAAAAAAAAGGCCAAGAGTGGCCGTCCTACGTTCAGGGATTTGAAGCCGTGCCACTACCCTGAATTTCGTCGGGTTGTCGAAATCCCCTACTTCGCAATATCATACCAGCGAAGTAGCGTACCCCCTAAACCGCGTCGGGAGCCGTCGCGATCGAAGCTTGAGCCAAGGAGACTATTGTGTCACAGGTCGAAACCAGTCGTTTGCCGTATAAAGTAAAGGACATTTCGCTGGCCGAGTATGGCCGCAAAGAGATCGTCATCGCCGAGCAGGAGATGCCGGGATTAATGTCGCTTCGCGAGAAGTACGGCCCAACGAAACCGCTCGCCGGTGCCCGGATCGCTGGATGTCTGCACATGACCATCCAAACGGCTGTACTTATCGAGACGCTCACCGAACTCGGCGCGGAAGTTACTTGGAGCAGCTGCAACATCTTTTCAACCCAAGACCACGCGGCTGCCGCGATCGCCGCGACCGGCGTTCCAGTCTATGCGTGGAAAGGCGAGACGGAAGAAGAATTCGACTGGTGCATCGAGCAGACCTTGTTCTTCCCGGACGGCAAGCCGCTGAACCTGATCCTCGACGATGGTGGCGACTTGACCGCGATGGTCCATCAGCGGTTCCCGGAATTGCTCGGCGACATCCGTGGCCTGTCCGAGGAAACGACGACTGGCGTTCATCGGTTGTATCAGATGTTCGCCAATGGCGAGTTGAAGATGCCCGCAATCAATGTCAACGATTCGGTGACGAAGAGTAAGTTCGACAATCTGTACGGCTGCCGCGAGTCGTTGGCGGATGGCATCAAGCGTGCGACCGACGTCATGATCGCCGGCAAGGTTGCGGTCGTCGCCGGATACGGCGATGTTGGTAAGGGCTGTGCCCATTCCCTTCGCAGCTACGGAGCGCGAGTGATCGTAACCGAGATCGATCCAATCAACGCCTTGCAAGCCGCGATGGAAGGATTCGAAGTCACGACGATGGAAGAGGCCGCAGCCCAAGGCAACATCTTCGTGACCACGACCGGCAACCGGGACATCATCACTGGCGAGCACATGAAGGCCATGCCGCACGACGCAATCGTCTGCAATATCGGTCACTTCGATCTCGAGATCGATATGGCTTGGCTCAACAGTCAAAAGGACGTTGTCCGCGAAAACATCAAGAAAAATTCGGACCAAGGCGGTCCGGTCGATCGATACACTTTCGCCGATGGCCACTCCATCCTGATTCTGGCGGAGGGGCGATTAGTGAACCTCGGGTGTGCCACCGGCCACCCCTCGTTTGTGATGTCGAACTCGTTCACCAACCAGGTCTTGGCTCAACTGGAGCTCTGGCAAGAGTCCGACAAATACGAGATCGGCGTCCACGTACTGCCCAAGCATCTCGATGAGGAAGTCGCCCGGCTGCATCTGGAGAAAATCGGTGTAAAGCTCACCAAGCTGACACCTGCTCAATCCAAGTACGTCGGTATACCCATCGAAGGCCCCTACAAGCCCGACCATTACCGATACTAGGCTCCTCATCCAACTTGCAATCTAGCAACAAGCCGCAGAGGCTTTCCTCTGCGGCTTGTTCTCATTGGTCATTGGTCATTGGTCATTGGTCATTGGTCATTGGTCATTGGTCATTTATGATGTACGCGTTCCCCCCCACGACAAGTGACTAACGACAAAGGACACTGGACCATGCCCAAGATTGCCGCTTTCCGAGGACTCCGATATGACTTGGGCCACGTCGGCTCGCTCAGCGATGTCATCGCTCCGCCGTACGATGTAATCGGACCCGAACTGCAGGACGATTTGTACAAGCGTCACCCGGCCAATGTCATTCGTCTGATCCTCAATCGCGAAGAGCCTGGCGACAACGACACCACCAACCGCTACTCGCGCGCAGCACGCTTCCTAAAGAACTGGCAAAGCGAAGGCGTTCTCCAGTTGGATCCAAGTCCTGCGTTGTACGTGTATCACCAAGTCTTCGAACACGGTGGCGAGACTTTCACACGGCGAGGTTTCATGGGCAGCATGGGCTTGGAACGGTTCGGCGAAGGAACCATCTATCCCCACGAGGAGACGCACGCTGCCGCCAAGGCCGACCGCCTGAAGCTGACACAAGCCTGCCGCGCCAACCTTAGTCAGATCTTTGGCATCTATCCCGACGAGCAGAACGAAGCACAAACTCTGCTTGAGAACGCGATTATTGGAGTGGCACCTCTCGAGGCGACTGATCATCTGGGCGTGGTGCATCGACTCTGGCCCGTCACCGATGTGAACGTCATTAGTGGCGTTTCGGAAGCAATGGGGGCAAAGCCAATGTTCGTCGCCGATGGACATCATCGGTATGAGACCGCGTGCAACTACCGAGATCAGCTTGCCGCTGAAGGAACGCTCGACGCCCAGCATCCGGCCAATTACGTGATGACGATGTGTGTCAGCATGACCGACCCGGGCATGATCGTGCTACCTACGCATCGCCTCTTCCGAGGCTTGCCTCAACTGACGTCCGAGCAACTCCAGGCAAAGCTCGGCGAGTATTTCACCTGCGAGCCCGGCGGAGCAGGCCCCGCGCAGGCGCATCCGATCTGGGAAGGAATCGAGTTCGAGAACAATCAAGGCAAGCTCGGCCTCTACACATCCGCTGACGACCAATGGACGATCGCAACGCTTTCCGAAGCGGGCCGCGCCAAGATGGCTGAGGTCGCCAGCGATCATAGTTCGGATTGGCAGGGACTGGGTGTGAGTATTCTGCAGCGACTGATTCTAGAAACGCTACTCGGCGCGACAGACCTTCCAAAGCCGAACTATGTTCACTTGGTCGAGGAAGCCGTCGAAGGCCTGACGGAAGGCGACGACGACGGATCGAAGTATCCGATTGCCGCGTTGGTGATGCCCGCGACGCTCGACCATATCCGTTCGATCAGCGAGCACGGAGAGCGAATGCCCGCGAAGAGCACCTACTTCTACCCGAAGTTGCTGAGCGGCTTGGTGATCAATCCACTGAGCTAGAGGGTAGCGATGCCTTTTGAGGAATTCGTAGGACGGACGCCTCGTCCGTCCAAGGTCTCAGACGGTATCCCGATCGGACGAGGCGTCCAACCTAGAAGTGGAATCACTACCGGCTAGAGGCCCAGGCGGCAGGCTCCGGATCTTCCATGTTTCACGTGAAACGCGTCTGCGAAAGATATGCATTCAGGGACGAATGCACGTTTCACGTGAAACAGGCAGATCGCGTTGACTGTTTCACGTGAAACGGAAACCGCGCAACGCCGCTTCTCGCTGATTTCGCCCACCGCAAATGGCATTTCAGTTTTCGATGACGTCTGGTTACAATCCGCCTCCCAAGACAGACGCAGGTTCCTGGCGGTCAATCGGAGGCGTGGCGAGTGGCTCGAATTGTGTGCGTAGCCAATCAGAAAGGTGGCGTGGGTAAAACTACCACGGCCGTTAATCTGGCCGTCGGGCTTGCCAAGGCCGGTCGAGAGACGTTGCTTGTCGACCTCGATCCACAGTGCAACGCGACAACCTCTTTCGGCAAAACGCCGGCGAAACGACATCCGTTGGTACTGCGGCAACCGCTGCGGGAATCGTTGAGAGAGACGGCGACAAAGGGACTGACCTTGCTGCCCGGGAGTCGTAGCTTTCAGGACGCCGACACGTTAGAGCAAGGAGAAGCCGACGCGATTCGCAGCCATCTTTCTGGCGGTGTGAATGCGTACGACTTCGTTTTCATCGATTGCCCGCCGTCATTGGGCCGATTGACCGAAGCCGCGCTCACCGCGTCAACGGAAGTCCTGATGCCGATCCAATGCGAGTACTTTGCGATGGAGGGGCTGACTCAGATGATTCAAGTGATCCGCCGTGTGATGCAGGTCGAAGCAAATTGCCTCGAATTCGGCGGCATCCTACTGACGATGTATGACCATAACCTGGAACTGACCCGCGAAGTGGACGCTGAAGTACGAGACTTCTTCGGCCAAATCGTTTTCGATACCGTGATACCACGCGACGTGACGGTTTCTGAAGCCCCAAGTCATGGGCTGTCGGCAATCGATTACGCACCCCGCTCGAAGGGCACACGCGCGTACATTGAACTTTGCATGGAGGTGCTTGAGCGTGAGTAAAGATCGCCGACTCGGACGTGGACTTGCCGCACTGTTGGGAACACCGCTTGAAGAAGAGGTAGCAAACAACCCTCTGCATAATGAGCGGAGTGACGATCACACACACTCGCCTGCTGCCAGCACAAATCCCCACGCGAGTACAACAAGTCCGGGACTGTTCGATCTGAACGTTTATGAGATCGATGACAATCCGTTTCAGCCACGTCGTGAATTCAGCGAGTCGGAGATCGCTTCACTCGCTGAAAGCCTGCGCGAACACGACATGCTTCAGCCGGTCTTAGTGCGCCGAATCGGCGAGCGATTTCAGCTAATCTCCGGCGAGCGGCGGTTGCGGGCGGCCATCAAAGCAGGGTGGTCAACGGTGCCTGCACGCGTTCGCGAAGCCGACGATCGATTGGTCGCTGAACTAGCGATTGTCGAGAACTTGCAGCGTAAGGATCTCAATCCAATCGAAAAGGCGATGTCGTTCAAGCGGTACCTCGACGAGCATCATTGCACTCAGGAAGATCTCGCGCAACGACTGAAGATCGATCGATCGACCATCGCGAACTTGATGCGTCTGCTCGAACTGCCTCATGGCGTATTGGACGCACTCCGCAATGGAGACATCACCGCTGGCCACGCTCGGGCCTTGTTGCCGCTGGGCGACGAAGTTGAGCAGATCGAGTTCTGCAAACGGATTCAATCCGAGGGCATGAGCGTTCGGAATACCGAGCAGGCGGTGAGCGATCATATCCAACACAATGAACCCGACACCATCCAATTCCCAACCGCCGCCACGCGGCGCAAACGAACCAAGTCCGATCAAATCGCATCTCTCGAGCAAGAGTTGCGAATCGCACTCGGAACCAAAGTCGAAATCAAACAAACAGCAAAGGGCCGCGGTCGCATGATCGTTCACTTTGCCAACGCCGACGAATTCGAGCGAATCCGGCAAAACTTCGGTCGGCAGGGTGACCTCGACCGGGAAGCCGGCTGAGTTTTTCGCGGCTGCCCAAGATTTGTAAAGGCCGTTCAGATATCATCCTTACCCGGTTGCCAGCCACAAGTTAACGGGCTAGAGTGTGACAAGTCGCGGGGCGTAGCTCAGCCTGGCTAGAGCGCCTGCTTTGGGAGCAGGAGGTCGCACGTTCGAATCGTGTCGCCCCGACTATCTTCTAAAACCTGTCGAATCCTACGCTTAGGATACCTGCCGATGGTCGGCAGTGTTGTGTGCAAGACGGTAGTTCCTGTTTTAGGAACTGAAAAACTGGATAACACACCATTCTTCGAGGGTCAGCCGATCTCGTATGCCGGTTGCCAGGGCCAAGCAAATGCGTTGCCGAAAGAAGGACAGGCCGATTGGAAGCCGGAGTTCGAGTGGCGAAGACTACTCCGTCTACCTCAAGCGACGTTATATCGGTATTCTCGCCAGTTTCTCACTTCGTTGGAGCGGTGAGACGGGAGTTGATCGTTGAACGCGATTCCTTCGAACTGATTCCGGATCAAGCGGGAACGCACAAGTGGTCGCCGGGGTAGCGTTGAGCAATTGCTTCACGGCGACAGGCCATCGGCAATGAAGAGAGTTGTGTGAACTCAGGACTTGGGGAGACTTCGCCATCCGTTACTCAGGTCTCCAGGCGCGCGATTCGTTCCGTCACTTGCTGGTATATTTCGCGAGACAATGGGCCCGCGTTTGCAGACGCAATGTTTTCCGCCAAGTGCTGGTGATTGCAAGTGCCCACGATGGAGGTGTGACAGTGGGGATGGGTGAGTGTGTAGCGCAAAATAAGTTCAGCGCGCCGCATTCCCTCGGGAAGTAACTCGTCCAAGTTGGCTCGCGTCCAGACATCGTTTAGCGCAGGGCGTTGGATCTCGGCTTCTGGGCCGCCTTGGGCGATCCCTCCCCGAATAATGATGCCGGCGCCGGTCTGCGCCGCGCTTGTAATCAAGTCGTGATGCTGCGGCGCGAGACATGAGTAGGGGATCTGGTATGTGTCGAAGACGCCGAGCTCGATCATGTCGGGCAGGTGCGGCAGGCTGCTGGAAACACCGATGAACTTGATCATCCCCTGGGAACGAAAGTCCAGCAACAAGTCGATCAAGCCGGTGCGTTGAAGCGTCGCGGCGTCGCCGCCATGGAACTGAAGGATGTCGATGTGATCGGTGCGCAGACGCCGTAGGCTTGATTCCAGGTTGCGGCGAACGACGTCAGGCTCCCAGATGTGGTCGATTTCCAAATGATCTTCGTGTTGTGTGTATGCGCAGCCGCACTTGGTCGCCAAGACGAACTCGCTGCGCCGACTGCCGATGTACTCACCGATTCGCTGCTCGCTGATTCCGTAGTCAGGCGACGTGTCGATGAAATTAATTCCGGAATCAAGCACGAGATTCAAGAACTCGTCTGCGTCTTCGTCGCTGACCACACGTATGCCCCAAGTCCGTGGCCCACGCAACCCCATGCTCCCGTAGCCGAGTTGCGTTACCTCAAGTCCGGTGCGTCCCAGCGTTCTGCGGATCATGAATTCATCAATTCGCGAATAGGGTCGGCACCGGTAATCACCCGCGCCACATCGACCGGAACATTCGTCATCGTGCGGACCAACCCCACGTCGAGCAGCGTATGCATGATGGTGGCGATAAGGTTGGGGATCGTGACCGGTTCTGTCGCCGGCTCGCTGGCATCGCGTGTTGATTGACCGATCACCTGTCCAGCGTTCAGCCCTCCGCCTGATAGCAGGAGCGGCGCGAGCCCGCCCCAGTGATCGCGTCCACCGCGAGCGTTAATTTTCGGAGTGCGGCCCATTTCGCCGCAACAGACCAGCAAAATGTCGTCGCTCAAGCCGCGATCTTCGACGTCTTGTAAGAACGCCGACACAGCGTGATCGAATGGCACCCCCATGTACTGCATGCCCTCTTCAACGCCTGCGTTGTTCTGGTCGGCGTGCATGTCCCACACAAAATTTGTCGAAATGGTGACAAAGCCGCAGCCCGACTCGCACAATCGTCGAGCCATCAACAGCAACTTGCCGAGCGACTTGGCATTGTCGACATACCGTTCGTAGTTCTTCCAAGCCGTGCTGATCTGCTCCGGGCGAACCAACGGTGCCGTATCGTAGCGTGCAACAGTAGCGGGATCTTCGTTCGAGAGATCGAAGGCGTCGGCAATGCCACCGATGATCGTGTCGAACGCTTGCTGTTGAAACTGGTTGAGCCCCGCCAATTCGTCGGAGGCCTCGGCCTTTCGCTGGATGCGGTCGAGCGTCGAGAGCAACGACTTTCGATCATCCAAGCGTTCGCGAGGAATCGCGAGCTTCATGCTTTCTTGAAGACTTCCGCCTCCGCCAGGAATGAACGGTGCATAGGCATTACCCAACGTACCGGTCGATGCGAAATCGCCGAAGTTCAAGATTTGCGGCATTGTCTCCGGATCGACGGCGCGCGGATACAACGCGGCATTACGCGGCATGCCTGTTGCTGGATCGTTAGTGCCCGCGACGCGAGCGTACAGCGATCCTATGTTGGCACCGACCGTTTCTCTGCACACGACCGGCTTGATGTCGTGATTCCCGTTCCCCGTTTTGAACGACCGCACGATCGAGAACTTATCAGCCAACGGAGCTAACTTCTCGAACGTTCCTCCGAAGGTGACGCCGGGGATGCTCGTCGCGACTTCCCCCGTCGCGCTTCGCACGCCAGCCGGGGCAGTCATCTTGGGATCGAAGGTCTCGGTCTGACTCGGGCCGCCGTGCATGAACAGGAAGATGACCGACTTGTCCTTGACGGCGAGGTTCGTCCCGGCGGCTGCGGCTCGCGTCGCCAACAAGTGCGGCAGCGAAAGGCCGCCCAATGCCAAGCTTCCGACGCGTAAAAAGTCGCGGCGGTGGTGGCGTCGCGTGGAATCGAAGAACGAAAGCATGCGTTGAGACTCCTCGTCAGAAACTAGTGTTCACCTTAATATCAGAGCCAGACAAAAACAGCAACTATTTTCGGATTCGGGTAGTGGTACATTTTGCCGTAAGTCGGGCACTCCCGCCTGACTAAGCATTGGCCAAACAATTACTGTCGCGAAACTTTTGTGGGATAGGCTTCCAGCCGGTCAATTCAGTCATGACAAGCTAGAAGCCTATCTCACTTATTGTTTGGGCGGTGCTAAAGACGGCCAAGCGTGACCTTCCTACTTTCAGAATCGCAAACTGTACCACCACCCGGATTTGGCAAGATCATCGGCCCAGCGGCGAATGTGCCGAGTGCCTCGCCCCGCGAACCTTTTTACCGAGCCTAGCATGAACGACGTCGCCTCGATCTATCGTCAGCGAATTGAGCAATGTGTTGAACAGATGAACGCCCTGACACAGCTTGACCAGATTGTTGCGCGAGCGCGAATCGTCCTTTTCCTGGCGACGATCGGCCTTTTCTTCGTCGCCTGGGGCGGAAAGGGCGGAACGCCGTTCAATGCCGCTGGTGTCATCATGCTGATAGCATTCGTGGGGGCCGTTGGATATCACGATCATCTCGAACGAAGACTTCATCGCCTGCAAACGAAACAGAAAATCAACCAACGCGGTTTGGCAAGGCTTCATCGAGATTGGTCGAAGCTGCCGGTGGTCGCGGTGGAACTGCCAAAGGAACAAACGCCAACGGCTAACGATTTGGATCTGTTTGGCAGGGCGTCGTTGTACCAATTGCTGAACCGTGCCGACACCATCGCCGGGCAATCGCTGCTTGCTGACTGGCTGGTCACGCCCGCTTCGCCCGAGGAGATCATTCAGCGACAACAAGCAGTTCGCGATCTAGCCCCTTTGCTAGAACTGCGAGAGGAGTTCAACATCCAAGGGAGCTTGCTCGCCGATTGCAAGAGCGGTCCTGCGGAGTTCGTTGCTTGGGCAGAGAGCGAGCCGTGGTTACGCCGCCAACCCGTGTTGTTGTGGGCTGCAAGGTTGCTGCCTGCGCTCGGTGTTTCCATGATCGTTGCAGCGATCGCTGGTTGGGTAACACCAGAAGTAGTCGGATTTACCGGGGTCGGCATCGTCGTTGTGAACGGGCTGATCAGTGTGCTCTTCACCGGAAGAGTCCACGATATTTTTAATGCTGTCTCGACTCGCAACGGGCAGATCAGTCGTTACGTCGCGATGTTCAAACTGATGTATCAAATTCCCGACTCGACTTCACGATTATCGGCGATCAAACAAGAGGTCGCGATGCAGGACCGTTCGGCGTTAAAGCACCTGCACGAACTTAGCTGGATCATTACCTTCGGGCGGATCAGTCACGACGCCGTTCTGTGGGCACTGTACTTTCTGCTGCAGCTGTTCGTACTGTGGGACTTCCACGTTTTGGCTCGGCTAGAAACGTGGCAGACGACCTACGGCAAGTTCACTCGCAAGTGGTTTGAAGCGTTGGGCGAGTTCGAGGCCATCGCCTCGTTGGCATCGCTGGCGCATGACAATCCCGACTGGTGCTTTCCCGAGGTCAGCGCGTCGTGCGATCGAGTCGTTGGAATCGAAGCTGGCCATCCGTTGCTCAAGGACGAAGAACGCGTTGCCAACGATGTTGCGATTGGCCCGGCGGGGCACTTTATGCTCGTGACGGGATCTAACATGGCAGGCAAAAGCACACTATTACGTTCGATTGGAATTAACGCGGTGCTGGCGGAAGCGGGTGGCCCGGTTTGCGCAAAGCGGTGGAGCATGCCGCCGCTGGCCGTCGCGACCAGTATGAGAATTAGCGATTCGCTGCAGGATCACGTCTCCTTCTTCATGGCGGAACTCCGGCGGCTAAAGGCGATCGTGGACCAAGCTACCGAGGCGCAAGGTGGCGAGCGAAAGTTGCTCTTTCTTCTCGACGAGATTCTGCAAGGAACAAACTCCACGGAACGACATATCGCGGTCGTCGAAGTCCTATCGCATCTGCTCGACAGTCAAGCATTCGGTGCCGTCTCGACGCATGATCTGGAACTCGCCAATAGCCCGGAGATCTCGAAGTCATGCACCATCGTCCATCTCCGCGAGACCTTGCATGGAAGTGGGGAAGCCGAAACCATGACCTTTGATTACAAGCTCCGGCCCGGGATCGCTCCGACTACGAATGCATTGAAGCTATTAGAACTGGTAGGCCTTCGCGACCGAAGAAAGAGTTAGTCACGTAAGCGCACTCAAATAGCTTCTTGTGGAGTACGCGTGATCCGAGCGGGGGCGGGTGAGACGATCGGTTCGAAGGCGATTCCGAACGGGCTGAGTAAAATCGCGGGCAGCACGATCAGATCTGCGAGCAGGGCGGAAATCAGCATCGTAAACATCACCCAAGCAAAACGCGAAATCGGAACGAAATCGCTCAACGCGAACACGAGCAGTCCTAGCCCGCAGATTAATGAAGTTTGTATCATGGCCGCACCGCACCGCTGGTAGCCGAGCGCGACGGCTTCGCGTCGAGATTTGCCTTCGCCTAATCCACGGCGAAACCATGTGATGAAATGCAGTGTGTCGTCGACGGCGATCCCTAAGGCGACGCTTGCCGTCATCATCGATCCGATCTCAATCGTCATGCCGGCGAGTCCCATACATCCCAGAACGGCGACACAGGGAAGTATATTTGGAATCATCGACAGTCCGCCGGCGAGCACGCTGCGGATAACAATCAAGGCCGTGGTTCCAATCGAGTTGGCGGACTTGAACTCGGAGTAGGCGAGCCCCAGCATCAGGATGACCATCATCCCTGCGATGAATCCGAACGCGACCAAAAAACTGTTGATTAGATCGAGCAGCATTTGGTCCTGTGCCTTCTGAACGAGCGGCATACCGCCACAGTAGACAGCGGAGACCCCAGGGAATCCCTGCTCGTCGGCGATCTCTAGAATCGGGTCAATCTCGGCTCGCAGGTCGCGCATTACCTTCGAGTAGTCTATCCGTTTGCCTGCATAGGCTCGACCACTCACTCGCCACAGGACTTCATCCGGCGTATCGCGCAAGAACGAGAGATCAACATACGATTGGCGATTCTGCTCCAGATTGTTGTTGAAGACGGTCCGCCTAGCAATCTGCTGCGCACCGCGACCATACAATCGCTCCTTTTCCAACGGTCGACAGAAATTCCAAGCAGACACGACAGCTCCAATGCCGTCGATCGATTTGGTTGCCTGATGCACGCGGTCAATCAATTGCATTTGCAGCAACATGGAAGGAACGGTCTCTCCGTTCTCGTCCTTGGGCAAACGCAAGACGATCTCGAACGGGACTAGCGGACCAAGGCGTTCTTCAAGCCAATCGTAATCCTGGAGCAGCCTCGAATCGGCATGAAACATGTCGTGAATGCGTGCACTCGCCCGCAATCTCGTAACGCCGTCGAGCGCCAGACCAGCTAGCGCGATTGTCAGGATAATGATGACGAAACGCAGGCGATACACGGCGTCCAAAACACCCAGCCAAATCGGATGTGCATCTAGCTCTTCTGGACGCCAGCGACGCGCCGCACGGCGCGGAGGAAAAGACTCGAGCTGAGTTGGCAATAGCACAAAGAGAACCACCGTGGCGAGCAACACCGACAGCGAAGCAAAGGTGCCAAACTTCCGGACTGGTGTCAGAAAGCTAACCAATAACGAGGCCAGACCGAGGGCCGTCGTCATCGACGCCAGACTGCATGGTGAGATGGCGTCGCGTGCGGCGCGAACCGCCGCACCTGGGAAGCCGTGATGGCACACTTCGTCGCGATAATAATTCGCGATATGAACGCCAGCCGAGATCGCGAGTACGAAGACGACGATCGGCACCATCAACAGGACACTGTCCATCTGCGTGCCCGAGTAGTAGATAATGGCCAAGCTCAACTGATGACAGAATATCGCATTCAAGAACACCATTGTGGCAAGCAGGAAGCTTCGAAACAGGGCATACATCAGCAGGAAACAGATCACGAACGAAGCGATTCCCAGTGGGATCAAGCCTCGGTTGCTGGCCTCGTCGATTTCGACCGCATCGAGCACACCTCCAGCGATGTGCAGCGACGAAGCGTCGAGATCGGGCACGCGTGAAGCAGCCGCCAGGATGTGCGCGCCGACGCGATGCCTGTCTTTCCACCCGTCTGGAGTTATCGTGGCAATAAGACCACTGGTTCTGTTGTCTGGGCCAAGCAACCAACCATGCAAACGTTGGCGAGCATCATCGGCGGATAGGTCAAGTGGCGGCTGACGCAGCTGACGGAGTGCGTCGTCGCCGGTGATCACCTGACGCCACAAAAGTATTTTGCGGCCATCGAGGGTTTGCACTGGCTTCCGAAGTTCTGCGGCGAACTGCTTCATGCGGGGATCACCTAGCGTGCACCCTTCCCAACTGAGCATCATGATGTCGTCCGAGACAAAATGCTCAACGAACCATTCCAATCGCTTTGTTTCCTCAAACGAATCGGGCAACCAGTCCTCGACTCGATTCGAATTGCCTTGGACGGCCAGCTGCGCACCGTAAACAAGAAATGGCGTGACGAGCAGGAAGCAAGCGAAAATCGCCATCCGGTGTCGATAATAGAACGAAGGACGCATTATGTTTTGCTACGCCCCTTTCTGATCAATGATCGAAGCTGCGGCAGGGTGCGTGTGTTCGCGATGTCTTCCTTGGTCAGTCCGGCGCGACGAGCTTGCAGAATGCCGTATCGCATGCAATCGAGCCCGTCGATACTGTGTGCATCGGTGTTGATCACAATCGGAATTCCGTGGCTCTTCGCCGCAGCACAATGAACGTCGTGCAAGTCCAATCGCGCCGGATTCGCGTTAAGTTCGAGCAACTTCCCGTGTTCGGCGGCGGCAGCGAATACGGCATCGATGTCAACTTCATAGGCCTCGCGGCGATTGAGGATCCTTCCGGTGGGATGCGCGATCGCAGTAACCCAAGGGTTCTCGATCGCGTCTAAAATACGTTGCGTGATTTGCTCACGTGATTGTTGCTGTCCATAGTGGACGCTCGCCAATACCCAATCGGCTTCTGCGAGCACATCGTCAGGTAGGTCCATCCCGCCAGCTTCGAGAATATCGCACTCGATGCCCTTCAGAACAGTGAACTCTTTGCCGAGCCGTTTGTTGAAAGCATCGATCTCAGCCCATTGAGCCAATAGACGCGCGGCATTCAATCCTCGAGCCATCGACACGCGTTGTGAGTGGTCGGTGATTGCGATATAGCTAAGTCCACGTTCGCGAGCCGCTGCGACCATTTCCTCAAGGCTCGCCCGTCCGTCGGTCGCCGTGGTATGCATGTGCAAGTCGCCGCGAATATCCTTGATCGAGATCAATTCGGGCAACTCACCTTTCGCCGCCCATTCGAATTCACGGCGAGCCTCTCGCAACTCGGGCGGAAAGCACGGCAAGTCGAGCGTCGCATAAACCGCTTCTTCGGTCGCTCCCGCAACATAGACTTCTTTATCGCCATCGATTCGATACACACCGTACTCGTTAATCTTCAATCCACGTTGCTTCGCTAATCCACGGATGGCGACGTTGTGATCTTTCGAGCCGGTGAAATACTGCAATGCCGCTCCAAAGGACTCGGCGGGCACAACGCGGAGATCGATTTGCAATCCTTTGTGGGTGCGGATCGACATTTTCGTGTCGCCACGACCGATCACTTCCGCCAAGTCGGAATACTCGCCAAGTCGCTGCATCACTTCGCTCACATCCTGCGAAACGACAAGTACATCCAGGTCGCCAACGGTTTCTTTTCCACGCCGATAGCTACCAGCGAACTCCAGTTGCTCGATGCTAGAGCAAGTCCCCAGCAGTTCCCTAATCTCGGTAGCGACGCTATCCGCTTCCGCCCAATAGATGCGTTCATTAGCGGCAGCAGCGATGCTGATACCGTGCAGGATTGTCTGCTCGGTCTTGGCGCCGAATCCCTTTAGTTGGCGCACTTGCTCGGCTTCGCAGGCAGCTTTCAGTTGCTCCAGGGTGGCGATGTTCAGTTCTTTGTAAAGCAGTGCCGCTTTCTTTGGGCCCAGCCCGGGCACACGCATGATGTCCAGCACGGTCGCTGGAACTTGTTCCAGCAACTCTTGATGCTGTTTCAATGCACCCGTTTCAACCAGCGTCTGAATCTTCTCTGCAAGATCTTTTCCGATGCCCTCGAGATCAGTCAATTTGCGACTATCGTCGGCGAGAACGGTGTGAATCGATTCCGGGAGATCACGAATGATACGTGCGCCGTTGCGATAGGCCCGTACGCGGAAAGGGTTCGAGCCTTGGAATTCCAAAAGGTCCGCAATCTCGTCAAAAATGTCGGCGATCCGCGAGTTGGTCATTCTGAACGTGGAACCTCGGTAAAGACAGTCCTTTGTGCTGAACTCCACGCGGCGACCGCCGAGATGGACGCAAGCAAACGCGATGGCTTTCATTGTTGGCGTTATCGCCCTTGATGACAAGCGAGGATTGCGGCACGAGCGACTCGGCGCAACACGCAACTTCGCGCGCGAAATCGCATAGACTCGCGGAGGGCGCGATCGCTAGAAAATGTCACCCAATCGTCAAACTCGCCGCAAGCAATCTTGGCAAACGCCGAACCAGTCAGGTGTGGTCGTTCGCACATTCCCACTTATCGACGCACCAACTGAGACGATTGGCGGCTGGCGATTTTTGGCACTACGGAGCGACGTTCGTCCTACCAGACAAACGCGAGAACGCACCACGACCAAAGTACTGCGGATCGGCTTGCTATCGATACGGACGCCAAGTCGGCGAAGGTGGTGTAGTGGCGGTTTGCGGCTCGGACGTCTCGTGCGAGACGGGAGCGATCAGGCCTGCGGTTGGTTCGCTACGTGGAGGCGTCGAATCGACACTGGCTCCGTCGTTCGCCGAGGGTTGCCGAGCGATGTTGATCGGACTTCGTTGATTCTCCGTTTCCACACCACTTGATGAGCGAGGCGTCCAGCGTTGCGATAACTGGCCGGGAAGTGTGACGAAGATGTCACGTGTTGCTTCGATCTTTCTTCCGTCAGCGGTGGTGTAACGCACGGCCACCATTAGCTTGTTGCTTTCCGGCGGTTGGTCGCTCCAGGGAAGTCTCAAGTAGATGCCTCGTTGCGAAGGATTGTTATGCAGCGATCGGTCGACCTGCTGAGCGGTCAAGTCCCACTTCGCGATTCTCGCCTCGCTTCCCGCATCGCGTTTCGCATAGTCGAGAACGACGACTGTCAACGGACCAGCGAGCGGAACAAACGCGTCGCTGCGGTTGCGCGGCTCGACGACGACCATGATGCCATCGTCGCCCGGCTTGTGATCGAAATCGCTTCCGCCGGTGTGCAAGGGATCGATGTGCAGGTGTGTGATCCGAGGATCATCGGGTTCGAGCAGCGTAGGCCCGATGCCAACCGGCTCGGTGCTCTCGTTGCGAGGTCTCGAGCGACCCGATGAGTTGGGTGCCGGCAACTCAATCCTGGGACTGTCGGGCACACCAGGCGTCACGCTGGGTGGGCTGAGATCGAGAAAATCATCATCTGACTCGGGAAGGTCAATTCGTGGCGACTGGGAGGATTGGTTAGTGCGGCGGGGTTGCGGGTCGTCGCCAGAGATCTCCTTCAACTTCTTTTTGGCTTCTTCAAGTTCGGCGACCTTCCGCTCGTAGTTGTACTCGAGTTCATACAACTGATCTTCGAGCGCACGACGCTCGGCGTTTAACACCTCAATGTGAGCGTTAAAGTGCGGATCATTGCGACAGCCGGTCAGCAGTGCGCAAAAGGCACCGGCGATCGCCAAATGACACAGTCGATTTGTGGCCTGAATGGGCAAGCTGTTCATCTTCCCTGACGAACCGCGACGTGATGGGACTTGCTGCGTTGCTCCAACGTCGAGACAGAGCTTTGCCGCAGCAACAGATATGTGCGGAGCAGGGAATACTCGGTACAGCGAATCGCGTCAACATCAGCCTGACAAAGACGTCGACCACAGACTACCAATTCACCGTTATTTTACCGCTTCCATGTGCTCGATGACCTTGTCGATCAATCGATACTCGACGGCCTGCTCGGCCGACATGAAGCAGTCGCGATCGGTATCCTGCTCGATCTTCTCGAGGCTCTGCCCCGTGTGCTTCAACAGGATCTCGTTCATCTTCTGCTTGATCCGCTTAAATTCGCGGGCATGGATGTCGATCTCGATCGCGGTACCTTGCATACCAGCAAGCGGCTGGTGGATCATGATCCGAGCGTTCGGCAGGGCGAAGCGCTTGCCAGCAGCGCCAGCAGTCAGCAGCACGGCTCCCATCGAAGCGGCCTGCCCAATACAGTAGGTCGCCACGTCACAAGTGACGAATTGCATTGTGTCGTAGATCGCGAGTCCCGCGCTGACACTACCGCCAGGGGAATTCACGTACAAGTGAATGTCCGCCTTAGGGTCATCCGATTGGAGGAATAGCATCTGAGCGACAATCGCATTGGCGACTTCGTCGTTCACACCCGTCCCTAAGAAGATAATGCGATCCTTGAGCAGGCGGCTGTAGATGTCATAAACTCGCTCTTCGCGACCGCTCTTTTCGACGACATAGGGGATCGGTGCCATCTGTACGAAACTCCGTTTTTCTTATCTGTTGGCCGAGGCGGCTAGAGACCAAGCAGCCGCTGTTTAGGCGTCTTCGTCTTCGACTTCAACGGGCGGCTTGGCAAGGATGTCGTCCACGAGTCCGTATTCTTTGGCTTCTTCCGCACTGAGGAAGAAGTCGCGGTCGGTGTCCTTCTCAATTCGTGATATTGGTTGGCCGCTGTGACTGGCCAGGATCTCATTCAAGACATGACGATTTCGCAAGATCTCGTTAGCTTGAATCTCGATGTCGCTGATCTGACCCTGCACACCGCCCCACGGCTGATGCATCATCACTCGGGCGTGCGGCAAGGCGAAACGTTTCCCTTTCGCTCCGCCGGCTAATAGCACGGCACCGCCACTGGCTGCTTGACCAACGCAGTAGGTCGCAACGGGACAACTCAGAATCTGCATGGTGTCGTAGATCGCCAGAGTTGCGACGACATCCCCACCGGGCGAGTTGAGATAGAAGTGAATGTCCTTCTTGCGATTCTCGCTCTGCAGGTACAGCAGTTTCATCACCAGCTCGTTCGCGTTGCCAGTGTGAATTTCGCCCTGCAAGAAGACAATTCGATTCTCCAGAAGCAGGTCGCCCAAGGTGAGCTGACGTTGGCGCTGGACGCTTTGATACGATTGCGAGTCGTAAATCGGCGACGTAAAACGGCTCATTTATTACCAGCCCTTCCTTAACTTGGCAGATGAATCAGCCTGAGTGCGACAGGCATGTCGGATGTCGACCTAACGGGCACGTCATCGACAACGCTGGAGAAGTCCGTTAGCCACGCTCACTAGGAGTCCGCAGCTCTTCGGTGTCGCCTCCATACTTGGCTTCTGGTATCTCGTCTTCGTGCTCAAAGCCGCTGATCGCATGATCGATCGCGACGGTCTCGTTCTTCTCAGCCTCGAACGGAATGTCCTTGAACTCGGCCTCGGACGTGATCAGGTCGATCACCTTTCGCTCGATGATCTGATTGCGAAGCGCGTCCATCTGACCGCGTTTTTCCAAGCGGGCGCGAATCCGACGCGATGATTCGTTACTTTGACGAGCAATCAAGAGGATTTCGGCATCGTAATCGCTAGGCTCGGCATCGATTTCATGGTCTTCGGCAAGTCGCTCGAAGATAAAGTGCTCTTTCAGCGCTCGTTCGGTCGACGCCAAACTGTTTTGGCGCAATTGATTTTGGTGCTGGCGAATAACGTCGTCCGCGAACCCGCTGGAACGAAGTTCCAAAACCGCTCGCTCCAATTCACGACGGCCTTGACGACGCAACATATCGGGCGGCAATTCCCAATTGGCATCCTTTGTCAAAACTGCGGTGATTTGTTGGCGGATTTTGCGTTGCTGATGGTACGTCAACTGACGTTCCAACTCGCCACGCACTGCATCGCGAAGCTCTTCTTCGTCCTCGAAACCGCCGATGCGATCGAGAAACGCAGGCGACATCGCCGGTAATTCGAGACGTCGCACTTCGGTGATTTCAATGTCCGCCGAAACCTCTTTGCCACGAAGAGACTCCTTCTCGGCTTCGTCGCTGATTTTGATCTTGATCTCGTGGTGGTCACCCACCTTGGAACCGATCACCAGCTTATCAAAGCCTTCGATGTTACCATCGCTGAAACTAAGCGTGGGCTTGATTTCGACCGTATAATCCTCGACGCGCGACAACTCTTCGTCACCGTCTTTGAAGATGATATTCAGTGTGATGTGGTCACCGGCTTCCGCCGCACCGGACTTCTCGACCATGTGCCCATAGCGAGCCAGCAAACCGGTCAAGTGTTCCGTGACTTCCTCATCCGTGTACTCGTGGTCTTGCCGCTCAAGCTTCAAGCCCTTCCACTCGGGCATGTCGAACTCGGGGCGAACTTCGATGTCGAACTCGAACGTCATCGGACCATCGTCTGGCAATTCAATGGCCTCGAAATCAAAATCGGGCTCGCTGATGGCCGAGAAATCGCAATCCTCGCTGGCTTGCGTCACACTGTCCATTAACAGCGAACCTTTGACTTGGTTCGACATCTGTTCGCGGAAGCGACTCTCGACGAGTTTCCGCGGGGCACGTCCCGGACGGAACCCGGGGACTTCTGCCTTCGGGGCCAGATCATCAAACGCTTCTTTGAAATAGCGTTCAATGTCGTCCTTCGCCACGGTAACCGTGACGTGGCGTTGGCAAGCACTGGGCTTATCAACTTTCACTTCGAGAGCCAATTTTGGCTTCCCTTGTTCCGACGCTTCTTCAGGTGCTAATTCAGTGTCAGGAGTCGCCATCGAAGTGATAAGTCTTTTCTGAGAAGCCACTTGCAAAATAAAAAAGAGCGGGTGATGGGATTCGAACCCACGACAACAACGTTGGCAACGTTGTGCTCTGCCAACTGAGCTACACCCGCACTTCACGTCCGTCACCGTAAAGGCAACGGTCCCGTAATTTGTACGATCTCAGGATTATAAGACGCCAATGCTCGCTTGCAAGGGCAGTTAGATGATCGGCAGGAAAACGCCCTGCTCCTCAGACAATCTCGGCAAACTCTTTCCTGATAAGTTAGGCAGCCGAGTTCTGTTCGAGGCGACCCGAAATCGATTTCCAGATCAGTCTTGAAACGCAAACCGCCGCTACCAGGAGGCCGAGTCCAACCCCAATGTGCAACGGTTCGGTGAGATAGTGTGTCAGGCCGAAGTCGTCGCCCGGTTCGCCATGCCCTGGATGAGCTTGGGCAACAGCAGCGCATAAGAGAGTTCCAATACCGACAGCGATTAGTGGGAACCGAGTAGTCATTTGCCGAAGCCTTTTGGGGGCGAAGAGTAGCAGGTCACGTTGAGATTGAATCAGTTTACGCTCGGCATGCGAGCGGGCCAAGACTGGTTGTAACGGACGATCTCTCACCAGGTGGGTCCAGCTTATAGCATCGGTACCGTAATTTCCACAGCTTGAGCGACATGGAAGTTTCTAATGAGTATTATCTCTATCCGGCGGATGCCAAGGAACGTAGACGCGATGGATAGCGGTCGGGGACGGGAAATGCCAGCGAGCTTTGATCCATGCCTTTAGAACGACTCCCCATCGGCGTGATTGGTCTAGGCCTGCTGGGAACGGCTGTGGCAGAACGCTTTCTAATCGAAAATCCTGCGGTCGTTGGCTTCGATCCGGACGCCATTCGATGTGATCATCTTCGGCGACTCGGCGGATCCACAGCGGACCAAATCAGCGACGTTTGTGGTGCATGCGATGTCATCGTACTCAGCTTGCCGAACAGCAGCGTCGTCACTTCCGTTATTCAGCAACTCGCCTCCGCGTTACGAGCGGGCATGACGATCATTGATACAACGACGGGCGATCCTGACCAAATGGTTGCCATCGGGAAGTCGCTTGCCGAGCAGGGCGTCGGCTATCTTGAGGCCAACGTTGCTGGCTCGAGCGTTCAGATGCGAGAGGGAACCGCCACGGTTTTTCTCGGTGGCGATCCCGAGCTAATTGCAGCGAACGAAGCGGTGCTATCGATCATCGCGCCGAAACGTGTGAGCCTGGGGCCGGTTGGCTGTGCATCGAAGTTTAAATTGGTTCACAACTTGGTTCTCGGCTTGCATCGTGCCGTGTTGGCCGAGGGCTTGTACTTCGCGGAGTCGCTCGGCTTCTCTCCTACAGACACGTTGGCGCTCCTGCAAGAGACGCCAGCTGCGTCAGCCGTCATGGCGACGAAGGGCAAAAAAATGGTGGCTCGCAACTACGACGTTCAGGCTCGCCTCTCACAACACTTGAAGGATGTTCGCCTGATGCTGGAGATGGCTGACCGTGCTGTGGCGCACATCCCGCTTTGTGAATTGCACCGTGAGCTACTTGAGCGAGCGGAATCGCTTGGATTCGGAGACGCTGACAACAGCGCGATCATCGAAGCGTACTACTCAGACGGTGCGGGCGACTCAGACACATCGCATTGAACTGGGAAGTTCTTGCGAAAGATGCGGGCAAACGAGTATCTTGTGACGTTAGATGGTTGCTCTCACTCGCTTCACGATTGGAGGTTGGAATGTTCCGCAAGCTGTTGATCGCATCGTTGATTGGAGCCGCTTGTTCTCAAGCATTCGCTTCCGAAGAAGAGCTTCAAGCCAAGATACAACAATTAGAAGCTCGTGTTGCCGAGTTGGAGAAGGCGGTCGAGCCGTTCCTGCGGGAACAGCGAGTGGCTGAAATTCGCGAGCAAGCTCGCGCTCGCATGCGGAAGGATCTCGAAGTCTACTCGCAGGAACAACTGCAAGAGATCGAGCAACTGTATCAGGTCGCCAATCAGAATTGGCGTTCCGAGGAGGGTAAAGCAAGCTTGAAGAAGCTGATCGACTCCTATGATAAGGCCAACAGAACGGGGTGCGCGTTGTTGTATCTCGGCCAAATGAGCGAAGGCGACGAACAGGTTCAGTATCTAACCCGAGCAATCGAGGAGTTCAGTGATTGCTGTTACGGCGACGGAGTCCAAGTCGGCGCTTACGCTCGATTCGTGTTGGCTCAGCGGCATCGCGCTGATGGCGAAACGGACAAGGCGAACAAACTAGTCGACGAAGTGAGAAGAAAGTATGCTCACGCGATCGACCATCGCGGGCAACCGTTGCTAGCAAGCGACGAGAACTAAACGTTGCCTGGCGCGGCAGAAGCCCAGCCTGACAAAGTGCACCGGGATTCGCTCTTGCAGATCGCTGCCGCAGTCGTGCCTTTTCCAGGAGCACGACTGCCGATGGAGGCTTGCGGTAGATGCGTCAACTTTGCCGGTTATTGAGACTTTAGCAGTCGATCCGGAAGTTCTATTTATTCCTGCCGTGCCGGTTCGATCAATTCTAACGGTGAAGAATACAAGGCCCCAGCGTTGATGGACCAGGGTGAGGTGCGCATCACGGGGTACGGCCCACGAATCGGAGATTCAAGGATGAAGTTTGCAAAGATTACTCTCAGCTTGCTGGCCGTTGCGCTGCTGGCGGCAGCCCCAAGCTCCGCCTTCGCGGGACGTGGATTACTAGACGGTGGCTGTGGATGCGCGACTCAGAAATCGTGTGGCTGTCCAGCCCAAAAGTCTTGTGGATGTGCGACGCAGAAGGGCGGCCACGTTGTTCAGAAAGGACCTATCGTCCAAAAGGGATACGTCCACCAAAAGGCCGAGATCGTTCAGAAGGGCGGAGCCTGCCAGAAGGGTTGCGGGGCAAGCAGTTGCACCGGATGCGGTAGCTGCTCGATCTGTCTGCCTCGTGTTCTGCCCGCATTGATAAATGGAATCGATGCCGTCCTGAATAAGGTTTTCTGCTGCGATCACTGTGGAGCCGCAAAGGGCTGTGGTTGTGCCACGCAAAAGGGGCACGTCTACCAAAAGGGCCATATCGCACAGAAGGGACACATCGCACAGAAGGGGCACATCGCGCAAAAGGGCAGCAGTTGCGGTTGTGGCGAATCGCATCAAGGAGCCAGCAATCCGTTCATCGACGACCTTCAGCCGCCGCCGGTACTGGAGCTTGATGGCGATGCTCGCGTTGTTCCACGTCGCGAAGTTGCTCGACCCGTTAGCCAAAGCGCGACTCCAAGCACGCCGCGCTCGGTGATTAAGACTGCTTCGGCAACGTCAGGCGAGCCGCGTACTCTGCCGGCCGAGCTTGTTTCGCCGATCGAACAAATTCGCGAAGCAAGGATAACACCGACGCCCGTGAAACCGACCGTTATCCGCACAAGTGCCACTTCCACAAGCGGCTTGGTGGTGCCATCAAATCCGCTTCGCTAAACGGACGCTGGTGAGCCTGTCGGTCACGCATTGAGAGCTTGATCGAGGTCAGCACGAAGATCATCAAAGTCTTCGAGTCCGACCGAGATCCGGATCAGCTCATCCCGAATCCCGTGAGACAGCCGGTCGGCGGCGTCGTAGCTCGCATGCGACATCGCCGCTGGCTGTTCGATCAGGGACTCGACAGCTCCCAAGCTGACCGCCAACTGAAAGAGCTTTGTGGATTCAACGACTCGTTTTGTCTTCTCAAAGCCGCCAGCGACTTCGAAGCTCAGCATTGCACCAAAGCCACCGTCCATTTGCTGAGCGGCGATCGCGTGGCCTGGATGATTCGACAACCCTGGATAGAGAACCCGTTGGATGCGTGAATCGGAATCGAGAAACTCGGCCAAGCGTTGTGCCGTCCGACATTGCTCACGAACACGCAACTCCAAGGTTTTCAACCCACGAGACATCAGAAACGAATCAAACGGACTGAGCACCGCGCCCGTCGCGTTTTGGATGAAATACAACCGCTCATACAGATCTTTGTCCGCCACGACGATCGCTCCGCCCAATGTATCGCTATGTCCGCCGAGATACTTGGTCGCGGAATGCATCACGATATCGATGCCCAATTCCAATGGACGCGTTAGCACCGGCGTGGCAAAAGTATTGTCGACGGCCGTCAAGACACCATGCCGCTTGGCAATCGCAACACATGCTTTCAAGTCCGTGATCGACATCAAAGGGTTGCCGGGCGACTCGAGCCAGAGCAGTTTTGTTTGTGGAGTAATGGCTCGCTCGAAGGCGTCCAAATCGACAGTTGAAGTCAATGAAACGGAAACTCCCGACCGATTCAAGATCTTGTGCAGGAGTCGATAGGTCCCACCGTAAATGTCCGACCCCGCGACGATGTGCTCACCCGATTCCAGGAGCATCGTCACGCAGTGGGTCGCCGCCATGCCGGATGAGAACGCGAGAGCGGCAGTTCCCGACTCGAGCGATGCCAGTGTTTGTTCGAGATTTTTTCGCGTCGGATTCCCGCTCCGCGCGTAGTCGAACTCGCGCCACTCTCCGGCATGGTGTTGGACGTAGGTCGTAGCGACGTGGATGGGCGGAACGACCGCACCCGTCTGCTCGTCTCGATCGTTGCCAACGTGGATGGCTCGCGTGCGGAACTTCATGCTCGTAACGCCTGCTCCAGGTCCGCGATCAAGTCCTCCGCATTCTCGATGCCACACGAGTAGCGGATCATGTTATCGGGAATGCCGAATCGCCGGCGATCTTCGGGAGTGCATTCGTAGTAGCTCATCACCAACGGCTGCTCGATCAACGATTCCACACCGCCGAGGCTCGGAGCAATGCGCGGGATCGTCGTGGCATCCACGATGTTTGCCGTGGCTCGCCAATCCGCATCTTTCACAAGGAATGTGATCAAACCGCCATAGCCTCGCATCGTTCGCCTTGCGACTTCGTGATACGGATGCGATTCGAGACCGGGATAATAGACGCGTTCGATCCGAGGGTGATTCGCCAGGAACTCCGCAACCGCTTGGCCCGTGGCGTTCTGCTGCTGCATTCGTAGCCCAAAGGTCTTAATGCCGCGTTCTAGAAGATAGATGTTATGAGCCGAGTTAATCGCTCCCATGATGCCACGCAAATTGCGGACGGGCTCCATTTGCTCCTTTGACCCGATGACGACACCGGCCAACAAGTCGTTGTGCCCTGCCAGATACTTCGTGGCAGAGTGCAAGACATAGTCGACACCGTACTCCAGGGGTCGCACATTGAAGGGCGTTGCCAAAGTGGCATCGATCAACGTCTCGACGCCCTTCCGCTTGCCGATTGCGGCGAATCGCTCCAGATCAACGATGCTCAAGTGCGGGTTCGTCGGCGATTCGCTCACTAGGAGCTTCGTGCGATCATTGATGACCGCTTCCATGGCGTCGTAGTCGCAAGCTTTGACTTGCCGCGTGACAACGCCGTATCGCGACAGATGTTTCGAGCAGAATTCGCGGCTGCGATGATAACACTCGTCAAAGAAGACAACTTCATCGCCGGCGTTCAGCTTCGTCATCAGCAAGCCGACGATGGCGGCCATGCCGCTGGAGAAGAGCAACGCTTCTTCGCCGCCTTCGAGCTCCGCGAGTTTCCGCTCGACTACCTTCTCGCCCGGATTACCGTAACGACCATACTCTTCTCGCGGTTGCTTCTCTTCGATGAAGTCGATGATCGCTTGGGTGTTGGCGAACGTGTAGGTCGAAGCACAGATGATCGGATCGGTGATCGAGTCGGCGACCTTTTGATGTGCCTCGCCAGCGTGAACTGCGAGCGTTGATTCGCCGCGGCGCTTTTGGAGCGGACTCTTCTCGTGCGGGTCGGATGATAAGCGAGTTTGCATAACGCAGGCTCCGAAGTGCTACTCAATTCGTGGCACAAGAAGTCGCAGCGGCGTTGGCAATGACGCGGCCTACAAAAAACGCCGCGTTGCCAACGAAACTGGCGAACTGCGGCGGTTCAATGGCTCTTTAGCAGTTAAGGCTGCAAGCGGCCGCAAATCCCTGTGACGCATGCATTGTAGTAGCCGGCTAAACGACAAGCAACTCCCGGCTTCAAGAATAAAACCTTGGTTTTCCAGGCTTGGCGAGGTGTTGCGGCCAGGCTCTCGAGGTCTCGCGGGACTTCGGAAGCCTAGAGCTGTCTTTCAGCTTGCTTTTAGGATTAGCCGTTTGGCGTTAGCCCCGGTTCCTTCGTAGCAACCGGGGCTAACGCCCAAACGGCTGATGTCTACAACCCTAGTTCTGAGCAGTCACAAAGCACTCGGCATGGGTGCAGGAATCGCCTTGGCAACTGGTGTAGACTACAAAGTCGTCAGCCTTCCTGAGGCGACGATCGAACGCCGTTATCGTCCCGACCTTTGCAACCGAGGAAATGATTGAGATGACTCGAATCGCCCCTATCCTTTTGGCCGTGTTTTTTAGCTTGGTGAACTGTGCCGGCGTGTTCGCACAAGACGAGTTGCCGTTGATATTCGAAGAGGGGTTTGAAAACGGAGCGGAGCTTTGGGAACCGACGGACGCGAAAGCTTGGAAGATCAAGGAGACAGACAAGGGAAATGTCTTCAGTCAGTTCGAGAAACGAAGCAAGTACGAACCGCCGCATCGAAGTCCCTACAACATGGCTCTCTTGAAGGACATCCATGTTAGCGACTTCGTTCTGGATGCAGACGTCTTGAGCACACACGAGGATTACGGTCACCGAGATGTTTGCCTGTTCTTCGGCTATCAAGATCCGGCTCATTTCTACTACGTGCATCTCGGCAAGAAGACCGACGATCACGCCAATCAGATCTTCGTCGTCAATGACGCTCCGCGGACGAAGATCTCGACCAAGACGACGCCGGGTACGAATTGGGATGAACAGTGGCATCACGTCCGAATTGTCCGCGACACGTCATCGGGCTCGATCGAGATCTTCTACGACGACATGAAGACTCCCGTGATGACAGCGACCGACAAGACATTCCTATGGGGGCGAGTCGGCGTCGGATCGTTCGACGATACCGGCGACTGGGACAATATCAAGCTGCGCGGCTTGAAGGCGGAGAAGCATTGACCTGGCAGTGCTAGCGTTCGTCAGCGTGGAGAGATGAGTCGCGGTGGTAAGCTTTGCGGATTATTCCGATTTTAACGGAAGTTCCGGTTAGGTCGTGTCCGATACCTTGGCTACGAAGAAGTTCCGGCTTGTTGCTGGACTTCGCTGTAGAAAAGTGAGGACAGATCATGAACATGTCACCGCAACGAATTAGCGGTTTACTCACCGTGAGTCTCGTGGCGACGTTATTCGTCACGCCAGCCTTCGCTCAATCCGGGGCATCGAACCCGCTGCGACAGGCACGCGGCACGTCCACCGCGGCTCCAACGACGCCGACAGCGTCACCGGCGAAAGCCGTTCGACCGGCATCGCACTCCTCACCTGTGACGCCGCTTCGACCCACCGGATTCGAAGCCGACCGTCGTCAAGTGGCTAGTCCCCGCCTCGCTAGTAATCAACGAAGTTTGATCACGCCGCGTCAAGAACCAGTGATTCAAGAGCGAGTGAGCCAACCGCAGTACACGGAGACGCAGATCCTGGGAGATGAGTTGATCCAAGGTGACGTGATCTATGAAGGCGACATTATCTATGAAGGCACGAGCAAAGGCAGCGATTGTTGTGGCGGGGGTGGGTGCTTTCAATGCTGTCTTCCCTGCCCACAAATCTGCTTTGATAACTTTGAAGTCTTCGCAGGCGTGCAGGGCTTCACGGGCCCCGTCAATCGTGGCCAGACTGGCAGTTTCGGCTTCCACGAAGGATTCAACTGGGGTGCTCCAGTTCCTTGCTTCGGACAACTGGGCGCTCAACTAGGCCTGCAAACAACTCAGAGTAACTTGTCCGGTGCTGAATTTACCGACGAGACACGTCATCAGTTGTTTGCAACGGGTGGTCTGTTCCGTCGCGTAGATTGGGGATTGCAAGGTGGTATTGTCTATGACTACATGTCAGACGATTGGTATGCCAATACGAAACTCGCCCAACTGCGAGGCGAGATGAGTTGGGTGTTTCCCTGCCTTCACGAGTTGGGCTTTTGGTTTGCATCCAGTGTCAGAAGCCAGACGGCACAGTCGACTTTCTCCAACGGTACACCCGCGCTCACGGAAGACTTTGAATCGACCAACTTGTATGCCTTCTTCTATCGACATCACTTCGAGGCTCTCGAAGGAGCACAAGCACGCCTATACGCTGGCTGGACTGGCGATAGCGACGGGCTGATTGGTGCCGACTTACATTTGCCCTTGAGTTGCGACTGGGCTTTGGAAGGTGGATTCACCTATCTCATCCCGGAACAAGCGACTGGTGCGGTAGGACGCGGTCACGCCGAAGAATCGTGGAACATCGGAATGAGCTTGGTCTGGTATCCAGGTGCTCGATCCGCTTACGGCAACGATTACTATCGCCCGTTGTTCAACGTGGCAGGCAATGGTTCGTTCCTCGTCGGGCGACGATAGAACTCGCACAACCATTGAATATCCGTACTTAAGAGCAACGCCGACGAGATCACTCGTCGGCGTTGCTCTTTGATACATCGCGATGGATCGCTCCATCGGAAGCAAGCAAGCTGCGGAACCCGCTGGATTGAAACTCCTCTGAGCCGGTCGCTCCTTGCGTCAGAATCAAAGCCTCCGCATGTGCTGTCTCTTCGACCAACTTCAATCCGTCAACCGGTCCTAGAACGCTCACCGCCGACGCCAAGCTGTCGGCGACGATCCCGCTTGCGGCGACGATCGTGACACTGCTCCGAATGGTCAGCCCAAGTCCCGTTCGTGGATTCAGGATATGAGAGTAGCGGATTCCGTCGATTTCAACGTGCTGCCAGATATCGCCCGACGTTGCCACCGCGCCGTTTGCCAATCGAAGAAAGCGGCTGGGTGGCGTGTTCGGTTCCAACGAGGCGACTCCGACGCGCCACCCGATCTCGCCGGGTGGAGCGTCACTCGCCACGACATCACCGCCAGCGTTGACGATCGCACGCGTGACGCCCGCCTCTGACATCGCACGCAATGCTTCATCCGCTGCGTAGCCCTTGGCGATCCCCCCCAGATCCAATCGCATGTTCGGAACCAGCAATTCTGCCGACTTCGTAACTGGATCGAGTCGCAGATTTTGGTAACCGGTGGCTGCCCGAGCCGCCTGAAGCAAGTCGGCGTCAGGAAACTCTTCACGCCGCCGCGCCCGACGCCACAACTTTGTGAGCGGCCCCACCGTCACGTCGAATGCTCCCTCCGTGCGACGGCTGAGCAAATCGGCTGCTGCGAGAACGCGAAATAAGTCGTTGCTAAGCTCAACTGGCACAGACGTCGGCGCTGAGTTGGATAACTTGCTCAACTCGCTTTTCGCGTCATAGTCGCTCATCACGCGATTCAGTTCCGCAATTCGAGTAAATGCGGCTCTGAACGCCTTGTTGGCAAGTTCGCTGTCGGGAGCATACAACACGATCTCAAAGCTGGTCCCCATGTGCGGCTGAGTCGCCTCGAAGCGACTCAGCGACTCAGTCGGACCTACCGCGAATGCACAGAGACAGAGCAGCGCATTTACCATTCGATTTCCTCGCCTTCATTGCTGTAGCAGATCATTCAATCTTACTTGAAACATCTCGACCTGCGAGATAATGACACTCGCTGGGAGCGGTTATGTATACTTCGCGGCAATGAAGTCAGAAGGCTCATGTTTCGCTCGACACGAACGCCGCCGTAGAATCGGTCGGACACCGTAGGCTGGAGTCCGCTGATTGCCTGCGACTTCGCTAACTTGGCGATGTAAGGTAGAAGGAACTGCCTAGTTGCTCGAAATTGGACCTTACCCAGATTGGAGTCGGCTTCGGGACAAAGCGCACCGCGCACAGAATCCAACACTGTCTAGAGTTCCAGGGAAGTTCGCCGTAAAAGCAACCTTCTTCACCGTTGCGAAAGAAGAAGTATTTCAGCACAGACCGTTCCGGCGACCGAAAGCAGTGAACGCCGCGAGCAAACGGGCGATTAGCTAACTTCAATTCGGTTATCGACTTGATTGACCCCATCGACGCTTGCCACTGCCGTTTGCGCAAGTTGCTTGTGATGAAAGGTCGGCACACGCCCGACGAGCGTGAGGATTCCGTCGTCGAATCGGCACGAGATTCGACGAATCGCGCGATAAGGACTGTGTTGCAGCTGGATCAAGGCCGCTTCAGAAACGACGTCTGCGGTCCTTTGATCAGATTGATCCGTGTAGATAGACACCTCAGCCTCCTTTGCCAACTCTTGTTACCGACGTACACGCTTGTTCCGTAAGCAGTCGGTTCAACGCGTCGTTAAAGCAGAACGACATTACGGCATTTCCAAAAACCAAAATCTGTCGGCGATTATAGGGCAACTCCGCTGGGTCGTCAAAGCAAAGCCCGCCCGTCTGGTAGTGGTACAGCTTGCCGTAGGTTGGGCACTCCTGCCCGACGAAGGACGGCCAAGAGTGGCCGTCCTACTTTCTGGAATCGCAAGCAGTACCACTACCCCGCCTTAATAAAATGCTGGGCAAACTTTCAGAGAAGTACGGCTGATGCCCTAATTGCCTACTCCATTTACATGGAGTACTCGCAACTCGTAACGTTGCAGCAATTCACGATCACTTGGCGTGCTATCGATCGCATCTGCCGTCGTGAATAGCATTCTATGCTCAGCTAACCCGGTCGGCAGCGGACAGTTGCTAGCAGATAAATTGGCGAGTACGACAAACCCGGCTTCTTGTTCGTAGGTCAGCTGCATGACTTTCGCAGCGCCGGCATCGACTGTGGGTAATTCGAAGACAGCGGCAATCGGTCGCAAGTGCTCTTTCAACGGACGCCACAATCGGCGGGCGGCGAGCAGTCGCTGGTACATCTGCCGAAGCCTCGAACGTACTGGATCATGGTCCCAACTCCAGCTCAATTTGGCGGACTCGAACGTTTCCGAAGACGCAGGAACGGGAAGTTTCCCCGAGATCCGGAATTGCGATCCTTTGATCCCGGCACGTCTGCCTCGCCGCACTGCCTTGTTCAGCGAGTCGTCCAGGAACGAGCAGAAGAATGGAAACGGCACGGTCTCTCCGTACTCTTCTCCCATGAACAACATCGGGGTGAACGGCGATATCAACATCAATGCGGCAGCCAATCGCTGTTGCTCTTCAGAGCAAAGCGTTGACAGCCGATCGCCTTGTGGGCGGTTACCAACCTGGTCGTGATTCTGAATGCAAACGATAAACTTCTCACGTGCGATTGTTTCAACCTGGTTGCCGTGTCGGGCTCGACGATAGCGACTGTATCTGCCGTCGTAAACGAGCGAGTCGTTGAACGCTTTTGCAACGTGCTCTGGTTGACCAAAGTCCATGTAGTAGCCATCACGCTCGCCGGTGAGCAAAGCATGAATGCTGTGATGCAGGTCATCCGCCCAAATGCCGTCGAGACCATAGCCTCCGCGATCCGGCGAGTGAATCAAGCGAGAATCGTTCTGATTGGTCTCGCCAATAACATGAATATGTCGCTGCTGTTCGCGGGCGACGGCTTGGACTTCTTCTTGCAGTTCCGCGAGCAAGTGCTTGGCGCTCAAGTCATAGATCGTTTGGATCGCGTCCAATCGCAACCCATCCAAACCAAAATCACGAACCCACGATACAGCATTATCCATCACCAGCCGACGAACTGGTCCGCTGTCGGGGCCATCGTAATTGATTGCGTTTCCCCAGGGAGTGTGATAGTGGTCCGAGTAATAGGGCCCAAACTCGCCGATGTAGTTCCCTTCGGGCCCAAGATGGTTGTAGACAACATCCAGGATGACACCGAGTCCCACTTCGTGCGCGGCTTCGACTAATCGCAGCAAGCCTTGCGGACCGCCGTACGAATTCTGAGCCGCAAAGAGGTGAACGCCATCGTAACCCCAGTTGCGAGTGCCTGGAAACTGGGCAATCGGCAACAGTTCGATTGCCGTTACTCCCAATTCGGCGAGTTGCTCGAGTCGCGGGACGATAGCGTCAAAGGTTCCACTCGGCGTAAAGGTTCCAACGTGCAACTCGTAAATCACAAGCTCACGTAACGGAACGCCGGGCCACGTTCGCTTCGGTTCGGGCCGCTCAGGAATAAACACGGCCGAAGGAGTGTGAACTCCATCGGGTTGCCATCGAGATGCAGGATCAGGGCGAGTTGGTCCCGCTGGAAATCGATAGGCGTATCGCAGCCCATTCTCAACATCGTGCTCCGAGTGCGTGAAGTAACCGAAATCTGCGTCCTTCATCGACAGGACCGACTCGCGATCACCGCGCCAGATAACGAGCGACATTGACTTGGCATGCGGCGCCCAAATCCGCCACTCGGCTCCGCCATCGCTGGTTCGAAACACTCCTTGTGCAAGATCTGTCGGCGTCGGAAACAGATCGCTCATCGCAACTCGGGATCTTCTTCGAACCAGAAACGAAACAGAACCATCGATCGATCGGCGAGCTCATAGACATCGCCGATGGAATAACCTACTTCATCGGCATCGCCCTTGGCCGTGTCAAAGACAAGATCCCACCAACCGTTGGCTGGACGCGGCAACGTGAATGGGATCGGCTCATGATGCGCATTCAGGAGTAATAGCAACGTGTCTCCCTCGACGTGTTTGCCGTGTTCGTCCAACTCGTCGATCTGATCGCCAGCCAACAACATCCCCAAGCACCGTACATATCCAGAATCCCACGCTGCGTCAGGCATTTCTTTCCCGGAGGGTTCCAGCCAGGCAACGTCCTTCACCTCGGAACCACGAATCGGCCGACCCTGAAAGAATTGGCGACGCCGCAACACTGGCTGCTCCGCACGAATGCGAATCAGTTTCTTCACAAAGTCGAACATTCTGATTTGCGGTTCGGTCAGGTTCCAGTTTAACCAGCTGACTTTGTTGTCTTGGCAGTAAGCGTTGTTGTTGCCACGCTGCGTACGGCTGATCTCGTCGCCGGCGCAGATCATCGGAACGCCCTGGGACAGCAGTAGCGTCGCCATCAGATTGCGTTTTTGTTTCTCACGCAAGGCACGCACCTTGGCATCGTTCGTCGCACCTTCAACACCGCAATTCCAACTCCGATTATGGCTCTCGCCGTCTTTGTTTCCTTCCTTGTTGGCCTCGTTGTGCTTCTCGTTGTAGCTGACCAAGTCGTTCAAGCAGAAGCCATCGTGAGCCACAATGAAATTGATACTGGCATAGGGGCGGCGGCCGTTGTGCTCATACAGGTCGCTGCTGCCGCTCAACCGCGAAGCGAACTCCGAGACCGCACCGCCATCTCCCTTCCAGAAACTTCGCACGCAGTCGCGATACTTCCCGTTCCACTCCGTCCAACCTGTCGGGAAGTTCCCGACTTGATAGCCGCCCTCGCCAAGATCCCATGGTTCAGCAATCAACTTCACTCGCGAAAGCACTGGATCCTGACAGATGATGTCGAAGAAAGCTCCCAGCCGATCCACGGCATGCAACTCGCGAGCCAACGCACTCGCCAGATCGAAGCGAAAACCATCGACGTGCATCTCCAAGACCCAATACCGTAGACTGTCCATGATCAGCTGCAGCACTCGCGGGCAGAGCATGTTGAGTGTGTTGCCACATCCCGTATAGTCCATGTAGTAACGTCGATCGCCATGGACCAGACGATAGTAGGAGGAGTTGTCGATGCCTCGCAAAGAAATCGTCGGACCTTTGTCATTACCTTCGGCGGTATGGTTGTAAACTACATCCAAGATCACTTCGATCCCGGCTTGATGCATACCGCGAACCATTCGCTTGAATTCAAGGACCGCATCCTTCGACCCGGAAGCCGACGCGTACCGCGGATCGGGCGCAAAGAAAGACAGTGTGTTGTAACCCCAATAGTTCTTCAGTCCGTTGTCGACCAGATGGCGATCGTCGAGGTGATAGTGTACTGGCATCAACTCGACGGCGGTGACTCCCAAATCTTTCAAGTAATTGATCGAAGGCTCTGATGCCAAACCTGCATACGAACCACGAAGACTCTTGGGGACTTCGGGGTGTTGCTTGGTGAACCCTTTGACGTGCATCTCATAAATGACCGTCTCGTGCCAAGGCGTGTTAGGTCGGCGGTCGTCGCCCCAAGTGAAGGCTGTGTCGACGACAGACGCCAAGGGAGCATAGGCCGCATTGTCTCGTTTGTCGAACGAGAGGTCAGCCTTCACATCGCCGATGCGATAACCAAACATACTGTCGTGCCAATTGACATCGCGAGCGATCGACTTGGCATAAGGATCGAGCAAAACTTTGTTCGCATTGAAGCGATGGCCATGGCTGGGAGTGTAGGGGCCATGCACGCGAAAACCGTACAGTTGACCGGGCACCGCGTCGGGCAGGTATGCGTGCCAGACCATGTCGGTCCGCTCGGGCATCTGAATGCGATGGGCCTCTTTTTTGGCACGAATCGAATCGAACAAACAGAGTTCGACTTTCGTCGCATGCTCTGAGTAGATCGCGAAGTTGACGCCGGCTCCGTCCCAATTCGCGCCTAACGGGTAAGGCTTACCGGGCCACACACGTACTTTCTCGGTCGCCATGTCATTCCCTCGGCCAACCTGACAGATTCCAATCCCTGGCCCGCCGCCGGTAGAGTCATCGGGCTTCGGTACGCTTAACTCTTAACGCACAACGATATCGCACCGACCGAATATGGGACAGGGCCGGAGGGTCGGCCCTGTAAAGCAAGAAAGCAGCAGAAAGCGGAAAACACGAACAGCCACGCCGATCTGCGCGTAATTCACCTATTCGTACCGAATCGAAACAATTTCGAATTTAATCGTGCCTTTCGGGGCTTCGATCTCGGCGACTTCTCCAACTTTTTTGCCGAGTAAGCCTTGGCCGATGGGGCTGGAAATCAAGATCTTTCCCGTGTCGTAGTCCTCCTCGCCAGCTCCGACTAGCCAGAATTCTTCTTCATCATCGAAATCCAAGTCCTTGACGGTGACGCAGGCACCAAAGCCCACTTCGTCGGTCGGGATCTTTGAAGTGTCGACAATCGTGGCGTTGGCGAGCTTACTCTTGAGGAGGTTGATCTTGGCTTGCAACATCCCTTGCCGCTCGCGTTGTCCGTGATACTCGGCGTTCTCCTTGAGATCTCCTTCGGCGCGCGCTTCCGCGATCTTCTCGGTGATGACCGGCATCTCGACGCGTTCCAGTTGCTCAACCTCGGCCTTGATCTTGTTGTATCCCTCTTGAGTCATCGGGATTCGCTCGGACATTCGACTTTCTCCAACTCGCGACAAAAAAACGACCTCCGACGGGCGGAGGTCGCATGTTCGATTACTACGCCAGTATTCTGTTCGATAGGGCCGTTCGTGTAAAGAGAGACCGTAGAATCTGTCTTGTGATTCGGCAAAGTTTAATCGCAGGATTGGGACGTTTGCCGGAGTCGACGGTCTAGCGTGATCTTCCAGCCGGAAGACTGGACTCCAAACAGCCATTCCGTCCCAGCGATGGCATAGTTTTTCAAACTGAGAGGTTTGTACGACGGGCCTCCGAGCCCGTCGACGAATCTAGGTCGCTATTCGACGGGCTCGGAGGCCCGTCGTACATCTTGTGCAACTTCAACAAATGAATCGCCCAGTGATTGCATCGTGATGACTTGAGTCGTCTGAGTGGGCGGGATACCCTAGATAAACATGACTGCATCTATACCTGCCCATATCAACGCGAGCCACGACTCGCGGTCGGAGAGTTTGATGTTCGTTCGATCGCTAAAGTGTGCATTCCTTCCGTTAAGCGTGCTCTTATTGATTTCGACTCTGGCTTCCGCCGAACCGCCTCGCGACATCCAGTTCAATCGCGATGTACGTTCAATCCTGTCGGACAAATGCTTTGCCTGTCACGGCCCCGACGGGAACAAGCGTGAGGCTGAGTTGCGATTGGACGACGAGCAAAGTGCGAAAGAGTCGGCGATTGTTCCCGGTAAGCCAGACGAGAGCGAATTGTTGCGGCGGATTCTGAGCGATGATCCTGACGAGCGAATGCCGCCTGGATCAACGGGCAAGACTATCACCGAAGCCGACGCCGCGATACTTCGCCAGTGGATTGCCGAGGGAGCCCCGTGGCAAGAACATTGGTCGCTGATCGTGCCGACGAAAGCTGATCCTCCGTCCGTGGACGGACTCCCGGGCGACGCGAACGCCATCGATCGATTCATCCGCGCGACGCTGGTGGCACGAGGCCTAACGCCTTCACCACCAGCCGATCGCCGGACGTTGATTCGACGTTTGACATTCGACCTCACCGGCCTGCCTCCGACGCCGCAAGAAGTCGATGCCTTCATCGCGGATATGTCCGAAGATGCTTACGTCCAGTCCGTCGATCGGCTAATCAACTCGAAACATTTTGGCGAACGGATGGCGATGTATTGGTTAGACGTCGTGCGCTATGCTGACACAGGCGGCTATCACAGCGACAACCACCGCGACGTTGCACCCTATCGCGACTATGTCATCAACGCGTTCAATAACAACTTGCCGTTCGATCAGTTCACGATCGAACAACTCGCAGGTGACTTGCTTCCCGACGCAACCACCGATCAGAAGATCGCCTCCGGCTACAATCGCTTGCTGCAAACGACACAAGAGGGTGGGGCACAGCCGAAAGAATACACTGCCAAGTATCAAGCCGACCGTGTGCGCAATACGGCAAGTGCGTGGCTTGGTTTGACGATGGGGTGTTGCGAGTGTCACGATCACAAATTCGATCAGCTGACGATGAAGGACTTCTACAGCTTCGGCGCCTTCTTCGCGGACATCCAAGAAGTCGCCGTCGGCAATCAGCCGCAGACGAGCTTCGCAACGCCCGAGCAAGAAGAACAACTTGCGATACTCGAAAGTCAGCTCGCGACATTACGCGAAGAATACAAAGCAACGACTCCCGCGTTTTCTGAGGGACTCGCCAAGTGGATGAATACCGCGCGAGAAGACGTCCTTAACGGCAAGTCCACTTGGCAGGCATGGAAACCCAGTTCGCTTACATCAGCGAACGGTCAAACGCTCACGCTCCAAGACGATTTATCGGTACTAGCCAGTGGCGAGAACCCGGCCAAAGACACGTACACGATCGAGCTGCATCCTGCCTCAGGAGCACTTACCGCAATTCGATTGGAAGCGTTGATTGATGACAGCTTGACCAACAAGAGTCTCAGTCGGGGCAACGGTAACTTTGTCCTGACCGAAGTCGAGATTGACTTCAAGGCGTCTGAGACCGACGAGCCGAAACGGCTAGCGATCAAAGAAGCCGTCGCGGATTTCTCCCAGGACAGTTGGCCTATCGCGAATGCAATCGACGGCAAGGCAGACACGGGCTGGGCCGTCGACGGTCACAATCGTCGCGAGAATCGCAAGGCGATGTTCGTCTTGACCGAACCACTGACCATCTCGGATGGCGCATCGGTCACGGTGCGATTGAAACATGATTCCGCGCACGCCAAACATAATGTCGGACGCTTTCGACTTGCTGCGACTTCGGAAAACCAGCCGTCGCTCGACGACAAGGCGGGCCTCCCCGATCAAGTCGCGAATGCGTTAAAGACGGACGCAGAGAAGCGCTCGGATGCGGAGCGGGTGTTGCTCGACAGCCATTACCGTACGTTGGCGCCAGTACTAGCGTCGGTTCGAGATCAGATCGCGGCGAAGGAGAAACAACAGAAAGATATTCGATCTGCCTTCCCGCAGACGCTGATTTCCGTATCCATCGATCCTCGCATGGTCCGCATCTTACCTCGCGGCAACTGGCTGGACGATTCGGGAGAAATTGTCGAGCCTGCCACTCCGGCGGCGCTCCCGAGTATTGAAATCGGAGATCGCAAGACGGCACGGCTTGAGTTTGCTCGCTGGATGGCGTCGCGCGAAAATCCCTTGACGGCTCGCGTCTATGTAAACCGACTGTGGAAGCTCTTCTTTGGACAAGGGCTCGTCAAATCATTGGACGATTTTGGAACTCAGGGCAATTCTCCCACACATCCCGAGTTGCTCGACTGGCTCGCCATCGAGTTCATGGACAGCGGTTGGGACACAAAGAAGTTGATTAGGCAGATGGTGACTTCGGACACCTATAAGCAGTCGTCCTTCGTCGCACCTCAACTCCGCGAAATCGATCCCAGCAACAAGTGGCTCGCTCGGCAGGCACGGTTTCGGTTGGATGCCGAGATGGTTCGCGATAACGCATTGGCCGTGAGTGGCTTGCTATCGCCAAAGATCGGTGGACCAAGTGTGAAGCCATACCAGCCTGCTGGCTACTGGCAACATCTGAATTTCCCCAAGCGAGAATGGGAACAAGATAAAGGCGATGGTCTCTATCGACGGGGACTTTACACCTACTGGCAACGGACCTTTTTGCATCCGAGCTTGCTGGCGTTCGACGCGCCAAGTCGGGAAGAATGCACCGTTGACCGTCCACGATCAAACACACCGCTGCAAGCGCTGGCTCTACTGAATGACCCGACTTACGTCGAAGCCGCTCGATCGTTGGCCAGCCGGGCCCTTCGTGACGGTGGGGCGAGTGAGCAATCGCGGTTGGATTACGCTTTCCGCCAAGTACTAGGAAGATCACCTTCGTCGGAAGAACAGTCTGTTCTCATTCCGCTGTACGAGAAGCACTTCCGGGAATACACCGCAGAACAAGAAGCGGCGAATCAGTTGCTTAAAGTCGGTGCCTTACCGAAACCAGACAATTTAGACAGCTCCGAACTCGCCGCGTGGACGTCGGTTGCACGAGTCATATTGAATCTTCATGAAACGATCACGCGGTATTAAACGGTCGGGAATTACCATGCATCTCCAAGAACTCATCGGCACACAGAACACTCGCCGCACCTTTCTCGGCCACACATTGACGGGGTTAGGCGCGACGGCATTGGCTTCGATAATGACGCCCCAAGCCAATGCTGCGACCGCTGGCACGAGCGGCGTGATCGAAGCGTTGCATGTTCCGCAGCGCGCGAAGCGAGTCATTTGGCTCTGTATGGCCGGTGGTATGTCGCATCTGGAAACGTTCGATCACAAGCCAAAGCTCGCCGAGATGCACGACAAGGATATGCCCGAGTCGTACACCTTGGGGCAGCCAATTGCACAGTTGCAAGGCAAGCAATTGAAGTGCTTCGCACCGCAGCATCCGTTTCAGAAGTATGGCGAGAACGGTCAAGAGTTGTGCGATATTTTACCGCACCTCGGTGGCGTCGCGGACGAACTGTGCATCATTCGCTCGCTGAAGACAGAAGCAATCAACCACGACCCGGCACACACCTTTATGAACACGGGGACGACCATCTCAGGACGACCGGCGATGGGATCGTGGCTGACTTACGGATTGGGAGCCGAGACTGACAACTTGCCTGGCTTTGTCGTATTGACGTCGATTGGCAAGCACGGACAGGCTCAACCAATCGCGCAACGGCAATGGCACAGCGGCTTCTTGCCTAGTCGCTATCAAGGCGTCGAGTTCCATTCGACCGGTGATCCGGTGCTGTACGTTGGGAACCCTCGCGGAGTGAACCGCAACCAGCAGCAGGACGTCGTTTCGGCGGTGAATCAGTTGAATGGAACGCTGAACGCTTCGGTCAGCGATCCCGAGATTGCGACTCGCATCGCACAGTACGAACTGGCATTTCGCATGCAGACCAGCGTTCCCGAACTGATGGACGTCAAGGACGAACCCGAACATGTCTTTGAAGCGTACGGCACCAAAGGCGGCGATGGTACGTTCGCGGCGAATTGTTTACTCGCCCGACGCTTGGCCGAACGTGGTGTCCGCTTCATTCAGTTGTATCATCGCGGCTGGGATCACCACGGCAATATCAAGAACAGCGTAAAGGGCACTGCCACGGAAGTCGATCAGCCGACCGCAGCGCTAATCAAAGACTTGAAAGATCGCGGCATGCTCGACGAGACATTGATCGTTTTTGGCGGCGAGTTCGGTCGCACGCCCATGGCACAAGGAAACGGACGCGACCACCACATCAAAGGCTTCTCGATGTTTATGTGTGGCGGCGGGATCAAGGGGGGCATCACGCACGGCGCGACAGACGAACTGGGCTACAACGCCGTCGAAGACGTCGTGCCGGTCCATGATGTCCACGCCACCATGCTCCATCTGCTGGGCATTGATCATCTCCGCATGACCTATCGATACCAGGGACGCGACTTCCGCTTGACGGACGTCCACGGCGAGCGGATCGAGAAGATTATCGCCTAGTTGGACAGCGCCACTTTCACGACAATCACAAGCGGGTTCGCTTCTGGCGTGCGACCGAACTGATCACGCACTTGATCGAGGCTCGTGAAGAACGGCAGTTGTTACGCCTGAAGAACCAACTCGCCAAGCTCGATCTGTTGATCCTGGACGAGTTGGGATACGTGCCCGCCAGCAAGTTGGGCGAGGAGCTGTTATTCGACATCATCAGCACGGCTTACGAGCGGACGAGTCTGATCGTGACGACGAATCTGCCGTTCGAGAAACGGTTGTTCGCAATTCGGTCGGTGACACTCACCTCTCCGCGGGTTATGCCAGCTGTCCCATGCACTCACTCGTCTTTTTCATCAGAAAAGTCCGCGTTGGCTGGTGGCTGGCCCCCGCTTCTTTTACTGAGTTGTTTCCCCTGCCGTTCGCAATTCGACGACGGTCTCCTCCGGGACCGCGTTGACCCGCTCGCCAAAGTCATCGGCGGCGGGATCGAGCGGCAGGCTGGTCACGCGAAGCCGGTCCACCGTCTCAGCGTTCCGTTCACCCGGATTGCAAACCAGATATTGCAGCTCTTCCCGCAATTCATCAACGACATTGTGAAGGACTTGCACTTCCTCCCGTAAACGATCAATGCACTCGATGAACGCTTGATCGGATTGCCCTTCTGCAGGTTGCTTCTTCGCCATCGCGACGAAGTATGCCGCACGGGGCACACACGGGCAAGCTACATTCGTACCGTGTAACAACAAAGCGTGATTAGCTTCAGTCACCTGCAAGAGGCTTGTTCGTCTCGTCAATGGAGTTGACGAAAGACTCGACAGTTACGTCAAATCCCCTACGTCCAATACGTCTTCCGCCCCGCGAACCACTCGCAAGACATAGACCTTCTCGTTTTCAATGGTGATGATTGCCCGATAGCTTGGCTTGGGTCCTAAACCGAACAAAAGGTCGCGAATCTCGAACGGGACTGATCCACTCTCTGTACTCAACGGACACCGTTCCGGCATCGACTTCAGCGAGCTCAGCTGCTTGTACGCATTCTCGAACCATCGTTCCGCCTGCGTTGGCGAGTGATTCTCCGCCCACCAATCGGCATTGCGTCGCAGGTCTTGTTCGGCGAGAGGAGCGACAATAACCTCGTATGTCATCGCTGCCCTTGGAACCCCATGTCGTTACGAATGCTCGCTGCGACTTCGTCGAGCGAGCGGCCTGCATCGCGGCTGCCATACGCCTCTTGAATCGATGCGATGAGAACCGGGTCGTGTTCGGAGACATGCAGCTTTCGACCGTCAACTTCCACAATCGAACCCGCGTGAACATCGAGCGAGAGCAAAAACTGCTTCACGACGTCTGGTTGGTTGTCAGCATTGACGTGTTTCATAATCGCCTGCCGTTCGGCTTGGTGGGAACTCATGGTGTTAGTATAGCATAGTTGTGCGACACAACGCTATTGAACGGCGCTAACGCTTCACGCTGCAACACGAAGTTGTTGTTCCAGTTCCGTGGTGACCTCGACCAACGGGCGAGCATAGCGGCGCGCGATACCTTGCGAACGATGGTGGTACGATCTTCGGCCAACTTGCCGATCGGCGGTAACGTCTTCATTGAGAATGGTTTACTCCGCATCCCGTCAAGGGTTGTCGCTTCTAAGTTGCCCTCGGGAATCGAATCGAAGAAGCTCTTGAAAATCGCCTCGATCGTTTGGCAGGGTGGGGGAGTGGTCGGTGTTGAATCCTCTGCAATGCTTTGTTGGAGCTTGCCGTCAGACAACGGGAACAACGGAGCGTCGATATCCTTTGGGAGTTCAATGCGCCCGCATTCGACAAGTCGAAGGGTGTCTTCAAGCCGAGCCTGGCGTAGTTCTGCGTCACGTCCTTACTTTGTGCGTAGTGCCCGCTTGTACCGCTCGCCTTGGAACCAAAAGACGACGTGGAAATTGCCACTGGGTGTTGTTTCGAGTGAGGCCATGACTGCATCTCCGTCTTCCCGGCAGCCTAGCTGCCGTCGTGCTGGAATCACCAGCGACGCAAATGCAATGCAAACTCACAGATATCCCAAGAATGCACCAAGGCACCCTGCTCAAGAACGAACAAAGGACTTGGAGCGATTTGCTCTAAGTCCTTTCGTAGTCAGTAGCCGGAACGGGGGTCGAACCCGTACGGCCCGTAAGGGCCACAGGATTTTAAGTCCTGTGCGTCTGCCAATTCCGCCATCCGGCCAGCTACTAGAAGCTCTAATGCTACTGCTGAGGTCGAGTCGTGACAACGGGCGTTTCTCTGCGGTCAGTCTCTACTGAACGCGGGTTTCGAGGCGAAGTGTCCTTCGTCAAATCGAACTTGCAACACTTTGCAGACGCAAGCACCAGTACAACACGAGGCTCATTCCTGATGGCCCTACGGTGATTGCGCGATGGGTTTCTGTCCCCAACGCGGTTTGCTACACTCGGACTCCGAATCGGGACCGTGTTAACGTAGCTCCTCCCCTGACTAGTTCCATCGGATGGCACAAGATGCCAACCAAGGCTCCATGAAGACCGTTGATTGTTTGTTAGAAGATGCCAATTGGGCGGTCGAGGACTTGGCGGAAAGAGCCAATCTTACTAACGATCGCGCAGAAGCCATCGCGTTGGGACGGTGGACGCCAAGCCCATCCGAACGCCAACGAATTGCTGCGGCCTTCGAGGTTTCCATGGAGGATGTGAGTTGGGGCCATACGATGGACCCGCGCAACGTCCGCTATCGGCGATTCGGATTCAAAGATGTTAATGACGATGATCGCGGGTCGAAGTCCGCGACCCCCGGTTGAGAACGTCAACTCAGTCCCTTGACTTGCCAACCATCGCGATAAGCCTTTCGGACGAAGGCGTTCGCGTCGGCAAGGTTAGTGACTTCCAGCTTCTCCGAATTCCACTCGATAGACTGTCCGGGGAAGCGGATGGCGATCGTGCCGAGCAAAACGGTCTCGGTCAACGGGCCCGCATAATCAAAGTGCGACGTGGCTTCGCCTTCGCCCTTGCACGCGTTGGTCCATTGCATGTAGTGGTCGCTACCCGCGACTTCGTCGATCTTGAAGTCGGCGTATTGATTCGTCGGCAACAATCGCGGTGAACCGCCATGGGGACACAATAGCACACCTTTCTCACCGATGAACAACGAGCCGTTATCAGGCAGCTTTTCCCTGTCCGGCAAGCGAGCAAGCTCTTCGGCGGGCTTCTTGCCGCCGTCGTACCAAGTCATTTGGAACGACTCGCCGTCGGTGTGTTTTGTGCCTGCAAACTCGTAGTTTATGATTCCCCAATTCGGAAATGTCTCGCCGTTCGGAGAGGGACCGTCGGACCAGACCTTGGTCGGTGCGCCGAGTTCGCAACTCCAGACTACCGGGTCGATGATGTGGCATCCCATGTCGCCGAGCGCACCAACGCCGAAATCCAACCAGCCGCGCCAGTTGAACGGGTGATACACGCCACGGTCTCGTTTGCGTCCTTCACTTGCTCCCACGAACGGACGCTCTTTCGCCACACCGAGCCATAGATCCCAGTGCAGGTAACTGGGGACGGGATCCGTCGTTACTGGGCGATCGATTCCTTGAGGCCAGATTGGACGGTTCGACCAAGCATGTGCTTCTTTCACCTTGCCAATCGTGCCGTCCTGAATCAGCTTCACCAGCGTGCGATAGCCGGATGTGCTATGCCCTTGATTACCCATCTGGCTGACCACGCCGCATTGCTTCGCAAGCAGCCGCATCTGCCGTGCTTCGTGAATCGTATGGGCAAGCGGCTTTTGCACGTAGACGTGTTTGCCGAGTTGCATTGCGGAGATCGCGATCGGCGCATGCATGTGATCCGGAGTGGAAATGGTGACGGCGTCGATGTCTTTCTGCTCCAGCAGCCTTCGCCAGTCGTTGTAGACTTTGGCACCCGGATAGCGTTTTTCGGCTTCGCCAAGGGTGCGATCATCCACGTCACAAATCGCAACGACGTTTTGTCCCTGCGAAGTATTTTCAATGTCGCCGCGTCCCTTGCCACCGACTCCGATGCCCGCGATGTTCAGACGATCATTTGCGCCGAACACCGTCGATGAAACGAAAGTCGGCAAGACAATACTTGCTGCAGCGGATTGTTGGAGAAACACGCGGCGAGTGATTTGCTGCGTCATGGTCAAATCCCTTCAGGCAATTCCTGGTTCTTTGAAGTGGCGACGATCCGGCTATGATAGCTGATCGATCAACCTGATCCCAGCAAATGTCTTGAAGTTGTTTTTGCCCCGCTTCACCAAGTGCATTGCTCGTCGTTATGGCTTTGAAACCTCGAAGCCGGGAGCCCCATCTAGCTTGGCCACGAACTTGGCCCCGATGTCGTAGAACACGCTGATGGGGCGACACCGCAAGACTTCCACAACCACGTTCATGGTGCCCCCGCCATGCGTGACAAGCCGCAACCACAGGTACTTGTCGCGGATGGCTCGTGTATGCATCAGCCCGATCCCGCCCGTTGAGATATCACGACTCACTGCGGTGAATGGCTCGCCCAGCGGTTCGAAGTTGGCGTCCACCGGCTGGACCCAGACTTCGACAGTCAGCTTATAGCGAGGAAATCGGCGTTCTTCGACGTGATTACGGAGAGTCTCGTCGACGATTCGGTGGACGAAACGAAGTAACTCCGCAGGCGGAGAGTGCAATCGGTCAGCGTCGTCCATGGTTCTGCCCCCGGGACGGTTGATTTATGCGAGTCTGTATTACGTCGTAGTCTAGTATCGGTTCAAAGTGGTTGTAACTCAAAGTCTGTTCGGGTAGTGGTACAGTCTGCGATTCCTGAAAGTAGGACGGCCACTCTTGGCCTTTTGTCGGGCAGGAGTGGCCAACTTACTGCAATATGTACCACTCCTCTGTTCGCGAGAGGAAATTTATTCTGCGGCGATTACAATGGTGCTGCGGAACGCCACATCGCGTTCCCGCTGATTCGGGTAGTTTTCTGTGAGGAGACGACGTGTGAAGTACCGCGCCCGTGTAACGATCATGGCGATTTTGCTATGTGGCATTTGCTGTCGGATTCTCGGCGCAGATGCCAATTCGACGCCTGCCAAGGGCATCATGCAATTGGAGCCGATAGCGCTATGGCAATTCGAAAGTGAAAACGCACGAGTCCTGCTCGACGAAACGGAGCAGTATGTTGGCCTGGCCCAAGGCGGGGTCTCGTTCACCACGGACGGAGCGGTTCCTTCCAGCGGTGGACACGCCCTTTCGTTCGACGGTAAGAACAGTTGTGTCGTTGTTCGGCATCATGACCGCTTCCTGCTCGAGCAAGGGTCCGTTGTTTGTTGGCTTCGCGCGGATGATGTGACTCGATCACAAGGAGTTCTCTCCAAAGACGCCAGCGGTTTCGGCGATGGCGGGCATTTGACGCTATCGATTGCAAAAAGCCAGATTGTTCTTCGATTGCAAAGTGCGACTGAGAGCTATGAGTTACGGAAGGAAACCAAGAAGAGCCGTTGGACGCATGTGGCCTGCACGTTTGGCAGTAATGGACTGCAACTGTTCGTTGATGGGCAATTGGCCGCAACCCACGAGTATGCAGGTGGATTGGGGAAGACCAGCGGTGGCGATGGCAATCACGAACCGCTTGTCTTCGGTGCATCGACGATGACCAGCCAGGCGGGAAGCGAATCGCCGCTGGCAGATTTCTTCCACGGAGCGTTAGACGAAGTCGCACTATTCGCGAGGCAACTTTCGGCAGGCGAAGTCGCCGAACTCGCAAGTGCTGCAAAACCGAACTACACCAGTCTCGTTCGCGCCTACGTTGCCAACGACCCGGAGGCGTGGTGGAGACTCGATGAGCCTGATGGAGAAGTCGTCGCAGTCGATCAAGTCGGGCAGCAGCACGGACAATACAACGTCATTGGTTCCGCTCATTTCGATGGCGATGACTTTGTCGATTTGGGAGCGATCGATTTGGACGAGTCGTTTACGATTCTCGTTCAGATAGAACCTGCGAGCTTTGCGGTCTCAGACGCTCGGATCGTCGCCAAAGAGAACGGACTGAATGAAGACGACCAGTTCTGGTCCCTGGGTACCACGATTCGAGACGATCGACCTCGAATTCGATTCCGGCTTCGCACGGACAAAGGCACGCGGGAAGCTGTGTCGCGCAATCACGACATCAACTTGAAGCATCGTTCATTGATCGCCGCTGTTTACGACGGACATTCGATGCGTGTCTATCAAGACGGAGCCCTCGTGAGCAAAGTGCCGCATCAGGGCAAACCCAAGACAAACGCGCATTGTCACGTCTGGATTGGCGACAGTCCGTCGGGAGCGGGAAAACGTCCGTTCGATGGAGATATTAAAGATGTCGCGATCCTTCGCACTGCAATCTCGGCTGAACAGATCAAGGCGATCTCCGACTCGTTGCTAGAGACGGCAGAGCCTGCACCCCCAGTGAGTTCGCGCGAGATCGCCGCCATCCCTGAAGTTCCGGAATCATTGCCACTGCCGACCGCTGATGAACCAGCCCCGATTCCCGCAGCGCCAATTGAGCCACCCAGAATCACGAGCCCTGCCTTACCATTTGTGCACAGTTGCCCCTTGTGCGGCGTGCTTTACCAAGAAGTGCCAATCCGGCGCGTAGCACTTCCTCGAACGCCACCGCTCCCATTCTGTGAACATCCCGACGTGGAAGCGTTTCATCCGTAGAACCGCATAGCCACGTCAAGCTATGCCGGCTGCATCGATCCGCGTCGCTGCCGGTTGTTGCTCGGAGGAGCCATCGTGGGCTTGGAGGTGATCAGGCCAAAGTAGCCTGCACCCAGCACACCATCGATCCGTTGACGCAGTTCGTTATTGACTTCAACTCGCAACTTATTGGAACGCAAAAAGACACGCGTCCCGTCACGAAGCGACAGCACGATCTGCAATTCGCAATTTCCCGGATAGCCACGCACGACTTCGCGAACCTGGTTCAGCTTCTCGGAACCATGCGTCTCTTCGTCAACGCGTATCATGACGCCGGAAGTATACCGAGAGCCTAGTTGGTCGAGTGGAATGATCTCGTTCACGATCAGATTGGCTTCGTCACCGCCACCTCGACGATCGAGCGCGCCACGCAAGACGACGATGGCGTCCGCTTGAACCAATTCCCCGGAGTTCGCAAAGTCATCCGGCCATAAAATGCAACGGATCGCTCCCGCCATATCCTCAAGGTCAAAGTTCGCGTACTTGGTCGGCTTGTCCGGCTTGGCGTTCTTGACGTGCGCCATCTTAATCGCCGATATCATGCCTCCCATCATCACTTCGGTCTTGTGAGGCAAGCCGGTCAATTCTGCGGTCGTGTGGGTGCAATAGGTGGCCAGTGTCTTTTCGTACTCGGCGAGCGGATGGCTAGTCAGGTAGTAGCCTAACACTTCCTTCTCCATCAGCAATCGCTCGCGTTCCTCATACTCGGAAACATTCGGCAGATCGATCGACGGTTGAGCATCCTGTTCCTCTTCGAGTGCCCCGAACAAACTCTTCTGGCCGCTCTTGCGATCCGACAACGCTGAGGCACCGGCTTGGATTGCTCGCTCCAAAACGTCCATCAACTGTCGCCGTTTCGCTCCCAGCGAATCAAAGGCTCCGGCCTTGATCAACGTCTCGACCGTGGATCGATTGCACGACGAAGTGTCGACACGTTCACAGAAATCGAAGATGCTCTTAAACGGCCCGCCAGACTTCCGAGCGGCAACAATCGTTTCCGCAGCAGAACCTCCGCAACTCTTGATAGCGGACAAGCCGAAGTAGATCTTCCCGTCGCCGACTGCGAAATCAACATCGGACGAGTTCACGTCCGGCGCAACGACTTCGATCTGCATGCGTTGGCAGTCTTCCATGTGCTCAACAAGCGCATCTTTCCGCTTGAAGTTTCTTCCCTGAATATCGCCCGATAAGAGCGCGGCCATGAACTCGACAGGATAATGGGCCTTGAGGTAAGCCGTTTGGTAGGCGATCAGCGCGTAAGCCGTCGAGTGGCTCTTGTTGAAGCCGTAGCCTGCGAACTTAATTATCAACTCCCAGATTTCGTTGGCTTCCTTCTTATTCATGCCTCGTTCAACCGCACCCTCGATGAACTTCTCGTAGTTTTTGGCGATCAGGGATTCCTTCTTTTTGCTGATCGCCTTAATTACGGTGTACGCAGCGGCGAGCGGAATGCCGCCCAGACGGTTCAGAATCCGCATCACTTGTTCTTGGTAGACCATCACCCCGTTGGTCTCTTCCAATATGTCCTTCAACACCTCGTGTTTGTATTCGGCTGCCTTCCGACCATGTTTCACGTCGATGTAGTCGTCTACCATGCCGCCTTCGAGCGGGCCGGGACGATACAAGGCAGCTGTCGCAATGATGTCGAGAAAATGGTCGGGCTTCATTCGCTGTAACAGATCGCGGATACCGCCGCTTTCCAGCTGGAAGATGCCTTTTGTTTCGCCACGTCGGAGCAGTGCGAACGCATCCTTGTCGTCGATCGGGAACTTCAAGGGGTCGACGCGTTTGCCCGTCGATTGCTCGATCAGGTCAACTGCTTTTGACAGAATTGTCAGGTTGCGGAGCCCCAAGAAGTCCATCTTCAACAGGCCAGCCGCTTCGACGTCGTTCATCGACCATTGCGTGATGATGTCTGTCTTGCCGGATACGCGAGTCAGCGGAACGTATTCCGTCAGCGGCTTGTCCGCGATCACGACGGCTGCCGCGTGCGTGCCAACATTTCTCGCCAATCCTTCGATTTTGATCGCAAGGTCCAGCAACTCACGTATTTCGCCGTCGTTCTGATACGTCTTGCGAAGCTCTTCGCTCTTTTCAAGAGCCTTGTTCAACGAGATGCCCAACTCTTCCGGCACCATCGCAGTCACTTCGTTCACACGACCTAGCGGAATGCCGAGCGCTCGCCCCACGTCTTTGATTGCGGCCCGCGCGGCAAGCGTTCCGAACGTGCCGATTTGCGCGACGTTCGCTTCGCCGTACTTGTCTTTGACGTATCGAATGACGTCACCGCGGCGATCCTTACAGAAGTCGATATCGATATCAGGAGCTTCGAGTCGGCTTTCGTCAAGGAATCGCTCGAACAGCAAGTCGTATTCGATTGGACAGACGTGGCTGAGGTACAACGCATAACACACCAACGCCCCGACGCCGCTGCCACGAGCTGTCGCCGGAATCCCTTCTTCGCGCGAGTAACGGACGAAGTCCCACACAATGAGGAAGTAATTCGGGAAGCCCAGCTTGTTGATCACTCCCAATTCGCGATCCAAGCGGTCCATCACGACTTGCACCAGTTCGCCATCAATCAGCATCTTGGGATTGTCGGCGTATCGTTCCTTCAAACCTTGAATGCAAAGTTTGCGCAGATAGTCTTCGGCCGTGGTGTCGGCGGGAAAGCTGTACGTTGGGAAATGCCGCTTGCCCAATTCGAGATCGATGTCGACGGTATCGGCAATCTCTTGCGTCCGCGCGACGGCGTCTTCGAAGCCGGGAAATGCTTTGTACATTTCATCGGGATGCTTCAAGTAGTAATCATTACCGTCCATCTTCATGCGGGCCGTGTCGGTACGGAATTTTCCCGTATTGATGCACAGCAACACGTCCTGGGCCTCGGCATCTTCGCGATCGACATAGTGTGCGTCACTCGTCGTGACCAGCGGCAAGCCCACTCGTTTGGCAACGTCGATCGCGCCCTCCATTGCCAGACGCTGCATCTCGAGCCCGTTGTTCATGATCTCGATGAAATAGCGATCACCAAACACCCCGTGAAACCACTGAGCGACTTCGATCGCATCCTTGATCTCATCGTCGCCACCCGTTCCGCGCAGGATCATGCGATTGAATTCGCTCGACACACAGCCGCTGAGACAGATGATGCCTTCGCTGTGTTCGGCAAGGATCTCCTTGTCGATGCGAGGCTTAAAGTAAAACCCTTCGAGCGAGGCGGCAGATGCAAGCTTTACGAGATTCTGAAAGCCCGTTCGATTCTGTGCCAGCAACGTGAGGTGATAGCTCGCCTCCTTCATATTCCCAGCATCTTTTTTGAAGCGGCTTTCCGGTGCGATGTAGGCTTCGTAGCCAATGATCGGATTAATCTCGGCTTCTTTTGCTTTGCGATAGAACTCCAACGCTCCGTGCAGATTGCCGTGATCCGTCAATGCCAACGCATTCATGCCATGCTCTTTGGCACGCGTGATAAGCTTGCCAATCGGGCTGGCACCATCGAGCAGGCTGTAGTGACTGTGACAGTGGAGGTGAACGAAATTGCGATCGCTCATGGCTACGATCCATCGTAAGAGAGGTGGTGTCCGGTGATCAGTTCCAAGCCACTGATTTTAGAACGTTCCAGACTGTACAACCACCCGGCACCGCGGGTAGGTTATTCGCTAGTCTTTCGTCGGAATGCCGACTGCGAGAGCCGTCTCGCTGCAAAAGACGTGAGCGCCCAAATCTGTTGCGTAAACTGCGAATGCGACAACCGCGATGAACAATGACGACGAAGAAGGAGCCTTGGCTCAACAGTGGTACGAGGACAAGTCCGCCATCATGGCCCAACTGCTCGGACAAGAGCACGATATGGTGATGCATGCGATCATCCCTTATGCGTTTGGCGGTGCACTGGATCTTTACTACTTCCCGCACGGCATACCAGGGACGGCCATCGCAACAAAAGAACTTTGCGAGATTCCGGGGGAAGGTTCTTCAAACGACGTTTTCGATACCTACGAACTTGTCATGTTCACTCGCCAAGAGCTTTCGCTGGACGACGCCCATGATGAAGGCACGAACTTTGGGCGCGAGCATCGCGTGATCAGTGCGATCATGAACTGCATCGCCCGTTACAGCGAACAGGCGACACTCAATCCCAACGAGACTTGCGAGTTTCCTCTAGAGATGGAGATCGTGGGCGGCAAATGCTTGATCTTCGACGCCTATGGCCCGCCAGTTAGGCACGCGGCGTTTGGTCTACTCGCGATTATTGAGGTCCACCGTTCCGAAATGGACTATGCGAGAAAACGGGGAGGTAAGAAGCTTATCGCCAAGCTGAAGAAGGCTGGCCACTATCCATACTCCGACATGGAACGCCCGGCAGTTGTCTAACACCACGCGGCCCTTGCAGTAGGCTACGACTGGGGGCGATCAATCGGTCCCACTTGGGAGGCGCGGTGATCGACTTTCTTAGTCATTCGGTCTTTGAGTTCTTCGGAGCTCTCTTTGTCAAGTTGCTCGCGTTTCGTTCGTAGACGGCTCGAGATACCACGTAACGCGTACTTCTGGACCATCGCTTGATCTCTCCATGTGTGGTGCCTCGCAAACTGCTTCATGTTATTGACGTCCTGTGCGACGAGCAGGTTCCATGATTCGGAGACAATGACGTTGCTTCGCAGCGATTCAGGTCAACAGAATCGTCCTCCCGGAGGCGTTTCCCGCGTCCTTTGCGAGTTCCTCGCCCCAATACCTCATGGAGTCTCGCCATTTTCTTGCGTGCTAAGGGAACTAAAGCGGTTCGACCTCCATCCAAACGAAGCAAGGGCGTGATTAAGAATGGAGAGTACTAAGAAATCGGCGACTTGGCGGCGGCTTGGGATACTTTCGACCCAAGTGCTGGCACTTGCTCTAGCGATCGGCTGGTGGCGAGACTATCGATCACGGTCGATGGAAGTGGAACACTTGCGGATCGAGATTGAGCAACTCTCGTCCCAGACTGCGGATGACAGTCTCGATGACATGAGTACGAATGATCTCATCAAATTCATCGACGAGGCATACGCGTTACTTCGAGCGGAGGGAATTCATGTCAAGCTGGATCTTGATGTAGATGAAAACGGGCGATATCGCCTCCGTGCCAATTCTGTCGAATTGATGGAGGAACTGAAGGCCAAGCTTCGAGAACTTGATGAGCGACCGGCACCGAGGCAGCCATGATTGTTCGGAGTACTCGTGATTTCCGAGTCGCGTCGCAGATTCAGCAAGGCGATTCATTTGTTGAAGTTGCACAATATGCACGACGGGCCTCCGGGCCCGTCGAATAACGACTTAGATTCATCGACGGGCTCGGAAGCCCGTCGTACAAACCTCTCAGTTGGAAAAACTGAAAGGCCCCGGCGGATTCAGGCCTTGAGTTGAGCGAACTGTCGCTTAGAATCAAAACCTGTTGGAAAGAAGTTCTCGTGACCGTGTAGTAGGAGCTTGTTTGAAATGTCTGGACCGATTGTTCGCTCGGGGCCGAGCAAAAAATTCTCTGAGCAGTGGGATAGCGTCTTTGGTGACAAGAAGCCCAAGGCAAAGAAGTCAATTGTCAAAGCCACCAAAAAGAAAGTTGTCTCCAAAAAGAAGAAGCCCTAAGTAAATCGCTCAGAGCTTTGTCGTGCAATAAGAGCGTGGACACGGTGTGCGTCCACGCTCTCGTCGTTTCTTGATGTGGCGTTGTTGTTAGGTTTTCACTTGAATTCGTTTTGGCTGTGCCGCTGCCACTTTCGGAATATCGACTGTCAACACTCCATCTTTGTAAGTGGCGTCGACTTTCTCCGCATCGACTTCATTTCCGATCGCGATCACGCGGCGGAACGAACCGTAACGTCGTTCGACCCTATGATAGGTTTTGCCCTTCTCTTCTACTTCATTCTTGCGTTCGCCCGAGATCCACAAATGCCCGTCCTTAAATTCGACGTGGACATCTTCGGGTTTCATTCCTGGCAACTCGACAGATACCTCGTAACCCGTCTCTGTCTCGGCGAAATTAACACTGGGTGCGAAAACATTTCCGTTCGACGCGTCGTCGAACAATCCGCCCGCGAAACGGCTCATCTCTTTTCGGAAATCATCTAACAACGCGGGAGTCCAACGGTAACTGGATAGTGTGTTTGTCATGGCATCTTTCTCCAATCCACATCCCACAAAATGGAACCATCGCCAACGCGCGGGGATGTACGCGACACTAGGACGATGCGATTGCTCACTTGAGCGGTTCCCAACTCGGAAAGGCGCCTTAACTCGTGGGAAACCAACTTTTGATTTCACAGCTTCAGATTCGCAAAACACATGCCAAAGCGGATTGGCTACGTTGAGTACGCCGCGAAGTGCTTGCCATTCAACGAATTACAACAGCAAGGCGGAAGTAGGCACCGCAAGTCGCGCGAAGAATATCGTCTGTCAAAGTGACAGAAGTCGCTCGTCGTCTTTGAATTGAACCGTTCGCATCGGCCAAAAGCTACTTCGACATCCAATCTGGCTTTTCCAGAATCTCGAACAGGTTGCTGAATTGGTCGGTCCAGGGCTGGATGGCCTTGTAGTCATCTGGCCCGACGACCACGCTACTTTCAAGGACTTCGTCGTCGCTCATGAACGGTTCATTCCGAGTCATAAGCAACCAATCGGACCCGGCTTCGCCAGCAAAGCCATCATCGTCGGTTTCGATCTTTAGCAGTGAGTACTTGTAGTGTTCGGCGACACCGCCAATGACCGGTGTTAGATCCAAATGGCGGTTGCTGATGTGAACGGCAATCACGCCGCCGTCGTTCAAGTGGCGGAAGTATTCGGCAAACGCTTCGCGTGTCAGCAGATGAGCGGGGATCGCGTCGCCACTAAAGGCATCGAGCGCGATGATGTCATAATTTTGGGGCTCTTGTCGTTCGAGCGAAACCCTGGCGTCACCGAGTTCGATGCTAACGCCCGCCCCTCGTTGCTTTGCGTCCTCAAGGTAGGTGAACTGCGTAGTCGCAAAAAGTTGGACGTTGGGGTTGATTTCATAGAAACAGAAGTAGTCACCCTCTTGTGCGTAAGACGCAATCGTTCCCGCGCCCAGACCGACGGTTGCGACTCGTTTCGGCTCGGGGCTGGGGAAGCGACGCAGTGCAACGCCAATGCCGCTTTCTTCGTCGTAATAGGTTGTCGGAGTTTGACTCAGGTCTTCGTCGATAAACTGAGAACCATGCAAGATCCGCCCGTTCATCAATTCGCGAATATGCAGTAGTGGCTCGTCAATGTCATCTTCTTCCACGGATAACATGCCATAAAAGTTGCGAAGCGAAATCAGCGCGTCGCTGCTGAACGTCACGAACTGAGCACGAACTACCACGATCAGCAGGGTGAAACAAACCGCGAACGCGACGCACTGCTTCCACAGTCGGTTCAATATCCACGCGTTCCAGAACTGATCCGCCAGCACACCCAACGCGAGCATGAAGGCCAGCACCAACCCGATCCCCATCTCGACGAACGTCGAAAACATCTGCGGACATACCAATGCCACAAACAACCCGCCAAGCGCACCGCCCGCCGACACCATCAAATAGAACGCAGTCAGATAGCGAGGAGCAGGCTTGCAGCGAACCATCTCGCCGTGACAAACCATGCAAATCAGAAACAGAACGCCAAGATAGACACCGGCCTCAAGGACGATGTCTGAAATCAAGTCCTCAAAGGCGAACGTGATACCAGCCTTCGAGAGTAGCCAAGCGATATGTGTCTTCTTTAAGAAAGTGTCGACATCGTCACCTAGCATCACGAGACACAATGCGAACGTAGCGAGAACGGTCACCGCGGCAAATAGAGTACGGCGGTACCAGCGTGGGTGATCAAAACAAATGATGAACGAGATCAGGTACAAGCTGAGCGGAGCAACCCAAAAGAAAGGCACGACAGCCACGTCCTGGCAGAGATGGTTTGTGATTGCCAGCAGGAGCATCGATGCGAGTGCCGGCAATAATAGCCATGCCATCCGGTTCTCGAGCGACGGTCCCTGCTCGTCCCTATCCGATTCCGAATCGAGTGACGCAACCGAAGTCGCTACGCCTGAAGTCTGACGACCTGCCGCGACGGCCAGTCCGGCGGAAAGGAGTGCGTAGATCGCAAAGCCGCCTGACCACAACCATCCTTGTGAACTGGTAGTCAGCGCGGGCTCAACGAAAAACGGATAGGTCAGCAACGCGCCCAGCGATCCGATGTTCGACAAGGCATACAAGCGATAAGGCGATTGTCCGCTGTAAAAGCGAGCATACCAAGCTTGGACGAGTGGCCCCGTGGAAGCGAGGATGAAATACGGTAAGCCCACATTCGCACCTAACAGCATGAGAATACGCAACGTGGGCTGAGTGCCGTCGAGCGGTTTCCAACTGGCGTCCGGCATGATAGGCAAAGTCAGCGCTGCGACCACGAGGATCGCAACGTGAAAGATCGTTTGTCGCTTCAGGTTCCGCGACACGATCAAGTAGTGAGAGTATGCGTATCCGCCGAGCAACAACACTTGAAAGAACAGCATACAAGTCGTCCAAACGGCAGGCCCGCCGCCGAACCAAGGCAAGATCATCTTGCTGATGATTGGTTGAACTTGGAAGAGCAGAAACGCGCCCAAAAAGATCGTGGCAGCGCTCCACCAAGCGAAACGAGAAGAAGTGGACTCTTGCATGCAGACCGCCGGTACGTGTTCTGGAGGAACCGTCACCGACGTCGGTAACGCAATTCGCCAATCACCAGGATAATCGAGTCGCCGCGGAATACGATACAGGGGTTACGAAAGCGAGGGCGTGTCTAAGGGCGTTACTTTGTAGAGATCGTAACAAGCACGCCCTTAAAGGCGGGAGTTTTGGATTGGCCGTCGACGTGTCGCGGCACGAGCACATTCGATTCAGGGTAATACATCAGCGTGTTTCCCGGCTTGATCTCCTCGAACGCTCGCACGCGGATCCCCGGCATTTCGCCCGTTTCACTGCAGACGGTTACCTTCTGGTCCTCCGACAATCCAAGCCGCGCGATGTCATCCGGATGAAGCAGAATTACGTCGCGTCGATCCTGGCCGCGATAGATGTCTTCGTTCTCATAGACGACTGTGTTGAACTGGCCCTCGCTGCGCACCGTCATCAGCCGCAGTTGATCGCCCCCCCCTCGCAGGCTCGGCAAATCATGTCGGTGCAGTACACCTCGTCCGCTCGGCGTAGGAAAAGTTGGTTTGTGTAACGTTCGACCGCCCAGTTGGAATTCGGTCTTGGTTTTGTCGATCTTTGCAATCTCGTCATAGCCGGGAATAACTTTCGCAATCGCGTCGCGGATGCGGCCTGTATTCTGCATAGATCGCCAGTCGATCGCGGTCGTGTCTGCCAAGACACCTTCGGCAATCTGGGCGATCACTTCGACTTCGCTGCGTGGGCCGTCGTGGCGTCGAGGTCCCCCATCGCTCAATCGAACATAATTGAACATCGACTCTTGAGTTGTCGGTTGGGGCTCTTCGTCGCGAGCCAGCACCGGCAAGATGATGGCTTCGTCAGCGAGGCCATGGGCGTGACCTGTGTTAAGCGTCGTACTCAGGTACACCATGCTTTCGAGCCGCGAAAGAGATTCTGCCGCGTAGACAGAGTCAGGATTCGAGCCAAACAGGTTTCCGCCAAGGCAGAAGCCTGCCTTTAGCTTCTTTTCAAAAGCGGCCTCCATGCAGCCCAGCGTATCGAGTCCCTCCGTGGTGGGCAGCGTCAACCCGTATTCGCTTTCCAACCGCTCGAAGATCGTGTCTTTCAGTTTCGGTGTCACACCAACCGAGCCGATTCCCTGCACGTTCGAATGCCCGCGAATCGGTAATAACCCCGCATTTGGTCGCCCTACCATGCCACGCATGAACGCGAGGTTCGCGATCGCCTGAACATTCTGCACGCCGTGAACGTGGTGTGTGATTCCCATCGTCCAACTGAACACGACGTTCTTTGCCGCGGCATACCGCTCGGCAATCGCATCAATGTCGCTCTGCGAAACTCCCGACTTGGCATATATCTCTGACCAACTGACCGAGCGGATGTGTGCGAGCCACGCTTCGGAGTCGTCGCAATACTCTTGCAGGAACCCGCTGTCTTGAGCACCCATCTCGTCGATTCGCTTCGCGATCCCCGTCAGCAATGCGAGGTCGCCACCAATGTCTGGCTGAACGTAAAGCGTCGCGATCTTGGTCCCGAACAGCAAACTACGGACGTTGCTCGGCACGCGGAAGTTGACCAATCCCGTTTCGATCACGGGATTGATGACGATAACTTCGCCGCCGCGTTGGCGGATGTGAGTGAGCGTCGTCATCAATCGTGGATGATTGCTGGGCGGGTTGCCGCCGATCACGAAAACCAGATCCGCGTGCTCGACATCCTCCAGCACGACCGTCGCCGTGCCGCTGCCGATAGAACTGGTCAGACCGACGCCGCTCGCTTGATGGCAGTAGTAGCTGCAATTGTTGACGTTATTCGTGCCATACAACCGCGCGAAGAGTTGCAGCAAAAAGCCTGCCTCGTTCGAACTGCGACCGCTGAAGTACCAAAACGTCTCGTCCGGCGGCAGCGATTTCAGTCGCTTCGTGATTCGCGCGATGGCCTCGTCCCAATCAATCGGTCGATAGTATTCCGCGCCCCGCTCGTACAAGACAGGCTGCGTCAGCCGTCCACAGTGTTCGAGGTCATACGGCGAGAACGCTTTCAGCTGTGCGATGCTGTAAGTGCTCCAAAACTCCTGCTTGATCGCACCCTGCATATCCGCTGCCATGGCTTGCAGCGACTTTTTACAGACTTCGGGAAAGCCTCCGATTTCATTGACCATTCCGCCGCGTTGCCCGCCCATCCCAAGAGCGCACGTCTTGCAAGCGTTTTTTGTCCTTAGGGCCTTGTACAATTTCCAAACGCCACCGACATCTCTTGCCTTTCGGAACGTATATCGAATCGCCGGCCAGCCGCCACCACTTTTCATTTTCTTCATTGCAGGTTTCGCTTTGGGCGAGCCTCCGTCGCATTTGTGTTGACCCATGCGTGAGCATACGCTTCCTCATCCCGCATTGGAACGCCGCCGCAGCAATGCCGCGTCGGAGTACGTTGACAACCTTCAACTTGCATCCCTAGAATCGGGCTTCCACATTACTCCTGAGCCCCCTGAGTACCATAATGGGACAAGCAACTTACAAGGATGCGGGCGTTGACCTGGAAGTCTATCAGGAGTCGATGAAACGGCTGCCGCGATTGATGCATCGCACGTTCTCGCCACGAGTTATGAAGCTGGATGGCGGATTTGCAGGGCTCTGCCAACTGGACTTTTCCAGCGAGCTTTTCAAGCGGAATTATGCCGAGCCGGTTCTGGTTACGTGTACGGACGGTGTCGGAACGAAACTTCGAGTAGCCAAGCTGAACGCGATTCATAATACGGTCGGCATCGATTTGGTCGCGATGTGTGTGAACGACGCAATCTGCTGTGGTGCCGAGCCATTGGTCTTCAACGACTACGTGGCAATGTCTCACGACGATCCGGCCTTGCTTGAACAAATCGTCCAAGGCATCAGCGATGGATGCGTCGATGCCGATTGTGCACTGAACGCTGGCGAGACGGCGATCATGCCGGACCTGTACGGGCATGGAGACTATGATCTCGCCGGTTTTTGTGTGGGTGTCGTCGAGAAAAAGGAACTGATCGACGGCTCGAAGATCGCGCCGGGCGATGTTGCGATTGGTATCGCCTCGACCGGACTGCATTCGAACGGATTCAGTCTGGTCCGCCGCGTTGTGTTCGATATGGAAGGACTCGGCGTCGATGACTACGTCGAAGACATCGACGCCACGGTCGGGCAAGCACTCCTTACGCCGACACAAATCTATGCTCGGCCCGTCCGCAAGATTCTCACCAAGTATCGCGGCCAACATGTCGTGCGAGGGATTTCCCACATCACAGGTGGCGGACTTCGCGAGAACCTCGGTCGTATTTTGCCCGCGAACGTGCGCGTCGAGATTCAGCGAAACAGCTGGGAGGTGCCCTCCGTCTTCGGTTGGTTGCAACGTCTGGGAAATATCGCGGATGACGAGATGGAACGCGTGTTTAACATGGGCGTCGGACTCGTCTTGCTAGTCAGTGCGGGTGAAGCGGACAGCATCCAGCAAATACTGACTGACAGCGGACTCGAAAGCTGGCGAATCGGCCAGGCGCTCGAAGGTGAACGTACCGTCGATTGGGCTAGTTAAGCACCGCCCAAACAATAAGTGGGACAGTAATTGTTTGGCCGATGCTAAGCAATTGGCTGTGCACCATTTGTCTATGTACTAACGGTGCGACGCGATCAAGTCGCCCAAGGCAAGCTAGATACTACCGAGTTTCGAAAAGTTGACCGACAGTCCTTGGAACGGCACGACGCCGTAAATGCCTTGCGTGAACACCAAGTTGATGAAGTTGTCGAGCAATAGAATCGGCGACTTGGGCACGATGATGATGTCGGAATCGCGAATCCAGATATCATCGGCTGGGCACGGTCTTTCACCCAGCAACGCACCCCGAAGATCCAACTTAGTCGCCATCAGTCGCCACTCGTTGGTACGCCGCAATACCACGATCTCGCGGAGATTAGCTCCGTTGTTCCACGTCCCAGCGAGCGTCAGCGCTTGTAGCGCCGTCGTCGGTTTTTGCAACTGGTACTGACCGGGTGTCGTGACTTCGCCGATCACGTAGACAAAGGTTGGGGCGCGCTGAACCAACGTTACAGTCGTGTTTACGCCTGGCCCAACCTCAGTGTCGTAACGTTCCTCGATTTCGCGTTCCAATTCTCCAATCGTCAAACCGTTGGCTTGCGTCGAAGAGATGCCGGGTAACTGAATCGTCCCTTCTGGCGTGACCGTCACGCGGCGAATCTGACCACCTGCGGCAAATGGAGCATAGATTGCCGAACGCAAGGCTTCCAGTCGAGCATTCGTTTTCAACGGCGTCACCGTAATGGAAGGCACTTTGTAAAATTCGAGATACCGTTCCTCTAACGCATCTCGCAACTCGTTCACCGTTCGTCCCGCGGCGGGGATCTGCCCGAGCAGTCGCATTGTGATCGTGCCATCAGGCTGGATCATCAACCCACGACCTTGATCCAAGTTGCCTCGGTTCAGCGTGGGATCGGAGAACGATTCGACGATCACCTCATCGCCGACTTCGAATCGATAGGGTTCGTCGTTGGCTTCGCGTGTGAACCAGTAAACAATCTCCAGAACATCATTCACACGCAGCGCGTATTCCGGGACATCCTGAATACGAGCGGGACCAATGTAATCCCCTTGGGCGAAGACTTCCCACGGAATCGGGCGACTTGCTTCCCAGCGTGCTTCAGTGCAGGAGGGACCGCATCCGTCGCAGTCGACTCCCATCATCATGCCGCAGGTTGCCTGGCAAAGCTGGACCGGCTTCGACGATCCATCCTTACGCGTTAATTCGATAACCTCGGGACGCGAGCGATCGGTTGTGGCAGGACCCTCTTTGACCATGTGCGCAGTCGACGGTGTCGATGTTTGCACGCGAGTTGCCGTATCGCGCTGTCTTGCCACAAAGGCGGTGGCGCAAACAGCGACGACTCCCACGACTGCTGCGACTTTGATCGTCAATCCGTTGTTCATCGCACCTTAACTCCAGACGGCATCCGAGCCGTCAATTACCACCAAAGGAATCCAGACTTCTTCTGCGCTTGTGCGGGCGGCTGGTCTTGCATTACAGGTTCTGGCGCGGACGGAACGTTGGGTGTTGAGGCTTGCTCGCCCGCAAACGTTTGCGGAGAAACCCACTGCACCATGGAACGATTATCCGCTTGCCGTGGCGATGGCGAGTTGCCTGCTTGTTGCAGTGCGACTTGCCAGTTGGCGAGGGACTGTGCCGCAAACATCTCCTCGCCAAGTCGCTGGTGAACCACTGACAAATTCCGCCACGTTTCCGCTGCCGGATAAATGGCGACCGCGTGTTGCAAAACCGTTCGAGCTTCATGCAGCTTGCCAAAACGAGCTAACAGGACTCCCAACTCATTCGCCGCCATGTAGTTGCTCGGATCGGTCGCGAGCGCCGCTTGCTGAAATGCCAACGCCTTCGGTCCGTGAAGACGTTCCGCCGACGGGGACTTCTCGGCCAACACCATATGAACTTTGCCCAGACCATACAATGCGCGCGCCGCAACCGGAGCCCGTCCACAGGCTTCGACCAGTTGTTCCTGTGCGAACGAGAAGTAGTGTTGCATTGCTAAAACGGGTGAGACGTCGTCTAAGGCGTAGTCTTTCAGCAGCGGCGTTTGATGCGACGCGACGATCAAGGCAACATTGACCACGGGACCGTGTTGGCCGTGAGCGGAGAAGTCTCCTGCCTCTTCCAAAGCCAACCAGCCCGCTGCCAACGACTCGCTGTAGCGGTTGCCTTCAAAGTGCGCGTCCAACGCTTGTGCCACCGTGCGCAACGCTTGTTTGAATTCAGTTCTCGCCGAATAGTACGCGCCCTTTTCCCCAAGCAAGAACCCGTGATCAACTAGAGCGTCGGCGCGTTCCGAGACGGAGGCTAAAGAAGTGCCTGTCGACAGCCAGCCCGCCGAGCCATTTGGTGCTGCCGCGACTTGTTTGACGAGCGAGGTGAGCGGCGGTTTGGGAGCCTTGGCTTCGACAAAACGCTTCTGGGGAACGGTCGGCTCGCGCACTTCTTGCTTTTCCGTCACGATCTTGACGATGGACGGTAACAGTGGCGATGCCGTGGCTGGCGCATTGGGTGCCGTCCGCCTGGGCTCTTCCGGCGCGCTCAAGTCGATCGCATAAGGGCGTGGCTCGGCGGCTGCAACGCAATTTAACTCCGGAAGTCTCTGAAAAGTGCTGTCCGTTACCGGTACTTGCGTTGGGTGGAAAGCAGTTGCGGTATTGTGCGTTACCGGTGCTTGCGTCGGGCGGGGAGCAGCTACGGGGACGGATCGGGTCGGCGGCAAGCGATGCAAGTTCTCGGTCTGGACAGGTCTGGAGTACAGAGGAGTGTACTCGGTCTCCGTCAGCAACAAGTCGAATCTGGGAATCGATTCGTAATGAGTCGCGACGACAACGCCAGAATCGACGGCAGCCGAACGTGCGGGCTGGGAGACCACCGGGCGCGGGGCGGAAGAATCCGCACAACCGTGCAAGGCAGACAAGCCGGCAAGGCTTAGTAAAGAAATTACTCGTCTTCGACGCATCGTCACATCCGTGATCCAGTGCAGGGCGTTATACAATCCATTCGCCTTTAGCCTACCGTGGCTATGTGTCCGATCGTCCAATGCCCCGCAATCGATTTACACAAACGTGAGCAAACCCCGCTGCTTACTCTTGACCGCATCCGATAGCCGTCACAGGTGATCGAACGTAATCGCTCGTCACCGTCCGCACAGTCGGTACGTCCGGATCTGGTGATGTTCGACGCCAAAATGACGAAGAACGTGGTTCGCGTCGGGCTTGGGGAACGCGGGAAAATCAAGTTCGGTGTTTCGCCGTAGCACAAAGATCACACGACGGGTTGATGTCTTTCGTTGAGTCTCGCTGGTTTCCCTCCCCGTCGGCTTTGGGATGCAGCGGAAGCGGCGTGGTTCGAGCTGGAAGGAAGGCGACGGAGAAGGGCACGATGCTTGGCGTTGAGGATCTCTGGTAGTTCGCGCTGTATTGGCGCGATCCAGGACCACGGACGTGACGGCATTTGCCACTCGCTTAACTCGTTGATTTGACGGGTTGCAACTGGCTGTGGACGAGTATGAACCGTCGCTCGCGCGTTGAGTCAAAGAACTGAACGCTCGCGGTTCGCTTGTTTCCACTGCCACCCAATGCGAGGATTTTTCCGAGTCCATGCTCCGGGTGCTTTACAAGCATGCCGATCTCGAACTGCTCGGGAGATGTCTTCACCGTCGAGCGAGATGAATCGTTCAGCAGATCTGCCGCGGTCACGACTCGGGCGGTGACTTCGCTGGCGACTACGCTTTTTTGCGGGACATACTCGATTTCTTCATGCACTTCGTCATCGTGACTCTCACGCTGGTCGTACTCGTCGAACTCTTGCTCCCCATCGACTACAAAATCATCAAACCCGCTGGTGCGATAGGCATGTGGCTCGTGAACTTCCATCTCGTCGCGAGGCAACTCCATCAAAAACGAACTGGGAATCGCCATCCGCTGGCTACCTCGCATGAAACGATACGCCGAGTAGCTCAATTGCAACTCCTCTTCCGCTCGCGTAATTCCGACGAACAGCAAACGGCGCTCTTCCTCTAATTGCTCAGAATCCTCGCGACTTCGTTCGTGCGGTAACATCCCTTCTTCGACTGCCGTCAGAAAAACAACCGGAAACTCGAGTCCTTTGGCGGCATGCAGCGTCATCAGCGACACTTTATCGCTTTCGGTTTCCCAATCGTCCGTGTCGCTCACGAGCGACACTTGCTCCAAGAACTCTTCCAGTTGCGATTCGCCAGGATGCTGTTCGTCGAATTCACGAGCGTCGGTCAGTAGTTCCTGCACGTTGGCCAATCGTTCGATATCATCTTCGTTGCTGGAGTTCGATAGCCATTCGTTATATCCGGCCTCGCTTAACACGTAGCCAATCATTTCTTCGAGTGGTCGATGGGCCAGCAGGCTGAGTCGGTCGTGCAGTGAAACAAACGCGGCAACGTTCGCTGCAGCCCGCTTGTTGATCGATTCAATCAGCCCAGATTCGCGGGCAGCTTCCAGCAACGACACTCCATATCGCCGGGCATGCTGAGAGAGCTTTGTAACCGTCGTCTTGCCGATCCGCCGAGGAGGTGTATTTATGACGCGCAGGAAGGCGACGTCGTTCTTGGGGTTGTTGACGAGATGCAGGTACGCGATGACGTCTTTGATCTCCTTGCGTTGATAGAACTCGACTCCTTTGATGATTTGATAAGGGACGGCGGAACTGCGCAACGCATTCTCAAACGATCGCGACAGCGAATTGACTCGGTAGAAGATCGCGAAGTCACGCGGGCGACGGCGACCGTTGTAGATTTCCTCGGCGATCTGGCTCGCGATATTGTCAGCTTCGTCGCGGCTGGTCGGATAAACGACCAAACGAACGGGCTTGCCCTCAGGGTTCTCCGTAAACAGCTCTTTGTGCTTGCGGCGGACATTGTTCGAGATCAATTGATCTGCGACACGCAAGATACATCGCGTGCTACGATAGTTTTGCTCCAGGCGAACAACCGTGACGCTAGGAAAATCTTGCTCAAAGTCAAGGATATTGTTCAGGTCCGCACCTCGCCAGCCATAGATCGACTGATCGGGGTCGCCTGTCACCGCGAGGTTGGGATAATCTTGAGATAGGGCGCGGACAATGGCGTACTGTGCGAAGTTGGTATCCTGATACTCATCCACCAAGATATAGCGATAACGCTCGTCAAGCGTTCTTCGCAGTTCTGGATTCTCACGCAACATGCCCGCGACGTGGAGCAACAAGTCGTCGAAGTCAACGGCGTTCGCACCGAGCAACCGTCGCTGATACACTGGATAAGCCTCCTGGACGATCACTCCGAGCGCACGACCGGGTCGTGCGACGTATTTGTCGTGCGTAATCAAGTGGCTCTTCGCCCAACTGATTTCGTGAGCGATCTGGCCGGACGTGACATGACTAAGCTCGACCGATGCTTCTTCCAACGCCTCGCCCAACAGCTTCTCGCTGTCTTTCATGTCGTAAATCGAGAAGTTTTCGGTCAGCCCCACCAATGCCGCGTGTTGACGCAGCAATCTTGCGCAAAAGCGATGAAAGGTTCCCATCCAGACCGGCTGTCGCGGGGCCAAGCGGTCCAGGCGCAGACGCATCTCGTCGGCAGCCTTGTTGGTGAATGTGAGGGCTAAAATCTGGCGTGCGGATATGCCATCGGCCAACAGATACGCGATACGGTGCGTCACGACTCGCGTTTTTCCACTTCCAGGGCCCGCGAGGATCATCAGAGGACCATCGACGTGGCGTACGGCTTCCTGTTGGGTCGCCGTCAGCGGGCTAAGGATTTCGTCTTGCCGGTTGGGGCGAACGCTGGACATGGATCAGTACTCAAGATTGCGAAGTCTCGAATTATAAGGCGAGTCGCGATTGAGTCGCAGCCCCCGTAATCGAGCGAGATCACTTGGCATTTGTGCTAGCGAACTGTAGGCAAGAAATAAATGACTGGCTATACTGCCGCAACAGATTGCTGGCTCACCGCCGAACGCATGAGCCATGCGAGAACGGACTCAAACTACTTCTTTATCGTGGAGGGAACCATGACCCGCATTCCTCTTAGCGCCGCCGACGAACAATCTCGCAGCCAACAAGCCCGCCTTGAGATGAGCACGGCCGAGATCGGCCTCTCCGTCCGCACGACGAACTGCCTCGAAGAGCGTGGCATCTTCACCGTGCAAGACTTGTTGAATTGCACGCGAGAAGATTTGCTCAGTATCTCAAACTTCGGCGAGAAGACTCTCGACGAAGTGTTTGCTGCATTGGAAAGCGTTGGGTTCTATCGCCCTAATCACTCGACGAAGAGCCCGAAGTAGCGATCAGAAAGTTGGTGCGAGCCGCCCGAGACGGAATGCTTTCGCCTCGCATTAATTGTGCCGCATGACGATTTGAATAAGAGAATACAACGGTGACGAAGGGGATTGGCTGTCCTCTGTTTGCGCCGTTTTCTACTCTTCAATTCTTCGCCGTCTGAGATCGGATTACAGCACCGAGTTCGAAGCAGGCTGACAAAATTAGTCCAGCACCCGCATCCGAACACTGGGCTGTCTTGTACAACGTAGTTTGTCGATCTCGGCAACTGCGGCTGCGGCGGCACCTTCTGTGGCAGTGTGCGTCATAATGACTAGCGGTACAACTTGGCTGTCGCCTTCTTGCTCCGCCTCGTGCTGAATGACCGACGCAATCGAAATCTGATGTCGACCGAGCGCGCCTGTGATTTCCGCCAGCACGCCCGGGTCGTCATCAACGGTGAACCGAAGATAATAGCGACCGACGACCGTCGCGTGATCGCTCATCGTGACACGAGCTTCCTGCTTGGACCATAACTGAAGCGTGCGGAACGTTAAACGCGTGCGTCCTACAGCCGTATCGATCAAGTCAGCGACGACAGCCGACGCCGTTGGCATCTGGCCTGCCCCAAGTCCATGAAAGAACACGCGACCCACCGCATCGCCGACCACGCTCACGGCGTTGTACGCTTCTCGCACCTCGGCCAATGGTTGGCCAATTTTCACCAAGGTTGGCGACACGTGCAACTCGAGCAGTTCGTCCAGCTGAGCGATCGCCAATAACTTGATGCGGTAGCCGAGTTCCTTCGCATATCGTAGATCTGCCGGGTCGAGAGTATCGATGCCGACTCGTGGAATGTCCGACCAGTGGACGCGAGCTCCGAACGCAAGGTGAGCGAGAATCGCGAGCTTCTGTGCGGCGTCCGAACCATCAACGTCCATCGTGGGATCGGCTTCGGCAAAACCTCGCTTCTGAGCTTCAACGACGGCCGCATCGTAATCCGCACCGCGATCTTCCATCTGCGAGACAATGAAATTGCTGGTTCCGTTCAAAATTCCCCGTAACGACTGGATCTGATTCGCCGATAAACACTGGCTGATGTTCGTAATGATCGGGATGCCGCCCGCGACCGAGGCCTCGAATGCTATCGACCGGCCCAGCTCGCGGGCTCGATCAAACAGCTCCGGTCCGTGTTCGGCGAGCAACGCTTTGTTCGCGGTCACGATATCTTTGCCGCTTTCGAGCAGTTGCAACATGATCGCGCGAGCTGGCTCCAAGCCGCCAATTAGTTGAGCCACGACCGTGATCTCGGGATCGTTGAGGATCGTGGACAGATCGTTCGTCAGTAAACCATCGGGCAAATCGACATCGCGAGGCTTGTTAACGTCTTTGACGACAACGCGTTTCAGCCACAACGTTCGCCCGGCGTGTCGAGCGGTTCGATCGCCTTGATCCAACAACAGGCGAGCCACGCCGGCCCCGACCGTTCCCATACCGACAATACCGACGTTTGTACGCTCCATATTCAATTCACGCTTGTACTTGAGTGGTGTATTTCAGACCTGACGCACTTGTCGATGTCGTCGCGAGTGGCCCCAAGGGACCCGATTCATCAATCCTAGGTCGCGACAAGCAAAAGCGTCAAGCGGCGCGATTGGGGCTTGTGACGGTCGTGAGCGTCGTGCGGGCTCGTCGCTCCCGGTGGCAATTTACGGTGGAGCTCACTACCATGTAACTGCTTCTCAAGCAGAATCGGCATCTCATGGCTCGCCGGCTCCTCTGGGGCGATTGCTGCTTTGGATGGATTCTTTGTTTCAGCAACAACTCTCGCCTTCCGCAAAGACCCCAATACGTGCAATACGAGCATATCGACAACGAACAACAACTTCGCGAGTTCTGCGAGGCAGCGTCTGAAGCAAAGTGCCTGGGCTTCGATACAGAATTTGTTTCCGAGGACACGTATCGCCCGCACTTGTGCTTGATTCAAGTTGCGGCGGACGATCGCCTCGCCATCATCGACCCGCTGGCAGTCGGAGACGTGACGCCTTTTTGGCACCTGCTTGCGAAGCCTGGTCATGAAACGATCGTCCACGCTGGGCGTGAAGAGTTCCGATTCTGCCTCGACGCCATCGGTCAACGACCAACGAATTGGTTTGATATTCAAATCGCTGCCGGTTTCGTAGGCCTTGAGTATCCTGCGGCTTACAGCACCTTGATCTCGAAGCTGGTCGGCAAGAATCTTCCCAAAGGCGAGACAAGAACCGATTGGCGGCGACGACCGTTGACAGAGAAGCAGTTGGAATATGCCTTGCAAGACGTCGTCTATCTCCAGCCGATACGCGACATTTTGGCAACACGATTGGACACATTGAACCGTCGCGAATGGTTGGCAGACGAACTCGAAAGCTGGTTGACACAACTCGAACATGCGGAGAATACCGAGCAATGGCGTCGTGTCTCGGGGAGCGCAGGTCTATCGGCGCGGAAACTGGCGATTGTCCGCGAGGTTTGGCGTTGGAGAGATGCCGAGGCGGCTAGCCGCAATTCACCTCCGAAACGCATCCTCCGCGACGATTTGATTGTCGAGATTGCCAAGCGGCAAACCGACAATGTGCAACGTATTCGTTCGGTCCGTGGGATGGAGCACCGTCACTTGCAGCGTCACCTTGAAACGATCGCAGACTGTGTGCGTCGGGCGGAAGAGTTGCCCGATCGCGAGTGCCCTCGTCCAGTGCGCAAAGGCGACACGTCACAGCCGTCTCTTGTACTGCTCGGTCAATTCCTCAGCACGGCCTTGGGATGCATTTGTCGCACCAGTGAGCTGGCTCCTGGGCTGGTGGGGTCGGTTCAAGACGCTCGTGATTTGATCGCCGAACGGCTTGGGCTTTCCAGTTCAGAGGCTCAGCCACCTCGCCTTTCGCAAGGTTGGCGCGCCAAAGTGATCGGCCCAGAGATCGATAAGCTTTTGCGAGGAGAGCTGGGGCTGCGAGTCACCGACCCAATGGCTGATCAGCCTTTGAGCCTCGAATCGTTTGACCAGACGAGTCCGCATTCGTAACTCGTCGATCGCCGTGTTAGTCTGGAGGTATGCAAGGGGCGACCCATCCAATACTCACCAGTACTCACATCATGACAAAAATGATTCGACGCCACCGCTTGCTTGTTGTCGTCATCACGATCTCCACGTTCACTACGTCAACACAGCGCAGCTTCGCCGCAGAAGGCGAACTGCCCGCGAGTCACAGTGTGGCGCCGGAATTGTTCGCAACTGGATTCGAGTTTGCGGAAGGTCCGGCGTTCGATCATGACGGCAACCTGTTCGTCGTGAACTATCGCGGCAATGGAAACATCGGTCGAATCGCGGTAGACGGCACGGCGAGTGTATGGTGCGATCTCGACGCCTTGGCACCTATTGAAGGTCAACCGTCACAAGCGAATGGCCTAAAGGTCGACAGCGAGGGCAGACTCGTGGTGGCCGATGCCGGCGGAGGTCGATTGCTGCGAATCTCGGCTGACGGCAAGAGCGCTCAGGTTCTAGCGGATCGCTGGAACGGTGTTCGATTCAATGCGATTAACGATGTCGCGCTCGACACGAAAGGCAACATCTACTTCTCGGACCCCGGCGGCTCAAACGCCGAGAACCCGGTTGGTTCCGTATATCGATTCGACATCACCACAAACGCCCTCACGCAACTCGCCACGAATTTGGCATTTCCGAACGGGTTGGCAGTAACGATCGACCAACAACATCTTTGTGTCGCCGAAAGCTCGCGATATCGAATTTTGATTTACGATTTAATCGATGGCCGAGCCGAGAACGAGCGATTACTGATCGACTTTCCGCAGCAAGACGAAGGAGAGGTGCGCGGTGGGGCCTTCGATCCGGACGGCATGATTATTGATGAGGCGGGACGATTGTACGTGGCGATGTGGATCGGCGGCGTTGTCAACGTTGTTGATATTCCAACGGGCAAGCTGCTCCGTCAGTACGACGCCGGTGGGCTAAAGGCCACAAATTGCCACTTCTATGATGGCTACCTCTATACGACGGTGGCCGCGAAAGAAGCGGTGTTTCGACTGAAGCTTGGGGTGAATGGATTTCGGTACAACTAGCGGTGTTCTCCGACGCGTGAGCCGAACGCAACGACACGCACCAGGGTCAAAGCGATCGACTTACGCAATCACGCCTTCAATCTCCCAGGGCTTTTGAGATTTTCAACTTGAATGGATTCGTACGACGGATCTCCGAAGCCGTCGTACGAATTGTGCAAATTGAACAACGCGAAAGCCCTGTTCAATCTCCGCTTGCAGGCGATTTATCGTTGGTATTAAACTAGTGCTGCGTTACACCTTGATTTTAGGGTTTGCCCGTTTCGTGAGCAGTGACGCGTAAGCGGTCGGGTGGCGAGGAATGCAGGGCGCGCCCGGGGCCTTACGGCCAGCGGCTCACTTCATTCACCCTAAGCCTTAGCTGTAACGCAGCACTAGGATCAAGCCACTCCCTGGCGTGATTGAAATCGCAAAGTCGCTTTCATCCACGAAGCGGCAAAGCTCAACACGCCATCTAACCATCTCAAAGCATCCGGGTAGTTGGAAGTTCGTTACCCCGTAGAACGGGATGCAGAGCTACATGAACGGCACATACGACCACGATGAGCGAATTGCAAACATGACGTTCGCTACCGTGTATCCACACTATCTTGCAAAAGTCGAAAAGAAGGGCCGAACCAGAGAAGAATTGCATCAAGTAATCAGCTGGCTGACAGGTTTCAATGAAAGATCGCTGCAGAAACACCTCAAAGACAAAGTGACTTTTGAGCAACTCTTCCAGCATGCCAAGTTGAATCCCAATGCACACCTCATCACGGGCGTCATCTGCGGTTATCGGGTAGAAGAAATTAAAAATCCGCTCACCCAGCAGGTCAGATACTTAGACAAGCTCGTGGATGAACTAGCGAAAGGGCGCAAGATCGAGAAGATTTTGCGTGGCGATTAGGTTGCGTTCATTCCTTTGCCGAGTCAATCTTCGATGCCACATTTAGCTGAACGCGCAACGTGGAACGGTGCGTTCGAAGCGTTTCCAACGGGGGCAAAGGTGTCACTGCAGTCGAAGAATTTACGTTTGTGGGATCGAATGAGCTCAAACCACTTCATTACCGGTCGTAAGTTCGCAGCCCGACGAGACGGATAAAGACGACGCGATTTATTCACGACACTTGGATTGTGCCGAATCGTATATCCGGGAGTGTATTGTTTCCACGCGTCAAGGGCTTACGAGTCCGCAAGGGGCTTCCATGACAACCCAGCGTGGTTCAGGCGGTACCATTCCCAGAAGACGGTACTCGATGCTTTGGATTACCAATTGCAACGGCTGACCCAAAGTTCAAATCATCATGTCGATCAGGTTCGACCATGTCAGGCATCGCCGAAGCCTCTTGTCTAGACTGGGCGACTCACGCGAAGCGAGGAATGATGTCTCCGAGTGTTCGGATACAATCCACGGCATTCGTGCTGCTTGCGCGGTCGAGCCAGAGGCTGTGCCAGCCTGCGGAACGGGCGCCTCCAAAGTCGTTTTGTAAATCGTCGCCAACCATTAACAACTGCTCCGGGGATAGTCGGAGCGTCCCTTCAATACTCCGAAAGAAATCGACTGAAGGCTTGGTGCATTCAAGTTTTGAGGAAACGAAGATCTGTCGTGCAAATCTGAGCGGAGGCAGTCTCTCGGCAATCGCAATGAGGCGATCATCAAAATTCGAGCCGATGGCGATGGCGACGCCTCGCGATTCAAGTTGGGCGAAGACGCCTAGCACATCATCGTATACGGCCCAACTCATCGCGTTTGCGAAGTGCTCCCAGAGTTGGTGAAACAACGTTTCTGTGTCGTCGAGATCGGTGAAGACATTCGCGACAATACGCCGCCAACGCTCGCGTTCGATGTTCTCGTTGGTACGCGGTTCGTAGGCATGCTGCTTCAGCACGAGCCTGAAGTTTTGCGAGACTGTGTCCTGCGTCAATTGCGAACCGAACGCCCGCCCCAGCTGGTGGTAGGCCACCGCTGCCGGTGGATCAGGGTAAATCAGTGTGCCGACTGCGTCGAACACGACTGCACGAACCGATTTGTAGTTGCTTGTCACCGAGTTAGCTAAAAGAACAGTCGGTTGATGTCGAGTCCAACGACGAAGATCATCAAGCACAACAGGCAGCCTACGCCAGCCAACGTTAACGCGATTTGAACACGCTCATTGACCGGCTTTCCGGAGATACCTTCCCAAAGTAAGAAGATGAAGTGCCCGCCATCCAACGCCGGGATCGGCATGAAGTTGACGACGGCCAAGTTGGCGCTCAGGAATGTCAGGAAGATCAGCAAACGCGGCAAGCCTTCTGAAGCTTCCGAGCCAGCGACCGCGGCGATGACCAGCGGGCCGCCGACGTTGGTCAATGCGATTCGTCCCGTGACGAGCTTCTTCAAAAAGATGGCGACTCGGTTCGCATCTTCCCAAGTCCGACCGGCACCCAGCGAAACGGCTTCGCCCCAGCTTTTCGCGACGTAAGTCTCGGACTTCATCGTCAACCGAAAGCCTCGATCAGGGTTCAACTCTTCGGTCGGCGCTGGTTTGAGATTGAAATCTTGCAGCTGCCCACCACGCTGAATGGACAGATTCAGCGAGACATTTTCAGGGAGATACTGACAGGCATTGAAGACTGCGGGCCAAGCGACATTCGCGTCGTCAAGTTGGAGCGGCTTCTCGCCGTTCGCACCGCGTTCGGCGCGGCTCTGAGGATCATCGTACAGAGCTTTAAAGGCGACGGCCACGTCACCGGGCTTGATGCCAGCCTCTTCAGCTGGGCTTCCCGGGACTACCGATTGCACTTCGCGATTCACTTGAAATGCCAATCCTAACGCGACCGATGCCATGGGCGAATTCTCGGAGAAAGTCCAGTCGAATTCGGTCGGTGTTTGCGGGGTGACGTTAATCGCGACGAGTTCATCGTTCCGGCGAACTTGAACTTCAATCTCTTGATCAAGGTAAGGTCGGATCTGAGTGGGCAGCGACATCGGATCACCGAGCGGCTCGCCTGCGATCATCTCCAGGACGTCGCCAACTTGAAAGCCCGCAGCCTCAGCCGGCGAGCCCGGTTGTATGCCAACGATGGGCCCCGTCTTCATAACGATGCCGAGTCCTCGAATGTGATTCGGCTCGACCACCACTTCCAGCTTGGTGTTGTTTGCTTGACCGCCAGCGTCCTTCTCGGATCTCTCGACTGAAAGCGTGATTGGCTGGTCGAACTCAATTGCCAGAAGCTTGTGAAGTTCATACGCATTGTTAACTGACGTACCGTTGACCGCCGTGATTGTGTCGCCACTCTTTAGATCCGGCGACGCTTTTGCCGCCGCACTTCCCGGGTAGGCAGGCTTGTCTGCGGCGAGAGTGCAGGTTTGAGCCGGTGCGATTCCGAGCAATCGCCGCTTTTGGCCGGGGATGTCGATTGTGCTGGGCACAATATCGTAAGTGCGCTCTTCGCCGTTACGGTCTTGTGTGACGACTCGTAACGCTTCGCCATCGTCGACCATGTTCACGCCGTTACTCAGATCCCAAGTGAAGCGTAGAAAGGCCTTTCGCTCTTCGCGTTCGCCGACTTGAACAATCCGAGTTTCCGGCTCGACGCCATGCAACCATGCGGGACTGCCAGGGACGACGCCGCCGACTTCGCAGGGTGTGTAGGGCACACCTGCTCGAAATGCGTAAGTCGCGAAGAGGACGGCGAAGATCAAATTCATGATCACACCGGCCGAGATAATCGCCATTCGCTGAGGAACCGACTTTGCGGGAAAGCTGCGTGGGTCGAGCTCAAATTCTTCTTCACTTTGGTTGGTCGCGTTTGTTTGGGAGGCAATCTCATGGGACGAGCCCTGGGGAGCGTTCTCGCCACTCTCAGGGTCTTCGTCCTTGGACTTCTTGACACGAATTCGTTCCATCTCGGCTTGCGCTGCGCGCGGATCGTCATCCTGGCCGAGCATCTTCACATAGCCACCTAGTGGGATGATCCCGACGCCATACTCCGTCTCGCCCCACTGGAAATGACACAGCTTGGACGGCAACTGCAATCCGAAGATCTTGATCGGCACGTCAAAGCCGACATAAAACTTCTCACACTTCACTCCGCACCATTTGGCGACGAGGAAGTGGCCGAGTTCGTGGACGAAGATGACGAAGCCGAGACCGGCGGCGACGCTGCCGATCTGCCACGCTCGATCACCGAGTGCCTGCATGCTGAAGGCGATTAAGTACAAACCCACCGTGTAACCTCCTGGCGAGCCCATGTGTCGAGCTCGATTAGTCTTTCCAAAGTTGGATTGGCGTCGAATTGATGGTTGTCGAGAACCGACCGGCAAGCCGGCACGATCTCGGTGAAGGATAGTTGACCAGCGAGGAAGCCAGCTACGGCGGCTTCGTTCGCGGCGTTTAGTACAGCACCCGCCGTGCCGCCGACTCGTGCCACTTCGTGCCCCAACCCGATCGCTGGAAAACGATCGAGATCCGGCGGCTCGAAGTCGAGACTCATTGCTCTGGCCAAATCCATTTTAGGCGAGGGACAATCCCAACGCTCGGGATAGGTCAAAGCATACTGAATCGGCAGCTTCATGTCTGGCGGGCTCAGCTGGGCTAAGACCGAGCCGTCGCGGAACTCGACGAACGAATGCACGATCGACTGGGGATGCACGACCACGTCGATTTGGTCGGGCGCCAAGTCGAACAACCAGCGAGCTTCGATGATTTCGAGGGCCTTGTTCATCATGGTGGCAGAATCGACAGTGATCTTTGGCCCCATGTCCCAGGTGGGGTGCGCTAATGCTTCTTCGACGGACACCTGAGCAAGTTGTGCCGCAGTGTGTTCGCGAAACGGCCCGCCGCTAGCGGTCAGTATGATCCGTTTCACATCCTGTCGCCGGCCAGCTTCCATTGCTTGAAACACAGCACTGTGTTCGCTGTCGACGGGTAGGATCTTGGCACCTCGCTCGGTTGCCAGTTGCATGACCTGTGGCCCGGCCATGACGAGTGTCTCTTTGTTGGCCAGCGCGACTGTCTTGCCAGCTTCCAGAGCAGCCCAGGTTCCAGTCAGTCCAGCGCTTCCCACGATCGCCGCAACGACAATGTCTACTTCGGGCCGCGAAACCAGCGACCTAATGCCCTCTGATCCTAAGAGCAGTTCCGAGTTGCTGGGTTTTGTCGACCAATTAAAGGATCTTGCGTGATCAGCATCTGCGGCGACAATCCAAGAGGGTCGGAACCGACTCGCTTGCTCGCAGAGCAGGTCTAGCCGCGAATTTGCCGTTAAACCGACAATACGCAACCGTTCACGGGAGGCCGCAACGACATCGAGCGTGCTGCGCCCGATGCTGCCGGTTGATCCGAGAATCGCGATGTTACGGACGTGGTCGCTCATGGAACTCGTAAAAAGGACACTTCCGTTTATGAACACCATCACGCCGTGGCAAGTACACCGTTCGTTCAACCGGTAGCCGAAGGCGGTCGTTCGTTCTTCACGCTGGGTGCGACGCCTTCGGGTACCGGTCAAACGAAGCTGTTACTAACACTTGCAGCGGTCGACCACCTGTTCTCAGTGATCTTGTGCAGGCGAACATGGAACGACTAAGGTATTGTGCTGCTGGGACTTCGGCGAGGACTGGGCATTCTATTTGCGTGTACTTCCACCGGCAAGACGGATCATCGCCCCGGACGGGTGTATAATTGCAAACTTACGACATACAAAGCAGCTAGTCACGGTTAACGTGGAGTAACACGAGATGAGCCAAGACGACGGCCCGAACCGAAGACAGAACGAAGGAAGAGGCCCAATGGGGGGGCAGAACTTCCTCTGGTACATGGCGATTGCAGTACTGGGGATCACACTCGTCGCCCTGTACGTCGCAAATTTGAATGTTCCGGTGATCGACTATCCGGATCTAGTCGAGCTCATCCAAAACAGCAAGCACACCAAGAAATATGGGCCTCTTGAAGAAGGCATGCGCGGCGATATCGTCGTCCAAAGTAAGAGCGCGAGTGGAACTCAGATTCGTGATCGCTACAGTAATCTCCGCGACGTGACCATCTCCGACCGCACCGTCACAGGAAAAGTCGACTATCAGCGAATCTCTCCCACGCCGACCGACCCCAAGCCGGTCGAACGGACGTTCCGTACGAACATCGTGCCCAGCGAAGGGACGATCGACGAATTGCGTCAGATGTTGCAAACCAGCAACATCACCCACAACTTCGACGGCGAGCCTAGTATCTGGAAGACGCATGGTTTGCTGTTTGTGTTGACTGGGATGGTGATTGTTTTCTTCGTGATCATGATGAGACGCCTGGGCGGAGCTGGTTCGCCGATGTCATTCGGTCGCAGCCGCGGAAAGTTGTATGCGCAAGAAGATCTCGGATTGACGTTTGAAGATGCAGCAGGGATCGACGAGGCCGTTGAAGAAGTCAAAGAAGTCGTCGACTTTCTACGCGCTGCAGAAAAATATCAAAAACTCGGTGGCCGAATTCCGAAAGGCGTATTGCTCGTCGGGCCTCCGGGAACCGGGAAGACCTTGTTGGCGAAGGCCGTGGCCGGTGAAGCGGGCGTACCGTTCTTTAGCCTGTCGGGCAGCGACTTCGTAGAGATGTTTGTTGGTGTCGGAGCTGCACGCGTTCGCGACATGTTCCAACAAGCCGAAGCGAAGGCTCCCTGCATTATCTTCATCGACGAATTGGATGCATTGGGCAAGAGTCGCGGTTCGGGCATGGTGGGTGGTCACGACGAACGCGAGCAGACACTCAACGCTTTGCTCGTCGAGATGGATGGGTTCACTTCGAACAGCGGGGTGATTGTCATGGCCGCAACGAATCGACCTGAAACGCTGGACCCAGCATTGCTGCGGCCCGGTCGCTTCGATCGTCACGTGTTGGTCGATCGGCCCGATATCCGCGGTCGTGAAGCGATCCTTAAGGTTCATGTCAAATCAGTGAAACTCGATGATTCAGTTGATCTTGCGGATGTCGCGGGAATTACTCCGGGCTTCGTCGGAGCAGACCTTGCGAACCTTGTAAACGAAGCGGCTCTGTTGAGCGCCAGGCACGGTAAGTCGACGGTTGGGATGCTGGAGTTTAACGAAGGGGTCGAGCGCGTGACTGCTGGTCTGGAAAAGAAGCAGCGGATCATGAACGTCGACGAAAAGCAGCGAGTCGCCTATCACGAATCAGGGCATGCGCTAGTGGCCTACTCGTTGCCAAACACCGATCCCGTACATAAAGTCTCGATCATTCCGCGTGGGTTGGCGGCGCTCGGATACACGATGCAACGTCCTGATGGCGATCGATTCTTGATGACCCAGTCAGAGCTTGAGAGCCGCATTCAAGTTTTGCTGGCCGGAACGATGGCTGAGGAGATGATCTACCAGGACATTTCGACAGGCGCTCAGAACGATCTTGAGCGGGCGACCGGTATTGCACGCAGCATGGTCATGGAATACGGCATGAGCCGCATGGGACGCGTTAACTACCGCGAGTCAAATCGGTCGCCGTTTTTGGCGGCGGCTGGCGGCGAAGAGAGTATACGTTCGCACAGTGAGCGAACCGCTCGCGAAATTGACGAAGAGACGAAACGCATCATCGACGAATCGCTAGAGAAGGTGAGGCACATTCTCGAAGTCCGCCGCGGCGCGCTTGTGGCGCTCACCGAGTTGTTGATCGAGGTCGAATCCGTTGATGCTAGTGAACTGAAACGGATCATCGAGGAATCGTCTCCAGGACCGGTCGTCGTCCCAGGCACACTCGCGCAGACACGAGCGAGGGAAGCGGAGGTCGCTGACCGTTCCGAGGGCGGCACCGCCGAGCACAGCGGATAGTTGTTTTGCCAGTGGCTATCGACCGTCGTCGGCAAACGGGTAGTCGCTAAACAGCACCTCTCTCGTCCCCAGATACGGATCGTCGAGGTCCGTATTGAGCACTTCCCGATACAACCACTTCGTTAGCAACTGAGGGAGGAGCCAGTTTGCCGTAGCGAGCTGCTGGTGAATTTGGCGACGTCGGTGAAGTTCGTTATAGCGAGTGTCTCGTGCAAGACTGGCTTGCAGTCTGCTGTTTAGGTCGGGCGAATTGTGCGATTTTTCAATATCGCCTGAGTCTGGCTCGCCTCGAAGTACAAGCTCGACTGGCTTCTCAATTATCACGACCTTGCTTGAATCAGCGAGGCGGTTGACCGCTTGTTGGGCACGCTCGATCTGCTGCTGCGTTAGCGAGGTTCTCAGCGGGACGGCTTCGCGCGGAACTGCCAACTGTCCAGCGTGGTATTTGGAAAGTTGTTCCAGCGGATTATCAACGGCCTCGATCTCGCGGTAAAGCGAATCCAACTGTTTGAGTTGGGATAGGTAAGTGTGTGCTTCATAAGCCCCCGGGAGTATGTCCAGCACGTGCCCTTCCGCATTGCAGATGTAGGTCGCAATGTTGCCGTGCAATGTGCGAGTGACCGACGCATCGCCACCGAAGTCGATGTTCACGATAGGCACGGGACGAACGGATTGCCAAGCCGGCTCAAAATTGCCATTGATGTACGAAGCGACGGTTGGGTTGGAGAACAGCACGGTTCTCGCCAGACGAGCATTCGTTCAGCAGAATTCATCGTCGAGTTCTCCGAGCAACTGGAAGAAGAGGACAGGCTTGCCTGACTGCTTGCTGGCTTCGCAGGCGACCGCAAAATCTGAGTGCCAAGTAACGTCGCCCGGTTTTACTTTGACGTTCGTCGCGCTAGTCGCTGGGCGCGCTTGGCTTCGCAACAGTGGAAATAGACCAGCGCCGATAGCGACGGACAAGAATACGGCCAACGTGAGTCTGCGTTTGACGGTCATTCGAACATCTCCTCGCGAAACGGTGATGGGATTGAATCGAAATCAATCCTAACCGCTTTGAGAGACGTGGATCGTAACCGACGTGTAACAAGCCGGAATAGATGCGAACAGCCTACCGATCAAACCACTTCTTGATCGCATGCAGTGTCGTTTGACGACCGACTTTGGCGATGGAAGTTGTCAGCGGAATTTCTTTAGGACACACCGCGACGCAATTCTGTGCATTACCACAGACTTGGATGCCTCCTTCGTCCATCAATGCATCCAGACGTTCGCCAGCAATGTTCTTGCCGGTTGGATGTGCGTTGAAGAGCACGGCTTGGCTGATCGCCGCCGCACCAATGAAGGCGCTGTCGTAGGCAGCGTTCTTTCGCTCCTGGAAGTCTGCATCGCTTTCGTCGTCGCGTTGCGTCAACTCGACCTTCGTATATTGAGGGCATGCTTCGAGGCAGCAACCACAACTCATACACTCGCTCAACGGATAGGCAACTTCTTGCTGTTCGCGAGTTTGCTTCGGGCCGACCCCCATGTCGTAGTAGCCATCGACAGGCACCCAAGCCTTCACTTTTTGCAGCGAGCGGAACAGTCGCGAGCGATCGACCATCAGGTCGCGCAGGACTGGGAACTTGGTCATCGGCTGCAACTCGATCTCTTTCGGATTGTCCTCGAGCAAGCGATCGACGAGCGCCGTACAGGCCTGGCGTGTGCGACCGTTGACCACCATCGTGCAGGCACCGCAGACTTCTTCCAGGCAATTGCAATCCCAAGCGACCGGAGCAACGGCTTTGCCATCGACGGTTTGTGCGTTGGCCGCAATGTTCTGCAACACACTGATGACATTCATGTCTTGTTCATGCTTCACACGGTGGCGCTCCCAATAGCTGTTCTGCCCGGGTCCACCTTGTCGAAGAATGCGAACCTCGAAAGAGTCCGGCGTTCGTTGTGCGTTCTGCGATGTATCAGCCATGTGATTCTTCTGCGATTGTGAGAAGGTCCGTTTCCTGATTTCTGCAACTTCGATCGGTGGTCTAGGAGGCAGCACCCGCTATGGCGGGTTTTGAAGCTCCGTTCCCCTGGTCACCTTTAGCGGCTTGCTTCTTTGCTTGCCGCTCGTTCCAAACCTCTTCGATGACTTCTGCTCCCACTAAACCATACAAACGAGGTCGCGGGGTAATGAGAGAAGTATCGACATCTTCGTAAGTGATGTCCGGCTCATTTCCGTTCCAGGTCGCAATTGTTGACTTGAGCCACTTGTCAGTGTTCGCGTCGAAGCGATCGCACCATTGTTCGGCTTCACGTCGACGACCTTCGGGGTCCTCGGCCTTTAAGCTGGGCATCTCGAAAGCCGGCTTGTAATGGGCCCCGCGACACTCGTCACGTTGCAACGCGCCTTTGACGATCGCCTTCGCCAGCGGGAACATATCCAGCAACGCCTTCGTGAACACAACGTTCTGGTTCGTCCAGTTCCCTGTGTCGGAGAGCGAACATTTCTTCGCTCGCTCGTGCAGATCCATTACGGTCGAGTAAGCCGCTTCGAGTTGATCATTGCGGCGAACGACCGTCGCGGCCTTGGTCATCACGTCACCCAGTTCCTGATGGATCAGGTACGGATTTTCTTTGCCTGCCGGTCGCTTCAGCAACGCGTCGTGATCTGACTGATGCTTCTTGACGGCGTTCGAGAATAGCGATTTATCGAGATCAGCGGCGGCTCCTTTTTGCGAAGCGAACAGCGTTTCGATGCCGGGTGCGACAATCAAGCCACTGAAGATACAACTCAACAGGGAGTTCGCACCCAAACGATTCGCACCGTGATACTGATAGTCACACTCGCCGATCGCGTACAGGTTCGGAATGTTCGTCGCTTGATTCTGGGGAGAGTCTAGCACCAACCCACCCGCGGTCGTTCGTTCGTAATCTGCCCACAGTCCACCCATCGAATAGTGAACGGCGGGGAAGATTTTCATGGGCGTGAAGCGAGGATCGACGCCTTGGAATTTCTCATAGATGGCGAGAATACCACCTAGCTTACGCGTTAGTTCCGGTGCGTCGATGTGAGTCAAATCGAGATAAACGCATTGACGTCCAGCCTCGACGCTCAAGCCTTCATTGACGCAAATATCGAAGATTTCACGTGTCGCAATATCTCGCGGCACCAGGTTGCCGTATTCGGGATATCGCTCTTCCAGGAAGTAGTAACGTTCTGCTTCGGGAATGCTTTTGGGGTCGCGTGGATCATGTGGCGTGCGAGGCACCCACACGCGACCGCCTTCCCCACGAGCCGATTCGCTCATCAATCGCAGTTTATCGGCACCCGGAATCGCCGTTGGATGGACCTGAATACACTCGCCGTTACCGTACTTGGCTCCGACTTGAAACGCACGACTAGCCGCACTGCCGGTGCAGACCATCGACATGGTCGAGCGACCGTAGATTAAACCGCAACCGCCGGTCCCGAGGATTACCGCATCGGCGGGGAACGAACGAATCTCCATCGAGACGAGATCTTGCCCGACGCAACCACGGCAATTACCGTTCTCGTCGAGGATCGGGCCGAGGAAGTCCCAGAACTCGTACTTTTTGACCTTGCCTTCCGACTCCCAACGCCGAACTTGCTCGTCAAGTGCGTAGAGCAACTGTTGGCCCGTCGTCGCGCCGGCGAAAGCGGTACGCTTATACAACGTCCCACCAAATCGTCGTCGGTCGATAAAGCCTTCGGTCGTGCGATTGAATGTCACACCCAAACGGTCCATCAAATCGATGACCTTCGGAGCCCAATCCGTCATTTCTTTGACGGGTGGCTGATGCTGCAGGAAGTCGCCGCCATAGACCGTGTCGTCGAAGTGCTTCCACTCGGTGTCGCCAAGTTGCCGCGTCTGGTCGTTACAGGCGTTGATCCCGCCCTGAGCACAAACGCTATGCGAGCGTTTGACCGGCGTGAGGCTCATCATATCGACGTCGATGCCAAGCTCGGCGAGCTTCATCGCGGCTGCCAGACCGGCCAAGCCACCACCGACAATCATTACCCGTTTCTTCGCCATGATTCGTACCTTGATGTTAGGCCTGTCTGGATAATCGACCAGTTCGGCCGTCTTTGTTATTCGGCGGAGGCGTGTCCGTCCGTGGTGTGTGAGCGTTTGTGAAGTGCCTTCTGGGCATCGATTTCACCCGAAGCGGTCTTAGCATTCCACATCTTCTCTTCGACTTCTACCGCTTCTTCGTAGACCGTGTCGCTGTTGCCAATCCGAACCGCGCCGCCAATTCCACTGAGTCCGACCACAGCCAAAGCGATTCCAAACGCGGCACAAATACGATCCGCTCGCTTCTGTGCCGCCGGGCTGACCCAGACACCCCAGGTGATACCCATCGTCCAAATGCCATTCGCCAGATGGAACACACAGGACAGCACACCGATGACATACAGCATCGGAACGGCGACGCCTCGCATTGCGGCTCCCAGCGAGGAAGCTGCGTTGTAGGGAGCGAATTGAGCTCCACCAAGCGGCTCGGCGACGCCCTTTAGCCAAACGTCAAAGTGGAACCATCCGTGCATCTGAAACACATGCCACATGATGAACACAAACGCAATCATGCCCGTTGCCCTTTGCAACGTGTATCGCAAATTGCTCGTGTACTTATAGCTGCCATAGTTCGGCAATCCGCCACGAATGATCACGACGCCGATGATGCCGTGGAACAGAATCGGAATGAAAATGAACACCCATTCGACCAGCGGCAGGATGCTGCCCAAACTATGGATCTGATAGACGGCCCGTTGGAACGTTGCGGAGCTGTCGAGGGTGCTGGCATTGGTCAGCAGGTGAATGCACATATACGCGCCGACCGGAATCAACCCGCTCAGCGAATGCAGCCGCCGAATTAGAAACTCGTGTCGAGCGAGGAAGGAAGGGTTCGTGTCCACCGAGATCCTCTCTGTGAATAAGGGTAACCGCACTGGGAGCAGCAACGCCCAAACGTGCAATCAAAACCCGAAAGTCTCCCGGTAGTATAAGGTTACGCCCTGCGCTGACAACCCGGCACCGACCACCCGTTTTCTTGTCTAACTGTGCGGTCGCTAAAGCTTTACAGACTTGACTAACATCAGACGGCGATCTTTGATAGAAGTACTGTCACACGCCTGAGTTTGCTAACGGAATTTGCCATGTTTCTCGACATGCCTTCCATGCTGATCACCGACGACGACCGCGCCTTTCGCGAGACGTTGGGCGGTCTGTTTGAACAGCGAGGCTTCCACACGATGCTGGCGGAAGATGGGCAAGAAGCGTTTGAGATCGTGCAGCGCGAGAAGATTCACGTCGTCCTGCTGGACATGAACATGCCACGTTTAACCGGTTTGGAGACCATCCGGCGAGTTAAACGCGTCCACGCCAGCGTCCCGTGCATTTTGCTATCAGCCGAAATGGACGAGACGCTCGCCGAGGAAGCGCGCCAGGCCTGTGCGTTTTCGACACATGCGAAACCCATCAGCTTGCCGGAAATCACACAAACGGTCAGCCTTGCGATGCGCATCACCTACGATTGGCCTGCTGCCTGATTGGCGTTGACCTCGGGTTTCGGCTTGGATAAAAGACTCCCGCCCCCCGCCGTCTTCCAATCCATGCAAAGGAACGCACAATGGCTTCGGTGACGAATCCGAAGAAGCGTCTTGCGACGCCGTGCGGTCACTTGCCTCTCCAACTTCGTGCCCTCTTCGTAACCGGAACGACTCGCACCAGCGGTTGGTTGGCGGATGCCTTTGCGGCCGACAGTGCCAGCGAAGTTTTTCTGACGGAAGCTGCCGGAATGGCGGAAGGTCTTGCCCGACTCCGCGACGAGAGCTTCGACGTCGTTCTCGTCAGCCACGAAGTCGGACTCGACTCGCTCGAGTTTCTCGACGCCCTGCGTGGCGGTGGTGGCGATGAACAAGCGATCGTTGTGCTCGGCGAGCAGAGCGATCAAGAGTTGGCCGCTTTGTCCTACGACGCAGGCGCCGACGCGTACGTTTGCCTTTCGACGGCGACGACTCGGGCCTTGCTGTGGATCGTTTCCCGGGCAATCGAACGCGTTCGTCTGATCGCCGAGAACCAGCGGTTGAAGCAAACGAAGCAGCGGCAAGTGCAAATCGAACACGACGAAGTCACGAGGTTGCTCGGCCAACAGCGCGCGATGATCGAAGCGACAACGGCCATCCAGAAGCAGGATTTCCCGCACGCGTTGACGAACCAGTATCACGAATTGCTCCGCACCTACATCGTTATGGGCGTCGGAACGCTTGCCGATGAGATCAATCAGTTTGTCGACCGAGTCCAGTCGAGCGAACTCACGCCGCAGCAAGCTTTCCAGCTTCACTTGCAGGTCCTTGAAGACCTTCTCAATGGTCTGGGGAACCGCAGCACCCGCCACGTCTTGACCCGCGCCGATATGCTCATTCTCGAAGTTATGGTCAACTTGGCGGTGCGTTTCGGAACTTGAGTTGACTGTACTTTGCCTACCGTGTGGCTACGATTCTGTGTTTCCTGACCAGCCGAGCAAAGAGACAATTTGCTTCTTTGCGTCCATCATCAAACTGAACAGCGTCGGCACCAGCAGCAACGTAAAGATGGTCGACACGATCAATCCGCCCAGCACAACACTGCCGAGACCACGATAAAGTTCGCTGCCCGCACCTGGGAAGAGCACCAGCGGGGCAAGACCGAAGACAGTGGTGAGCGTCGTCATGAAGATCGGGCGGATGCGGGTGCGGACGCTTTCGAGGATCGCGGCTTGCGGGTCCATGCCGTCTTCTCGCATATGGTTCAGCGATTGATGCACGATCAGAATCGCGTTGTTCACGACGGTACCGATCAGAATTACGAAACCGAGCATCGTCAGCACGTCCAGCGTTTGCGTCTGGCCGCTCATCGTTTGCAGGTAGAGATTCAGGAGGTTCAATCCAGCGATCCCGCCGACGGCACCCAGCGGCACGCTGAGGATGATCACGAACGGATACAGCCACGATTCGAATAGTGCTGCCATTAGCAAATAGGTGATTAACAAGGCGAGCAGAAAATTCCAACGCATCGCGTCCCATGTCTCGCGAAGTTTATCGGCGGTACCGCTGAGGACGATCGTATATTCGGTGCCGAGTTCGCCACTGGCTTGCAGCGGCTCAAGGACTTCTTGGGTGATGCTTGTCAACGCATCTTCCAACGCCACGTTCTCCGGCGGCTTCACACGGATCGTGATCGCGCGTTGACGCTCGCGATGGTTGACCTGTTCGGGACCGCTGCTGTATTTGATTTGGGCCAGAGTATCGAGCGGCACGAGTTGCCCGCCGGGCGTCGCGACTGGGATCGATTCCAAGTCTTGAGTTCGCGTGACGGAGTCTGGATTCCCCATGATCGTCAAGTCGATCTTGTCGCCGCCTTGATAGTAATAGCCGCCCCACGCTCCATCGACAAAGGCGTTCGTCGCGTAACCGAGATCGATCGCCGTGACTCCCATATCAGCCGCTTGGAGCAGCCGCGGCACAACATGCATCTCGGGATTGGAGAGATCAAGGCTGGGAATGGGTTGCACCTGCGAACCAGGAATCAACTGGCTCACCTGCCCGAAAACCCGTCCCCCGAGCGCGACGAGCTTTACCAATTCCGGTCCCGTAATCTCAATGTCGATACTGCGTCCGCCCGTCAGTCCGCTCTCAAACAAACTCGACTTGTTCGCGATCACCATTGTTCCCGGCAGCTTCGATCGAAGGCCAGGAGCCGTGACCCCGTTTCTCAAGTTCATGCCGCCCGTGATCAGTGGGATCAACTCGTCAACACGCGCTGGATCCGCGGAACGCAAGCCGAGGAACACCGATCGACCACGAGCCACATAGAAAAAATCACGCACCGCAGGGAAGGGCAAGGCGGCTGCTTCGGGGCTATCGGGATCGATGTCCCAGTAAGGCTGTAATTCATCCTCGACAGTCTTGCCGAGCTGTCCGAGTTCGTCGAGGTTATATCCCGGCGGTGGCAGCACGAGGCAGATGATCAAGTTGCGGTTGCCCGTCGGAAGGTACTCGACCTTGGGCCAGAGTACGATGCTAAACAGAAGCGACGAGCCGACCAACACGCCGATGACAAGCAGCCGAGCAAGTGTGCTTTTCTGAACCGAGGCGTTGATGCCAACGACGATGCTTACGAATCGCGATCCGAGATTGGTGAGCAGTCGCTCGACGACGCTCATTCGTCTTGTCGTGGGTGGGCCGTCTGCTGCTCCTGGCTTACTGCGAGTGAGCAAGCGTGCGGCGGCAGTTGGAATGACGGTGACAGAAACTACCAGCGACAAAGCTACCGCTGAGCTGATCGCCAACGCGATATCGCGAAACAACTGGCCGGCTTCTTCTTGAACGAACAACACCGGCAAGAACACGGCCAGCGTTGTGAGGGTCGACGCTGCAACCGCTCCCCAAACCTCCTTCGTGCCCCGTTCTGCAGCCGCGAACGGCCCGTCGCCTTCTTGATGATGACGGTAAATGTTCTCCAACACCACGACGGCGTTATCGACCAGCATGCCGACCGCGAACGCGAGTCCCGCCAAGCTGATCACGTTCAGCGATCGACCAAGCTGTTGTAACACAAGGAACGTGCCGACGATGCTGACCGGAATGGCAAGGCTGACGACGAGCGCGCCACGAGCGAACCAGAAACCCGAGACGATGATCAATGCCAGCGTTGCCACAAAGAACCAAGGCGAGATGACCATCGCAGCGATTGCTGTCCCGGCCAGTAGCGGCGCGAAGAACAGGGTCCGCGAGCCGATGTGCAGGAACAACATCAGAATAATGACGGTCAGAGCACCACCCAAGATAATGTTCTGATTAACGAGTCCGACGGCGGAATAGATGTATTCCGTCTCGTCATAGACTTGGTTCAGCGTCAGCCCCTGCGACTTGAGGACACCATCATTGAGTCGCTGGTTGGCCTCTTGCAAACCACGCATGACTTGCAAGACGTTTGCTCCCGAGTCGCGAATCACGTTGATCGCGATGCATTCGTTGCCATAGCGTCGCACGAAACCGTCAGGTTTTTTCTGCCCAATGCGGACTTCGGCCACATCTCGCACATAAACCGGATCGCCATCGACGACCGCCAGCACTTGGTTCTCGACTTGCTCGGGATCCCGGAACTGGCCGAGCGTTCTCACGACCCACCGACGTTTCCCCTCCCAGAAGTCGCCGCCCGAGGTGTCTTTGTTTTGGGCTCGGAGAGCATCGCGGACATTCGTAATTGTGAGCTGTCTCGCGGCCAGTCGCTGTGGATCGACGATGACTTGTAATTCAGGATCGCGCCCGCCCAAGACGTTCGAGTTTGAGACACCATCGACGCGCTCGAACTGCGTTTCGATTTGATCTTCTGCGAATTTGCGTTGTGCTGGCAAGTCGATCGGCGGTGGTAGCAGTTCGTCTTTTACGATCGGATGCTTATCCGCTGCACGTCGCAATCGTAGTTCCGCCAACGCGGGACTGTGTGCCGCAATGACCGGCTTCAAATCGTCCGCTAGTTCAGGATGGGCATCAATGAATTGCTGCACCGTCGTAGCGTCAGGCATCTTTGCGCTCAAGATGAACCAGGCGATCGCGCGGTCCGCCGAACTCGACGTCTGAATGACAGGCTCGTCCGAGTCCTCGGGGTACTCGGGCACTTGCTGCAAGCGGCTGTTGACCTTGAGCAACGCCTCTTCCATGTTGGTGCCAACCCGAAACTCAAGTGTGATCGTACCTGCCGAATCCATCGACTCGGACGACATCTTGGTCACGCCCTCGACCGCTTTAAGTTGCTCTTCCTGTTCCTGAATGATCTCGCGTTCGATCTCCTGCGGGCTGGCTCCTGGCCACCGAGTCGAGACGCTGATCGTCGGGATTTGCACTTCCGGCGTGAGCTGCATCGGCATGCGAAGCAACGCGATGATGCCAAACAACGCCAACAGCAACACGGCGACCGTGACTTTGACTGGGTTGAGAATGAAGGCTTCGATCGGGTGCATGTTGCGGGACTCGGACTCGGGTAGGGTGGGCATCGCCCACCAATCTGGTCAGTGGGCAATGCCCAACTTACGGTTAACGCACGTCGGGCATCGGCTCGGCACTAACCGCCGCAATCGGCTGTCCTGGCCTTACTCGTTCGTTGCCGATGACGACGACCCGGTCCGAAGGTGCCAGTTCGCCGATCACTTGAATCAAGGAACCATCGGTGACGCCAAGTCGCACAGGCACAGGGCGAACCGACTCTTGCTTTGTTTCGGGGTTCACGGTGACAACCATCAGCGATGGTTGTGGACCGCCAAGCACGAGTGAGTCCTTCGGCACCAGCAATGCTTGAACTGGCGGGCCGACGGCAAGCGTCACGCGAGCCAGCATGCCGGGCTTCAGTATGTGTCCGTCTTCGGTCTTTGGATTCGAGAGACGAACTTTCACGGGAAACGATCGCGACCGCAAATCGGCGTCGGGAATGATTCTCGCCACCGTTCCGGTGAACGCGTGGTCGGGAACGGCGTCGACATGAATTTGCGTCGCCGCACCGATCCGAACATGCGCGATGTACGCCTCCGGCACGGCGACATCGATCTCAATCGGGTCCAACTCAATGACTTCGGCCACCGGATCGCCCCGCGATACCCACGCACCGACCTCCGTATGTTTCTTAACGACATAACCTTCGAACGGAGCACGCAGCGTATACTTGGCCTTCTGGCTTTCCAGATGGCTTACGTTCTCCGTGGCAACCTCCAGTCTCGCCCTCGCCTGTTCAATGGCCTCTTTGCGTGGGCCCGCGATGGCGAGATCGGCGGTCGCTTTGGCAGCGACTTGATTTTGCTCGGCCGCAATCGAAGCAGACAAAGCTTGCTCTAATTCATCGAGTGACGCGGTGTTGGAATTTTCGAACAGCGCTTTGGTGCGATCGAATCGCGCCTTGGTAAACTCTCGCAACGCCTGTGCTGCGCCGAGTCTCGCTTTGGCTTCCGCTATTTCCTCCGGTCGTGACCCTGCTTCCATCTCGGCGAGTTCATGTTTTCTTAGTAGCATTTCTGCTTGGGCCGATGCGATCTCAATCGAGATGGTGTCGGTCAGTAACTGGGCGATCGGTTGACCTCGCTCCGTGCCGTTGTCGTCCGGTTGTGGCGGGCCCACCGCGTCACCGGCATCGACATAAACCGCCGACACCCGCCCATCGACCGCGCTACCAATCACGCTGCGCCGAGGCGGCACGACAGCACCGACGAATGTCTGCCCCGCCGATATTTCACGCTGCACAACCCGTGCAACGATGACCGTGACCGGTTGTTGGGGCGGCTGAGCAGATGTGTCGCTACTAAGTGCGAACAACACGGCGAGACATACGAGTGTGTAACGGGGAGAGCCGAACATGGCCAGGGCGATTCCAGGCAGGGGAAGGAGAAGGTGAGGTTCAGAGTCCACAATAAGTACGGCGCGGAGCAGGGTCAAGCGACAACGCCGTCGATGGTGGCTATAATCGCTCCGTTTGATTGTTTATGTGGAGGGACTGGCAATATGACGCTTGAATTTCGCATCTTGTGTGTCGGACTGGCGACCTACGTGTTGGGAGGAATGATGACAACTGCCGAAGGAGCGGGGATCGCTGAAAAACGTTTCGAGACGTGCGTCTATAAGTCAGATAGCGGCTCGCTGCCCTATCGCTTGCTGCGACCGAAGGATTATGACGCGAGTCAACGTTACCCGCTGGTCGTCTTCTACCACGGAGCTGGCGAACGTGGCAACGACAACGTCAAACAACTCGTTCACGGCATGAACGACTTTGCGAGTGACGACGTGATGGCGAAGTACCCCTGTTTCGTCATCGCTCCACAATGTCCTGAAGGAGACCAGTGGGTCGATACACCTTGGACTGCGGACACCCACAAAATGCCCGAAAAGCCTACCGAGCCGATGCAACTGTCGCTGGACTTGATCACCAGCCTGCAAGCTGAGTTCTCGATCGACGCGAATCGACTGTATGTGACCGGCTTGTCGATGGGAGGTTTCGGCACGTGGGACGTAATTCAACGTCACCCGAATCGCTTCGCGGCTGGCGTACCGATTTGCGGAGGTGGTGACACTTCATTCGCGAAGCAACTCGCACAAGTTCCCATCTGGGCATTTCACGGAGGTGCCGACTCGGCCGTCAAACCGAAACGGTCGCGCGACATGATCGAGGCGATCAAGGAAGCCGGCGGTTCGCCGAAGTACACGGAGTATCCCGGCGTCGGTCACAACTCCTGGGCAGCGACCTACGCGAATCGTGAGATGTACGATTGGCTGTTTTCGCAGCAGCGAGCTGCTGAACAATCAGATTAGTGGGGCGACCAACTCTTACCTTCCCCGGCACGGATTCTTCAGTCGGGGAAGTTTGCTGTCAATCAGGACGATCAAGTTACTTCGCGAATAGACGAAGCAGCGCGTAAGCACATCTTAACTAGAGTGGGGCAGGCAGGTCGCGGCGGGAGAAAATTCGCAGCGCCAGCAGGTAGGAAATGACTCCGATCGAAGCCAGGATCGCGTGAAACGACATCGGGCCATAGCCTCGCCAACTGCCGTCAGTATTCCGCAACGTGAAGCTCCAAGTGAACTCCGGCAATTGGTGTGCGATTTGGACGAGCGATTCGGGTTCGTAGGCCGTAAAGGCGGAGAGGTATTTCAGCCACACGAGTTCGTCCGCTGACATACCGAACAATTTGAAGACAATCTGCAGCATGTAGATGCCGACGACGATTCCAATCGTGCGCCAACGGTAACGATCCCAGGACGACATCAATGTGCTGAAGCCTGCCAACATTAAGCCAAACATGCACAGGTTGACACTCGCCGGAATAAACAGACTCGCGTCGACCAGATCGACCATTGGGACGTAGACCGTTTCGGGTTCGGCAAATGGGATGGAAATCCTTGAACCGAGGAAGGGCAGGGGGATTGGCAAATCGAAGCCGGGTTGAATCATTTGCTTGGCGGACATTGTGTGGATACCGCACCACGTGCCGAACCAGGCACAAAAGGAAAGAATCGCGACGCCCGCGACGGTGACTCCAGTTTGGCTGAGCATCACCGCACGGCGGCTCAACGGCTGAGCCAACAACATCTCGAGCGTGCCACGCCCCAGCTCGCCGCTCACACAGTCCGATCCTCGCGCGATGGCCCATAGCGAGACACAGCCCACGACGACGAGCTCGTCGTAAGCCAACGAGATGCGGCCTTCGTAAGTGATCAGCCAGGCAAAGTCCACGGGTGTGTAGCGTTGCCAATCGCTTGGCAGCAGATCCAAAATCTCTTTGAATCGCCCGGTATCAAGTCGACTGACAAGCCACACGCGGAGCCAACAAAACCAGATCATGGCAATCGAGCAGGCTGCAAGCAGCCATTTGGCTTCGTCAATGCGTCGTCGAATTAAGACGTGAATCATGCCGTGGCTTCCCGGTTAGCATGAAACCGATCGTAAACCGATCGCAAGCCAATTGGTTCCGCGCGGATCTCGGTGACGGGCAAAGTCGCGAGCCAGCGAAGCGATGAGGACAGTTCGTCCGCTTCGATGATCAACTCGCCATGTACGCCGCGCCAGACTCGCAAGGACTCTCGCAATTCATCAGGCACCGTGGGAACATCACCGACGAACGAAGCAGCCAAGCGATGTTTGCGGCGTAACTCGGACAGCACCTGCGTATGAACGCACTTGCCCGCTCGAAGAATCGCAACGCGATCACAGACTTCCTCGACCTCCGACAAGACGTGCGAAGAGAAGATCACGGTCCGACCGCCGGACTTGGCTTCGGTAATCATCTCGGAAACGGTAGCGCGCACGGATGGGTCGAGGTTCGCAGTAGGCTCGTCGAGTATCACCAGCGGTGAATCGGTCGACATGGTTGCGGCAAATGCGAGTTTCTGACGCATGCCTGTCGACATGAAAGCGACGCGACGAGCCAACTCCAGATCCAACCGTTCAGCAAACCGTAACGCTTGGCGGAAGTCACCGCCCTGTCGGACGTCCGAGAAGAAACGCAAGACGTCGCGTCCCCGCATACCGCGATACAATCTCGCTTCTCCCGGGAGATACGAGACCAATTGGCGAGCCGCGACTGACTGCATCTGACAATCCCGCCCGCCGATAGTTGCGTGGCCCGACGTGGGCTGGAGATAGCCGAGAAGCAGCCGCAGCAATGTCGTCTTGCCCGCGCCATTCGGGCCGAGCAGCCCAAAGACCTCGCCTTCCTCGACGCCGAGCGAACACGCATCCAGAGCGACAAACTTGTCATACCGCTTCGTCAGCGAGTGCGTTTCGACAAACAACGCTCGGTCTCCGCAACTCGCATTGCTTACGCGGAACTATTTGGGGGCGATCGTGCACATCATGCGACGGCCAGTTCGCTGGGGCGTGGATTCGAGCTTGCCGAACTCGGCGAGTTTCTCGATCACACCTTCCATGACCTTTTGGCCTTCTTCGATATGCGCCATCTCGCGACCACGAAACAACACCGAGACTTGGACCTTGTCCTTGTGCTTCAGGAACGTTATGGCTTGTTTGACCTTAAAGTCGATATCGTGCTCGCCAGTCTTGGGCCGCAGCCGGATCTCTTTCGTTTTCGTCGTGTGACTGTGCTGGTGAGTCTTCTTCTTTTTCTCGTACTTGTACTTGCCATAGTCCATGATTTTACAGACAGGCGGCTTCGCGTCCGGTGCCACCTCGACCAAATCAAGGCCCGCTTCACGAGCTTTCGCCAGCGCGTCGTCGGTGGAAAGTATCCCCAACTGCGTCCCATCGTCGGAAATGACACGGACAGGGGAAATCTTGATGTGGTCGTTAATTCTCGTTTTTACGCGGTCGATCTTAAGCACCCTTTCGAATTAGTGTGGGAACGTGGATGGGTTTACGCGACTTACGCAACCCTTGCACACGGTCAATAGCTTACATTTTGCGTCGTGAGTATCAATAAGGCCGTTGTTGTCGTCAACGGTTTAGCCTTTTTATCGGCTGGCGGGTGGGCAGTTCCCACCAAACCAGATGGTGGGGACTGCCCACCCTTCGACAAGCCGTTAGTATTCGTTGCCAGCTCCCCGCTCGCCAAGTCCGGCATTATTACCATAGCTCTTGCGAACGGTTTTGGCGTCGATTTCGGCCTGTAGCTTTTCAATTGCTTCGGCCACGGTCATCGCCCCCACGTCGCCATCGATGCGGTCCCGGACGCTGACAGTACCATTTTCCGCATCGCGAGGTCCGACAATCATCATGTACGGAATCAATTCGAGTTGGGCGTCGCGGATCTTGGCTCCAAGCTTCTCGGCTCGATAGTCGCCACTGACTCGCATGCCGGTCGCTGCGAGTTGTTTCTCGACGGATCGACCATACTCCTCGGACTTCTCACTCACCGTGACGATGCGAACCTGTTCGGGGGCCAGCCACAGCGGGAAGGCACCGGCGAAATGCTCGATCAAGACGCCCATGAAGCGCTCCATCGAACCCAGCGGTGCGCGATGAATCATCACGGGGCGATGCGGCGTGTTGTCAGCACCAACGTATTCTAAGTTGAACCGCTCTTCGCTCGGCAAGTTGTAGTCGAGTTGCACGGTTCCAAGCTGCCACTCGCGCCCGATACAGTCGCTGACCACAAAGTCTGCTTTGGGACCATAGAACGCCGCCTCGCCTGGTTCCTCGGTGAACTCAATGCCCAGGCTCCGGCACACTTCGACTAAAGCGTTCTGGGCTCGCTCCCAGTTGGCTTCATCGCCAACGTATTTGTCGCTGTCTGGGTCGCGGAAACCGAGCCGCACGCGATAGTTCTCCAGCCCAAGACAATCGAGAACGAATCGAGTCATCTCGATGCAGCCTTTGAACTCGTCGGCGACTTGTTCGTCGGTGCAGAAGATATGAGCATCGTCCTGGCAGAAGCCACGCACGCGCGTCATGCCCGACAACTCGCCGGATTTTTCATAACGATACACCATGCCAAACTCGGCGAGCCGCAGCGGCAATTCTCGATAGCTGCGGGGCTTGGCCTTGTAGATCATGATGTGATGCGGACAGTTCATCGGCTTGAGCAGATACTGCTCGTCTTGCTCCATTTGAATCGGAGCGAACTGGCTGTCTTTGTAATACGGATAGTGTCCCGAGATTTCGTACAACTCGACGCGACCGATGTGAGGCGTGTAGACCGGCTGGTAGCCTCGCTCGCGCAGTTCGTGCTTGACGAAGTTCTCGAGGACGCCGCGAATCGTGGCTCCCTTGGGCTGCCATAGAATTAGCCCCGACCCAACGATCGGACTGATGGTGAAAAGATCAAGCTGCTTGCCGAGGACTCGGTGATCGCGTCGCTTCGCTTCTTCGATTCGCTGCAAGTGCTCGTCGAGATCTGGCTTGGTGAAGAAGGCGGTGGCGTACAAACGCTGCAATTGCTTCCTCGACTGGTCGCCCTTCCAATAGGCACCCGCGACGGACAATAGCTTGAACGCACCGATCGCACCCGCGCTAGGCACATGCGGGCCGCGGCAAAGGTCGATAAATTCACCCTGTCGGTAGAAAGAAAGTTTCTCGTGTTCGTCGAGTCCGCCTTCAATGTGCTCGACCTTAAAACTCTGCTCCAGATCGCGACAGATTTGGAGAGCTTTGTCTCGCGGTTCTTCGATCCGTTCAAACGCTTCGTCCAGTTTGACGATCTTTGCCATCTCGGCTTCGATCGCCGGAAAATCGTCTTCGGACAGGGCATGGTCGAGATCGAAGTCATAGTAAAAGCCGCCTTCGATCGTCGGGCCGAAGGCCAATCGGACTCCTTCGTACAGACGCATCACGGCTCGCGCCATGATGTGAGCGCACGAGTGACGCATCACCGCGAGCGCGGCGGCATCTTTTTTCGTGAGCAGACTCAATCGCACCGAGCCGTCGGGCGGCAGGACATAGTCGAGTCCTACGACCTTTTCATCGACGGTCGCAGCCAGAGCGGCCTTGGCGAGTCCCGGGCCGATGCTGGTGGCCACATCGCGGGGGGTTACGGGAGATTCGAACTGTTTCTCGGTTCCGTCGGGTAAGCGTACCTGTATCATGCGTGATCGGGGGCCTCAGTGGGAGTTCAAAGTGCGGCGTCGATACAAAGGACACCGTCGGGTCGTGTCCGGACGAATCCGAATCGTAAAGTATACGGCCCCAGCCACTTCCGACAAGAGATCATCGACCGGGGACTGTCGACGCCAGCTTCCCGCGTGTTTATAAAAGCAAGTAGCTGTGGAAACCGCCCCATCGCATGGCCAAATCGTAATATCGTGTGCTCCGTATGGCAGCCGCAACCGCTCTCCTGATCGAAGATAATCCGGCAGATCGCGCCCTGATCGGGCATGAGATTCGCGCGGATGTGGATTTACCGTTCAAATTGGAAACGGCAGACTCACTTCGAACCGGCTTACAGATTTTAAACTCGAAGAGAATCGATGTCGTTCTTTTGGACCTCAGCTTGCCGGACGCTCATGGGCTCGACGCGGTCCAAACCCTGACAGAGACTTGGCCCGATCTCGCTGTAGTCGTGCTGACGGGCTTCGATAACACGCAAACTGCACTCGAAGCCTTGAAGCAGGGAGCTCAAGACTATCTGTCGAAGAATTCGCTCGACGGCACCGTTCTGATTCGCTCGCTACAATACGCGGTCGAACGCAAACGCATCGCCGTCGAGCTTCGGCGAAGCGAGCAGCGTTATCGAGCACTCGTAGCGGCAATGACCTCGATCGTGTGGTCGACCGACGCGAATGGCAAGATACAAAGCGAACAGCCATTCTGGTCGGAGTATACAGGTCAAGCCTGGGGAAAGTACGCCGAGTACGGCTGGCTTGATGCACTGCATGCGGAAGATAGGGCGATCATCGAGGCGTTTTGGAGATCGGGCGCAGATCCAGGCACTGAGGTGGAGTTCCTCACACGAGTATGGCACGACAAGTCGCGTCGACACCGTCGATGTGTCGCCCGCGTCGTTCCCATCATCGCGGTGGGTACCTCCGTGACGGAATGGGTGGGAACGCTGACGGACGTCGAAGATGCCCAACAAGCCGAAGAAGCCCTCCGCAGGGCGGAACGTCTCGCCTCGCTGGGAACCTTGGCCGCCGGGATCGCCCACGAGATCAACAATCCGATCGTGGCCGCCTGGACTTCGGCGGAAGCGGCCCTAAACGTCCTTGGTCAACCCGCATCCCAAGACCTGTTGGCAGAATGTCTACAAAACGTGATCCAATCGGTCGTTCGATGCCGCGACACGGTCGAGGGCGTTTTGCGATTCGCACGCCACGGCACGGTCGAGCAACATAACTGCGATATCGCACGCGTCATTCGACAAGCGATCAACGAAGTCGAACACTATGCGACAGAACGCCTGCAAAGCCTTACGTGGACGAGCACTGCGAATCTGCCCGTGATCTACGGAAACGAGGCACAAATGCAGCAAGTTCTCGTTACACTAATGCGTAACGCCATCGAAGCTGGAAACGCGGGGCAGCTTGTGGAACTGAAAGCCATCGGATTCGACGACTCGGTCGAGATCACAGTCACGGACTCGGGACATGGGATGACTGCGACGGAACAACAACGTGCGTTCGATCCCTTCTTTACGAGCCGGAAGGAGCGGGGAACCGGACTCGGATTGAGCATAGCTCATGGCATCATGGAAGGGCACGGCGGTTCAATCACTTTGGCGAGCGATGAAGGTCGGGGGACGACAGTCACTTTGCGGTTTCCCGCTTCCGCGACATCAGCCGGAACCAAGGACACCACTTCGCGAGACTCGACGGTATGAAGCAAACAGATCGTGTGACGCAAAGTCACCAGAAGACGGAACGCACCGCAACCGTATTCGTGGTGGACGACGACGCGCAAGTGCGTCGCTCGATCGAACAACTTGGCCGCTCGGTCGGATTGAACGTCATCACTTTTTCATCCGCCGATGAGTTCATGAAAAACGATCTGGGGGACGTGACCGGCTGCCTCGTGACGGATGTCCGTATGCCCGGACTGAATGGCCTCGACCTTCAAGCACAGCTGAACAAATCAAACTTCCCGCTGCCAATCATCGTGATTACGGGCTATGCCGAAGTTCCCATGGCCGTTCAAGCACTGAAGGCCGGAGCCTTTGATTTCATTCAGAAGCCCTTTCGACCACAAGCATTGGTCGAAGTTATTCAAAAGGCGATCGAGTCGGACGCGAAGAAGGGAGAACGCAAAAGAGAGTTGCAAGAAATTCGCGAGCGACTGGCGAGTCTTTCGCCACGTGAGAACGAAGTGCTTAAGTTACTCGTGGGAGGTAAGACGACGAAGCGAATTGCCTCGCGACTGAACATCAGTCCCACAACGGTCGATTTCCACCGCAATAACATCCTCGGGAAGATGTGTGTCGAGAACTTGGTCGAGCTAACTCGCGTGGTGGACTTGTGCGAACTTGCCGGAGAATAATCGCGTTGATTTGCGAATCCAGTGTCAAGAAAAAAAGCGGGCCTCCCAGGTGGGGCAGCAACCTGGGAGGCACCAACATCAGCGAGTGCAAGCACCCGCCGAATTTCAATATGCTTTATTGACTATCGACGAAGACCTATGTTGTTCACCAACTGTAACGATGTCTACCCACCTAGGTTTTTCCTAGTAGCACTAGGAATCACCTCGCGAGAGGGGCGTTTGAGCCGAAATCGTTTGAGCCGAAATACCGTGCAGCCAATTGACCTGAAGTCGCTGCTATGCTGGAGGTATTAACCGTTGGACGGTCCGAACGAATCCTAATGAAGGTCAATTCAAGATGCGTCATCCGTTAAGAAAGTCGCTCTTCAGCCTGTTCACTGCCGCAGCGATGTGTTGTGTTGCGGTTGCCGAGGCATGGGCTGCAGACGCCCCCAGTGATCGTCCCAACATTGTCTTCTGCTTCGCCGATGATTGGGGGCGATATGCAAGTGCCTATCGAGAAGGTGCGACCGATCAAACACCAAACGCGGTCGTCAACACTCCGAATTTTGACCGCATCGCGAGTGAAGGCGTTCTCTTCAACAACGCCTTCGTCAACGCGCCCTCATGCACGCCTTGTCGAAGCAGCCTGCTATCCGGTCAATACTTTTGGCGCACCGGTCGTGGCGCGATCTTGCAAGGAGCGGTGTGGGATCTGAACATCCAAAGCTATCCACTGCTGCTGCAAGACCACGGTTATCACATCGGCCACACCTACAAGGTCTGGAGTCCCGGAACGCCTGCGAATGCACCTTATGGCGCAACCGCTACGGCATACAACAAAGCGGGCAATAAGTTTAACGGCTTCTCGCAATACTGTAGCCGGGCTGACGAGCCGGAAGCGGCCAAGCAAGAGTTGTATGAAGAAGTCCGAAGCAACTTCAACATGTTTCTCGACGACCGCAAAGCCGGGCAGCCGTTTTGCTATTGGTTCGGTCCGACCAATTGCCATCGCAAATGGGTACAGGGATCAGGTGAGAAGCTCTGGGGTATCGACCCCGACAGTCTCAAGGGCAAACTACCTCCGTTTCTTCCCGACAACGAAATCGTTCGCGAAGATTTTGCGGATTACTTGGGGGAAGTTCAAGCGTTCGACGCAGGCGTTGGCGTTCTTCTAGCTGAACTTGAACGAATCGGCGAGTTGGAAAATACGATGATTGTCGTCAGCGGCGATCACGGCATTCCCGGCTTTCCACGCGGCAAATGCAATCTGGTTGATTTCGGTGTGCATGTCTCCTTAGCGGTACGCTGGGGCAAGAAGATTCCTGCCGGTCGAACGCTGGACGATTTCGTTTGCCTGCCCGATCTCGCGCCGACTTTCCTCGAATCAGCCGGCGTAGCACCCCCCGACACAATGACAGGGCGCAGCTTGCTCCCCGTGCTCAAGTCTAAAAAAGAGGGGCTTGTCGACGCGTCGCGTGACTCTGTCGTCGTTGGTCGTGAACGTCATGTCGCCGCCGCGCGAACCGACAACTTGCCGTATCCACAACGAGCGATCCGAACGAAGGACTTTCTCTACATCCGCAACTTCAAGCCTGATCGCTGGCCGATGGGGACTGCGCCCGGATACGGCGCGCCGGAGGGGCGGCTACCAAACTATGAGCAACTCGAGAACAACACCGTCAGCGCGTTCGGTGACTTGGACGCAAGTCCGACGAAAGCTTGGATCATCGAACATCGCGACGATCCGGGAATCGACAAGTACTTCGATTATGCCTTCGGCAGACGACCGGCGGAAGAATTGTATGATCTCCGATCCGATCCGCATCAGATGCAGAACGTCGCGATGAGTGGCAGTTATGAGACGACTCGCCGGCAGTTGTCAGAACGCCTGATGTCGGTGCTCACGGCGACCGGTGATCCGCGAGTGAAGGGGGACGGCAACACCTTTGACCTGCCGCCTTTTAGCGGCGAACCCGACAGTACTACGAAGTCACGCAATAAAGTGAGCGGATCACGCGACTAGAAGTTAGGCGTCGGCGGTCGGTAGTCGTCGATGTCAATTCCCCGGAACCACTCGATTGTCTTCGCCAATCCCTCTCGAAGAGGAATGGTTGGATTCCAATCGAGGTGTTTTTTCGCCAGCGTAATGTCCGGTTGGCGGCGAGTTGGGTCGTCCGCCGGAAGCGGCTCGTAAATGAGCTTCGAGCTTGTGCCCGTCAACTCGATCGTCAACTCCGCCAACTCACGAATCGTGAACTCACCCGGATTGCCAATATTCACGGGCCCGATGAAATCACTCGACCCGTTCATCATTCGGATAAAACCCTCGATCAGATCATCGCGGTAACAGAAAGAACGCGTCTGTGTCCCGTCGCCGTAAATGGTAATGTCCTCGCCCGAAAGAGCTTGGCGGATGAAATTGGAAACAACTCGTCCGTCAAACGGATGCATGCGAGGGCCATAAGTATTGAAGATCCGCACGATTCGAATATCGAGTTTGTTCATGCGGTGATAGTCCATGAACAAGGTTTCGGCCGCGCGTTTTCCTTCGTCGTAACAAGCGCGTGTCCCAATGGGATTCACGCTACCTCGATACGATTCGGGTTGCGGATGTACCTCGGGATCGCCATACACTTCGCTAGTCGATGCCTGCAGAATTCGCGCTCGGCATCGCCGCGCCATCCCCAACATGTTGATCGCACCAGACACGGACGTCTTCATCGTTTTGATGGGATTGAATTGGTAATGGCCGGGTGCCGCTGGACAGGCCAAGTTGTAGATTTGGTCGACCTCTAACCAAATCGGCATTGTGACGTCATGCCGAATCAACTCGAAGTTGGGGAGATCGAGCAGATGCGCGACATTGGCCTTTTGGCTGGTGAAGAAGTTGTCCAGGCAGATCACGTCATGCCCTTCACCGACCAGTCGTTCGCACAAGTGGGATCCGAGGAAGCCGGCGCCACCTGTCACTAGAATTCGCTTAATCGCTGTCACTGACTCCTCCGGTAATACGGTTCTTGGGTAGTGGTACATTTTGCCGTAAGTCGGCCACTCCTGCCCGACAGAAGACGGTCAAGAGTGGCCGTCCTACTTTCAGGAATCGCAAACTGTACCACTACCGATCCTTGGCAACTCGGTCGACTCGCTCCTTGCAGTATCGGACGAGTAACCTGCGAGATCGCGACTGCCGACCAGTTTATCGATTAGATGTGCTGGCCGACTTGTAAGTGCTGCTAGCACGGCAACGACATTGATGTAGACGTTGGGGCATAGTCTGTCCTATTCTCCATCGACGGGCTAGGTCACTCATTTTTTTCCCTGCCGGTAAGGATTCGTCCATGTCGCGATCGAATATGTCATCACGGAAACTAATTGTCATGGCTTTCGCAAGCATCCTGCCTCCGGTCGTCGCTTTACCGCTTGTTGCACAGGACTTCCGCGTCGATACCGACGTGTATCTCGGCAACGAAGAAGAGACCTATTCGGAACATCTTACGTTGTTTCGCGGTACGGTCGTCTATGACTTTGCCGTGAAGGGACCCGACGAGATCACCATCCTCAACCTTCAAACCGGAGAGATTTCGCTACTGGATGTGAAGCGTAAAATACGGGCCGATTTGACGACCAAGGAACTCTTGGAGTTCAGCGCCAGGATTAAAGCGATTGGTACCACGAACCAAGCGGAAGACCTCGTCGCGCCGAAGTTCGACGTGACGTTCGACGAAACGCAAGGCCTACTGGAGCTGAGTAGCCGGAAAATTAGTTATCGCGCCAATGGCATCAAGCCTTCCGACCCGACCGTAGCCGAGCGTTACCGCGAGTTTACGGACTGGTATGCCCGCTTGAACTCGATGCGACCACCGAATCCACCGCATTTCGGTCGCCTTGAGCTGAACAGCGAACTTGCCTCGCGAGGACTGCTCCCGCAAGACATTGAACGCACCGTCACTCATGGCGGACTGTTCAGCAAACCACAAAAGGCGCGCAGTCATCATGTCGTCGGGACCGCGATCTCGGGAAGCGACCGGCGGCGGATCGACGAAGCCGGCGGATACCTCGTCAGCTTTGCCAAGGTGAGTCCGGCGGAATACATGCAATTGGGAAAACTTGCCGCTCAGTAAGCGACATTACTTTGTTGCTGACACGAATTGCTTGTAGGCCTCAGCAACTTTGCCCTCCAGGGTGTCGCCGCTATGAATGTACAAGCCATAGCGTAGCCGCAACGATTCGCCTTTTTCGAGCACGACCGGTTCGGCGTCGCTGGCACCTTTGGAATAGGCTTTCTCACCGAAGGGACTGATCGAAAACAGCCCGTAGTTTCGGACATGGTATCGCGACGGGCGGAAGTTATCGGGGTGATCCATCAGCGTAACACCGGTTATCTTGCCGTCTGCCTCACCGTAATAGTCAACCCAGGCGGATGGCACGCCCCAGCACTCCTCGGTTCCCTGCTTCCCTTCGGCATTGACGACCTTCCCGGTTTCTTTCTCTCGCATTGAATTGATCATGCGGAATCCGAAGAGGCCTTCCTTCGTGTCGCCGAATGTCGCTGGACCCTCCGGCGATGTGAAGACGATGTCGTAAGTCATTAATCGATTCGGAAAGATCGCGATTGCCGTTGTTTCGATGACGGCAGGCTTCCCGTCCGTGCCCAGCCAATGATTCACAACGTCGAGTCTCGCCGGACTGCCGTTTCTCGAATCATGTGTTTCGGCGGAGACGTTTTCGATTTTGCCATCTTCGGCCCAAAACTTGATCCCATTGACTTCATCGATTGAGACCCAGATGCCCTTATGGTGCTTGTGATCCTCGGGATTCTCGAGCGGGCGAGAGATGATGGTGCCGTTCGCGTCACGAACCGGCGAGAAGAACGGCTTTGGCAATTGTTTGCTCGTGTTGTAAACCGCAAAAGGGGCATCGCCGATATTGACCGTGATCTGATCTCCTTGGCGATCGAATGTCACCTCAGTCTCCCCAAAGCAGGCAGAGGAAATGCCAAAGACTAGCACGGTCGTCGTTGCAAATAACTTCATGGTGATAACACTCCCTGAAAATTGTTGAGTAGGCGTGCCGATCAATTAGGCGGCGAGGTCTACTGATAACCTGCGTGCAACCGAGTCACAAGTAACTACCGTAAAAAGCGGCATATTTTTCCAACCACTCAAGATGCACTCGGGATTCTCGCCCGCAAAATCAACCAAGAATTCCTGTCCTTTGCAGCAAAGCTACTCGACCCATCTTACCGATAGTAACTCTTGCTGACACTCTCCCTCTTTTATCACTCCCCAAACAATGGACGCGTCACGATGACGCGGCCTCTCTAGGTAAAGGAGTCTCCACCTACGATGACGGCAGCATCTCTCCCAATTCACAACTTGGACGACTTGCGACGGTATGTTCATCACACAATCTGCGAATACAACGAACTGGAGGTCAATGTTTTCGATATCACCGAGCGAATACTGCTTCGCGGCGGCAAGCCGTGCGGCGTCTATTTTTGTTTGCATGGTCCCCGCTCTGTAAAGCTTACAGCCATTTGGGAAACAGAATCCAACACCATCTTGTTCTACGGCTCGACTGGCCAGCGGATGCACCGGACGCATCTCATTGCCGCCCCTGAACTTCAGACACAAGCCGCCTGACGCACGTTTTGACAACTTGTAAATCCAGGCCAGCAAGGCCTTTGGCATCTCTACACGGAGGTTTGACGATGCTGGTTCTATCGAGAAAAGAACGCGAACGCATCCGACTAGGCGATTCGATCGTGGTAACGGTCGTTCGAGTTTCCGGCGACCGAGTTCGCCTCGGCATTGAGGCGCCAGCCGACATGCTTGTAATTCGCGAAGAACTCGAGATTCCCGAAGGCAGTGCTATCAACCTGGCGATCCAGCCTGAGGCTGCCTGATCGTACTTACAACGGAAGCTTCATCTTCTGCTTGCACTGAGCTTCTGTGCAACGCCGCCCTGCCATCACAACCCCCTGTGGAGTGACTCAACAGTCGCCTCCATTGGGGGTTGTGCCATTCTTAGCAGTCGGGACGCCTGCCGTTTTTCCAGGGAAAACCGGGGCCTGCGCGTGGCTCAAAAATTCCTGTCGATTAGCTCTTTGACAAGCGATGTCAGCGCGGCTATCATGCGCCATCGGATCAACCAATCCTGATGTTTATTAGAATTGGTTTAATCCGACCCCGCCTGACTCACCGATTGAACACGCCTGAGTGCTGGAATTAATACAAACCCCTAGATTCCAGCCAGTTTCTGAACGGAACACGCTCTATACACACATTAGGAGGAGCCCCGATGCGACGTCGTGATTTCTTACACGTTGGTTTCGCTGGTGGTATTGGACTGTCCTTGGCGGATTTCTTCCGCATCAAAGAAGCTCAAGCAGACCAGAAGTTTTACGAGAGTAAAGAAGGTCCCGCTAAGTCGATCATCTTTATCTACATGCCGGGCGGCATGTGCCACCAAGAGACGTTCGATCCTAAGCCTTATGCGCCGATCGAATACCGGGGGCCAATGAACAGCATCAACACGTCAGTTGACGGCGTGCGGATCAACGAAACTTGGACTCAAACGGCACAAGTCGTTGACAAGCTCACCATTTGCCGCTCGATGACTCATGGCGAAGCGGCTCACGAGCGTGGCACGCACAACATGTTCACGGGGTATCGGCCCAGCCCCGCTTTGCAGTATCCAAGCATGGGCAGTGTGGTGGCTCACGAATTCGGGCCGCGGCAGAACTTACCTCCTTACGTCTGTATTCCGAATCAGCCCAATGAGTTCGCGGGTACCGGGTATCTGAGTTCCTCCTACGCAGGATTCAGCCTTGGGTCCGATCCGGCCGCAAATGGCTTTAAGGTTCGGGATTTGGCGCTGCCAGGTGGTGTTGATGACAAGCGATTTGTGACGCGTCGAAGCATACTCGATACGGTCAACGCTCACTTCAAACAAAAGGAAGAAGCGGATGCCCTGGACGCGGTCGACACGTTCTACAACCGAGCTTACTCGTTGATCAGCTCGCAAGAGGCTCGTGACGCGTTCGACATCGAGAAGGAAGATCCAAAGCTTCGTGATCAGTATGGTCGCAACACGGCCGGTGCTCGCCTATTGTTGGCCCGACGCTTGGTGGAATCAGGTGTTCGCTTTGTCACGACAACTTATGGCAGTTGGGACATGCACAACAACATCGAAGCCGGCATCAAGGGTCAAGTTCCACAGTTCGATCAAGCGTTTGCCACGTTGATTCGCGACCTAGATGGACGCGGATTGCTCGACTCGACATTAATCTGCGTGGCGTCCGAATTTGGTCGCACACCGAAGATTAACGGCAACGCCGGTCGCGATCACTGGCCTAAGGTGTTCAGTGTTGTCATGGCTGGGGGTGGATTGAAGAAGGGCATCGTTTATGGTTCGTCCGACTCAACCGCCAGCGAGCCTGAAGAAAATCCGCTGACAGTTGGTGACTGGGCAACTACAATTTATAACCAGTTGGGAATCGTTGCTGATAAGGAGCTGATGGCTCCTGGTGACCGTCCCATCGAAATCGTTGACGGCGGTAAGGTTCGCAAAGAACTGCTTGCTTAACCTGCCGTTGACTCCCGCCTGCTAGTTAGCCTACCAAAACGCGGGCTGCGTTGCCTTGTCAGCGTGGCCCGCTTTCCTACAAACTGATCGGGAGATGGTCATGCCAAGTCGCTGTTCGCTCCAGTGGCTCGTCGCTCTTAGCCTTTCTTTGCTCGCCGTCCCAGTCTTTGCCGCTTCGCCGCGTCTGACCCGCATTACGCCAGCAGGAATTCAGCGTGGTGCCGAGCACGAGGTGACATTCAGCGGTAATAACCTGGGCGATGCCCAAGAGATATTCTTCTATCACCCTGGATTTGAAGTGACAAAAGTCGAGGGGAACGGGAACACTTGCAAAGCGACGATTAAGGTCGCGGCGGATTGTCGCCTGGGAGAACATGTCGCGCAGGTGCGGACCGCCACTGGCATCTCTGATTTTCGCGTCTTCTATGTCGGCGCGCTGCCTGCGGTTGACGAGAAAGAGCCCAATACGGACTTTGCCGCACCGCAAGCAATCGACATGAACGTCACGGTGCAAGGCGTCGTACAAGGCGAAGATGTCGACTACTACGTTGTCGAGGCCAAGAAAGGCCAACGCATCTCGGCAGAAGTTGAAGGCATGCGACTCGGCATCACGATGTTCGATCCGTACGTCGCCATTCTCGATGAAAAACGATTCGAACTGTCTGCGAGCGATGACACACCTCTGCTTGGCCAAGATTGCGCCGCATCGGTCGTGGCTCCTGAAGACGGAAAGTACTTCATTGAAGTTCGCGAGAGTGCTTACGGCGGTAATGGAAATTGTCTCTACAGATTGCATGTCGGTAGCTTTCCGCGTCCGCTCGCCGTTTATCCAGCAGGCGGCCAGCTCGGACAAGAGCTCGAAGTCAAGTTCCTTGGCGACCCAACTGGAGAGAAACTGACAAAGGTGACCTTGCCAGCAGAGGACGAATTGGAGTTTGGGCTGTTCGCCAGCGACGAAACGGGAATCTCGCCCTCACCTACGCCGTTCCGGCTGTTTGAACACGGCAATGCTTTTGAGCAGGAACCAAACAACGGAATCGCCGAAGCCACGCCCGTCGAATTGCCGTTGGCATTCAACGGGATATTGGAACAGGAAGGTGACGTCGATTGCTTTAAGTTCGCTGCTAAAAAGGGACAAGTGTTCGAGGTCGAATGCTACGGTCGACGCATTCGCTCGGCGATCGACCCGGTCATGAATCTGTATCAAGCGGACGGAAAGAGTATTGCGGGCAATGACGACTCCCGTGGTCCCGACAGCTACATACGATTCAGCGTCCCAGCGGATGGTGATTATGTTGTTCGGATCACCGACCATTTAGGGCGTGGGGGCGCGGACTTTGTGTATCGCGTGGAGTTCCAACCAGTAAAGCCGAAACTGACACTCGGCATTCCTCGTGTGGAGCGTTATGGCCAGTATCGACAGACAGTTTATGTCGCGAAAGGAAACAAAGTCGCCACCATCATGAACGCGACTCGTGAGAACTTTGGCGGTGACTTGGTGCTTGACGGCACCGACCTGCCCACAGGCGTCACGATGCAAGCCGAAACGATGCCGGCCAACATGAACGTGATGCCAATCTTGTTCGAGGCAGCGGCTGACGCGCCACTTTCCGGAAAGCTCGTCGATTTCCGCGCCAAACACGCGGACCCAAATCAAAACATCACGGGCGGTTTCTTCAACCGCGCCGACTTCGTTATCTCGGCACCTGGCCAATCACGCTACAGCGGACGTGATGTCAATAAACTCGCCATCGCCGTCGTTGACACACTGCCTTTCACACTAGAGATCATCGAGCCGAAGGTGCCAATCGTTCGCAACGGAGTGATGCAACTGAAAGTCGTCGCTCACCGCACCGAGGAGTTTAAGACGGCGATCAACGTGCAGTTCCCTTTCCGGCCACCGGGAATCGGCACTAGCAGCTCGGTCAACATTCCCGAAGGTCAGTCGGAAGTACTTTACCCGTTGAACGCGAACGGTGGCGCTCAGGTGAAGGACTGGAAGGTCTTTGCACTCGGTTCCGCCAACATCGGTGGGAACGCTTGGGTTTCGTCGCAACTCGCAACCCTGCGGATTGCCGAGCCCTATGTCACTGCGGAACTCCAGCGAGCTTCCTGTGAGCAAGGCCAGGAACTCCAGGTCTACTGCAAGTTGAATATCACCACCCCGTTTGAGGGCAATGCGAAGGCTGAATTGATCGGATTGCCCAACAAGGTCACGAGTGTGCCTTTGGAATTCAACAAGGATGCAAAAGAGTTGACGTTCCCGGTCACGACGGATCCTGCAAGTCCTGCAGGAAAGCATAAGAACATCCTTTGCCGCGTCACGATCATCGAGAACGGCGAGGAGATTGTTTCCACCGCAGGTACGGTGGAAATTCAAATCGACCAACCGCTGCCTGCACCCGCGAAGCCTGCACCAATGCCGGCAGCACCAGCGGCAGCGGCTGCACCTGCCGAGCAGCCCAAGCCGGCTCCCGTTGTTGCCAAGCCGCTGACTCGTCTCGAAAAGCTGCGACTCGCTGCCGAAGAGCGGAAAAAGGCGAAAGCGGCAGGACAAGACGGCGGTTAGTAGTTCACTCACAAGCCTTGCACGATCCCAACACGTTAGGCATGACAGCACGAATCACGTGCGATACGAAAAAGGACGTTTGACATGCGATACCGAATGACCAGTTCCATCGCGTTAGCTTTTTGCTGCCTGTTCACAAGCCTCGTCGCCGCCGAGGAGGTCGCGCCCGCAAAGATTCACGTCTATCCTGCGGACGTACAGCTTACGACGAATCGCGATCGACAGTCTTTGATCGTTCAAGCCGAGTACGCGGATGGTATCACCCGTGACGTTACCGCGGAAGCAAAGTTCACGCTGGCCAACGCCGCGTTAGCGAGCGTCGAGGCCAACGTTCTGCGTCCCCTTGCTGATGGCGCTAGTGAATTGAAGGTCGAGTATGGCGGACATGCGGTGACCGTTCCTGTAGAAGTTCAGAACGCGACCGTGGATCGGCCAATCAGCTTCAAGTTGGATGTGATGCCCGTCTTCATGAAGTCCGGCTGCAATACGGGAAGTTGCCATGGCGCAGCTCGCGGAAAAGACGGGTTCCGATTGTCGTTGTTCGGTTTCGATCCCGACGGCGACTATGATCGACTAACGCGCGAGATCAGCGGTCGCCGCATCAATCTTGCCATTCCCGAAGAGAGCCTACTCGTCGAGAAATCCGTGGGCGCTGTTCCGCATACCGGCGGTAAACGGTTCGACATGGATAGTGAGTACAACGAATCGCTTCTGCGATGGTTGCGGGCACGAGCTCCGAAGGATCAGGGCGAGTTGCCACAGGTCGTTTCGGTTGAGGTCTATCCGAAGGGCGCGGTTTTGGATGGCGAAGGAGCCACGCAGCAAATCAATGTTCGTGCAAAGTACTCGGATGGAACCGATCGCGATATCACTTCACTCGCATATTTCAGCTCGAACAATGACAACTCGGCCGTGATCGAACAGAACGGCGTCGTTACTGCCCAAAAGCGAGGCGAAGCCTTCATCATGGCTCGTTTTGACACGCACACGGTTGGCACTCACTTCATTGTGCTGCCCAAGGGGCTGCAATTCGAGTGGAAGGATGTTGTCGCGAACAACTATATCGACGAGCTCATGCAAGACAAATTCAAGAAGCTTCGCATCCAGCCATCTGAAGTCTGCACGGATGAAGAATTCCTTCGTCGCGTGACGATCGACATTACCGGTGCCTTGCCGACCGTCGAAGAGTACTATGCGTTCATGCAGGACGCAGACGCCAACAAGCGAGACAAGGTGGTAGACGATCTACTTAGCCGCAAGGAATTCGTCGAGTTGTGGGTGATGAAGTGGGCTGAGCTACTCCAGATCCGGACCACACAACAAATCACGACGAAACCGATGTTGCGGTTCTACAACTGGGTTCAAGAACGAATTGCCAGTAACATGCCGATGGACCAATTGGTCCAGGAGCTGCTGGGGGCCAGTGGTGGGACGTTTGCGAACGCGGCGACTAACTACTATCAGATGGAAAGCGATCCGAATAAAGTCGCCGAGAACGTCGCCCAAGTCTTCATGGGAATGCGGATGCAATGTGCACAGTGTCACAATCATCCGTTCGATCGTTGGACGATGGACGACTACTACAGCTTTGCTGCCTTTTTCTCACAGATAGGTCGTAAGGCGAGTGAAGATCCGCGGGAGCAAATCATTTTCAACCGCGCCAGCGGAGACGTAAAGCACCCTGTTGATGGTCGCGTTATGGCTCCGAAATTCTTGGGCGGCGAAGTCGCTGACGTGGCGGGTAAGGATCGTCGCGTTGTGATGGCTAACTGGATGGCATCCGCTGATAACCCCTATTTCGCAACCAATTTGGCGAACATCGTTTGGAACCATTTCCTAGGTCGTGGCATTATCAACGAAGTCGATGACGTTCGAGTCAGCAATCCGCCGGTCAATCCCGAACTCCTGACGACGTTGGGACAGAAGTTCACCGAATACAACTACGACTTTAAGAAGCTCGTTCGTGACATCTGTACATCGAAAACCTATCAACTCGGCACTCAAACTAACGAAACGAATAAGAGCGATGACCGCAATTTCTCCCATGCCAGCATCCGTCGCTTGCGAGCTGAAGTCTTGCTCGACGCGATTTCGCAAGTGACCGACACGAAGAACAAATTCCCTGGCTTACCCACGGGCGCTCGCGCCGTTCAGATCGTTGACGGGAACACGAGCAATTACTTCCTAACCACCTTCGGGCGCGCTAGTCGCGAGTCGGTTTGTGCTTGTGAAGTCAAGATGGAGCCAAACCTCTCCCAGGCGTTGCACCTGCTAAACGGTGACACACTCCAAAGCAAGATCCAGGAAGGGAAACTGATCGAGACGCGTCTGAAAGAAAAAGTCGCTCCACCTCAAATCATCGAGGAGATTTACATCCGCTGCTTAACTCGAAAGCCGCTGGAATCCGAAATGAAGGAACTACTCGCTGTTCTCGAGCAGGAGAAGGATGACAAGCGAGTTCTCGAAGACGTCTTTTGGGCGTTGTTAAATTCCCGTGAGTTCGTCTTTAACCACTAGTATTTCCCACCAAGACGCAACACCCTGATGCAAAATCGCGTCGCCGGTGTAGCATGGAAGAGACAGGAGCGAGTTCGCTCCTCTGGCAACTCCCGCACGTTGCTTGTAAACATTCCAAACACATTCTCGCATTTCGAGAAAATCGGAGGCTGACCGTTATGAAACGGCGCATCTTAGCAAGTTGGCTAGTTTTAGTTGTGGTTGTAGGTTCGTTCGCTTCCGCACAAGAGAAGAAACCGCCTACGATCACTTACGAAGATGATGTTCAGCCGATTCTGCGGGCGAAGTGTTTCTCTTGCCACAACCCTGACAAGAAAAGCGGTGACCTCGATCTGACGAATTACAGCAGCATGATGATCGGTGGCGGTTCTGGCGAAGTCGTCGAGGCCGGTGATTCTGGCTCTAGCTATCTCTATTCGCTCATCACGCACGAGAGCGAGCCCTACATGCCGCCTGAGTCGCCTAAGATGGACGATGGCATGATCGAGACGATTCGCAAGTGGATCGACGGGGGTGTTCTGGAGACGAAGACAAGTACCGCGAAGCTCAAAAAGAAAAAAACCTTCGACTTTGCATTGCAAGATGCTCCGATGGATCGACCGGCCGTTGCACCAATGCCGCCTCGGCTCTCGCTGGAGCCAGTCGTCACGACTGCAGATACGACAGCCGTCACAGCTCTCGCCACGAGCCCATGGTCGCCTTTGGCTGCGGTCGCTGGCCAGAAACAGGTCCTGCTTTACAACACACAAAGTTTGCAACTCGTCGGCACTTTGCCTTTCCCTGAAGGAGTTCCGCAAGTCCTTAAGTTCAGCCGCAACGGCAGTCTGCTGCTGGCAGCGGGTGGACGTGGTGGAGCCAGTGGTAAGGTGATCGTTTGGAACGTGCTCACTGGCGAGCGAATCATGGAAGTGGGCGATGAGCTAGATGCGGTCTTGGCCGCCGACATTAGCTCGGATCAGACGCTAATCGCGTTAGGCGGACCTCAACGGGTCGTTCGGATCTATTCGACCGAGTCCGGCCAGCTGTTGCATGAACTCCGCAAACACACGGACTGGATCTATCAGGTTGAGTTCAGCCCAGACAGCGTGTTGCTGGCAACGGGCGATCGAAACGGCGGCCTCATGGTGTGGGAAGGCTGGACAGGCCGCGAGTATCTGACATTGAACGGACACACGGCTGGCGTGACGGGAATCTCTTGGAGATCCGACTCAAACCTTGTCGCTTCTGGAAGCGAAGATGGAACGATCCGGTTGTGGGAGATGGAGAACGGCGGACAAGTTAAGAACTGGGGAGCACACGGTGGTGGAGTCGCATCGATCGAGTTTGCTCGAGATGGTCGCATTCTGTCCTGCGGTCGAGACCGTGTTACAAAACTTTGGGACCAAAACGGTGCCCAGCAACAAGCGTTTGAGGCATTCGGCGATTTGGCTCTGCAAGTCACGTTCTGCGACGAGACAAATCGAGCGATTGCCGGCGACTGGACGGGGGCGATTCGCGTTTGGAATGCGGCGGACGGCGCTCGCGTCGGCGAACTGACTCCCAACCCGCCAACACTCGCCAGCCGCTTGGCTGCCGCCACGCAAGTGCTAACCGCAAGACAAGCGGAACATAAACCACTCGCCGACGCCTATGCGGTCGCACAATCAACGTCTGACAAGATTAAGGCGGATCTTGCGGCAGCACAACAGAAGGCCACTGAAACAAAGGCACTGCTTGACACAGCCACGGCACAGTTAGCAACTGCAACGCAAGCCGCAGACCAGGCAACCAAAACCTACGAGGCCGCAACGCAGGCAGTTGCTGCGTTGGCAGACGGTGTGCCAAAGTTGAACGAAGCTTCAACGATGGCCGAGACAGCGGCGAACATGCTGAAGGACGATGCGGAACTTGCCAAGATGGCGGAGACTTTGAAGGCAGCTGCGGCCAAGAAGGCGGAACAGCTCGAAGCCAACAAGAAGGCCATGGTCGCAGCGGCGGCGGCTCTCGAAACTGCAAAGCAAACGTTGGCAACCGCCGACAAGGCTGCCAAGGATGCTGACGCGGCTTATAAAGCAGCCCAAAAAGTGGTCGATGATCTCACTCCGACCGTGAAACCCGCCGAGGATGCAGCGACCGCTGCAAAGCAAGCAGCGGATGCAGCTGCTGGCGCTTTGGCCGCGGCACAGAACGAAGTAAATCGCTGGAACGGCGAGATTGCATTCACGTCTCAAATGACACAACTCCGACAACAGCTTGCCGAAGCGAATCGCGTGCTAGAAGAACGCGAAATCGCTCACGCAGAGTTGGCCGAAGCCGCTCAAGTTGCAGTAGCTGCGTCCGACAAGGCGAAAGCCGACATCGCTGCAGCCAACGCTGCGGTGGCGGCATCGCAAAAACTTGCCGAGACATCGAAGGTGGAACTCACTCAAGCAAAGTCAGCGGTAACCGCGACCGAAGCGGCCTATGCCGAAGCGACGAAGACAGTGGCAACATACGAAGCTGTACTCGCTCCGCTTAACGAAGCAATCGTCAAAGCGAAAGACGCCGCCGCAAAAGCGGGCGACGAAAAGGCGCTGGTTGATGCTGCTGCCACCCTGGCAACCTTAGGCGCCGCGAAGCAAGCCAATCTCGATGCCGCTCGTAAAGACGTCGAAGCCAAAGCGGTTGCGGTCGAAGCTGCCAAGCAACAAGTCGTCGCATCCGAAAAGAAAGTAGCGGATAGCGATGCGGCATATGCGGCTGCTCAAAAGGTCGCAGCCGATCGCATCGCCGCCGCCAAGCCACTTGAAGAGACCGCAGTCGCTGCCACCGCTGCCGCAGCAGCTGCAGCCAAGCCGGTTGAAGAAGCGCAAGCGGCGGTTAATCAGATCGAAGGTCAAATCGCAACCGCCAAGGGGATCACCGCCTAGAACGCGTCACACGCAGGACGCAGGATTGAGCAACGGCAGGAGATCGAGAAGGCACTCGATTACTTGAACGGATTCTGCGAGCGCGGCAGGAACCCGGTCTCCCTCTAATGCAAACACTCGCATTCCGGCCGCCACGCCCGCTTCGTACCCCGGTACGCTGTCTTCGATGACTGCGCATCGAGCGGGCGACACTTTCATTGCTTCGGCGGCATGGAGAAACAGCCCCGGATCGGGCTTCCACACGCCAACATCATAGGCGCTAAAGATACGATCTCCAAAGAAAGATGTCAGTCCCGTGACACGCAGATTCAATGCAATCTTCTCACGCGGACCGCTTGATGCAATGCAGTAGGGCAACTGCAGCTGTGTCAAAAGCTCATGGGCTCCATCAATCGGCAACAACCGTTCTTCAAATACCTCTTCGCAAAGTCGCCGAAACTTTGGCACGAAGGTATCGGGAAGCTTCCTACCAATCTGTGTCTCTAGCTCGACGACACAGTCGGCCATCTTGCCGCCCTTGAATCGCCGCATCGACTCTTCGATTGACAGCTCCAATCCAAACTCCCCAATACATCGACACAACACCTCATGGCCCAGCACTTCACTATCGACCAGGGTCCCATCGCAATCGAAAATCACCGCCAGAGTTTCCATGAATGAGTCCCTACTCCCGCGTTTTGATCGCTATCAGCCAGCATATTGGAAAGATGTACTTACGATGTTCGTAGAATGCCGGTACTGGTTGCAACGAATATATCGAATCCGTCAGTTCGTGCACTGTCCTTTCCTGCAGTCGTCCTTCCCGTCGTCGATCCGCCACTGAACAAGTCTTTCTCATCTACAGGTAAAGGACTTAAGTTCAATCCTGGCGTCGAGGAGAACCCATCGGCTGCAATGGATCGTGTTGGACTCTAAGGGCGAATTGATCGCTCGAAAGTTTGACCTCCCTTTGGTTTGCGATGATAATCAAAGCTGCATGAAGGCAGCCACCACAAGCCATTTTTATCGCGGTGATCGTTGCCGCCTCTGCCGTTGATGCGGCTTCTGGATAAGAAGTCGTCCGATTGCCCGGGGCCGCCGAGTTCCGCGCCGTGCTTGGATTACTTCAAAATCGCCCAACTCCATTCGCAGTCCAAACGCTATGAAGACTTGCCCCAGCTGCAACGCAAAACTTACGGACGAAGAACTCCAAGCCGGACACTGCGAGGTCTGTGGATCGGACTTTGAACCGCGGTCCGTTGCACCATCCGCAGATCCGCCGGCAAGTACTCAGAACTACATGCAAACCGTCGACGCATCGGCGCTGCCCATCGACCTTGATTCCGATTCGCTCGATCTCGACTCGCTGCCCGACGTGGCTCCAGACAACGAATCGGCTCGCACGCTCGACTCCTCTTCGCCCGCCGAACGAAAACCGACCGGGGCCCAGAACTACATGCAAACGGTCGACGCATCGGCGCTGCCGATTGATCTCGACTCCGACGCGATCGACTTCGACTCGCCCCCCGAAGAGGGATCTAAAGGCAAAAACTCCGCTCTGACGATCGACGCTTCGGCACCGACCGATGAACCGCCGACCGGTGGAAAACATTACATGCAGACCGTCGATACGTCGGCGTTACCAATTGATCTCGATTCGGATTCACTCGACTTCGATTCGTTACCTGCATCGGACGACAACAAGCGAAGCAACCCGACAATCTCTGCTGGCGACGTATCTGCAACGCTAGATTCCGACTCGATCGATGCCGACATCCCGACCGTCGCGCCTAATCCGCCCGTCGCGCGAGCATATACGCAGACTGTCGAGGCCGTCGATCTCCCAGAGTCCGTCGACACCGACTCCATCGATATGGACTCCGGATCTCCGCCGACGGAGAGGGCCTACACGCAGACAATCGATTCGTCGAATCTCCCAATCGAACAGGATACTGATTCGGTAGACGCCAACTCATTTGAGAAATCGGATCCGCCCGCCCGACCGGCGTACAACCAAACAATCGACGCGTCCCAGTTACCACTAGGTGATGAGTCGGATTCCATCAACTTCGTGGAAGGAACGTCCGCGCCAAAGGACGTCGGTATTGGACGAACGGTCGACTCCAGTTTCATCAAGTTCGATCAAGACACAGACTCGATCGATGGTGTAAAGAGCGGAGAGGGCAGCACGGACGCGACGATCGACTCAACATCGCTTCCCACCGGTGGCGTGAAACCAGGAACGGTCTCAGACGTGCGCGGCGCACAGACGATCGATTCGGATGCGGGTTCGGTTGACCTACCGAACAAAGACGGGACGGTCAACGAACGAAAGTACATGGCGACCGTTGATTCGGCCGACATCACCGGTGGCGATTCGGGCACGATGGCGGAACGTCAGTACGCTGCTACGTATGATTCAAGCGTTGTCGGTGACGACCCCAAGGCGTTGAACGATATGTGGGCGGGTGATCAGAACGCCGGTGCTACGCCTCGCATGACAATCAAGGGCCGCGAGGAACCGCCCAAATCATCCAGCCAGTCACTCGTCGTGCAACGTCGTGCCTTCCGCGAAGTCACGGAGGAGCACACGTTCGGTGGTGATGCGGATTACGACCTCGTCAAGAAATTGGGCGAAGGCGGCATGGGTGTCGTCTATGCAGGTCGTCAAGCGTCGATCGATCGAACGGTCGCGATCAAGATGCTGAAGCCGCATATGTCGGCAGATCAGGGTCAGCGGAACAAGTTTCTCGCCGAAGCCGTCATCACGGGCGACCTGGACCATCCGAACATCGTGCCGATTTACGATCTCGGTGCGAACGACGAGGGTGCTTTGTTCTATGCGATGAAGTGCGTCAAAGGCACACCGTGGGATGATTGCATCAGCAAGAAAAGCCTTAACGAAAACATTGAGATTCTGCTGAAGGCCTGTGACGCCGTCGCGTTCGGTCATTCGCGTGGCATCATCCATCGCGACCTGAAGCCGGAAAACACAATGCTCGGCGGCTTCGGTGAAGTTCTGGTGATGGACTGGGGACTAGCCCTCCCCTTCGGAAAACAATTCGAGAAGTCTCGAAGCATCACGCCGTCGGCGAGCATGGGTGGCACGCCCGCTTATATGGCACCCGAAATGGCGACGGGCCCATTCGACAAAATGGGACCAGCGAGCGACATCTACCTGCTGGGTGCAATTCTCTACGAAATCGTCACGGGCGCGCCGCCGCATCGCGGCAAGGACGTGATGAAGTGTCTATTCGCGGCGGCCAAGAACGAGATCGTGCCGACCGAGAAGAAGGGCGAGTTGGTCGATATTGCACTCAAAGCGATGGCGACGAAAGTCGAAGATCGCTACGAAACGGTGCAGGATTTCCAGGCGGCCATTCGCGGCTACATCGATCACTCCGAGAGTATCTCGATGTCCACGCGGGCCACGGATGATTTAGAAGCGGCACAGAACACGGACCGCTACGAGGACTACTCCCGCGCCGTATTCGGCTTTGAAGAAGCCTACGAATTATGGGATGGGAATAAACGTGCGTTGGAGGGCGTCATGCTCGCCAAGCTGGCTTACGCAACCAGCGCGTTGAAGAAGGGCGACTTCGACCTCGGCATCTCGCTCCTCGATCGTGACATCCCCGAACACGCCGCGCTTGCCACCGAGATCGATGAAGCGAAGCAAGAGCGAGAAGCCAGGCATCAACGCGCTCAACAATTGAAGCGTGTCGTCGTCGGTATGGCCGCTGTCGGCTTTATCTCGGCGATTGTGGTCTCGGCCATCATGTACTCGCTGAAGACAGAAGCCGACAATCAACGAGTGATCGCGCAAGCCGCGGCTGTCGAAGCCAAGCGGCAAGAAGGCATTGCAATCGAAGAGAAAGCCGAGGCGTTGCGTCAGGAAGAAATCGCCAAGAAGGAGAGGGCGGAAGCGCTGCGGCAAGAAGAGATCGCCAAGGCGGAACGGGCGGAAGCCGAGCGGCAAGAAATGATTGCAAATATGCAGCGGGAAGAAGCGGAGAAGCAAGAGGCCATTGCCAAGACCGAGCGGGATAAGGCACAAATCGCTCAAGCCGAAGCCGTGAAACAGGAAGGCATTGCCCGCGACGAAAAGAACAAAGCCGAGTACGAAGCCTATGTCGCCTTGATCGGGCTGGCTGCGGCCAAGATCGACGAGAATGCATTCGGTCGTGCTCGCGAATTGCTGACCAGTTGCAAGCCGGAACTGCGTAACTGGGAGTGGGGACGCCTGATGCACATCTGCAGTCAAAGCGTGCATGATTACGATGTCGGAGCGCCGGTCGATGCAGTCGCCTTCGCTCCCGATGGAAAGCGATTTATAACTGGCGGCTGGAACGGGTCCGCACGAGTCTGGAATTCGGATGACGGCAGTTCGATCGATTTACCGCTCGAAGGACTGTACGTCCAATCGGTCGCCTTCTCGCCGATCGCAAACCAAGTCGCGACGGGCTGTGATGACAAATCGGCATTCTTGCGGATCTGGGATCTCGAAACACAAAGACCAGTGCGGACCCTACAGGGCCACGAAGATGCGGTGACGAGTATTTCCTATTCGCGAGACGGAAAGCGATTGCTGACAACGTCGTTCGACAACACGGCACGCATTTGGGACGTCGAGACGGGCAAACAACTGCAAGTTCTCGCAGGGCACAGCTGGTGGGTGTGGGATGCAGCATTCTCGGCAGACGAATCGAAAGTCGTCACCGCCAGCCAAGACGGCACTGCAATCGTTTGGACGTTAGCGGATGGGACGAAGAGTCCAGCATTTGCCGGACATCAAGGCCCAGTCTATTCCGTCGCCTTTTCGCCCGATGGCGAACACATCGTCAGCGGTGGCTATGACAAACGCGTCTTGCTTTGGAAGGCCGCCGATCTAGTGCCCTTTGATTTCAGCGGTCTTCTATCCGATCAAGAGGTCCCTCCCCCAAAGTTCCTTGCGCTCGACGATCATACCGCTGCAGTGCGTAGCGTGCAGTTCTCGTCCGACGGAAAGCTTGTCCTCAGCGCTGGCCACGACAACACGGTAAAGGTGTGGAGCGTCGAGAGCGCCTCGCCGCTGAAGACATTGCGTGGCCACGACAGTTGGGTGCGAGCTTGTGCCTTCTCGCCAGATGGCCAATGGGTGCTATCGGCTGGCTACGACAATCACGCCCGCATGTGGAACGTCGAAGGCTACGAAGAAGTTCGTGTGCTGCGTGGCCGCGTTCTCGAAGGGCACTTGGACGCCATCATGGCAGTTTCGTTCTCACGAGACGGGCACCAAATCGCCACCGCCAGCCGCGATCGAACCGCCAAGAGCTGGAACGCCGAGACAGGTGCCGAATTGGTGTCATTTCGTGAAGGCCATCTGTTCCTCGCTTCTGACTCAGCGTTCTTTTCCGACAATAAGCAACTGGTTACCAGCGCGGTCGACAACACAGTACGCGTGTGGGACGTTGCGAGCGGCGTTGAGGTTCGTCGTTTGGAGCAAACGGGACGTGCTGCGGCCGTGGCCGTCTCGAAGGATAATCGTTGGGTCGCAACGGGCAGCGATAGGCGAACCGCAAAGCTCTGGAATGCGGAAACGGGCGACCTAGTCCATGAACTCGACGGACACAAAGTCGAAGTCACCGCTGTTGCCTTTTCGCCGGACGATCGCATCCTCTATACAGGCGACTCAAACGGACGAGGGGTCTTGTGGAATCGTGAAACCGGCGAACAACTTCGTCGATTGGACTGGCACACCTCGAAAGTTGCCGCGGCTCGCTTTACTCCCGATGGCACTCGACTGTTAACGGCCAGCGATGACAAAAATGTGTGCCAATGGGATGTGAGCAAGATTGCGACTGATCCTGAAACCGTCGCTCCGATCATTCCGCTACTCTTTAAGCATCCCGACTCGGTAATCTCGCTCGATCTGTCTGCGGATGGAACTAGAGCATTAACCGCCTGCATCGACGGAAACCTGCGAGCTTGGGATGTCGCTACAGCGGCATTGGTCCGGACCTTTAATTCCGTTTCCAGCCCAGTTTCGACGGCGGCGCTTTCGCGTGACGGTCGACTCGCAGTAAGTGTTCATGCCGAAGAACGTCTCGTTCGCGTGTGGAACGTCGAGACAGGCACCGCGTTACCGAGTGGCGACAATGCAGGTTCCGATGCGTTCCTGGACTTCAACAAACTCGGCGGACTTGTCTGGTCGGCCAGATTCTCGAACGATGGCAACTCGCTGCTAACCGTCGGCGGCAACGAAGCAAGACTTTGGGACATGCGACGGGAAATCCCCGGTTCGCATGGTCGCGAGATCATGACATTCAGCCCTCATGCCGCAGTTGCCTCGGCCAACTTCTCGCCCGATGGTCAACGAGTCGTTACGGCCAGTTGGGACAACTCGGCGCGAATCTGGAACGCTGAGACAGGTGCTGCCGAGTTGAAACTCATCGGTGGTCACTCGGGATACGTGAACAGTGCGATCTTTTCACCGAAAGGCGAGTATGTACTCACCTCGAGCGACGACCGAACTGCGAAGCTTTGGGATGCGAAGATGGGAACCGTGGTGCGAAGCTACGAAGGTCATACCGGTCGCGTTCGATTCGCAACGTTCTCTGCCGATGGATCGAAGGTACTGACGGCCTCCGACGACAAAACCGCCAGAGTGTGGAACACGGAGACAGCAGAGTTGCTACGTGAATTGGTGGGGCACGAATGGGCTGTGTTGAGCGCGGCCTTCTCGGCGGACGGCAGATCAATTATCACAGGGAGCGATGATAACTCGGCTCGTGTTTGGAACGCGGAAACCGGTGAATTGTTACGAATCCTGGCTGGGCATACGGCTCCCGTGACATCCGTTGCTTTCTCGCCGGATGGCAAGCGTGCTCTGACCGCGTCGGAAGACTTTACTGCTAAACTATGGGATGCCGAAACCGCAAAAGAGATTCTTAACTTGCGAGGACATTCGCAAGAGGTAACATCGGCGACATTCTCGGATGATGGTCGATTTGCATTGACTGGCAGCCGCGACGGTACGGCAATATTGTGGTTGACCGAGCAGTGGATGCAACCAGTTCAAGGTGAGTAGCAGGATGTTTCGATTCGCTTGTCGCTGCGAAGCGGTATTGGTCGCCTTCACGCGTTTTTCGGCGATGTTCGCGGTGCTGTCGTGTGCGACGACTTCCGTTGCGGCACCGTTTGTTCCGGCTCGAGACGCACACTGCGTCGCCTTCTCGACCGACGGCAGCCTTGTGGCAACAGGGATCTCCGGATTGTCGAACGAGGAGTTTCCTCCCCGACCACATCCGAACCCTCGCAAATGCGGTGTCGTTCAAGTCTGGTCCACACAATCGGGCGAACGCCTCCGTCGCGTGGAAACGTTTGGTGACTTAACGCAAGTTGCGTTCTCGGCAGACAACCAGTTCGTAGCCGCATCTCGACTGTTCGTTACTGCGGATAAACTGCAATTGAACGAGGTGCGTGTGTGGAATATCGAAACCGGCAAGCCTGCCTATACGTTCGACCGCTGCCACGCGTTCAGCTTCTCGCCGCATGGCAATGCGATCGCCATTGCGAGTCAACTTCGTTGTGTCGTCTATGACCTGACGTCCGGCGCCAAATTAAAGCAGTTTCCGGGAGTCGCCGGCGCGATCTCCTTGCGATACTCACCGAGTGGTGAACGGCTGCTAGGTGTCGTGGAAACGGACTACGGCTTTGAGTTGCGCCTATGTGATGTTGCTGACCCCACGATTCAAACCTCGTCTTCGCCACTCGACGAGCCGTTCTACTCGGCGAAGTTTTCGCCGACGGGCGAGACGGTCGCATCGGGCCACACAGGAGGCAATGTATTGTTGTGGGACACGAACTCGCTGACTCCGATCCGCCGCCTGCAGTCCGGCGGTCGAGGCCTTCAACACCCATTCTTTTCTCCCGATGGGGCGATACTCGGGGCGGGCGATCAAGTAAACGGGGACGTCGTCTTTTGGGATTTGATCAACGGCGAGGAAGTCGCTCGCTACACGTTCGAGAAGGGATCATTTCACACCTACCGCCTGCGTAAGCCGGAAGAACGCGTCGCTCCCGAACGAGATCCCGAGCGTTTCGTCTTCTCGCCCGACGGTCAATCGTTTCTATCGGCTCCACACGGCGGCATCCTACGACAAGTCGCGACCGGCCAAGACACGCGACGTTTTGGTGATTGAGCACAACATCGTCGCCGAGCCAACACGATTCATCACTGGTATCCGATGCTGCAATCGACCTCAAAGATTGCGAGGCAATTCACCGTCGCCGGTGAGTACTCCCTCTCGCAACCACGAGAGGTTGAATCTCGCGACTTGCGAACCGCCGTTGAGTCCGCCCTCGAAATGCAAATAGACCCAGCCTTCACTTGCAGTTTTCGGACGACCAGCCGTTAGTGACGAATAGGCGCTGGCACCTTCGAAGACTAGGCGTTTGACGGGCCATGTCTTTCCGCCATCGAAGCTGGCCCAAACGGTGGCCCGCTCACGCGTAGGATTCGGCGTATCGATGTTGCTAAAGATGAGGATATCCCGCCCTTCGATTGGCAAACGCGCGAGTCCTCCCATGCAACCATAAGATCGATGCTGATGGCCGTCGGGTAGGATTTCTACGACTTGCCAATCTTTCCAACTCTGCCCACCGTCATCGCTGACTGCACTACGACGACGCGTGTTCTGGGGCCTCTCCTGCCAGTGGACGCGAGAGTTGTAATAGATGCGCCCGTCCGACAACTCCGCAACGGTCGCTTCGCCGGTTCCATTCTCGGGAAATGGATCGCTAGTGTTCCAAGTCCTCCCTCCGTCGTCACTATAGATCGCGTTCGTATAGTGATTGGGCCATTCCGAACGATCGTTCTTCTTGCCATAGTAACGCGCCGGGCGTAGCAATCGACCCTTGTGCTCGCCGTGCCGCAGCGTGATGCCGTGTTCATTCATGTGCATTGAAGGCAAATTCCCGTTACTATCGAGATGAATCGTTGGCTTCTCCGGCTGCCAGGTTCTACCGTCATCCTGGCTACGATAAATCGTTAGCGGTGCCGGCGGGTGTTGATCCTCGACGAACACGAGAATATCGCCCGTGGTCTCGTCCACAGTCGTGCCTCCTCCTTGGATGCCGGGCGTTGCGATTGTGATTTCCTCGCCCCACGTCTTGCCCCCATCTTCACTGCGGCGCGAACGGATCGTCTTGCTGCCCCACGTGGCGAGTACCGTGCCTTTCAACGTCACCACGATGTTTGGGAATCGCTCATCCGTGAAGACTTGCTGCATCTCCATTCTTGGTGTACCGAGAAAGTGTGACATCGAGCCCTCGAGTGGCTGATCGGAAAACACGCAAACCGGTGCCAGAAGGAACAGTGCCAAGACAGGCACGACTTTGAAGAATAAAACTTTCATCACTGACAGGTGTCCTCAGCTAGGTGATTGTTCGAGAGCGCCTTAACTCTTACCGGACGTCTTCATATCGTCAGCCAGTTTACACTGATAGACGGCATGAGCCACTCTATCTTCGCGGGTCCGCTCGATATTGACAAACTGAAAATACCTGCGGTGGTCGGACCACATGGACGGAGAGCGCGCGATTTCGCGTACAATGGAGCAGTCCCTGTGCCTGATACTTCCGACAGAATTCTCTATTCTCGGTTGATGCTATGAAACCACTGATGCTTTTGACGGTTGCCATCGCGATTGTAGAGGGAATACCGATCGCAGACGCTCAGGACGACACGCCCAACATTGTCATTGTGTTGGCAGACGATCTTGGTTGGGGCGATCCACGTTGCTATCAGGCCGATTCAAAGATCCCAACGCCCGCAATGGATCGCCTGGCAACTGAAGGAATTCGGTTCACAGATGCTCACACGCCCTCGTCCGTTTGCACGCCGACTCGCTATACGCTTTTGACCGGGCGATACGCATGGCGGACGCGGTTGAAATCAGGCGTGCTCGATGGGTTCGATCCGCCGTTAATTGGTCAGGACGAAGACACCCTTGCCAGCCTGCTTAAACGCGTTGGCTATCGTACGCATTGCGTCGGCAAGTGGCATCTCGGGTTGCAGTGGACGCGGAAAGATGGGTCGCCGGTCGAAGATCGAGACGTCTCGAAAGGCTTTCGCCACGGCGCGGATATCGATTACGAAACGGCATTTCGCGGAGGTCCCACGGATGTAGGATTTGACACCTACTTTGGGATTTCCGCCTCGCTCGACATGAGCCCGTACTGCTTTTTGCGGAGAGATCGAGTCGAGACAGTTCCGACCTTGCTGACGGAAGAGAATCGAGACGGCATGTTCTTGAATCAAGTTGCGGGCGTCACTACTAAGGATTTCCAGCTGGTTAACGTGCTGCCACGGATTGGTGTCGAGGCGGTTAAGATCATTCGCGACTCGAAAGACGATGCAATTCCATTCTTCTGCTATGTACCGCTGACATCGCCGCACTTGCCAGTGGTTCCGACACCTGATTCGCGAGGCAAGAGCCGAGCGGGAAGTTATGGCGATTTCGTCGTGGCAACCGACAGTGTACTAGGCGACATTCTTTCGGCCCTTGATGATACCGGACAGGCCGACAACACGCTCGTGCTGTTCACGAGTGACAATGGCGGGCTGTTTCATTGGTGGGACTTCCGCGCGGATGATGATGGTGGCACCGCACCCAAGACTCCGCGGGGCGAGCACCTACGCCAGTTCAGTCATCAAAGCAACGCCGATTGGCGAGGTACCAAAGCCGATATTTATGAGGGCGGGCATCGTGTGCCATTCCTACTCCGCTGGCCGAATCGTACGGAAGCAGGGCGAACGGTAGATACAACGGTCGAACTCACGGACGTGTTTGCGACCATCGCGGACATTGTCGGGACTTCTGGAACCGCGACATCGGGAATGGACAGCTTTTCAATGCTTCCCATCATCGATAGCAGAGCCACAACCTTCGTCCGCCCTTTCGCCATTCATCATTCGCTCGCTGGCACCTTTGCCGTCCGACATGGCGATTGGAAGCTGGTCGCCGGACGCGGATCGGGCGGCTTTACGAAACCACGCACGCTTCCCGAGAGTGAACCGGCGGGACAGCTTTACAATTTGCAATCCGACATACAAGAGACAAGCAATCAGTACTTGAAGCAACCCGCAATCGTTATGCAGTTGAGCCAAATCCTTACTCAAGTGCAGGCGACCAGCGCGCGTCAGGTCGCAACGACACTGGATCAAGACAGAGCACGCGCCAGCAACGTCACGCAACTCGTCGCGCATCGAGGGGCGAGTGCGGAACGACCGGAGTGTACGCTCGCTGCGGTTCGTCGCGCAATCGAAGTTGGAGCAACGGCCGTTGAGGTCGATGTTAGAACGAGCAAGGACGGAGAACTCTTCATCCTGCACGACGCGACTCTCGATCGCACCACCAACGGCAAGGGGCTCGCCAACGAACTAACTCTCGCACAACTCCAACAACTCGACGCTGGCTCCTCCTTCGACCCCGCTTATCAGGGAGCACGAATCCCGTCGCTGATCGAGGTGGCTGAGTTATGCCTCGGGAAGATCGACATTCTGTTGGACTTGAAAGAGCAGGGCGATGAGTATGACACGAAAGTCGCACAGGTTATCCGCGAGCATTTCGATCCCGCGCAGACAATCGTCGGAGCAAGAAGTGTCGCTCAAGCGAAACGCTTTCGAGAGCTATTGCCGCAGGCAAAGCAATTGGCTCTAGTTCCGGCGGTCGATGACATCGAAGCATTTTCCGAGGCTGGCGTCGATTGCATTCGGATTTGGCCGCAATGGCTGGACAACAACGACGAGCCCGTGAAGCGAGTTCGCGCGACCGGCAAGCGGCTTCATCTCAACGGCACGACGGGAAGCCTTGTTGAAACGCTGTCGTTACTGACACACGCACCCGATTCACTGTCGTCAGATGACCCTCGAAGACAGAAGGATTCGCTGCTTAGAATTGCCGCCGGCGATCTCCCTCAGCAGCAACTCCAGGGACTGATCGATGTGGCGAAAGGGACTCGCCTAGAGTCACGAGCGTCCGGTGCGAGAACCCTGACCTTTCTGAACCGCGATTACCGGATGATCGAGTTGCCTGACGAGTTGGACGGATTACCGCGTTACGTATTTGACGGCGGCAGTGGTGCCCAAGTCTCCCTGCGGTTTCGACAACCTGCGGTCGTCTTTGCTGCTTTCGAATACAACGCCAGCGGAGCTTGGTCATTCGGAGACGGACGCTCGCCACATGAACATGGCTGGCACGTTTGGCGATCGCACGCCTATCGTGGCTCCAGCAATCCGGACGTGGACGGGCAGCCCAATCGGGCGTCGATCTGGTTTCGCGAATTCAAAGCCGGGCAGACTTTGTACGGACTACCATCGTGGTGGCTGTGCCTGGGTATCGTCGACCTTGAGACAGCACGAAACATCAAAGGATTTACAGCTGGCCTCGTGTCGACGGCAACGCCAACACCGCACTTTTCGCACGCAGATTTGGCCGCCCGCATTCGGCCCTTGAAAGTTCCATTGTTTGAAACGGCAGATTCCATTCGCGAATGGCAGACGCAGCAACGAAAGCTCTTTATCAAACGCATGGTCTTTCCGTACGAAGGCACGATAAGTGCGGACCCTGGGCTGGTATCGGAAAGCACTTTGTACAGCCAACAGGAATTCCACGTCACCATCGAGGGAGAACGGCTGTTTCGCTACTTTCGACTTCAGCCAAAGAACATCCCACTGTCCAACAAGTACCCAGCTGTAATTTGCTTCATGGGGCATGGCAAGGTGCAACAGGTCCTGCAAGAACAAGACAGCTACCAACACGCTTGTGCCGCGGAATTCGCCAAGGCCGGATATTTGGTATTCGTGATGGAAAACATCGGTATGGAGTCTGGCACTGACACACACCTTGATCTCGATCGCCTGCATCGGCTCGAAGGCTACGGTTGGTACAGTCTGTTGTTCGCTCATCAACGAATGCTACTCGATCGTGTGTTCTCCGATCCGAATGTCGATTCGCAGCGTGTAGGTGTGACCGGTGTCTCGACGGGTGGCCTGCTGGCGTTGAGCGCTGCGGCAATGGACACAAGAGTAGCAGCGGCGAGCGTCCAAGGCATCTTCGGCAGCATGCGAGTCAGCTTCATTCGCGATCGAAACCAACATTGTTCATGCGGTGCAATCCCAGGGCTACTGCCCGAATTTGACCTACCCGAATTGGCGTTGCTCGTAGCGCCGCGACCGTTGCACGTCTCGAACGGAACTGCCGATGGCTTTGCGCCGCAAGAAGCCGAACGCTGCTTAAGGCAAATCGAACCAATTTATCAACAGGCGGGTGGGCAAGCTCCGCAATTCACGATCTCGCCTGGCGGGCATGCGTTTTCGTTCAAGCCAGCGCTGAAGTTCTTTCAATTCCACCTGAGATGAACCCAGTTGACTTGAGATCGCTGATTGCTCAATCGTCGATTAACACTTCGACTAGAACCCGTCCATCGCTGCCTATCTCGATACTAAGCAAGTGGGCGATTATCGGCGTGCGGTCCACGTTGTTAATCGACTTAAGCTTTACGCCTTGCTGGATGCCAGCACGCGCAGCAACAAATAACCGTACGAACGTGAATCTACTCGCGAATTGCGTAACCTCACGCGAGTTGCAAGCTGGCACTTTGGTGATGTCTTGTGTCGTTCATCACAACGTGTCCTGGGCACGCCTGACGGGCTAGCCTGATTTGCATTTGTAGAACGGTCGATGCATCGAGTTCGCACTTGCCGTTGTACCGAAGTCGCGTTCTAAGTCAGAGCGGATCGAGCCACACACATAGTGACTTGTCTAATCTCCTCCCTCTCGGATCGAGTTGATATTGTGTTTTCCAAGGAGTAACTTGTGAACAACGTCGGCGACGAGCGGCATCACATCAATCTTGAACGTGTCAAGTATTCACACGTGTCAGAAAGGAAGAAGCACACATGTCCAAACCATCGCTTTGTATATTGGCTTGCGGAATCAGTCTTCTCCTGGGGTGTCAGCCCAATCGTCACGGCCCGGCGGCCACGCATGAGTCAAGCAGCAACGGAGCGGAGTCGCACAGCGAGTTGGATACGGGGGCTCGAGAAGCGAACCTGCAAACGGCCTCGAAATCTGAACTAGGCAATAAAGCAGAGGATGCGGCCCAATCCACATCAGCGGTGGACGTCAATGAAATCATCGAATTGGAGTTCGCCGGGGACGAGGATTTCGATATGCATCTGCGGCATGACAGAAATCCGTTTCCAACAGAACCGATCCTTCTTGCGGACGAATTACAAAACCGCATCTTGGAATTCAAATTAATCGACGTCGAAGACTACGAACGTTTGACAAAAGACAACGAAGAAGCACGACGTGTCGGAGCAGAGTTTTTGAGAAAATCTATCACTGCGAGGCAGAGAGGTCCTGCCAGCGAAATCGAACAGGCGCGGGAAATAGGCAATCGTGCGATCGCGTTGGGAAGCACCGATCCGCTGATTCGGGCAGAGTTGGAAGCCATCAACGGTCGTACATCTACGTTCGACAACATTGCCACAATGACTATTGCAATCGAAGAAATGAAAGACGCCGGATATCGTCCGGCTGCTCAGTTTCGCTATTACCACACGGTTTTTTGGTTCAACGTCGAGGAGAGAACACTAACACTGGAGCATAGTGAGGCGTTAAGAAGCTATGTGGTTGCGATGTTTCGATCAGACCCGCCAGATAAAGAGTATTTGCGAGTTGCTGCGGGACTTCTCAGTATTGCCATGCAGATCGCACAATTTGCCGGCATGGAGGAAACTAAACGTTTGGTAGATGCTTGTCTCGCGATCGAAGGTCTCGATCCGTGGCTCAAGCATCTGCTGGTGGGAAAGTATTACGTAGCGTTGGCTTGGGAGTACCGCGGCATGGGCGTGGCTAGCGAAGTCACAGAGGACGGAGGGGAACAATTCAGGAAGTACCTGGCCGAAGCAGGAAAGTGTTTTACGCGTGCATGGCAACTTAGGCCGGATTTCCCGGAAGCAGCCACGAGTATGATCAATGTATCGATGGCTGGTGGCGACCAGCGATACTCACCCCGAGGTTGGTTCGACTGTGCCATTCGCGCTCAGTTTGACCATCAAGATGCCTACTGGACATTGCATGGTGCCCTGCAACCGAGGTGGAGCGGAGACCCAACGGCATCACCGAAATTTATCCGCGAGGTATTGGGATCGACACACTACAACAGTCAAGTGCCTTATTGGGGCTTATATCTGCTCGAGCGCGATGTCGACGACTTCCGCGGTCGGGGATCTGCAATTTGGCGGGAAGCGGGAAACTACGAGGCGGTACGAAAGATGATTCAAGGCTATCTCGCGTATGAAGATTCTGCGATATCAACCGCCGTCTTGCGTTCCCAACTCGCTGCAGCCGCTTCGTATACCAAAGACTATGTAACTGCGAACGAGGCCTTTCAAGGTCTAGCTGATGACGAGATTTACCAGGTCGTCTTTGGAAAGCTTAAGCTGAACCCATTTGAAGCGAAAAGGCTCGCGTCGGTGTTGGCAGGGCCAGCCGCTGAACGGCTATCGAAGCTGGATTGGTCGCGTTTGAAATCGGATTACCTCTCGGTCGATGAACTCAATGTGTACGCCACCGAACTGGATGCCTTACGTCAACTTGATCCGGCCAAGGCTTCGCAGCGCTATTGGGACTCTCTAGAGCAACCTATAGCTTGGCGAAAGAAATTCTTAACTGGTGATTGGGTTAACTTGACCTTTACTGAGGGCATGCCGGGTTGGCAGTTACGAGGAGCAGAATACAAGATCGAAAGTCCCGACAGCGTGGTGATTACCTCGATTCCAGATTCAGGTCCATTGCAACTAGGCTGTGGTTTTGCGATCGATCCTCCGTTCACCGTGGAACTGAAAGTCGAAGACGCTGATCCGGATCGTCTGTGTCCGGAAGTAGGAATTCTTTTCGGTGACCCTGCGCCTGCAAACTGGCAGGGTAAATACCTCTGGATCGACCCAAGTCGACAGCGCTTTGGCCGCGAGAGGGTTGTAACACGAGATGATGGCGAAGAATATGAGCTACACAAGACAACACATATATTAGTTCACGTTTGGAAGGACGACTACCAAAGATTCATAAACGGGACTTTGGCAGACTGCGAATATGTGAAAGACTTGGTTCCAAATGGGCAATTGACATTTGGATTGCATCTTACAACGAATCCATTTCAATCTGTTTCCATTCGTTTCTCCAACATCCGTGTACGCAGGCTCACAAGCCCTCGTCCAAACTCAAGTACTACGACGCCGCAGTAACATCAAAAGGTGCCTCCGGATGCCAAACGTCGAGCAGCCAAAGACCATTGCGCCACGTCGATGGCTCAAAGTGAATCCGAAGGCGTCCGCGCCGAATCGTCGTCTTTCAATAGCCGACTGACCCGCTGATCGGGCAGATCGAGTTCCCAGCCAACACGCCGTTTTTTGAAAAAACCAGAACCCGAGTGCAAAGTCAACAACAAGAAATGGAAGCGATAAGGGGCCTGCAAAAACCGCCCACGCCCCTAACTCAAGGCGTTCCCAAGCATACGCTGGCAAAGGGAACACACCAATCCGCGCGCCGTGCGAAACCGGATAGACGACGAAAAAACAGGCGAAGCCGCCAACCAATCCAGCGAGCAGAGATGCCCACCACACAGCGCGACTAGTGCCAATTGAGCGGCGGTCCTCATTCTCGGGCATCGCTTGGACTTCGATCGCACAACCGAACTTCCCGCGTCTGGCACAACGAAAGACCTACAAAATGCTGCGTCTGGATTTGGAGGCGGCGAGTATCTCTTACCAGTCGGAAGCGGGCAAATACCCGGATCTCCATGCCCTTCGTCACGCGCGCCCGACAAGCCGGAGCCGCCCCGAACTCTGACCTGCGGGCAACGATGCGTACCACACTCGTCGCGACGAAGAGAGGTGGATAGTCGATCGGATGAATGGATACCTTAAACTACCCGCCGAGGACGAGCCAGAAACGCCGGACGAAGAGACTCCCGGTAATGGTCAGCCACCCGATGGCGACTCGAAGTGATGCAAAACCTGTTGAGACTCGGCGGTTGGGAATAGCACCAACCCTTCGGAATAGCATTTTTTTCCAAGTATCCCCGACAGGGTTCGAACCTGTAACCTTCGGCTTCGGAGGCCGACGCGCTATCCAATTGTGCCACGGGGACAAATCTCGCGGACTGCGTCCTCGTGTTCTAGTCTAACGAGATCGCTGCAAATGGGTATAGGTATCCTGGATGCTCCGACAAGATGTGGCGAGATGACAGTCGAAAGGTTTCGCCTTCACGTCGATGCACACTTCGTATTAAAATTAAAAAGCTGGAATGCTGTCTCAAACACGCGCGTACGATACTTTGGGAGCCGAGTCGAATGCAAAAAGGTCTTTTTTCGCCAGGCGATGCGGTCGTCTATCGAAAATGTAAACACAGCTCGACTCCTGGCCCACGTGCCAAGAGCGTTGATCCGGCACCGCGAGGTGAAGAATATACCTACACGGTTGACAAGTTTTGGGTCGTCGTTGGCCTACTGCCGGACGATACGGTTCGCTTAGCGACGCGACGAGGTAAAGAACACGTTGTCCAGTGCTCCGACCCCAATCTACGGCACGCTCGTTGGTGGGAAAGGCTGATCTATCGAGACCGTTTTCCGAAACCCGGCGACGCCGAGACCTCGAAAGAATCGGCGTCCAAGTAGACTCTTACTCCGGAACCACGTTGGCAAATCGATGCGTCGGAACAGGGCGTCCAGGACGAAAACTTTGAGTCTGACGCCACTCCGGTTTCGCTCCCAGCTCGCGGCAAACGGCTTCGACCACTTGATGGACTTCAGATTCGAGAACCACGGGATCGAGGGCGACACGTGCGTTGACAACCAAATCGGCGATTTCCGTCCTACAGTCGGACGGCAGCGATAGTTCAACTGGCTGATCATTGCTGATCAGATTCGCGACGCCGTGCGCGGCATCCGCCAACCCAATTGCCTTTAAATGGGCAGCTTCCGCATCCAGACTTCGCAAGCGACTGCGGAGTCCGTCGACAATTCGGACTAGCATATCATCGAGGTCGAACGGACGATCTGATGCGATGTGCAGGTTACTGTTAAGCCAACCGAGCTCCGCCTCGCCTTCCGCGTAGATATCATAGTCGATGTCTAAGATTCGGCGACCAAATTCGCCTTGCTGGTCAAGCAGTTCCACGAGTCCTGCGATCCCAACTCCAGTCCTGGCTGACATTCGCAGTGTGGGTACACTGGGATAATGCTCTTCGATCAGTTGTTGGAGTTCGTCAACTTCGGTGGACGAAAGCTGATCGATACGATTGAGTACAATGAAGTCTGCTTCTTCCAACTGTTTTCGGAAGATGTAAGCAGCCTTTGGCGAGAAACCCGCGTTCGGCTCGCCTTTCAAGATCTTGCGTCCATGACTGGGCTTTAAAAGAACACCGTACGGGGCGACTTGGAACCGATCGGCGTGGAGTCGCATCAATGGCTGAACGACGGTTGCAACGAGGTCCGTGCAACTGCCAACGGGCTCGGCCAAAACGACATCAGGGTGCTGCTCACTCGTCAATCTAGCCACGACGTCTGTCAACTCGTTAAAGTTGCAGCAGAAGCAAGCGCCTGCAACTTCGCCGACGTCAAATCCCTGTGAACGAAGTGTGTGCGTATCCACCAAATCCGTCGCCTGGTCGTTCGTTACGATTCCGACGCGAAGCCCTTGGCCTTGATATGCGTTGGCGAGCCTCGCAATCGTAGTGGTCTTGCCGGCGCCGAGGAAACCGCCGAGCATCACGAATCGAACTGCGGACATGGTGAATTCCAATATGAGGTTGCTGAAACAGGCTTCATTATTTCTCCGTCCGGATAGGACCGCAAGCGGCGTGTCTGATTTCCGCGAGCAGTTCGGTCAGCTAAGCTGCAACAGTTGGGCCTCGCGCCTCGTTGTTTTTTCACTTGCGGAGACCCGCTCTATGGATGACTCGATGGGTATCCCGCCAGAAAGAGCAACGAGCGCCACCTCGCCACTGCAACTCGTCTTGCTGACAGGTTGGGCCATCGCTGTAGCGTGCCTTGGCGGTTACTTATGTGGCCTCGCAATTGCGAAGCTGGGAACAATTGGAACTGCGTCGTTGTGGCTGGCTGGCGAAGGAGCTGGATTCGTTGGGCGGAAGTTGATCTCTGAGAAGAGCCGGATTGCGGGAACGATCTTGGTATTCGCATGCCTTATCGCATTCGTGTTTGCTGAAGTGTGCTGGATCCATTGGCGTATCATTCCTGCAAGAGAGAGTTGGCTCGCCGCGGTTCGGTATCTACCTACGTTCGTAGAGAAGTACACACTGGCGGCCGTGATCGGCGGGGTTTTCTGCTTCATGGGCGCAAACTCAGCGTATCGGCAAGTCGCGCGGCGATATCGCATCGTCCACATAATGGAAGAATGACTGGTACATCGCCCTTCGATCACCTCGAAGCTGAGCTCGCAGTTGTAGCGATCACAACGACTGAATGGACGGTCGCCGCCGATCTCGGCGGAGGCGAACAAGTTTCCTGCGTAACCCCACGTCTCGAACTGTTGCGCTGATCTAGTCTTTTAGGCAGTACATGACACAATCCGCGCACTGGAGGCGTGAGTTCACAGTGTTGAACCGCAGCTCCTGGCATGCGCAGCAAACGAGTAACTATCATGAGCCGTCGAATTCTAATCGTAGACGACACGGAGTCTATTCACGACGACTTCAGGAGCATTATGGAACCGAGCGTCGGTTCGACGGGAACGCTCAGGGACGCAAAAACTGCGTTACTAGGGACGCCATCGACGAAGGTGGTACAACCGCCGTTCGAACTTGTCTCGGCTCTCCAAGGCGAGGAGGCACTGCAACTGGTTCAACAGAGCGTAGAAGCGAATAGGCCCTTCGCGATGGCCTTTGTTGATGTCCGGATGCCACCGGGGTGGGACGGCATCGAGACGCTAGAACGAATCTGGGAAGTCGACCCTGCCATTCAGGCTGTCGTGTGTACGGCGTTCTCCGACTATTCCTGGAACGACATGATCGACCGATTTGGGAGCACGGATCGGTTGCTGATCTTGCGAAAGCCATTCGACAACATGGAAGTGCGTCAACTGGCGTGTGCATTGACTCGCAAATGGCAACTCGAACGTGACTCCAAGACACAGATGCAACATCTTTCTGAGGTGGTTGCCGAACGTACCAGAGAGATCACTGAAGCCCGGGATGAGTTGCTGAGAGTCAATCTGCGATTGGAGCAAGCATGTGCCGCTGCCGAGCGGGCGAATCAGACGAAGAGTGCGTTTTTGGCCAATATGAGTCACGAGATTCGCACGCCGATGACAGCGATACTCGGATACGCCGATGTACTATTGGCCGACGGTGATATCACACTCGCGCCGCAAGAGCGCGTCGTAGCGATCGACACGATCCGAAGAAATGGGTCGCACCTACTACAGTTAATCAACGACCTACTAGACATCAGCAAGATCGAAGCGAACGAAATTACCGTCGAGCGGCTGACCTATTCGCCAATTGAAGTCACTGAAGAAGTGATCGCATTGATGAAGGTTCGCGCTCGTGATCGCGGGATCGCGTTGAGTAGCGAAATCGAGGGCGAGATTCCCGAGCTAATTTATTCCGACCCTACGAGAATGCGGCAGATCCTGGTCAATCTCATTGGGAATGCGATCAAGTTCACTGACAACGGAAGCGTACGGGTCGTGCTCGGCTGTACTTCCTCACCGTCTGGCGGGCAATTGTTTCGGGTCAAGATCATCGATTCTGGTATCGGGATGAACGAAGAGCAAAGGCTTCGGCTGTTCAAGCCCTTTACGCAGGCTGACGAATCGACAACTCGAAAGTACGGCGGAACTGGCCTGGGGTTGTCTATCTCGAAACGTCTCGCCGAAGCACTCGGGGGCGACATCGAAGTGGTGAGTGAACCGGGACGAGGAAGTGAATTCTGTGTCACCGTAGATGCCGGAAGACTCACCGGCGTCCGTATGGTCCGTCGGCAGAACTCAGACATTCAAGCACAGAAGCAGAATCTACGCTCAGAAGGGAAGCGGAATATCAAGCTGGGCGGGCGAGTCTTGCTTGCCGAAGACGGGCTCGACAACCAACGACTGTTCTTGGTGATTTTGAATAAAGTTGGCGTTGAAGCAACCGTCGTCGAGAACGGACAACTAGCCTGCGATGAGTACGAAGCATCGCTCGCGAGTAGAAATCCGTACGACTTGATCCTAATGGATATGCAAATGCCGGTGCTGGATGGCTACGCGGCGACTCGTCGCCTAAGAGAACTTGGTTGCGATATGCCGATTGTCGCCATGACGGCACACGCCATGACGGGTGACCGCAACTTGTGCATCGAGGCGGGCTGTACCGACTATATTTCCAAGCCAATCGAACGTGACCAATTCCTGGCCACGCTCGCCCTTCATCTGAAGCATGTCGCCGTCTCGTGCTGAGAATCATCGCCTCTGATTCACCGGTGCCTATCGGTTGCTAAAGCACGACGAACGCGACATTCATATAGACGACAATTCCTAGAATGTCGATGATGCCAGCAACGAAGGGATTACTCATCATTGCTGGGTCGAGGCCGATTTTCGCGAACAAGAGCGGAAGCATCGCACCGAGTAGCGTGCCTGCGATCACGATCAACAAGAGCGTGATCGGTATGACCAGAGCCGCAGTTGCATCGGGCGCGAGTCCGGACAGCCAAGCTGCGAAATAGCCGAACGTGGCCAAACCGCCGCCGAGCAGCAACCCCATTGCAAGTTCACGAACGACAACGCGGACCCAATCCCTGAGTGACACGTCACCCGTGGAGAGTGCGGTGATCACGAGCGTCGCGGCTTGATTCCCGGTATTGCCACCGGTTGAGATTATCAATGGCAGGAACCAAGCGAGCCAGACCCAAGTGGAAAGGCCTTCCTCGTACCGCCGCAAGGCAAATGCCGTTAGAAACGCCGCACCAAACAAAATCGTCAACCAAATCCCACGCTTCCAAGTCAGTACCAAGATGGGAGTCTTAAGATAGCTCGCTTCGAGTGGCTCGACGGCTGCAATGCGATGGGCGTCTTCGGTCGCTTCCTCTCGCACCACGTCAATAATGTCGTCGTGCGTGATGATACCCAACATACGATGTTCGTGATCGACGACCGGAATCGCAAGCAAATCGTAATGTGCGACCTTCCGAGCAACCTCCTCTTGATCTTCCAACACATCGGCTGACAAGAGATCGGTTTCCATCAGCTCGGCGAGCGTTGTCTGCGGCTTGCCGATCGCGGAAATCAAATCGCGAGCGGACACCAACCCGCGCAAGTGATCAGTGTCGTCGACGATGTAAAGATAGTAGATCGTCTCTAAATGCTCCGCTTGTCGGCTGAGTTCGTCGAGTGCCTCGCGAACGGTCAGCGATTCGCTCAACTTCGCCGCTTCGGTCGTCATCACAGCCCCGGCCGAGCCCTCGGGATAGGCTCGCAACCGCAGAATTTCGCGGCGCACTTCGGCGGGGAGCAAAGGGAGGATCTGGTCAACGATTTCTGTCGGCACTTCCTCAAGCAAATCGACGCGATCATCCGAAGCCAACTCGACGATCAATTCAGCGACTTCGGCACGATCCTGCGTCTGAAGAAGCTGAAGCTGTTCTTCATGAGGGAAGAAAGTAAAAATCTCCTCGCGGACTCGCGGATCCGCGAACTTCAGCACTTGCCACGCTTCGTCCGGAGTCAAACCTTCCATGAACTCCGCCGTGCGTGCGGGATGCAGAGCCGTGCAGAACTCTCGCAAGTCAGCTTCGCTATGCTCGGCCAGCATCTCGCGCAATTCAGGAAGATAAAGCGTGTTGATCATGAGATTGAAAAGATCGTCAAGTTAGAGTTCGTCGGGAAGTGCTACCATCTTGACCTGTCGCCGAAGACGTTCACCGGCCCTCATCACGACAACTTCTTGACTCGAACCAATCGTCTTTTGCTCGACAACGTCTTGCAAGTCTCCGGGTGACCGAACCGCAGTTCCAGCGAATTCGACGATCACGTCGTCACTGGTAATGCCCGCCTCGTCGGCAGGACTTCCCGGCACCGTCGCCAAAACCCACACGCCAGCGCGGGCTGGCAACTCGAGTTGCTTCGCCGCTTGTGCCGTCAACTCTCCGATTCGAATCCCCAAATAGGCTCGGCGGACTTTGCCAAATTCGAGCAATTCGCGCGCCACCCACTTGCCGCGATTGATGGGAATTGCGAACCCAATGCCTTGATATCCGCCGCTGTTCGAGGCGATGGCCGTATTGATTCCGATCACCTCCCCATCGAGATTCACTAACGCACCTCCTGAGTTCCCAGGATTAATGGCGGCATCCGTCTGCAACAGTCGACCACGGCGAATCTTTTCGATCCCCCTGCCCTTCCCGCTGATGATGCCGGCGCTAACCGTTGCCTCCAGTTCGAAAGGACTTCCAATTGCGATCACCCAGTCGCCAATCTCCAAAGCCTCTGAATCCCCTAGCCGGGCCGCCGATAGTGGTTCCGGGGCTTCCACTTTGAGAATTGCGAGATCGCTGGATGGATCTGTCTTTATCTCGGTCGCGTTCAGTTCAGATCCGTCGGAAAAACGAACCGTGACTTCGTCTGCGTCTTCGACGACATGGTTGTTGGTTAAGATGATTCCCGATTTGTCGATCACGACCCCGGACCCAACTTGTTCGCCAAATCCGAGCTCACTACCTTCGCCCGGCAGCGGAATCGGCGGGCGACCATCGGGAAAAAGCCCTCGAAAGCGAGGATCTTGCAACAACTCATTCATTGCTGCGGCTCGATCATCACGATTCAAGTTGAACTTGGAGCGGATGGTCACTACCGACGGACCAGCGTTTTCGGCTGCGCCACGGAACGCCCGCGAGAGAGATTTCGCGTGAGACGTGGCCGAGTTCTGATCCTGTCCGTGGGCGACCGGCAGTGAGCTGATAACCACTAAACCAAGTGGCACAATTAAGTTCTGCATCGCTTTAGACAACATTCGAGTTACCTCCTTTACGGAATGGCGCCAAGACAAGGTTTTCGGCTAGTCAGATTATAGTGGCGAAAGAGAGGGGGCCAATGCGGCGCAAAGTGTGGGCCTCATCCAGGCGGCAACGTTGCAAAGGTGGTCGTTTGCGCGTCACATTGTTCTCACTGAGAGTGTGTGACGTATGCGGTCGGCGACACTGCCGCAAGGAAGTGCAATGGTTACAATAGAGCCATGCCTCTAGACAACTTCCATCCCCTGGTCCGCGAATGGTTTTCGGCTCGTTTCGGCGAGCCAACCGAACCGCAGCGCATGGGTTGGCCGCACATCTCTGCCGGCCGACATACGCTGATCGCCGCGCCGACCGGATCAGGCAAGACGCTTGCCGCATTTCTCGTCTGCCTGAACCGCCTGTGGCAGGACTGGCTCGACGGGAAGTTAACTGACGGCGTGCGGGTCGTTTATGTGTCGCCGCTGAAGGCGCTCAGCAACGACATCGAGCGGAACCTTCAACAGCCGCTGGCGGAACTCTGTGAACTGGCTCTGCAGCGAGGCATCCTGCCGCCTCCCATCAGAACGGCGGTCCGCACGGGCGACACGCCCAGTGCCACCCGCCAGAAGATGCTTCGTGTTCCGCCACATATCCTCGTCACGACGCCTGAGTCTCTCTACTTGATGCTGACGTCCGAGAAGAGCCGCGAAGTGTTGCGAACCGTCGATACGGTGATTGTCGACGAGATTCATGCCTTGGCTCGTGATAAGCGAGGTTCGCATTTGAGTTTGACCTTAGAACGCTTGGCGGACCTCTGCGAGAATCCGCCGGTGCGGATCGGGTTGTCGGCAACGCAACGACCGATCGAAGACATCGCCCGATTCCTCGTTGGAACGCATGCGAACCCGATAACGCATGTCGAAACGCCGACGGTGGACCATTACGGGAAAGACGATAGTGGCGAAGATGTCTTCCTCGTCGATGGGGGGCACTCGCGGGACCTGGACCTGGCCGTCGAAGTCCCTCCCAGCGAACTGTCCGCTGTTTGCTCGAATGAGCAATGGGGAGAAGTTTATGAACGCCTCGTCGAGCTGATTCAGTCTCATCGCAGCACGCTCATCTTCGTCAACACTCGGCGATTAGCGGAACGCGTCTCGCATCATCTGCGTGAAGTACTAGGCGACGACGCTGTTGCGGGGCATCACGGAAGTCTTGCTAAAGAGCTCCGGCATTCGGCCGAGCAACGTCTAAAGAACGGCGAATTGAAAGCGATCGTGGCGACGGCGTCGCTCGAGATGGGCATCGATGTCGGATACATCGACTTGGTTTGCCAAGTGGGTTCGCCGCGAGCGATCGCCACGTTCCTGCAACGCGTGGGCCGGTCGGGCCACTCGTTGGGACTGACCCCCAAAGGCCGTTTGTTTCCACTGACGCGCGACGAGTTACTCGAATGCATGTCGTTAGTGCGAGCCGTCCGACAGGGCGAACTCGACCGCATCGAGATCCCGAACGCTCCCTTGGATATCCTCGCCCAGCAGATTGTGGCGACGGTCGCGTGTGACGAATGGGAAGAGGACTCCCTCTTTGCGCTTTGTCGTCGCGCTTGGCCGTATCGACATTTAAGTCGCAAACAATTCGACGAAGTGGTCGAAATGCTGGCCAGCGGCATGACAGCGGGGACGAAGCGAGGCCTTCACCTACATCGCGATCGTATCAACGGACGCGTTCGCGCCCGACGTGGAGCGAGACTTGCGGCAATCACTTCGGGCGGGGCCATCCCTGACACCGCCGAGTATCGTGTCGTCACCGAACCGGAGAAGACTTTCGTCGGGACTTTGGACGAAGACTTTGCGATCGAAAGCATGGCGGGCGATGTATTCCTGCTCGGCAACACTTCGTGGCGAGTGCAACAAGTTCGTTCGGGCGAGGTCATCGTTCGCGATGCCGAAGGTGCCCCGCCCAGTGTACCGTTTTGGTTTGGAGAAGGGCCGGGTCGGACGATCGAGCTGTCTGCGGAGGTCTCCAGGTTGCGGCGAGACATCGCGGCGACTGAGTTGGCGCTGCGTGAAGAGTGCGGCGTGTCCACGTGGGCGGCAGAGCAAGCCACGAACTATATCGAGTCGCAAGTCGCAGCCATCGGGCTGGTGCCGACGACCGAGCAGATCGTCTTCGAACGGTTCTTCGATGAATCGGGCGGCATGCAACTCGTGATCCATTCGCCGTTCGGAGCGCGGATCAATCGCGCCTGGGGGCTGGCGCTGCGCAAACGATTCTGCCGCAGCTTTGACTTCGAACTGCAAGCTGCCGCAACGGATAACGGTATCGTGCTGTCGCTCTCGCCGCAGCATAGCTTTCCTATCGACTCGCTGTTCAAAATGCTGGGGCCGCACAACGCGAAGTATCTGCTCGAACAAGCGGTACTCGCTGCGCCGATGTTTCAAGTGCGATGGCGTTGGAACGTTACGCGAGCCTTGGCGGTCCTGCGGCGGCAGGGCGGCAAGAAGGTTCCGCCCCATTTGCTCCGTTTTCGCTCCGATGATCTGCTGGCGTCTGCCTTTCCCGAGACCGTCGGTTGTCTGGAGAACCATCACGGCGATGTCGAGATTCCCGATCATCCGTTGGTCCAGCAGACGATGCATGACTGCCTGACCGAGGCCATGGACGTCGAACGCTGGGTGAACGTCTTGCAAGCCATCAAGGATAACAAGATCGAGTTGGTGGCACGCGACACACGGGAACCTTCGCCTTTCAGTCACGAGTTACTCAATGCGAATCCATACGCATTTCTCGACGGTGCTCCGTTGGAAGAACGCCGCACGCGCGCCGTTTCGACACGACGCAGCTTCACCGCCGACGATGTTCGCGACCTGGCTCAACTCGATCCTGCCGCGATCGACCAGGTTCGCGCCGAAGCCTGGCCCATCGTTCGTGATGCGGACGAACTGCACGAGGCATTGCTGACGCTAGTCACGATCCCCGCGAACGAAGCTTCATCCTGGCAGACCTATTTTGACGAACTACGTAATTGCGGACGGGCGTCAACCGTCAACTTTTGCGATCGAAGCATGTGGATCGCAGCAGAGTCATTGCCGCTCGTGCAAGCCGTCTATGACGGCGTCGCCGCAACTCCGGAGGTGAGGCTGCCGCCGGCGTTAGACAAGACAGTCGAGCGAACGGACGGATTGGTCGAGTTGGTTCGAGGTCGAATGCAAATACAAGGCCCAACCACCGCAGCCGAGCTAGCGATTGAACTAGCCCTTGAACCGAGTAGCGTTTCGGCAGCACTTGAGGCACTGGAAGGACAGGGCGTTGTGCTGCGCGGCCAGTTTACCGATGGAGCCCGACTCTCGAACGGCTCGCGAGATATCGAGTGGTGTGATCGGCGATTGCTGACCCGCATCCACCGCCTAACGCTTGACGGCTTGCGTCAAAAGATCAAGCCCGTGACGCCCGAAGATTTCATGCGTTTTCTACTTCGACGGCATCGGCTGTCCGATGACAGTAAGTGGGGCGGCGCGGTCGGCGTACGCGAAGCGATCGCACAACTGCAAGGCTTCGAGATCCCTGCTGGTGTCTGGGAAACGAAGATCCTCGCCGCGCGCTGTCAGGACTACGATTCGCAGTGGTTGGATCACTTGTTTATGGCTGGTGAAGTTGCCTGGGGGCGTCTGCGAGCTCAGAAACATGACGAAACGAGCAACAAGGTCGCAGCGGCAATGTCACGCGCGATGCCAATCTCGCTCGCAGTCCGAGAGGATCTGCCGTGGCTATTGAGTGGCGACCGCGATAGTTTGCCGACGAATATCAGTAGCAATGGAGAGGGAGTTCTCGCTGCGTTGTCGACACGCGGAGCCTTGTTCTTCCAAGAGTTGAAAGCCGCGACAAAACAGCTGCCGAGTCACATCGAAGATGCACTTCGCGAGTTGGCCACGCTCGGGCTCGTGACTTGTGACATGTTTGCCGCCGTCCGAGCGATCTCCAGCAAACACTTAGGACGACGGGCGGGACGGAGGCGTACTGCCAGTTCAACCGTTGCGGCGCCTGCGGGACGTTGGTCGTTGTTTCCAGGGCTAGTCGAACTCGTCTCTACCCAGGATCGCCTTGAGCGCTGGTGTCACTTGTTGCTGCGACGTTACGGCGTTGTGTTCCGAGATTTGCTGACCCGCGAATCGACTGCGCCGCCATGGCATGAGTTGGTGCGAGTCTTCCGACGATTGGAATTGCGAGGCGTAGTTCGGGGCGGTCGATTTATCACGGGAGTCGGTGGGGAACAATTCGCGGAGGAAGCGGCGATTGGCGAGCTACGCGCGGTCCGTGAAACGGGCTCCGATGAGTCATGGTTCGTGATATCCGCCGTTGATCCACTGAACCTCGCCGGTATCATTACCACAAGCCCGCGAGTGACTGCAAACTCGAATAACTCGCTGATCCTGAAAGACGGGAAGTGCGTCGCGGCGAAACAATCCGATCGCATTGAGTTTTACGAAGAGTTTCCCCTGGAGATCGAAGCGGAAATGCGGCGTTCGTTGCAGATCGGCAAACGCGAGGCGAACTCGCACGTTCGCTCGGCGTGGATCGCGTCTGACCGGAAACCTAGGCAAACGCCCGAACTGACTGCTCACGTACCCTCGCGGTCCTTGAGGCAAACATGACACTGGATCGTTGGAGCAACGTGCCTGACCTCGCCGAGCGTGATGTTGCCGCGATTGAGCAACGCACTCAGGAGTTGGGGCATTACCTGTTCGAGCATCTCGACGAGCAGCGACCGAACTTACTCCAGCGTCGATGGTGGGACGAACGCCTCATGGAATGGGCGATGCGAGATGAAGGTTTGAAAGTCCAGTTGTTTCGCTTTGTTGACGTGCTGCCCATGCTTCGTACCAACGAGGCCGTTGTTGGTCACCTGAGCGAGTATCTTAACGAAGTGCGGACTCACTTGCCCGTTGCGGTTCGCACGGCATTGGGAATCGGCCGGCGTTCATCGTTGACGCGTACCGCGATCGCCAGGCTCGCCCGATTGAGTGCGATGGATCTCGCGCGTCGCTTTATCGCCGGAACGAATGTGAATGAAGTCGTCGAGGCCGCCCAACGCGAACGCCGCGAAGGACGCGGTTTCACTCTGGATATCTTAGGAGAAGCCGTAACGAGCGACTCAGAGGCCGAGCGATTCTTTCAAGCCTACGTGAACCTTATTCAAAGCGTCGCGCCCGAAGTGAATCGATGGTCGTTGGAAACAAAGATTGATCGCAGTGTGTTCGGCGAAGTGCCGCGAATGAATCTGTCGATCAAGCTGTCGGCGCTCGACTCGCAATTCGACGCGATCGATCCTGAAGGGGCGCTTTCGCGGGCCGGCGAGCGGTTGCGTGAGTTGTTACGCGTGGCGAAACATCACAAGGCGTTTATCAATGTCGATATGGAGTCGTACGAAAAGAAAGATCTCACGCTGCGAATATTTAAGGAAGTGCTGCAAGAAGAGGAATTTCGCGATATTGGCAACGTGGGGATCGTCATTCAATGCTACTTGAGGGACGCGGCGGCTGACTTGCAGGATCTGGTTGAATGGGCCAAGCGGCGAGAACGACCGGTATGGGTTCGCTTGGTGAAAGGTGCCTATTGGGACTACGAAACCGTTCACGCACTGGCAGACGGGTGGCCCGTTCCGGTGTATCAGCAGAAGTGGCAATCCGATGCCAGTTTCGAGCGAGCGACGCGATTCCTGATGGAAAATCACCAGCATCTTCGCCCGGCGCTCGGCACACATAACATCCGGTCGATCGCCCACGGTTTGGCCACCGCCGAACATCTTGGCATCGCAAGAAACGCATTCGAGATCCAGATGCTGTACGGCATGGCGGATGGCGAGAAGCATGCGTTGGTCGAGTTAGGGCATCGACTGCGAATCTATATGCCCTATGGCGAGTTGATTCCGGGAATGGCTTATTTAGTCCGACGGCTGTTAGAAAACACGTCGAACGATTCCTTCTTGCGAGCGGGGTTCATCGAGCAAGTGGCTCGCGAAAAACTGCTCCGCAATCCGCTCGATGCACAGTACGACAGTTCACTCCAGAAAGATGAGGAAGCGATGGCTGGCTCAGAAACGAGTGCCGTCAATCGGCGACCACGGTTTGACGCGACTTTCAAGAACCACCCGCCGGTCGATTTCTCGGACGCAGCGAATCGCACGGCGATGCGTGAGGCGTTGCAGAAAGTGATGACGGAACTGGGGCGTCGCTATCCGCTGGTGATCGGTGAACGAGAAGTCGAGACTAATGAGCAAACTCGACTCGGTGGACCCTTCGTTCAACGACCGGATTGTGGGCACTGTTTCACTGGCGGGCGGGCCTCACGTACATGAAGCAGTCGCCGCTGCGAAACAGGCGTTGCTGCCGAGGCGCACAAAAGCGTTGAGCATCGCGCCGAGGTCATTCGGCGAGCGGCTCAATTGATGCGCGACCAATTCTTCTGAACTCGCGGCGTTGGAGTATACGAGTGTGGCAAGGGCTGGCGAGAGGCGACGAACGATATCTGCGAAGCGATCGATTTCTGTGATTACTATGCCGGTTGTGCCATCGCGATCGGCGAACCAACTGGCTCGGACGTGCCTGGAGAAGAGAATCGGTTCGAGTACCTGCCCGCGGCGTGACGGCGGTCATCGCCCCGTGGAATTTTCCGCTAGCCATTTTGACGGGCATGACGACGGCTGCGTTAGCCACCGGAAACACGGTAGTCATGAAGCCCGCCGAGCAATCGCCGGTCATCGCGGCGCGCTTCATCGAGATTCTGCGGGAGGCAGGATTGCCACCGGTGTTGCTAACTATCTGCCCGGCAAAGGCGAGGTGGCTGGAGCAGCGTTAGTCGAACATCCTGACGTGGCGTTAATTGTCTTTACTGATCTCGTGAAGTTGGACTTGTGATTAATCGCCGTGCGGCAGAGGTGTCTGCCACCGGAATTGGCCACGTAAAACGTGTAATTGCGGAGATGGGAGGCAAGAATGCGATCATTGTCGACGCCGACGCCGACCTCGACGAAGCAGTAATTGGAACCGCAAAGAGCGCTTCGGATTTCAAGGCCAGAAGTGTTCTGCCTGCAGTCGCGTGATCGTACTCGACGAAGTTTACGATGCATTTGTGCGACGTTTGGTCGAGGCGACTCGCAGCCTGGAAGTTGGTCCTGCAGAGTACCCCTCCACGTCGGTCGGACCGGTGATTGACAAAGCAGCCTTTGAGAAGGTCCGCGAGTACATCGCAATCGGCCAGGAGGAAGCCCGCGAAGCGTTAGCGGTCGACGTTGCCGAACTCGCGCTGCAAGGTTTCTTTGTTGGACCGCATATCTACGCCGATGTCGCCGCAGATTCACGGATCGCACAGGAGGAAGTATTCGGCCCGGTGCTGGCAGTTATTCGTGCCAAGAACCTGAACGAGGCCTTTCGCATCGCAAACAGCACGGACTACGCGTTAACGGGCGGGTTCTATTCCCGCAGTCCGGCCAACTTAGACCGAGCACGACGCGAGATGATCGTCGGCAATCTGTACCTGAATCGAACGATCACCGGCGCGATCGTGGGACGCCAGCCGTTTGGCGGCTTCAAAATGTCGGGAATCGGAAGCAAGGCAGGTGGGCCCGACTACTTGCTTCAATTCGTCGTGCCCCGCACGATTACCGAGAACACGATGCGTCGCGGGTTTGCGCCCGAGGCATGACTAGAATTCGCATGCCCTATCCAACTCACTCATTAACAAATCAACGCCCTCTTCCCACTTAGATTTGTCCTTCTGGTCCGCCGCTCGCAACCGTTGATTGTTCCGATCGTGCGGATTGGCAGCCACGACTTGCTGTAAATCCCAGTTTGCTTTTGCACGCTCAAATAGATTAACTCGACGGGCACCGGTCGATTTCGTGTGTGATTCGACAGTCGTGGCGAGGTCAAGCAACACCTGCTTACTGTCGGCAGTACCCTCGCCCTCGCTTCGCTGACTTAAACGGTTCAAGATCAGCAATAAATCGAGAGGCGACACATGATAGTCACCACTGACGTCATAGAACGGTGGCGAGACTTGTGCAGCAAGATCGTCTGACGGCGCGAGCGTCGAATCGAGTGACCGCGTCCCCTTCTCCCTGAGCACATTTATGACGAGCAACGCGTCGAGCGGTGTAAGGTGGCCATCGCCATTGACGTCATACGAATCAATAGGGTTCTGCACGAGCGAGAAACTAAGTTGACTGAACGAAACCGCCGTTGCATATTCCGTTTCGTTGCCGACCAATGGATTCCCTTGCGTCGCAATTCGCGTGAACGCCGCGATGACGGGGCGTGCGTCTTGTGCGTTCGAGATGACCGCACTTAAGTCGGTGGAATCGATGTGCCCGTTCAGATTAGCGTCGAATTCAGAACGAAACCGGTCGACGTTCAAGTCAAGTCCCAGTCGTGTTTCAAACAGAGCTTTCGCCACGGGACTAAAGCCAAAGTCGCGTTGCAACAAGGCAATTTCTGCAAGGCGTCTAGTGGAATGATCGACAACTCGATCGCCGCGCGTAGCACCGGGCAAACGCAGTTCCAACCGGTACGCGCCGCCAGCATCTGGACTACCGCTCACCCGTACGATGTAGCGACCTGCCGAAAGACCTACCACGACGCCCGTGGCGATCTGGCCGCTTCGGGCTCGTTCGTTGAACACTTCTTGCACCGGAACACTTTCGCCGGTGGCGTTGCGAATTTCGATGCCAAACGAACCTACTGCCGCAGCGTCGCGCCATATTTGCAGGCTGTACACGCTACGAGATCGTCCACTGACGTTCAACTCGTAATCTTGCAGGGATTCCGATTCAGTGAACTTGCCTTCCGTACCCGCCGCGATATCGCCTCGGTATCCGGCGACTGAGGAACGACGATGCTGATGAGTTACAATCCAAGGCATGCCGCCCGACGCCAGTATCCGTTGGGGCGTTCCTTCGAAGTACTGAGTGTTGAACAGGCGAAAGTCAGCGGTCCAATGTTCGAGCAGCGTACGGCCATCACCGGCGTCTCGGATCGTTACGAGACTTCCATCAGCGCCCCACAACGCGTCCGTGAACGAATTGACTGGGAGTGAAGCGTGGTAGGCAAGCGTCTTCGCATTGAAGATTTCACTCGATCCGAGCACTACGAAAGCGCCATCTCGCGAGACACGCGCGGGATGTTGCATCGCGAAGTCGCCGTGATAGGGACTGTCGCGCAGCTGGGTGATCGCGCCAGTGTTTCGGTCAATCGACTCCCAACTTAGATTAGCCGGAGAAACACCCTGTTGCACGTAGTAGATCCGCGAATTGATGCTGCTCCATTCGAATTCCTCAGCGCCGCGACTCAAGTCCTTGACCGAGATTTGTCGGCCATCGGCAGCAAACGTGTAGTGCCGAATCTCGGTTGTTCCCAGCACATCTTCAACCACAAACACGAATGATCCGACCGCCTGAATCCCAATCACCTTATCCAGCTTGCGGGCGAACGGAGTTTGCTGCGGGTGGACTTGCGCTGGATCGATCTGTGTGATATTGCCGCTGGCGTAGGCGATGTAAAGTCGATTGTTTTCCGCCGAGTACGCCAGATACTGCGGCGCATCGTCAAGAAGAATTGGTGGCAAGTAGCCGCGATCCTCCGTCGACCACCGAAGCAGACGATCGGACTCTTCGTGCAGGAAGTAGATGATGCCTGAATCACCGACTTCAGTGCGATTGGGAACGCCGTCGGGTAAACAGACGTCTGACTGGCCTGGCGCGGCATGTTCGGGCAGTTGACAGGCTGGGTCGTTGGGGAAGGCGTCGATGCGGAGTCCCTGTGTGCTATCCGATTCAGAATAGCCGGCGTTGAAATGGTCCGGGGCTCCATCGCGATCACTATCAACGGACGCCGCCGCATCCAAGGGGAAGGCGTCGTCTATTCCCACCGCGCCATCGCCGTCCGCATCGTCGTTGGGAAAGTAAGTCACGAAGCGATTGGCGGTACTATCGTTTGTCACCACAACGACTTGGCCGTCAAAGAACACGGCCCGTAGCGGGGTTCCATCGAAAGTCCGTGCGGCGACCAGTTGCCGTTTGGGGTCCCAATGTTCCAGAAGTATTCCTCCGTCGCTCGATTCGCGGATTGAGATGAGACTTCGATCGGCCAGCCAGACTGCGTCAATATACGAGTCCGGCAGCGAGCCGATTCGAACTTGAGACAACGCGTCGAAGAACTCCCCCGAGCCGACAAAGATCAGCGCGCCGTCTCGCGAGAGACGCACGACACGGGGCTGTGCGTCATAGCCAAATCGCCCCATGGCGTAGCGGCCCCAATGAATTGAAGCCGATTCCTCGTCGTTGGAATTCCCCTCTGCAGAAAACACGAACGTACGATAAGTCGCGTAGCTGGACGTGCTGTCCTGTGCCAGCACGAACGGGCCGTTGGTCTGTAGTCCGGTCAGTTGTTCGACCGTGTGTGCAAAAGGAACTTCGCGAGGAAACTCGGAATTCACATCAATTTGCGTGATGACTCCTGACGCGTAGCCAACATACAAACGTTGGTTGTCGGTCGAATAGGATATATATTGAGGAGACCCTTCTACGAAGATCGGATTCAGATAGCCTTGCGTCTGGACGGACCAGCGGTCGATTCGACGAAGTGTCCGATGCAGCAAGTAGATGACCCCAGCTTCATCGAATTCGACCGCGTCCGGAGCGTCAACAACCGCACGCGCCGCGATGTCGCACGTCGCAGGATCGCCTGGGACCGCATGCGCGGTCGCCTGGCAAGCTGAATGCAACGGAAAGACATCGAGCGATAGTCCCTGAACACTGTCGGCTTGTCCAGATCCGGGATTCCAGGCGTCCGGCGAACCATCGCCATCGGTGTCGCGCGAAGCAGTCGGGTCGAGTGGAAACGCGTCCTCATGGTTGCTCACACCATCAAGATCAGGATCATCGGTGGGAACGTAGTCGGTAAAAGCCGGTTTGCCATCGCGGTCCGTAACGACAACGATCGCTCCCTCCGTCACGATTACCCCGAGCGGAGCCCCTTTCACGATCTGCCGATTGTAGAACTCCAGATTGGAATCCCATTGCTCCAAGACCGTATCATCAGCGGCCTTGCGAATCGTGACGAGGCTTCCATCATCCAACCAAACTGCGTCGGTGTACGCGATGGGCAAAGAATCGATGAACTCGAGGCTCACCGCATCGAATATGTTGCCGGAACCGAGCGCCACGAACAACCCATCTCGCGACACTCGCGCAGGTTCGAAGAATCTATAGTTACTACGATACCCACTGTCGCGGCGCTCGGTCAACTCGCCCGTAATAGGATCGATCACAATCCACTCCACGTCCTCGGTGCACCCCGGACAGTGCGTGAAGTACAAGCGATTATTCGCGGAACTAAACTCGAAACTTCTACCGGCGAAGCTATGGACCGGTAGACTTGAGACGCGTATTCCGGTGGCGTCAATCACTTCGTATCGGTATCCACTCGTATCGCGAGTTAAGATGAAGACGAACTTGCCGGCGGCTTGCATCGCGAAGACCGTTCTCCGCTGGTTACCCAACTCTTGCTCGCGCCCAGACGCTAAGTCGAACTGCGCTATCACGCCGGTCGTATACGCCACATAGAGTGCGTTGTTTTCTGGAGACACGGCGATATGCGTTGGCACTCCGCTGAGCCCAATCGGATTCAAGTGTTTGCTCTCGCCAACGTCCCATCTAAAAATTTGCTGGTGCTCGGTACTGAGAAGATACACCACTCCCGATTCATCACCGACGATCTGCTTCGGTTTATATGGTGGAACTCGAATGCCGACGTCACAAACGTCAGGCTGGCCTTCCACCGCATGCTCTGCCAACTGGCATGCCGCATCGAATGGAAACGCGTCGAGTACCAGGCCTGTCGTGCTGCTCTGCTGGTCGTAGCCGGTGTTCCACGAATCGGGCGCGCCATCGCGATCGCTGTCCAAGGAAGCTGCTGGATCAATCAGGAATGCGTCGAGTTCGTTCGATACGCCGTCCTGGTCCGCATCGTTCGTGGGAACGTAGGCGGAGAACTGCGGCTTACCATTGAGTTGACTGATGACGGTGATCGTGTCACCTGTCCAAAGGAGTTGCTGGGGAGTCCCGTTGACATACTGAAAATTATAAAACCGTCGCTCGTCATCCCATTGTTCCAGCAGCGTCTGGCCGTCGGCGGATGCTCGAATTGTGACGAGGTGTCCGTTCGACAACCAAATCGCGTCCACAAAAGATACCGGCAGCGAGTCGACAAGCGCAAGCGTTTTCTCATCGTACACTTCGCCGCTACCAAGCGCGACCAGCGTGCCATCCTGCGATACACGGATACGGTGTTGAATCTCATACGAAATGCCGTAAGCTCTCCGACCATCCGCGGAGAGTTCCCCGCTCACGGGATCGATCGATTCCGATCGTAGGGCAGTAGGAAAGGTATCCGTCGTGTAGTAGATCCGCTGAGTCGCCGAGTTCCACTCATAGGTCTTGGATCGATCGTTGTGACCGATTGCCGAAACCTGGGTTCCGTCGGCGGCAAAAGTATAGTGGGAATCATAGTTGCTCGGATCGGCGGCGAAGACGAACGCCCCGGCGGTTTGCAGTCCCGTGATTTCTCCCAACGTGGCCGCGAATGGTGCCTCGCGCGGAAAATCCTCGCTCACGTCGACTTGAGTGATCGCGCCGGTGGCATAACCGAGATAGAGCCGCTTGTTTTCTGTTGAATAGCTTAGTTCCAACGGACTGTCGGTTACGAGGATCGAATTCAAATACATCGCCTCTCTCGTCGACCAACGATAGACACGGTTACTATCTTCACGAATCATGTAGACAATTCCCGCGGGATCAGCCGTTATCCGCCTCGGCGAAAAATTCGGTATCACTCTCTCGATATCGCAGACATCGGGTTGCCCCGGAAGTCCATGCACCGCGAGTTGGCATTCGGAGTCGAGGGGAAACGCGTCGAGCGTCAAGCCCGACGTGCTGTCTGATTCCGAGAACTCTTCATTCCAGGCATCGGGAAAGCCATCGCCGTCCGTGTCGACGGAAGCAGCTTGATCGTCAGGAAAGGCGTCGACACGGTTATTCACGCCGTCGTTATCTGGGTCGTCGGTCGGGATATATTCCACGAATTGCGGAAGACGATTTAAACTCGTAACAACCGCAATTCGACCGTTCGTCTCGACGACACGTACCGGGAAGCCTTCGTAATACTGGGCGTTGAATCGCTGCCGCTCGGGATCCCATTGTTCGAGGACCGTCCGATTCTGGTCATGACGAATCGTGACGACACTTCCATCGCCGAGCCACAGTGCGTCCGTGAACGCATACGGCAGTGAAAAAGCTAAGTCGAAGGAGGCAGTAACGTATGCATCGCCCGAACCAAAGAGTACAGATCGACCGTCCGGCGATACACGAATGGGTGCAAGCGCGCTCTCACCGAGGCCGAATTCCTTTCCCGCTCCCGTAAACTCTCCCGTCAGTGGGTTGATGACATTCCAATAGAGATCATTGAATTCGAGGTAGTACATTCGTCCCGTCACAGAACTCCACTCGGCGACGCCTCGGATCCCGCGCGAGTCTTCGTAGTAGACATCCTGGCTCGATATCAACGAACCGTTCGGCGAGAACGTATAGTGGGATCGGCTTTGCGTGGGATCTGATGCGTACAGAAACGCATCTGTCGCCCATAGGTTGAGTACGCGAGCGGGGGTCGACGCGAAAGGCAACTCCAGGGGAAGTGCGTCAGTGACGTTCAACTGACGAATCTCGCCCGACTCGTACGCGACATAGAGTGTCGAGTCCGCATAACTGATATGCCGCGGGGCGTCACCGACGACGATCGGGTTGAGCTGTACTCCCGTATCGATCGACCATCGATAGACACGGTCATTGGATGCGCTCAATACGTAGATGATCCCGCGATCATCCACGATAACGTCGTCCCGGCGTGGATCGAAGGCGGGGATGCGACTGGATGTATCACACACATCAGGCTGGCCGGGCAACGCGTGTTCGGCTAGTTGGCATGCCGAATCATCCGGAAACGCATCAATGACTAACCCCGTTGTGCTGTCTTGCTGTCTGAAGCCCGCATTCCATTCATCGGGCGCGCCGTCTCGATCGCGGTCCACCGAGGCCGCCGGATCGTAGGGGAAATCGTCGTGCCGGTAATCGAAGCCGTCATTGTCGACGTCATCCGTCGGGACAAACTCCCCGAACGCCGGTCGCGTTGGACCCTGCGTCACAACGGTTATCTCGCTCCCAGCATCCAAGACACGTAGCGGCGTTCCAGAGAATACTTGACGATTGAACAACTCGTACTCGGCATCGCGGTGTTCAAGCAACGTTCCTCCGCCCGATGCTCGTATCGTGATCAAGCTACCGTCGTCGAGCCACAACGCGTCCGCGAATGTGTCGGGAAGTGATGTCACGATCTTCAAGCTGATCGCGTCGTAAACGTCGCCCGAACCCAGAGCCACTAGAGTGCCGTCGCGAGATACTCGAATCGGATGGCGAATCGAGTAGTCCCCATGGTAGGGGCTGTCTCCAGAGCCAGTGATCTTACCCGTCACGGGGTCGATGGACTCCCAGTGCAGGTCGTTCGGCGTTGTGTCATCGCGCGTGAAGTATATCCGCCGGTTGGCGGCACTCCATTCAAACGTCGCTGACTGTTCGTTCCGCCCGACGTTCGACACCTTGGTCCCGTCAGCCCTGAACGTGTAATGCGTGCGCGAGTTGCTGGGGTCGGATGCAAAAACAATGCTGCCAGCCGTTTGCAGGCCCGTCACCTTGCCCGGTGTAACTGCAAAGAAGTGCTCCTCGATAGGATCATTGCCGAGGGTGATTTGCGTTATCGCCCCCGAGTCGTAGCCCACGTACAGCGAATCGTTTTCAGCTGAATAGGCGAGCTGCCTGGGAGCATCTCCCACTTGGATTGGATCGGCATACTCGTCTTCGATTACCGACCAACGGAATACGTTGTCGTGTGCCTCACTCAGCAAGTAGATCGTCCCCACGTCGTCCGCCACCAGCTGACTTGGGATGAATGCGGGAGGTGAAAATCCGGTAAGAGCCAAGCGGTTCTCAAGCGGCTCAAATGTGCGGCACCGTCGTCGCTTTGCTCGACTACTTCGCCGTTTCATTAGCGGCCTCACAGTGTGTGAAATTGTGGAGGCTCTGTTGCCCGCATACGTCCCACTTTAGCCAGTATCGCCCACGCCTGCAATTTCAAGGTGAGTACGGCGAGGGAGGCCCTATTTCCTGCCAATACAATACAGCGTCTCTTGGCGACTGCCGCCGGAACTCGAAGCGACTCGCATGTAGATACGCCCGTCGCAGATCGTTGGAGTGGCAAACGCTTCGTCGCCGAGTTGATTGCGGGACACCAGTTCGAATCGAGATGGCTGTGCTTTGAAGACGTAAACGGTTCCCGCTTCGTTGGCGAGATAGATGTTCCCGTTGGCAAGGATCGGCGACGCGCTCACCGCTCCGCCAGCGAGACGAGACTTCCACATTTCAACCCCGTCGCTGGCTCGCCAGCAAAACGCGATGCCGCCGTCGGTCACAGCGTAAACGTGGCCGTCGACAGCCAACATCGATTGCTCGTAGCACTTCTGATCGTTTCGCCAGACGATTTGCCCACTGCTGGCCCTCAGGCAAACCGTCTCCGCCTTTGGGTAGCCTCCGCTGGCGAAAACTAAGTCGCCATCCCAAACCATCGTTCCGCAGGTCGCCATCGTCGTGGCCGGTGTCGACCACAATTGGCGTCCGTTATTCGGATCATAACTGGCAACCTGTTCTGTACCGCTAATCAACAATTGATCTCGACCGCCGACATTTGCGACCACCGGAGATGAAAAGCTGAGCTTGTTCGATCGATCGATCTGCCACTTCGTCGCTCCCGTTTTGCGTTCAAGCGCGGCGAGCCAGCCGCCGCCCTCGTAGTCGGCAGCAATCAATACCATCGACTTGTAGAACATCGGCGACGGTGCATATCCGTACTTATACTGCTGCGGGTCGTATTTGCCGATCGTTCTCTGCCAGAGCCCCTTGCCGTCCAAAGACAATGCAGAAACTTGAATGCTACTGTGATGATGAAACGAAGCTATCAATCGTTCGCCATCGCAAGCGACCGTGGGAGTGGCATGGGTATTCTTGCGATGCGTCTCGGGAAAGCCACCTTGGCTGATGGGTGTCATCCAGAGTTGCTTGCCGGTCGTGCGGTCAAATGCGATGACGCCTTGTGTTTGCGATTGCTCGTCGGCGGTCGTCAAGAAGATTTGATCACCGACGATCGTCGGTGATGAGTGACCTCGGCCTGGAACAGGGGCCTTCCAGAGGACGTTCTTGCTTTCGCTCCAGGCCGTCGGCGGAGTTTGGCCTGCCGCCGCGATGCCATTCAGGTTCGGACCTCGCCACGTCGCCCAGTCGGCGGCATGCGCACCGCTAACGACGATCACCAGCGAAAGAACAAGAGGGTATGTGGCTTGACGTACGGCAAATAAAACAATGCGTGGCATCATCAATACATCTCTCGGTAGTCGTTCAATTAGGATTGGTTATGCTACCCGAAAGAAGCTGATGACGCCACGAACGGCTGACGGAGTCCAGGGCATTACATTTCTTTGAAGTTGCACAAGATGTACGACGGGCCTCCGAGCCCGTCGAATAACGACTTAGATTCATCGACGGCTCGGAGGCCCGTCGTACAAATTGTGCAGATTGAACAAGACGAAAGCCCTGTGGCGGAGTCCGAATCGTTCGCTCTAGGGATCGAGCGATCGCGGTGCGTTTACTCGCGTCGCCACGTACACGGAGCCCGCCCGTTCTGGCGCAGTCTGTAGATCCGGCGATCGAGCGGCCCGTTTATGCTCTTGCTGCCTTGCTAAGACCCAGGCCCGTCGCGACTCGCGAGCGGCGAGAGTTGCTTGCCGCAGCGCATAGGCTTTCGCAAGCTTTAGCGGCTGACGAGCTGCACGGTAAGCTGCCGCTTGGGCGGCTAACGCTTGGCGATGCTGTGCGATAGTCGCGTACGCAGCAGGATTCGGAGCCGCAGGCATTTGGGCGACCGGGCCAGGGATAAAAACGCCAGCGCCCTTGCCTCCGAACCCGCCATGTTTCATTGAGAACTCTCCCGGATCGCAGGCCCTGAGCTCGATGGGGTCGACATAAGCCACGGCGACAAGAAGGGCCAAGTAGTGGCAAGATTTCATTTGATTCATCCTTTCCGAAATTGGTACGTGGAGGGGATCCAACGGCTGATGAATGGCGAGTTGCCGCCAAATCTTTCAGGGTGTGGCGAACTTTTTCCTCATGAGGCCATAACGAAATGCAAGCGGCGTTGTCTAACCCCCTACGTCAATGTGCTTTGCACAGACGAGACGGCGGTGAAGATTGGGTCTTGACAACCTGGGCAACCTTACTGATACTGAGTCTCACTAGCAGCAAGCCAGCGGTTTTTGCCAGCCACTGCCCACCATCACTCCCACCCCAAATAGAGGAAGCTGGCACATGTCCCACCCAACTTCGCAGCCTCATCGCAAAGCCTTCACGCTGGTCGAACTCCTGGTCGTCATCGCGATCATCGGAATACTCGTGGCGTTGTTGCTGCCCGCTGTTCAGGCCGCACGAGAAGCCGCACGCCGGATGTCTTGCGGAAACAATCTGAAGCAGATTGGTTTAGCGCTTCACAATTACCACGATACGTACAAGGCTTTCCCTCCTTCGGCATTCATACCGAAAGGAGGAACCGCCGACAGTTTCTCCCCTCAAGCCCGATTACTGTCCTTTCTTGAGCAAGAGAATCTCCAAGATCTGATTGACTGGAATATCCCCTACGCGTCGCAACCCGCAGTTACGCAACAGCGAATCGCGACGTACATCTGCCCCAGCGACATTGGAGATCGCGAGCGCCCCGACGGAGCGATAACCCACTATCCGCTCACTTACGGCATCAACATGGGAACATGGTTCGTCCATGATCCCGTACAGCAACAGGGAGGCAGCGGGATCGCTTACCCTAACGGTCGGATCAACTTCGCGTCTGTCACCGACGGTACAAGCAACACGCTGGCGTTCGGCGAGGTGAAAGCTTGGAATCCCTATTTGCGAGACGGAGCGTCTCCAAGTGCGGCACCGGGCTCACCGATTCCGGCGACGCCTGCGGATGTCGTCGGATATGGCGGCAACTTCAAATCAAACTCCGGTCATACGGAGTGGGTCGACGGTCGCGCACACCAATGTGGTTTTACAGGAACATTTCCGCCCAACACCAAGTTCGTTTACATGGACAGCGGAGTAGAATACGACATTGATTTCAATTCCTCCCGCGAAGGGAAAGTGAACAATCAAGTCACTTACGCCGTCGTTACGTCACGCAGCTATCATCCCGGTGGCGCTCAAGTTGGCTTGGTTGACGGCTCTGTTCGATTTGCTTCCGAGACCGTCGATCTGTCGGTCTGGCGAGGCTATGCGACACGCGATGGAGGCGAGGTGCCTGGTGAGCTGTAAGGCAATCACTCAGATATCCCTATGGAAAATCAACCGGTCAACGACGGCGAGCCGCAACTGAGCGTCGACCGTACGGATACATCGCCTCGGCAGTGGACTTCAAGGGAACTCCTGGAAGGCCACACCGAGGCGATTATTGTTCATGCAGGCGAGATCTATCGATTGCGATGCACTCGCAACAATAAATTGATTCTTCACAAGTAGATACACGCTAGACGTGGAAGACTTTGCGCTGCGACTCGATGTGTTCAAGTTGATAGAGCTTGCCCTTGCCGCTGCCAGGACAGACTTCGCAGGTCTCGGCCCATGCTTCTGGCGACTTGACGTTTGAATCCCAGAAGGGCCAAGTTCGGCATTGGCGTGGACGCGCATGGTAAACCGTGCATTTACGGTTTTCCGTATCGAAGAAAACGCAGTCGCCATTGGGAAACTCGCGTAGGCTGCGGCGAATGCCAATCTTGCGCACGTACTCGTCCTCAAACGCCTCGACGTTCGCTTCCCCTATTTCGGCAGCGATGGCTTCGATCTCCGCTTGATTTACCCAAACATAGCCGGGCGCACCTGTGCAGCAGTCACCGCATTGAGAACACTTAAACCGTAATCCATCCTTGTACCAAGGCTCTTCAGCCATTCGTGACTCTCCTTGCTGCATCGTCATATTGCGGAAGCTGCGATCTCGTCGACTGCTTGGATCGCGTGGTCAACTTGTTCAACCGTCGTGAACGCTCCGATGCTGAACCGAACGGTACCACCTCGTTCACTGGTTCCCAGGCTCGTATGCATAAGAGGTGCACAGTGAAATCCGCTGCGCACCTGAACGGAGTAGGCCGCGTCCAACATGGTAGCAACCTCCTGCGGATCGTAACTCTCGATCGTGATACTGACTACCCCCACTCGGCTTTCTGCATCTCGAGGGCCTAAGACCCTAACGCGATGGAGCGATTGAAAACCGTTTAGCAGTCGTTCGACAAGCCGCATTTCGTCTCGCCTGACTTCGTCGAGAGTCCGCTCCGCCAAGAATGCCAGTGCGGCACCCAACCCCAGAATACCCGGCACATTGTGATTTCCAGACTCGTATTTATCGGGGAGTGTATCCGGTTGCCAATCGTTTTCGCTGGCCGTCCCAGTGCCGCCTTGCCGGATTGTGTCTAGCTGCGATTCAATTCCTGGCGCGATGTAAAGAATACCTGTCCCCAAGGGGCCGAGCAGTCCTTTGTGCCCGGGGGCGGCGATCAAATCAGCGTGGAGTTGTCTCGCCAACACCGGAAGGTGCCCAAGTGATTGAGCAGCATCGAGGAGGAATCGAATGCCATGCGACTTGGCGATCGCTCCGACTTCTTCAACTGGCTGAATGGCGCCGGTGACGTTGGAAGCGTGTGTTAGTACGAACATCTTCGTATTGCGGGTGATCGCCTCCTCGAATGCTGTAGGGTCAACGACTCCGTTCGAACCACACACCACCCGAGTTACTGTAACACCGGCGCTCCGTTCGAGTTCCCGCAAGGGTCGCAGCACGGAGTTGTGCTCACATCCTGTCGTAACAACATGATCACCCGGTCGGAGTAAACCATGAATCGCCAAATTCAGTGAGTCCGTTCCGTTCGACGTATAGATGATTCGACGCGGGTCGGATTCGCCCAGCAACCGAGCAACTCGATTGCGAGTGTCGTTAATCGCTCGCTCGACTTCTACCGCTTCGCCGTAGGTGCCACGCCCAGACGGAGCCCCATTATGACGCTGATATCGATCGATCGCGTCGTAGACTGCGGCAGGCTTGGGCCAACTGGTTGCAGCGTTGTCGAGATAGATTCGATCCGTTGGCGGCATTGTTATTCAGAAGGGCCGGGGAGTTCAAGCGACGCATGCCAGCGAGCGGCGTATAACTCGTCGACGAAACACATTGACAATCTATCTCATGCCGCTTCGCGAATGATCGAGTTTCGGGTGCTAGTCTTCCAATCCCAAATGCTCCGCAGGAACATCCCGGAGGATTTCTTCGGTGCTCGTGATGCCTTGAGCGACTTTGAGTAACGCTCCACGTCGGAACACAGTCATACCCGCCCGAATGGCCGCCTCCTCGATCGTCTGGCTTGGGGCGGCCTGCGAAACAAGGCGACGAAGCTCTTGATTGATCGTCATCACTTCGAATAAACCCGAGCGACCTACATATCCGAGATGGAAGCACTCTTCGCATCCACTCGGACCATAGATCGCCTTGCCTTCGCCTTCGGAAAGCAAGGACTCGATCTCCTGGAAGGTCTGCGGCGAAAAGCTAATATCGTATTCAGACCGGCAGTTCGGGCATAAAGTCCGCACCAAGCGCTGTGCAATCACGCCCAGCAGACATCCCGACAAAAAGAATGGATGCGAGCCGAGTGCCAACATACTATGAATGGCACTCGCGGCTGTCGGCGCATGGAGTGTTGCCAACACGAGGTGACCGCTGTTCGCCGCACGCACAGCCGTCATCGCCGTTTCCTCGTCGCGGATCTCACCAATCATTATCACGTCCGGTGCCTGACGAAGCACGTTCCGCAACAGCTCGGGGAAGTCTAAGCCAAACTTCGAGTTTACTTGAGATTGCCGAATGCCATCGATCGCGTACTCAATCGGATCTTCGAGCGTATTAATCTTACGAGCGCCGTCATTCAAATACTGTAGGCACGCATACAACGAAGTTGTCTTTCCGGTGCCCGTCGGACCGGTCACCAAGAGCAAGCCGCTTGGATGATTCAGCATGAACAACAGCTTGTTCAGATCGGCTCGGGACATTCCGAGTTCGTCGATACCGAACAGACCCATCGAGTGGTCCCATAATCGAAGCGCCATGTCTTCGCCGTGCAGCATCGGGGTTGAGTTAATGCGCAAGTCGAGTTTCCGCCCGCCGACATCGTGAATCAAGCGACCATCGGCAGCCCGCCGACGATCCGAGATATCCATTCCGGCAAGGGCTTTGAGATGGGTCATCATCTGGCGACCGTGTTCGGTTGACACCACCGCTAATTTCTCGATCGACCCCATCCGTCGGATGCTAGCGGTGACGAAGCGTTCGTCACTGAGCAAAAAGAGATCGCTCGCTCGCAACTGAGCTGCCTGTTCGAGTAATGCGTTAACCGCCTCGCCAGCTTCCATCTTGACGAGGTCAGTAATTCGAAACCTTCCCGTGGGGGCTTGGCTCATCAGGCTTCTCCTCCGAGTTTCTGAATAGCTTCCGCTTCGCTACCTGCGATTTGAAAAACCGCGTGCAGATTGAGAACCTTGAGAACATTGTTCGCAATCGGTGATAGCGAGTGCAGCACAAGCTTGCCGCCATGTTCCGAAGACCGCTTTTGCGATACGAGCAACCAGTTCACGCCGCTCGAATCCAGCGACGCGACCTCACTTAGGTCAACGACCATCCTGCGACTGTAGGCATCCTCGCCGACCGTGTCGACGAACGGATCATCGACTTCTACGTCCCGTTGCGAAACTCGACCTTCGACACGAAGAAGTACCGGGTCACCGTTGACAGATTCGACGGTTACTTTCATGCGACTTTTCCGTGAAGGCAGGGAATTCCGAGGAGCGAGCGCTTGGACGGCCATTAATCTAATTCTCCAGCAACTGGGTCGCAAGCCACGGTTGAACGCCTTTTTGCAACTTGGCGGGCCGGGCTCAAACTTCAGGAACGCTTGAACTCTCCGTATTTGATTCGGCTGATTTGACCATTTGAATGAACGTGCATAGTATTCTTCGACGCCCTTCAATGCCTAGTTCAATAGGCAGCGACGTGCCAGGACGCACATTCGTCGCAACGGGTTTTATACGCAGAACTGGGGTCAACTAGGGCAGCTAAACCCCCTCGGTTTGACTTCTGACGATTAGTCGAGTCGCGCGTGCAGAATCTCGTTTGTGATTTTTTGACCATGGGCAAAACGTGATCTATAGTTTTTTGGCTGAACTCCGTCCTTAGCTTCTTCAGCCAAGATCCATGTGAATCCTGACCACGTACGTTGCCACCGAGTCCTCCGTCTTTTGGTCCTTTGACTTAAAAGTTCACCGGCAGCAGCGCACGTTCCCTCCCCAAAGATGGAACTTCACTATGCGAAGTAGGACTTCGATCCTGCGCCGATTGGCGTTGTCGCTCGTAATTGTCGCCACCGGACTTCCCGGGCTGGCTCGTGGACAAGTGCGAATCCCTTCTGCCGCCTTGGCCGACGTTGCCGAGTTGGAATCGATCTTCCGCGTCGGAGATCAATTGGAACGGGAACGCCGCTGGGGCGAGGCGCTGTCGCATTACGAGAAAGCTCGTAAAGATCACCCGGGGCGACAAGAAATCGAGCACCGCTTAACGGTCGCGAGATTTCACTATGAAGTCGTTCGGCGATATTCCGACACCAGCTTTATCGAGACCGTTCGCACCATTGGCGAGCAGGGCTCGCTCGATTTGTACGGAGAAGTACTGCTCAAGATTCAAGCCCATCACGTACAGCGAGCCGACTGGAATCAGTTGATCGAGCGCGGACTGACCGCGATGGAAGTCGCCATTGCCGAGCCGAGTTTCCGCCGGCAGCATCGCTTCGATATTCCCGAAGAGTCAGCGATGTCGCTGCTGGCCGATATTCGGCAGCACTTCGAGGCAGTTCCCGTCTATTCGAGGCACGATGCTCGACAGCGAGTCGACGAGATCGCCGACGTCCTCGAGCAGAGACTTCAACTCCCGAGTGCCGTGACGGTTTCAGAGTTCACCTGCGCTGCAGCGGCCTCACTCGATGACTACTCCGCCTTTCTGACGGGGAATCAACTGGATGACATCTTGTCTCAGATCGAGGGAAATTTCGTTGGCCTCGGAATCGAGCTAAAAGCCGAGGACAAAGCATTGCGAATCGTCAGTGTTATCCCGGGCGGACCAGCTGATCAAGGTGGTATCGTGACGGGCGATCGAATCGTCGAAGTCGACGGCCAATCGACGCGAGACATCTCGACCGACAAGGCAGCGGACATGCTGAAAGGAATCGAGGGAAGTCTCGTGAACTTGGTGCTGCTCGACCCCAGTGGCGAGACGCGTCGACTGCGACTCACGCGGACTCGCGTCGATGTGCCAAGCGTCGACACGATTCAGATCGTCGACAAAGATTACGGCATTGGCTATTTTCGCTTGTCCAGTTTCCAAAAGACGACGAACCGAGATGTCGATGCTGCATTGTGGAAGCTGCATCAACAGGGAATGCGCAGTTTGATCGTCGATGTTCGCGGTAACCCGGGTGGATTGCTGACTGCCGCCGTGGAAGTTGCGGATAAGTTTGTATCCCAAGGCGACATCGTGTCGACTCGCGGTCGTAGCTCCGGCGAAGATTTCGATTACAAGGCACATGCAGTCGGAACATGGCGCGTACCGTTGATCGTGTTGATCGATGGCGACTCGGCGAGTGCCAGCGAGATCTTTGCGGGCGCAATCCACGATCATCGACGCGGGACGTTAGTCGGAACACGGAGCTACGGGAAAGGAAGTGTTCAAGGCATTTTCCCTCTCAGTGTGGCCAATGCCGGTATTCGCTTGACGACCGCAAAGTTCTACTCGCCGAGCGGCCAAGCGATCAGTCATCGTGGCGTTGAGCCGGACGTCGAAGTGAAAGCGACCGAGCAGACATTGGCGGCGAAGCCGATCGATAACCTCTTGCCGATCGTGGACCAACACCGTGATGCAGCACTCACCGCCAGCCTCCAAATCGCACGTCAGCAATTGAGCCAGCGTTAAGTCAGTGCGAGTTTTGGGTAGCCAATTCAATCCCGCCCAACGCGTTCGATCTTAGCTCAACTGGAGGACGTACTTGCCGAACTGTGGCGAGGCTTTCATGGCCTCGATGGCCCGGTTTCCCTCCGCTAGAGGAAACGTCGCGTCAATAATTGGCTTGACGCCGTTCTGTTCCACAAATGCGAGCATGTCGGCAAAGTCCTTTGGGGACCCCATCGTCGAACCTTGCAGTCGCAGTTGCTTCCAAAAGACCTTAAATAAGTCTAGCTTCTCTGGTGGCCCGACCGTTGCTCCGTAGTTCACGATCCGCCCGCCCGGTGCAGCAAGATTGATCAATGCTCCATAACCGCTGCCGCCAGCGCTGTCGATGATCAAGTTCGGCGATCCAACCTGTTTAGCCAACTCCTTGGACCAACCCTCCTCTCGATAGTTGAAGCCTCCTTCCGCCCCCAGGGCGATGGCCCGTGATATTTTCTCAGGTGATGAGGAAGTCACCCACGCTTTCGCTCCCGCTGCCACGGCGAACTGTAACGCGAACGTTGCCACGCCACCACCGATACCAGTGATCAAGACGGTCTCGCCACCTCGTAGCCCTCCTTGAGAGAACAATGCTCGATAAGCAGTCACACCCGCCAACGGCAAGGCGGCAGCTTCGTGCCAGGTCATCTGTCGGGGTTTCTCATGAAGCTGTGTCGCGGGCACGGTGACTTCGGTCGCAAAAGTCCCATCACGCGGCAGGCCAAGGATATTGAAGTCGTTCGACTGCGAAGTCTGGTTGCTGCCCCAGTCGAGGCCTGGGTTGATAATCACTTCCTTTCCGATCCACGAAGCGTCGACCGCATCACCGATCTGCGTCACGACCCCCGAACCGTCCGACCCGAGGACAACCGGCGGCTTGATGCCCGGATAGAGTCCCTGCGTGATGAAATAGTCGCGACGGTTAAGCGAGGCTGACTTGAGTTGAACCACAACCTCCCCAGGTGCCGCGTTCAACGGCATCCGCTCTTCAAGTTCGAGTGGTTGATGAATTGCCTTGAGTGTGAGTGCTTTCATGAGGATCCTTTGCTGTGGCTTGCATTCCAACGGATTTCAAACGCTCGGTCCAATGCCACCAGTTGTCACGCTCCAACGGAGAGACGCCAACGAACGACCCCCAACGTATTGTTGGCCGCACACATCGGTCGTCCAACTAGATGGTTCGCGGTGGGCTGAAAAACATCGCCGCAACTCGAAGCACGCCCGAAAAACAACTTCCGTAGCGACACTCGTCAACGGCCCGTTGATTTTATACCGGATACAGGCTGGTATGTTTACACGATCGCGCTAAACTCGCGTTTGTCATTTTCGTTGACTATCCGACATCTCGTTCGATCACACTCTGAGCTTGGAACAAGTTAGCGGCGGCACGCCCTGCCCATAACGGAAGAACGCAAAACCTTCGGCGGTCACTCGGGCTTAGTGAAAAAGTATATCTGGGCCGACTTCGCCAGCGACTCCGTTCGGCAACTCAAGGGCGAACTGCAAGGACTGCTCGCCGTTACCTTCGAAGTGTTCGATGCGAAGCGGGTGATATCCGGCCTTCAGCCAGATCCGTTTACTCGCCTGTTTGGGCGGATGATTGCCGTCGTTATCGATGACTAACTCGTCATGCAAATAGACACGACTGCCATCGTCCGACCGGATGATCACGCGATAGACGCCTTCGGTGGGAATCTTCAAATAGCCCGTCAGCGACAAGGCAAACGCGTCGGCTCGCTCTTGTTGTATTGCCGCCAAGTCGACCTTCGGCACAACACCCTCGCGGACGACTTCGAGTTCTGCAAACTTCGGCAGCAAACTGAATTGCCCATGATAGAACTTATATCTCAAGCCGGCTTCCGGGGCGGCGATGTCTACTCCGGAACGCCCTTCACCGCGACGTACTTTCAAATTGACATCCAGCATCTCGTCGGCGCGCCGCACTGAAAGCTTCAGCGACTGCTCGGGTTTCGCTTCAAACAAGATCGCCAATTCCCAGTCGATGCAGTTCTGAATCGATCGTCCATTGACGGCGTTGATTTGATCACCGACAAGCAGACCTGCCTCCCACGCGGCAGAATCGTCTGCCACGCTTCCGACCGTCGCTTGCCGACCGAACGCTTTCAATTCAATGCCGATGTTCACTCCAAGTACAAGTTCCGATTCCATCACATCGCCAAATCGCTCCCACACTCGATCGACGGGAATCGCCAATCCAACATTCTGCTCGTGAAGCGCCATCGCCGACACAATGCCAATTAACTCGCCATCCATATTGATCAGCGGCCCACCCGAATTGCCTCGATTGCTCGCAGCATCAAACTGAATGTAACGGTCGCGGTAGTCCGTCTTGTAGCTCGTCATTATCAGAGCGTTTGGCCCGCCTTCGAGTACTTCCCGCGAACTGACAATGCCTGCGGTGTAGACCGTACCGCGACCGCCTGGGTTTCCTGCGACGACGACGGTCTCGCCGTTAAGAATGTCGTGACTTCTTCCCAGGGGAATTACCGGCAACGGGTTTTGCAAACCCAGCAATTGCACCACCGCAATATCTTTCTCCGGCAATCGACCGACAACTCGGAATTGCAACGGGCGTCCATCACTCAACAGCGCGTGACCAGCGGGATTGGGGAGTACGTGGTTGTTCGTCAGCACGAATCCCGCGGGATGAATCACTGTTCCGCTGCCCGACCCAATCTGGCCGCCGACGGTTGTGAAAAGTGAAACGACCGCTGGTTCAATTTGTTGAATGACTCGCACGAGTGGAGTCATTCGCGGCGAATCGGCAGGCAGGCCTTCGCCAAAGACCGGTTGTACGAGACCAATCGTCGTGACAGCAGCGGTCAACAACCAAATGTTTCGTCTCAGTAACATGAAGCAACCTGTGAGAGAGTGATACAAGATCATCGGTCAACTGCTGCCCAACATAGACTACCCGACGGCATCGACGCCAGTCGGTGAACTTCGAGTTGACGCGAGGTTCTCCAAATTGGAACAACCCACTATTAGTTGCTCGTCGCTCGGCGGACGACATCCGCATCGAAGTAGTTGATCGACATTCCCGCGTCGATGACGAGCGTCTGGGCATTGATTCCCGAAGATCGGGGGCTCAAAAGAAAGGCGGCGACGTTGGCGGCCTCCTGAGTTTCGATCGCTTGCTTGCGAGGAATGACTTGTTCCGCAAACAGATAGGAGTCGACGTAGCCGGGGATGCCTGCCGATGCCGAGGTTTTTAAGAGCCCAGGGCCAACGGCGTTGAATCGAACTCGCGAGAACTGGCTGAACGATTTGGTGAGGAAGGCCAGCGAGGAGTCCAGTGCGGCCTTGATCGGAGCCATATAGCCATAGTTCTCGCTGGCCATCCGTGTCGTCGATATCGAGATCGCGACGACCGAAGCGTCGGGATCTAGCAAGTCCTTAAAGGCGTTGGAAAGTGCAATCAGCGAGTAGCAAGAGATATCGACCGCGCGGAGGAACTGAGCCTTGCCCGTTTCATGAAACGGCTTCATGCCTCCTTCGTAGTCTGCAAATGCGATCGAATGCACGAGCCCGTGGATGGTCGAATGTTTTGCTGCGATGTCGCTGTGCAACCGTTCTATCTGCTCGGGGAACTCCACATCGCAGACCAGAACCTCGCGATCTTTTAATAGCTTCGCGACGCTTTCCTTCCGCTCGACGCTGCGAACCACATAGACGACAATCGCACCGGCTTCTTCCAGCGTCTTGCCGATGTGATAGGCCACACTCTTGCGATTGGCCACACCGAACACAACCAGCGTCTTGCCACTCAACTGTAGAAAGTCCGACATGCTGCGTTGCTCCTGCACCGTTAAGAGGCTGCTTCTGAAGCCATTGTGCAAGCAAAGTCGAAACGAACCGCGACCTTACCGCCGCAGGTGACCTTCGCTTGCAGGAAGAAGGCGTCGGCCAATCGCTCGTTCAGCTTCACTGCCATCTCAATCGTGTCGCCGGGACGGATCATCTTCTTGAATTTGACGTCGTTCAATCGCGTGGCCACCGGGACGCCGCTGCCATCCGCCACGAACTTCGACAGCAAAATCGCCCCCGCCTGCATTGCCGCTTCGCACAAGATCACGCCCGGCACGATCGGCTGATCGGGATAATGTCCTTGGAAGAAGAACTCGTCAGCGCGAAACGTCTTGTTACAAAGAATTGTGTCTTTGCCTTGTTCAACGATCTCGTCGACAAGCAACATTGGCGGACGGTGCGGAATGGCGGACGTGATTTCTGTAGACATGCGGTTTGGTGATCAGAAAGGAGCTGGTTCGTTCGCCACGGCAAATTCGTGGAGGGTAGGTTAGGCTTCAGCATAACATTCCCCGAACCAAGGCCAAGGATCGTTATGCTGAAGCATAACCTACGCGAGTTGCGATCAAGAGCAAGACCCTGCCGCGTCCAGCTTACTGGGATGCGGTGGCAGACGCCGCGCCACTTTGCTTCATCAACAAAGCGTCCACATCGTTGGCCACGATCACACCATAGTTGATGGCACCCAACCATCCGGACATGATAATCCCGACGCTGCCCGCGTGGTACAACCCCTTGACTTGTTCCGGCAAGGCGCGGCTGACCGCCAAGCCTTCGAACTTGGTACCGAAACTCGCTCCCGCCACATGTTGCGTGTAGTGCTGGAAGGTTCGAGGCGTCGAGGCCTCGACGTGTGCGAGTCGCTCGCGGACATTCGGTACGTAACGATCGAGATGATCGAGGGTCTTGTCGATCAGATCCTGCTTGCTCGCTTCGTACTCTTCGTTGGAAAGCTTAGACCAGTCGTCATAGTGAGCGTTCGTGCTCGACACGATCAAAGTTCGCGGTCGGCCTTGAGGACGAGTGCGGGGATAGTAGATCGAGTAAGTGCGACTGGTGACATCGCGACTGAGTAGTAGATCTGTCTTGAACTCCTTAGCGGTCGACGTGAAGAACAGGTCGCCCAACGACTCGTCAACGGTATCTCCCGGCTTCAACGCCATATAAACCTGCGTGCTGGAGTTGTTCAATCGGACGGCGCGAGCTTCCTCGACAAACTTCTTGTCGAGCCTCTCTTCGCCCAGCAAACGAAATATGGTGGCATTAAGATTTGCGTTCGAGATGACCGACTTGGCTTTGATGGTGCGACCGTTGACCGTCACACTTCGCACGCGTCCCTGCTCGACGTTGATCTTTTCGACATCGCTGCGAATGCGAATATCGACGCCGTTCTTATTCAGTTCCTTCTCCATCAGCTGAACGAGCAGGTCCGTGCCGCCTTCAAATGTATAAACCCCCTTCGACATGAAGTTCGAGAACACGATGCCGTAGGTGATCGCTGGGTCTTCGAGCGTCGAGCCATTGGCATAAACGATGGGCTCCATCAACAGCCGATGCACATCCTCGCGACCGGGAAAGAATTTGTTGAACAACTCGCCGGTTGTCATCGACTGGTCGTCGTAGAAATTCATGCCGCGAGCCGTATCGAAGAACTCGGCGACTTTCTCGGGAGCGACTTTGAATTGAGTCGTCAGCAGCTTGGTAAAATCCTCGCGATTGTACGTCGTCGTCAGCGAGAACATGGGATTGTCAAACCGAATGCCCTTCAGCTGCACAATCGAATCCGCGATCTCCTGGCTCCAATACCGTCGGCAACTCTTGATCATTCCATAGGGGAACCCGTGCAGCGAAACGTCAAAGATATGCCCGCCCGGCCGCTTGAACCAAGTCGCCATACCACCGAGCTTATAGTGCTGTTCCAGTAACAACACCGAATACCCAGCCCGCCCCAACACATTCGCCACGGTTAGCCCAGCCAAACCGCTACCAATGACGATTACGTCATATTCGTCTTTCGCACCTTTGAGAAAATCGCGTGGCATGGGGTTAACGACCAAGTATGATCTGCGTGAGCTTTTTCAAACCTACCATAATCGTCCCCGAGCACTTCGCGTCAACCGGTCCTTTACGGGTCGGGGATGATAACGGAACGCATGAATCGCCGTGTGTGATCCGCAAACGCCCCGTCGTTCTCGGTGCGATTTGACACCTTGCTTGGACCCATCTAAACTCGCGGAAGTGAGGCAGTTTAGGGCACGCAGGGCCGCAAGGTGCTATTAGTAGACCGAACGAATTATCCGGCAATCAATGTGACCCGAGCGAAAGCATGGTTATCATGGAATTCAATGACCTGTTGATGAAACATGATGTCGAACCGGTGCTGGTGATGCGTCATAGGCCGAAAGAGCCGGAATTGCGAAAAGTGTTGCCTTGGTTGGCCAATGAGCGGCCGGCTGTTTTCAATGCCTACCAACAAACACAAAAGCTCCGTGCGGAGAAGAAGGTTATGAAGGCTAGGTATGTGGCGTCTTTCATTGGAAACGAACCAGGCAAAGCGTTGTTCGTTGGCATGTACAAGGTGCAAGGTTGGAAGAAACATAGCCGCGCAGAGCTACGAAAAATCCCAGCGTATGCAGCCGTGGTTAAGAACGGGATAAACGATGCTGGCCCCAAGCGTCTATGGTTCAAGCTGAAGCTCACGGAATTGTTCGCCGAGTGGAAAGGCAAACTTATCGTTCGGTGGCCATCTCCGGAAATAGTCTGGTGTCGTTGGGCTAATGCCAACAAGTTCGACATTGAAGCGATACTCGATGAGTCGATTCTTGTGGGTGATCTGCGCAACTGGCGCGAATGCGTGTTCACGTGGGATGACCTACAGTTGATGCCCAAGCGATGGAAGGACATGCTCAAGCAATGGCGCGGGATCTATTTCATTTGGGACTCCAAAGACAACATGGGATACGTGGGGGCAGCATGTGGCAACGAAGGCATATATGGACGTTGGATTAACTACGCGAAGTCGGGGCATGGCGGAAACAAATTTTTGAAAAACCGCAACCCCGAGTCGTTTCGATTCAGCATCCTGGAATGGGCAGCACCGGAACTGGAAGACGGAGATATTCGTGAGCGAGAACGCAGCTGGAAGGAACGACTTCATACCCGCGCCCCCCAAGGTCTTAACGACAACTGATCTGCAGATGCGAAACGTTTTCGGAAATCATTTCGATATCAAACGAAGCAAGGCATAGCTCAGGCAACTTCGATCGGCGCCGCGTCCTCTTTGGTTCAGCGTTGGACCTTGAGGGCTTCAAGAATCTTATTCGCTCTTTCGATGGTGATGCCGAAGTATTCGTTCCGCTCGTCCCTTGAGACCTGCGACTCGTGGACTTCGAGTCGCGAGGCAAGCTCACGCTGGGAAACGCCCTGCGCGATTCGCAACGAAATCAAAAGATGACCGAGCCCGCGAAGATTGTTCAGTTCTTCGAACTCGCCATGTTTGAGCCGATCGTAACTCTCGACCTCTTCACACAGTTGCAAATGAAACGACTTCAGCGGATCCATGACTCGCTTGATCTGTTCTGGATTCAAGCTGGATTGCTTTAGATGTTTGCGGCGGTCCGATAAACTCTGCGTCTCTTGAGTCACACGTTCGACGGTCTGCTTGTATTCCGTCTCATTTCTTATCACTCGAATACCCCTCGCAGAGTTTGATGATACCCCTCGGACGATCGTCGCGTCTGGAAAGACGAAACGCAGCCGGAAACTCCAACTCATTTGGCAGGCTTCATCCTGCTGGTGGAATAGGCCGAGTTCGATGACGCCATCAAACGGTATCGCGAGAAGTTCAACAAATTACTCGACCGATCACGGCAGACGACAAGCCGTGGTAGCGATTGATTACAATCTTGCATCGGCTAGACTCAGTGGACTTTTGACATCCGTGGCGCGACGCTTAGTCAACCCTGGCAATATTGAGGAGAGGTTTGTCCTATGGTGACCGACACCTTGGAAAACGCGGCACATTACATCGCGCTCGGCGAAAGCATTGCGACAGCGCTGAAGTATCTGAAAGACAACGACTGCACCAAGCTGCCGCTCGGTAAGATTCCAATCCAAGGCGAGCAGATCTATGCGCTCGTGCAGGACAATACGACCAAGCCTCGTGACCAAGGCGTGTGGGAGGCACATCGAAAGTACATCGACGTGCAATTCGTCGCCGCTGGCGTCGAGGAGATGGGTTACGCGAACATCAATACGCTGACCGTCAAGAAGCCGTACGACGAGCAAGCCGACTACGCGCTGTTCGAAGGCAGCGGCAGCTTCGTGCTGGTTCCTGCCGGATGCTTCACGATTTTCTTTCCCGACGACGGCCATATTCCAGGTTCGGCGGTGGGTGATCAACCCTCTGCCGTTCGGAAGGTGGTCGTGAAAGTCGCGGTCGGAAGCTGACTTCGGTCGGTCGCAAGCTAAACTCGCGTGGCAATATCGTTCGCATCGACACCGTCCGCTCACTCGGCCTCGACGCCCGCAGGTGGTTTGAACAGGTCCGCGATCGCGCACAGAAATCCGGGGACGACGTCTTCGCCATCAAGCGAATCTTTGTTGGTGAGAATGGTAGCACTCTCGTCGTGGCGATAGATAAAGACTCGTTCGGCCTTCGGATCGATCACCCAAACCAAGCGAACTCCGGCCGCGAGATACTCATCGACTTTTCGCGACACGTCCTCGAACAAGTCGTTTGGCGAAACGACTTCCACGGCTAAATCAGGCGCGATCTGACAATGTCCAGTCGGGCGTTGGCTCGCGGCAAGTCGGCTGGCCTGGATGAATGAGACATCGGGCTTCCGAACCTTCGTTGGATCATCTGCGAAACATTGGTAGCTCGCATCCGCAGGCAGGACCCACCCCAGTCCCTTGCTGTAGCAATAGCGAACTAAGAAAAATGATAGCTGTAGCCCGACGAAACTAGATTCAAAGCCCATGTTTTTCTCCACAAGCTGCCCATGAACCAACTCGAATGATTTGCCATCCGGCACGTGTAGCAGGTCTTCTGGTGTGAAGGTCGTGTGTTGCGAAGGAACGCTCATTTTTCAAACTCACGGGCAAAAGAGACGTTGCTGACGATCGAACCCATCATACCAGCAAAGCTATGATCCGCACTACACAAGACCAGATTCGTATCGGTGCCTCGTCAAGCGATCGCAGCTTCGGATAGAAAGCTGCGAGTGATGTCCGTCTGGGGAGCCTCGAAAATTTGCAAAGGTGGGCCGGATTCGGCGATGGTGCCGGCGTGGAGGATGTGGACTTGGTGGGCAACGGTACGGGCGAAGGACATGGCGTGTGTTACGACGATCATTCGCTGGCCAGCGGCGGCAAGGTCGGTCATCACGCTGATCACCTCTGCCGTGGTGCGTGGATCGAGGGCGCTGGTGGGTTCGTCGAACAGGATCGCTTCGGGACTCATCGCGAGAGTTCTGGCGATGGCGACCCGTTGTTGCTGGCCGCCCGAGAGCGAACCAGGACGAGCATCTTGTTTCTCTAACATGCCAACGCGTTCTAGCAGTCGTCGCGCCGTCGCCACGGCAACGTCGCGAGGTTGCTTCAGCACGTGGATCGGAGCTTCCGTGACGTTTTGCAGGACGGTGCGATGAGGAAACAGATTGAATTGCTGGAAAACCATTCCGACGCGTTGACGTATGATCGCGAGCGATTTGTCTCGCTCGGGGCCGGGAGTCGCTGGCAAGGTAACGTCGCCGACTCGAATCTTGCCGCTGTCGAAGGTTTCGAGGCCATTGATCGTGCGCAGCAGAGTGCTCTTGCCGCCGCCCGAAGGCCCCAACAACACACACACTTCACCGTCGTCCACCGTCAGGCTCACGCCGCGCAATACCTCGTGCTCTTGATAGCGTTTCACGATCTTGGTGAGTTCGATCATGAGCGACGTTCCTGACTGAGATTCTTTTCGAGGCGATTGGTGACCAACGACAAGGGATAGCTCATCGCCATGTACAGCAGCGCCGTCAGCAAGCCAAGTTCCACGATGGCTCCCGCGCTGCGTGCTTGGATGTAATACATCTTCGAGAGTTCGACGACGGTGATCACGGAACAGACCGCCGTGTCTTTGAACAGCGCGATGAAATCATTCGTCATCGGCGGCAGGACAAGTCGCGTTGCCTGTGGCACGATTACTCGCCGCAACGCCAGAGCTTTGGACATGCCGAGTGAGACCGCAGCTTCCATCTGCCCTTTCGGAATCGACTGGATACCACCGCGATAGATTTCCGCTTCGTAGGCGGAATAGTTAATCGCCAGCCCCATGACGGCAGCCGTAAACGCGTTGATCGTCAGACCCGAGCCGGGCAACATCGTGTCGAGCAGCTTGGGAAGCAGAAAGTAGATCAGATACAACTGCAACACCAGCGGCGTACCTCGAACCAACTCGACATAGCAGGCCGCCGGAAATCGCAGCCAGCCGGGACCATAAAGCCGAGACAGCGCGATCGCCAACCCGATCAGTACGGCGAGTGGCATGGCCGTAACTGACAGCAGCACGGTCATGCCTGCGGCATCGATCAACAATCCACCGCGTTGCCAGATCACTCGCCAACCCGAGGTCTGTTCAAAACTGCTCTCTTGACCATCGACACGTTTCTCGCCGACGTCGGCTCCGGAAATGAAACTGCCCACAAATCCGCCCGAGGCATTCGTCTCGAGACCGCGAGCCATTTGCGTCTCATTCCACATGCGATATCGGGACAGAATCTGATGCAGACTGCCGTCCTGTAATGCTTTGAGAATGGCTTCGTTAACGGCTTTCAGCAGGTCGGTGTCGGCTTTCCGGGTGAGTGCGACGTAGTATCCTCGTCCCACCGGCGAGCCGATGGGTCGCAGTCTGGTAAAACCTTCGGAATAGAACGTCCAAACAGGAAGATCTTGAAGATTCGCGTCGATGCTGCTGAGCCCGAGTTCTGTGGCCTCCATCGCATCGGTGGCACCGTCGAACAAAGCCAATTCGATTTTGCCTTCGCCTTCCTTCTCGATGTAATCCTGAGCTGCAGTGCCACCCAGTACCGACACCTTTCGCGGACGTCCGTCGAGCGGATTCCGCAAGTCCTCCCACGAGGTCAAACTCTCGTCACCCACGCGACCCAGCAGTTGTAACTCGTAGATGTAGTAGGGAATCGAGGTTCCATACCGCTGCGCGCGATTCGGTGTCCACTCGTAGCCATTCAGCACGATGTCGATATCGCCGCGATCCATCACATCGGGCAACTTGTCCCACTGCCCTTGAGCAAACTGGGCCTTCACGCCAATGTGTGCGGCGATCAACTCGGCAAGTTCGACTTCGAATCCCGTCAGTCGCGTTGGATCGTCCGACTGGGGATAGACGAACGGTCCGCCCCCTTCCTGATCCGCGCCCCAGATCAGCGTTCCTCGTTGTCGAATCGCATCGAGTGTTTGATCAGCGGCGGCGGTTGTGGAGAGTAGAACAACAGCCAGCTGGATCGCCGCACAAGCCAACGCTAGGGTCTGTCGGACGCACCGAGATAAACGCTGCTTAGGAGGCCTGGCGATTATCCTTGCCGACACGAACGCGCTACTTGATGCACCAGCTCGTGTCACTCAGCGTCAACTCCTGCTGGCGGCTTGAACAGATCGGCGACCAAGCAACGATAACCGGGAACCACACTTTCACCGTCAAGGTAGTCTTTGCTAGTCAAGATGGCACGCGTGCCATCTTGACGGTACACCAGCACCTCTTCGCCAACCGGATCAACAACCCAGACCAATTGGACCGCCGCATCAAGATACTCATGGACCTTCGTCGAGACTTGGCTGAATTCGTCGTTCGGCGAAACGACCTCGATGGCGAGATCGGGCGCAATTCTGCAATGTCCGGATGGCTCGTCGGATGCAGCGAGTCGTCCGCCGCGGATAAATGAGACATCTGGCTTTCGCACCTTCGACGGGTCGTCTGGGAAGCATTGATAACCCGCATCGGCACCATTCACCCAACCTAAACCGTTCTTCTCGACATGGTCACTTAGCGTCGCCGCGATCTTGATGCCGATTCGGGCCGATTTGAATCCCATGTTTTTCTCCACTAACTGCCCATGGACCAACTCAAACATCTTGCCGTCCGGCATGTGAAGAAGGTCTTCTGGTGTGAAGTTTGTGTGCTGCGAAGGAACACTCATAGCTCACTCTCTCAAACAGTGTTGGTTGGCGATCGAAATGCCACTGACGATCGAACCTATGATACCAACAAAGCCTTGGTCCGTACCACATAGAAACAAGTTCGGCAGGTGCGTCGTGCCGTCAAGGCGTTTTTCCGGGGCACCGTAAACGGCACCGTTGTCGTGCCAGGTAAAACGGCGGATTGTGTTGGGCGTGAACATGTCCGTGTCGATGACGTGACCTCGGAAGTCCGGAATGAAACGCACGGCGGAGGCAATCGTGCGATCGTACCAGCGGAGCTTTTCGAGTTTGTATTCGTCTTCTGACAACGCCATCCAGCGGTCGCTGTCGGCGATCGTCGTGATCCGAATGACGCCATCGGGCAAATCGCCATCGGATTCGTCGTACATGTAATTGTTAGGCGAGCAAATCACGCCGGTGCGCATGTCGCACAACGCATCTGTCGGTCGCTGCCAATGGAAGGTATCGGAATCGTTATAGAAGACGATCGTGCGGTCGAAGCCCAGTTGCTTGGGCTGTTTGTCGAGGATCGAGATCGACTCGGTGAACGACATCTGCCCCGCTTGTTGCTCGTCGACTTCGGTGATGTCTTCGCATAAGCGAATCGTCTCGACGAGTCCCGCCGAAGATAGGATTCGACGGCCTTCTAACTCTTCGCCACTATCGAGCACGACACCGATTGCTTTACCGTCTTTGACCTTGATGCGTTCGACACCGCTTCGCAGTTTCAATTCACCGCCCAGCGACCGGAACCGACGGACAAGGTTCTTGAGGATCAGCCGCACACCGGCGAAAGGTCGCGCAAAACCTTCCATAAAGATGCTGCGGAACATGATGCAGAACTGGCCAAAGTCCATATCATGTTCGCGGGCGTTGCCGTACCACATTAACGGGCAGAGGAGCATTTCGATCAGCAACGGATCGCTAATCGTTGCCGAGAGGACTGCACGCGTCGAACCGCCGAAGTTGTTTTCGTCCAAATCGTCATAGTCGATGATCTTCGCGAGCAGTTGTTGAAAGGCATCCTTCTGCGCCGGGAACTTGGCAGCAATTTCCGCTTCCAGCAATTCCAAGCCGTTGCCGAATTGAAGCTGCACATCGGGGAAGGCGATCGTCGAGCCAATTTGCGGCGATAGCGAGAAGTCTTCCCACTTGAACCGCAATTGACGCAAGAGCCTAGCGAGCGGGCCCTTCTTCGCTCCCTTCGGTGTGAAGTTGGTCACCGCGTGCAGGCCAACGTCGTAGTCGCGACCGCCCAGCCGGTAGAACGAATTCAAGCCACCAATCGTGTAATGACGTTCGAGGACGCAGACACGCTGATTGAAATGCGCAAGTCTGATGCCAGCAGCCAACCCCGACATGCCAGCGCCGATGATGATTGTGTCGTACATGGCCATTCTCAAACCGCAATCGTTTGGACATTGGTCATTCGGACTTGGTCATTAAAGGCCTCGTCGCATCCTACAATGACCAAGTCCGAATGACCAATGACCAATGCAGAGCTAGGCTTTTTGCAAGTCTTTCATCAACGGCGTCAAGTACGTCACCGTGCTCTGCATGCTGGCGAGTTGCCCGTAGTCCTCTTCGGGAACTTGGACTCGATGACGCTTGCGGAGTTCCATAACGATATCGAGGAAGTCCATGCTGTCGAGTTCAAGCTGCTCACGAAAGGCCACTTCGTCTTTCAAATCGCCCAAATCTTCATCCGGAGCGATGTCTTCCAGAATGTCGAGGATCTCGTCGCGAATTTCAGCAGGTGTCATGGTATTCGGTTCTCCTAGTGCCGGGCCAACTATAGGTTGCGTCGATGCGTTCCGGCTGTCGTTAATGGCTGCTCAAAACCGCTCGATGATGACGACGGAGTTGATCCCCAGCATCCCGAACGAGTTATTTAAAACGTACTTTGGTTTCTCGATCTCGCGAGGCTCGTTCAACACCAGGCCCGGCAAATCGCATTCAGGGTCTAACTCGTCTACATTGATTGTTGCGTGGCAAACGCCATCGTCAAAGGCTGCAAGATTACCCGCTAGTTCCAAAGCCCCAGCGGCACCCATCGCGTGGCCGATGAAACTCTTGGCGTTGTTCACATACGTCTTCGTACAATCGCCAAACACACTTCGCAGTGCCGAACACTCCTGAATATCGCCCAGTCCGGTTCCGGTGGCATGTGTGCTGACAATGTCGATCTGCTCGGCCGCCAAACCCGCGCGACGCAGCGCCAGCTGGACGCATTCGGCCTGCCGTTCAGGGTTGGGCAGCACGAAGTCGGTGGCATCGGTATTGATCGCATAGCCAACCAACTCGCCGTAGATTGTGGCACCGCGCCGCTTGGCATCGCCAAGCCGTTCCAAGACGTACAGACAACCGCCTTCCGCCACGACGATTCCATTTCGCTGCTTGTCGAAAGGCCGCGAGGCCTTCGTCGGATCTGCGTGCGAAGCTAAAGCACCTTGGCTCTTGAAGCTGGCAAAGATCCCAAACGTGTGGATGCTTTCCGAGACGCCGCCGGCCAAGGCAACGTCGCATTCGTCAAGCCGCAGCATCTGTGCACCTTGAATCAGACCGGCGTTCCCTGCCGCACAGGCCGCACCGATTGTGTAATGAGGCCCGGTGATTCCCATGTTCAACGCGACTTCGCCAGCCGGGTTATTCGCAACGGTGCGAGGGTTGTGATGGTGCGACCAGAATTGCGTGTCGTAGTCGAAGCCCTTCAGCTCGTAGATTTCGTTCTCGGTCTCGACGTTTCCGTGCTCCGTCACACCGACATAGATGCCGACTCGCGACTTGTCCACGTTCTCCCAGTCCAGCCCCGAATGCTTGACCGCTTCGTTCGCTGAATAGACGCCAACGCTACCAGCTCTGGTGCCGCGGCGGGCATCTTTCTTCGACTGATATCGCTTGACGTCAAAGTCGCAGATACCGGCCAGAGTCTTACCGACGTAGCGAATTTCATAGTCGCTGACACCGCTCCGGCCATTCAGCAAACTTTCGCGGAACTCCTTCCAGTCATTGCCATTAGGCGCAGTCAGACCGATGCCAGTAATGACGATCCGTTGACTATCGGGCAAGTTTTGGCGAGGCGTCGCAATCATGGGGCTTCCGCATGCTAGGTAGAACCCATGAGGCTACCCATTTAGCGGCCAATTGGCAAGCGGCTGAAGCGTATCTGCCCGGCCCGGAAGGACGCTCTATTTGGCTAGACTGGCCGAAAGGCGACGCATCCCTTCGGCAGTCGCAATCGAAGGCGAATAGCCGAAATCTTCGCGTGCTCGGGTGATGTCGAAGTAGTGCGATGTCGCCAGTTGGGCGGCCAAGAAACGCGTCATTCGCGGTTCACTTTGCTTGCCGAGTATTCGATAGGCCGTCTCCAAGAAGCTTCCGATTCGCCAAGCGGATTTGAGCGAGATCGACTTCTCGATCTTAGCAATTCCCGCCAGTCCTAGAATCGCGTTAATCCAGTCCCAGCAGTTGACCGGTTCCCCCTGGCTGATGAAATAGGCTCGGCCGCAAACCGGCGAACCGGTCATCAACGCGTCAGCAGCCTGCAGATGCGCCTCCGCCGCATTTTCGACGTAGACCATGTCGACAAGATTCGTGCCATCGCCGATTCGACGCAGCTTACCGCTGCGAGCTCGATCGAGCAGTCGGGGGATGAGGTGTTGATCGCGTGGCCCCCAAATTAAGTGGGGCCGAAGCGAGCAAGTCAACAAACCATCTCTGTTATTCGATTCCAATACATGCTGCTCACCAAGAGCCTTCGTGTGCGGATAATGACACAGCCAATGATCGGGGTAAGGCGCCGACTCGTCGATGCCGTTCTGATCGGTCCCGTCAAATGTCACACTGGGACTGCTGGTGTAGACGAGGCGGGGAACGCCATGCTGAACACAGCCAGAGACGATGTTGTGGGTGCCCAGAGTGTTGATGCCGTAGAAGTGGTCCCACGAGCCCCAGATGCCTGCGACACCCGCCGAATGAAAGACGACGTCAACGCCTTCGCAAGCCTTGGCGACAGCGGTCTTGTCTCGCAGGTCGCCCGTAACTGTCTCGATGCCAATTTCGTCGAGCTGCGGGTAACTGCCGCGCGAGAAGGATCGCACCCGGTCGCCGCGCGCGACCAGCTGCTCGGCAATATATTGACCGAGGAACCCGCCGGCTCCCGTTACCAGAGCGAACAAACCGACATCCTCCGAACCGGCAGGCTGGAAGCCTACCCCACGTTGCGGCCCTGCCGCCCTACGAGATAAATGCGTCGCCGCCATCGTCCGCACCACCGCCGACGGTAATCTCGCCAGTCTCTTCAAGTCGGCGGACGATGTCAACGATCTGCGTCTGAATCGCTTCGACCTCAGAGAGACGCACCGGGCCAAGATATTCCATCTCTTCCTCGAGCATGGCTGCGGCTCGCTGAGACATGTTGCCGAGGATTTTCTGGCGGAGTTCGGGGCTCACGCCCTTCAAGGCCATCGCCCACTGTGAAGTCTCGACGTTCTTCAAGATGGCCTGAATATCTTTATCACCCAGCTTGTTGATGTCCTCAAAGACGAACATCAAACGCCGGATCTCTTCCACCAGTTCAGGGTCATCTTGCGAGAGGTTCTCCAGCAGCGACTTCTCCGTTTGCCGGTCACAAACGTTCAGAATCTGTGCCACGCTAGGAATACCACCTGCTGCAGCAAACGACTGACTAACAACTGCTGCCATTCGCTTCTCGAGCCCCGACTCGACTTGCTCGATGATCTCGGGGCTGGTCTGCCCCATGTTGGCAATTCGCGAGATCACCGCAAGTTGACGATCGGTCGTTAAGCCGGCAATGACCTGCGCGCCGTAGGCTGGCGCTAGATGTGACAAAATAAGCGCGATCGTTTGCGGATGCTCGTCGTTGATGAACGTCAGTAAGTTCTGCGGATCGACTTGCTTCAAAAAGCTGAACGGTAACGACTCCAGAGAATGCCGGATGCTGGCCACCGTCCCGCTCGCCTCTTCACCGAGAGCCTGCTCAAGCAACGCTTGCGCCGCATCGAGCCCTCCCATGCTGCCACCTAACGCGTGCGGATTGGCGTCAGCAAACGCCAAGATTGCTTCTTCTTGATCTTGGCTCGTAAATCTTCCCAACTTCGCGATCTCGATCGACAGCGATTCGACTTGCTTGGGATTAAACTTGGCCATGATCTGCGCGGCCTCATCTCGCGGGAGACTCATCATCACAATGGCAGCTTTGCGCAGATTAGAGGCCATACGATCGATACCGAGAACGCGAAATGATTCAGATGCGTTACGCGGGGCGCAGCATAAGAGCGCCTCTGAAAACGACCCGTCTTCGGAATCTATCGGCTGCGAAAATGCGCCGAATGAAAGGAATCTGCGCGATGCCGCGGATTGAGCGTCCGCCGGTGCTAGCCTCACCGATCGCACCGTTACGTTAGGAAGCCTTCAACTTCTGGACTTCGGCCTCGAGCGCTGCGATCTCCGCTTCCAGACGTGTCACCTCGCCCGGCTCGTCGTCTTGGGCTTTGGCTCCCGCCAACTGCTGACGGAGCGTGCGAAGCTTTTGATTGCAGACATCGATACGTTTCTTGCTCTTCTTGTCCATGACTGCCTTCTGTCGTTAGCGAGTGGTGATCCTGCCGATACCACTCCAGCGTATTCATCGCTAGTCGGAAGCGGAAGTCTCTCCAGATAGGTTTGCGGCGTCTGCCGCCGGCAGTGATATCGAACCTGCCGATTTTTCCGATCGGTCTGCCATTTTCATCACTCCAGCGATGCAAACCACGGTAATTGCAAGCACCATGTTGACGGTCAGCCAAAACTTCTCATGTTGCTTCAACTTCTTGGCGAGACCGCTTCGCCCCGATAATCCAGCAGCAAGAAAGAACACGACGAAGGCGATCAGAAATTTGATCCCAAAAATCATGTGGTACGCACTTCCAGGAAACTCATTCTTACTGATGTCGTAGTTTTTCACGGTCAAGACGAAACTGACCATTCCACTGATCAGTAGCTGACTGCTGGAGAGCATCACCATCCGTGCCCAAGCCTTGCGTATCCATTCGGAGAATTCAGGCTTCGGCTCGAAATCGGATAATTCCTTGGAAGGCAGATAGACGGTCCGCATGAATATCGTGCTGCCCACCAGCATGATCGCACCGAAGATGTGCATCCATCGAACGATCAAATCCAAAGCTAACTCACCCATGATGATTTCCTGTCGTTTCCCTGTATCTATCGATGATGGCGTCCGAATGAATAAGCGACCGATCGTAGGCGCCACGGAGGACCTTGTCCATCCGACGTGATTCCGGTCAAGACTTCGACAAGCCGCCTTTCCATTGAGATTGCACAAAGGCGAGTGCCGACGCTTGATCCGGTAGTTCGCCCTTTAGTTGTGCGTCGCGGACTGCTGTCAGTAATTCACGATAAGCAGGCCCCGCGGGAATCCCCATGCGAGCCAAGTCGTTTCCTGTGATCAGCGGAGCGGGATTCCATTCCAAGCGAGGGCGGTTCAGGATCACGCGACAAAACTGAATCGCGGCATCAGATCCGTCGATAACTTGGCAAACCGCTTTGCAATAACTCATCAACTCCTCGACGCGAGGATGGATCAGCACACGTTGCAGCTGCGGCCAATCAATCGCGGGCGCGTTTCGGATGGCCATCTCCTGGTTCAGACAAAGCAACACGCCTTCGATTTCTTCATTAGAGAGTTTCCAGCGTCGACAGAGTTCTCCGGCTGCAGCCTGACTCGCACTTGCAAATTGCAAGGTGCGAAAGAGCAATGCCGCCGCCACAGGGAAGGACAACTCTTGTTGTACTTCCAGAGTGTCGAGTGTCTGTTCCCACGCTTCGCCCTCACGATCCAACGCGGGAAGCACTTGCTCGAGCAGTCCAGAACGCCGCAGCAACTCCACGCCGCGACGCCGATTTGGATGTTGCAGCAGACGCCGCAGTTCAGCCGTGATTCGTTCTACGCTGACAACCTTCAACTCATCGGCGTGTCGCTGAACGGCCGCCATCGTTTCGGGATCAACATCAAAACCGAGTGTCGTCGCGAAACGCACCGCTCGCAGCATACGCAGCTTGTCTTCGGATAGCCGTTCTTCTGCGTCGCCGATTGCGCGAACAAGTCGCTTCTTCAGGTCATCTTGGCCGCCAACATAGTCAATGACTTCGTTGGATAGCGGATCGTAAAACAATCCATTGATGGTAAAATCGCGGCGACTTGCGTCCTCCGCTGCGTTGCTGAACGCTACACTATCGGGATGCCTGCCGTCACTGTAAGTTGCATCGCGTCGGAAAGTCGCCACTTCGACTTGCCCCGCGACTCGCGGCCCAATGACGGTGATCACGCCGAAGGCGGCACCGATCGCCAAAGTGCGTCGCTTGCCAAAGACTTCCCGTATTTGTGTCGGCGTGGCGCTCGTGGCGACGTCATAGTCCTTCGGTTCGCAGCCCAGCAATTGATCGCGAACGCACCCTCCCGCCCACAACGCTTGGAATCCCGATTCGCGCAGCTTCGCCACGACTTCCTTCGCAAATTCACGAGCTTTGGTTGGGTCGATGGATGCCATGTCGGTTCTGGAGGCTGGACAAGTTGCCGCATTGTAGTGACTGTCGAACGCTCGTGTACCGGTTTCAACGCGATACCGACTTGTTAGACTGCTAAATCGCTGAAGATGTTCAGCAGCAACGTCGACCCTCCCATCACTCGCCTGCCCTGCCCACGCCACCTCAGATGACAAGGAACACCCATATGCGGACCAGTTTACGATACGCCTCCCTCCTCGCGATTTCGGTCGCGTTTGCCGGTTGCAATGGAAGTCCCTCAGGAAGCAGCCACAATTCGCCGGCTCCGAGTGGAAGTGGAACCGTGGCAGTTGCTCCAGCACCTCAAGGCGACTCCGCTGAAATCGTCGAAGCGTTAAAGAAAGTTGCCACGAACGTGAAGCTCGACGGTGACGGTTTCGTGACCGAAGTCGATTTTCGCGGCACGACCATCGGCGACGAAGGCCTTCAACCACTCGTCGGATTGAAACAGGTTCAGTCGCTGCTGCTGAACGACACATCGATCACGGACGCGGGACTCGAGATCGCCGGTCAATTGAAGTCGCTTCGAAATCTGGATCTGCGAGGTTGCAGTGTCTCGAACGATGGCATGGCTCATCTGATCGGCTTAGAGAACTTGCGAGCGTTGCGTTTGTCGGGCAGTAGCGGTGCGACAACGGTCGACGATGATGGCATGAAGGCGATTGCAAAGTTGACTCACCTGAAGGCGTTGGCACTCGATTTTCTCTGGGTCAGCGAAGACGGACTGGCCGAGTTGGCTGGATTGAAAGAACTGGAAGAGCTGTATCTGGCAAAGACCTTGGTCGGCGATGAAGCCTTACCGCTATTGAAGCAGTTCCCAAAACTGAAGAAGCTTCGCATCTCCCAGACACAAGTCACTAGTGCCGGGTTAGAGCATGTTGGTGTACTGACGACACTCGAGGACCTTGATCTGAGCGAAAACAGTCAGATCTTTGACGACGGCATGAAGCATCTATCCGGCCTCACGTCGCTGAAGCGCCTCAACCTGTGGCGCGACGCGCTGAGCGACGGCGGCATGGAGCCACTGGCCGGGCTAACGAACATGGAATGGCTGAACGTCGACAACACACAACTATCCGACGACGGCCTCAAGCACTTTAAGGACATGAAGAATCTCACATTCTTACATGTAGGCTCGACGGCCGTCTCCGATGCAGGCTTAATTCAATTGGAAGGCCTTACTTCGCTGAGGGATCTCAAAGTGACTCGCACCGCGGTCACCGAGGCAGGCGTTGCCAAGCTCCGTGAGAAACTCCCAAACACCGAGATTCAGCTGAAGTATATCGAAGGTGAATGAGAAACTCTCCGTCTAGCGTTTCGACGCGTCTAGTCTTCGGATGGAGTAGCAAGCCAAAAAAAACTCAATCGCTCGTTCAGAGTTTGGTGCGACGTGTCTGTTAGAGACAAACAAAAAGAACCGGCTGAAACCCGGTAGGTGGTTTCAGCCGGTCGTACAAAGTCCCGCACAGGAACCGACGCGTTCAGATGACTTCTGAGCTGGAACCACTCAGCAGGTTTCCATCTACCAACGCGTCCATCACCGAAGACTCAAGTTCGAGAAAGTCGTACATAGCGAAGTAGTCGTCTTCCGGACGCCCTGGCAATGTCATGATATCGTAGGGTTCACCATGTTCGATGCGATAGAACGACGCTCCGTACACTCCCGTCAACCCATGTTCGGCGAAACTCGCAACTTCTGTCGCAGCTCCCGTTGCGGGATCGATTAGAACGACGCTCTCTTGGTCATTCGAGAAGCCATACAACGATCCGTTCGCGTGATAGTCCAGACCCAAAATGTCGAGTGACTTCTTACCTGGTTGGGCAATCGCACCCACCAGCGAGGCCGTTCCCATCTTGGGATCAACTTCGACGAGTTGATCGTTTTCGGCTGCCAAGAGCAGGCGGCCATCTGGCCCGAAGGCCAAGTCGCCGTCCGAAGTGAAGCCGCTCAAGTCACCAATCTCGCTCGCTCCACCAGTTGCCGGATCGATCAAATAGAGCGAGTTACCCGCGCCATACAGCTCGCCCGTCGGCGAGAACTCCAAGGCGTTGATGAAATGGCCCGTCGAACCGATCAGGGTCACCTCCGCTGTCTCGGCGTTGATGCTGTAAAGGCCGCCATCATGGCTAATGCCGTACAATTTGCCGTTGTTGTCAAAGGCGATATCGAACATCTGCTCGCTCATCTGCGCGATGACGTGAACATCACCTGTAGCGACATTGATCGTGAACAATTGGCTGTCGCGATCATGGGCGTAGAGGACGTCTTCCGGTTCAGTTGGCGTCATCTCTCCGTCGTCCGTGCCTTCATCACCCGTGCCTTCATCACCCGTGCCTTCATCACCCGTGCCTTCATCACCCGTGCTGTCACCGTGTGAACTTCCATCATCCGAGTGACAAACCTGCTCCGTAACCGTCACGGTGAACGTCTCTTGATCCGCCGCCCCATGATCGTCGAGAACGATCAGCGTGATCACGAATGTACCCGGCGTATCCGGCGTCCAGCTGAATTCGCCCTCCGGAGAGATCATCGGCTGGCTGGCTTCGGCTGGCAGATTGCTGCCGTCAAGATCCACGATGTACTTGAACTGAGTGCTATCTGGATCTACGACGGTAGTCGGAAAAGTGATCTCTTCTCCCGAGTGAACTTCAACGGGCGTGGCCTCGTCGTCGTATGGTCCCGGCAAGATCAGGTTCGGCCCTTGGTTGACGGCGACGATCTCGATGGTCGCTGTCGCCACCACGCTTGTATCCCAGCCATCGTTCACCGTCACTTCGACTTGCCGCGGGCAAGCGTGTGGGTCCTGCGATTCGTTGTTGTAGCTGAGTGAACCGAGCACGCGCTGATAGTTCTCGACCGTGTCTTCACCCGTCAATGTCAGCGTCCCAGTCTCCGAATCGTAGGAAGCCGTGATGTTCGTATCACTGACATCCACGCCGAGTGACTCGGCAGCGCCATTCATTGGATTGACGATCCGTGCCGTTGCGGACTGCAGAACAGCGTCGTCCGAGTCGTTGATGGCGACGTCGACCGCAATGGGAACACTTCCCTTGCCCTCGACGAACGTTTGCCGTGAACCAGTTCCTTCGTCTTCCGGTCCATTCAGATCGATCATCGGAATGGCGTTCGTCAGTTCAACGTTAAACAACTCGGTGTCCGTCAGTTCGCCATCGCTCACTTGCAACTCGAACTGATAAGTTCCCGGAGGCGTGCCGGGATCCGGCGTCCAGTGAACGACCCATTGTCCGCTGTCGGTTTGCTCGACTGACACGCCTTGCGGACCATTGATGACATTCAACGTCAGCGAATCGCCTGCGTTCGGATCGGTTGCTGAAACGTCCATCGCGAAGTCCGCCCCTCGTGGGCTGACTTGATCGGGAACTCCCGCCAAGTCGGGCGCTTCGTTCATGGGTCGAACGACGATCGTGAATTTCTCGGCATCGGCCTCACAAAAGTTGTCGCGATTCACGGCGATCACCGTGAACGTGAATTCGCCAACTTGATCTTCGCTCGGATTCCACTGAAAGAATCCGTCTTCGGTCAAAGTCGCGCCAGCGGGCGTCTGATCAGAGTCTGGGTCTAGCTGAAAGCGAACGAGGCCCCCCGCGGTCCCGGCGGTCGCTCCACTGCTGATCATGTCGAAAGCGATCTCCTGACCGACGCGGGCTTGCCCGACTTCCATACTGGACAAGTCGAGATCGAACTCCGGGGCCATTGCCATTGCCAAGTCGGCAGCCATCAATTGGCGTGACTGAAGATGTTCGACGCTCAAGGTTCTTCGTGTGGACTTCTTGTTCTTTTGATTCCTGGCCATGTCTGCACTCCTGCATCAAAGGGGAAGAATGGAGGCGGTTCGAGAACGGCGTGCTTTTCTGCACCCATCCCGACGCCTTGTATTGCTCCGGCCACCACGTTGTTGTGTTGGCTGGGAGGCCGCGAACTCTCGTGTCCTCAGGGTGCAAGGAAACGGTTCTGGGGCCGCAGATCGGAAAACTTGAAACTTTTTTCCAGAAAAGAAGATTTTTTCGCGGCGACCGTTCAAAAGCGTTTCTTTGTGTCTTAGAGTGATGGCTCGTGCGCTGGGGCGTTCCGGGCGGCTCACGTTTCGCAAGGCATAACTACAGGATGACACTGATGAACGAAGGACAGTTGAATATCGTTGCCTTGATCTCGGCATCGCAAGGTGGCAGCTCGGATGCGTTGGGGAAGTTGCTGGATGAGTTCCAGGGGTTCTTGCACTATGTCACGGAACAGGAAGTTGGCCCCTTGCTGAGAAAGCGATTGGATGGCCAAGACATCGTCCAACAAGCGAACCTCCAGGCAGTGAAATACTTCAGCCAGTTTCAGGGCAGCACGGCGGAAGAGTTCACCGCCTGGATTCGCCAAGTCCTGCGAAGTGTCATCAGCAATGCAGTCCGTGACCACGGCGCGGCCAAACGGGACATCAAGAAAGAACAACCCTTCCGTCAAGCGAATAACAACGCGTCGGTTTCTTGGTGGGAGCCGGCAGCTTCGCAGACCACGCCAAGTCAACGCGTTGTCAAAGGCGAAGAAGCGATTCGGCTGACAAACGCCGTTCAGCAACTGCCGCCCGCGCAACGTGAAGCCGTCCGGTTGCGTCACTTCCACAACTTCACCTTTAAGCAGATTGCCGAACATATGGATTGTAAATTGTCCGAGACGATGCGTGTGTATCGACTTGGCATGGAATCGCTTCGCCGCACGTTGGGCGACAGTTCAATGGCCATCTCTCGCTCCTAAGTGACCTCTACATGAGTACCGATAGCAATAAGAATCAAACGACGAGCCTCGACGATGTACTCGCGGCATATGCCGAGCTAGAGGCAACCGGCGAGAGAGTCGACCACGAAGCGTTCATTGCCCGCTATCCAGATATGGCGGAAGAACTACGTGCGTTCTTCGATGGCAACGAACTGCTAGATATGTTGGTACATCCGACTACCGGTTTGGAGGACGGTTCGAACCGCTTGACTGAAATGTTCACCGGCAGCCTACTCGGTCGCTTCGAGTTGCGGCGCGAACATGCACGCGGCGGACTGGGCAAAGTCTGGAAGGCTCATGATCCGCTCTTGCGCAGAGAAGTTGCTTTAAAAGAGATTCGCGAAGAGCAGGCGCAAAACCCAATTGCCCGCCATCGCTTTCTGCGAGAAGCACAGATTACTGGTCAGTTGGAGCATCCTAACATCGTGCCGGTGCATGAACTTGGTCGCGACAGCAAGGATGATCGGTTGTTCTACACGATGCGTTTCGTGCAAGGTGATACGTTGCGGGAGGTTATCGAATCGCATCACCGCAAGTACGGTCGACGGGCCCCCATGTCGTGCCGCCGGCTGCTAAACAAGTTCGTCAACATCTGCGAAGCGATGGCGTATGCACACGCACGCGGCGTCGTACATCGTGACTTGAAACCACAGAATGTTGCGATCGGTGAGTTCGGCGAAGTGGTGGTGATGGATTGGGGACTCGCCAAAATCGGCGATAAGGACGACGAATCCGCGAGAACCGTTGGCATCAGTTCCGACGCCAAAGGGCAGCAAACCGTGGCCGGACATGCCATGGGCACGCCGGCATATATGGCACCAGAACAAGCGGCCGGTCGATCCAAAGAAATTAGCAGCCGCACGGATGTTTATGGCCTGGGTGCGATCTTATTCGAGATACTTACTGGTTCGGCTCCGCATCGGGGACCGACGACCGATGCGATTCTGCAGGCAATATTGAATCGTGAGACTCCCAGTGCGCGAGAGCGGCTTCCGACCGTTCCTCGGCAATTGGAGGCGATTTGCGGCAAGGCTATGGCGAAACAGGGGAGTGATCGTTACGGGAGTGCCCGTGACTTGGCCCTCGATATTCAACATTGGCTCGACGACGAGCCAATCAGCGTTTGCCCGGAAACATTGCTGCGCCGCGCCGGACGTTGGCAACGGCGACATCGTCCGTTGGTGGCGATTGCGTTGATGTTCGCGCTGTTGATGGGCAGTTGCATCGGGTGGTTAAGCGTTGCGAATCGAGAGCGATTTCACGACAAGCTCGTCCAGCGGACCGCACAAGTAGAAGCAATTCGAGATGAAGTGCGATTTGCTCTGATGGATGGTAACGTAGAGGAGGGGCTGGCAAAGTATGGTGAGACGCTCGCCAGCCCACAGTTCGAGCGAAGTTTCTTGCAAGGCATCGCAGATCGTTCAAACGACAAGAATCGCACTCTCGCCAATCGCCTGCTCGACGCTTTGTCTGAATTGGCGATCCTGCAAGTTCGTGCAGATTTGCAGAAAGCGAAGGACGTTTCCGAAGCGAATGAAGTCCAGGTCGCCGCCACACAAGCTTTGGAACTAGCTGACACTTGGGGGCGCGCTCCCACAGCGGCTCGGCTCTTTTACGCCACCTTAGTGAAACGTGAAGGTGATAGCGCAGCGGAACTGAGCCCAGACGATCTGAAACTCGCAACGACGACAACGCTGGACTGTTTCCTGACTGGAGAAGTGGCTCGATACGCGGGCGATTACGAGCAAGCCATTGAGCACTACGAGACCGCACTCGCTCACGAGCCAACTCACTTCTGGGCACAGTTATCGATCGGGATCTGCCGATTTGAACTTGGCGAGCCAGCTCTTGCCTTGGAGTCGTTTAATCAAGCAGTTCGCTTGAACCCGAAATACGCATGGGTCTACGCGGCGCGGGCCTTGGTGTTGGCGGATCTCGGGCGGTGGGAAGAAGCCCACGCGGATTTGAACAAAGCTGAGGCGATCGATCCGACCTTTTACGGTACGCCGAACAATCGGGGAATCGTGTGGTATACGCGAGCCACCACGGATAAGTCCGCGAGTGTTGCAGATCGTATGACGTGGCTGGAGGCGGCGATCGAAGCGTATGAAATGGCGACACGTCGGAATCCAAAGTTTGCCAACGCCTACAACAACTATGGCATGGCGGCACAGGAACTGGCTCGACTATTTCAGCGAGAAGGAGATCAGTCGGAAGTCGATCGTTGGATTCGAAAAGCGGAGACGAAGTTCTCGACAGCGATGACGAGCGGCTCTAATACCGTCACTGCTGCCGTCAACAAAGCTATTCTTGCAGCCGAGTTCAGTGATATGAACGAACCTGACTTGACGTCTGCGAGATTGGATCTGGACGAGGCTGATGAAGTGGCGAAGCATTTGTCCGGAGCCGAGCTCCAGGCTGCCTCGCGATTGATTGCCTATGGTCGCGCATTTGTCGAAGCGCTGGATGCGTCAGGTGTTATCAAGGATGCGCAGACGAAGACCGATGTGGTCAACGCAGCAAGAGTCGTCGACACGGTCGTGGCGGAGTTCGCGAAAGTCGTTCCGGACACAAGTGTCGAACCGATAGGAGAACGTTCGTCAACGATCGATGATCATTTGACTCGTAATGCGCGGCTGGCGCGCGCGCGATTGCGGTATCAGCTCTTTGAACGGTACGTGAAGCTCGATGAAAGCCAAGTGACCGATGAACTCATGGGTCCACTGGGCGGTGACTTTGATGCGTTGGCTGCTCTGAACGCAAAGGAGATGAACGTCGCTGATCGCGCAGAGCTGTTCGAGATGCGTGCTGTTGTTCGACATTGGCTGCAGCAGCACAACCGTGACATGGTGGGTGATACGCTTGTCGAATACTCGCGTGCCTTAGAAGCCGATCCACAAAACGCATCGCTCCGCATGCAACGTGGCTGGTTACTCGCAAAGACGCAACGACAGGCCTTGGAGGATTTCGAAGTTGCGATCAATGCAGCCGATCCTGCGGAAAGCAATCGCATTACACGGGCTCTCGCTCACAGCGGGCGAGCCTACGTTTACGCGATGGAAGGGTACGAAGACGACGCCATTGCGGCGGCGGAACAAGCATCGGCACTTGCGCCAGAGAACGAGGATGTGCAATTTAACGCGGCCATTGCCTACTCGCTCTGCGTCGAACTCGCGAAACGTGATCCGGCCCAGGCGGCGTCGGCAGGCGAGTATACCGACCGCGCAGTCATATTGCTGAAGAAATCGCTTGAAATGCGGCGGAACCGCGATCCACAATGGAACGAGAAGTGGCGGCGACTACTAGCGGAACCAGGGTTCACCGCGATTCGAGACGACGAGGGATTCAAAGCTTTGCTGCAATGATGCAGCCCGATCACCAACAATCATCTTCCCATGCCACTTCGCACGACAACTCGACGACCGCAGCGTCACCAGCGCGGCAACTCCAGCGTCTTTCGCCGACGCCTGATGTTCGAATCGCTGGAAGACCGGCGGTTGCTGACGATCCTCGTCACCAATACGAATGATGACGGCCCCGGGTCGTTACGCCAGGCGATCGTCGATGCAAACACGGCGACTGTTGCCGAGCAGATCGCATTTCAAATTCCAGCTAGTGATCCGGGATTCGTTGATGTCGACAATGGCAGTGGCCTATTCGGCTCGGACGCGGATGCCGATGTCTTTCGGATTGCCCTTGCTTCCAACCTGCCCGCTCTCAACAACTCGCTAGGTCAACCGATTCGCCTGGACGCGACGACACAAACGGCCTCGACCGGCGACACCAACCCTCACGGTCCGGAGATTGAACTGGATGGCTCGGCGTTCTCGAACGGACATGGGCTCGTGCTTGACAGCGGCAACATCGAAGTGCGTGGCCTGAACATCCACAGTTTTAGTGTTCTCGGCGTTCTGGTTCGCGGAGATGACGTTACACTCGGCGGAAACTACATTGGCACTGATGCCACCGGGCGAATCTCCATGCCGAACGCCGTTTGGGGAATACAGTCGTTTGCCGCAAGAGTAACGATCGGCGGGCCGACTGCCGCTGACACCAATATCATTTCGGCCAATGGAGGCAATGGGATTGAGATTGGTGCCGGTAGCAGCGATGTCATCGTGCAAAACAACCTGATTGGGACGGACGCGACCGGCACCGTCGCCATTGGGAACGGGCTTGATGGCGTTGAAGTCTACGAGTCGTCCAATGTGGAGATCGTTGACAATGTAATCTCTGGCAACGACTCGTATGGTATCGACATCTTTCGTGGCACGACGAATGTTTCGATTACCGGCAACTTCATTGGCACCAACATCGATGGTTCGGCACGCCTGGCAAATGGTGCGGCAGGAGTCGGGATCGGCGACAGTTCGTTGATTACGATAGGCGGTCTCGTGCCGACCGAGATGAATGTAATCTCTGGAAATCTCGGGCAAGGAATCTTCATCGGCGCGAGCGACAGCGTGACCCTATTGGGCAACCACATTGGGGTCAATCGCGTGGGAGATACAGCGATTGGCAACGGCAGTCCTGGAAGAGACTCCCACGGCATCCGTATCGAGCATGGTTCAACCAATATTACCATTGGAGTTCCCGGTGCAGGTAACGTCATCTCAGGCAACCTATCACGGGGAATTGGCGACACGGTCGTCGATCGACTGACCATCCAGAGCAACTTCATCGGCACAGATGCAACCGGGACGTTTGCTATTCCCAATCAACACGACGGCATTGGCTTTGACGGCGCGTCCAACGTGCTCATCGGCGGCGATACGCCGGCGCACCGCAACGTAATCGCCGGCAATGCCCGCAACGGCATCGACATCAATCACGGAACCAACATCGTCATCCGTGGCAACGTCATTGGGCCAGATGGCACTGGGACAGTAGCACTCGGCAATGAGGTTGGCGTTGCGGTTTCAGACAGCGGTGTTTCAATCACAGACAACTTAATCTCGGGTAATAACCAGAGTGGTGTCAGGATCAACGAATCTGGCTTTTCTCCAACCTCGCTCGAATGGCTCGTTTCGGATGGCGGCAATGGACACTTCTACGTACTCACGCCTGCTCGGACTTGGGCCGTGTCCGAAATGCTGGCCGCTACATTTGGCGGCCATTTGGCTGACGTTGTTGATCTGGCTGAGAACGACTTCCTCACGTCAAACTTCGGGAACGCGTCTCCGTGGATCGGGCTCACTGATCAGGATCTTGAGAACACGTTCGTCTGGAGTTCCGGAGCGAGTTACGATCCCAACAGCTTCACTCGCTTTAACGGCATTGAACCCAACGGTTCGACGAGTGAGAACTATGTTCAGTTGCTCGATACCGGATTTTGGAACGACTTGCCAGGTTCCCGCTTTCATCAAGCGATCTGGGAATTTGCATCTATGCCCGATTTGGGCCAGATCCAAGCCGCCTTCAGTAGTGTAACACTAACCGGGAATCGTATCGGCACTGCAGTCGATGGAACGGAGGCACTCGCCAATCAGGGCAGTGGAGTCCAGATTGACAATGCGTCGCACACCAACGTCTTCAACAATTTGATTTCCGGTAACACCGGTTCTGGGATTCTGATCGAAAACGGGATTAACAACGTGATTGGTGGCGTTGTAACTGGGGCTGCGAACACGATCACAAACAACGGTGGTATTGGCGTTGCCGTATCCGGTGATTCTTCACGGGGGAACGTGATTCGCGGCAACTCGATTTTCACGAACGCATTGTTGGGTATCGATCTCTTAGGTTCGACAATCGATGATCTACTCGACGCAGACACAGGCCCGAATGGTCTACAAAACAAGCCGGTCATCACCGGCACATCGGGATCGAGAGTTTTTGGCAGGCTAAATAGCACGCCCAATTCAGTATTCGACATCGACATCTACGCGACAGACACGCCCCCTGCTTTGGACGCGGAGGGGCAGACTTGGATTGGCTCAGTATCCGCGACCACGGACTCTGCGGGCGACGCGACTTTTTCGCTCGACGCATCATCGCTTCCAACAGCATTCTTAACCGCCACGGCGACCGATGCCGCAGGAAACACTTCGGAATTCTCTGCCGCTTTCGAGAGCGTCGCTCCAACCATGACTGACCTGTCAGTGACGATCACGGACAATCGGTCGACGGTAAATCGGGGTGATGAAGTTGTTTATCTGGCAGTCGTCGCCAACAACGGACCAGACACAGTCACGGGTGCGACGATCAGTACCGACATTGATTTGCGACTAACACGCGTTTCCTACGTTAGCAATGCCTCGGGAGGAGCGACTGGTAACGGCAGTAGTCTCGGCCAGTTCCTGCAAGAAACTCTAACATTGCCGCCTGGGTCCAGCGTCACTTATCAGATCACCGGAGATGTTAGTTCAGACGCAAGCGGAACTCTGTCGAAGCGAGTATCCGTCGCTGTGCCTGCGAATGCCATCGATACAAACCCGCTCAACAACACTGACGCCGATACGACACTGATCAGCGATGTCATCTCACCGCAAACATTTCTCGTCACGAACACCAACGATTCGGGCGGTGGTTCGCTGCGCGAAGCTATACTCAATGCAAATCGCTCCGTGGGATCAGCGAGCATTCAATTTGCGATTCCAGTGACGGATCCCAACTTCATCAATATCGACTCACCTGCTGACACCGGTGGCGACGCCGAGGGAGACATCTTCGTCATTCGTCCTTTGACGCCTCTACCATCGCTCTCCAACTCCAGTTTCAGCATCACCATCGATGGAGGTTCCCAAGCTGCGTTCCTCAGCGAGACAAATCCTTTGGGGCCGGAGATCGTACTGGACGGAAGTCTTCTGGGTGGCAGTGGTTCGACAAACAGTGGCTTGCGCGTGGTGTCAGACGCAAACGCAATTAGCGGTTTGAGCATTCAAAATTTCCGAGACGCCGGATTGGTGATTTCGGGAGACGCAAACTCGATATTCGCGAATTACATCGGCGTTGATCCGACGGGGCGCGCGGCTCGTGGGAATCAGGTCGCCGGTATCGTGATCGCTGCATCCGCGTCGCAGAACATGATCGGGGGCGATCAGATGTCAAGCGGCAATCTGATATCGGGCAACGCAGTAGGAATCGAGATCTCCGGTACACAGACCCAGGTCCAAGGCAACTTGATCGGTACGGATATCACAGGCACGGTTGCGATCCCCAACTTGGCCGACGGCATCGTGCTGAAAGCAGGAGCGACCCATACGACGATTGGCGGCGTATCAGCGCTCGACGGAAATTTCGTCCTCGCCAGCGATGATCGCGTTACGGCAACCGTCTCCAGCATCACGCTCGCGGAGGGGACGAGCGAAATCCGTGGTTCCGTCTTCCACGATGAAAACGCCAATGGCGTTCGCGACACCGACTTAGTGGTTGGCGGCGAGCCCGATATCGTCATTGTGCTGGACAGATCGGGTAGCATGAGCGATCCATTCGGCAGTGTGAACGGGAACGCGAGGCCCATTTCACGCCTCGATGCGGCGATCGAAGGGATCATCAAGTTGCTAGACACCCTCGTGCAACGAGGATTTGGTGACGAAGTTGAAGTTAGTGTTGTGTTGTTTAGCGATTCGGGGACACCGCTCGATCTCAATCCAACCGCCCCGGGAACCCAAGACTTTACTTCCCTGACGGCCGATCGCGACGGGAACGGAGTGTTGGACATCATACAAGCGTTGGGCAAGGTCGCGGCCTCGGGATCGACGAACTACGAAGCTGCGTTGCGAACCGCGACGGCAGTGCTTAGAGCACATGCTTCTTTAGCCGGTCAGTCTAATGTGATCTTCCTCTCAGATGGCGAGCCACAGTCAGGGTCTTACGGTGACGAAGCCACGACGCTGCGTCAGATGGGAACCAATCTCCAAGCCTTCGGTATCGGCGCGGAAGTGCCACTGGACGCTCTTCAGATCATCGACGCCAACACACAGAGAATCGAGAACACGGAGCAGTTCGTCAGTGTCTTCACGGGAGCCGATCCGAGCAGCGTCACGTTCGTCGAGCCGGGTTTGGCGAATCGATTGGTCTACCTCGACACGAACAAGAACGGACGCCTTGATCCGAGTGAACGTTCGACCGTAACGGACCTCACGGGTGAGTACACGTTCGCAGGCCTGCCGCCTGGCACGTATTCGGTCGTCGTGGACACGAGGTTGGGCGCCAGCAACTTGATCTCCGGGAACGCTGGCAATGGTGTCACGATCACGCAGCAGGGGACGGCTTTCAACTCAGTGCTGGGGAATCTGATTGGTACGGACTTGCACGGCGAATCGGCTCTGGCAAACGGAGGCAGTGGAATCGCGATTACCGCCGGCGCTTCTAGTAATGTCATCGGTGGCGGCACAGGGGCGACTCAGAACGTAATCTCTGGAAACACGGCGTACGGCATCATCCTCTCAGGCGTGGGGACAATTTCGAATATAGTGCAAGGCAATATGATCGGCACAAACATTCGGGGTACCAACAAACTTGCGAACGAAACGGGCGGTGTATCGCTGACCGGCGGCGCGTCGAGCAACACGATTGGCGGAACTGCCGTCGCCACGCGAAACGTGATCTCCGGGAACAATGGAAGCGGTGTGTCTCTATCGGGATCGAATACTCTGTCGAACACGATACAAGGCAATCACATCGGCACGGACGCGTCGGGCACCATGGTTGTTGGTAGCGAAGACGTCGCTATGGAAACGCCCAGCACAACGGTAGCTAGTGAAGATCGTATCGGCATCGTGATCTCCAACGGCGCTTCGCACAACATCGTCGAAGCAAGGAACATTATCTCCGGAAACGCAGACGGTGGAATCTCTATTCTTGGGATCGAATCCACGGGCAATCTGATTCGAGGGAACGTGATCGGCACTGGGGTCGTACGGTCGCAACAGATCGGCAACGGTGGCCAAGGTGTGGTGATCCAGGACGCCTCTGGGAATGTGATTGGTGGGCTGGACGCGTCCGACGGGAATATCATTGCGTTTAATCATAGAAATGGCGTGTTGATCATCTCGGGCGAACGAAATCGGATTCTCTCGAACTCGATCTTTGGAAACTACGCGTTGGGAATCGATCTCGGTGCTGACGGTCCCACGGCGAACGACTCGCGGGATGAAGATACCGGCCCCAATCAGTTACAAAACAAGCCAGAACAGCTAACTGCGGCAGTGACTTCGGCTGGGGAAACGGTCACAGTCAAAGCAGCGTTCTCCTTGCCGACAGCAACCACACTGACTGGGCCGATTACTATTCAGTTCTTTCTCGCCGATCTCGATGGGCAAGAAGGCAGTACGCTGATTGGCGTTGATGAGGTGACGGCAATCTCGCCTGGGGCAAGATACGAAAGTACTCTAGATCCGTCATCGTTCACCAAGATCAACGTGCAGGGCAACGTCCTCGTAGCAACGGCGACGGACAGCCAGGGGAATACTTCCGAATTCTCGGACGTGGCCTTCATTCAACCACCACCCAATACGCCACAACAACTTAACGACGCGGCCCAAGCGATCCTGAACCGGGCATCGACGTCCATACAAAGCACGCTCGATTTGGAACCACCAGACATTGGCTCCATCGATTTGCCTCTGCCGATGAAACTCGAATCAGGTGACAAAACATTTCTGGGCATCGTCGATATCGAGTTGTCGGAATCGCGGGCGAAGACGCCTGATGCGATGCAGCGTATCCACTTTCAGTTTTTGGGAAGCGAAGCGTTCACAAAATCAGATCTGCAAACGATCCTCGCCAATGACAACGGTTCTGCGGAATTTGAGAAGCAGCTTTTTGGCGGGCGCGTCGACCTGGGTGAAAACTTGGTGGCATTTATCTGGGTCGACCCACCGGCCTGGAGCGTCAAGACCAGCACCACTAGCGAACCTGTATTCGACAGTGAATTGCGGCAGTCGACGCCGGACGGAGGAGCAAAGTTTTCGACGGGTGCATTTAGACAAGATGTGTTGGAAAGCATCGTGACTCCTTTTAGCGATCGAGAGACGCTGTCGGTATCTTTGACGCCTCCACAAGGGGAGCCTTACCGTGGTGGCGTCAACATCTACGCCCTCGTTGATGGGCGGTATCAACTCAACTATCGCACCACATTTGATAGCAGCGGACTGGTTGAACACTCGCAACTCGATTTATTATTTAGGCCCAGCCGCGCTCCACGGCAACTCCTCGTCTTTGCTCCGCACACAAGTACTTCGACGACACCTGAACAAGATCTGAGTACGAAAATCACCGCCGTCGACGCTCCGGCACCACTCACCAGGTTCGTGAGCCAAGAAGCTATCGGTTCTCGATACTATGATTCTGTTGCCGGAAGCCAAATGGACCTCGAGGAGCAGCTGCTGCGAACGCTGGAAGAACTCCTGGAGGGCCTCAAGGGAATCTGGGAGGACCTTCAACAGTCAGTCGGCGGCCTTAGCAACCTTGGTGTGGAGACGATGCAGCGACTGAAGTCTGGAAGCAGTCTCCAAGCACTATCGCGACGGTTTCTAGCAATTTCAAACGGCCCAGACACTGCAGAAGCGACTTCCGCAGCCTATGGCATACGGCGCATCCTTCTAGACGCGTGGTCTGCGATTGCGAATCAAGCGATCGCGTCGGAGCCGCGACCTGCGGCAACGGAACCGCCGGACGCGGTTGAATCGAGCCAAAGCGTGGACGGTACTGACTCCATGAAGCAGACTGCCGCCGCGCTTCCCACGACCGAAACGTCAACGACCACAAACGCTAGTAGCGGCGAGTAAAAAAACTGCTGCGCCGGTTCCAAGCAACAAAGCAGCGAGGCGGCAAGCTAACTTGCCGCCTCGTAAAACGCTTTCAGACGGGACTTGGTTGTGTCTACGCGACTTCCCAGCCGGCTCGATATTCCTTGCGCAGATACTTGTCCGCAGCGGGACAATTCGTTGCTTTCAGAGATTTTGCATCCCATTCAAGCGATTGGCCGACGCGATACGCGACGTTCCCCAACAGAACGGCTTCGGTCAGTGCGCCGGAATAATCGAAGTTGCAGGTTGTTGGCGAACCGTCCTTACAAGCCTTGATCCATTCGGCGTGATGGCCGATGGATCGTTCGATGGTTGGCGTGGGCGGTTCGAAGCCCTTGAACTTTTCCTGAGGGAACAGGCGGTAGCTGCCATAATCAGCGAACATCATGCCTTCGGTTCCGATGAACATAACGCCCGAGTTGGGAACGCGTTCGCCACCGACTTGCTTCGGCACCAGATCGCCGTCGTACCAGGTTAGGTTGACCGGCACCAAGCCTTCGCGTTCGGGGTACTTGTAACGAACGATCAGACCATTCGGGCAGGTCTCGGGATGGACGTCTGGACCCTCCGCTTCGCAATGCGTTGGATGGCGGAGCTTCAATGCCCAGAACGGCAAGTCCATATAGTGGCATGCCATGTCGCCGAGCGTTCCTTGGCCAAAATCCCACCAGCGTCGCCACTGGGCGGGATGATACCGGCCCGCGACATAAGGCCTTTCCGGTGCGGGGCCGAGCCACAGGTCCCAGCTGAGCGTCGCCGGTGGATCTTCGCCGCCTTCGGGACGCTCGCCACCGCCCCAGCCTTTGCCGACCCAGACGTGGACGTCGGTAATGTCGCCGATCGTGCCGGCTTGGACGATCTCGACCACGCGGCGATAGTTCTCGGTGGCATGAATCTGTGTCCCAAGCTGCGTCGCAACGCCATGTTGCTTCGCGGCCTCAGAAACCAAGCGTGCTTCGTGGACCGTGTGGGTTAGTGGCTTTTCGCAATAGGTGTGAAGTCCCTTGCGAATCGCTCGGATCGAAGTCGGCGCGTGAGTGTGATCGGCGGTCGCGACAACGACCGCGTCGATCTTACCGGCTTCTTTCTCAAGCATCTCGCGCGAGTCGGCATAGGTTCGTGCATCGGGGAACTTCTCTAAAGCCCGGTCCAAATAGTTTTTATCAACGTCACACAGAACCGTGATCGCTTCGCCCTGGACGCCTTCGATATCGGCTGCTGCGCGATTCGCGGTGCCCACGCAAGCGATATTGAGCTTCTCGTTCGGAGAAACTGAATCCTGGGCCGCAAGTTCGCTCCAGACACCACCGGCGACGGTCGCCGCGCCGGCTGCTGCCGTTGTCTTCAAGAAGGTACGTCGATTGTAGTCAGGCCGCATTGGCATGTTTGTACTCCGATTTTAGTTCCAAAAAGTTCCAATCAGTATCGCATTGAATATGACCAATCCGTCCTCATAACTCAACAAGCAATTGCGATCGGGCCCAAAAATCCGTATTGGAAGAAAATCACGATCCTTGTAGACTCCCGCGTTCATTTCTCAGCAGATGGGTGCACGGTCGTAGGTCGCGACTGCTTATCGCACTCGACGATCTCGTCGTTCGGGCGGGAAGGAGTTGTTCCGATGAAGCGTTTCGCTTTGATTGCAGCCATTTCGCTATTGAGTGCTGGCTGTCGCGCACCTATGCCTACTTGGGATAGCATCGGTCCCTACGGGACGACGCGCGTTCCGCCCCCGCCGACCGGTGGCTACGGCGTCCAGCAACCCTACTACGCGCCGGGACCAACCACGGCTCCGCCGGCCACAGCCCCGCGAACGATCTCGCCGACAACCTCGCCTGTAGGAACAGGATTCCACCCATCACCCTCCAATCGATGGTCCAATATCGACGATCCTGCGGTTGGTCCGATCGCAAAAGACAACATCTGGGCACCAACGAGTCGCGAGTCGTCAAGCTCTCAAGTCGTCGATCTGCGAGATGCCGATATCGCGTTGGCCAGTCACGAGATCGCGGCTCCCTACGTTCCGTCGACTCAAGTCGTCGAGTACGACGGCCCGATTCGCATCCTGCCGCCGAACTCATCCTCGAGTTTTGCTGCGTCGACAATCGTAGAACCGCCGCGTCTGCGAGGGATGGTCATTAACGACACAACTCGCACTGCGGAACCTGCTCCGTTCATTCCCTCGGGCCGTGTGATCGATATCTCGCAGTTGCCCGATACACCCGTCGCCATGCGTTCGGACAGCAGTCGGTCGTCCACTACATCAAGTCAGTCCTCGACGGCACAAGCAACTGTGATCGATGGCGGATGGAAGTCGCGAACGACGACGCTGCGTGTTGCCGGCACCTAACGTCTCCGTCTTCGTGACCTCCCATCCAGCGGAGTACGGGTCTCGTGCTAGGTTTCTCGACGCGACTGGTTTCCTGGACAAAGCGATGGGCTGCCCTCTCGACCAAGGCAGCACACCGTCGTTGGTGGCGCGTTGTAAGTCACATTAATTCGCTTGAGCCCCCGCTTCAGTCTGCTACCGACCAAGAACTTCGCAGCCAAAGCCTCTCGCTACGTTATCGTGCGCTGAGTGGCGAATCGCACCTATCTTTGTTGCCCGAGGCTTTCGCCTTAATGCGCGAAGCAGCTCGACGCACACTCGACATGCGGCATTTTGACGTCCAACTCCTCGGCGGCATTGCAATGTGCCATGGAGCGGTCGCGGAAATGCAGACAGGTGAAGGCAAAACGTTGACCGCCACATTGCCGCTGTATCTCGCCGCACTCGAGGATAAGGGCGCTCACTTGGCGACGGCCAACGACTATCTGGCCGCGCGTGACGCCGAGATCATGCGTCCCGCTTACCAATTGCTTGGCATGACCGTTGGTGTTGTCGAAGCAGCGACCGCCCGCACGAACCGGCAAAAGGCCTACCGCTGTGACGTGACGTATGCGGCGTCACGTGAGTTCGGGTTCGACTTCCTGCGAGACCGCTTGCTGCAAGGCAAGCAGAGTCTATCAAGCCGGGATCTGCTTGGTGGAATGCTCGGACAACGGCGTCCTGGCACTGCCAACGAGTCAGTACAACGTGGTCTGCACTTTATCTTGGTCGACGAAGCGGACAGCATTCTGATCGACGAAGCCCGCACGCCGCTGATCGTCAGTTCGTTGCCTGGCAACTCGCAAGACGCTGCCGCCGCCTTGTATCGTTGGGCAGCCACAGTCACAGCAGCGTTCACCGATGCAATCGACTATGAGTACGATCACAAAGAACGCAGCGTCACGTTGCGTCCGCCGGGGCGGCGTAAAGTCCGGGAGTTGGAAAAACCAGATGCGATCGATGCCATCGCGATGTTCGACATCTACGAACACGTCGAGCGAGCGATCAAGGTAGACCGTGAGTTCTTTCTCGATCGGCACTACATCGTACGTGATGACGAAATCGTTATCGTCGATGAGAACACAGGACGATTGGCCGAAGGTCGCAAATGGCGAGACGGAATCCACCAGGCGATCGAAGCCCGCGAAGGCATCACCGTCAGCGTGAAGACTGGCGAAGCAGCTCGCGTGACGGTCCAGGATTTCTATTTGCGATACCATCGGCTGTGCGGCATGACGGGCACGGCGGCGACCTCACGCCGCGAGTTGAAACGGATTTACCAGGCCCCTGTCGCGGTCATCCCCACCAACCGACCGCCGTTACGAGAGTGCTGGCCGGATCAAGTCTTTGGGACGAGCGAAGCGAAATGGCAAGCAATCGTCGCCGAAATCGCAGAGCAACACGCCTTGGGGCGGCCCGTGCTGATTGGAACACGGTCGATCGATAAATCGGAGATCCTCTCCGCGCTGCTCCACAAATCCGCCATCGAGCACAACGTCTTGAACGCTCGACGGCACGCCGAAGAAGCCAAAATCGTGGCAACCGCAGGCGAAGTCGGTAAAGTGACCGTCGCGACCAACATGGCGGGACGCGGAACTGACATCAAGCTCGGCGACGGCGTTCGCGAGTTCGGTGGCTTGCATGTGATCTGCACCGAGTTGCACGAATCGGCTCGTATCGATCGACAGTTGATCGGTCGTTGCGGTCGCCAGGGCGATCCCGGTTCTTTCCGGCAATTTATGGCATTGGATGACGATATCATCAAAGCGAGCTGGGGGCCGCGAGTTGCTTCGAAATACGAACAACTGGGCATGGCATCTCCAGGACGCTGCGACCGTTTTAGACGCGTGTTGCGCGCAGCCCAGGCAAAGATCGAGGGCCTGCACTATCGGCAACGTCGCTTGTTGCTCTATCACGAAAAGGAGCGTCGCAAGACTCAACTGCAGATGGGGCAAGATCCCTATCTCGATGCCACCAGCTAAAACGGACCAAGGCGACGAGGATCAGGGTCCATGCTGAACACGCTGGCGTCGAAGCAGCGCTGCATGAGTTGCAGCTTCATCGCTTGGTGGTTGGTTGAATCCCACAGGTTCGTGAATTCGTCGGGATCACTCGCCAAGTCGTACAGTTCGCCCTGATCCGTGCCGTGATAAACAACGATCTTTTCGGTCGCAGTGCGCAGCATCGTGCCGTACGCATCATGGTGCGTCCAGCTGTTGTAGTATTCACAGAAGACGTGGTCGCGATGTTGATTGGCCGAGGCTCGTCCGCTGAGATGTGGAACGAGCGATCTCCCTTGAACTCGGTTGGGAATCGGCAACTCACACGCGTCGAGCAACGTCGGCACCAGATCAACAAGTTCCGTTAGCCCGTTTACTTGTGTGCCACTTTGAAATCGCTGCGGACAGGAGATCACTAACGGCACTCGGATCGCTTCGTCATAGAAGTGGGGGCCTTTGAAGTAGATGCCATGATCGCCCAACATCTCGCCGTGATCCGACATGAAGATCACGATCGTGTTCTCGCGCTGCCCGGTCTCGTCGAGCGTCTGCAGGATTCGCCCGACCTGGTCATCGATCAACTCACACATCGCGTAGTACGCCGCAGTGACTTGCCGGCGATCGTTGTCGGTCATCGCACCCGTGTGAAACTCGCCCGGACTGTTGTGAGCCCATTCGGCATCGAGTCGTTGAAAGCTTGTCTTACCGGCAAGTTCGCCATCGCGACGCTTCGGCAAAGGCATGTCGGCGGGGTTGTATCGCGACAAGTATTCTGCGGGCGGGTCAAAGGCGTGATGCGGATCAAAGCAATTGAAACTGAACAACCACGGACGCGATTGGTTCCCGCGAATGAAATCCATCGCCATCTCGGCACACCAAGTCGTCTGGTGGAACTCGGCGGGAACCCCTTCTTTCACGTAGCCGGTTGCGTGGCCTGAGTACAGTTCTTCCCAACGCTGGCCCTTGGCGTGTAACCACTGGGTGTAAGCGTTTTCGGGCCAATCGGGCTGCGGGTGATGAGACCAACGGAAATCGTGATAGCCATCGTCGATTCGCGATTCGACTTTACCGCCAGAGCACGACGAAAGATGCAGCTTTCCGGCGAGTCCGCAGTGGTATCCCGCATCGGCGAACATCTTGCTCACCAAAACTTCGTCGCTTGGAATCTTCTGACCGTTCTGCCGACACCGCGTTGTTCTCGGATATCGGCCCGTAAGGAAAGACGCTCGGCTGGGAGTGCAGACGGGGCTTTGGCAATAGGCGTGCGTGAACGCCACACCGTTGTCGATTAATCGATCGATGTTTGGGGTGCGCACAAGAGTGCTCCCCAACGCACCGATGGTGTCGTAGCGTTGCTGGTCTGTACACAGCCACAGGACATTTGGCGAAGCGTTGTCACTGCTCATTCTAAAACGCGCATCGTCTCGTCCAGCGTGTACTGAAGATAATCGTCCAGGTCATGATCGAGTACACCGAGGGCGACCTCAATGGCGGCGTCGCCCTCAAGGAAACTCAGCGCTCGCACAGCTTCCAAGCGAACTCGTGGATGCGGATCGTTGACGCGATCGTTCAACAAGGCGAGCGGTTCGTCGACGCGGTCTAACCAGAACGAGAGCACTCGCGTGGCCGCCGCACGGGCTCGGTGGTCTTTCGCGACGAGCAAATCGCCAAGCAAATCCTTCTGTACGACGTTATGCGTTTGATACATCCAGAGGGCTTCGAGCAGTTGGTGTTCGTAGTTTGAATCAGATGGGTCAAGCGACGCCATCCATTGATTTAAGCCAGCGACGACCTTCTCGGTCTCACGCTCCGCCAGTTCGCGACGGGCGCGATAGCGAGTGCGGTCCTCGGGTTCTTTCAATAAGTTGAGTAAGGCTGGAATCGGCTCGCCGGCGATCTTGGCCGGGGTCACTAGCGGGCGGCCGGTATAGGTCACACGCCAGATTCGACCATGGCTGTGATCACGGCTGGGGTCGCGCAGATTATGCTGCAGGTGCCCGATTAAAGCGTTGTGCCAATCGACAATGTACAGAGATCCGTCAGGAGCGAACTGCAGATCGACGGGCCGAAAATTACCGTCTTCGCACGAGACGATCGGGTCAACTTCTTTCCCCACAAAGCCAGAACCTTCTTCGCGCACTTCGTGATTCAACACCATGCGATCACCAATGCAATTCGTGACAAGGAAATTGCCTTGGGCTTCAGGCGGAAAGTGACGACTGGAAACCATCGCGCAACCGGCAAGTGGTCGCGTCCGCTTCGGGTAGAAGGTCGGAAACTCGTACTTCGGGTCGCCACCCGTCTGACTTGCGATGCGGCGATGCTGCGAGCCGCCTGGGTGCTTTAAGGGATAATCAATTCGACCGGAGATCGGTGCGGCCCAGTAGGCATAGCCTGGCGATGCGTCGCCGATAAAGTTCTGTCCCCAAGGATCAAAGACATGTCCCCAGGGGTTGGCGAAAGCAAAGTTGATATGCACGCCGAACTTGGCCGTCTTCGGTTCGTAACGCCAGACACCAGCTTCGTGCAGCCGCGTCAGGCCGTAGGGGCTCTCGACTTGCGAGAACTTGAACGTGCCTTCTTGGAAGTAAAGTCCGCCGTCGGGCCCCCACTCGAAGGCGCAAATCCCATGGTGCGAATCCGCCGAGTCGAAGCCAACAAGTTGCCGCACACGCGTGTCTGCCTTGTCGTCACCGTCCGTATCCCGTACGAACAAGATGTCGGGTTGCTGAGCGATGTACGCACCGCCATTTCCGATTTCGAAACCTGTCGGCTGATGCAGCCCGTCGGCAAACACCTTGCACTCGTCTGCCCGACCATCGTTGTCATGGTCCTCAAAAATGAGAACCTTGTCATTCATCGGTGTTTTGGGCTGCCAGTGAGGATACGACGCCATCGTCGCTACCCACAATCGGCCCTTGTTATCGAAGTTCAACGCCACGGGATTGGCTAGCTCCGGGAACTGCTCTTCGGAGGCGACTAAGTTGATCTCGTAACCCGGAGCGAGCGTGAAGAGCTTCTGTTGCGCGGCGGCATTTGCGTATTCGAGTGATCCAAGCTTGCCTTTCTCTGCGTTCGGGTCCTTCTCGCCACCGACATTCGTCTTGGGTTCAATGAATGGCAATGTATTCGAGTCGTCGACCACATCAGGCACGGGCTTACCTTGAGCGATCGCCCAGATGCGTTGATCGCGATTCGCGCACATTTCGTCGAGGATCGCTCGCTCGCGTTCCATCACATCGCGATTGTTGTAAGTGCCGTCAGAGCCAGCGAGCCCACGATCGCCATAGATCGAGAATCCATTGACCGCCCGGTAGCGATGCCACCAATGAAAGCTCTTATCCGCAATGGCGGCTCGAAGAGTCGGGTTCGGCGCGTTGTTGCCCGCTCCGAACAACCCATCCATCAAGATTGGTGCCAGTTCGCGGTAACCGCTTTCATTGAGATGGGAACCATTCAGCGTCAAACGCCCGTCATTCGCAGCGAACAACTCCAGCGTTGGATGAAACAAGTCGACAAAGCTGACGCCCGACTCCTTGGCCGACTCTTGCATGGCTTGCGTGTAGAGCTTCAGATTTTTGTTCTGTTCATTGCCGTCAGGCAAATTCGGATCGCCGGTGTTCTCGAAGGCGATCGGCGACACTAATACAACTCGCGGAGCGCCCCTGCCGCTATAGTTCTGGTTCTGGTTGTGCTCAACAAGCTTTCGCAAATCGTCGCGGAATCCCTGCACACCAGCTTCGCCGTCAAACGATTCGTTGAATCCGAAGAAGTACAAGATGACCGATGCTTTGCTGTGCGTGAGATGAGCATCGGGCTCGCCGAAGTTCTTGGAGCGAATTCGCTCGAACGGTTCATCGCCGGGAAAGCAGAGGTTGCGGACTGACAACTCCATGTCGGTAAATCGCTGGTGGAGCAGCGTTTCCCAGAAGTTATGGTGCTGCATCCGTTCGCCAAGTTCGTTTCCGACAAGGCAAATGTGGTCGCCCTCGACGAGTGAGAGCCCTTCGGCAGCAACGAGGTTGGGCGAGAGGAACAGTGAGAACGCAATAGCGAATAGCTTTTTCATCATGGTTGTTTATTGGTGTGTTTGAGTGGAGGAAGCAGGCAATTGGCAGCTAGTTTACTTAATCAGTGTGGTTCATTCTGCCAGGGCCCCGTTGAACTATCTTGTGCTTTTCGGTCACATTTTGTTAATAATCAGACATGGCAACAACTCCGTCAACCAGCCGCGTCGCTGATCGCTCTGCGCTTCGAAAAGACTTCTTCGCTCGGATCGGCGAACGACAGCAGTTTCAGGAGCTGTTCGAGCATCTTGCGGGCGTCTACTTTTTCGTCAAGGACGACCAGAGTCGCATGATGGGTGCGAGCCGTTCGATCCTGGAACGATTTGGGCTTGGCTCCGAGGAAGAGATCATCGGTACGACCGACTACGACTACTTCCCACCCCACATCGCCGACAGCTTCGTACGCGACGATCGCTTGGTGCTGGAGACAGGCAAGCCGATGACCGGTCGTGTCGAGATCTGGTACACAGCCCAACGTTTGCTGGATTGGTTCGTCACGAATAAGCTTCCCGTTCGCGCCAGTGATGGTGCGATCATCGGCGTTATGGGAACGGTCCAGAGCTACGAAGGCAATCGGCGTTCGCTGCTGACTTACACACAGATTGATCAAGTCGTGGAACACATCCGCACCAACCATCGTGGCAAGATCACGGTCACGGAACTCGCACGGCAAGCAAACATTTCGCCACGACAATTGCATCGGAAGTTTATTGAAGTCTTTCGCATGAGCGTCCAAGAGTTTCTTACCAAGACACGAATACAAGGTGCCAGCGATGACTTACTGAACACCGATCGATCCATCACCGAGATTGCACACGACTTCGGGTTCTGCGACCAAAGTGCGTTTACCCAGCAATTCAAAAAGCACGTCGGCAAGACACCACTAAAATTCCGGCGGCAGCATCAGGTGTAAGCCCCGAACGCGGCGGCGTGGCGTGGGAACAAACTGGCGAATGACCCTACTTCTCACCTGAAATCGTCTCGGCGACGTTCTGCGAGTGATCGCGGACGCGTGCGTAGGCGTTAAGCGTCGCCAGCCAAGCGATCGAAACCGCCGGTGCGATCGTGCCTTCCGAGAGTTCTTCCAGATGCCGACGCCGAAGCGTTTTGATCTCGTTACGCACGCGTTTGGACATCGGACTCGTCTTGGTAAGGACGTTGGCGTTATTCTGCCTGAAGGCTTCATTCACTGCCGCCACGTACTCGGAGACATGCTCGTTCAGCTCCTTGAGACTCTCTAGCTGCGACGGCGTAAAGCGATGTCCGTCACGACGCAACTTCCGATCAAAGTTGTCGAGGTTCGCCAGATAATCACTGACCGATTCATACTCGTCGGCGATCCGCAGTTGCTCGCGGGCTTCTTCGGCCACAGAGTGTGGGACATTGCCTGACAGCAGATTGGTAACGAACACAGCGATCTCGTCTTGCATCGAGTCGAGCACTTGCTCGCGTTGTTTCAGGCGATCGGCCAGTTGCTTGTTAGGCTCGTCTTGCTGCGACAGTTCTCCGAGCCAAGCAAGCATCTTGGCGCAACTGTCGCCCATCTTGACGATTTCTTTGCGTGACTGCTCGATTGCCAACGACGGCGTTTCCACCATGCGGATATCGAGGTCAGTGAGATGCGGCTTCTCCTTGAACGACTTGGAAGGCACGATGCGGTTTAACAGGCGGATCAACATCGGAGCGAATGGCAAGAAGAGGATCGTATTCACGATGTTAAACACACTATGAGTTGCGGCAATCGCCGCCGTTGTGTGCGGGAATACTTCTTTGCCGTCCTGTACCACGGCCTCGGACACGTCGCCGGCAACAAACCACCGAATCATGTCGATGTACGGGTCAAAGAGGAGCGTAATCCAGAAGACACCAATGATATTGAACAGCACATGGAAGTAGGCAGCTCGGCGTGCGTTGGTCGTCGCACCAATCGATGCCAGTAGCGCGGTTATGGTGGTGCCGATATTCTCGCCCAACACAAGTGCCGCCGCCGTCTCGTAAGAGATGATTCCCTGAAACGCCAGAGAGATGGTAATTCCGAGTGTGGCCGACGAAGACTGGACTACCATCGTCAAAATACAGCCGGCAACAGCGCAACCGAGAATTCCAGGATAACTGTCGGCGTTAAATCGTTGGAACCACGCTTCGAACTCTGGCAGATCCTTGATACTCGCACACGCATCCTTCATGATCTCCAAGCCAAAAAAGACCATGCCGACACCCATGAATGCCATCGCCCAATAACGCCAGCGGTCGCCTTTCGAGAACAGATAGATAAACGCGGCCGCACCGAGAATCGGCAAGCCGTATTTCCCAATCTTTAGTACCAAAATCCAGCCGGTAATCGTCGTGCCGATGTTGGCACCCATGATCACACCGACCCCCTGGGCTAACTCCATCACGCCACTATTCACGAAACCAACTACCATCACGGTCGTCACCGAACTGGATTGCACGACCACGGTGACGATTGTGCCGACGATCGTGGCCAGAAAGCGGTTGTTGGTTGCCAAACCGATCATTCGCCGCAGGCTGCTGCCCGCGACGGCCTGCATTCCGTCGGACATGTACTTCATACCCAACAGGAAGATGCCGAGCCCACCCACGATTTCGCAGGCCATCTTAACCAGGGTTTCAAGTTCCACGGTAAACGCCTCTTCCAATCGTGTCGCGCGGTTTATGTTAAGACCTTATTAAGAAGCGGATTCTACGACGCCTCCGTGGTGAAACAAGTCCCCGCGAGGGCCCTTCACGTCATTGACCGTGCCATTGGGCACAATGACAATGGCCTGTCGTTACGACGCAGCAGCTGAGATCAGCACCAAGTTTTAGAAAGGTCCAAATGATGACTCCCCGCTGGATGCCGCTCGGACTGATATGCGTTTCGGCGATCTTCTCGCTCACGAGAGCAGATGAGCAGAAGCCACGCCCCAACATCATCCTGATCATGTCGGACGACATGGGGTTTTCGGACATTGGCTGTTATGGCGGCGAGATCAATACGCCGACATTGAACGGCCTCGCGGCAGGCGGCTTGCGATTCACTCAGTTTTACAACACGAGCCGCTGCTGTCCGACACGCGCTTCGCTGCTGACCGGCCTTTACCCGCATCAAGCCGGTGTGGGCTGGATGATGACGGACCGAGGCTATGACGGATATCGAGGCGATTTGAATCGCAACTGTCGCACGATTGCAGAAGCGTTACGGCCCGCCGGTTACGCCACTTACATGGCAGGCAAGTGGCATGTGACTCCGCAAGTCAAACCGGATGGACCGAAGGACAACTGGCCGCTGCAGCGTGGCTTCGATCGCTTCTATGGAACGATTCATGGTGCCGGCAGCTTCTACGATCCGAATTCGCTGACACGCGACAACACTCAGATCTCGCCTGTCGCCGACCCCGAGTATCAGCCGGAACAGTACTACTATACCGACGCGATCAGCGATCATGCAGTTCGTTATATCCGCGAACATGAAGAGCAGTCAGCGGACAAGCCGTTCTTTCTCTATGTTGCTTACACCGCCGCGCACTGGCCGATGCATGCCTTGGAAAAAGATATCGCCAAGTATCGCGGCAAGTATGACGCTGGTTACCAGGCAGTTCGCGAAGCACGACTCGAGCGATCGCGAGTACTCGGGCTGATCGATCCTGGTTGGGGCATGACGGATCAAGCCGAAGACTGGGACAAGGTCAAGAATCGCGAGTGGGAAATTCGCTGCATGGAAGTCTACGCAGCGATGGTCGACTCGATGGATCAAGGGATCGGACGGATCGTCGAGACATTGCGAAGTGTCAATGAGTTTGACAATACGCTCATATTTTTTTTGCAAGACAACGGCGGTTGTGCTGAAGGATTGGGGCGAGCGCCTCGCGACGGTTTGCTCACGCGTCCTGACAAACCAACGCTTGCACCGATGGCAGGCACCACGCTCCAGACTGAAATGATTCCGCCGCAAACTCGCGACGGCTTTCCGACGATCATGGGACCGGGCGAGATGCCGGGACCGGATGGAACTTACATCGCGTATGGTCGCGGCTGGGCCAACGTTTCAAATACGCCATTCCGCGAGTACAAGCATTGGGTTCACGAAGGTGGCATCTCAACGCCGTTGATTGCACATTGGCCAGCCAAGATTCGTCGGTCCGTCAACCTGGAACATCAACCGAGTCATCTGATCGATATTATGGCGACGTGCGTCGATGTGGCCGGAGCCGACTATCCAACGCAAGTTGACGGTCAAGCGATCAAGCCTCTCGAAGGAGTTAGTCTCGTTCCTGCATTTGCAAACGAATCGGTGAATCGTAAGAACCCACTCTTTTGGGAGCACGAAGGCAATCGAGCGATTCGAGATGGGAAGTGGAAGCTGGTCGCGAAGGAGAACAAGCCGTGGGAACTCTACGACATGGTGGCTGATCGAACAGAGCTAATCGATCTAGCGGAGACGAAACCAGAACTAGTCGCCACGCTCGCCGCGGAATGGGACGCGTGGGCCGAGCGAGCGGAGGTGCTTCCTCTCGGCGGGTGGCGAGGCAAACCGAAGCCGACCGCCAAGACAAAGCAAAAAACACGCAAAGCGGCGAACTAGAACGTGTTGAGAAACGATGCGTTCGGCATTCCATTCCAAGCTAGCAATACGAGGCCTTGGCAAAATACTATATTGACACGTCGGCGGAAATCCGCAGAATGCCGTCCGCACTGAAGCTGTACTGAGGCTGAGTTCTACTCCCTCGGACAGCTGCATGCAGCCCTTACCCACATGGATGTGGGAATCAACGTCTGATCCAAGGCGTGATCCGTAGGCAAGGAGGCCGAGGACATGCAGCCAACGCTCGAACGCGCCGGTCGCGTGAGTCTGAAAGAACTGATCCCGCAAGGTCGCTTTTTCGGAAGCGATGATATTCAGTTCGAATCGTGCTGTGGTGACGCTTATCGATGTGAGCCCGGTGATCTGTTCGTAGCCATTGACGGCCACGATCGTGATGGACATGAGCTGTATCGCGAGGCCGTCGAACGCGGCGCTTCCGCAATCATCGCGGAACGCCCTTTACCGGTAAGTATTCCCGTTTGCGTAGTGCCCGACACGCGTCAGGCGTACGGACATATCTGCCAGCTTCTCGCCGGACAGCCTGCCAAGGCAATGAACGTTGTCGGCGTCACTGGCACGAACGGCAAGACAACGACCAGCATGTTGATCGCTTCGATTCTCGATGCAGCAAATTCGCGAGTTGGCGTGATTAGCACGCTCGGACGCAGCGATTCGACACAAACCAAACCCGCCGCTCGTACAACGCCCGTTCCGCCTGAGATGGCCAATTGGTTGAAACGCATGTCGACCAATGGTTGCTCTCATGCGGTGCTAGAACTGTCGAGCCACGCCCTGTCGCAGCACTACGCCGCCGGGTTGCAGTTTGATGCAGCCGTGCTGACGAACTTGCGTCGCGACCATGTCGACTTGCATGGCTCCGTGATGAACTACCGTAAGACGAAGGCTCGCCTCTTCGAACAACTAAAGCCCACTGGTTTCTGTGTCATCAATGCGGATGATCCAGGCAGCCAAGCGATCCTGCCCAAATTGAATGCCCCAGTCATCACGGTCGGCCAACGTGAGCAGGCCGAAATCATGGCGAACGTCATCGAGCGTCACGCTAGTGAGCAAACGTTTCTGTTGATGGCCGGCAATGAGACGGTTCCTGTTCGCACTCAGATGATCGGCGACCACCACGTCAGCAATTGCTTAGCAGCTGCGGCCGTCGGTTTGGTCATGGGCGTTGATCTGGCTACCGTAGCTCGAGGGCTCGAAGCCGTCGCTCGCATCCCCGGTCGCATGGAGCGCGTGGAGTGCGGACAACGATTCGGCGTCTACATCGATTCCGCCGATAACCCAGATCGCTTGGCGATCGCGTTGAAGGCACTTCGCAAAGTGACAGCGGGGCGAGTCATTTGTGTCTTCGGTACGCCGGAGCATCGCCCTGCGGATGATCGCCCGATGATGGGGCGCGTTGTCGAGCGAGCGGCTGACCTCGGAGTTCTCACAGGTGGACACGTCCCGCAGGCTCAACCGCTAAAAGCATTGCACGATGTGCTCGACGGCTATGATCGTCCGGCTCGCGCACACTTGATCCCAACGCGCCGACAAGCGATCCAATGGGCGCTCGAGCAAGCGAAGCCAGGCGACAGCGTCTTGATTGCCGGCGAAGGCCGATTGGGAGTGGTGTCGGAATCTGGCAAATTCGCGACGCTGGACGACTATGACGTGGCTCGCAGTTGGCTGTACGAGACGGCCCGAGCAGAACCGACCTATTCCTGTTTCAACTGATCTGATATCGAAACTATGTTCAATCTGTGCATCGCAGAACTGAGCGAGATCATCGAAGGCAGCGTCAGCCTCGGCGCGATGCCTCCGCTGGCCGGCCTGTTCGAGCCAATTGGACGGGTCGTCGTCGACGTTCGCGAAATTCAAACTCGCGACGTGCTATGGACTTTCGAGTCGCGTTCGAAGCACGCGTACTACCAGACAGAAGACGCCTATGCACGCGGAGCGATGGGAGTCGTGGTGGTTGGCCGCAGGATTGAACCCTGGGCCGGCAAATTTTGTGTGAACGTTGCCGACTCGGTCCATGCACTACACCGTTTGATGCGCTGCCTCCGATTGGGAAACGGCGATTGGCCGGCAACCGTATTCGGACAAGATGAATCGATGCAAGAAATGATGCAAGCTGTCTGGCAACGTGATCAAGAGGCGGTGCGAGCAATCGCCGAGCGGCTTGATCAACGAGCGATTTCGGCGGCCTAACGAATCAAAGGAGACAACTGGAAGTTCCACCTTCGTGTCGCGATTTGCGGGAATCCGGCACAGCCCTCCCTCCTGGGTTGGACAGGTTGCTTGTTGAGCATGGCGGTTACTGGGTCAACCGCTTCGACGAGCAGTTGTTAAGGTGGAACTTAGACTGTGCGCCGCGGGCGGCCTAGCCGCTCGCGGTGCCAGGGATCATGAAGGGCGGAGTTCCCAAAGGGATCTCCGCCCTTCTTCATGCGCTGTCAGCCTCGTCGGCGGCCCGATAATCGCTACAACCGGTCGATTCCCACTTCTGGTCAGGACTGCTCGAATTCAGAGTCGATGAGGGAAGAGGCGAAATGTACGACGGCCCTCCGAGGCCGACGCCCGCCGATATCGACGGCCTCGGAGGGCCGTCATACAAAACAATGGGCATCAACCCAGAATCTTTTTCAGGGCGAAGGACTTGCAGATGCACTTCTCGTGCAAACGATTTAATCACTTGTTCGTTCTCTCCACAGCGGCAATTGTGTGTGTGTCCATATCCCTAACAGTTTGCTCTGCGCAAAGCTATGAACGACTCCCACGCGTCCACGGCGTCGCCCAGTTGGAACGTTTGCCAAGCCTTGACGAAGGCCCCTCGGTGAATCGACCTCACCTAGAACCGCACCGGACGATCAAATTCGCTGGCGGCAGCATCGAGTTGGATGTTCCCGATGGCTGGTGGGCCGAGGAAGTTCCTTTCGGTCGCGAGGTTCGTTTGGTCGTCGCTCCACAACGTCCAACGAATCTACGCAAGATGCCCAGCGACGCGATGTGGATGGCTTACCACGTCACCGCCGTCGAAGAGAGTCGAGACGCGGAAACGCTGTCGCGAGAGGTATCGCAGCGGCTGCGAATGATCGTCGGAGGCAACGCCAAGCTATCGCCGCCGACTCCGTTCCTGGTCGGAAAGTGGAATGCAGCCGTCGCAGAATTCGCCGGAAGTGATCCGTCAGTGCCAGGGGTTGCGGTAACCGGTCGGCATGTGTTGGTTCGTACGGACTGGGGCGTCTTCGAGTTTCACGCATCCGCCCCCGACGCCGTGGTCGAGACAAGGAGCGAAACGTGGACGAAGACTTGGGAGAGTCTGCTTCTCAACCCGCCGGACGCGACCACCAACCCGGTCGCAAACGGAGTGCAATCGCCAGTCAGTATCATCGGCGATTGGAAGTCGTATCGAAGTCGCATGCGATTCAGCGAGGACGGACGCGTCGTCATTGTTCCCGATGCCGTCGGCAGCAATCGCACCGCCAATCCCGTGACGGGAAGTTTCGACGCACGCGATGATCTAGTCTTCGTTCGTTGGGATGATGGCAGTCGGCTGAATTTCCGGTGGCGGCTGGAAGGCAACGACCTCTTCCTGACCGATCACGAAGGGCAGATCAGTCATTTGAAACGCGTGCTCAATTGACGACTCATGGCCCTTCGTTGTAGTCTTCTTTGATGATCGAACATCCAACCGCACTCGTCACCGGTGCCTCGCGAGGCATCGGACGCGCCATTGCACTTGAACTGGCCCACCAGGGTTACGCCATCGCCGTGAATTATGTCCGCAGCCAGGAGAGTGCGGACAGAGTCGTTCAGCAAATCGCCGCAGCGGGCGGTCACGCGATCGCGGTGCAAGGCAACGTAGGCCTTCGCGAAGACCGCGACTCGATCGTCGACAAGACGCTCGAAACTTTCGGTCGAATCGATTTGCTGGTCAACAACGCCGGCATCACTTCGCCAGGCCGAAAGGATCTGCTCGAGGCGACCGAAGAGAATTGGGACGTCGTCTTCGACACGAATCTGAAGGGAGCGTTCTTTCTCGCCCAACGAGTTGCCAACAAGATGGTGGCACTGATCTCGGCAGGCTCAATCGGTCGCGGGACGATCGTGAACGTGTCATCGATTTCTGCCTATGCGGTGTCAACAAATCGAGTCGATTACTGCATCGCCAAGGCCGGCCTGCAGATGATGACGTGGCTATTGGCCAGCCGTTTGGCGGAAGAGCAAATTCGAGTCTATGAGATCTGCCCCGGTGTTATCGCCAGCGACATGACGGCTCCTGTAACCGAGAAGTACGACAAGCTGATCGCCGATGGTCTCAGCCCGATCCGACGCTGGGGTCAACCCGAAGACGTTGCGAAAGCCGTCGCGACCGTCGCCTCAGACGCGTTCCCATTCAGTACCGGTGATCGCATCAATGTCGACGGCGGCTTTCATATTCGACGACTATGATTCAAAGCCCACGGGCGCACGACCAGTTTCTTGGATACGTCGTGATTTGCTCGCTGCCCGGATCGAAGCCCCGTCATGCAAGTCGATCCTGGCTCGCTACCGACGATCGAAAAAGGCACCGCCCATTTCGTAAAGCGAGCCAACCTTCTTGCAACGAACGATCCTCAGCAGCAATTGGACGTGCCCGATGTCCGGCAGTTCGACCAGAACCGCCAATTTTCCGACCAATGATTGCGAGTGAACGATTGCGATACCACTAGCAGAAAGATTCCGCGTCACCACCGCGAATTCATCCCCCACGGGAAAGAGGTCGTGATCCAACTTCGTTGCTGGGACACTCATCATCAGAGGCTTGCGAGGATGCCGCCGCAGTTCGCGCTCTAGATCTTTTACTTTTAGCGTGGTCGCGGCATCACGGTGGGCCGGAAAATAGTGAGAAAGTTTAACGGTGTCTCGAAGCTGATCCGGCGATGTCGGAGAGAGGCTTGCTAGATACGTAGCGCCACAGTTGCGACACTCCCATTCGCGCACGGGGCCGTCTCCCCCCACCACCAACGTAGGGAGAGGCCCATCGCATTTCACGCAACTCTTGATTTGGAACTCTCGTTCGGCAACGGCTTGCATCACTGGCTCCCTAGTTCTCCATTGGAAGTCTAGGTTACGGTAAAGCGGGTGCGGCGGTTACACATTGAAAAGTAGGTCTGTATTCGCGAGCAGGCCTGAAAACGTGGTCGGTTCCAATGCACCGCCTCGGACTGTTTGGAAAGGTCGTATCGAATAGACCGAGACGGTCCCAGAATGTTTCTGCCTTTCCGCCCGAGACCGTTCGCGACTACGAGTAAGGCACATCGCTATACCCAACCGTTATCGACGTAGGCTTTCGCCGTTTCGCCTACGCGTGGTGCAATTGGTTGTGAGGGCGCAAAGCCAAACTGCTCTCGGGCCTTTTGACTTGAACACGCCCAGGAACGCACGGTCGCTTCGCGTATTTTGTCAACGGTGAGAAGGGTCGGGCGACCGGATACTTTAGCGAATACTTGTCCTGCATAACCAACGCAGGTCGCCACCCAGCGCCATAGCGGCCACACTAAGACGGACTGATTATACGACTTCGCAATCAACTGACCAAGTTGCCAGTAGTCGGGGAACTCTGCGTCGTCACAAGCGAAGTAATACCCTTGCGAAGAATCGGGGTCCGATTGCAGCACTTCACCGCGTTCGACCGCAAGTAATATCAGTTGGACCAGGTCATCGATGTAGATTAGCGAGAGGGGTGGAGTTCGAAATCCGACCACAACGTGTACTCGCCACCGATAGATGGGGCGAAAAAGGTCAATAAGTTTCTTATCCGTCGGTCCAAAGACAATGCCGGGCCGAATGATCGTGGTCTGAAGTCGTTCGGCGCGTTCCGTGAGCAAAAGCTCACCCTGTCGCTTGCTCTTCCCGTAGAGAGAGACTGGCTGCGGTGGGTGGTTCTCATCGCGTACTTCTACGCCGCTGGGCGGTGGACCTGCAGCTGCTAGGGAGGAAATATAGATCAACCGTGGCGGCTGGCTCGTTGCTAAACAGGCATCCGCCAGAATTGCGCAACCCTGGCTGTTGACCTGATACAGTCGCGATTCGTCCAGGCTGTAGACTATCCCAGCCAGATGAATTACCGTATCGCAACCTTCTAACGCGGTGCGATAGGAGTCTGGGTCTTCAATCGAGCCCTCAATAAGCTCGACATCCTCGACGGGTAAATCGCCAATACTCGAAGTCGCTCGCACCAGACACTTGCACCGCATCCCACGACGCACCAATTCGCGAACTAGATTTGAGCCGATGAACCCGCTCGCTCCGGTTACGAACAGAGTACGCATGCTGTAAGTCTCTTATAGCTCGGTGGCCAGCAATTGGATCACAACTTGAAGACAAGGCATTGAGTCGTCGGTAAGTCGATAACTTCTTCCGGCTTATCCGCGAAGAATTCTGTGAATGCTTGCTCGACACCCGCCAACAGCGAATAGTCATGCGACAGCATGATTCCGCCGTGAATCATCTTTGGATAGAAGTACTCCAGGCAACCGAGCGTTCCTTCGTAGAGATCCACATCAAAATGGGCGAACGCGTAGGATTGCACAGGCACGTCGACGGCGGATTCCGGAAACAGTCCCTTGTGATAATGTACATTTGCGTAGTTGCTCAGGTACTTCTGGACATCCTCCAGGCCGTACGCATACTGACCCTGGCGATGCACTTGGCGGTCCTGTTCCGCCGCCTCCGGGAGTCCCTCGAACGTGTCGAACAGGTGCAGCGGCTTGTCTCCCTTCACCTCACACAACAGCCGTGCCGATGCACCTTTATACACACCCACTTCGGCAAACGCTCCGTCGTACTTCTTGGATTGAGCCTTGCCCAACGCGTAGACGATGTATTGCTCAAACGCACTCAGGAGCGAGCGTTTCTCACGATGAATCTCTCGCAGAATACGAATGACTTCGGCATCCTTGCGAGAGCTTAGCGACGCAAATTGTAGATTCGACCAAGTGCGCAGCCCAAACGACTCGAGCCACCCACCGCCGAGCTTCTGAACAAAGCGATTCTTCAGCCACATCACGAACACCTCACGCTCATCATTGTAATCGCCAGCCCTGCGGTCGACAGATTCGGTAACGAAGTTCCACGATAGTTAACGAGCCACCGACTGGCTAGTGTCGATTCGCGTATTCGAACGGCGTCTCGTACAGCGCCCGAACGGCTGAATTGTTTGCGCAAAGATTGCTGGCACGTTACCGGATTCTGGGAGCATTTCAGCCCAAGTGAGCGACCGCTCCCGAATCCCGCTCAATCGATAACCTATCGTGAACTTGCTCGCTTCTGAGCTTTTGCTAGACTTTGCAATTCCGCAAGACACTGCGGTCTGCATAGTGTTAATGGATGGGTGGCCGAGTGGTCGAAGGCGGCAGTCTTGAAAACTGCTGTACTCGTAAGGGTACCCTGGGTTCGAATCCCAGCCCATCCGCTTCTTTTTGTCCCACTTTGACTCGCCGTGACGCTGCTCAGAAGCGGTACGTATCGCTTCTAATCACATTACGGCGGCGTCACGCCCCCACCAACGCTGAGGGCGGAATCGTACACGGCGGAACTTGCTGGGAAACCATCAAGGGTATGCAGGAGGGTGTGCAATCCGTCAGCGAACCTTGATTTTTGGCATCGGCAGCGATTCAACTGCCTTCTGCAGATCGCTTTGCGAGGGATGGCAATACGTCCCAAATCTTGTTCCTGATCTCCCGTAGGACGGACTCGTGTTGTTCCTCGCTGTGCATCTCTGAGAACGTCACAGACACCGTTTCCCTTGCCGTTCGGATCAACCCATCAGCGGAATCTGGTTCGAGCAGATTTAAGAGCGACCGACTCATCCCCTCGTACTTCACCTTGATGCGATGATCGGAAGCACGAGCTAGGAAGTAGATGAAGACCTTGGCTTTGCCCCTCCGGTCATCGTCAATTGCCGGAGGAATTGCTGGCAACTTCAAATCTTCGAGAACTTCCGGCATGTTGATTAACGCTTCAACACAGACACGCCTGATCTCGGTCAACCCGTCGATGAAGGGACCAAAGCTGACGACGCAGCGTACTTCAGCCATCACTCGCTCTCATACTCTGCGATCTTCGCTTCCGCAAACGGAATGAGAACGGGAATGATCTTCGCTTGAAGCGCATCGGTGAAAAGACCGCCGTACTCTTTGTACCGTAGGCCAACGGTTGGGGCTGTCTCGCTCCGCAGGTGCGACAGACGATCTGATAGATCAAGCTCCCACATGAACCGCACGTTGTCTCGAAAATAGGCGAACATGTCCGTGTAGGCATCGCTGTACTCGTAGTCGGTTTCTGTCATCAAGCGACCTATTCCCAGTTCGGGGTGTTCGCTCAGCAGATGCTGCGTGAAGCGGACGATGAAGAAATCGCCAAGGTATAAAGCGATGTAGTTCCAACCAGCGATTTGCGATTGTTCTCGTTCAGGATCGGAAAGCTGGTGAAGCCCTCTCGCAACGTACAGGTCGTTGTACGGCGTCAGCCCCAGCAAGAGTAGCCCTTTGTCCGATACCGTCGCATTTGGAAAGTCGAGTCCACGGTCCTCCCAGATTTCGTCCAGCGTTTCCGCCAAGTCAGCCTTGATTTCGGGAACACCCGTTATCCCATCACCGAACCCGTGACGATGAAACATGACGGTCATCATCAGAAGCTCGGCGTGCTCAGCCGCTATCATGCGTTTCCACAGGTTGTTGGCGTGACGAGCCCCAACCGCATCGTTCATGCCTTCGTTGTTCAGTCCTCGATGCCGATCCGGCAGGTTGAATCCCTGACCCTCTGACCAGCCGCTTCGCTTGAGCCAGTTGAGTTTCTGCAAGCGAACATTCGAGTAAACCCCCGACTCATCTAGTGCTTCATTCAAGGCTGTCGCCTGATCTCTGGTTAAGTCATGTCCGGCTCCATTGGCGAATGCTCCCGGCCACGTTGGATAGGAACCCCAAATCGGTCTCGAATTGCTGCCGTGGCATCCCACACACCCAAACTCTTCCCCAACTCTCTTGCCAGCAGTGTGGATGAACCGATCATCAGCACCGAGCCTCAATGCGCCCAACTTCCACGTCTGGTTCACTGACCGAGATTCGAGCATTTCGGCATCGTTGTAGCCCTGCGAATCTTCGTTGGTTGCGATACCCATGAAGAAGGAACCGTCGGGCAGGAACATAACGATCCGAGGTTTGCGAACCGTGGATGGCCTCTGCCTTGATGTCGAGTCCTCCAGCAGCACGTAGTTGTTGAGCAGCGTGTCTGGAAGATGATCCAGCAACTCTTCAATCGTGGTGATGTCGTTCGAGGTGGCGTAGGCTTCGACACCGCTGATCGTGAGTAGCTCCAGTGGCATCTTCTGAGCCAGAGCAGAGCCATTGGGCAAAGCAAGCAATCCAATCACGTATCCGAGAATGATCGCAACCCGTGTCATGTCAGACTCCTGAATCTGTCAGGTTTAGTGTGTCGAAACTGTAAAGTGTCAGTGGTGCTCACAATCGGGCTGTGTTCAGTATCTTCGATCCCAGAATTCCCGGCCATCCCATCAAATACGGATGTAACGGGTCGTGTATTAAATCCCGTTTCCATTGCCATTCAAAATCGTACACTGTCACTGGCACGCCCGCTGCGAACAGCAATCTGCCGACCAACTGGGTCGCTGAAAACACAAACCGCTCGTTGCGTTCAAATGTAGGTCGCCAGACGTAGCTCTGCGGATTCTGCCCAGCGCTGAATGACTTGGCGCTCCTTCTCCGTGGGCAGACGGTTAGCCTTCCCTCGTACCTGACAGATTTGACGAGTGGCATTTCGGACTTCGATGGTGACAGTCTTCGTGATCCCCTCCTTAGACTCGACCTCCATCGTCCAGATCGAGCAGTGTCCTCGGGCACACGATGAAGCGTAGCTTGCCACGCAGTGTTTCATCTGACGACCTTCACACGTCAGGGAGTTGCTGCTCAGCAATTCACGAATCGTCCAGCGTTTGGCGGTTCCATTCTGCTGTGATCCTTCGACGAACTCGAACCCATTGATGCCAAACGACTGCCACTGGCGAACTTGATGTCGATTGTCGTTGGCGAGTGTGCGATGCCACTCGTTGACCCGACGAAGCAACACTTCTGGAGTTCGACCCTTCATGGAGAGGTTCGGCTGTGGCGGAGCAGTCTCTTCTCGATTGCCGGGCGCAACGAAGGCATGTCCTGACACAAATCGCTGGTAATGGAGGTAATCAACAATCGGCCCAATGTGGGCTCGATCCAGCATTGGGTGCGATGCGAACCATCGGATGACGGTTGACCAGAAGTCGTCGTGGTCGAACGATTCTGTTAGTCGAGTTCCAAAAGTCGCTCGTGCGAGACGCTCATCGCCGCCGAGCCCATGAACCTGCCCCCATCGGAGAGCTTCCTCAATCGTCAGATTGTTCGGGGCGTGCATGAAGTGATGTGACATCTTCTTCGTGAACGTGATTGGTAAGTTGCAGGTACGGATGTTTTGGCCTCGTCCCACATGCAAGTACCAGCTTCGGCGGTCGGCTGCCTGCTTCGTCCAACCAGAGAACCAGACGACATCAAAGAACAATGGCATATCGTCAAATTGCACGAACAGATGCCGCAGCAAGGATGCAAATTGGCGAGAGGAACTGTGCGAACGTGGCTTCCAATCTTCGATTGCTCGGAGCCATGAAGAGTGATGGGCAGCAATCACAGCAATTGCTTCGACGAACGTATTGCCGTGAAGCTGGCCCAAGGAGGCGATGGCAGGCGAGCCATCGAAGAACTTGGCTCTCTGCTCATGCAAGTGGGCCAATAGACTGGCCAACGCTTGCCGATTGATTTGCTTTTCCGGCTGTGGACCTCGTTTTGGGCGAACGAGTTGGCAGAGTCGCTTGAGGTGTGGCTGCGTGACTTGATCCTCAGTCAACTCACCATTGCAGACGCAACGAAGAATATCCAGTGGCTTGCGATTTTCACGCTTCCGGCGTTCCAGCCGTTCCTGAGCGACGGCCTGCTGCGAAAAGGATCGCTCTCGACAGCGTTGCTTCCAGTGCTTATTGAGCTTGCGGCTGAAGCCGTTCCGGGCGCACCACTGGCGGTAGTCCTCGACCGATTCAAGGCCGAGACCCTCGATATGATTACTGAGGTTTTGCATTCCTGCGTTTCAAGATCAATTGGTTCGTTTGATTAACTAGCAAGCACTAGATGTTGTGTGGTGTCATGGTTAGGTCCCCGAAGGGATTGTAGATGCATTGCTTGCTGGTGGATGTTTTTAGCACGAATTGCGTTAATGAGGCATGGCTCATTCACAGCAAGGAGGTCTCGACCATGCCCGCGATCATTGATTTTCCCGACGTGATCAAAGAAGCGATGCCAAAGTTCGCGGACTGCTTTGGGTGCGATCCGCAGCGCCGACACTTCATGGAATACCTGACAGGGCTGATGGTCGCAGCGAAGAAGAGCGTCAGTGGTATCAATGCAGAGTTCGCGGAAACGACTGACCAATCCTGCTTGAATCGCTTTCTTACGCAGGTCGATTGGGATGTCGAGCAGCTCAACGAACGACGCTTGCAACTGCTGCAACAGGATCCCACCACACGTTACCACGATCAAGGAGTCATCGCGATCGATGACGTGTTGATCGACCACGCTGGGAAGTTGATCGAAGACGTGGGCTGGTTCTGGGATCACGCCGAAGACCGCCACAAAATCGCGCATGACTATTTGTTTATCAATTACGTGTGCAGCAGCGGCAAGCATTATCCGTTGGAGTTTCGCCGTTTCAAGAAACGTGACCAATGCGAAGAAGCCGGCGAAACGTTTCAGGATCATGGCGTCTTGTTCCGGCAACTGATCGACTGGGTGTGCGAGCGCGATATCCCCGGGGACTTTACGTTTGACAGCTATTTTTCCAGTGCGGCGAACCTGAACCACATTCATGCCCAGCGCGACCGCCATGGTCAGCCTCGGGCATACATCGGAGACATGAAGTTCAATCGCAAGATCGAATACCGAGGAAAGATCATGCGGCTCGACGAGTTCGCCGCCACGATCCCACGCGAGAGCCGCAAGGAACTTCGCCGCGGTGATGCGCGGCAATGGTACTTTACTTGTACCGTGCGCATCCCGGAGGTGAACCATAAAGTGCGAGTCGTCATCCTGTGGAACAACCGCAGAGATGCCAAGGCTGGTAAGATCCTGGTGACGAACCGCACCAGATGGGAAGTGACTCGCATCGTGCGAGGATATCGCTGTCGCTGGACAGGCACAGAGACGTTTCATCGGGACGGCAAGCAGCATTTGGGAATGGGTAGCTGTCAGCTTCGCAACGGCCAAGGCCAGACACGGCACATGTACTTGGTCATGCTGGCGTACAGCCTGCTCGTACTCCAACTGCGGCAGGACCGTGCGAAGGACTGGGCTCTGACTCGGCTGAAGACCATCGGCCAAGCTTGCCGCGCCATGACGATCGAGACCTTGAGAACGACCCTGGAATGGGCCATCGCCGAAGTCACCACAAAAAAGAAATCGGTCAACCATGTAAAGGCTCAATTAGGCTTGACCTGAAAGATTACAAAAATTCAGTGATTAAGTAGATCACGATCCGGTTCTTCGGTCGGAGCCTGTGTTTTCTTTCTGCGCATTGTGTTCGTGGAGGCCATGTGGACGGTATGAACGTGAACGTATCAGCCGCATCGTGGTACTTGGATTCCGAGTCATCTCTCTCATTCCCTTTCGAAAAGTGGTAGCTGGTGTTTCAGGTCAGACACAGTTGGCAATATTGAAGGCCTTACTTCACAGTCCGTACAGAATCGTCCTGTTTCTGCATGTAGTCACGATACTCGTCCCCAACCGTTCAACGAGCTTCTTCTCGATCTGAGTCCGAGCAACGAGAAGGCAATGAAGTAGGCCGCTGACGAACAGGAACCAATTCGCAGTCACGATATTTCGCGCTAACAAAGAGTTAAATGCGAAGGGCCAAATAGAAAGGATGAACGAACTGATACGCCGGTCGTTCAACGTATGTTCCTTCCTAGACAATTGTGTCGGTCATCAGGTTTTTTCCGAGCGTGTGAACGTCCACACGAACACGGCCCCAGCATCCGGATCAGATGAAGCCGCACCATCGTAGCCAGAGCGGAATCGGCACTGACGCCCAGCTACAGGCTGATCGATCATCCAGACGATGCCACCGATGAACCACGGCAGGCCGCGCCAGCCGAGGCCGAACAAGATGAACACACTCTGCCAGCGATCCAGCTTCACCACTCATGCCGGAATGAATCCGTAGAGGGCGAAAGCAAAAAGCCGACGAGGATGCCAATGAATGTCAGATCGAAAGAGTTCGTCGAGTCATCTATGAAGTCCAGGTCGCTCAGAAAAGACAAATCCTGCATCGCCATGATTGTTCAACCATCACCATCGCCAACGCTCGATATGTCAGGATTCCTCAGTTGCTTCAACATTCGACGCTTCTTCGCCGTACAGGTACTTTCGCTCTGAATAGAAGAGAGTAGTTCGGAGTAAAAGGCCCATTGCTCCGCAAATGCTACCGAGCAAGTTTCACCCGTCGCCATGCTGCCAGTAATCCAGCCGAGAGCGGTGAACGTGGCGAGGTTGCGGTGTTGACGTAAGCCGCGGCCGCCCGGCACAAAGATCCCACTCCAACCGAAAACAGCCACCACAGTAACACCATCCTGACGAAGGGACTACTGACGAAGATCGACACGGCTACGAAGAGCGAAGTTCTGAGATGAAAGTCCGCTACCCAAGGACATCAGCCCAACTGAAGACTCATGCCTGCCAAAAGCCAAAGCCACTTCCGTAGCTAATTGTGTCATGCAGTTTGCGTTTCTGCTCGCTCTTCATTCAGTCGCTCGTTTTCTGGACCACCCTGTGCAACTTCCGAGCAATCGACTCTCCGTTTCAGGATGAAGCGGACCAACGGCATGACTCCGCTACGATTTAGACGAAGACCAAGTAACAGAGTTTACATACGAGTCCAAATTCCACGTGACAGGTGAAAGTTGAACTTATCCTTATTCTCGACGTGTTGCTCCTCGCCATCAATCTCTCGACAGACTTTGCCTCCAGAGATCGCAATCACGCCCGGCTCCTCCAATGGAGTGTAGAGACACTCCAGTACGTTCGGGTTCGCCTTGAGCGCCAGCACGAGGAACTTCTGAATCTCCCAGTACGCTTCCTGAGTTGGTTCGCATTCAAGTTGTTCCGGCACACCGTAGAGCGACCAATGCAGTTCGGCGGGCGGCAAATAAACACCACGGCGGTCGATGTCGGAATTGCTGTCCGACAAGCCATAAGCCTGTGATCCGATAATGCACTGGTAGATGACTCGCTCGAACAGATCGCTGCGACTCGCTGTAATCTGGCTGTCACCGATCTCGCCTTCTTTGAACTTGGCGAGCGAAGTGAGGTCGCCCGAATTCAGAGATTCCTCAACTCCATCGGGGAAACGAATTCGATAGGCGTGAGCAAGGTCCGTAGGGGATTTGACCACGACACCAACCGCCCCCCGAGGATGAAGCGTGCGACCGTTCTGACCAATCACATCCCGCAGCGTCACGACTTGCGTGCCGACTGAAAAGATCAGGTTCGGATGGGAGTGAACTCGCTTGGCCATATTCGTCCTCATAGCAATTGCAGGTGGCCAGTGATCTCGTCGATCTTCTCGGCCTCGTCAGGCCCAATTGCCAGACACGTGTTCGTGGGCTCTCCATGGAACTCGGTCTTGCCGCTGTCCGTGATGAGGTGAACTTCGAGCCCGGCCTCCAATGCCTTGTCATGGATTGCCATCAGTTCCTCTTCGCTGTCCACTCGGCAACAGACTTTGGCAAACGCTCCGGTAAGCCATTCCCGTTGAGCATCCGTGAAATCGTGAAGTGACACGGAACCTGCTTCCTGCAAACGACGACAGATGAACGACATCGAGGCATGGGCACCTTGAGCGATCTGCTTTCCACGTCGCATCTTCAAGTCGTGACGAACACAGATAACCTGCTTGATCCTCTTCGGCTCTTCACTCACGTTACGACTCCCTTCCATCGCTTATTTCCAGCCCGTGGCATTCCAACCACGTCGGCGGCTCACACTTCTCGGCCAACTTTCGGATCACCGTCTCGGGCACCGCTTTGCTCCGAGCTTTGTTTTGACGAAGCAGGTTTTGGAACGGTGGCTCGATGTACACGATCTCGATGCGGGCATTGTAATCGGCAAACAGGTCAAGCCAGCGGCCTCGGGTCTGCCGCATCGTGTTCGTGGCGTTGAACGCAAACGAAGTTCCTGACCGAAGAAACTCTCGGCATCGCTCCTGCGCCAGTTGAGCCACCTGCCCCTGATTGTCGGTCGGTTTAGCATCGAGTTCGCCACGAATGTCGTCCAGCGAGATAACGGGAAGATCGTTGCGTTTTCTCGACAGCCAAGTGTCCTTGCCGCAGCCGGGAAGACCAGCCATTAATGTCGCCGTACATGTGAAGCCCTCGTGGGGAACGTAATGCAGATTGGGTTCTCGTTGCCGAAAGAAAGTGAAGCGGGCATGGTCGGTGGCGAACAGATACGGTTGGTCGTAACAACCCGTTTCCTCGGCCATGAGCTTCCAGTAGTGCAAGTTCTCCTCGGGGCGGGTCATCGAGTCAGTATCCCGGCCTCGGGTGTCGGCGAGAGCGAAGAGATACAGCAGGCGATTGTTGACCAACCACGACAGTCGGACGACTTCGTGCGTCGGCTCTTCACGTTCGGGTAGAAAGGCCGGGCGTCCGTGGTAGCGGACCAGCCGAGCTATCTCCTCACGAGTTGTCAGGTCGCAGCCAAGATCACGCAGGACGTTACGGGCAACGTGCTCTCCTTTGACGGCGTGATTCGGCGAACGGACTCGCCCCGACTCGGGGTCAACCTCAGTAGTCAACGGCTTGGCGGCATCGTGGAACAAAGCCGTGAAGATCAGGACGACTTGCTCGTGCAACGTCAGACTTGGCCACTCTTCCAGTTCCAGCAGTTGCATGAGGACCATCTTCGTGTGAGTCCAGACATCGCCTTCGGAATGCCACTCGGCATCCTGAGCGCAGTCCGCCATCGCCTGACACCACGACTGGGTTTCGGACCAGTCCGTGATGTCCTCCAGCGACGATTGTTTGAGTTGCTCCCAGTTCATGACCAAATATCCACATCATCCGCCAGCAGGTTTGGCACCATGACCTGATGCTGCCAGTGCGTACTTTGTTTGATCTTCTCGACAAACTCCGGGCGCACGAACTTCGCTCGTCCCGTCACAACGCCATCAGCTTCAGTTCTCAGGTAAAGACCTTCCATCAGGTTGTCAGGCCGCTTCGTGACCGGATTCTCGAAGTGGCTGTCGAACTGCGACGGCCCGATCAGGTCTTCGAGATCGTTACGGTTCACCGTGCCCGTGTGAACTATGGGAACAGTCTGGATGCCGGTTCCTTCCAGTAGCGCCAACCGACATTTCAAATCGAGGAATACTTCCTGTTCTTTGTCGTAGATGTCGAACTCAAAGAAGTAGTGCGTCAGCTTCCGGTAATGGACCGAATGCCGGGCGTAGACCCATTCTCCGAAAAGAAGGAATCGATTCTGTAACTTCTCTTCCAGCGTATGCCGCTTCACCGCCGCCCACTGCTTGAACAGGTCGTACTGCGGGTGCATCCCCTCGGTGATGAGATGACCCCGGCATTGCAGGACCATCTCACCCGAATCCGAGAAGTGGATGCCAACATTCGTGCCGTCGATCTTCTCTTCGACGATCAGAGAGCCATCGGCAATGAACGACTTCGATTCTGCTTCGCCGAGATGCTTGTCGTCATCCGTCCCTTTCGACCCAAACAGATGAGGCGTGCGGGGATACTTGGTGAAATCACCGTGGGAAGTACCCATCGTCAGGCTCCTTGTGTTTGGGGTTGGGGAATTAAGGATCGGACAAACTGGCCGTACTCGTCCTTCATAGGCAGATCGAAGTCAGTGCGAATCCGACGCCGACGTGCCGTGACGTTCTCACCCGTAACAGGATTCACCGAGGGCTTATCGTACTCTTCCCAGTACAGCCCCACTCCACGCTTCTGCCAACTAGGGATGTCGTTGAAGTTGACGCCGAATTGGAACAGCAACTCGTTCTTCTGGCTCACCGACAGACCCAGCAGCCGCTTCGTGGCCTGCTGCTCATTGTTGCCATCCTTGCGGAGCGTCCAATAGCACCACGAGTTCAAGGCGTTGCGGGCAGCGTCTTCGTTCCGCCAACGGAAGTAGTCAACGACCAATTCGACCTTCGGCAACTGAGAAATCCGACAATCGAAACACGCTGGTTTCCCGAGACGAAGCGAGAACTGGGCACTGCCTTCACCTGCCAGCGTCGAGTTGTACTTGCGCAACTTCCTGCCGAAGAGTTGCTCCTCGGGATCAAAAAGCAACGAAATCTCATCGCTCTCCGTGTAGGCATACAACACTCGGAAACCACAGGTCATGAGCGACTCGGCGGTAGCCACCATCAGGTCACGGAACCTTACGTCGAACGGAGCGTCAAACTGGCAGACTTCTTTGGTCAGCCGGGTGAAACTCCGACCGTCCAGACGGGCAACCATGAACATGCCCGGCAACACGCAGAGATCGGCAGAGGTCTCAAAGACCCGCATCTTTTTGTCGAGATCATCAAACTTCATTGTTCCACTCCTCGACGACGAAACCGGCTTCCGCCAGTCGGACATACTTCAAGGCGTCAAAACCCTCTTCCAGAGTTGGGAGTTCCAGCTTCTTTGCAGTGGACAGGATGCCGACATCCGGCACTGGCTCAGTTCGCATCTGGTTGCGTGCGAGACATTCGTTGGCGCTTGACCGAAAGTAGTACCCGACCACCGAATACTTAGCCGCTTTTGCGGCATCGATGTACTTGGCTCGCTCTTCACGTGTCGGATTCGTGTTGTCGATTACAAATGGTTGCTGAGTTTCCAGACAGGCAGTCAACAGTCGTCGCTCTCGGTTTCGAGTTCGCAACAGGTCGAGGCTGATTCGGACGTGCGTTGAGAAAAACCGTTCCTTGTAAAAGGACGACTTCCCCGATGCTTGCAAACCTATGAAGACCACGGCCTCCACGAATCACCTCAATACCAAATGCAAAAGCCCGCTCGGTTGTTCTGAACCGAGCGGGCCTTGGGTGTTCAGTCCCTAAAAGTAGTCGTCCCGGTTCACGCCATCAAAAGCAGCCCTTCTTGAGACAACACTTCTTGAACCGCTGGCCAGAGCCGCAGGGGCATAGATCGTTGCGCCCGAGCTTCTCCTCCAGCAACTTACCGCCGTGGACGACCCTCACTCCACGCTTGACCTGCGTTTCAGACGGGAATCCCCGACGCCGTTTGCTCATGTGTTCGAAAAAATGGCTGTTCGTCAAATTGTTCGTGATTCGTGTGTCGCATGGCGCACCTTCCCTTCAGGATTCTGTGTTCCACGCTGGACACAAATGCTCACGAAAGGTTCGCCACGGAGACCACATCGATATACGACAGATTTTGATAGAGAGCACATCACAGACGATGAGATCGTCGCACTACTTGGGTGATTTCAACACTTGACCACAGTTTGGGCAAATGACGCCACACGTCGGTAGTGGTACACTTTGCCGTAAGTTGGGCACTCCTGCCCGACAAAAGACGGCCAAGAGTGGCCGTCCTACCTTTCAAGAATTTCAAACTGTACCACTACCCACACGTCTCAAAAGCACCGCAGAACGGCTCTCGAACTACAATTTCGCAGGCACAACGTATCTGCTCGCAGCCAAGGCTGAATCGCTCATCGAAGGAGTCGTTGTTGAATGGCGGTGGTAACGTATCGAACCACGGATCGCTTCGGCGGACCCACGCTTGAAATTGGGGATCGTTCCCCATCATCAAGTGACTGAGCACATGACTGCCTGTCCAACAAAATAGCACCAGTAGGCCAATTCCAACGAACGCACCAATGAGAACCGGCATCAGCGGCCATGCCAACCCCATCAAAAACATGAAAAGCCAGACGCCGCAGCCGATGGTTCCGGCCAGACTGGCGAAGCGACCGAGAATAGTTGTCCGAGAAGTCTTTTACATGGTTGCCTCCAACGTATTGAGTTGGAGGCAACTGCGGGTGTCAGAAAGCGGGCGTCGAACCTGATCGACCGAAGCCGATCAGAGTCGCTTCCGGTCGCCTCCAACCAAGCCTACTATGGGTTCGATGGAAGAAATTAGACAAAATCTTGCTTGTCTAATTGCCGGTTATTAGGGGGCTAATAAGAATTTTCCCGGCGCTCGAGAACCCAAGAAAAACAAGGGTTTGAGGGGTTCTCCTTGATTCCCAGCCCATCCGCTATTTTTCTTCCGCTTGGGGTGTGTCTGACCAATCTGGTTGAAAGCTCGGGCCGGCTAATGCCCCGCGGAACATGATGGCGAGCGTGAAGTACAGCGCCGACGAAAGTACGACCAGGATTGTCAAACTCGTCGCAAAGTGATCTCGCAATAGAACCAAGGACGGTGGCTCTGCGCTTTTGGGCACACGGCGAACAACGGGACCATTCCCCGCCCGCTGACGCTCCACTTCCGTTCGCCACTTTTGCCAGTCCTGTTGCGCCGTCGCAGAGCCATCCGACTTCATGACTCGCTCTCGCGCAACCACCAGCGACACAATAAGCGTTCCCAGAAAGGCAACGTAAAGGAGTCCGATCACTAGGTTGGATGTCGTGGGCTTCGGCATCGGTAACTTACGATTCTCTTCGAGACGATTGGAACTCGCGTCCGACGGCGAAGCGATGTCAATTCTGTGGCTTAAGCAACTCGACTGCAATCTCCGACATGGCGGGAACACTCGTCTTCAGCGCGGCCTCGATGTCTGGATAGAAAAGTGCCGAATGAAGTGATGGAGCAGGCTGACCGAGTTGCTCGTAACGTTTTAGCCGCTCGCCATCAACTGCACCCAGACGAATCATTACGATTGGCACGCCCGCTCGACCATAACGACTGAAGTCTTCGCCACCCATCGAGGGCTCGGCGTCTTCAACGTTTTCGTCGCCAACAACTCGTCGAAGTACGGGATCGAGCCGAGCTGCGAGGTCTTCGTCGTTCCATAGCGATGGCGTGCCTTCTGAGATTTCGATCGTCGGCTCCGCTGCGCCGGCTCCCATAGCTACCGCCTTCGCCTTGCGAGCGATTCCTTCGAGCAGCAACTTGCGCACACCCTCGTCATAGCTGCGAACCGTGAGCTGCATGTGGCAGGTGTTGCCGATAATGTTGTGCTTTGTGCCACCATGAATCGAGCCGACAGTAATCACCGCTGGCTCGATCGGTTTCACTTCACGGCTAACGAGAGTTTGAACCGACATGACAAATTGCGCTGCCTGAACGATCGGATCGATGGTGGTGTGAGGGTAGGCACCATGCCCACCGCGACCATGCATTGTGACATCAACGCTATCGACATTCGCCAACGCATAACCTCCCTTATAGGCGAGCGTACCTGTGGCGAGCCCAGAGTCGACGTGCATCGCCACGGCGAAGTCTGGTTTAGGAAACCGCTCGAACAGTCCATCCTCCAGCATGGCTGCCGCGCCGGCGCCACGCTCCTCCGCCGGCTGACCGATGAACATGACGGTCCCTTGCCAACGATCTTTGTTGGCGGCGAGATAGCGTGCGACACCCACGAGGTTCGTGATGTGGACATCGTGGCCGCACGCATGCATTACGCCAACTTCCGCCCCATCGGCATCTTGGACTTTTACCGTGGATGCGTACGCCAGATTTGTTTGCTCGACGACGGGAAGCGCATCCAGGTCGGTGCGCAACATCAAAGTCGGCCCTTCACCATTTCGCAACAAACCGACGACTCCAAAGCCTCCGACGCGCGTCGTGACCTCGGCACCTGTCTCCTTCAATTCACGGGCAAGCCGTTCTCCCGTTTGCTCTTCTTGGAACGAGAGTTCGGGGTGGGTGTGAAAGTGGCGATACAGTTCGATTAATGAAGCAACATTCGCGTCGGCCCACGATTGAGACGTTTCGGCAATTGCGATCGTCGGTAGCGGTGCCGCCGCGACACTAAGGATGACGTTCAATCCTATAAACCAGCAGGTGATGTTTGACTGAACAGCGTTCATGAGTGGTCTCCGGACAGCAGGGTGAATTCCTGAACCGCTCTCCCAGTAGAGGGGTTTGATTTTCAGCGACGAATTTGCAATAAACCGTCCTTCATAACTTGAGGCCTCGTTGGTGATACGAAGCAGGTTGTGGCATTATCTTACCCGACCTGCTGTTCTTTTCTACAGTCGTCAAGTATCGAGGCAACGCCGGTTCGCTCAGATCAGTAACTCGAACGCGTCGCGAAAGCGTTGGATATCTTCGGCTCGCCCCATGACGATCGCGATGTCACCCGCCTTGAACACGTATTCTGCGCCGGGATTGAAGATCATCGAGGCGTCTGCCTGTTTCACGGCCACGACAAGCAGGCGGTGTTTGCGGTGCGCCTCGGTTGCTGATACCGTTACGCCAACTAACTTGCAGTTTTCCGGCAGCGTAATCTCGTCTAACTCGACATCGAAAAAATCAGATTGGCTCACCAGTTCGATTAGATGGGCGGTCGAGGGTCGCGAGATTAGTCGCTCGAGCTGATGTGCTCCAATTATGGCTGGCATGATCACCTTGCTGGCACCAGCTTGGATGAGTTTTCGTTCAGTCGTGGGGTGTTCTGCTCGTGAGAAGATCTGAATGCTCGGGCACAGCGTTCGGGCCGTCAGCGTGATAAAGACATTGTCGGCATCGCTGGGCAATGCCGAAACAAGTGTCTTTGCTCGCTCAATTCCCGCCTCAAGTAGTATCTCGTCGGAAGTTGCGTCACCGCAGATACAGAGGAAACCCTGAGACTTGGCGGCTTCGAACCGCTCGCTATCGGTGTCGATCACAACAAAATCGCGGCGACTGTGCTTCAAGTCAGTCGACAGTACTTCGCCGATCCGCCCAAAGCCGCAAACAATCACGTGACCGCTCAGATTTTCGATTCCACGAGTCATACGTCTATGTCCTAAGAGTATTTCCAGTTCGCCTTCCAACACCATTTGAACAAAGCCACCAAATGTGTAGGCCGCCGCCGACATGCCAAACACAATCACACCAATCGTGAACAGCTGAAGTGAGGGCGGCGAATCGGTCGTCTCCGAGAATCCAACGCTGGAAATCGTAATCGCCGTCATCCACAGCGCAGTCACCCAATCGTAGTCACCCAAGATACGAAAGCCGATGACCGCGACGGCAAATACCACCCCCAAAACGATCAGACCATTCCGCATTCGCGTGAGTGGCGACTTAGTGGAACCGCCGCGTCTGACTTGGGTAAGTCGATGCGGATCGGGCTGTCGTTGTGCTGGACGCTCCATACCAAAGCTTACCCGATTTCTACTTCACACAATTTGTCGCCATGCTCATAAGAATAGCCATTCAACGTTGACGGCGAAAGCTTCGCCGATGATCGTCGACTAACGGAAAGATCATCGATCCTGTAGCGCGAACTTTCAGCACTGCCATCAGATGGTGCTGGACGATGTATAGCTCACGAGTTTCGCGATACCGCGAGGTCCGATCCAAACTTACATCGATACCCACCCCAACCCCAACAATATCGATAACGTCTGCGTCAACTGCACGGTACCGCTCCGGCAAGTCCGATCCTGAAGGATATTGTCGTGCCAAGGATGTCGTTTCGCTCTGGCTGGCCCAACAATACCGCGTTCGGAACTTCCAACGACTCCGCACGCGGGCAAGTGAATAACACTCGGCCCACGATGCTTAGAAATAAGTCAGAAATAACTTCGGCATTTCAAGAGTAGGGTCCGTTGTGCGGACCAGGAATCCCTGAGGTCCGCACAGCGGACCCTACGCAAAGGAAGAAGTTATTGTTGAGCCGGTCCTTACCGGGAATATTCTGAAAGTGTCACCGAAGTTGCGATTCGCCGAAGCGATTCTTCAGCTCGATGCAAATCGACCTGTTCTCCGCACTTCGATCATGACCCCTCTTTGCCCAACTCTTTCTTCGCCCCTGCGTGTTGCTTGCCGACGGTGACAAACAATAATCGCAGCTCGTGAAGGGCGTTCGTTAGCATGGCCGCTTCATCGGGGGCGAGATTTCCCTTAGTCTTTTCGTCGAGAACTCCCAAAGTGTCGATGAAGTGCTTGGCATGGTCGAGCTCGACCACCGGCTTGCCATCGTCACCGGGTATCTGCCCCATTGTGGCCAACGCTTGCGTGGCCAGCGACATCACCAGCACGGAGAAGGAAGCTGGTGGCAAAGGTTCGTGACGAGCTGGTTCGTGGGACACAGGTTCCGGCGAATTGGATGTCGACTTGGTGGTTGGGGAACCTTTTCGCGTTTCCTGGTGCTTCGCTTCCGCCTCTCGCTGGAGCTGCTCTTTCTCGGCTTGTGCTCGCGATTTCCAATCATCGTCGACGATGATCTTGGGTTTGCTCGTCTCTTCTTCGCTCATGGCAACTTCGAAGTTGTCGCGACTTCGAACTCCTCAAACTGCGATCTTGTAGTGAGTCTATCCTTTGACGTATCCCTTGGCAGGCTCGGATTTCGTGCCGGTTTTGCTCTTAGCCGCGTTTTTTTTTATAGCGGCTTCCACGAAGCCCGCAAACAATGGTTGTGCACAGGTCGGTTTGGATTTGAATTCGGGATGGAATTGAACCGCCAAGAACCAAGGGTGATCAGGAATCTCGACGATCTCGACCAGTGAGTCATCGGGACTCAGGCCGGTGAACGCAATCCCGTTCGCCTCAAATTGTTGGCGATAGACGTTGTTGAACTCGTATCGATGGCGATGCCGTGCGGAAATCATCTCTTCGCCATAACAACTTCCCGCAAGACTTGTGGGATCGAGCTTGCAAGGCTGTGCGCCAAGTCGCATCGTGCCGCCTTTGTGCGTGATCTCTTTCTGTTCGTTCAGCAAGCAAATGACCGGATGCGGAGTATCTTTACTGAATTCGGTCGAATGAGCGTTTTCAAGACCCACGACGTTGCGACCGTACTCGATCACCGCACACTGCATTCCCAAGCAGATACCGAAGAACGGGATCTTGCGTTCGCGAGCAAATCGAATTGCTTCGACCTTGCCCTCAATGCCGCGCTCGCCAAATCCACCCGGACATAGAATGCCGTCATAGCCGGCCAGTAATCGTTCCGGTCCTTCGCGCTCGATCGCTTCGCTGTGAATCCGACCAATGCGAATCTGCGATTGGTGATGCATGCCGGCGTGATCGATCGCTTCGTAGATCGACTTGTATGCATCGACGTGCTCAGCATATTTGCCGACAACCGCGATGCTGATCTCGTGTTTTGGGTTCCGCAGTCGATGCAGCAGATCGCGCCAGATATCCAAGTCCAACGTCTCGGCATGCAAGTGCAGCTTCTTGACGATCAATTCATCCAACCCATTATCGACCAGGCTGAGCGGAACTTCGTAGATCGAGAAGTCTTTGTCCTTCTCTTCGATCACGGCTTCCAACGGAACATTGCAGAAGAGCGCGATCTTCTCGCGATCATCGCGGCTAATCGAGCGTTCACAGCGGCAGATGAGGATGTCGGGTTGAATACCGATCTCGCGCAACTGCCCCACCGAGTGTTGTGTGGGCTTGGTCTTTAGCTCAGCAGCTGCCTTTAAGTACGGCACCAATGTCAGATGAATGTAAAGGCAGTTCTCCTTGCCGACGTCGAGCGAGAACTGGCGGATGGCTTCCAGGAATGGCTGGCTCTCGATGTCGCCTACCGTACCACCGATCTCGGTAATAACGACGTCGACATCGTCACCAGCCAGCTTGTGGATAACGCTTTTGATTTCGTTGGTGATGTGCGGAATCACCTGCACGGTTTTGCCAAGGAACTCGCCACGACGCTCCTTCTCTATCACCGACAAGTAGATTTGGCCGGTCGTATAGTTCGAGTCACGCGTCAACGGGCTGTTTGTGAATCGCTCGTAGTGCCCCAAGTCGAGGTCTGTTTCGCTGCCGTCATCCAGCACATACACCTCGCCATGCTGGTAGGGACTCATCGTCCCCGGATCGACGTTGATGTACGGATCGAGCTTTTGCATCCGGACCCGCAGCCCACGGCGTTCGAGAACCATGCCGATCGACGCGCTGGTCAGTCCCTTGCCCAACGAACTGACAACACCACCGGTCACGAAAATATGCTTGGTCATATCCCAAAGCCTTCCTGGCAAATGCTTGTGATCAAAGTAGTTACGGACGCAAATCAGGACGTACAGCGACCGCAACTGGGAACAAAGAGGATGCCTGGCAACAGGCTTTAGGCGGGGCCCAGGTTTTCATCCCTGGGACTGCATCTTAGCAACTCGACGCCCGACTGACAAATGCCCGATAATCCTCAGGTGTATCGATGCCAATCGTCGGTTCATCGATAACACCGACGAGAATTTGGTGCCCCGCTTCGAGGACTCGCAGCTGTTCCAATCGCTCGATTTGTTCAAGCGACGACGGCTTCATTTCTGCCAGTTTCAGCAAGAACTCTCGGCGATAAGCATAGAGTCCCACGTGCTGATAGAAGTGAGGTGGCTCGCCGTAGAGCAGTGCGTCGTCCCATTGACGAGCATGGGGAATTGGGCTGCGGCTGAAATACAACGCTCGTTGGTTCGCATCAAACACGACTTTCACACACGCCGGATCGTTCAGTTGCGCGCGCGACCGAATCGGAGTCGCCAGCGTCGACATCACCGCCGTCGGATCGGACTCTAGCAGTCGGATCGCCAAGTCGATCGCCGAGCCAGCGATCTCCGGTTCGTCTCCCTGCACATTCACGATCACATCGGCGTCGGTCAGATGACGAGCCACTTCGGCGACGCGGTCCGTGCCGCTCGGTGCGTTGGGATCGGTCATCTCGACATGCCCATTGAAAGTACGAACGACAGCCGCGATTTCCTCATGGTCAGCCGCCACACGAACGCCACGTGGGAGCTTCGCTCGGCATGCCGCTTCGTAGGTATGCTGAATCAGCGTCTTGCCCGTCTCGCAAAGTAGCAGCTTGCGAGGTAACCGCGTCGATTCGAGGCGAGCCGGGATGATGATATAGCTGTTCATGGGGAGTGCAATTGAAACTGAAGGCTTGCCGGCGGAGTAAAGCGAGTTAGTCTCGATGCTCGCTTCCGCCTAATGTATAACAATGTTTCCCTTCGCCAAGCACTTCGCAAGGCCACCGCAATTCGATTGGGACGTTTTCTATGCCGCATGCTGCACAACTGCGTGTTTTCTTTGCTCTCGTTCTCCTCGTCATTTGTGCCGGGACGAATGACGCCGCCGAATCGTCCTCCGTTCGCTGGAGCGAACTGCGCGACGTCGAGGGCAAGCCGATTGCGCTGGTCGACGCCAAGTGGAAGGTGGTTTGCTTTTTGGGAGCCGAATGCCCGCTCGCGCGGCTTTATGGGTCGCGTTTGGAATCGTTAGGCAGAGAATTCGCCGGAAAGGCGGTTCAAGTCGTCGGCATCAATAGCAACCCACAAGACTCCACCACGGATGTAAAACGCTACATCCGAGAACACGAACTCTCATTTCCGATCGTCAAAGACGGCGACCAATCCCTCGCTAGGCAACTCGGTGCCACTCGGACGCCTGAAGTCTTTGTGCTCGACGCCACAGACAAGATCCGCTACCAAGGCCGCATCGATGACCAATACGAGCCAGGCGTCTCGCGCGCCGAGCCGACGAAACATGATTTGCGTGATGCGATCGAAGCGTTGGTCGCTGGCCGTCCGGTGGCTCACGAAAAGACCAATGCCGTCGGCTGCTTGATCTCCATTTCCAGGCAGCCACAACCACCAGTTGATCCTGCGGCGGTCGTGACATTCACGCGCGATGTGGCTCCGATCTTGAATCAACACTGTGTCGAGTGTCATCGCGAAGGTGAGATCGGTCCGTTTGCCTTGACGGACTACGAAGAAGTTGTCGGTTGGGGCGAAATGATGCTGGAAGTCATTGACCAGAACCGAATGCCGCCATGGCACGCCGATCCGCAACATGGCAAATTCGTTGGCGCGAGGCGGATGCCAGAGGAAGCAAAAGCGACACTCGTCACTTGGGTCGAACAAGGGATGCCCGAAGGAGATGCCAAAGACCTTCCCCCGCAACCCGCATTTGGCCACGGTTGGCACCTGCCAACTTCGCCAGACGCTGAGTTCTCGATGCGAGATCGACCGTTTGTCGTTCCGGCGGATGGTACAGTCGAGTACCAATACTTTGTCGTCGATCCAAAGTGGGACGAAGATCGCTGGATCACTGCGGCTCACGTCATCCCTGGCAATGCGTCGGTGGTACATCACGCCATCATCTTCGTGCGCCCGCCCGATGGTTCTGCGCTGGAAGGGATTGGCTGGATGGGCGGCTATGTGCCGGGGCAGCGGACGACGCTGCTGCCGCCAGGCCACGCGAGACGCATCCCCGCCCGCTCGAAACTTGTGTTTCAGATGCACTACACACCCAACGGTCGCGAGACGAAAGACGTGACCAAGGTCGGGGTCTGGTTCGCAGATCCCGATCAAGTGACGCATGAAGTCACCACGCGAGTGGCATTGAACAATCACTTCGAGATCCCGCCTGGTGCGAAGGACTTCGTCGTCGACGTGCGACTCGATGGTTTTGCTCGCCAGTCGCGACTACTTGGCGCGATGCCGCATATGCACCTGCGCGGCAAGTCGTTCCGCCTAGACATTCGCAAAGCCGAGGCGAGGGAGACATTGCTGTCGGTGCCACACTACGATTTCAATTGGCAGCATTGGTATCAGCTCGAATCGCCACTGGCCTTAGACAAAATCGACGCCTTGGAGATGCAAGTCAGTTTCGACAACTCGCCACAGAATCCAACCAATCCAAATGCGGAAGAGTACGTGACCTGGGGCGACCAAACGTGGCAGGAGATGGCCGTCGCCTTCTTTGACATTGCGCATCCTCGCGGCAAGCCACACGTGATCGTTCGTGCCGCGAACAAGAAGACGCCGCTGGACCAGGCCGCACGGCAACAACGCATTGAGGAAGAGGTCATCAAGTTCCTGAAGCAATTGGACGCCGATGGTGATGGAGTCATCGTGAAAGATGAAACGCCAGAAGCCTTCCGACGATACGGTTTTCGCCGCATCGACCACAATCGCGATGGTCGCATCGAACGCAATGAGATCGAAGCCGAGGCGGCCCGAAGACTTTGATCTTGCGACGACTGAGCGAACTCCAGAGAGCTACGTCGCTCGAAGGTCGCTGCGGCAGTCCGATCCGATCGCGGTCTCAGTGCGGGACTGTACGACAGCATACTGACGGTGACGACGTGCCAATGCGAAGCTATAAAGGTATTTGCAAGGTGGAGACGCGTAATTGGCGTTTGCAGGCACAAATGCTTGCCGCGTTCCCTCCATCAAGCCGATACTCATTGTAGACGCTTTCGCTTCTAGAACATTGAAAGGATAGGTCGCCATGAAACTTCGATTTCTGGCCAGCCTGTCGGTGTTAGCGGTGCTTGGGTGTTCCCAATCGCCTGCGCCATCCACGGTCAGCGATGCTTCGCCGGACGTGGAGATCTCGATCCCGGACATGCCGTCCGAATCGAGTGGCGAAACCGCCGACACTGAGGCTGCCGCAAACGAGACGCTTGTCTCACTGAGTGTTCCCGACATGCACTGAGGAATTTCGTGATCAAAGAAAGTGAAAGATTCACTTTCGTCGCTGCCGGGTGTAGCGAATGTGACCATCGATTTTCCGAACAAGATCGCGCATTGCAAAATCAATCCTGACGAGTTCGAGACCGAGAAGGCCATGGAAGCCTTGGCCGGAATTGGTTTCCCCGCCACGCTCGTAAAAAACGCCAACTGACGCCGCGTAGAACAATTTGAATCGATGAAAGGCCGCGGGATGTTCTCGCGGCCTTTCTTTGCTTTCGCCCCGATCAGTTACCCTGCCACATCGCCGATCGTTCTTCCTTCGAGCAATTCGAACGCCTTGCGAATCTCGTCCGGAACGCGCGTAGGTCGATTCGCTTCATAGTCGAACACGACGACCGTCGATGTTCCGTCTGCCGCAATGGCATCGAGCTTCTCGCTATAAACAACGTGCTCCATAACCAAACTGCTGCGACCGATCTTTGAGATGCGAGCTCCAATCGAAACGCGATCCGGATAATGAAGTTGCCGCCGGTAGTTGCATGTGACGGAAGCCAGGATCGGGCCGAGTCCTCCGGCCTGCATCATCGGGCTCATCACACTCTGTTCGAGATACGCGACGCGAGCCGACTCGAACCAGCGAATTGGCACGGTGTTGTTGACGTGCCCAAACGCATCCTGATCGCCCCACTGCAGCGGCAGTGTGACGACGACAGGAAAGTCACTGAGCGGATGTGGAGTCGGATCGGTCATCAAGTTGCTCCCGCTACAAATGCTGATCGGTTATGCTGCATCATAGCCGACGTGAGCGTTCCACCAACATCTCCCCAAGGAATCCGAGATGTCTTTTACGTTATGCCTGAATACCAGCACGATCAAACCCACGCCGATCATGGACAAGATTCGGCTGACCGCCGAAGCGGGCTTCCCTGCCATCGAGCTGTGGGTGAATGAGATCTACGAGTACATCGGAAAAGGCGGCGAAGTTTGCGACATCGAAAAGTCTTTGGCAGATCACGGACTGAGCGTCCCTTGCATGATCGCCTCACGGGGTTGGGCCGAGGCCAGCGACTTTGAGCGTCCGCACCAAATGGACGAGTTCAAGCGGCGACTCGAATTGACGGCGCGGATGGGGTCGCCTTGGCTCGTTTGCTCGCCGGCTCGATTTCCTTGTGATATCGGCCAGATTACTCGTCGGTACAAGGAGTTGCTGGAGATCGGGCGAAATATCGGTGCGAAGCCGACGTTTGAATACATCAGCTTCTTCGAGTCGGTCGCCTCCTTGCCGCAAGCGTGGCAAGTCGTGCAAGATGTCGACGATCCCGACGCGACTTTGATCGCCGACGCGTTTCATAGCTGGAACACGAATTCAACGCTCGACGATTTGCGAGCTGTCCCTGTCGAGCGGATCAGCCACTATCACATCGACGACGCTCATCCCGACATCCCGCCGCTGAAGCAGTTGGACCCGGATCGGGTGATGATTGGCGACGGCGTGATCGATTTGAAGGCGGAGTTGACAGTGTTAAAAGAAATGGGATACACGGGTGCGGTGAGCTTGGAATTGTTCAACCCACAACTGTGGGCGCAAGATCCGCGTGACGTATTGAAGCTCGGGTTCGAGCGACTGTCGTCGTTGGTCGAGTCAGTATTCGCCTAGGAGCCTGTCCAGATACCGTACGCGGTCTTGTACGACGGCTCTCCGAAGGCCGTTGGAAATTCGTTGGCCGACGGGCTCGGAGGCCCGTTGTACTTAGGTAACCGGACAGACGCCCAGCGGCAAGGACGGCGCATCCTCCTCAATAATCGTCTTTGCTAGGTTTGAATCTACGTCCCGCACCACCCGATCTGCCCGGCTTTCCCGATCCTGAGGGAAGTCGGGCAATCCCATCAGCCCCTCACTCGCTCGGCGATCCTTGCGACCGCGCGACGCTCGATTTATAGTGGGACCAATGGCCCTGCCTCGCGCAGGTTCAGCAGAGTCGAATTCCGGCCTGGGGGCCCTGAGTTGGCCGCGACGTCTGGCGATTGGACGATTTTCTTCCCCAGACTTGAACCGTTCAGATATCGAGTTCGTACACAGGAAACCTGTCTGCGTACACATTTTAGACAGCTGGATTCCTTTAAATATCTCGCTCCTCCCCAATTAAAAGTGGATTCACATGGCAGATCAAGTTGCCGAGACGGCTCCGTCCAAGACGGGCGACAAGCCGCAGGCAGAGTCGAATGTCGTCATCGAAACTCGAAACCTCAGCAAGGTTTACCGCGACTTCTGGGGACGTCAGAAGGTACAAGCTCTGAAGGCTCTCGACCTGGAAGTCCGTAAAGGGGAGATCTTCGGATTGCTCGGCCCTAACGGTTCCGGCAAGTCGACGACCATCAAACTGCTGCTCGGCTTGTTATTTCCAACCAGCGGACAAGCACTCGTCTTCGATAAAGACGCCAGTGACGTGGGTAAGAACGAGCGAATCGGCTACTTGCCCGAAGAATCATATCTTTACAAGTTTCTGAACGCTGTCGAAACACTCGACTTCTATGGGCGTTTGTTCGATATGCCGGCTGACGTGCGACGCGATCGGGTGAACGAGTTGATCACGATGGTAGGGCTCGATTGGGCGAAACGCCGCCAACTTAAGGAATACTCAAAGGGTATGACGCGGCGTATTGGCTTGGCCCAGGCCCTAATCAATGATCCTGAACTCGTGCTGCTCGACGAGCCCACGTCGGGTCTTGATCCAATCGGTACTCGCGAAATGAAGGATTTGATCCTGCGACTTCGCGACGAGGGAAAAACGGTTGTCATGTGCAGCCACTTACTGGCAGATGTTCAGGACGTCTGTGACCGTATCGCGATCCTGCATCAAGGCGAGCTGAAGGAGCTCGGTCGCGTTGATAGTTTGATCACGGTCAAAGATATGACGCAAGTCCGAGCCGAAGGGCTTACGAAAGAAGCGGAAGACGAAATTCGCGAGGTCATCGCAAGGCATGGAGGCAAGCTCGTGGCCATGGAGAATCCAACCACGACACTGGAAGAGTTGTTCCTCAAAATTGTTCGCGACAGTGAGACCAATCCGGGTCGTCGTTCTACGCAGGAAAAGTAACTGCGTTCGCGCCGCTGGCACTGCCGCTGCGGCGTTCATTTCTTCTTTCTCTGTGAGATTGTTTCGAGGCATCGTCAGGCGTCATGACATTCGACCAAGTTATTCCAGATTTCGGTGAGTGGCTGTTTGGGGGATTTATTATCTCCTTGATCCGCGTGTCGCTCTTGATTGCCGGCGGCGTCCTCGTCGGATTCCTGGTTGCCTCGGCGCGTCGCGGCCCAGTCGAAGGCTTCTACTCCGTGGCTAAAGTCATCGCGAGCAGCGTCGTCGATTTTGTGAATTGGTCGGTGCCTAGGACAATTGCGATGGCGATGCTTGCGGTCCAAGAGGCAATTCGACGACGCGTGCTGATCGCATTTGTAGTCTTTGTCGTCATCATCCTCTTCGCAGGCTGGTATCTCGATGTTGAAAGCGACAATCCGGCACGGCTATATCTGAGCTTTGTGTTGACGGCGTCGAATTATCTAGTAGTACTTTTGGCGTTGTTTCTCAGCACCTTCAGCTTACCGACCGACATCAAAAATCGCACGATCTATACGGTCGTCACCAAGCCGGTTCGCTCCTGGGAGATCGTTCTCGGACGGATCATAGGCTTCGTGACAGTCGGCACGATGTTGCTCGTGCCGATGGGAATCGTCAGCTATTTCTTCGTCCAACGCGGGCTCAGCCATGAGCACGCCGTCGAAGAAGTCGCCGCTGTCTCTGTTGGCGATGTGACTCACGAAGGCGAGACCAGTTACGATAGCCATCATCGCCACACGTTTAAGATGTTTGAAGATGGCACCGGCGAGACAGACGTCGTGATGAGCCATTGGCACCCAGTCACAAAGACAGACGAGGGGTATGACTTCGGCCCAGCAATTGGGCTCCTTCAGGCTCGTGTCCCTGTCTTTGGCAAGTTGCGATTCAAGGACCGAGCCGGTGCGGATACTGACAAAGGTATTAACGTTGGGCATGAATGGTCCTATCGAAGTTATATCGAGGGCGGCACGCTGGCAGCCGCGATTTGGACGTTTGAGAACGTCACGCCCGAACGCTATCCGGACGGATTCGACCTGGAAATGAATCTTCGAGTTTTTCGCACCTACAAGGGCGACATGGAAAAGGGAATTCTCGGGTCCATCGTGTTGCGGAATCCCAATCCGAGTGCAAAGGTTCGCAGAAGCGAGGCCATCAATTTCACGGCCAAAGAGTTTGTGTCCGACAAGCAGACTATCCCGAGCAGTATTCGGGTCGTTGACAATGAAGACGGCAGCGTTCGAGACGGCAATTTGTTCGATCTCGTCGACGACGAGGGCCGGCTAGAGATCTGGATTCAGTGTGGTGAGCGTTCGCAGTACTACGGTATGGCCGAGCGAGACGTCTATATCCTCGACCGGGATGCTTCCTTTGTCGCGAATCTTGCCAAAGGATACGTCGGCATCTGGCTGCAAATGGTCATGGTAACGAGCTTCGGCGTCATGTTCAGCACATTCCTGAGTGGAGCCGTGGCAATGATGGCAACGCTTTCGAGCATCGTCATCGGCTACTTCTCGAACTTCATCCTCGAAATCGCCACGGGATCCCTGGACGGCGGTGGCCCGCTGGAATCGCTCATCCGAATCGTCACGCAACAGAACGTGCAGGTCGACTTGGAAATTGGTAAGGTTCCGCTCGCGATCGTCGAGGGCATTGATGGCGGATTCATGAAGTGCATGCAAGCCATGGCCGGGATGTTGCCTGACTATGGGCACTTCACAACGACACAATACGTTGCCTACGGTTACAATATCGACGGATCGCTTCTGAGCATGCAGTTGCTGACAGCGTTTTGTTACGTCTTCGTCGTATCGCTCATTTCATACTATCTGCTCAAGACACGGGAAATTGCGGCATGATTCAGAACGCCTCATTCCAACGCAAGGTTCTGTATCTCGGTTTAATTGCGCTGCTGTTGATTCCGCTCTATATGATCGGTCATCCAGCAACGAAATCAACTTCCAATCGTGGCGGCCAACTTGCCCAATTGCGAGCCGAGTATGATCTCTCGCCCACGGAGCTTGGCGAAATCGATCCCGCCAGCGAGTCGATGAAGTTGGCAACGCTTGGCATGAAGGGCGTTGCAGCGAATATCTTGTGGACGAAAGCCAACCACTACAAAAAGACGGAAGACTGGGAGAAGTTGGTCGCGACAGTCAATACGATGTCGAAACTGCAGCCCCACTTTATCTCCGTGTGGGAGTTTCAGTCACACAACTTGTCCTACAACATCTCCGTTGAGCACGATGATTTTCGATTCCGATATCTATGGGTGAAGAAGGGAATCGAGTTCTTAATCAAGGGAACACGCTACAACCAACACGAACCCAAATTGTTTTGGACGGTCGGATGGTACACCGGTCAGAAGTTCGGTCGTGCTGACGAACACAAGCAGTTCCGACGCCTGTTCCAAGACGACAAAGATTTCCATGCGTTGCTGAGTCAGTATGTGGACATCGATACCGAAGCACGCGGAGCTGATCAACGACCGGACAATTGGCTGACTAGCCGATTGTGGTACGAGAGTGCCTACGACATCGTCGAGACCGGAGAAGCTCCTATCCGCGGCAAAGCTCCGCACATCTTCTATTCGGATGGACCGAAGGCATTAATGAACTATGCCAGCACGATCGAATCGGAGGGCGTGCTCGATGAGAAAGCACAATACGCATGGCGTCGCGCTGGCGAGAACTGGGACACATACGGCAACCGGGTTGTGCCAACATCTTGGGGAATACGAATTCGCTTGAATGATGAAGAACTCGCGACTGCCGAAGCAAAACGCCTTTCCGATGAACTCGACAAGCTGGTCCCTGGACTCCGCGAGCGGCTCATCCAAGAGCGAATCGAGGCCTTGCCGGAAGCCGAGCGAATCGCACTCGGCAAAGAGTGGCATGAAATTACTGGCGAGCTAGAAGGATCTCGCAAGCAGCAGGCTGAGCAAAAAACCAAAGTCACGTATCTGGATGTGGCAGAAGCCTCTCCCGAAAACGTTCGAGCACGCGCCTTCCGCTTGGCTAAGCAGGCGAGCGATAAGGAGACCGAAGCGACGCGAATTTCAGCCTATCGCAACAACGTTAATTTCAACTATTGGAAGGCTCGTTGTGCCGTTGAGCAGCTCGCTAAAACCGTGAACGCTCGGCGTCATATCTTCGCCGCGAAGCAACACATGGAAGATGCCGACCTCGATGCGGCCAAGGCCGAATTCGAATTGGCGTGGAAAGATTGGGGCGAAACGTTCCAGGCACATCGCGACCTCGTCAACGAGTTGACGGAAGACGACTTGGTTGAAGACATTCAAGAGTACATCAAGCTACTCGGTCAGTTAGATGAAGAGTTGCCGGCGAATTTCGCCCTCAATGAAATCCTGGCAAAGTATACACCCGTTGACAGCGAGCATTCGGGCGAAAGCCATACAGCAGAGCCTGACTCGTCAGCGCCAACTGACTCGGTGCCCGAAAAGGCAGAAGCCGCGCCCGATGACAAAGAGCCGCAAGCCGCTCCAAGTGCCACGGACGCCGGTACACCCGCCGCAACGGAGGCAGCGGCCCCAGCGGCCCCACCTGCCGCCGATGCATCCGACGACGCAAAGCCAGCAGCCCCTTCGGAGCCGACCGCAGAAACGACGCCCGCCGAGGCCCCCTCCGACAAACCGAAGGAGGAACCTGCTCCAACTGCCGAGTCGGCGGAGGCACCTTCCGGTACCTAAATGCCAGGGTGACGCAGAGATACGACTCTGCAAGGCTGCAATGTGGATGTAGCCGGGCATCTGGACTGCGTTTTCCTCCGCACCTTGACCGCTCGCACGGCAACACGTAAACCAAGGGCTTATCGAGTGCTTGCCGCACTCGCTCCAAGTGGTTTCAGATTGCGAGAGCTTCCGAAATGGATAATCCGACGGTTCGTCGAGCCCTGATCAGCGTCAGCGATAAACTTGGCTTGGCCGGTTTCGCGTACGGCTTGTCCAGTGCCGGAGTGGAAATCTACAGCACTGGAGGAACGCGAAAGCACCTCGAAAGCCAAGGTCTTCGTGTGTACGACGTCGCCGACTACACCGGCTTTCCCGAAATGATGGACGGTCGTTTAAAGACCTTACATCCCAAGATTTTTGGCGGCATCCTCTGCCGACATGATCGTCCCGATGATATGGAAGCGATCGACGAACAGGACATCGTGCCGTTCGAGTTGATTGTCGTTAACTTGTATCCCTTCGAGGCCACAATCTCGCGCGAAGGCGTGACACGGGCCGAAGCCATCGAGCAGATCGATATTGGTGGCCCCAGTCTTGTCCGCGCAGCGGCCAAGAACCACAAGTTCGTGAGTATCGCCACGCATCCTGAGCAGTACTCTTCGATCTTGGAGGAAATCTCGCGAGACGGCCATACCTCGCTGACCCTTCGCACGCGATTGGCCTCCGAAGCATTCGCCCGAACGGCGGCTTATGATCGCGCGATCGCCGATTACTTCTGCGGCGAAACAAACGACGGACCTTTCGCGCCGACGACAAACATCACGCTGCACCGCAGGGCCGTTCTACGCTATGGTGAGAACCCGCATCAGCAAGCGGCGCTCTACAGCGAAGTGGGCTCGCGGCACGCGAGTTTGGTAACCGCACGTCAGCTGAATGGCAAAGAGCTGTCCTATAACAACCTGCTGGACCTCGACAGCGCGCTCACGATCGCCAGATCGTTGCCTGGTGTGGCGTGCTCGGTGATCAAACATAACAATCCTTGTGGAGCGGCTTCCGCTGCGACACTCGTCGAAGCAACTCAAAAGGCGCTGGCGGGTGATCCCGTCAGTGCGTTTGGGTCGGTGATCGGTTTCAACCGCATCGTCGACGTCGCGACCGCCGAGTTTTTGGCGACTCCCGGTTTATTCGTCGAAGCGATCGTCGCTCCTGATTTTGAAGCGGCTGCCGTCGGCGTGCTGACCAGCAAGCCAAAATGGCGAAGCAATGTCCGCTTGATGCAAGTGGGAAGGCTTGAGGACGTGAAGTCGCAGCGTCAATTCCGTCACATCGACGGCGGTATGCTCGTCCAAGACGCGGACTCGTTGCCCGATCCAGAAGGGGAATGGAAAGTTGTCACCGAGAAGCAACCGACCGACGAACAACTCGCCGAATTGCGTTTCGGTTGGGCGGTCGTACGACATGTCAAATCGAACGCCATCACGCTGTCGAAAGATCAGGCGTTATGCGGCGTCGGCGCCGGGCAGATGAGCCGCGTTGATTCGGTCGAGATCGCCATTCGCAAAGCGGGCGATCGAGTTGCGGGATCGGTGCTATCGTCCGACGCCTTCTTCCCGTTCCCGGATTCGATTCACAAAGCGGCGGAAGCCGGTGTCTCGGCGATCATTCAGCCGGGCGGCTCGAAGAACGATGATGATGTCATTGCCGCATGCAACGAAGTCAGCATGCCCATGATCTTCACCGGACGTCGACACTTTAAGCACTAGACTCAGCATCTCCGGCTCCAGCCGAAAGTCGCCGCATGTCGACCATACTCGACAAGATAGTTGCCACGAAACGAGACGAGGTCGCTCGTGCAAAGGAACTTTGCCCGGCGAGCGAACTTCAGGCGGCTATCGCGGATGCTCCGCCCCCTCGCGACTTCTTCAACGCGTTGGCCGTCGGGGGGTCTATCAAGCTGATCGCCGAAGTCAAAAAGGCGAGCCCGTCGAAGGGACTAATTTGCAAAGATTTCCAACCGGTCGAAATCGCAAGAGCTTATGAGGCGAATGGCGCTTCCTGCATTAGCGTTCTAACTGACGAACAATATTTCCAAGGCAGTCTCGACTACTTGCGAGACATTCGAGCGGTCGTCGGCTTGCCTGTTCTACGTAAGGACTTCATTCTCGATACATACCAATTGCTCGAAGCACGCGCCGCAGGTGCGGATGCCGTCCTGCTGATCGCCGAGTGCTTAGACGACTGCAATCTCAGAAAGCTTCACAACGAAGCGATCGAACTCGGTATGACGCCGCTCGTCGAGCTATACGAGCCCGCAAATTTGCAGCGTGTGTTCGACGCGGGCGCGACACTGATTGGTGTGAACAATCGCGACTTGCGAACGTTCGAGGTTGATTTGCAACACACAATCAGGATGCGGGAGCAGGTGCCCGATCAATGCGTCCTGGTCGGTGAGAGCGGGATTCACAGTCGCGAGGATGCGATGTTGTTAGAAGCGGCTGGCGTTGATGCGATTCTTGTCGGCGAGCATCTTATGTCTCAGCCTGATATCGGCGCGGCAGTTCGCACACTGCTTGGTCGATAACTGCTACAACCGAAACAGCTTGCGCAATCGGCAATCTTTCTCGAATCCAATTCGACTTCGGCAGTGGAACGTGGTGAGCTAGAATTGCACGGGCCGATAACGGCCAGAGGTACCAACAATTCCAACGACTCAGACGCTTTCGGAAAGTAAGAAGATGGCCAAGACAACCTTGATCGAAAAGGTCTCGATTATTACCAGTGCAATCCGCACGCTTCTGACCACCGTGATCGTGGGCGGATTGGGGATTGGCGGCTGGTACGGCTACAACACCTACAACGCAACCGAACGCGAGGCCCAGCGATCTGCACAGGCACTGACTCAGGCTCGAGCCGATCTCGAAGCGAAAGAGGCAGTAATTCGTGTCAAAGAACAAGAGATTGGAGCGTTGAATACCGAGGTTGCCAAGCAGCAGGAAGAGATCGAACGCCTCGATACGGCGATGCGATTGCTCAAGGTCGATCATCGCATGGCGATGATCACCGTCCTCGATCAGACAAAAGATGAGGCAACGGAAACAACGTTGACGCAGATCGATTTCCAAGAGATCAACGACAACGGCGACCCGATTGGCATGCCAAAGCGTTTCGAGATTAAAGGCGACGTTCTGTATATCGACAGCTGGGTGGTCAAGTTCGACGACAAGTACGTCGAGCAAGCGGATATCGACCGCTCCACTTCCTTAGTCCTCTTCCGCCGTGTCTTCGGAGAAATGCAGGAACCTCGTGAGGGATTCGCGCTGGACGAAGACGGTGCGCGACCTGCGGTTTATGGTCGTGGTGGCGAGATGTCGGAGTTTGAGAAGAAGATTTGGAGCGATTTCTGGGAAGTCGCAAACAGCGAAGCGAAACAGGACGAGTTAGGTATCCGTGCCGTGCATGGTGAAGCGCCGTCGATCAAAATGAAAAAGGGAAAGGCGTATCGCGTCGACCTACGATCCTCGGGCGGCCTTTCGATTACGACCGCAGGCGACATTGCGACGCCTACGCCACCACCTGTCTAAGCCGACACAACATAGTTTAAGAACCGACTTCGCCGCGAATACAATAGGCGGTAAACGCCCAGACCTCGTTCTGCTCGACTGGTGCGAGTCGCACTAGCGTCCGAGAATCTCGCGATGAATGACGAATATCTGTGCAAGAAGATCGAAGCCTCCGATATGACGAAACTGCTCCACGCGCCGTCGTAGTGGCTACGTCTTACGCAGCGTTTCCTGAATCGCGTTCGCGACCTTCCGCCCGGTGACGCTCAGCGCGTACGTTTCAAGTCGCGTTGGCGGAACCCAAGCGAATTCGCCGCCCTTTTTCCGTCCTGACAGATGTGTGGCTTCGAAGCACTTTAGCGTGATGCGGAATCGCGTCACTGCGTGCTTGATTGTCTTGAAATGGTCGCCGATCGCGACATCGTAGCCCGTCAGTGTGCGAACACCTTCGCACAACTCGCGGCTTCGTCCAGCATCATTCTCCGCATTGCTGGCCAATCGCGGAAAGTCCCACAAGCCTGCCCACCGCTCGCCCTCTTCGCAGCGTCGAAGTAACACTTTCCCATTGCGTCGGACAACCACACAGGCCTCAACGACGTCTTCATACTTCGTTCTCTTCTTTGCAGCCGGAATGATGTCTTGCAATCCTTCTGCTCGTGTCGGGCAGAGCATCGCGACAGGACACTCGTGACATAGTGGCGCGCGTGGCGTGCAGATTTCGCTTCCCAACTCCATCATCGCTTGATTGAAGTCGCCAATGCGTTTTCGAGGCAACCAGTCTTCGGCCACTGCCCACAGAACGCGTTGGCCTTCCGTGCTCGTCGTGTCGTGGCGATAAGCGATCAGGCGACTGAAGACACGAATCGTGTTGGCTTCCAGAATTGGCTCGCGGGCCTCAAATGCGATCGAAAGAATCGCTCCTGCGGTATAGCGGCCAATGCCTGGCAGCGCTTTCACGGAGACCGCATCGCGAGGAAATACGCCATCGTGCTCGTCGACGATAACTCGCGCCGCCTTATGCAACTGTCTCGCGCGGCGATAGTAACCCAACCCCTCCCACATCCTCAGCACTTCATCTTCGTGGGCTGTGGCAAGAGAAGAAATCGTCGGAAACTTAGCAATGAAACGCTCAAAATACGGGATCACCGTGACGACTTGCGTCTGTTGGAGCATGATCTCGCTGATCCAAACGTGATACGGGTCACGTGTTTTCCTCCAAGGGAGATCCCGCGAATTACGTTCAAACCAGACAGACAAGCGGCGCCTCAGACTCTGCTTCCATGTACTGTCAGGCTTCGCCATCCTAGCAATCTTTCGGCGTGGGCAATTGTTAAGGGTTCGCGATGCGTCAAGTCGTATAGAATAAGCGGTGGTTCGGCATCGCGAAACACGGTGCATCCAGCAACCTTCGCGAAAATACAACTCCTGCCTGCCAACTGGCATACTCTATGAGCAACTCAGTTCCATTTAAGAATATGTCAGAAATAACTTCGGCATTTCAAGAGCAGGGTCCGCTGTGCGGACCAGGAATCCCTGAGGCCCGCACAGCGGACCCTACGCAAAAGAAGAAGTTGTGGTTGAGCCGGTCCTTAGGCGGTTGTTACGGATTCGGTTTGTTTGACATGTACAGGGAAGTGATGGAGTTGTGACATGACAACGATTCCGATTCTCGGTCGCCTTCAGTTCACAAGAGATACGACGACAATTGACATGTCACGGGGATGGCAGGCGATGAATCTCATGTTGGCGAGGCGGCGCATGGCTCTACCAACCGCTCAATACACGCTCCGCCCAACGCGACGGACATTGCGCAACATCACGTCATCGCGATCTGAGGTTCCGAGTAGCGCGGACGATTCGCGTGACCGACCAGAAGTCCGTGGACTAGTACTGAACTCGCTGCCGCACTATCGGTTACGGTCATGAGCATGCTGTTGCATGTCGCGGCGAACCGGATTGAACGGATATAGATAGATTGTCGCGTCAGAAGTGAAACGGCCTTGTCCTGCCACGTATAACGACACTTCGACCAAGCCATACTGAACTAGCGAGCGATCTTGGTCGGGATGTCGATTTCGGAATGGCAGGCGGTAGACTCCACCGTAAGAACCGAAGTCGCTCGTATCGGCTTGCAATGACCAGCGACCGAGTTGCGGGAACGCGCTGTGCTCGCGGGTGGGCAGTTGATTGCGACCGACCAGTGTCGCGGTGATCTGACCAGACACAGGAACTAGTTCGCCGAACGTGTTTCGCGGGAAGACGCGGATCTCGACCCCATCCGTCTCTGCGTCTTGATCCCAGTTCGCGACGCGCGCCTCAACGTCTAGCGATGTGACACGTGTTGCGGCATTCTTTTGCGGGATCGATCGAATGACGGGAGTCGTGACGTTGGGTATTCCGGCAGAAGCGACCGCAGGCAATTCGGTGGGTTCTCCTCCCTTGGGAAGGAATTCATCCATGCGTTTCGAGAACTCGTCGACCGGCAGACGCACGCCACCGGCGTTCACCGCCTTTATTTGCTCCCATCCTGCAGAGGTCGAAACGACGAAGGTCCGCGACGACGAACGCAACCACAGCCGATCGTCGTTCGTCCGTGGATCGACCTCGCCAGCGAGCATTCGCCCATCCTCTAGCCACACCACGACCAATTCGCCTGCATCCGCTATGTGTGGCTGCGCGAGAGCGCTCAGTAGGATCAGACTGGAAGCGACGAGTGTCGTGCGGGACATGATGAGATCTCCTGAATCGGAAGAGATTATTCATCAAGGCAACCCAGATGCCAGTCATTGCAGGGGCGACCGTTGCGCCGTCGTAAGTGTAGTCGCTCATGGCAGTTCGCGACTGCAGTACCTTCGTCGGCGTGTACTCGGTAAAGCGTTGGCAAATGTCAACATGTTGTCAAAACGCAACCTGCCGCTCTCTTCACTTACTGCGACAGACGGCGCACGACGTTGGCGGTGATTTGCGAGACATGCTTGTCGACCAAAAGCGAACTCGGCCAGTTGATTGACCCAGCGGAGAAGACGGTCGCTGCGTCGCCCGGTTCGTGGACAACCATGTGCGCACCGCCTTCATCGGGATTGAGCCCGCGCGCGAGAAGCTTCGTATTCGGAGGCGAGGATGGCGAGACCTTATCGGTCTCGTGACCAGACGCTCCGCCGGGAATGCGTTGGTGCTGACTCTCGTGTCCGAAGGTATCGCCGTTGCTGAGACCAGTGCCTTCGAACACCCAATGCGATGCGTCGACGACCTCGTATGGAGCGGCTGTCATAATGCCTCGTTCGTCGTAGACTACGCCGAGCAAGTTCGCTTCCGACTCCTGCCGCAAATGGAAGCGACTCTCGTAGGTACTTCCCGCGACGGTAAGCTTGCGAGAATCGTCATTGCGATAGATGCAAGTCCGCTCGTCGAGGAACTCGACATCGCAATTCAGTCCGTTGCCACCCAGATACATCAACCGACCGCCCCGCTCCAGCACCCAAGACTTCACTTTGAAATACATTTCGCTCGACCAATACTCGGGATGCGTGCTGATGATCAACAGCTTGTAGTCATCGAGGTTTAGCGTGCCGAAATGCAGTTGCGTTTCGGCATAGACGTCATGCTCGAAGCCTTCTCGCTCCATCCATCCCAGTAATCGCCATTCGGTTGGGGCGATGTGGCAAGGGGCTCGGCCTTCGATGGGGCCTGTGATCTCTTCGGCTTCTGGGATGTGGTTGATTGGCTCCGGTCGGTCAAACGACAGCGGATCGTAATCGGTCGTGTCGTAGCTGATGTGATTCGGATCGGTGTAACGGCGAAGTTCCAGGCGTGCATTCACCGTTGGCGTTGGTGGAAGGGTATCGGGGTGGATGTAGTTGCTGCGGCCACCGAAACTGTTGTAGGCATTCCAAGTAATGTTCGAGAGCAGCACGGCCGTCGGCGCTGTCGGCGTCGCGGGCGCCACGATCCAAGGGAACGAGAAGAACTTGCCCGACTCGCCCTTCGCATGGAAGTAATACAAGCCGCTTCGCTGTGGAGCCGTCACGAACTGTTTGTGGTTGGGGCTGCTATAGCCGAACTTGTTCCACTGCACCCCGGTCTGGGTGTAGTCTCCGTCTGGTGTTATTTGAACGGTGGCTCGCGGTCCATGTTCGTCGAACCAACCGATAGGTTTCACCAACTCCTTCTTCCAGCCATACCGCCACAACGACAGCTTGAACTGTTCATCGGAATGGACGCGAAACTCCGACTTCTCGCCCGACTGCACCCACTTGGGCCACGCGTAGCCCAATAGCGAATCCTTGAGCAGTCGGAACTGAAAAGGCTGGCCAGGCGACACAACCATTGTGACTCGCTTCGATCCGTAGCCCGCCTTGGCTAAGGTCACGAGGTACTCACCCGGTTCGATATCCGCGTATACAGCGCCGGATGCTCGCGATCGCACCTCGATGCTCTGTGATGCCTGCTCGAACTCAAGCTGAACGTCAGGCAATGCAACGTATCGCTCGTCGCTAACGTATCCGATCAACATAGAACGCTATCCAACAAGAGTGAGTCTCGCTTCGTGCGAGCCATGATTACAGTGGGCGAATGCGAATGTTCTTAAACTCGACGGTTGTGCCAAGGCACTGTAGTCCGATGAAGCCGATGGATCGCGCTGCATTGTTTGCCATCGGAGCCGGAATGACTGCTTTGCTGAGATCAACGTCCTGTAGCGGCTCGCCATTCAGTGCGACGGTGATCCGTGATTGCTGTGCCACGATCTCCATCGAGTTCCACTCGCCCGCCGGACGTTGTGACTTCGCTGGCCCAAGCTTCGAGATGTTAAACAGCGAGCCTGTATGGTTGCCATTGTTCAGTAAAACGCCATCGTAAATCTGAACCTCGATAAACTCACTGCCACTCAACCCTCCGCTGCGCGGAACGCGCAAGAACACGCCACTGTTGCCTTCGGGCGGCAAGCGGAATTCCAAGTGTAATTCGAAATCGCTGAACTCTTCGTTCGAGGATAACCATCCCGTGCCTCGGCCCGTGGCGGAAAGTATTCCCTCATTTGCAACCCATAAGTCAGAATCGCCAACCGCCTGCCAGCCACTCAAGTCTCGGCCATTGAAGAGCTCACGCCCATTGAAAGCCTGTGTCGCGATTGCGTTGTTGAACGGTGTCGTTTGCTCGTCGATCTCGGGGCTTGTTTGAGCGATGGTCGGAGCTTCAGGTTCGGGATCGCTGCTCGCTCCAACCATCATTTTGACGAGCCCCAGAAGCAATGCCAAACACAGTCCACCGCCGCCGAGTGCGAAGGCAATCAATAACTTGTGGTTGCCGCCACGCTGAGCCGAAGTGCGCTGAGTGGTGGTTCGCTTTGCCACGACCGTTGCAGGGCGTACGGACATCGGGGGCGCGATCGGAACAGGAGGGGGGAGGTTCGCGTTCGTGCTTTCCGAGTTGGCGCGCAAGTCGATCGTCTCTTCGACGGCTTGTCGTGCCCTCTGCATCGCGGGTGTGGTAGCGACGCCGCTGTTCGAATTCATGCCAACCAAGAAATTCGTCAGCTCACTATCCGAGTTCGAACTCGCAACGCGTCGCTCGGGTGGCGACGTGGAAGCGAGAGCCGACTTAAGGTCCGCGATCACTTCGGTCATCGTTTGTTGGCGATCATCGGCTCGCTTCGCAACCATCTTCTGAAACACAGCGTCCAATCGCTCGGGGATCTCGGACCGAACTACTCTTAAACTCGGAATCGGGTCGCTGGCATGTGACATCATCTTGTTCATGATGGTGTCGCGATCGTACAGCGGCATGCCGGTTAGCAGCCGATACAAGGTGCAGCCAAGGCTATAGATGTCGGCCCGGGCATCCGCGTTTTTCGTGTCGCGCGCCTGCTCAGGCGACATATAGTCGACCGTGCCCATGATCTGGCCGCTCTTAGTCAATCCATCGCGGGAAGCGTTCTCTTGTTCGAGGCGAGCCAAGCCCAGGTCCAAGATCTTTACCGTGCCATCTTTGTCGAGCAAAAGGTTCGCGGGTTTGATGTCGCGATGAATGAGCCCTTTCGAGTGGGCATACTCCAGGCCGCGAGCGGCTTGGATCGTACACTCGACTGCCTGCGCCACGGGCAATCGTCCGCTTTCGCTCAGAATCTGCGAAAGGTCTTTCCCATCGACAAACTCCAGAACGAGGTAATGGGTGCCAGCATTCTCCGAGGCATCGAAGGCCGTCACGATATTCGGGTGGATCAGCCGAGCGGCTGCTCGCACCTCCTTATAAAACCGGTTGACCGCTTCCTCGTTCGTTAGCGACTTGGCGGGCAACACCTTGATGGCGACTTCGCGCTCCATCCGCCCGTGCCGCGCTCGCAGCACGACGCCCATCCCGCCTTCGCCCAGTTTGTCGAGGATCGTGTATTCGCCAAACTTGAGACCTTGATGTTTTCCCTGATAGATGATCTGTGCCTGGTACTTCGTCAGCTTCCGCTCACGCACCAGAAGCTTCGCCAGATCCTGAACACTGTCGCGCCGCCCCTCGGGCAGGCTGTCGCAGAAGGAATTTACTTCTTCCGCGCCCATCAAGCCGCTTTGGCTGACATTGTCGACGAATTGTTTCACAGTGAGGGCCATAGTTGCGATTATAACCAGGGCAGAATGTACTTAGCCACGCTTGCCGCGTGCCGTGAAATCGGTGCGAGAGCCGTCCCCGCCACCGGGTCGCGTAAAGGCCTCCAATTTACCTATAATACCGTTCCACGATTCACGCGAGACGGTGAGAACTCATGCCGAAGAACGATACCGCCGACCCAACCGACAACAAATCCTCGGGAAAACTGCGGATTGGCGACCATTGGAACGCGATCAGCATCATTGCGCTGTCACAATCCAACCCGCTGAAAGCCGTCGCCGAATTTGTCGAGAACAGCATTGACGCCCACGCACAAACCGTGACGATCATTCGCGGTCGCGAGAAGGGGCAGCCCTACCTCCGCATCCTCGACGACGGCAACGGCGTCCCCGCCGACGAGCACGGCGTCCCCGACTTCAAATACGTGGCGACGCACATCTGCGACTCGATCAAACGCGAGATGAAGGCTCATGGCGAGCAAGGGTTGCAGGGTGAATTCGGGATCGGGCTGTTGAGTTTCTGGACCGTGGGCGAAGAGTTGAGCCTGGTCTCGACCGGCAAGGACGGGAAATCGTACGAGATGCGAATGTCGAAAGGCGATCCCGGCTATCACGTGGCTCCGCGCCGGACCCTGGTCGCTGATCGCGGTACGCAGCTAACCATCAAACCGCTGCTCCCAGGCATTCGCCACTTTAGTGGCGAGAAGTTGCAATGGTATTTGGCCTCCGAGTTACGTGATCGAATTCGCAATTCAGGCGTCGAGATCCGCATCATCGATCGAACCGCAAGAGCGGAATACCTCGTCGAACCGCAAGCCTTCTCCGGTCGGCAACTCCACCATCTGCCGAAGCCGACGACTTCGCACGGTGACATTTATGTGGAATTGTATTTGGGCGAGCCGAACGCCGAGAATCATGTCGGTCTGTACCGATCGGGCACTCGTGTCATCGAACGTCTGACAGACATCGAAGGAATGAATAAGCCACCTTGGTCTTCCGGCTATTTGCAAGGAGTGGTTGATGCGCCGTTTCTGCATCTCACGCCCGGCACTCGGCTCGGCGTGATCCAAGACAAAGCCTACGTCGACTTCCTTGAAGCCCTTGCACCGTTGGAAATCGCGTTGGACGAGATCATCGCCGAGCAGAAGCAGGCTGAGCAAGACGAGGTAAATCGCGATACCTTGAAATCGATTCAACGGGCTTTCAAAGAGGCAATGCTCGCGTTGCCGGAGGAAGAGTACGACTGGTTCGAGGTCTACGGTGTTGCCAATCGCGGCAGGCATGCTCAACGTCCGGGAACTCCACTCACCGACTCGGCCGCGCAGAAGAACGCAAACGAAGTTCGCGAGCAAAAGGCGTTCTTCGAACATGCTGGCCCGCTGAACAGCGTTCGCGTGTCGCCCGCCAGTTGCGTCGTCCCTGTGCGCGAGCAAAAGACCTTTCGTGCTGTGTCGCGTGATCGCGCAGGCCGCTTGGTCGAAGACGGCTTGCGATTTCACTGGGAGGTTTCGGAAGGACGCGCGACACTAGAAGACGACGACCAAGAGATCGTCACGCTGACAACTTCGGAAGATCCAGAACTTGTCAGGCTGCGCGTGACTGTCGGCCAAGAGCGAGCTGAGTACACGGCCGAGGCCTTGATTACGGTCACAGACTCGTTGATGCCCGAGAAACCGAAATCGAACAGCCAACAGGGCTTGCCCGATTACACCTTCCAGAAAGCGCCCGGCGAGCTATGGCGTTCTCGCTACGACACCGACAACAATCTCGTCATCGTCAACAACGGCCACCGTGACTTCGTCTATGCGTCGCGTCAAAAGACGCTGAAATTGCGTTACGTCTGCCGCTTGTTCGCAAAGGAACTTGTCTTCCACAACTTTCCAGGTTACAGCCCCGAGCAGTTGCTGGAGCGGATGATCGAGTTGTCGTTGTATACGGAAGAAAACCTGCGTTAGGACGGGTTGCCGGCTTCACCGTTCGCCGATCAATTCGCAAAATCCGGCGACCGCAAAGATCGCGGCGAGCATGCCGATCGCGAGTATAATTTCAAAGATTTCCACTTCGTCAGCCTTCTTCTCTTGAGCCTCTGTGGATACGACGACTGTCGTTACCACGCTTGGATCGATTACCGAAGCAATCCACGTGCCGCGATGGGCAGTTTTCAATATTGTTCCCCAAACGTGTGAATTTCACCAGAATTTGGTCACACCGGTGTGAAGACAAGTTCTAATGAATAGTCGCAAGATGCAACATTCATTTGTGCAAGTGCTGCAGAAGCGGTGAACCAGCGCGTTCAACGCATTAACTTGCACTTGTTGCGGCGGACGGATAGTTGCAGACGGTTTCCCGGTCGGACGATGCGGCCAACCTACAAAAGGAATCACGACCCGCCTCTCGGATTCAGCGGATTCCAAGTTGAGATCTACTTAAGTGGTCGCTCACCCCGCAACGTCCAGCCGTCGCTAAAAAAGCCGGTTGTATCCGTTTAACGCCGCGACGCGATAAGCTTCCGCCATTGTCGGGTAGTTGAACGTCGTGTTGATGAAGTATAGCAGCGAGTTCGCTTCACCCGGCTGGCTCATGATGGCCTGGCCGATGTGAATGATCTCGGAAGCGTTGGCACCGAAGCAGTGTACGCCGAGGATCGCCAGTGATTCGCGGTGAAACAGAATCTTCAGCATGCCGACCGTTTGGCCGGTGATCTGAGCTCGAGCGATGCTCTTGAAGTGCGCGTGTCCAACTTCGTACGGGATGTTGTCCGCCGTCAGTTCGCGTTCGGTCTTGCCGACAGAACTAATTTCGGGGCTTGTATAGATGCCGGTCGGAACTAGCTCGGCGGGCACACGCAGTTCCGCTTCGCCTACGATGTGACTGGCGGCGGCGCGACCTTGCGTGTATGAGGCACTGGCCAGCGACGGAAAGCCGATCACGTCGCCTACGGCATAGATATGCGGGACCGAAGTCTGAAACACGTCGTTCACCGCGAGTTGCCCTCGCGAGTTAGCTTCGAGTCCGGCATTGGCGAGGTCCATATCTGTGTTACCTTGCCGCCCATTCGCCCACAACAAGACATCTGTCTTGAGTTTTTTCCCGCTGTTCAGGTGCAACACGACTCCATCGTCGCAGCCTTCGGCGCGTGCGTATTCTTCGCCGTGTCGAATGAGGACGCCTTGGTCGCGCAGGTGATAGCTCAGCGCGTCGATAATCTCGTCGTCAAGGAACTCAAGCAATTTCGCACGCGTGTTGACGAGATTTACTTTCAGTCCCATGTTGCGGAAGATCGACGCATACTCAGAGCCGATCACCCCGGCACCATAGATGGTGATCGACTTGGGAGTGAATGTCAGGTCGAGAATCGTATCGCTATCGAAAACACAAGGATGTTCAAAGTCGACGTCTTCGGGATGATATGGCCGCGAGCCGGTTGCGATGACGATGCTTTCTGCGCTCACATGTTGCCCACCGACCGCCATCGTATGCGAATCTACGAAGCGAGCAGTTCCTCGCAAGACTTCGACACTGTTGCGGTCGTAGAAGCCTTTACGCATCGTCACTTGCTGGCTGATCACTGTTGATGCACTTCTTCGCAGTTCGGGGAACCCGGGTCGCGTCATTACACCTGCCAGCAACGGATCACGCCAAGCCTCGGTGACTTTAAAGATCGCATTACGCAACGCCTTGCTGGGAATCGTACCGTGATGCGTGCAGCTGCCGCCAACTTGCTCCTGCTGCTCAACCGCGCCAACGCGTTTGCCTTGCTTGACGGCTTGCATCGCCGCACCTTCGCCGGCTGGGCCCGTGCCGATGACGAGAACGTCGTAATCATAAGGTGCTGTTGGCACAACCGAATCCTCATCCATGAACGTGTTACATGCCGCTTCACGACTGCGACTTTTTGCTGTCCGGTCGATAGCCGGGGCCAGGCTTGTGTCGCGATTGCTTCTTTTTGTCTTTCTTCTTCTTTCCACCTGGAATCGCGTGGACATACTCGCCACGAAATCGACGGTTGGCGTCGTTGCGACGTTTGGTGAGCGCCTCCTTCGGTGGAAGAGCAGCAATCAAACAATCGCATCCGTCACCGATTAAGTCCGTTCGTTTTGCTTGCTCCAACGCTTTGCGAACCTCGAAGTAATTCTCTGGCTTGAAGAACTGCATCAGCGCCCGTTGCAACTTGCGATCGCGAAGATGCTTGGCGATATAGACGGGCTTCTTCGTAAACGGATCGATGCCGGTGTAGTACATCGCCGTTGCCACGTCCATCGGCGCAGGAATAAAGTCCTGGACTTGATCCGGCTTGTAACCGGATTGCTTCAGCATCACCGCCAAATGAATCATGGCGTCTAGGTCGCTGCCGGGATGACTGGCGATGAAGTAAGGGACAATGTGTTGCTTCTTGCCCGCCTTTTTCGATTCGCTCTTGAATGCGTCCGTAAACTTCTCGAAGTCGTCGCCCGAAGGCTTTCGCATCAAGTCGAGTACATTTGGGTCGGTGTGTTCCGGAGCCACCTTCAGCAACCCGCCGACGTGATGTCGCGTCAAATCTCGCATGTACTCGGGTGAGCGTCGAGCCAAATCCATACGAATGCCGCTAGCGACAAGCACCTTTTTGATGCCCGGAGTCTCACGCGCGTCCTTCATTAACTTGACGAGCGGTCCGTGATCCGTGCCGAGCAACTTGCAGATCGTTGGATGGACACAAGATTGCCGCCGACAAACGGCTTCGACCTCAGGCTTACTACACGTCATCTGATACATGTTTGCCGTCGGGCCGCCGATGTCGCTGATCGTCCCCTTGAAGTTCGGATCGGCCGCCATCTGGTTGATCTCGCCAACGATCGAGTCGTGGCTGCGTGATTGTATGATGCGACCTTGATGAGCGGTGATCGAACAGAACGTGCAGCCGCCGAAACAACCGCGCATGATCGTGACCGAATCTTTGATCATTCCGAAGGCAGGAATTGGGTCTTTGTAGCTCGGATGTGGTTGACGCGTGTATGGCAGGCCATAGATGCGATCCATCGCCGCTTGCGAGATCGGGAACCGCGGCGGGTTGCACACGATGGCTTGGCGATCGTGATACTGGACCAGTCGCCGCGCGTTGTACGGATTCGTTTCGTTGTGCATCATCTTTGTCGCCTCAGCGAAGGTCGGCTTGTCGGCGACGACTTCTTCGTAGCTGGGCAGCGTCAATGCATCTTCTGGCGGCGTCTCCGAAGCACCCATCGCATAGGCAATCCCACGCATCTCGCGGAGATCTTTGGGCGACTCGCCAGCCGCCAATCGCCGAGCGATCTCCAGGATAATGTCTTCGCCCATGCCGAAGACGACAAGATCGGCTTTCGCGTCGAGCAAGATCGAACGACGAACCTTATCGGACCAATAGTCGTAATGGGCCAACCGGCGCAACGACGCTTCGACACCACCAGCAATCACCGGCACGCCCTTGTACGCCTGCCTCGCTCGTTGACAGTAAGCCAGCGTCGCGCGATCCGGTCGCATGCCGATCCGACCGCCTGGCGAGTAAGCATCGTCGTTGCGGACTTTCTTGTTCGCCGTGTAGTGGTTGATCATCGAGTCCATGTTGCCGGCGCTGATCGCATAGAACAGTCGTGGCTTGCCAAACCGCTGCCAGTCGTCAACGTGGTGCCAATCTGGTTGCGACACGATACCAACACGGAAGCCCGCCGCTTCAAGGACTCGTCCCAGAATCGCCATCGCAAAGCTTGGATGATCGATGTACGCGTCGCCCGTTACGAACACGATGTCAACTTCGTCCCAGCCGCGTTCTTCCATCTCTTGCCGCGACATCGGAAGCGCCTTCCGCTGGCCCAGCGGAATCGAATCGACGACTAGTCCGGCGAGCGGATCGCTGGCGACGGGTTCGGCGAGGATCGGAAGTTGGAGCATTACGAAGGGCCTTCACAGAATGCGGGACTCATCGAGTATAAACGCCGCAAGCCGGATGGCCTATGGTTAGATCCCCCTGGTCGAACGATTCCAAGCGATTCCTGTCATCGATTGTCGCACAATCGGCTCAGTTTCACGTCGCGCTGCCTTTCAAGTTCAAACTTCCGAAGTGTTGGAAGACTTCGGAAGTGTGATTAGTCGCTCGACTGCGTTAGGGTGCCAGCATCATTCGGATGCAGACGGGAGCCGGAATCGTGATACTGTTGCCAGTTGGCTCGAGTTCGCCCGTGTCTTGATTGATGCGAAACACAACGATCGAGTCGCTTCCTTGGTTTTCCGCCAAGAGATAGGTGCCGGTCGGATCGATGAAGAAGTTGCGTGGGGTCTTGCCTTGTGTCGATTCGTTTTCGATGTAAGCCAACTCGCCTGTATCTTGATTGACTCGGTAGGCAACGATCGTGTCGTGCCCGCGATTTGATCCGTAAAGGAATTTGCCGGACGGATGGACACGTATTTCGGCCGTACTCAGTCCTGGCTGATCGCGGTCCGCGTCGGGAATCGTCGAGATCGTTTGCAGCGTCTTCAGTCGCCCCTGCTTTGCGTTGTACTTAAACGCGGTCACGGTCAGTGCCATCTCATTGATGACGTAGGCGTACTTACCGCTGGGATGAAATGCGAAGTGGCGTGGGCCAGAGCCCGGCTCGATTTCGGCGGCAGCGGGGTCGTGTGGAGTGAGCTTCCCCTTCTCCGCATCGAAGGCATAAATCAGAACTTTGTCGAGACCAAGGTCGGCGGCAAACGCGAACTTGTTGTCCGGCGACAGATTGATCGAATGACCGTGCGGTCCCTTCTGGCGTTGCTCGTCGATGCTCGATCCCTCGTGTTGCATAAAGGACGAAGCGTCTTGAAGGGTTCCGTCTGCGTTGATCGGTAGACAGGCTACACTCCCGCCGCCATAGTTCGCGACAAGCACATTCTTTCCTGTCGCATCAACGACAAGGTGGCACGGACCTGCGCCGCCGGAGGACTTTTCGTTCAACTTCGTCAGGCTGCCATCTTTGGGATTGATGGCAAAGGCGGTGACGCCGCCAGTCGGTTTGCCATCAAACTCGCTTATTTCACCCACGGCATACAGGAACTTGTTGCTGGGATGGATGGCGACGAAGGACGGATTGACCACGCCTTCGGTCGCGCCGACTTCCGTTAATGCACCCGTCTTCATATTGAGCTTGAGAGTATAGATACCCTTGCTCTTGCCGCCCCGAGTGTAGGTGCCGACGTACGCGAGATAATCTTGAACTCCATCGGCGGCAGTGGTGGACGCGGTCGCGCCGATGACTGCGGTGAGAAACAGGCAAACGATGAGGAGTGAGTGTAGCGAGCTAGAGGCGTGGGGCATCGTTGTTCCGATCGTGATTCATAATTGTGTGGAAAGGAGCGTTAAGTCATCCTGGTCGAGTCGGACCGTATTTAAGCTGGAAATCCGGCGGATATCAAACATCCGAGGAGAATAATCGGAAAGACCCGAGAATCCATAGAGCCGCGAAATGAGCTAGCAGCGGGTCGCCTTCAACTTGTCACGTCTTGAAGTCCTCTCGAATCGTGGTGATTCCCTCTTTGATATTTCGCAAAAATTTGTCGCTAGGACAAATTGACGCATTGCCGTCAGGCTCTATAATGGCTGAGTTACGGCGGGACGACTCGAGGACGTTTTTCGGGTGCCGCCACTAAGTTTTTTTTGAGGAAGTAGACGAATGCCAGAAGGTACAATCAAGCGGTTGACGGAAAAAGGTTTTGGATTCATTGACACTGGAGGAACAAAAGACTTGTTCTTTCACATGTCCTCGCTTCAAGGTGGCGCGCGTTTCGACGAGCTCCACGAAGGACAGCGAGTTGAGTATGTAGAAGGCCAGGGCCCGAAAGGCCCAGCCGCAGAGAGTGTCACACCGCTTTAAGTAGTTAATACGGTCAGACGCACAAGAAGCCGGCGAGCAATCGCCGGCTTTTTTCGTTGTGACAGTTGTCGGGGCAGCTTATCCGCATCCGAGATCGAGAAGCCAACGAACGACTGCGCCGAGCGGTCCACCACGCCATGCGTTTTCGACTAGTTCATCGACTGGTCTGAGTCTCGACCAGTGCATGCCCCAGCATTCTCGTTGTCCTGGCTGAATCGGTACGGGATTCAATCCACCATCCCGGATCAATCCGTCGCGATCAATCCAGCCGACCATCGCATGTTGGTACGGCCTACCGACCATCAGGAGATAATAGGCATCGTCGATATACTCCTCGCGCATGCGTCCTGGCGTTTGACGTGGCGGACGGACTAGCAGGAAGCCACGTTCCGCGTCGTGGTAACGCGTGTGTTTCACTTCCACCGGCTTGTTCAATCCTGTCCAACGACGCAACAAGTCACGACCTCGATTGCTTTTCAATGACTCGGCGGCCTTGCGCCACGAATCCAGTGATCTGGGACACAACAATGCACAAGCGGCAAGTTCGGCTGACAGACCATCAAGATCGATCTCTTCATCCGACTGTTGCGTCGATTGCTTACGCGTCGCAAGTTGGCCTGAATCTGAAAGCGCTCGTTTACGGGCAGCTTGTGCATCGATCCAGCTTCGCGTTCCGGTGACATCGATCGTCGAGATCAGTGTGCCGCAATGCCGACATCGCAGTGGACCATGCTGTATCGGTTGCTCGGCGAGCCCACACCGTTCAATCTGTCCGCAATGCTCAAAGGAAACGTGCATCGATTGCGACTCTCCGACGTCGACGCATCAGACATACCCTTCGGCTTGGAACCACTCCCAAGCAGCGGAAATTGACTCATCCATCGGACGGACAACATAGCCGAGTTCTGCCTGGGCTCGTGCGATGCTGTAGTAATGATACAAGTCGGACATCCCAACCGCAGCCGAGTTTACATCCGGCTCGCGGCCCGTCAACTTGCCGACCACATCGCCACCCCGCCCGGCGATGATTCGCATCAGGGGACCAGCCCGACAGACCGGAGCGGACCCGCCCGTGATGGCACAGATACGTTTCCACAACTCCAAATAGGTAACATTCTCACCACCAAGTATATAGAGACGCCCGGTGGCTCCTCGCTCGAGCGCGGCTAGAATTCCGGCAGCGACATCGCGAACATCGGAGACGGAGCATCCGCCCTTTGGAGCGAACGGCGTAAACCGTCGAGTGACCTCCAGCAGCATGCGACCAGACGACGGCTTCCAATCCCAGGGGCCTAGCATGAACCCGGGGCTCACGACGACTCCTTCCAAGCCTTTGCTGACTTCGGCGAGGAAAATCTGCTCGGATTCGCGCTTCGAGATGACATAGCTGCACGGCACCTTACCCGCTCGGGGCGAGTCTTCGTCGGCGAGGATCTCGGGCGAACCGACCCCAAGCGCGTCGACGCTGGAAACATGAACCATCCTGGCCTTCGCATCTCGCGCAGCCTGCGCGACATTTCGCGTCCCCTCGACATTGACCGCTCGTTGCGATTCGAGTCCAGTCCAGCCGATATGGACCTGTGCGGCGGAGTGAACCACCTGCGAGACGCCATCGACGGCCCGCCTCACGGAATCGATGTCGCAGACATCTCCCATTGCGAGTTCGACATTCAATCCAGCCAGCGGTCGCGGATCACAATTTTTGCGTACGAGAACGCGCACGGCTTCGCCCGTCTCAAGCAGCAACCGCACCAGATTGTTGCCCACGAGCCCCGTTGCGCCAGTTACAAGCGTTGTCATCACGTTTCCTTAAGTCGCCAACGGCCCACAAGACGCATGAGCCAATAGAGCTTATTATAGAGCTGTCCCCAACCCCGCGAATGGCCGATCAGCCATTTCAAATCCGCGTTTTGACGAGGCAGTTGATGTCCGATATTTCCATAGTTCCGGTCCAAACAAAACGCCAGCAGAAACAATTCCTGACGCTGCCGTGGAAGATCTATCGCGATGATCCCTACTGGATTCCTCCGTTACGGCAAAACCAAAAGGAACTCGTCGGGTTTGCTCCGCATCCCTTTTACGACGACTCGGAAGGACAGGCGTTTCTCGCTCTGCGAAACGGCGAGCCAGTCGGTCGCGTACTCGCGATCGTGAACACGCCACATATTGAGCGATTTAAGGAACGCCGAGGCTTTTTCGGATTTTTCGAGTCGGTTGATGACCAGGAGGTGGCAACGGGGTTGTTCGACGCCGCCAAGCGTTGGCTTGCCGAGCGGGATATCCTCGACATCCGCGGTCCAATGAACCCTTCGATGAATTACGAAGTTGGCTTGCTAATCGAAGGATTCGACAGTTCACCGCAGTTCATGATGACTTACAATCCACCGTATTACGCCAAGTTGATCGAAGGGTGCGGATTTCGAAAGACTCAAGATATGTATGCGTTTTGGGGTCACTCTGAGATGCTCGAATCGCTGGATAAGAAGCTCTACTTCGTCGTCGATGAAGCAACAAAACGCTTTGGTGTCACCCTACGTCAAATGGACCCCAAAAACTTTATCCGTGACGTTCGCATGTTCCTGAGTATTTACAATTCGTCGTTAGGTGGCACTTGGGGTTTTACGCCTCTTTCCGAAGGCGAGATCGATCACATGGCTGATTCAATGAAGCACCTGATCGTTCCTGAATTGACCAGCATCGCGGAGGTCGATGGACGCCCCGTCGCAACTGCTTTCGCATTGCTCGATTACAATCCCCGAATCAAGAAGATCGACGGTCGACTCTTTCCATTCGGATTCATGCGTTTATTCTGGAGACGACGGGCAATCAAGAACATTCGCATTATCAGTACAAACGTTATTCCTGAGTATCAAAAATGGGGGCTAGGCCTCGTGATCCTGTCCCGTCTTGTGCCGGAAGTTATTAGTTGGGGCGTAAAGGAGGCTGAATTTTCCTGGGTTTTAGAGAGTAATCAACTGTCCTACAAAACCCTTAAGCGAGGCGGCGCTAAATTGACGAAGACATATCGAGTGTATGACTGTGGCCCAAATTCCGAATGGCCGGACGACGCCTAAATCGCGTGCCCGCTTGTCAAAGAACGACCGTCTCAGTCGATCAACCCTTTAACGCACAGATCAGGCGGTAGTTAGCCCGTCCATCACCCATCAAGGCCTTATGTCAGATACCTCTGAAATCGTGATCACCGGGATCGGTGTCGTCAGTCCAATCGGAATCGGAGTCGATGCCTTCTGGAAGTCACTTCGCGAGGGAACCAGCGGCGTGCGACCGTATTCGGTTCTGCAAGGGACCGAGATGCCGGTTCAGTTTGGTGGCGAAGTCATTGACTTCGATGCGAAACAATATGTCACTCCGCGCAAGAGCCTCAAGGTCATGTCGCGCGAGATTCAAATGGGTTTTGCAGCGGCAGCCATGGCGGCAGAGAACGCGGGAATCGAGAGTGGTACCATCGAACCCGGTCGATTCGGTGTCGTCTACGGATCGGAGATGCTGTACGGGCCACCGGGCGAGTTGGAAGAAGTGATGGAAGGTTGCAAAGTCGATGGCAAAGTAGATCCAGCTCTGTGGTCAGAGCAAGCCGCGAAGAAGAACTTTCCATTGTGGATGCTGAAATATCTTCCGAATATGACGGCGTGCCACATCGGCATTGCGTACGACGCACGGGGCCCCAGCAATTCGATCACGCATGGTGACGTGTCGAGCCTACTGGCGATCTTCGAAGGTGTTCACGTGATCCGCCGTGGCCGAGCGGACGTCATGATTGTGGGCGGTTTCGGAGCAAGACTGAGCATCACTCAACTGCAGTATCGTGGCGACGCGAACCTTTCTCATCGTGGCGATGATCCAACAGCAGCCTCGCGTCCATTCGACGCATCCCGTGATGGAATGGTCAATGGTGACGGTGCCGGGGCGATTGTCATCGAACGACGCGAACATGCCGAGCGACGTGGCGCGAAGGTATTGGCGACAGTTCGTGGAATGGGTGAAAGCTTTGAAGCGCGCATGACGCCAAAGCCGCCGACAGGTATTGCGATTCGTCGGTCCATCGCACAGAGTCTTACGAGTGCCTCGCTCACAGCAGACAGCATCGGTCACGTCAGTGCATACGGCATCGCGACGATTCCTGACGACCCGCTAGAAGCTCAAGCGATTCGCGATTGCCTAGGCGATGTGCCCGTGACCGCGCTGAAAAGCTATTTCGGCAATTTGGGATCGGGTGGCGGTGCCGTCGAGGCTGTGGCAAGTGTACTCGCTCTCCAACAGAATGAAGTGCCTCGCACGCTGAACTACGAAACTCCAGACCCGGCATGCCCCGTAAATGTCATTCACGGCGAGTCGCTGAAAGATGCGAAACCCGTTGCCATGGTCTTGAGTCAAGCCGGACCGGGCCAAGCTGCGGCGATGATCCTCTCGCGAGACTAGTCGTGGTTTTAGAAGTGTCCGTCGACTGACTCTAGTAGAACGACAAGGACATCCATGAGATGGCGTTGGAAATCACACTCGCGATGATGCGAACATCACTCTATTCGGCGGTTGTCTGTGATGCACTCGACTCCGTGGGCCTGCGAAACCAGTCCCCTCGCGTGCCGTTGGTGCCCTACTCAGGCGAGCCATTGCTCGTGGGCCGTTGTGTAACGACGTTGTGGGCGGACCAGTATCACGAGGTAGCGAACCCGTACGAACTGGAGCTAAGAGCTGTCGATAGCTGCCAGGCGGACGATGTGATGATTTGCGGGGCAAACGGTTCGCTGCATTCGGCACTCTGGGGCGAGTTGCTTTCGACGGCTGCCCAGAACGCGGGGTGTATCGGAGCGATCGTCGACGGCGCGGTTCGGGATATTGCCAAGACTCGCAAGATGAATTTTCCGGTGTTTGCTCGCGGGGCGAGCCCTTACGACAGCCAGAATCGACAACGCGTCATTGATTTCGGTGTACCCATCGAAATAGCGGGGGTACGCTTCTGCCAAGGCGATCTCATCTTCGCCGATCTCGATGGTATCGTCGTCGTGCCGCGTGCAGCAGAAGCGGAGGTGATTCAGCGTGCGTGGGACAAGGCCCACAAGGAGAATCAAGTCCGGGATGCGATTCGAGCGGGGATGCCCGCTACCTCGGCCTATGAGAAATTCGGAATTCTCTAGCCTGTGAAATACTGGCAGTGGCGATTCAGGAAGAGTAGACTGCCGAAGCTCATTTCAGGCGATCTTGAGCAAACGTCGGCCTCTCCCATCTCTTATTCCGAGGTAGCTCCATGACCACGCACGATGAATCGAACGATCGACAACTTGGCGCGGAAGCGAACGGAAGTAGAGGGCGTTTGTTCGTACTGATTGGTTTGTTGGCGTTGGCGTTATTCGCGCTTTGGTATGACTATAAGGTCGCTCGCCCGGCGGTCGAACAAGCCTATGAACGAATCGCGGCGAAGAACGCCGACATGAACGCTGCGGCAGAACATCGAATGATGACAAGTGTCGAAGTACAAGAGGCGATTGGGCGAGTCCCCAACGACACCTTCCTTCTTGGACGGTACACCGTCGAAGCTTATCGTTGGAGTGCCGGTATGCCGATCGAGCTTCGCGGCCTCAGTGGTGACGAATCACCAGGCATCGGTCGGAAGACTCACGATTACTTTGCCGTGTACCGAAAAGATGGACCAGTTCTTGCGTTTGCTACGCACTTCAAGTTCGATCTAGATGAAGACTATTTCGTCGAAACACCGATAGTTGCATCAGGCGACGCAGCTCCTGACGCTGCGGAAACGATGCCAGGCATGGAAGCGAATGGCGGCGGACCTGGAGGCGGAGGCAGAGGCAGCTTCGACCCTGAAGCCATGTTCGCTGAGCGAGACGCTGACGGCGATGGTAAATTGACGGGCGACGAGTTGTCCGATCGGATGCGCGAGAATCTTGAGGAGATTGATACCGACAGTGATGGCTCGGTTTCCAAGGAAGAGTTAGTTGCTCGGATGAGTCAGCGTGGTGGTCGCGGAGGACAAGGCGGTCCGCGTGGTGAAGGCGAAGGACGCAGGCAGCGGCCCCCACTCGAGTCAGCCGACGAAACACCTGACTCCACACCTGCATCAAGTGGCGCTTCGACCGCTGCTGAACCGAAAGAGCCAGTCTTCACGACCGAGAATGCATCGGACGCGGGGACGCCTCAAGCGAACGGCGATGTTCCCAAGGAGTGATTGGCGCAAGTCCGTTGCCGACTCAACCGGCTTTGAGGATGGTGTTTAATTTACTGGCGAAAATGCCGTTCTCGATGCGCAGGCACGGGATTCCTCCAAGGATTGGATAGGCCACAAGTGCTTCGGGGCTGGACATCACATTCCCGATTTCTTCCAACGGAGTTTTGAATCGAGGGCACGCATGAATGTGCGAAGCGACCGGCGCATCTGCCAGCTTGGCGATGACGGTAAGTGCCGTTGGGTTCACGGGATTCGCCGATATAGAAAAGGCTTCGTGCCTGTCGACCTGATAGCCAAGTGATTCGGATATTCCACGGAGGTTTTTGCAGTAACCATGCTTTTCCATCCGTTCACGTGATACCTGATCGGCCCACTCATAGCCGGGCTCCAGCAGTACGAGATATTTTCGGGTCACACGATACAGCTCTTCTAGGATCGGCTGCTCGCTTCCGCCGTTGGGTTCAATGGAGTGGGAAGTGTAGACGACATCGATCGAATTGTCGGCGAACGGGATATGAAACAGGCTGCCAGTGCATAGAAACGTCTTGTCAAGTCCTTGGCTCGCCAACCAACGCTTTGCGTAAGCTGTTCGCGACCAGCTGAGGTCGAACCCGTAACTGTCCACTTCGTGCCGAAAGTGTTGCAACACGCCCGAGAGTGTTGTCGCCTCGCCAACTCCAGCTTCCAGAATCGTCTGCGGCTGACAAAGCGACGAGATCGTTTCCGCAATCGCCGCCACGTATTGGCTTTTGAATTTAGCGTATTCGGGATTCTCTAACGCCGCGACATAGCTTCCCGTTTGCAGGTCGTACGAGATCTCGATCATCTCTTCGGTGTTGTGAGCGGTTAACTGCTCACTGCGTAACAACGCCGTAATGTTCTCACCTTGCTCATAACGAGCTTGAAGTTGTCGAGGCGTGATCATTGATTGCAGTCCTCACGAGTTTCAACCGACCTAACGCAAGTGGAGTCGTCGCCCATCTGGGCACACGAAACCAGAATTGGTTTTTCTTATCACTATCAGAAGTCTGCAGGAAGAGCATTTTGTACTAGCGTGTCGGTCGACGCGTTAACGGGTTCAAAACTGATATTGACGTGCTCGGGAAAATCTCGGACCCTCAAGCGCAAGCGTTCAGAACTCGGAGCTCGCGCGAGTAATCCAATTGTTTGACAAATTGAGTTTTTCAGTCGGCTCTAGCGTCTCAGCAAAACGGCAGAAAGCTTGGAAACGCGTCGTACGCACGCCTGAATTGGCGGTACCAAAAGAGCTGTCACTTTCGGCAAGTGACGAAGTGCTAGCGATCGGTTCTTGTTTTGTCAATGAAATCCGAGCGGTTCTCGAACGGGCTCAACTGAATGTGCATCCAGCCATTGATCCACAGTTAGGCGAGCTGTTTGTTGATCAAGTGAAGAGCGATTCGGCTTGGGGGGCGTGGGATGAGCGAGAGCACTACCAATGCTTCACGCCGTTCACGGTTCGACAGGAAATGGAAGTCGCTTTCGGAATACGGGAACATGATCCCGATGCCATTCTGACTCGAAGATTCAAAGGCCGAAGCGTTTTAGTCGATCCCTATCGTCGACTGGTCTACGCGCGTTCGAAAAGCGATTTGCTCGAGATCCGGCGACGCATGAATCAGCAATTAAGACTTGGGCTTGAGAAATCAGAAATACTGATCATTACGCTCGGGCTCGTCGAAGCGTTCAAGCTGAAAGCATTTGACGTGTACTTGTCGGAGTACCGCAGCCTGATCGGCGACGAACATATCGAGTTTGTGAATGGCACTTATGAACAGGCGCTAGAAGCGATAACCGTTTCTTTGGATCTAATTCGTTCCGTCTATCCGCAAAAGAAGATCGTACTTACGGTTTCGCCCATCCCAATCTCGCGTACGTTTTCTGAGACCGACGCGATAACGGCAACAATGCGAGGCAAGTCGATCCTGCGCAGTTGCGTCGATACTCTACTGCAGCAGTATGATAATCTGTATTACTGGCCCAGCTACGAATTTGCGATGTGGTCGGACAATGTTTTTCGCGAAGACGATTTGAGACACCTTCGCCCCGAGGCAGTTGCTGCAATCACAACGGCCTTCTGTCGCGCGTTTTTTACAGATGACGTTGCCGAGCGTGTCGCGAGTTTGAGTTGGATTGGCAACGCGACGCCGTCGCGGAATAGATGGCATAAGTTGGTCGATCAACTAAGCCGTCCATTACGCCGTGCAGGGTGATCTTCGAACAACACTCACGCTAACGCCAATAGGTGGAGGGACGGTTTCGCGTTCGGCGATGGTGTGGCAGACTTTCGTTGATCGCGTGAGTCCTGTTCGGTGATAGCGTATCAGGCTGATTTTTTCAGCCGGGTGTTGGCCCCGAGTCGCCCAAGATATTCACCGAACAACCGCAACTGATGTCTGATTCGTTTGCGATCGACGAGTGGTCGTTTCCGCTTCTTCGCGATATATCGTAAATAACGCGAGTTGTCATAGTTCATAAACATCCGAGGGTGCTGCTTGGCAAAGTCCACGTACTCGGGTGTCAGGCCGTCGTAACTAAAGCTGAGGCCGGGACTACCGTAGAGACTGCAACAGTATTCGAGTTGCAACATCAAACGATGGCCACGCTGTACGGGAGTCCCTTTGTGAAACCCGCTCGTGTCTTCGAGGAGAATCGTGCCTTGCTCTCCGCGCATCGTGACAAAGCGATCACTCGCATACTGGCTTTGCAAGTAATCGTCATCGAGACGCTGCCCAACGGAATAGTTTGGCGGGACATGCTGAAGGTAATCACGTGCCGATCCAGCAATATAAGTGTGTGGGCCATTCTCGTCAGTAACATCATTCAAATGGACAAATACCTTAACAAATCGAACGAAATCTTTGTCCTGGTGGTACAACTGAGCATCGGACTTCATGGTCCGACGACTCGTTCGGTGATTGATTGACCACCAACAATTAGCTTGGTCGTGGATGGGGATACACCCCAAGTAGTCTTGAATCAAATTCAGAATGGTCGGATCACTCGCCAATTGCTGCACTTGCGGGATCTGCAAGAATTGTTGCTGATCATCAACCCAGCACGTATTTCCACTTATTCGATTGACGTTTTGAGGTTGGTAACCTCGGACAATCTCGCTCGTCGCTTTCACGCGAAAGTCCACTCGATCGAGCGCTCGGACGATCTCCTCGCAGGTCGCTTGATCGAGTCGATGCGGCAGTATGCAAAAGCCATGTTTGTCCAAATGTGCCCGAGTCTCCTCCGCAGCCGCAGATTCCAACGGTTTTATGACTCCAGGCCCGCTAAAACTCGTTGGGGGGAATGCTCTGCCCAATAATCGACAAACTAGTTCAGAAAGCTCATAGTCGAACAACAGCTTTTTGGAAGCAGTGGCCTTGAAATGACTGTCCTCGAAATACGAACCTGATAATTCAGACTCAAGCACTTCCTGAACTGCGGCCTCGTTGATCGCAGGATCACTTAAATACGGTCGCAACTGCTCTAACGCGACTTCGATGGCCGCAGGTTCCACGCCTCGTGCCAATTCCCGGAATGCTTGCTCAAGCGTCAGAGTTGGCTTCATAACTTATCTCCACGAGCAATAAGCGCGGCAGTTCAATTTGACGAAGGACTGTAGGCGGAACTAGTTCGTCCGTCAACATTGCTTTTGAGCCTCCCAGTTGACCACCTGACCGAATCGGAGAATGTCACGCCGTCTGCCGCGCACGTCAGGGAACACACGGATTCGTGCTACTTCGTGCGCTCGAAGAACTTGTCGAGGACCTCAAGCGGATCTTGTAGATACTCGCCTCTCACGAGTGAATCCCACGCGTTGTCGATATTGGCCTTTTGTTTCGTCGTGAGTTTCCAAGACATGGGAATTCTGAGCGTCTTGTTTGGCGAATGGAAATCGATCATCACAGAGTACACTTCAAGTTCCGTGGCTTCACGAACTTCTTCCTCGACGTGCCTCTCGACGGTCTTCGTTATCTGGGTTACTCGGTCCGAATTGTCGCGCGACATCGCCTGCATTCTCGCGATGTCAGCAGGCGATAGCGTCACAACGGCACTTTGATCAGACGCGTTCGAACCAGGAGTCGGCTCGTTACCCGTCACGTCGGCGACGGCGATCGCCTTTTTTAATTCGGCCTCGCGTTCTTGGACCTCCGATCGCGATTGCGTTACGTTCTGCAGCAAGCCCACTTCCAAGTCACCGCGTTCTGTTTGCGACGCAGAACGGACCGTCATCATGGCATCCAGGGGTCCAATCAGTGCGCTTCGCCAACCGGATGCCGAATCGGCAACTTTTCCTGAAGCCTGTCCGATGCTTGTGGGAAATGCCTGGATTCTGACAAGCAACACGCGATCAAACGGTCGCTCGTCGTTCTTTCTGCCTTCGTAGTGGACGAGCAATCGGTTCACCCAATCGACCGACGTCACCGCGCCTTCGTTATCAACGTATGCTCCATCGACTACATGGTACTTGGAAATCGCTGATTGACCGGTATGCTCACACTCGACTTCAGGCGGAATTAACGCCCGAGCAGCGGGCGTGACATAGGGAAAGGTTGCAGAGAGTCGAGCGGCCGTGGCCACTAACGGTCTCGCGTGCGGAAACTCCTGCAGCAACTGAATCGCGGCATCGGGAATCGTCGGGTCGTGCCGAAGATCACCTCGCTTCTTCGGAGGACTGAGAACAGGAGAAATCTGTAGCCGCTGTCCACTCTCCATCAGCGTTGCATTGAAGACCGGAATCGGCAATTGATTCTGGCGGATGGCCATGCCCAAATCAGCGAGATCTAAGTTGCTGCGGTCAAGGTTGTCGACGCCGGTCGACTTCATCCGCTGCTGCCACACTTGTTCGATGGCCCAACCACGATCTTCGATCTCGTTGACCGCAAAGGGAAAGACCGTACGCAGTGTGTCTGGGTAAGCAAGTCCCCAAGCCGTGGCTTCGAGTGCTGAAGCTCGAGACGCTTCTTGAATTTTTTGAATGCTCGCAAGCGAGAGTGCCTCGTCCAACGACACGGTTGGATCGGGAGAGAGTGCGATTTCGGTACGATGTGCCAGATAGAACATCGTCCCGACGCTCCCGCCGGAGACGCTACTGATTAACCCAATCGACTTCGAAAAGTCGTTGCCATAAACACCATGCAACCCGACCAGCACTTGTGCTGTCCAGGCTGAGGCTTGGATGCCTCCGCCCGAGGCATCGACAACCACAAGAGTCCGTTTGCCATCGGGTCCCGTAGGAAACGTCCAATCGTCGAACACTTCCGTCAATCGAGGCGGGTTGTACGAGGTATCACCTTTCGGCGTGAGGTTCAATTCATAATAGTGATCTGTCCCGAAAGCGCTGTAGAACATCATCACGGTAGCAAGGATGAGTAAAGGGACTGGAATCCGATAACGATCCCAAAAGAATGCAAATCCGGGCAGGAAATACATCAGCAATAACAGTGAAAGCAATGCATAGAACAAAGCGAGATACGGCGAAGTCTCTGTCGGCATCGGTCGATCACCAGTCGCTGTGACAAAATTGATGACGTACCAGATGAGAAACGTTGTTGTGTACAAGACAAGCCGAAAGTGGCCGGGCGCAAAGTGTAACGATGGTTCCGAATCGGAATGCTCGACCTTGCGAAAATAGCCGGGGCCCATCACCGAATTCAGGCAGGCGTAGAGCGAGACTCTCCAGCCTGGCTGCTTGTTGCCCAGTTGCTTGGCTCTTCGCTCCTGAAAGAGGATCATGATCCCGTTCAGAACGGCGAGCAGCGTGACCGTAGCAAGTAAACCGGCGATCGCCTGCTTCCAAGCAAACGCCCTCATCGCAGTTTCACTAACTGCCCCCACATGGGAAATCCAGATCGCCGATGGGTCGTCCACTGTACTATTGATACAAGCTTGCACAATTCGGTGCCAGAGTCCGACCGCAACCGCCAGTCCCAGCAACATCATGACCCAACCCGTACGGTTTCGGTACCAATCAACCGTATCATCAACGACGTCGATCCCCCACGCCTCGCGAAATCGCTCCACCGCGATTCGATAGTCGTCAAACCGAAGATGAGCGTTCATCGTGGTCGCCCGTAGCGTCTCCATGACGGTCGCGGCGCACCACATCGAGATCCACGATATGTGAAAGAGTTGTTCGGGCTTGTCGAATACAAACAGGTTAGCGAGTAGCCGCGGCAAGAGAAGCTGCGAAACGGGCACAATCGCCAACAACACGAGTGCCAACAGCCAGGAGTATCGCGTTAAGAACAAGTAACGAACGGCGAGAACCAACGCGGCTTTGAGTCGCAACACAGACTTGCCTCCAGGTGAACGAGATTGCGGCCAACAGTGTAACCTGATGCATTGGGATCGAGCGAGCCCAAGCTGAAGCAAAACTAGCCAGCAAATTGCGGCTCAATGGTTGACTGCGAATTCTGTTGAAGCGAGTAGTGCCCAGGCAAGTCGTCCGATGGCCGCCGGACGATCCGCCTCATGTGCGGCTAAGTAGGTCATCAATTCGACAAGCTCTTCTTCGCTTGGTTGCCGCGTGAGCACGCTCAAATACAATTCGTCCCCAAGCTGCGCTGGATCGATCAATTTGCTCAAGCGACCAACGAGATTCGTATCACTCGGTTCTAGCCAACTTAAGACGACATCGTCGTTCAATAGAAACAGCGCCGCCTTGACCGAGGGGGCAAAGCCGACTTCCGGTTCGCGTGGAGGATTGGCAAAGGCTTGTGCAAATCGCTCTTGTAAATCCTTTGCACCACCACTCGACAACGCATCGCCGCTGCCAGTCGCTTGAATCATCGCAGTGAGCAATTGTTCGGTTGACAACGGCTTCTCCAACGCCACTTGATAAGTCGTGTCGCGAATCGATTCGACGCCATCAGGCAGTTCGCTGGATCTTTGATAAGTGGCCGACAGCGCAAGTTCACGCAGGAACCATCGCATATCGTAGTCCCTCGCCGCGAGTTCGTCGCTCACCAGTTCCAGCAGCTCAGGGTGCGTTGCTGGATTGTCGGTATGATGCAAGTCCAAAGGCATTACCAATCCGCGCCCCATCATCACCCACCACAATCGGTTCGCGATGTTGCGTCGAAAGGAAGGGTGCTCGGGGAGTTGCATGGAAAGTTCGTGGAGTGGGCTGAACCTTGGAATACCCGGGAAACGAGTCTTCTTGTCGGGAGGGGCCAAATATTCCTCACCCTTCGCGAACGTCGGAATTAGAACTTCCGCACCGCCTGGCAAACGCGGTCCAGTCATTTCGTCTTCCATGACGAAGACGGATTTGAAGTCAACTTGTTTCGTCAATAAGTTCTCGGCAACTGCCGGAAACGTAACGTCGCGGCGTAAGACAGCCGTTCCGAGGAATCCATACAAACCCTGATAGTCCACTTGTTTGTAGTCATCCACAAACAAGTGATCGTGACACTGAGCGCATTGAAGATCGACGCCGAGAAACAATCGACCGACATCACGTACCAGTCCCGGATAGTCGATCGGGTTCTGTCCATAGTTCTCAAGTCGCTTTGACAGAAAGAACGCCGCGCCGCGATTGGCTTCGTCGTCGGCGTCGGGATGAGCCATCTCTTGTGCCATCACGCGCCACGACTTGTTGGTCGCGAAAGAGTCGTGTAAGTACTTCACCCATCCTTCGTCCTCCCCGAGCCGCTCCATCAGCATGACATGAAACAACACACTCATACGCTTCGGAAACTCTGGGCTATCAAGGAGGCTGTCGATCACCTTCATGCGTTTGTCCGTAGTCGAGTCGTTTAGAAACGACTGCGTTTCAATCAACGATGGAATCCTCCCCGCAAGATCCAGGTAAACACGGCGAAGAAACTCCGCATCGTCAGAGCGTTTCGCGATCGGACCGTCCGCTTGTGCCTCGACGAACGCGTCAATCCGTTCATGGAGCACTGGCTCGGCGGCATCCAGAAACGTATCGTGGTGAACTCCAATCAACGAAGAGCAGATCATCAGAATTGCAGCGAGTCGAATCATTGGGTTGACTTCAACGGAGGGTGTGAGGTGTTGGCAGACCTATAGCTTACGATCTGACTCGCTCCCGTCAAAGCGATTTTGGGTGCAGGTAGTGGTACAGATTGCCGCAAGTTGGCACTCCCGCCCGACAAAAGACGGCCAAGAGTGACCGTCCTGCTTTCAGGAATCGCAAACTGTACCGCTACCTGGGTGCGCTGATAATGCAATGCGGAAAAATTGCGAACTGCATCAGAATCTCATACGCGATTCACATGCCTAGCGCGAGTCGCACGGACGTGTAGCGGCTGTGGCGGTCTAGTTCGAATGGGATCTTGACGAAACAACGCTACACTTACACGAAGACCGCTCTAATCCGGTGAAATCGAGCTGCATGTACGATAATGCCCCCAACTGCCGCTGCAAAGCGATCATTTTCTTGCAATCTTTAGAACGTTGAGGTCTCACAGAGCTGCAACTATCGGAATCGTGGCTCCAGCATCTCGGCATTCATTTGCTGCCATGTTGCTTCTAACTCGCTGACTTTCGCAGGCATCACAGCCGCCAAATCCTTCTTCTCGCCAATGTCGTTGCCAAGGTGATAGAGTTGCCAGTCCGGCTGGCTTAGATTGCGATTCATGTTAACAAGCTTCCAGTCGCCACTTCGCAGCGCCGTCTTTGCTCCTTGCCGCCAATAGAACGTGTCGTGAGGAGCATCCGACTTTTGGCCCGTGAGATAAGGCATGAGATCCACACCATCGACATCTTTCGGCATCTTCGCACCAGAAAGCTGCGCCGCGGTCGCGAATATATCGACAGAGACGACGGGCTTGTCGAAGACTTGGCCTGCAGGGATCTGACCTTTCCATTGGGCCATGAACGGCACGCGCAAGCCGCCTTCGTACATCTGCCCCTTCTCACCACGCAATGGCAGGTTACTGGACGTTAATTCACGAGTCGGTCCACCATTGTCGCTCAGGAAAAGAATGAGGGTCTTCTCTTCCAGTTGCTTGTCGCGAATTTTATCGAGTACCTCGCCGACACTGTCATCAAGATTGGCCAGCATCGCAGCGAAGATCCGACGGTGGATGTCTTCGAGATGCGGGAAGCGTTGCATGTACTCGTCCGCTCCTTGTAGCGGGCTGTGGACGGCGTTGTACGCCAAGTACAAAAAGAATGGCTTGTCAGCGTGGCGATCGATAAAGTCGACGGCTTCGCGGGTGAACGCGTCCGTCAAATACTCGCTCTCGACGACCGGCTGTCCGCTGCGAATGATCGGGTTGTTTGCGTCGTAGTCGGGTTCGTCGTGCCCCATATGTGTCGAATAGATCAGCCGGTCGCTCAACCAACGCCCCTGTCCGCCACCGGGGATTGCGCGCCGACGTAACATCGTTGTCACATGGCGATAGGGTGGCGGGACGAAGTAGTGGCCTTCGTGCAAAAAGCCAAAGAACTCGTCAAAACCGTGGCGGTGCGGATGATAGTCAGCCGTCCCGCCAAGATGCCACTTGCCAATCAAGCCTGTTGTGTATCCCTGATCGTGCAGCAACTCGGCGAGCGTTGTTTCCTCGGACGGTAAGCCTGTGCCAGGATCTTCGTTACGCGCGCCGATCGGGTTGAACTCGTAACCAAAGCGAGTGGGAATTCGACCCGTCAAGAATCCGGCTCGCGATGGGCTGCAATTCGGCGCGGTGACATAACCTTGCGTGAACCGAGTCCCATTGGTGGCGATCGAGTCGATGTGCGGCGTCGGGATCTCATCGTTCCCCTGGCAACCCAACTCGCCGTAACCAAGGTCATCGGCGACGAGCAGGATGATATTCGGTTGTTCGCCTTTGGCCGAATGCGCCGCCATGCAGATCAGACACAGGCTTATAACAACAATCCAGAGGGAAGCGGCGTCGATCTGACGAAAGTGCATTGGAGAGAAGTTTCCTAGGGTACGGCAGACGTTAGTCCTTCTTGTTTCTATTCTTATTCCGGTTGGTCTTGTTCGCCGGTGGCTTCGCGTTCGCATTGAAATTCGCTTCAAAGTCCGGAATCATCGACTCGGCCTGGCGTCCCATCTCGGCAAAGCTTTCCTGCCGCTCGCGAATCCGGTTTTCCTCGGCGGCACGGCGCTTCGATTCGCTGTCGCCTCCGAACAGCGCAAAGGCAATCGCAAGGAGCAACAGGGCACCACCAGACACAAAACTGAGCAGCAGAAGCGGGGACGCCGACCTCTTACTCGCCTTTGTCGTTTTGCTCGGCGGCGCCGAAGCGACTTGTTTCGGTTCTGACGAAATAGCGGGACGGTTCGATTTGGGCTTACGGACCGCCGGCGGCCTGGCAACAGAACGCGCGCCGGTATCGATCGCGAATGCTGGCCCAACCGGCGGCGCTACTGCAGGTTCACTCGCGCCGCCGGGAGGGCAAACTGCTTGAGCGAGCTGTAATCTTAAACGCTCGTCGTAGGTTGCTCTTTGCGTTTCATCGAGCAAGCACAGTCGGGCCGCAGCAATCTCGTTCAACAACTTTTGTGATTCCTTCGCCTGCGGACCCGTCGCAACGTCTTGAAGGAAGGCGGCGATGCGATCAACGGCGGCGTCGATCACATCGGGATCGGACTCGTAGAGATCAAGCGACAAGAGTCGATAATGGTTTGGCGGTTGATGCTGCGGCGAGATGCCGAGCCACTTGTGGTACGGATCGAATTCGGACATGCAGACTCTTTAGTTGAGCGACGCGAGTTACAACCAGCCAGCCTAACCGATCTCCTTCAGGAAATCATCCAGCGCCGCGTCGCCTGTCGCCCGTTTTGAGGGCGGCGGCGCGTCCGTCGTGGCTTCCTCTTCGGAATCATCCTCACTAACTTCCAACTCACCATCCATCTCGTCGAGTAATCCTTCGATTTCATCGACATCAACGGGTTCTTCGGGAACGTGCTCCTCCTCGATGACGAATCCCTCCGAAAGCCGCTCGGCCCACGAATCAAACCGTTTGCGGGACATGCCGACGGCTCGCTCGATCACGGTTGTCGCGTCGCACGACGCGTTCGGCAACTCGGCTCGAACGTCCAATCGACCATCGGTTCCGTACTTAAAGAAGACCTTCACCGGGGTGCCCAACGGAAGATCGGGAGGCAGCCCTTGGACGACGCATTTGCCAATGGGCGTTGCTCCTTGCCCCGCATCCGTTCCCCCTTCGACAACACGCACCACAACATTCTTTTGATTCTTCTTCGCCGTCTTGAAGAGGCTGGCCTTTTTGCATGGGAGCGGCGAGTTTCTGGGAATCATGACGTGACGTCGAGGGCGTTTGGTAGCCGGATCAACTCCCATCACGCCCAAGTCGTGCGAGCTGACGTTCCTTACGGCAAAGGACTGAATGACACCCTCTCCCCCAGATAACAAGACGCCCGCATAGAGCGCCGCTCCATGCGCGACGGCTTCGTCGGGCGAGAGCGATCGGTCAACCTGCAATCCCGACTCTTGCTCCAGCATCGTTTGCACCATCGGCATCCGCGTCGACCCGCCAACGAGTAACAATCTCGTCAAATCTGACCAGACCAGTTGTGCATCCTTCAACAACCGTTTGACGGTCATCCGTGTCCGATCGAGCAAGCCGGCGGTCCGTTGCTCGAACTCCTTTCGCGTCAAGTTCAGCTGCAATCGTTGGCCCGCGTGTGCGAACCGCAACGTTGCTTCGTCCCGAGCAGTCAACGCATGCTTAACGCGGATTACTTCATCGATCAGAGTCTCCGATGCGACTTCGTCTTTCCGCAGGTTAACTCCATGTTCCTTTTGAAACTGTTCGATGACGAGTTCGGCAATGCTCTGATCCCAATCGATACCGCCCAGATGCACGTCACCCGCCGTCGCGATGGCATTAAACTTACGACCGACGATCTCCATCAAGGTGACGTCAAACGTACCACCGCCCAAGTCATAGACTAGAATCAGTTCGCGTTCGTGAGCTTCGCCCGTCGCGGACAAAAATCCCTGCTGGACACCATACGCAATCGCGGCGGCCGTCGGTTCGTTAATGATGTCGAGTACTTCGATACCTGCAAGCCGTCCTGCATCTTGCGTGGCCTTGCGGCGCGGCTCATTAAAATAAGCCGGCACAGTAATGACTGCATGAGAGAACTTTCCGATCCGAAGTTCGGCATCGTGCTTGAGTTTTTCAAGAATCAGGGCCTGGATGACTTCGGGAGGGAATTGGTTGCCCAGGATCGGGCGATGATAGAAGCCTTCCCCCATATCCCGCTTCGCAAATCGAGCCACTCGTTGCGGTTCAAACTCAGCGGCCTTGATGGCTTCGCGGCCCACAACCGTGCCGCTCCTATCGAAGAACACAACGCTGGGCGTCGTCAGTTCGCCTTCGTCATTGGCAAGCGTGAACGGCTTGCCGTCGCGATCCAGATGAGCGACGACAGAATACGTAGTCCCCAGGTCGATGCCGACCGCCGGTTTCGAGTGTTGGCCCATGAACGAACTCAGTAGTTGTAGATTCGCAAGATGTGTGGCGCCATTATTTCAGGATTACACCCTTTTCGCCAGCGCCAGTGAGAAATGCGTTCTCTAAATGATGTTTAGGCATGCCTCGCACATGTTATGATAGAACCCGTCCTACCACCCGCCTTCAAGCTTACCAGCCTTCCGTGGTCACGCCAAAATGTATCGAGTTAAAGTCGATCACGCTTCCAAGCTCGCAAATCCACGCCTGCGGCGATTCGCATTGTGTCTCCTGGCCGCGTTTGTTCTCTCGACCGTCGTGAATCGTGCCGACAACATGGCTCGCGCCGCCGACCAGGAATCGATCGACTATGAGCGGGACATCCAGCCGATTTTGCAGAAGAACTGTCTTGAATGTCATGGTCCAAGAAAGCAAGAAAGTGATTTTCGAGTTGACTTGCGAAGTAAACTACTGCGAGGCGGAGACTTCGCCGAACCTGCGGTGATCCCAGGCAAAGGCAACGAGAGCCCGCTGATCAAGTTTGTTCGCGGAGACGCCCCGGACCTGATCATGCCGCCGGAAGGAAATCGTCTTTCTGATGGCGAGGTCAAGCGATTGCGAGCTTGGATTGACGAAGGGGCAAAGATGCCCGAGGACAGCTTTGCCGCGCTGACGACGGATCATTGGTCGTTTCAGCCTGTACAACGCCCTGCCCTCCCCCAAGTCGCCGGGCGAACGATCACGAATCCAATCGATGCTTTCGTTCTCACGAAGTTGAAAGCAGCGGGGCTCAAAGCATCACCCGAGGCGGACCGCGCGACGTTGGTCCGACGACTTTATCTGGTCATGCATGGGCTACCGCCAACGCCTGACGAAATCGAGCAGTTCGTAGCTGACAAGAACGAACAAGCGTACGAGAACTTGGTCGAGCAAGTTCTGAAGAGTCCCCGCTATGGCGAGCGTTGGGCCCAGCATTGGCTGGACCTGGTCCGATTCGGCGAGACGCATGGGTTCGAGACGAATCGCGAACGCCCAAACGCTTGGCACTATCGAGACTATGTCATTCAAGCGTTGAACGACGACAAACCCTACGACCTGTTTATCAAAGAACAGATCGCAGGTGATGCGATCGGCGCGGACGCCGCAACGGGATTTCTAGTCGCCGGGCCCTACGACCTCGTCAAAGGCCAAGACCCGATGTTGGCACTGACGCAGCGTCAAGACGAGTTGGCGGACATCATTAACACGACCGGTACAGCGTTCCTCGGACTAACGCTCGGTTGTGCCCGCTGCCATAGCCACAAATTCGATCCCATTTCGCAGCGAGACTATTACTCGATTCAAGCCATCTTCGCTGGTGTACAACATGCCGATCGGGCCATATCTCCGTCGAAGGAGAACGAGCGGGCGCTGGCAGTAGCAACGGAACGCGTAGCAACGCTGCGCCGACAGTTCCAAAACTGGATGGCTGAACATGGATACCGGACCGCCGTGAACGCGGCACACAATGTCGAGACCTTCCCGCAGACGCAGGCTCGCTTTGTCCGTTTCACAGTTCTGGCGACGAATGGCGGTCAACCTTGCCTCGACGAACTGGAGATTTTCTCGGGCGATCGGAACGTGGCACTCGCCGAAATTGGTGCCAAGGCGAGTTGTTCCAGTGAGTTGCCGGGCTACGACATCCATAAGCTACAACACGTCAACGACGGCAAGTACGGAAACAGTCGGAGTTGGATCTCGAACGAAGCCGGCGCTGGCTGGGTGGAGATCGAGTTGGCGACTACCGAGACGATCGATCGCATCGAGTGGGCTCGCGACCGCGAAGGCCGATACAAGGACCGCTTGGCGACGCAGTACAAAATCGAAACGGCTGTTGAACCGGGCCTCTGGCATTCACTCGTCTCCTCCGATGATCGCCTGCCCTATCCCCAGGATACTGCGATTTCGTCCGTGAGTTTCGAGGGTCTGCCCGACGATACAGCGGCAGTCGGAAAGAAACTGTTTGGCGAACTCAGCAGCGCCGAGCAGACGCGAGAACAGCTTTCCAAGCGTGAAATGATCTATGCGGGGACCTTTACACAACCGGGACCAACTCATCGGCTGTATCGTGGTGAGCCGTCAGCTCCACGAGAAGAAGTTAGCCCGGACGCATTAGAAGTGATCGGGACGCTCGAGCTAGAACGCGACAGCCCCGAGCAGCAGCGTCGTGTGGCGTTTGCTAACTGGGTCGCTGATCCCAAAAACCCACTGACCGCTCGCGTGATGGTCAACCGGATCTGGCAACACCATTTCGGCACGGGGATCGTCGATACACCAAGCGACTTTGGTGCGAACGGCACAAATCCATCGCATCCCGAACTGCTCGACTGGCTCGCTGCGGAGTTCGTGAGCAACGATTGGTCGATCAAGCACATTCATCGCCTCATCTTGCTGTCTGACACATTTCGTCAAGCGAACATTCCCAGCCCAAGAGCAATGAATATTGATGCAGGCACGCGATTGCTGTGGCGATTTCCTTCACGGCGACTGGAGGCGGAGGCGGTGCGAGACTGTGTGCTCGCCGTCAGCGGAGCCCTTGATCCCCGCATGGGCGGACCGGGGTTCAGCGGGTTTGAAGTCGAGATGGAGAACGTCCGACATTATCACCCCAAGCAAAACTTCGGCCCCGACGACTGGCGGCGGATGATCTACATGACGAAGGTTCGCCAAGAACGCGACGCCGTGTTCGGCGTTTTTGATTGTCCTGACTTGAGCCAAGTCATGCCCCAGCGGAGTCGATCGACAACACCGCTACAAGCGCTGAATCTATTCAACAGTCAATTCATGTTGCAGCAAGCCGAGTTACTGGCAAAGCGTCTGGAAGGAGAACGGCCCGATGGACGTGAAGGCCAGATCAAGTTGGCGTTTTGGCTGTGCTTCGGTCGCGACCCGCGATTAGAAGAGTTGGCACACGCTCGTGAGCTCGTTGACAGGCACGGCATGGTCGCGATGTGTCGCGCATTACTCAATGCAAACGAATTCCTGTTTATCCCGTAAAGACTCCTTCAGAAATTGCCATGCGTGATTTGAACTATCGTGGACAACATCTCCTAGACCGCCGGTCGTTCCTGAATGACATGCGGTTTGGCATGAGCGGTATTGCTCTGGCTCAACTCTTGCAGGCTGATCGTTTGCTTGGGGCCGATATCCGTGGCGATACAGCGAGAACGCCGCTGCGTCCTGCAATCGATCCGGCAAATCCAAACGCTCCGCGCGCGTCACACTTTGCCGCCAAAGCCAAGAACGTCCTCGTGATCTTCTGCGCCGGTGCGTGCAGCCAAGTCGACACGTTCGACTATAAGCCCGAGTTGATCGCTCGTCACGGTCAACCGATGCCTGGAGGTGAGCAATTGCTGACGTTCCAGGGCCAGCAAGGCAACCTCACCAAGAGCCCCTGGGAATTCAAACCGCGCGGCGAGTCGGGCAAGATGGTATCGGAACTTGTTCCACATTTAGGGGAACTGGCTGATGACATGTGCTTCATTCACTCGCTGACGAGCAAGACGAACACACACGGTCCCGGCGAGAACTTTATGTCGACCGGCTTCACGCTGGATGGGTTTCCCAGCATCGGGGCGTGGGTAACCTATGCACTGGGCAGCGAGAACCAGGAATTGCCGGCGTTCGTCGCGATTCCCGATCCGCGAGGAACTCCGCAGTCGAGCGTCAACAATTGGGGACCGGGATTTTTACCTGCTGCATTTCAGGGGACCGATTTCAATGCCTCGAAACCGATTCGCAATCTGGCCCGTCCAACAAATGTCTCGGCGGACACAGATCTTGCGACGCGTGATTTCCTCCAACGCTTGAACGAACGGCATCTCAAACGCTTTCCTGGCGATACAGAACTCGCTGCGAGGATATCGAGTTACGAGTTGGCTGCGAAGATGCAACTGAGTGTTCCGGAAGTCAGCGACATCTCTACCGAGCCAGCACATGTCTTGAAGATGTACGGGGCGGATGACACGGAAAACGACTTGAAAGCCGCGTTTGCTCGCAACTGCATCCTCGCTCGTCGCTTGCTCGAGAAGGGCGTTCGTTGCGTGCAGCTGTTCAATGGCTCGTATCAAACAGGCGGTGAAGGAACAAGCAACTGGGACGGCCACAAAGTCTTGCACGAACAATATAGCAAGCACGGTCCTGTACTTGATCAGCCCGCTGCAGCGTTGCTTAAGGACTTAAAGCAGCGCGGCTTGTTAAGTGAAACACTCGTCGTCTGGTGTACGGAGTTCGGTCGCATGCCGACTTTCCAAAAGGGAGCCAGTGGTCGAGATCACAATCCCTCCGGTTTCACAGGCTGGCTAGCCGGTGCCGGAGTGAAAGCTCCCTTCACCTACGGAGCCACGGACGAATTCAGCTACAAAGCCGTCGAAGACGTCAGCACAGTCTACGACTTCCACGCCACCATTCTTCACTTGCTCGGACTCGATCATGAACGCCTGACTTTCTATCACAATGGCATCGAACGCCGCTTGACGGATGTGCATGGCAACGTCATCGCGGACGTATTGGCTTGACTTTTTTCGCCAAGCCAACGTCTAACGACTCAGCCGATCGGTCCTCCGACGAAACTCGACTCGCATTCTCAGGGTATCATTTAACCTTAGAACGTTCTGTCCCGTCCTCGTTGACACCTGACCAGTTGCCGGGGCACCGGATACGATTCAAGTCCGATTCTGAGTTTCCTGCCTTCCCGACGTGAAACCGATCACCATGCCAAACAACGCGGCCATCGTAGTAACGGATCTAGCAAAGTCGTACCGCTCAGGCTTGCTGCGTCGGCGCTTTGAAGCTTTACGCGGCGTATCGCTGCAGGTCGAGCGCGGGGAGATCTTTGGCTTGCTCGGCCCCAACGGTGCCGGAAAAACGACGCTGATTAAAGTGCTGCTCGGAATTGTGCGGCGCAGCGGCGGGTCGGCATCCTTGCTGGGGAAGCCTGCCGGAGATCGTGCGGGGCGGATGAAGGTGGGCTACTTGCCGGAGAATTTGCGAATCGCTCCGCATCACACCGCACTGACCGCGATGGAGTACTACGGACGACTGAGCGGTTTGCCTTGGTCTGAGATTAAGTCCGAGCGACTTCGACTTCTCGAAAGTGTCGGTCTCGCGGATCGCAGTCGAGAATCGGTTAGAAAGTTTTCCAAGGGGATGCTCCAACGACTTGGGCTGGCCCAAGCTCTGCTGCACGATCCGGAGCTCTTGATCCTCGACGAACCTACCGACGGACTTGATCCAGTGGGACGCTCGCACGTTCGCAATGTGCTGACGCGATTGAAGGAACAAGGCAAGACGATCTTTCTGAACAGCCATATTCTTCAAGAGGTCGAATTGATCTGCGACCGCGTCGCGATTCTCGACCGAGGTCTCGTCAAAGTGGTCGGCGATGTTCAGGATCTGTCGGCCCACCAGTCGGAAGGCGTCGAACTCGAACTTGTGGTTGCGGCGAGCGAGGCATCCGTCCGACAATCGCTTGGCTCGCGAGACATCGCGGCGTGCCAGCCTCATCGCGACGGAACGATTCGTGTCGTTCTGCAATTGCCCGATCAGACGGCGGTTGATCAGTGCATCGATGACTTGAGGGCCGGCGGCATCAGCATCGTTGGCCTTTCCCGACGACGTGTCACGTTGGAAGACACATTCCTGAAACTGTTCGCGGACACTCCAGAGATTGTGCAGAGTAGCTAATGTTTCGCTACCGGTGCCACTGAGAACGATACTTCCCCGCTTATCCCCAACTCCTAACCCCGGCTCCCTGTGAACAAATATCTCGCCATTATTAAAGACTCCTTCCGCGAAGCCCTTGCATCCCGCGTGTTGTGGCTGCTGTTGGTGTTGATCACGCTATTGCTGCTCGTCCTCGCTCCACTCGGCTACCACGAGGTTGTCACTTGGCGACTTGGCGACAACGACGTGCGTGGCTGGGAACAATTGATGCACAAAGTCCGCACCGATGGCAAGAAGGACGAGCCTTCACCATCACGACGGATCTTCACGTTGCTTGACGACAAGTTGCAGGAACGCCTTGTCAAAGTAAAACTCCCCGGAATCGATGAGGATGCTCGTGGGCCGTTCGAGTTCATGGGCGTTGCCAACGATTTTCGCAAGTCTCTGAACCAGGCTATCGAGCAGCCTGATTTCTACGACGAGACATCATTTACGAAAGTGCCGCTGTTATCGGACGAATTGCGTGAGTTGAAAGAAACGGGGCCCGAAACGCTGGACGCCTCTGAAGTAGGTCGCTTCAATCGCTTGCTGATGGAAGCTTCCTTCCCAGAACTCGTACGCGGCAGCCCGCCGACCTCGATCCAGCTGAAGTATGGATGGTGGGAGTTCTTCGACCCTATTCCACTTCGCCGTGCGACGTTGCAGGAGTGGCTGCAAACTGGAGCCTCCTTCGTAATGACGTGGTTCGTTGGCGCTATCGGAGTGCTTGTCGCGATCCTTGTTACATCACCGATTGTGCCGCAGATGTTCGATCCGGGTTCGCTACACTTGCTGCTCAGTAAACCAATTTCGCGTTGGCTGTTGTTCCTGGCAAAGTTCTGCGGCGGGTGTGCGTTTATCTGCATCTGTGCAAGCTATCTCGTAACGGGATTGTGGTTGATTCTCGGTGTCCGCTTCGGCGTTTGGGATCCGAAGCTACTGCTAGGCATTCCGATCTATCTATTCGTGTTTGCGATTTACTACTCGGTGTCAGCGCTCTTTGGCGTTGTGTACAGAAGCCCGATCGTGTGCATCGTGCTGACGATCTTGTTCTGGGGTGTTTGCTTCCTCGTGGGCTTCGCGAAGATAACTTTCGAGAACACGATTTGGAGCAGTTCGCAGATCACGCGTGTGTTCGATGCGGACGATTCGCTCATTGCCGTAAACGAACTCGGCGTCGCTCATGTTTGGAACGAGGCGAACCGCGAGTGGCGAGAGATCTTCACGACGCAGCAGCAAAAGCAATCGCGCGGCATTCTGATCGCGGCTCCTGAGTTGCGAAACATGATGCAACCGCTCGGTCCCATTTATGACCAAAAGCACGAGCGGTTGATCTCGGCGCCCGTTGCGTCGCCACGCCCCGGCATGCGAGATCGCGCGTTAACGGTCGGCTCACGAAGCGACGACTGGGAACCTCGCAGTGAAAACTCGATGCCGACTGGATCGCAGGCCTTGTTTCGCGAGTCCGATGGCGAAATCTTGTTAGTCTCAAGCGTAGGTTTGTTTCGTTTGACAGGCGATCCCTTGGAGAAGAAGCGACCGGTCAAATTGTTCGGAATTCAGTTACCGCTACAAACGGCTGGACCGTTCGAAAACATTAGCCCGCCCGATACCAACGCGACCGTGTTGACTCCACCGTCGACTGCGGCATTAAACCGGTCGAATGGCACCCTGGCACTCTATACGCGAGGGCATCTGACATTGCTTGCTCGCGACGATCAAGGCAACTACGAGGTGTCTGCCGAAACTCGACTCGATGGCGAGGAGCGTCAACCGGTGGTCATGGCGATCGGTGGATCGACGATTCTGTTAGGCCGACAGGATGGCCGAGTGCAAGCTCTCGATGCAGCCACCTTCGAGGAGCAAATGTCGATCAACCCGGAAGGACCAAACCAAGTCCGCTTTATCAATTCCTCGCCAGACGGACGATGGTTCGCAGTTTTGCTGCACAACGGCAACTTGTGGATGTACGACGCCGAAGCGAAGTCGCTCGCACTCGCTCCGATTGCGGGACAAGGCGGCATCTCGTGCGCAACGTTTTCTGAATCCGGACAGTTGTATATCGCGGATCAAGCCGTCCGCGTGACCGCTTACGAGTTGCCCGACTTCACGCGTCAGCATCGATATTCGCCGTCGCTGGGTATCTGGATGCGAGCCTACCGTTACGGATTGTTACCACTGTATACGATCTTCCCCAAACCGGGAGAACTTGGCACGACCTTCGAGTATTTCATGTCCGGCAAGGAAACGCAGGCCACAGGTTCGTCGGAAGAGAATCTTTCGGCATCCCAACGCGATCTCGATCCTTGGGCGCCGCTCTGGAGCAGCGCGTTGTTCATGTTCGTCGTACTGGGGATTGCCTGCGTGTATATTGAGTGGCAGGAATTCTGAGATTGATGGTTGATGAGGAGTGACTAAATGGAACCGAGACGTTCGTTGTTTGCCGTCGTTATGCTTTGCGCAACCGTGGTCTCGATTTGCGACGGAGGCGAGCGACTGAAAATATCGGTCACAAGTTCCGCCGACCAGACAAAACAGCCCAGCTACGTGCTACTGCCGGACAACTTCGATCCAGATGGAAAGCCCATACCGCTGCTCGTCTCGCTTCACAGTTGGAGCGGCGATCTGGAGCAACGTAATGAGCCACTCGAGCGACTCGCGAACGAACGGGGCTGGATTTGCCTCTTTCCGAATTTCCGTGGACGCAACGATCACCCCGAGGCCTGTGGCAGCGAGCTAGCTCAGCAAGACATCCTCGACGCGGTCGCATGGGCAAAGCAGAACTATCCGATTGATCCTCGTCGCGTTTACTTGTCCGGCAATTCAGGCGGCGGACACATGACGATGATGATGGTCGGTCGTCATCCACACGTCTGGGCCGCGGCAAGTGCTTGGGTTGGGATCAGTGATTTAGCCGCGTGGTATCACAAACACTCGGCGGAAGACGATGGCTATGGACAGATGATGCGAAAGGTATGTGGCGGCAAGCCGGGCGACAGCGCCGCAGTCGACCAACAGTATCGCGCGCGATCGCCGTTGACGTATCTGCATCAAGCAGTCGGCGTGCCGCTTGATATTTCGGCGGGAGTCCACGACGGTTACACGGGCTCGGTTCCCGTTCGGCATTCCCTAGAGGCATTCAACACGATTGCGAAGGCCGACGGATCGCCTGTGATCACGGAAGACGAGATTCAGCAGATAAGTCGACCCGACGGCAGACTGGATGCACCGCGTCCCAGCGACCGGACGGAAGACGCATCGTTCGGACGAGCGATTCACCTGCGGCGCCATGCGAAGCATGCACGCGTCACAATCTTTGAAGGCGGCCACGAAGGAATCGCAACTGCGTCCGTGGCCTGGCTCGAGAAACATGCCAAACAAGAGTGACTACAAAACGTTCAATCCGTACGCGTCGCCGCGAAGTGCGAGTGAACGAGTTGACCGCGTCGCAAATGCCCTTTGGGTGGGGCCGCTTCTCACCTTTAGCGTCGTGGCGATTTGTGCCACAACACTTCTGAGCGCCGTCACCGTCGTCGAGGAAGATCAATGGCTTATGAACGCCATGGTCGCCGTAGGGGCGCTCGTCGGCGCGATTAGCCTTGGCACTTCCTTCTGGCTGTATCGGCGAGCGAAATGCTCTGGCGTCGAGGACTAACTCGAGAAGAGATCTTCGAGTGCTTTCTCGACGTCATCGGTCTTGGGAGCTTCCTTTTTGACAGGAGCCTTCTTCTCCGCTCCCTCTTCCATTCCCAACTTTTGGGTTGACGATATGGAAAGCCGGTTGCTAAAGACGCGATCACGTTGCCCGAGATAGTACCAACCCGTGACTTGCACGGTATCGCCCTCGCGGGCCAGCGAGTAATCCGAAACATCGACCGAGATGCTTGCCTTCTCATCAAGCTGGCTTTGTACTGGCGTGCTGCCGGCAGCAACGAGAATGTTGCCGTCTTTGTAACCGCGCAGGGTGCCAGCGACCGTGAACGACATCGTTTCTGGAGCGGCCTTTTTCTTGGTCGGCTCTTCGCTCGAAAACAATCCCGTGGCGCCTCCAGCCAGGTTCGAGTCAGGTATCAGCCCGATTTGCGTCTCAGCTCGTAGCGAGATCACTTCCAACTGTCGTACCGTAGCTACGGGTCGGCCTTTTGCGTCAAACGTATTCCTAAACTTGACGAGCATTCCAGGACGTAACCAGCTTGGATTCGCCGAGGCGATGAACGACACGTCCTGCGGACGATCAGGGACTTTAACGAGCATTTGCTCACCCTGTTCGGTAACGACGGCGAGCACTCCGGGCCGAACGCCTTTCACCACGCCTTTCGTCATTATGTTTTCACGTGGCAGTCCTTCTTGGCTCCAACCGCTGCCGGTCGCCAAGATGCTAGCTGCGAAGACTGTTAACAACGCAATGATTCCGCCAGTATGTCGCATGTGATTTTCCTTCTTCGTATTTCCTCCCGGCCAATTCCAGGATAGCGTCCCTGAACGGACGAGGCCAGCGGAAACGTACCGCAACGCTGCAAACGGCCCGTTGTCAGGCTAGTAGCGCCCCGTCACAATGCGTTCGGTAACCCTTGACGATGGTCCAACGCACAATTTTTGGGACTTCGATGCCAGCCACACCGCGAACTACCGTGAAAGACCTATCGGCCATGAAAGCTCGTGGTCATAAGATCACTATGCTCACGGCCTACGATTTCCCAACGGCTCGCTTGCTCGACGAGGCTGGAGTGGAGACGATCCTGGTCGGCGATAGCATGTCGATGGTCGTGCAAGGCCACGAAAACACGCTGCCCGTGACGCTTGACCAGATCATCTATCATGCCGAGATTGTGGGGCGGGCAGTCGAACGGGCATTGATCGTTGTCGATATGCCGTTCCCGACATATCACCTTGGCATTCACAAGACGATCGAAAACGCCGCTCGGATTATCAAAGAAACACGATGTCAGGCGGTCAAGCTCGAGTGTGGTGCCGCACAAGCCGAGATCATCACGGCCCTCGTATCGGCCGGGATTCCGGTGATGGCTCATGTAGGGCTCAGCCCGCAAGCCGTGCATCAACTTGGCGGCTATAAAGTCCAACGCGATGAAGAGCGGCTTTTGAACGATGCCGAGACTGCCGAAGCAGCCGGCGCGTTCTCCGTCTTGTTGGAGTGCGTTTCGTCCAACATCGCGAAAAAGATTACGGAGAAGCTACGAGTGCCAACGATCGGCATTGGAGCTGGTGCCGTGTGCGATGGCCAAGTCCTCGTCGTGAATGACATGCTTGGCTTAACGAACGGCTACGTACCACGCTTCGCACGCAAGTACGCCGACTTGCAGGGCGTCATTACCGACGCGGTTACGCGATTCCGCGACGACGTCCGTAACGGAGATTTTCCCGGCGACGCAGAGAGTTACAAGTAGTCGCACGGCCGTGCCGAATCACGAGTCGAGGAACACGATCGACCATGCCGAACCGACTCGCTAACGAAACCAGCCCCTACCTGCTTCAACACGCGAACAATCCCGTGGATTGGTATCCCTGGGGTCCGGAAGCACTCGTACGCTCCAAGGCCGAACAGAAACCGATCTTTCTTTCGATTGGTTATTCGGCGTGTCACTGGTGCCATGTGATGGAGCATGAGAGTTTCGAGAATGCGTCGATCGCAGCGGCGTTGAACGACAAGTTCATTAACATCAAAGTCGATCGCGAAGAACGGCCTGACCTGGATCAGATCTACATGAATGCGGTCCAACTGATCACCGGTCGCGGTGGTTGGCCAATGTCGGTGTTCTTGACGCCAGACCTGCAGCCGTTCTTCGGTGGCACCTACTGGCCACCGGAAGCGAGGATGGGGACGCCCGGTTTTTCCCAAGTGATCGCCGCTGTCGATGATGCCTGGCAGAATCGACGCGAACAGGCAATCGAGCAAGCGGGGGAGTTGACTCGACATTTGCAACAGGTCGGCATGACCGAAGACGCCATCGGAGATCTCGCTCCGGATTTGCTCGGCCATGCGGTCGCCAAACTAGAGCAAGTGTTCGATTTCACGAACGGTGGCTTTGGTAAAGCCCCAAAATTTCCACACTCGATGGACCTGCAGATGCTGATGCGAGTTTGGTTCCGGACTCGACGGGCTGGTGTACTCGACATGGTCAAGCTCAGTCTCGACAAGATGGCTCGCGGGGGCATCTACGATCACCTCGCGGGCGGCTTCGCCCGGTATTCGGTCGACGCACGGTGGCTGGTCCCGCACTTCGAGAAGATGCTTTACGACAACGCTTTGCTGACCGGAGCCTACCTCGATGGCTATCTCATCACACAGGATGAAGCCTACGCCGAAGTGGTGCGTGAAACGCTTGATTACATTCTCGGCTACATGACCGACGAACGAGGCGGCTTCCACAGCACGGAGGACGCCGATAGTGAGGGTGAGGAGGGGAAGTTTTATGTCTGGACGCCCGATGAGATCCGGGAGATTCTTGGTGACGAGAAAGCAGATCGGTTTTGTTATGTCTACGACGTAACGGAGTCAGGCAACTTCGAAGGCCACAGCATTCTCAACTTGCCCAAGACGATCACCCAGTGTGCATCGCTGCGTGGTTGGGATCTGAACGAGCTAAAGGTCGAATTGGCCGCAAGTCGGGCGGCACTGCTGGCGGTTCGAGACAAGCGAGTTCGACCGGGAAAGGATGATAAGATCCTCGTCAGTTGGAACGCCTTGATGATCGACTCGATGGCGCGGGCCTCGGCCATTCTATGTGCAGCGAAATACCTTGCTGCGGCGAGTGCGGCGGCTGACTTCATTTTGAATGACATGCGCCGCGACGATGGCCGACTTTTGCACTCTTGGCGCAACGGTGAAGCCAAGCTCGATGCGTACCTCGACGATTACTCTTATCTGATCAACGCGTTGGTCAGTTTGTACGAAGCGAGCTTTGACGAACGTTGGATCGACGAAGCTGTGAAGTTCGCGGACCTTGTGATTACACACTTTTCGGACACAGCATCCGGAGGCTTCTTCTTTACCGCTGACGATCACGAGCAGTTAATCGCTCGCAACAAAGACATACACGACAGCAGCGTTCCTAGCGGCAACGCGATGACCGCAACCGCCTTGATTCGACTCGGCAAGCTCACCGGGAGAAACGATTATCTTGAAGCCGCTCGTTCGGCACTGGAATCCGCAGTCGGCGTGATGCGTCAATCGCCGACTGCCGCTGGGCAAATGTTGATCGCCGCCGACATGTTCTTTGGGCCGATGAAAGAGATCGTAATTACTGGTGCCAGCGACGAAGAGACAGCCCAAGCCGCGAACTCACTTGCGCGACGTTGGATTCCCAATCGTGTGATTGCTGCAAGAGCGAATGCGGAAGCAAACTTGTCTTCGCACCTCGATCCGCTGTTTAACGGCAAGTGGCCAGTTGCCGGAGCTACCACGGTCTTCGTCTGTGAGAACTTTGTCTGCCAATCGCCGGTCAGCGGTGCTGAGTCGATCGAAGCGTTATGGGATGAGTTGAAGAGCAACTGAGTTGCTCGTCGCGTGGGCTATGACTTTGATGAGTAGAGTTCGGCGTACTCAAGTACCCAGATGTCAATCAACTCACTGAACTTGGCAATGTCGGCTTCTTCGATCTTTTCGAAGTACGTGCGATTGAACAACTCTTTGTTGCGGATCGTGCCTTTACCGGCTAACTCGACGACGTGGTACGAGCTAAAGGGGCGAATCGTCATTTCGAGTCGGCTGTAGTCGTTGTTGCGTTTTCCACCCGGTTCGATGCGAATGTCGTCGCGACGGCAAGCTGCACCCCATCCCCGTTCACCAAAAATCGTCTCGAACGTAAACCCTGGAAAGTGATGCGGCAACTTTTGCAGGCACTGTTCGATTTGCTCGGAAAGCTGCAATCGATATTGATTGTGAAGACGTTTCAACTCGTCATCACTCATCGCCTGCGCGGCCGCTTCAGCTTGCTTAGCCGTACCGCGCTGCTTACCCCGCCGAATCGCTTCATTTAGACGTTCTTCAAAACCCATGATGCTCTTTATTTGTCGGAAGTTCCGGTTGAATCATCCTGCTGTTTGACTTCATAGTACTGAAGCAAATCCGAGAACGCTCGCATCGGCTCCTTCCCCTGTACCATTTGCTCCGTGATTGGCTTGGCGGGTCGCGGGGCGACGATTGCCGTTCGGCGTGCGGCTTGCTTGTATTTGGGAGGTCGCGGACCGGTCTTGGGAGCCGCGGTCTTCGGAGTGGCTGGCTTTGGAGCGACCGTCTTCTTTCTCGGCGGTTGTCGCTTCGGTGAGGCTGCTTGGTCGCTCCTCGCGTGTCGCCGCTCGCTCGATCGTCGATTCGGTGGTATTGCAGTCAGAGCGACGCGTCGTCTCTCGCGATCGACTTCCAAGACCCACACCTGCAAAACATCACCAATGCTGACGACCTCATGAGGATCACGGACGTAACGGTCTGCCAGGCGGCTGATATGGATCAACGAAGTATCGGAGATCCCGATGTCCACAAAAGCACCAAAGTCGACGACGTTCAAGACCGTTCCCGTCAGTTCCATACCGGGTTCGATGTGGTCGATCTTCATGATCCCTGAGCGGAACGCAGGTGCCGGCAGATCTTCCCGTGGATCGCGACCTGGTCTGGCAAGCGAATCAAGGATGTCTCGCAAGGACAGTTCGCCGACACCAAGCTCAGCCGACAACTCAGCAAGATTCAGGTCGGACAGGCGGTCGCCCGACAGCGTCGATGGAGCAGATGCCTCGGACGCGACGATACCGGCAAGTTCCTCGATGCTGCTTCCCAATCGCTCCAACACCTGTGTCGCAACGTCATAGCTCTCTGGGTGAATCCAAGTCGCATCGAGAGGATTGTCGCCGTTGGTTATCTTCAAAAAGCCAGCCGCTTGGATAAAAGTCGACTCGCCGATGCCCGGCACTTCGCGGATCTCGTTGCGATTGCGAAAGGGACCGTGCTGCAAACGATATTCATACAATCGTCGCGCCGTCAATTGATTGAGGCCGGAGACGTAACTCAACAGCGACGGACTTGCGGTGTTGACATCCACGCCAACAAAATTCACGCACGATTCGATGACGGCGTCGAGCGACTCACGCAAATGCTTGGCTTTGACATCGTGTTGATACATTCCCACGCCGATGTTGGCGGGGTTGATCTTGACCAACTCCGAAAGAGGATCAAGCAAACGTCGTCCGATCGAGATGGCGCTTCGAATGGTCGCGTCGAGGTCAGGCAACTCTTCACGACCGATGGCACTTGTCGAATAGACACTAGCTCCAGCTTCATTAACGATCACATATTCGACATGTCGCCCTTGCAACTCGCCTTCGATCGCCGCAGCCACCATTTGCTCGGCATCGCGGCACGCCGCACCGTTACCAATTGCAATCACGGACAGATCGTGATTCGTGACAAACTCTACGATTCTGGCACGCGCAAACTCACGTTTTAGTTCGTCACCGATCAGGTAGATCGTCTGGTGTTGCAGAACGGCACCAAACTCGTCGAGCGCTGCTAGTTTGCAACCGCTCTTAAATCCAGGGTCAATCGCCAACACACGGCGTCCGTGAACCGGTCGCTGCAGAAAAAGCTTTCGTAGATTCTTCGCGAATACCGAAACCGCATGCGACTCGGCGGCCTCCGACATCTCGCGGCGCATCTCGCGCTCAAGACTGGGCACGATTGAGCGCACGGCGAATGCTCGCGCACACTCACGCAGGAAGTCGCCGCTGGGATGCGTCGCCTCGACAAGTATCTCCGCAGCAGCATTGGTCAGCGCCTCGAAATCGCCCTCGATCCGTACCCGCAAGATCTTGGCGCGCTCGCCGCGATTGATTGCCAAGATTCGATGCGCTCGAATCTTGTCGATTGACTCGCTGTAGTCAAAGTAGTCTCGGAGCGAGTTCTCCAGTTTATTTCGTTTCCGCTGTCGTACTGACGCTTTCGGCTTGGCAGCGACGGTTGCCTCAACGGGCTCCTTGGTTTCATCTTCTGTCGCGGCAGCAACATCTGCATCCGCGCCGCCCGACGACACCGGCTCGGGATCGTCAGCTGCATCGTTTTTGGTGCAGATCAGCTTTCCTGTGCGTGAGAAAATCTCGCGCAGCTTGGCACGAACATCCGTGCGTTCACTGAACACCTCTGCGACGATGTGCTTCACGCCCGCCAGTACATCTGCCGTTGTATGCAATTCATTTTCTGGTGACAGGAAAGCCGTCGCCCGTACCTCCAGGTCGCAACCATCGGTGGCGAGGATCTCCTCCGCCAGCGGACCAAGCCCTCGCTGACGAGCGATCGAGGCGAGCGACTGCTTGTTGGACTTGAACGGTGCGTAAAGATCTTCGACTCGCTTTATTGATTTCGCCGAGTCGATCCGCTTTCGCAAACCAGCGGTCAACTTTCCCTGAGCGTCGATCAGCTTCAACACCGAAGCTTTGCGTTCTGCCAGCTGTCGCGATTGGGCGGCTTCGCGTTGGACGTTCTGAATCTGGTCTTCGTCCAAACCGCCCGTCTGGTCTTTGCGATAGCGTGTGATGAATGCAACGGTATTGCCTTCATCAAGCAACGCTAGCGTATCCCGCGCGCGATCCACCGAGACATCAAGTCGGCTGGCTATCGTTTCCAGATCGATGGTCAGTGGATTCGTCATACAGCTAGAGGGCCGACATCCTACTTTCGCGACGCAAAGTTTGATCTCACTTGCGGTTAACAGCTCGGCAATCTAGCGCTTCTGCGTCGTATTGTCAAGGATCAGAGGCGGTCTAGACGGTCGCCGGTGGCATGTTCAGAACGCCAAGCTTTATCACCAGAACGCACACAAAAAAGAAATCCAAACTTCTCGGCAGGATTCGTTAAACCGTTACAGCCGGTACGCCGATAAACAGGCACGAGTAGCGATGGTGTCGGTGCGCCGCAAGAGGCGGCGATGGATGTTCCCCCAACATGAACAATGATGCGACAGGAAGGTCAATTCGTATGGGTCAACCAAGACTGCGGATCTACTACGGTCCAAATGATGAGGCAACGCAAACCTTAGAGGCTGCCACTCCAACGCGCGAGAACGTCACCGTGCCCTTAAGTGAGGTGTTCCCGCTGTTGGCGGACGCCGTACGCAGCGAACGCACTTGGCTGCGAGACTTTGCGGATGACGAAGTCACGATTTCGACGGATCTTTACGAAGTAATTCTGGCCTATCAGCACTATCGACGCCCTTCGGCGTAGCCTGCGCTGACGCAGAGCCACCCACCCGGTTGTCGCCGGGTTTTTTTATGCGCGGACAGCATTCGGCTCACTATTGGACGAGGGCCGTATAGTTTAAAGGCGACGTTTCAGCAGAGCATAGAGGCATGAATCATGAGCAGCAGCGACAAAAAACCATCGCGTGAGGGCGACCGCTCAGCAGGTCGATCCGCTTCGCGAACCTTGCGGACGGCGGACCTAATCGGCTCGATTAAAGAGTATGCCGATAAACTACTCGAAGATGGTTCAACTCGCGGCGATTTGAAGATTCTGAGTCGCACACTTCGTGAATTGCGTTACGCCTTCAAAGTCTTCGCGCCGTATCGGCACCGGCGGAAGGTAACGATCTTTGGCTCCGCGCGAACCAAGCCCGATGCACCCGCTTATCAGCAGGCCGTCAAACTTGGTCGCGCTTTGGCCGCACAGGATTGGATGGTGATTACGGGAGCCGGCGACGGGATCATGGGAGCCGGACACGAAGGTGCCGGGCGAGCACATTCCATGGGCCTGAACATCATGCTCCCCTTCGAGCAGTCTGCCAATGCGGTAATCAATGGTGATCAGAAGCTGGTTCACATGAAGTACTTCTTCACGCGAAAGCTGATGTTTGTCAAAGAGTGTGATGCAGTTGTTTGCCTGCCGGGTGGCTTCGGAACGATTGACGAAGCCCTCGAAGTCTTGACGCTGCTTCAAACCGGCAAGCATGACATGGTCCCTGTCGTCTTTCTAGACGCTCCAGGAGGCACTTATTGGAAAGCGCTGCATGCGTTCATTAACGAGCAGCTGTTGCAAGGCGGCATGATTTCCGAAGAAGATCTCAACCTCTACAAAGTAACCGATTCGTGCGAAGAAGCGGTTGCCGAAGTTCTGAACTTCTATCGCAGATACCACAGTATGAGATACGCTCGCGAAGAGTTGGTGCTGCGACTCAACAAGGCACTCTCCGACGAGCAACTTGCCGATGTCAATGCTCAGTTCTCAAGTATCGTCACCAAAGGGCAGTACCGTCAGACGAAGGCATTGCGCGCGGAACGGGACGAACCGGAACTCGACGATAAGCCGCGGTTGGTATTTCAGTTCAACCGCAGGAACCTGGGGCGATTACGGCAATTGATCGACCACCTCAATTCATCGATGCCGCCTGAGTCGCAATGACGTCCGGCTGATCGTTCGCGATTCCGATTGTAATGCTTTCCGAACTCGAGCCCGCCAGGGTAATGCAGTCGCCGCTACTGGCAACAGTAAGCGTGAACGCCGAAACAGACCAGCGTTGTCAGTAGCTTCAGGTTCCGGTTCGGGATCATTCTTCGGCGTTCGTACTATCAATCGCTCGCCATCCACAGTTTCTGCCGCAGCCGTCGCGATCAAGGAATCGGACTCGGATTCCAATTGCGAACTGTCGTCGCTACCCGGCTGCCGCTCGGCGGCTCCGTCACGGAAGTTTTCGGGAACGACGCGGCCTTCGTAGATATGCACATCCAGGATCAAGCGAATTCGCCCTGTTCTGAGTTCTTCCAGATAGATGCGGTAATGACCGTTCGGGAACTTTCGCTCTCGAAAGATACTCAACGGATCGTTAAGCAATTCTAGTGGCAATGGGAAATCGTCACTCTCACCTGCCGTTGAATTCGGCCCAGTGGGGAGTGTTCGCTCCGCGCGAGCGGCAACATCATCGACGACGCGCATAAATAATCGATAGTCTTCGAACACTTCCGCCTCGAATGAAGACGCCACGAAGTCAGTCGATTGTCCGGTTGTCGTCGTCACGGCGTTTGTCGTAGCTGCTGTAAAGATGGTCGTCACTTGCCGCGACTCGACGGGAATGATCACGCTCTCGACGATTTTAATGAAGGTGGTCGTGCCTTCGCCGGGGCTAGTCAGAACATCGGCGTCGGTTGCTTGCACCGGTTCGGTCCCGTTCCTAAAGAATCGAATGCCATTGAAAATTGTCGAACCATCGCTAGGACGCGTCAGGTCAAGTGCCTGCTCGCCTTCCTCGCGAGCGTCATATCGCAGCGTGGCAAGAATCGGTGTTAAAGCCGAAGGATCGTTTGGATCGATCGGTTCTAAGTATTTGTGGTGAACGTAGTAGACGCCGGGCTGACCGCTCACGCCGCTGTCGATGCGAGCGGTTGCTGTCAGGTCGGGTTGGATATTTGTGTTTCCGCCGCCAGCGGTCAAGAACGCCCGACTTGCTTGTGGGTTCCCCGGGACGGAATAGCTCTCGACCGTCCCATCACCCCAGTCAATCGTAAAATGCCAATTCGTTTCGAGATGCACGTTGTCGCCGATCGTAATCTTAACGATAGCACGACCGTTGGAATCGATATCGGAGCCACCTTGGTCCACCGGTTCGATGTCGAAGATCGGTGCGAAGTTGGTCGCCTGGCCGGAAACCGAATTCCGGATCGTCTCAAGCTCAGCTTCGAGTTCTTGGTAAAAAGCGGTGTCGGTGACGGGAGGGTAGCGTGTCGGGTCTTGGAACTTAGGTGATAGAGTCGGTGGTGTCCCGGTCACGGGAAACCGCTCGGAATGCGTACGAACGATGACATAGTCGGTCGGCGTATTATCGATAATCACATCACCTTGAGCTTCACCACGGATCGCACCTTCATTCTCGACCGAGATCTCTGCCTGAGGCTCGGGCAAGCTGTGATTGATAATCAGATCTTCGCCAGAGAACAGGAAGATCCAACCATTTCCACCACGGTTCTGGATTGGTGCATCGATTGTCAAGTCGCCCTGCAACTCGGCTCGCACGATCGTATGGCTGCCGCCGTCATTCAGAATGGCAGCCTTCACATCGATCGCACCCACATGGATGAGTTCGACTTCGCCAACTAATTTCTCAGGCGCTCCGATGGGTCCGTTCTTGATACCGGACAATCCATCGACAACTCCGACCGTCAGCGTACCGCCATTTGTGTTCTCGACGCGAACGCCTCCGGCTCGTTTGTTTTCAGCGGCGATTGTGTTGACGGTTGTATCGATCGGGTTCGCGGTTCCCACTCCCGCGACGGAACGCAGCGCTAGTCGATCGGCAACGATGTCTGCTCCGCCAGAATCTCCACCATCGACGATCCCGCCACTGGTCGAAGTCAATCGCACCAGCGTTGTCGTCACGAGACGACCGAGTTGGATATTCTCATCGGCACTGAAGTCGATCTCGCCGCTGCCCGCGTTCACGAAGGCACCGTCCGTCATCAACACCGCGCCGCCGAACCCATTCATCGATCCGTCAGCATCGGCGCGAATCGTCACGCCAGCGTTCGTTGTCGTAATCGCTCCACTGGCACCAAACAGAATGTCGTCGTCGGCCGACAAATTGACCGCCGCAGTTCCAGAGGTCACGACACCATTCACCGTGATATCGTTCGATGCCACGATACGAACTGGTCCCGAAGCGGTCGACGAACTGAAGGCTTTGTTGATCGTAACCGACGCCGTTGTCAGATCGACGCCCAACGCGGTCTTAATCGTGACCGGACCATCGAAGCGAGTTTCACCGCTGCCGTCGGTTTGCGCGATTGAACTGGCAACTAAGCTGCTTTCGAATTGAACATCCGCCGCGTTCTCGACGACGATATCGCCCAACCCCACAAGACCGCCAACCGCATCTTGGAACAGCGCGTCGCCCATGCCTAAAGCCAGCGTGAGGTCTTCCTGACAATCGTTGGTGCCGTTCAGACTACTCGCGAACGTAAGGCCGCCGGCACCCGCTCCGGTATCGAAGCGAATGGATTGGCGAACAACGACATCATCCGTGAAGGTGATATCGTCATTGCTGGTCGTGATGTCCGCCGAGGTTCGTACCGACCCACCACCGTCTTGAAGAAACGAGCCGCTTAAGCTCATATCGGCCGCTGCAGAGAGATCGAGGACGCCGGTCACCGTCAACGCAACGCGGCCATCTCCGGTTGTCGTGACGGAGTTTAGGAACGATACGTTCGCTGTCTTGACGTCAATCGCCTTGGCGATCGAACTATTTGCATCGACCGTGCCACTGAAAGTCGTCGTGCCACGACCGGCTTCTTGCGCAAAATTCGCGACTCGAACGGGACCAGCCAACGAAACATTATTCGCTTCGATAACTCGAACTTCGTCGAGACGCATCGCATCGCCAATTGCGGAGCTGAAAGTGACGTTGCCGGAGGTGCCGGCATTCAGCGTCAACGATTCCACACCTGCATTCTGAGCGTTCACCGAGCGATCGAACGTGATCGCGGCACCGGCAACATTTCCGACCGCTGTCGTATCAAGTAAGACATCCACTGCAGCACCATCGGTGAGCGTGACGGGGCTGCCGAAATGAATCGCGTCTCCGGTTGTGACAATGTCTCCAGCGAGTTCGACCGCTCCAGTTCCACTCTCCGAAAAAGCACCTGCCAACCGCATGTCGGCCGCCGGCGCAATGTCCAGCAATCCCGAGTGCATGATGGCGACGCGACCGTTGCCAGTGGTCGTCACAGGTCCGTCAAAGACAAAGTTAGTGCCAGTCAGATCAATTCCCGAAAGCGTAGCATCCGTCGTATTCACCGCGTTGGCAAACGTCGTCGTTCCAGACCCCGCTTGCTGGACGATACGGGCCGCATGGATATCTGAATGCGCTGTGACGTTCATGGCCGAGACGATGCGAAGTTCGTCCAGTGGATTTAGCATCCCAATGGCTGCATTCAGAACCGCGTTCCCGGTGCCAAGTGCAATCGAGAGGTCGTTCGCTTCACCCGACTGGCTATCGAGCGTCGAAGTCGCAGACAGCGTCAAATTCCCGCCGTTAGGTCCCGTATCGATGGAGACATTCGACCGAAGTTCAATCGGCCCATTCAGATCCACGTTGTCAGACGAAGTACGGATCGCCAGCGAACCACTACCGCCGTTTAACGCAATTCCCCCAGTGATCGATGCCGCTGAACCGATATCGATCGGGCCGTCTGTTGCGATCTGTGATACAGGCCCCGCGCCGCCTAGGACGCTTGTGTCTGCCCCACCAACGACAACTCCACCAGTCGCTCGCTCGATCGTGAAGGAACCGATCTCCTGTTGACCGCCAATATTCGCGTTGATCGAGATCGCACCTTCGCCTGCGTCGAGTCGAACCGAATTCCGTTCAATCGTTGTGGCTGCTCCCGGACCATCATGACTGTCTATCGTGGTACTGCTCGTTAGTGTAATCGATCCAATACCGTCGCCGGTATCGATCGCGATATTGCTCTGCGCACGAATCGCTCCGTTGAGCCGGACGTCGTCGTTGGAAGTTTCAAAGAGCAGTTCACCGTTACCACCGTTTAACGTGATCCCCGAACCGCCGATTACGTTCGTCCCCACACCGATATCGATCGGCTGACTCACGCGGACGAGGTTCATGGGAGTCGTATCGCCAAAAGTAACGCCCGCATTCGCTGACATGACCTTCAACTGCCTAAGTGACGTCACACTGCCGATATCGGCATTGAAGAACAATGCGCCATCGCCAAGGTCTGTCGTTAAACTGCTTGTCGTGCCGACGGCACTATCCACCGTCGAATTCGCTGTAAACGTCAGATCTCCAGAGCCTGTTCTTACCGTGAGATCGGCTCCCAGTGTCGTCGCGCCATTGACTCGAACGTTGTCGCCGGTGGTCGTAATCGTTGTTCGAGCGATTGCCGTACCGCGAAACACAATACCGACTCCGCCAATTGCGTTTGCTCCGACACCGATGTCGATAGGGCCATCGGTGTGGATAACTTCGACGGGGCCCGTACTGCCGGAACCGGAGACTTCCGTCGTGGCTTGCCCGAATACAACGCCACCACCTGCCGTCAATACGCGCAATGAGCCGAGTCGAGTTGTGCGCCCCAAGTCTTCGTTAATGAAGACACTTCCGGCACCAGCGTCGAAAGTAAGATCATTGAATTCGCCTGCAGCACTATTAACTGGCGTATCGTTGGTCAACGTCACATTGCCGACACCAGCTCCGGTATCGAACAGGACGCTCGACGCCAGTGTCGTCGGTCCGTTCAACCGGATATTTGCGTTGTTGGTTTCCAGCGTCAGAGTGCTTGTTCCACCGTTCAACACGATTCCCGAACCGCCAATCGCATTGATGCCAACGCCGATGTCGATTCCATTTAAAGCAAGAACCTTCGTCACCGCCGACGCATCGCCAACTGTGACGCCACCGACCGCTCGCGTGATCGTCAGCTTGCCGATTGCTTCGTTGTTGCCAATGTCGCGGTTGAAATACACCGAGCCTTCGCCCGCGTCGAGGCCTAGGTCGTTGGTTTCGCCCGATTCGCTGTCAATCGAAGCGGCATCGGTAAAAAGGATGTCGCCGCCCTTGCTACCCGTGTTGATCGATAGATCGCTCCGCAAAACCGTGGCTCCGTTGATGGTCACCTTGTCGTTCGTGGTTGTGATCTCAGTCCCACTCGCACCACCGTCGAAAACGACGCCGACACCTCCAATTATTTCGGTAGAACCAATCGTTATCGGCCGCTCTGTCTTAATACTGCGAACGACCGCACTGTCGCCAAATGTCACGCCACTGTCAGCTCGCTGAATATCGAGAGTGCCAAGCGACGCGAGATTGAGGTTGGAACCAATGTCCCCGTTAAAGGTGATCGACCCAACGCCAGCGTTGAGTGTCAGGTTTTGGAGTGCGTTCAGTTGGCTGTCGATCGAACCGCCAAAAGTCAGATTGGTCCCGACGAGCGTAATATCGTTTTCGAGGATGACGTCGCTTCCCAACGTGATGCTTGCCCCGCTGGTGATGGAAGACGTCAAAACCGACACCTCTATCTCACTGTCGACCGCAAGCCCCTCTGCCAACAAGAGTGGCGGTGTATCAAACACAACTTTCTGCTCCGCTGCCCCATCGCCTTTCACGACGATTCGTTTTACGTCCGTCCACGCAATTGGTGGGGCACCGGGGCCGTTGATGTCAACCACATTGTTTGCCGAGTCGCGAATCGAGACATTGCCACCGGAATCTTGCAGCGTCGCGACGTCGCTGGTGTTGGTAATGTCCAACTCCAAGATTCCGGTCCCGGTCATGAACGCAGCCGAAACATCAAGAACTCGCCGCTCTTCGAGCTTACGAAGCGATAGCCGAACCGGCGCAAACAACTCCTGCCGCGCAGATCTCTCGCGATTACGTCGGCGACGATCTAACAGATTTCGGGACCAGTTCGGCAAACGCATCGAGGATCCAACGTGCGATAGATAAGAACCGCCCTCGTGGCACACTCAAAGTGCCACCGAATAACGAGTTCCGGCAATGTAGACTCAAGTTCGATTATCATTGCAATTTGCAAATGGGTCAAACTTTAAGTCCGATATCGGCGAGCCCATTTCACTCCGGTTATGCCGGTTTTGCGGGCGTCGAGTCCTCTGTCGCTGGCGATGGCGCGCGGCAGTTGCTGACTTAGCGGTAGGACGGACGCCTCGTCCGTCCATATCTCACGGACGGACGAGGCGTCCGTCCTACGCTACGCAATATCCTTTCTGCCGCTCGCCTATAGGAGATGCCGTGCCTTGATATCGAGATACTGATTGACCAAGGGAGCAGCCATATCCTCAGGAAAAACGTCCAGCGATAGCACGCCCCGATGCGTCAGATCGGTCAGGACTTGATGCCGCCAAGTCAGAATCTCGGCAGCAGCAGCGGCTCGGAACAGCATCCGATCCGTGGCCGGAAGACGCGGATCGACGGCTTCCGCAGCATCGAACAGGCTGTGGTCTCGCAGCAACACGCCCAGGGGCAAATGCCTTCCGACCAAATTCGTCAGGTAACGATGAACTTGATGCGAATTGACTTCGTCGATCAAGTTCGTCATCAGCACGACCAGCGATCGCTTCTTGCAATGCGTATCGAGATACACAAACGCCTCGTCGTAACGCGATTCGACGAGACGTGGAAAGCGATCAAAGCCCGCGTGCAGCAGTCGATTCATCTGAGCCATGCCACTACGTGGCGGCACGAATGTGTGAATCTGGTCGGAGAACGCCACCAGCCCTACCGAATCGCCCTGCCGCAGCGCCACAAAGCTGAGCATCAGCATCGCATTCAGCGAATGATCCAGCAGGCTGAGCCCCGATGAGTTGTTCGTCATCATCCGCCCGCAGTCCAACAAGAAAATAATCCGCTGGCTTTGGTTCGTTTGGAAGTCTTTTACCGTCAGCTTGTTTCGCCGGGCAGTCGTGCGCCAGTCGATGTGTTTGTAGTTGTCGTCCAGCGTGTAATCGCGTAGCCGCTCGAATTCGTTGTCCTGGCCGATCTTTCGAGTGCGGCGAACGCCCATCAAGCTCAAGCGGTTTGTGCGAGCGAGGATCGCGTACTCCGACATCTGCTTCATGTCGGGATAGACGTGAATGACGGTCTCGACCGGATAGTTCAAGAACCGTCGCCAGAGCCCAAGAAAGCTGCGAGTCCTCAAATACACTTGTGTCAACGTGAACGCACCACGACGCCGCGACCGAAACTCGTAATGCATCGTGACTCGGCTGCGTGGCTCCATCCGCGTCGAGAACTCTTCCGGCTCGGCGATAAACTCGTCGGGAATGTCATCGCGAACAGAAACGAAGAACGGTCGCTTGGAGTGATTATTGATCAGCAGTTTGACTTGATGCGGCATATTGATCGAAGCCACGCGCGTCGCCGTTCGTTCCGCGGAGAAGGCATCTGCTCGCGGCAGGGTCCAATAGTCGCCAACGGCGATCAGTACAACTACTGCATCCGCAATCGCCACAACCAAGAACAAGTCTTCCCAGATCAACAACGCGAACGTCAACAGACACGGACCGATCATCATCAACACGAGCGGAATGTGCGGATAGATCCGCCGCCAAGCCGCCAACGCGACCAGCGGGGCGAAGATCGTGAGGAGCGTCAGCCACGGCAGCGTGCGTAGCAGCTGAAAGCCCTCTTCGGCGGTTTCGAGATAATCGTTCATGTTTGTGATATGGGGTCGGGAGTCTTTTTCGGTGAAGTGTTTTTCAATTTGAATGTGCTTGGCCGAAAAAGACTCCCGACCCCTTTGCGCACTGGCTTAGATCCGAGGTACTTCGACGGAGCGAACCAAGTCGGCCAGCAGCGAGTCGACTTCGTGACCTTCAACCTCGGCTTCCGCCGTGAGGATCACGCGGTGCCGCAATGCTGGGATCACAATTTGCACGACGTCATCGGGCACCGCATAGTCTCGTCCATTAAACGCCGCCAGAGTTCGCGCTCCTTGCATCAGCGCCAAACCGGCTCGCGGCGAGGCCCCCATGTGGAATTGCGGCCACTGACGCGTTAGTCGAACGAGCTTGTTGATATAGTCGACCAGCTTGTCGTCGACACGCACTTGACCGTTCTCGCGCGTGATACGCATGATCTCGGCGGGCGAAGTGATTGTCTGGAGTTCTTCCTCCAAACGCTTGTTGATGTCGACTTGCTGGCTGTGCAGCCGCAAGATATCGGCTTCTTCTTGCTCCTGCGGATAATCCGCCAGCAGTTTGAACATGAATCGATCAAGTTGTGCCTCGGGAAGATTGTACGTGCCTTCCGACTCGATTGGGTTCTGTGTTGCGAGAACAAGGAACGGTCGGTCCAGTGTGTGCGCCTCGCCATCGATCGTAACGCGATACTCCTGCATGATCTCTAAGAGCGCTGCATGCGTCTTGGCGGGCGACCGATTGATTTCGTCGGCCAGCAGGAATTGAGTAAATACCGGGCCGGGACGGAATCGGAAATCTTGATTCTTCATGTCGAAGATCGGAGCGCCGGTGATGTCCGACGGCATTAAGTCCGCCGTGAACTGAATGCGACCGAACTTACAGCCCAATACTTTTCCGAGCGTTCGAACGAACAGCGTCTTGCCTAAGCCGGGAACGCTTTCGATCAGCACGTGACCGCTCGAAAACAACGCCACCAAAGCACCCAGTACTAACTCGTCTTGCCCGACATAGATTTTGGCAATCTCGTCCGTCACTCTGTCGAACAGTTGCTTCGTCGGAGTCTCGCGACCTTCGTGAGTTCCTGTCAACGATTCACGCAACGAGAACGCAGCCGACTGAGTGGGGCGCACGGGCGCGGCAACAGGGAATGGCGATGCAACGGGAACACTCGACGGCCTGGGGCTCGGAGTTTGCACTGGCGGAGCAGGATTGGCGTTGCCAGCCACAGGTGGAGCTTGTGCAGCGGTTGACGCCGCCCCGTAGGAATCCATGGATTGCGGTGATGTCGCCGAGTGATTGCCGCCTCCAGGCACAATTTGGACCATGGCGCACTGCGGGCATTTGGCTTGGCGTCCAGCGGCCTGCTTCGGCACTTTGAGCATGCGGCCACAAGCGGAGCAAGCGAACTCGATCGTGTCGCTGGCAGCCGTTGGTTGAGATTCAGGTCCGGGCGGTGTCGTACTCATAAAACTCCTCGACTATTTCGTGCTCCGCTGACTGGGTTTCCGATGGCTGGCACCGGAGTCGCGGATAACATGTTCGTGGTAATAGGATACTCGGTCGCGAGCGTATTGCCGATCTTCCGTCAGTTCCAGCAATTCGCCAAGCGCGTCAATATGTTTGCCAAAGTCAGCGCGGACAATCGTTGCAGCATCTTCCGAATCTGTGGCATCCGATGCAGAAGCGATTCGCGACAACGCAGAACCGATTGCTGTTTTTGGTCTACCGAAGATCGGATAGATCGCGATGCAGCACAGAATCCCCAGCACTGTTAAATGCATCACGATGAATCCGAGCGGCCACACCGTGAAGACTTCGAATCCTGTCGGAATCTTCGTGCCGGGTTCCTCGTCGTAGACGGTTGGCCCTCCTGCGCCGCTCTCCAGAAAGACGACGCGGCCAGGTCCACAAGCGGACACCAAATGCCCAGCCAGCTTGCGGTGTTCGTGATTCACAAGTGGTAGGTTCAACAAAAACGAACCGTTGTTGACAACAATGATCTTGCTGTCGTTCCACTCGTCGTAGTTGATCTGATAAACGATCGCATCGTTCTCGGATTCGAGCAGCGGCGTAAACGTAGGACGATCGTCCCAATAATTGTCATCGCGATCTACCCACGCGTCGATATCTTTCTCGCTAGGCAACTCGAGTCGCCCCGCCAACTCGATCTCGGTCTTCGCGGCTGCGACGTTTTCACTCCAAGGACCTTTCAACGACTCGACCTTGCGATACGGCTCGTCTCGATAAACCGAGAACCATTCGGCAAGGTCCGCGTCGGGCATGTAATTTCGCGCGGCGTCGTGCGACGCTCGCGCTGTGGCTTCGCGCCGCATGACTTCCATCTTCTGCTCTGGTGGCGCAATCGGGAGGATTTGACGCCAGTAGGCTGGCGTCGCATCGAAGTCACGTCCTACATAGACGACCGTTCGGCCCGTCTCGTTGTAGAGCCACCACTCCAAGAAGTCTCGTTGCTCGACCGTCGGAGGTGCAAAGTCGTCAGGAAACCACACGATCGTCTGGCATTCTTCCAACTTCGGCGAAAGCCGCGACCAACTGGAGACACGATGGCCCGCTTCTTCAAACATGCCTGCCAAGACGGCTGTTCCATTGACGCTGGGTCCACCTTCGGAACCACGGCGTTCGCCATAAGTGCTCGCGATGTCCGTCGGCGCGCATCCAATACATACGTAGAGCAGCGTCAGCGAGGCAACTCCGCATACAAACTCCCGACGTCTCCGAAGAATCCGGAAGTTTCCACATTCGAGCGGCTGTGTGTTGTTGTGCAAGTCGATCATGCGGTCGCTTGCTCCAAACTGCGATGGAACGCATCGAGTCCGCTCCAGCAGGCTTCAAAACGACTGCGATCGAGCGGGTGGTTGCCGAAGAAGACGTCTTCGAACGCGTACATCGTGCCGCTGAGTAACGCGGACAAGTCACTACGTCGACGGACTTCACGCAAGTACTGACGATTCGTCTTTCCCTTCGTCAACCGAATCAACTGATGTTTGTCTAACTCAACAAGTTGATAACTGTAGAGGTAGACGATCGCATCTTTGTAGTTGCCTGCCTCGTAATGTCGACGGGCTTCCGAGAGTAAATCAGATTGCGGTGCCTTCAACTGAAAAGGCAGGCTCTCGACACGGTCAATGTCGCCCGGCCCCATGGCCCCTTCTGTAAAAGCCTCGCCTGTGGCATGTCCCGTTTCGGCGACAAGGAAAGCACGGACCAGAAAATATCCGACGGCAACCAACGCCATGACCAACAGTGTCCAGCCAAGCACCTCCAATATCGTCCAGAGCCAATCGGGCATCGACCAGGGCGTACGAGCTTTCTTTGCCTTAATCGTCTTTTCCCATTTGGAGCTGCGATTCTTCAAGTCCCCAGGCGGTTCGACGTTCAGCCGCTGGATGCCGTCAGATTCCGAATCGTACCAGGGGAAATTAACGGCACCATCAAGCGCTTCGCGACCAGCTTCGACAGCCTGCGTGTCGGAAAGCTCTTGGGCGAACGTCGACGAGGCAAAGAAGAGCACAAGCGTCGCAATGCAAACAGCCCAATTCAATTGCCGTCGAGGATTGTTCTGACCGCGAGCGCGCTGAGCGCGGGGCTCCGACCTCGCACATACTCTGCGCATAGCGCCCTCTTCGGGGCGATAGGTATTGCTGAGGAGTTGTCCTACGCAATCGTTCATATCAGCTTCGCCGCCTGTCGCGCGGCTTCGGCGCGCAATCGCAACTCGACTTCCCAGCCCTCATGGCGGATACGGAGGTCGAGGTAACTCAGGAAGCGAACGACGGCAAGGTAGCCAGCCACCACCCACATCGCCAACGGATAGACATAGCGCAGCATCGTCGGACCGGGTTGCCAGTCGTTCAGGAAGACGCCACTACAGAACAGAAATGTTCCAAAGACACATACGGTCAGCAGCATCCCAAGTATGGCGGTGGCCAACCACCGGGCAAACAAATCTCCACCGCTTGGGCCATGAAGATCCTTCGACCGTTTGCCGATTGTGATTGCCGAAGGATTGCGCGAGGTCAGCGGGTTTCGTTCGAGCAATACAATCTCGTTGTTAAAAGGACGAATCGAGCGGACGAAGGCGATGACTAATGTCAACGAACCAAGCAGCAGTATCTCGACGGTCGGGTTGAATTCGTCGTAGCGATCGACAAGCAGGAATACGAGACAGGCCGGCAAGATCCCTCGCACCAGCAACTGGCACCAAACCACTCGTCCCCACATTCTTCCCACGTCGCGGAACACGTCGCGATACGAAGGTTGCGCAACGAAGACCGCTTGCCCAAGAAACGATGTCATGAAGATCGAAGCGAGCGGTGCCTCGATAAAGACCAGGCAAGTCATGTCCCACCAGAATCGCCAGATCGACCCGGCTTCTTCGAGATAAAAGAAAGTGTCCCGATACTCGACGTCCAGAATCCAGCCGATCAGCAGATCGTTGATCACCATCAGCGGAATCACCGCCACGAAGAATGTGATCAGTAAAGGCTTGAAGTATTCTCGCAGCACATGCAATGCCAGATCGAACGTGTCGAGCAGGTTGCGTTCGCGGATCGAAATGCGAGTGCTGTCGAGTTGCATGTTGGGAAAGGATGAAGGTTGAAGGAGGAGGGAAGAATGTCAAAAGACGTCGCCGCGACGTGGGAATCCGAGGACTACGAAATAGAACATGAGCAAGCCGCTGGAGAGCATCGCGACAACGGCCTTCACCCAATACGGAGCACTGGACGGCGACAGAAACCCTTCGATCAACGCGGCCAGGAAAAACAATCCGATCGCGGCACCCATAATCGGCATGGCTTCTTCCGCAGTCTTGCGCAGCGAAGACTCGCGAGTCAGGCCACCCGTCGAGAGCCACGAGATCCCGATTCGCAAGCCGGCTCCGGCGGACAGCACGATCGCGGTCAACTCGAATGGCCCGTGTGCTGTTACAAAATGGAAAAAGTTCTGGCCTTCCGGAATATCTGGCCGAGCCATGTAGCCGAACGATGCGCCGAGAAACGCCGCGTTAAACACGGTGACAAACAATCCAGGAATAACCAGGATGCCGCCCGCAAAACACTTCAGCCCGATACTCGTATTGTGCTGAATATAGAACCCCGCCATCTGGAAATTTGCTTGAGGATTCCGACCGTTGATCGGGTCGGCGAAGCTTGTCTCCAACTGTTCGATCATGTTGTCGCCGAGAATGTCCTCGGCGTAACTGGGCCACATGCCATTCGAATAGGCAATGAACGCCGAAAGGATGAAAATCCCCCAGAAGACAACGAAAGAGGCTTGCACACACCGATCACTGAAGATCCGGCGCGGCGCATCGACCAACAGCATCTGTCCCCAGGCCTGATAGTTGAAGTCGCGACTGCGGTAGAGTTGATTGTGGGCTCGACCGACCAGTCGATGTAGATAGGCAACCGTGTTGGGAGGCAACTGATACGAGTCTGCCAACGCGAGGTCAGCACATGCTGCTCGGTACAACGACGCGAACCGTGACAACATTGCCGGAGGCATGTTCTTCTTGCGGCGAGTTTGCGTCTGTTCGCACAGTTTCTCCAACTCTTGCCAGTTCTTGCGACGTTGTTCGAGAAGATCAGCAACTTTCATGAATCACTTCCCGGATTGAGGCTGAACGATGTCGAACGGGTTTGCCGACGCTTGCGCCGCGACGTTGGTTGGCGTCGTCGGGCTGAAGGGCGATGTGTTGATCTCCGTTGTGATTCGCTCGTCGTCACTGCGATCGGCCACAAACGTGCGGTAATACAACGCACACAAAAGCAAGTCGTAACTTGTATCCAAAGGAAAGCCAAACTGTACGAGCAATGGCTCGGCCAAATGTCGTGAGACTTCGCGACGGCGCGGAATCGAAAAGAATCGGCGTCGATCGACATAAGCCGCCAGGGTTTTGGCGAGAGTTCGACTCACTCGATAATCCGCCGGGATGTAGTTCGCAAGTTGAGCCACGCGTGCGTCGTCCATCTTGGCCACACCGGTCAGCCATTTGCGTTCCTCGACGACCACGTTCGTCCCACAAACGATATCGCCAATTCGTTGAAAGCGTTGATTTAAGGTCATCGCGACTAGCCCGAGCATGCAGGTGCCGACAGGCATCATGTCCAGCGTGCGGAGAATGTTTCGCATGATGGCCTGAATGCCGTTGATGGGTTGGCCGTCGACGCTCAACACTCGAATGCCCAGCACCCACTTCCCAGGTGTCTGGCCGTTCATCCACGTTTCGAAGATGCCCCCATAGAACCAGTCCAGCAAGAACCAGACGATCATCATGCCGGCACCCATAATGCCGCTGAGGTTCGTCAGCGCACCCGCCAACCCAAGGATAATCATGAACAGCGTGAATACCCCGGATCTGATCAACAGATCAAGAATAAACGCTGGCAACCGCCGAAACGGTCCCGCCACTTGATAATGGAAGGCGATGTTCTCGGGAGTGACGATCTCGACGGTCGAATCAATTTGGGCAGACTTGGTCGCCATGAAGGGAAGTGGGGATTAGGGATTAGCAGATAGGGATTAGGGATTAGCACCGCCCAAACAATAAGTGGGATAGGCTTCCAGCCTGTCATGACTGAATTGACAGGCTGGAAGCCTATCCCACAAGAGTTTTGCGACAGTAATTGTTTGGCCGATGCTTAGCCGCCCGATGACGCCTCATTATTCGCCGTGAATGTTCAATCTGCAACCGTCCTTCCCAGTCACCTACTTGCGATCACACGCTCGTATCGTACAAATGATCCCTAGTGCTTTGTGACTGCTAAGAATTACGGATGTAGACATTAGCCGTTTGGGCGTTAGCCCCGGTTGTTACGAGGGAACCGTGGCTAACGCCAATACGGCTAATCCTAAAATCAAGCTGAAACGCAGCACTAGTCCCTCATTTCAAATCCCTATCCTCTAATCCCCCAACCCCTAAACATGAATCTCGAAGGCAAGACAGCATTAGTCGTCGGCGGCGGCACGGGTATTGGTTATGGAATTGCAAAGGCATTTGCCAATGCGGGCTGCCGGGTCGTAATTAGCGGTCGACGTGAGGAGATCCTACGACAGGCATCCGAAACGGCTGGCACCAAAACGCCGCTGCTCTTTCACGCGGCCGATGCCGGGGATCGCGAAGGTGTTCAGAAATTGGTGGACTGGGCGACGCAGCAACTCGGTCGCATCGACATCCTCGTAAACTCCGCAGGCATCAATATCAAGACTCGCAAAATGACCGAGATGACTCCCGACCAATGGGATCAGGTCATGCGGATCAACGCAACAGGCGCCTACAACTGCATGCACGCAGTTCTTCCACAGATGCGAGAGCGGCGAGATGGGCTGATCATTAACGTCTCGTCGATCGCCGGCCTTCGCGCATCGGCGCTGGGCGGCGTTGCCTATGCAGCGTCCAAGTTCGCCATGGCCGCACTCAGCACTGCCGTGGCCAACGAGCTTGGCCCGGAAGGGATTCGCGTCACGTCCGTTTACCCGGGCGAAGTCAACACGCCGATCCTCGACAATCGCCCGAAGCCGGTCAGCGACGAACACAAGGCAGCAATTTTACAACCGGAAGATTTCGGCAATGTCATCGTCGCCATCGCCGCTCTGCCGCCGCGAGCCCACGTCTCGGATATTGTCATCAAACCGACCCACCAGGAGTTTATGTAGTGTGTCGGCGTTAAACAATTAAGTCCATGAAGCGGCTAATCGTTTTTCATTGGCCCCTTCCGCATTCCCGGTCTCGGGCGCTCGTTAAAGCGGTATTGCGAGTAAAGCCGCTGCAACTCCATCCGCATTCGTTCGCGCGGCAAGCTCTCTAAATACGCTCGTTGCTCGTCGGTGACGTGCTGGTCGAGAAACCTCTCAATCTCATCTTTCGTAGCCGGTGGGCGAATTCGGCTCTCAATCGCCGCGCGAGTCCATGTCTGAATCAATTGCGATCGTTCTTTGTCATCGCGAGCCGCCGCGAGCGTATCGCGAGCTAGAGGCGACAACTGCATCGCGAGTTGTTTCATGTCTTCGTCCGTTGGCTTCAACAGCTCGAAGAATTTGAGCCCGTCAGAGTTCCAACGATACAGCATCATGACCATCATCGATTGGCGTTGCATGGGGTCTTCAACGCGGAACAATCGCTGACGATCTAACGGGGTGAGACGACTCAGTATCGAAGCCTTTTCACGCTCGAAAAGCGCCTGGACCCACTGGTGCAACACCGCCTGATCACTGAGTTGCAACTTTGATCCGAACAACTCCTGAAATCGCTGTCTTTCTTGCTCGGCAAGCAGCAGTCTTACTCGCTCAACTCGTTCGGTCGTCGGCAAGCTGAGGATTTCGAGCCGTTGGCTGGACGGGAGCGCTCGCAGCCATTCGCCGTAACGTTGCATGACGAGACGCAGTTGCTCGCCTTGCGGATCATCGGCGATGGCGGTGTCGAGTTGTCGAAGCTTCTCTTGTTCGGAAGTCGGGAGCCGTTCGAAGCGTTCCAATCGTTGGCTCAAGGCCTGCTTGTCAGTCGCAGACATGTTCGCCAATCGCTGGCGCTGCTGCTCGAAGGCATCATCGGCTGCGCAGACAGTCGTCGCTGTGAGAACGAGTGTCAAGAATGCCCAAGCCATGGTGGTTCGTTGTTTTGGAGTTCGAGGCGAACAACTTCGGCAACGTGACCCGAACGCGTTAGCGTCGGGCCCTTGTTGCTGTAGGTCTTCGGACGCAGGGCCCGCGGCTAGCGCCGTCGGCTCACGGCATGAAACACCAAAGCTGTTTGTTACGCAATGCTTACAGCCCATCGACCACCTCCGAGGTGAACAAGCCTTCTCGCTCCAACGCTCGCAAAAACTCGATGTCCTCGACAGCTCGATACTCGTCCAAGTTCTCGAGTACACGAAGATCTTTTACCAACTGCTGGTTCGATGCAGTCGTGATTGAAGTGATTAGTCCATAGCCAGCCGCAGCAGCGACTAACGCGACCGCACCACCGAACAACCAGCTGAACTGTGCGCGGCGTGCAACCTGGCGGCCTGCATCCTCCACTTGACCCGCCACAGACACAGCGACCATCTCGACGGTTGTTTGTGTAAATCGATCACCAACATCGGCGCGAGGCAACTCGTCCAGCAAGTCCCAAGTTTGCTGGTGCTGTTTAAGTTTCTCTCGCAACGCCGCATCACTTGCCAAACGAGCGTCGAAACGGCTGGCTGCTTCGACATCCAACTCGCCGTCGAGGTACGCGACGAGTTCCTCATCGATCTTCGTATCGTGTTGCTTATTCGGTTCGCTCATCAATCCGCAGCCTCTGCCGGACTTGCTCCATCTTGCATGTACGGTTCCAAGATTACACGCAGGTTCTCCCTCGCTCGCGAGAGCAGCGACTTGGTCGCTTGCACGGTCATCTCCATCGTCGCGGCGATCTCGATGTAGCTCATATTCTCGAACTTGGACAACAGCAACGCCACACGCTGACGTTCGGGCAACGCTTCGATTGCCAGCCGCACCATTTCGGCGCGTTCGGCCTTGTCCAGCTGGCGCGTCGGCATCAACCCGCTGGCTTCGAGCGCCATCTGATCCAGCGCCGGCGGGCTGTCATCGTTGCTTGCGTTCGAGCCGATATTGACTTCCCGGCGTCGAGCCGAAGATCGTTTGGCGTTGAGTGCAATGTTGTTAGCGATCGTGAACAACCACGTCGAAAACTTGGCGTCCGGCGTGTAACGCTTTCGGGCCCGATATACTCGCAGAAATACTTCCTGTGCCAGATCCTCGGCTTGTTCGCGTTTACGAGTCAGATGCGTCATGATGCCAACGACACGGTTCTGATACCGCAACACCAACTCTTCGAAGGCTGCAGCGTCGTCATCGCGCACCTGTAGCATCAGCCGCACATCAGGGTCGAGCAACTCGTACTTGTGGATCGATGATTCGCTAACCGACACGGAGCGACCGGTGTCCTCTCAAGGTCAGAATTCGGTACTACGCAATGATACGAAACACCGCCAGCAATCGAAAGTTCCTCTGCCGCTAGGCCTTAATCGAGACGACATTTGGCGTCGATCGTCGCAATTGGCCACAGGCTGCGTTGATCTCGTCGCCTTTGCGTTGCCGGAACTGGATATTCAAGCCGGCCTTTTCAAGTGTCTCACGAAACTGGCGCTGCGCCGCCATCGAAGGTGTCTTGTAAGGAAGGCCAGCGACTGGATTGTAGGGGATAACATTCAACAAAGCCGGTCGTCCGCGAAGCAGCGATCCAAGCTGCTGTGCATGTTCGGGCTGATCGTTCAAACCACCAAGCAAGACGTACTCGAACGTCAACCGGCGTCCCGAGGCTTCAAAGTAGTTGTCCGCTTCGGCCAGGATGTCCTTCAGTCCTGTATTGCGATTCACCGGAACTAGTTGATTTCGCAACTCGTCGTTCGGTGCGTGCAGCGAAACAGCAAGGTTGTATCGTGAACATTCTTTCGTCAGTCGCCGCATCGCGGGTGGCAATCCAACCGTCGAGATCGTGATTCGTCGCGGACTGATTCCAAGCCCCGTGGGGCTGCTAGCGATCTCGAGTGCCGGGAGCAAACGATCGAGATTTGCCAGCGGCTCTCCCATGCCCATCACCACGATATGGCTAAGTCGTTCTTCGACGGGCAGCAATCGAGCGAGTCGCAGCATCTGTTCGACAAACTCGCCGGTCGTCAGGTTACGGTCGACTCCATCCAAGCCACTCGCACAAAACACGCAACCCATCGCGCAACCGACTTGCGAGCTAATGCAAATCGACCGTCGAGATTCATCTCGCAACAAAACGCATTCGATCTTTCCGCCGTCCGCGAGCTCCAGCAGCAACTTCTCCGTTCCATCACCGGCTTCCAGATGTTTGGAGATTTGAGCGGTCCAAATCTGAAACTCGTCCGCCAGTTCAGTTCGGAGCGACTTCGACAGATTGGTCATATCATCGAACGTGACGGCTCGCTTCTCGAACAACCACTGCCGCAACTGTTTGGCACGAAAGGTAGGATGGCCATGTGTGTCCAACCACGTGGACAACTCGTCTTCGATATCTAAGAGGTGTCGCATTAAGTCTTGCCCCGCCGCTTCTGCTCAAGATGTCGATCGATTTCCTGTTCCAAGACGCCCGATACCAGCTCGGCCTCGAACGCGTCGACATCGAGAAAGATGATGTGGCTACAAAATCGGACGGCCCAGTTGTGGGACAGCGGGCTGATCGCGATCACAATCCCGCGACCATGCTCATGAGCTTCCCACATCTCGATCGCAGTTCCCATCGAAGCTTCGGGCACAAACGCCACGACAACGTCCACTTCGCGGCAAAGTCGATTGTGCTGGTAGAAGACCTCACGTGACATCGCGTCATCATAATCGAGCGAATCCTGATGGTTCTCCAGCGGATCGTAGATCTCGGCGTCGGGATAGTGGCACTCGAGCAATGACTTGACGTGCGACCGATAGTCTTGTTCGTGCAAGATCGCTTCGCGATGCGAGCCCTGCATAATGCCAGCGATGAAGAAACGCATGAGTTCTACCTGGGATGCTGTACGATGCAACTCATCGCGGGCGACAGCTACATTCGCTAAGATGCGGAAGACGGACGTTCGCTTCTTTTGACGAACCGCCACTGGGACCAAAGTGAATGCCAAAACGCAAGTCCAGCATACCGCCAACAACCTCGATTGACGAGCCGCTCGAACCCAACTTGAGTCGCGCCTTCGATCTTGTCATGCAACTGATGGCAATTCCGGGCAAGACAGGTCAAGAGCAGGAAGTCGCTGACTGCATCATCAAGCATCTGCGAGATGCTGGCGCGCCAGCATCGGCCATCAAGACCGACAACGCTCATCGCCGAACACCTGTTCCCGGGCAACTCGGCAATCTGGCACTGCGGCTTCCGGGAACCACTCGTGCCCCGCGCCGGTTGTTGTCAGCGCATCTCGACACGGTGCCGATCTGCGTCGGTTCGCAACCATCTCGCAAAGGCAACCTCGTCTGCTCGGCGAACCCAAAGTCGGGACTAGGAGCGGACAACCGAGCTGGCTGCGCCGTGCTGCTCACTGCCGCGATCGAGATCCTGACTCGCAAGCTGCCACATCCGCCCCTTACCTTCTGCTGGTTCGTACAAGAAGAAACGGGATTGAACGGATCGCGGCATCTCACGAAGAGCCTGCTCGCCAATCCGCAACTTGCCTTTAATTTCGATGGCGGTGCCCCGACCAAATTGACAATCGGAGCAACAGGTGGCTATCGGATGCTGATCGAGATCGAAGGCATTGCCAGCCACGCGGGCGGTGCTCCCGAGGCTGGTGTTAGCGCGATCGCGATCGCTTCGCTGGCCATTGCGGACCTTCAACGAAATGGCTGGCACGGCGACATCCATAAGGACGGTAAGCACGGGACGAGCAACGTCGGATACATCTTTGGTGGCGAAGCGACCAACGTCGTGACGGACCATGTCACGCTGAAAGCCGAAGCTCGCAGCCACGATTCGAAGTTTCGCAAACGGATCGTTCGCGAGATGGAACAAGCGTTTCAGCGTGCAGCCAAAGAAGTCCGCAATGTGGACGGCGTCTGTGGCAAAGTAAAGATCACGGGCCATCTGGATTACGAGTCGTTCCGTCTGACGCCAACCGAACCGTGCGTTCAAGTGGCCGAGCAGGCTGTCCGCTCGATCGGTCAACAGCCGCAACATGCGATTGCGAACGGTGGCGTTGATGCGAATTGGCTCACGGCTCACGGTATCCCCGCCGTGACACTTGGCTGTGGCCAGAAGAATCAGCATATGGTCAGCGAGTTGCTGAACGTCGAAGAATTCGAATCGGCGTGCCGAATCGGTTTGCGACTCGCCACGGCGACGGAGACTTCATGACAGATCTTGATCGAGAAATTTGCCTGTGCTTCCACGTGACTCGGCGGAAGGTCACAAACTTCATCCGCATCGAGAAACCGCGACGGCCTGGCCAGTTGAGCGAATGCTTTGGTGCGGGGACCGGTTGCGGCTGGTGCCGTCCGTTCCTGGAGAAGCTGTTTGAAGAAGGCGTCAGCAACGGCGAAACGGTTGCGGATATTCCGAGCCCCGAGGACTATGCCAAACAGCGGAGTAGCTACGTTCGCGAAGGCGGAGGCACACCACCGCCAGGGGCGACCCCGGTCGAGTAATCTGCGTTTGAGCTACCCGCGTGCCAAATCAGCAGTAGAACTGTTTGCGACTCCTGAAAGTAGGACGGCCACTCTTGGCCGTCTCTGGTCGGGCAGGAGTGCCCGACTTACGGCAAACTGCACCACTGCCGCCAAATCTGCCAACTGGCGAATGACGGAAATATCCGTTATCATAGTGAGCTGATCGATGAGGTTCCCCTTCACCGGAGGGGACTCGCCAGCTCAATCCCTTGTTGCTCGGCAGTATTCTATGGCACGCAAAGTAGTAAATCGCAAAGCATTACGAGAAGAAGCAGAAGCTGCGGAAGCCTTGGAAAAGGCAGAAGGCGCACCCAAAAAGAAGAAGAAGGCTCCGGTCAAGCGAAAGAAGAAAGCTGCCGCCGAAGTCCGTGTCAAACTCTTTTATGGCGTGTTTAACCAATCGTTGAAGCGGGTCGCGCTGTACGAGTTCAACCAGAAGAAACAGGCCGAGAAGAAGGCGGTTGAACTGAGCAAGGACGGCAAAACGCCTCACTTCGTCCAGAAGGTCAAGGAAGCGATCGAAGAGTAGCGTCGCTCGGTCGTTCGAGCAGCGTGCGAAACATCTAGCGAGAGGCGGATCGAATGAGAACTTGTTCCGCATTGGCGGTGCTGTTGGCAGCGTTTACGCTCAGCGCTTGTGGCAAGCCTCAACCAGCTGCACCAACATCTCAACCCGCTCCGGCGGGCGCGACAACGGCGGAACCGGTTCCTGCCGCGTTATCGACAACAACCGAGATCAAACGCGTCGACGCTTCTGGTTTCACGCTCGGCGAATATCTGCCACCGCTAGATGGCGGCAAGATCGAGATCGCTGTTCCTGAAGGTTGGAAGCCGGCACCTCGTGACAGTAAGTACGTCGTACGATTTTCGAGCTTGGCAGCCGGTGGCGGGTTGCCTCGAATCGATGTGATCGTCGAGGAGGACAAGCTTGGCGAACTAACGGATCTCTCGGAAGAAAACGTCGTCGAGTTTACGTCCGCTATTGCGAAGCACCTGGACGAAGCTGGAACGGTCGTTATCGAACCGCCACTGCCCATGATCATCGGCTCGGTGCCGTGTGCCCGCTACGTCAGCAACTTGAAGCTGAACGTCGGTGGCGGGACGATCGTGGTCGAGCGACAAACGCTCGCATTGCTCCACGCAGGTCGCCTTTACAAGATCAACCTCTCGGTCGAAGTTGGCAAATTGCTCGACAGCCGCGATGCTGCTTACGCCATCTGCTCGGCGATTCGGTTTCCTGTAGGCGAATAATACCGCCTAGGAGGCTCGCTGGTTCCGTATGTACGACGGGCCTCTGCCGCCCGTCGGTCAACGAATTTGCTGCGATTCGACGGCTTCGGAGAGCCGTCGTACATGACAGCGTACGGTATCCGGACAAACTCCTAGTGGGCGTGATCGTGTTCGCTGTGTGAATGCTCGGGTTCGCTGGATTGAATCGGCGTCTTCGCGCCACCATGGTCGTGCGAGTGGCCGTGTCCTGACTCAACAAAACCGATCAAGTACGCCAACAACACGCCAAACAAGAGTGCGACCGACAACAGCCCGCGATCATGGTGATGGAACTGTAACTCGGGAAGGATGTCGGCCAGCGAGATACACAAAAAGATGCCACCCGCGAAACCGAGGGCACAGCTGAGGATAATGGGTTGAGAACTGGCGAGTCCTCCCAGACCGAAACAGAAGACGATCGCTCCCAACGGGCACATCGAAGCAAATGCCAGATTTACCAACGTGATCGACTTGCGAGTCCAACGTCCGCCGCTCATTACACAAGTTAACGACAGCGAATCGAGTGGCTTGTGGAGCACGATCGCGAGAAACGTCCCGATTCCGACAAGAACCGCGCCTTCGCCGTGCGATCCCGCCGTCACGCTCGCACCTAGCGCAAGTCCATCGAAGAACGTGTGCATGGCCAGTCCAAAGAAGAGGCCGGACCAGCTGAGGTGGTGCGTGTGGGTATGATCGCTGCCGTGAGCATGCTCATGCGGCCCGTGGTCGCAGGTGTCTTCATGATGCTCGTGCCCGTCGCCTACTTCGTGCCCATGCTGGTGGACATGGAAAAAGCGGATCATGAAGAAGGTCAGCAGCACGCCGGCCACGACGGAATAGGCTACATGATCGACGGATTGAGCTTCGGCCAGAGCGTGTGGAATCAGGTGCAATAACGCGACTCCCAGCATCAGACCGCCGACAAAGCTCATCAACAGCTGCATCCGCCGATGGGTCAAGTTAACAAGAAACGGGAGCCAGCCGCCGAGCAGCGATGCCACGACAATCAACACGCAATAGACAATGAGTAGCATATCGGGCATTTAGGGAGAACCGCCTGTGGAAGGCCGACGAAAGAAGCGGAATCGGTCAGCTTAGGCGAAAGCCGCCTGGAAGCAAGGGACCATCACAACCCGACGCATAAGTAAGGACGTGACACTGCCTCGCTCACGCGTCGGGTTATGATGGGAGCCGCCAAACTGAACCAATATCATCAACAAGACAAGCCGAGCTTGACGAGTCGGTACACTTCTTCAATCATTCGAGCATGACCACCACCCAAATTGCTCTGCGGATCGACGAACTGGATTGTGCGGAAGAGGTCGTTCTGCTGCAGGATCAACTGAACGGCAGTCGGGGGATTCAGGATTTGGGGTTTGATGTCGTAAATCGTCGGATGGTCGTTTCGTTCGAGGCGGACCAGGTTTCGGTCGACGATATCATCACGAGAATCTCGAAGATTGGCATGCACGCCAGTCGCGAGGACCAGCCGCGCGAGAGCGTTTCTAAGTCAGGCGTCCAGAATCTGAGACTGTTGCTGACGCTCGCCGCCGGAATAGCCATCACGGCGGGATTCGTAACGCATGTCGCCACGACCGGCAATCTACTCGCACCGTTTGAAGTCGAGTTGCTAGACAGCAAACAGTCCAATCCTGTCGCCAGCCAGATCTTGTACTCCCTGTCGATCGGCCTCGGTCTTTGGTTCGTGCTGCCGAAGGCGTGGTTCGCTTTGCGTCGACTCCGAGCCGACATGAACTTGTTGATGTGTGTCGCCGTCGTCGGAGCGATTTGTTTGGGGCAGTGGTTGGAGGCGGCGATCGTGACGTTCCTGTTTCAGGTTTCTCTCTTGTTAGAACACTGGAGCATGGATCGTGCTCGCCGCGCGGTCAGCTCACTGCTGAATCTGACGCCTCCCACCGCGAGAGTCGTTCATGTTGGCAGCGACCACACGCACGAGCGCCCTGTTGCCGAAGTCAAGCTCGGTGCGAGAATCATTGTACACCCGGCGGAAATGATTCCACTCGATGGACGTGTCCTCGCAGGCGACTCGTCGGTAAACCAAGCTCCGATAACGGGTGAATCACTTTCGGTCGCGAAGTCGATTGACGATGACGTATTCGCTGGGACGATCAACGGTGAAGGATCGCTTGAAATCGAAGTAACTCGTCTCGCCAATGACACGACGCTGGCGCGCATCGTTCATCTGGTTCAAGACGCCCACGCAAGCCGCGCTCCGTCCGAACAATGGGTCGAGAAGTTTGCTCGCTATTACACACCGGCCATGATGGGGTTGGCGCTGCTGATCGCCATGGTTCCGCCGTTGCTGTTTGCTGCTGCCTGGAGTTCTTGGATCTACAACGCGCTTGTGTTGCTCGTCATCGCCTGCCCGTGTGCGTTGGTCATCTCGACACCCGTCAGCGTCGTGTCCGCGCTGACGCGAGCCGCTAACCACGGTGTTCTCGTCAAAGGCGGTCGGTACTTGGAAGCTGCGGCGGGTATTCAGGCGATCGCGATCGACAAGACGGGCACGCTCACTCGTGGCGAGCCGGTCGTGCAAGAAGTCATTCCGCTGAACAGTCATTCACGAGTGGAGTTGCTCCAGCGGGCTGCGGCTCTGGAATCGCAAAGCACGCATCCGATTGCGCGAGCCATCCTCGATTGTGCCAGGAACGAAGGCGTGCAGGTTGCGAAGGCAGAGTCTTACCAGCAACTGAGCGGTCGCGGGGCGGAAGGAATTGTGAGTGGCAAACCGTACTGGATTGGCAGCCATCGGTTGATGCTCGAGCGGATGCCGCATGCGGACGCAGCACACAACCAGAGCATCAATCTCAAAGCATCGGGCGGTTCGGTCGTCGCAATCGGAAGTGAAGCACACGTTTGCGGCTTGATCAGCGTTGCGGACACCGTACGAGACGGTGCCGAACACGTCATTCAGGAGTTGCACGATTTAGGCGTCCGACACATCCGGATGCTGACCGGTGACAATCAGGAGACTGGACAGACGATCGCCGCCGCCGTCGGTATCGATAGTTTTCTCGCCGAGGCATTGCCCGAGGATAAACTTCGCGAACTGGAACGCCTTCGCGAGCAGTACGGCTCGGTGGCCATGATCGGTGACGGTGTGAATGACTCGCCAGCACTAGCCGCTGCCACGATCGGCATCGTCATGGGAGCGATTGGTACCGACGCCGCGATCGAAGCTGCGGATATCGCGCTGATGTCAGACGATCTCTCGAGAGTGCCTTGGCTGATTCGACTGGCGCGACGCACGCTCCGCATCATCAAGCAGAACATCGCCTTCGCCTTGGGGCTCAAGCTGTTGTTCGTTGGACTCGCCGCTTGTGGGCTTGCATCGCTCTGGATGGCAATTGCTGCCGATACTGGGGCGTCGCTGCTGGTTGTCTTTAACGGCATGCGACTACTGCGAAAGTAGATGTAGGGTCCGCTGTGCAAATGAACGGGGTCGGGAGTCTTTTTCGGAGAATGCGTTTCAAATGGAAACAACGTTGGCCGAAAAAGACTCCCGACCCCTTCACACTGACGTCTACCAAGGCGACATGTACAAACCATTGCCGCGCAGACCAATATCACCAGACGGAATGCCGATGTTGTCGAGGTGGCGGTAATGAAAGCTGCCGTAGTACTTCGGATACAGCTCTTCGGCCGTAAGTGATCGGTAGGGCGTGCCGTAATTGCTCGGAAAGGTCGGTGCTCCGAAGGCAACGGGTCCGCCTACCGCATAGCCGCGAGCAAATAGCCGAATTCGACCACGCGGAGCGGCGTCGACATCGCTCACGAGCGACAGGCTTGCTCCAGCGACTATCGCTGCAATCACGATAATGCGTTTCATACCACGTCTCCTCTGAATATGGACGAATCTACTCACTCGAAGTGTAGGTCACACGGAGCGTCCGTCACCGAGGCAGGAACACAACCTGTCGCCGCTTGGACGATTGGCGTTATAATCCGCGTCACCGCACCTTCTCGACGCGAAACATCTGGAGATGGAACTCATGTCTCGACTTGCACTTCACTGGCAGATCCTCGGCGGCATGTTGTTGGGCGCGGCGGTCGGCCTGACCATGAACTTCACTGCGTCGGAGCGAAATGTCGACGTCAGCGCAAGCGAATTGCCGAAAGGGATCACGGCAGCAAAGCTGCATGACAGCGCGAATCTGATCACCATTGATCTCACCCAAGAAGATGGCACCGAGCGCCGTTGGGTCGTTGATGGGACGCGTGCCACGCCGGGTTCGCTTGCAACACTCGACAAGCTTCACACCCGCGATGCTCAGAGTTACGACATCTTTCAGCAGCACGGTCGATCGTGGTCACGCTGGGTTGGCGACGCGGCGCAGCGATTGGGCGGGTTGTTTCTTCGTATGCTCAAGATGGTGGCGGTGCCATTGATCGCCACGTCGCTCATTACCGGCGTGATGGGTCTTGGGCACGCCGAACGACTTGGCAAGATGTTCGGGCGAACCTTGCTGTATTACATGATCACAAGTTTGCTGGCCATTGTGACGGGGTTGGCAATGGTCAATATCATTCGGCCAGGGCTGGGTGGCGAGAAGAACGAGCAAGCTCTCGAAGCGGAGATCGCGTCCGGCAACTTGGGTGATGTTCTGTTTGAACAAGTCGAGACGATGATTCCAGCGAACCCGATCGGAGCCTTGGCCGAAGGTAACTTTCTGTCGATCATCTGCTTCTCGCTCGCCTTCGCGATCTTTGCTCTGATTGTCGGAGGCAAAACGGCAGAGATCGTCCGCGATTTCTTCGGTGCCGCGTTCGAAGTGATGATGGCGATGACGATGGCAATCATCAAACTCGCACCCTTCGGAGTGTTGTTCCTGATGATGTCGGTAACAGCGACCCAAGGCGCCGAAGTCTTTAAGTCACTCGGCTGGTACATGCTGACCGTGGCCTGTGCTCTCGCGTTTCACGCGATGATTACGCTGCCGATGATCGTCAAGTTCGTCGCACGTCGCGATCCGATGGAATTCGCGAAGGCGATGAGCCCCGCACTGCTGACCGCGTTCAGTTCGGCATCCAGCAATGGGACGTTGCCATTAACGCTGGCCAGCGTGGAAGATCGGGCGGGCGTGAGTAACCGCGTCAGTTCATTCGTCCTACCCCTAGGTGCCACGATAAACATGGACGGCACGGCGCTTTACGAAGCCGTCGCCGTGTTGTTCATCGCACAACTGTATCACGGACACAACTTGCCGATCACCGAACAGATTCTCGTGGCGTTTACGGCGTTGTTAGCCAGTGTCGGTGCGGCGGGGATTCCACATGCGGGCTTAGTCATGATGGTGATTATCCTGCAAGCCGTCAAATTGCCTGTAGAAATGCAAGGCATCATTATCGCCGTGGACCGCGTGCTGGACATGTGCCGCACGAGCGTCAACGTGTGGAGTGACTCATGCGGTTGTGCAGTGATCGCACATTATGAAGCATTGGGGCGCAACGATGCGGAAGACATTCCTGATGCTGCGGACAATTTGGAGTAAACGATCGTCAGTTCGCCGAATTGCGTTATCGGTTCCGCCAAAACGACGGCATAAACAACACGAGAATCGCGAAGATCTCGATTCGACCGATCATCATCAGCCAGACAAATAAGAACTTTGACAACGGGCTGAAGTGGCCATAATTCTGCGTCGCACCAACGGTTCCCAGGCCGGGGCCGATGTTATTGAGCGTCGACGCGACGCCGCTGGCGCTGTCAATCAGTTTATGTTCGATGTTGGTGCCCCAAGTCGCGTCGGGCTCGACCGCCACGACAAAGATCCAACTGAAGACAAAGATGACCAAGATCAAGCCAAAGTAGACCAGGATGTTCTTGCGTAGATCGGGATCGTCCACGGACTTTCCGCCGAGGCGGAGCGGTCGCACGACGGTCGGGTGAAACGCTTGTTCAATCTCCAGCCGCATGATCTTCAGGAACAGGATATGGCGAATCACCTTTAAGCCACCGCCAGTACTGCCGGCACAGCCACCCACGAACATCAGCAAGAACAGCACGCCCCGCCCAAAGCTGCTCCATTGATCGAAGTCATGTGTTCCGAATCCGGTCGTCGTGATGATGGCTACGACCTGGAACAAGCCATACCGAAATGCAGAGCTGACCCCATCGAAGTCACTGTGCCGCATACCGGTCACTACAATTAGTAATGTCACACCGGCGATTACGGCCAAGTAAGCTCGGAATTCGACGTCATCGAACAATCGCCTGAACTGACCAAACGCGACGAAGTACAGCAACGTGAAATTGGTGCCGGCGATGATCATAAAAATCGTGACCGTATACTCAATCCACGCGCTATCAAAATGTCCGAGGCTCTTGTTCCATGTACTGAATCCGCCGGTTGCCATCGTACCGAAAGCATGACAAAGCGCGTCGAATACACTCAGCCCTTGGAAGCACAAGATGATGGTAAGTACGAGATTCAAGACGCAGTAGATCGCCGCGAACACCCACGCCGTCTGCTGCATCCGAGCTTGCATGCCATCCTTGCTCGGCCCCGGCATCTCGGCACGCATCATTGCTTTTCCAGCCGAACCCTGGCCGAGAATCGCCACGAACAAGACGATAATTCCGAGACCACCCAGAAAGTGCGTACTACTTCGCCAAAACAATAGGCAATGCGGAACGAGAACGGGATCTTCGAGATCCGAGATCACCGTCGCTCCGGTCGTGCTGAAGCCGGACTGCGACTCGAACAGCGCATCTGCGATCCCCATTTTGATCCATCGCAGCCGAAAGCGCTCGCTCCTGCCATCGATCTCCTCTTCTTCACCTGGGAAGATGATTGCCTCGCCCCAATCCCGATCACTGCGACGCAATTCCTCAAGCAACTCGCTCGGGTGGACCGCACCGGAAGCCTCAGTCAGCTCATCGAGAGCAATCCCCTTTGCGCCCGCGTCGTACAGCGATTGCACGACACTATCTTGCGCCGCTGGCAAAGTCCCCTTCGTATCCCAATGCCTCCACAGATAATTCTCGGAATCGTAGACTTGCCAAGTCACGTTGTCGGTCGCGAGTCGAACCGAAGGGCCGCGATAAGTTCCGCGCAGCCAGAAAGGCAACGCACCGAGAACGGTTGCGAGTATCCAACTGAGCCCCACGACGGCCATTGCTTCTTTGCGGTACAGACGAATCTCAGTGCCACGTCCATAGCGAATCAACAACCAGCCCACGAAGAAGCTGATTAACATGCTGGCCACGAGTGAGAGAAACCCATGCACCTCGACGAACTCGACGATGTCGCCGCCCACGCGATGCCCCAACGCGGGATGGGCCCAGGGCAGGCTGAAGACCATCATGCCGCCAATTAACATGGCGACGATACCGAGCAGTTTGCTAACGACGCGAAGATTCATAAACGCTGCCTACCTGCCGTTAACCGTGAACTGCTTTATCGCGTCATCCACCGAGTCGTCGTCGATTAATGCCACAACGGTTTCACCCGGCGAGAGTCGGTCGTCGGCTCCAGGTACTCGGACGTAATCGTTTTGCAAGACAGCCGCGATCAAGCAAGCAGGTGGCAGCGGCACGTTCGCCAACACGTGTTCCGTCGCAACCGCTCCTTCGAGCACTTCGATCTCGTATACACCAATGCTTCCACCGGTCAGCGACATCCGTGAGACAATAGGCCCGCTGTTTAAGAAACCGAGTACTTGTTTCGCCATCACTTTACGCGGACTGACGGCGAGATCGATGCCTAGCTTGCCAACGACTCCGGCGTAGTCAGGTCGACCGACAATCGCCATGACGTGCTTGGCGCCCGTATCGCGAGCTTCGACACACGCCATGATGTTGCTTTCGTCGTCACCCGTGCAAGCAACGAAGTAGTCCGCGGTGCCGACTCGTTCTTCTTCCAAGACGCGACGGCGTGTAGCATCAGCTTGGACGACGGTCGTGCGATGCAAATGATTGGACAGATACTCGCAACGCTCTGTCGATTCATCCATCAGGACAACCGCATAATTTTCGTTTTCCAGTGTGCGGGCCAAGTGAAATCCAGTCTCGCCACCTCCCGCAATCACAACACCTTGCTTCGTAACTCGTTCTTTCTGAATGGACTCATGAACGGTTTCGACATCTTCCCGGCGACCAATCAAGGTGATGCGATCACCGATCTCGATCGCATCCATCGCCCCAGCGATCCAAGTCTTCTCGCCACGACAGATGGAACCGACACGCACTCGCTTGGGAAGCTTCAAGTCCTTGAGTGGCACTCCGACGGAGGCGGTCTTTTCGCGAATCACCACTTCTTGAACTTCTAGTTCGCCTCGAGCGAAGTTCTCGAGCACAACCGAGCCGGGGTTGCGAATGCCGCGGGCGATCTCCATCGCGGAAAGATGCTCCAAGCTGAGCATACGGTCGATGTTGAAGTGACGGTTGTAGTCGAAGGTGCTTAGATCGCGGAAGACCGGAGCGTAGACACGCGCCAACGCTCGACGGGCACCCATGGCTTTCGCCATGCTTGCGGCAACGATGTTCGCTTCGTCGTCGCCCGTCACCGCCAAGCATACATCCGCCCCAAGTACATCGGCTTGAAACAAGACGCTCGATTGTGAGGCCGATCCGGTAATGGCACGCACATCGAGTTCGTTATTGATCTGACGAGTACGGGCTGCGCTACGATCGACCACTGTCACACTGTGCCCGTGATGACATAACAAGTCGGCGATCGATGTTCCCACGGTCCCGCCGCCCAGAATGACGATTCTCATTTCGTTTCGGTCTCGGTCGACGAGTCATTACAACTCGCGGTCCGGATCGTTCCTCCTTTGGTGTTTAGCAGCTCGTCGGCGATCAACAGGTCGTCCAGGACCTTTCCGCCGACGATTGTTTCGTCGATGATTCGCGTGACATCTTCAAGCTGGACGTTTCCGTACCAAATGCCTTGCGGATAGATCACCACCGTTGGCCCTAGCTCGCATTGATCGAGGCATCCGGCACTGTTCGCACGCACCAACGGGTTGAGCCCACGGCGCTTGACTTCGGCCTTGAATGCGTTGCGCAGCTGTTCCGAACCATCGGGATTACAGCAGCCTCGAGCATGTTCGGGGCTTCGTTGATTGCAGCAAACAAAGATATGGTGCGTGAATGCGGACATCGCTTTTTATGGATCAGAGAACAGCCGAGTTCAACTTTGCCTGCGAAGCACGGAGTTGATGAAGCCAACTGCGGAGATAAGATCGACCTAGACGGCCCAGGAAATCAACATCAACACGACAAAAATGATCGCCATAAAGCCGCCAATCCACACCGCTGCGCGGAACGCATTGTTCAGGATCGGTCCCATCAGCTCGTGACGCGTCGCGCCGTAAACCAAACTCACGGAGACGACCAGCGGCAAGGCATACCACAAACGATTTGTATCGGCGACGGAAGCTAAGAGTTCGATCATATTGTCTCTTCGTACGATGGCCCTCCGAGGCCGTCGATCTAGGAATCACAAAAACTCGACGGCCTCGGAGGGCCGTCGTACACGGACACTTTTTACGTATCGTCCTGATCATCCGGTGGCGGCTTGTCCGATTGTTCCTCCGACGCGATCACCATCGGTCCTGCATACGCGTCGTAAATCGCGAGCACATTTAACAGGCCAGCGATCATGGTATAGAGCGTGCCAAGTTCAAAGAACGCGTGATACTTCAGATGCCACTGAGACAATTCGTCGTGGGGTGATTCATAGTTAACGACATTCTGAGGTGGAGCCATCCAGCCATCGAACAAAGGCTCCTTGCCCTTCTTTACTCGCTGGCTCTGAACGATCGCAGGCAAGGCCGGAGTGCCGACTCCCAGCTGACACAAATACTGCCAGCGATGGTCGTCTTTCTTCCAAGAAGCATAGACAACATGTCCCTCGCCCAGACTTAAGCCAAAGAACCAAGTCGACAAGATGCAGACCATAAAGAGAACGCCCTTGGCATAGCGGCGTTGATAGATGTGGCCGGCGCCAGGACAAACCCACCCCCACACCGCGGCGACCACGGGGTTACGCAGGTCAACCTCGATCATGTCGTCACTTGTTGGCGTACCGTCTTCGGTCGGCATCGCCGATCCTCCAAGGCTGGTGGAAATTCAAACCGCCCATTCTAGTCAAGTTGCAACCTCAAGCTAGGTCACCTTTCTCTAGCCCCAAGCTGGGCATCAGGGCTGTATTCGCTTAGATTCCAGGTATATTGCGGCCAGGACTTCGCTCCTGCTTTGAAACTCAACATTCCTCGGGCAATCCCATGAGCCGCCGATTCTTCGTAGATTCACCGATCACCGGCGAAACCGCCACGCTCATCGGGCAAGAGGCGCAACATTTAAGCAAGGTCATGCGCGCTCAGATTGGCGACGAGTTACTGCTCTTCGATGGAGGTGGCGCCGAGTTCACTGCGATTGTACAGAAACTCGGTCGCTCGGAAGTGGAGTTGTCCATCGTCGAGCGGCACGACGTCGATCGCGAACTCTCGTTCCGGCTGGTCATTGGAGTCGCCTTGCCCAAGGGAGATCGTCAACGCTGGCTCGTCGAGAAGCTCGTCGAACTTGGGGTCACCGAGCTAGTGCCCCTGGTGACTGCGCGCAGTGTTGCTCAACCAAGCGGCAACGCGTTGGATCGACTTCGGCGAGCGGTTGTTGAAGCGTCAAAGCAGTGCGGTCGCAATCGGCTGATGTCGATCGGCGAAGCAAAGTCTTTGGACGCCCTACTCTCAGAGACATCGAAGGATGCCACGCGTCTCATCGCGCATCCTCCTTGCCTTGGCGAGAATGCATCTCCGTGGCCAACCCATGCCCACAACGTCATCGTAGCGATCGGACCGGAGGGTGGATTTACCGACGAAGAGATGGCCCTCTCCGTCGAACGAGGGTGGGGTAAGACTTCACTTGGATCACGCATTCTCCGCACGGAAACGGCGGCCGTTGCGATCGCGTCGTTGATCGCGATGCAACGCGATGCGAACAGCTGAACTCTTGCGGCAGGACTTTTCAGTTTTTTCAAACTGAGCGATTTGTACGACGAGCGTCTGAGACCGTCGATGAATCTAAGTCGTTGGTCGACGGGCTCGGAGACCCGTCGTACATCTTGTGCAACTTCAACAAATGAATGCCCTGACTCGTGCCGTATTTTGGTTGCAAATCGAAGGCCACAGCATTATCGTTGTGGAAAGTCAATCGCATTGGATGCGTTGCAACGAACTCCCACCTGCTCTCTCCCGCCATTATGGACATCGTCAGGAGCCACGTCATGCCCAGACAAATCAGTCGTCGCCGCTTTGTCAAAACGACCGCTCTCGCGACTGCTGCGAGCTACTTCGTTAACCCGACTCAGGCACAGCCATCCGACTCGCCAAACGAACGACTGAACATCGCGTGCGTAGGTGCCACTGGTCGGGCGGGAGCCGACATCGCGGGCGTCTCGTCACAGAATATCATCGCCATCGCCGATGTTGATTCAGACCTACTGGAAAAGGGCAGCGTCAAGTACACGCAGGCGAACAAGTATCGCGACTTCCGCGTGATGCTTGAGAAAGAGGGTGACAAGATCGATGCCGTTGTGGTTGGCGCGACCGATCATACGCACGCGCCAGCCGCCGCGATGGCGATGCGAATGAAGAAGCATTGCTACTGCGAGAAGCCGCTGACACACACGGCGTACGAAGCGAGAACGCTTGCGAATCTGGCCAAAGAAAATAATCTCGTCACACAGATGGGGACACAGATTCATTCGATGGACAATTACCGACGCGTTGTCGAACTCATCGAAACAGGAGCCATCGGAGCAATCCAAGAAGTTCATGTCTGGGCCGGTGCGGTCTATACGGGCGGCAAATTCACGACGAACACCCCCGCGCCAAAAAACTTAGATTGGGATCTGTGGCTGGGTCCAGCGGTCGAAAGGCCGTACAGCGAAGGCGTGCATCCGTTTAACTGGCGGCGTTTCTGGGATTACGGAGCGGGGGCGTTAGGTGACTTCGGCTGTCACTACATGGACCTCGCACATTGGGCGCTGAAACTCCGCAATCCAACTACGGTGTCTGCGCACGGCCCAGATGTTGATCCGGTGAGTACGCCCGCCTGGTGCATCGTGGATTACGAGTACCCAGCCCGCGACGACTTGCCGCCGGTGAAATTGACTTGGTACGACAGTGGCAAGAAGCCGGAGCGATTGAAAGCGATCATCAAACGTCAGCCGCTCGATCAGAACGACAAACCCATGAACATCGGCAGCGGCCAACTCTTTGTCGGCGAGAACGGGATGATTCTCTCCGGCTACACGCAACGATCGCTCATTCCCGCTGAGGATTTTTCCGATTTCAAGGCTCCCGAGCCTTACATTCCGACGTCGATCGGACATCACGAGGAGTGGCTGAACGCAATCAAGAGCGGTGGCCCCACGACGTGCAACTTCGACTACTCCGGAGCGTTGACGGAATCAGTTCTGCTCGGGACCGTCGCATATCGCTCAGGTGAAACAATCAAGTGGGATTCCGCGAACCTTAAAGTCACGAATTCCGACAAGGCTCAGCAATTCGTTCACAAAGAGTATCGCAAGGGTTGGGTACTCTAAGCTTTCCAGCGACTTCATCATCAGATCACTTATCGGAGATATCTCATGTCAGATTCCATCAGCCGTCGTCACTTTATCGGTAACACTGCTGCCGGAACCGCAGCCGTAGGCCTGGGCTTGTCCGGCCTCAAGGCACTGGCCGATTCATCACCTAACAATAAAGTCGTCGTTGGCGTGATGGGCTTGAGCCGCGGAGCAGCGCTCGCCGCCGGCTTTGCCAAGCTGCCCAATGTCGAAGTGAAATACTTGTGCGACGTCGACAGTGATCGAATCCCTGCGTTGTCCAAACGAATTGAAGAGACCTCGGGAAAGGCTCCCGAAGGTATCTCGGACTTTCGACGTATTCTCGACGACAAGAGCGTCGACGCGTTGGTCTGCGCAGCCCCGAATCATTGGCATGCGCCAGCTACGATTCTGGGCTGTGCCGCCGGGAAGAACGTGTACGTCGAAAAGCCCTGCAGTCACAATCCTCGCGAAGGCGAGCTAATGGTCGCGGCGGCTCGCAAACACAATCGCGCGGTACAAATGGGGTCGCAGCGCCGTAGCGGCGTAGGATTGCAAGAGGCGATTCAGAAACTGCATGAAGGTGCGATCGGGCGAGTCTATCTCGCCCGCAGTTGGTACACGAACGCTCGCGGATCGATCGGCACCGGCAAAGTCGTCGACGTGCCCCAGCACATTAATTACGATCTCTGGCAAGGACCTGCTCCACGGCGACCCTATCTCGACAACGTGGTTCACTACAATTGGCATTGGCGATGGCATTGGGGCAACGGTGAACTTGGCAACAACGGCGTCCACACACTTGACGTGTGTCGCTGGGGCTTGAATGTCGACTTCCCGACGCGAGTGACTTCAAGCGGCGGGCGTTATCATTGGCAAGACGATCAGGAAACTCCTGACACGCATACCGTGTGCTTTGAATTCGGCGACAAGGGCCAGATAACGTGGGAAGGCCTGAGCTGTAACAAGCATCGTGCGGGCTTTGTCACGTTCATTGGCGATAACGGCACGATGGAGATCGACAGCAACGGCTCCTACATTCAATACGACAAAGGCGATAAGGTTGTCGGAGAAGGCAAGGGCCCGAATCGTGGCGATGACGAGCACCTGGCCAATTTCGTCGCGGCCATTCGCAACGACAAGCCGCTTGAACTGAATGCCGAGATCGAGAAGGGATATCGGAGCACGTTGCTCTGCCACTTGGGCAACATCGCCCAACGAACAGGCGCGACTTTGAACTGCAACCCGACCAACGGTCACATTCTCGATAACGAAGCTGCGATGGAACTCTGGGGGCGCGAGTACGAGCCCGGTTGGGAACCGAAGATCTAATACGCGTCCATGAAACCGATCGAAGCGACGGTTGCCCTTTGCAGAGCTTGATATTGCGCTGATAGCGAGATCGAGAGAGATCGCGACCTACTTCGCTGCGAGGGCGAACCATCGAGATAAGGTGGCGTTCACCGAGAACGGTCGAGATCTAAGCACCGGTTCAACAACGACTTCTTCTTTTGCGTAGGGTCCACCGTGCGGACCTCAGGGATTCTTGGTCCGCACAGCGGACCCTACACTTGAAACGCCGAAGTCATTTCTGACCGATTCCTAAATGCCCACGGAACGACGGACACTCGCACTTGCCGCTCGCGTCTGAAGCTGCGGCTTCTCACCAAGTCTCGATTGCCAGATCAGGAATTCCGCCGCTAACCAATCACATCGTGCAGGATCTCACCATGTACGTCGGTCAGGCGGAAGTCGCGACCTTGGAAGCGGTACGTTAGGCGTTCGTGGTTAAAGCCGAGCAAGTGCAAGATCGTGGCTTGCAAGTCATGCACGTGCTTGCCGTCTTCGACGGATCCCAATCCCAGTTCGTCGGTTTTTCCATGGATCAAGCCCGGCTTGAAGCCACCGCCAGCGGCCCACATGGAATAGGCATCAATGTGATGGTCGCGACCAGTATTATCCCGCACCTCGCCCATCGGAGTCCGGCCAAACTCGCCGCCCCAAATCACGATCGTGTCATCCAGCAGGCCGCGTTGTTTCAGGTCTCGGACCAATGCCGCCGAAGCCTGATCGATCTCCTTGCAGATCGCGGGAAGATGCACTTCGAGGTTCTCGGTCGGGCCGCCGTGATGATCCCAGTTGGTGTGATAGAGCTGCACAAATCGCACACCACGTTCGACCAATCTCCTCGCCAATAAACAGTTATTCGCGTAGGACGGTTTGCCGGGGGTTGCGCCGTACATGTCGAGCGTCGACTGCGGCTCGTCGGACAGTTCCATCAATTCGGGCGCGCTGCTTTGCATCTCGTAAGCCATTTCATAGGCCGCAATTCGCGTCGCGATCTCGGCGTCACCAACTTGATCGAGCCGTAGTCGATTCAAATCCGATACCATGTCGACGAAACGACGCTCGCGTTCGCGTGTCATCCCGGCAGGACTCGTCAAGTTCAGAATCGGCTCCGGGCCGCTACGAAACGGCACGCCCTGATACGTCGTCGGCAGAAAGCCGCTGGACCACAGCGAAGACCCGGCGCGAGGGCCTCGCGGTCCGGACTGCAACACGACGAATCCTGGCAGATCGCTGGCCTCGCTTCCCAGGCCATACGTTACCCACGAGCCCATGCTCGGACGCCCCGGTTGCGGCGATCCGGTGTTCACAAAGATTTTGGCCGGCCCGTGATTGAAGACATCCGTCTTCATGCCGTGCAGCCAGCAGACTTCATCGACGATCTCGCGATGATGCGGCAACAAGTCGCTTAACTCTTGACCACACTCGCCATAGCGACCGAACTTTTGCGGGCTGGCGAGCAGCGTCTCGGTGCCTTTCAGAAACGCGAACCGTTTACCTTCGAGGTAACTTTGCGGAGGCAGTTGGCCGTGATGCTCGCGAAGCATCGGCTTGTCATTGAACAAATCCAGCTGGCTCGGCCCGCCTGCCATGAACATGAAGATGACGGACTTGGCCTTCGGCTTATAGTGAGGCTGACGCGGTGCCATCGGATTCGTCACGACGGGCTTCGCCCCTGCCTGCTCTTGGGCGAACAGTGACGCGAGGGCCATGCTGCCCACGCCGACTCCACAGCGTTCGAAGAACTGTCGTCGCGTCGAAGCGAGGATCGCATTTTCTTGTTGAGTTTTATCGCCGTTCATAATCATTCACGTGTGATGAATTCGTCCAGGTTCAGGAGTCCTCGTGCTACGACCGTCCAGGTGGCGAGTTCGGCAAGTTGCTCGCCGCTCTCCGTCGTCGATTGGCTGAATGACTTCGCATCGTCCGGCACTGCGAGAAAATCGGCTCGCTGTGCCTGCGCAAAAGTTAAGAGTCGATCGGTTTCTCGTTCAGTTGGAAGGCGAGCGAAGCAGAGTTGGTATGCCAACTCAATCCGGCTTCGATCTTCCATCGCCTCGCTCATCAGTCGTCGTCCCAACGCCCTAGCACTTTCGAGCATGGTTTCGTCGTTGGCGAGCGTGAGCGACTGCAGCGGCGTGTTCGATCGCACGCGCAGCGTGCAAGTTGTGTCGAATCGCGGTGTGTCGAACGTCGTCAGCATCGGATAGGGCGCACTCCGCATAAAAAATGTGTACAAGCCGCGGCGATACCGGTCCGCACCTTTACTGGTCGGCCAGCCTGCGTTGCGTTGCGTGAAGGCGTAGACGCCATCCGGTTGCGGTGGATAGACGCTCGGACCACCAATACGATCGTCGAATTGGCCGCTTGCCGCGAGGGCTAGGTCGCGGACGACTTCCGCATCGACGCGAAGTCGTGTTTGTCGCGAAAGCAGTTTGTTCAACGGGTCGACCCGCTGGGCATCCTCTCGCAAGTGAGATGATTGGCGATACGTGGCTGAGGTCACGATCAAACGGTGCAGTTGCTTCATGGACCATCCGCCCGCGATCCACTCGCTCGCCAACCAATCTAAAAGTTTGGGATGCGTCGGCGGTGTTCCCTGTAAACCGAAATCGTTCTCCGTTTCCACAAGTCCTTGGCCGAAGAATCTGCCCCAAACGCGATTGATCGTGACGCGAGCCGTCAATGGGTTTTCGTCGCTGACCAGCCATTTCGCTAAGTCAAGCCGCGTCTTTGCTGCAGGTTCGCTACCCATCGTCGGCAAGAAGGCGGGTGCATTGGCTTGGACGACATCTCCCTTTCTCAGGAAGTCGCCCCGAATCAGCACGTTCGATTCTCGCGGCCTGTCGAGTTCCCGAATAATCATCGTGCTAGGAAGGTTCTTCGCGTACTTGGTTCTTTCATCTTGAAGGCGTTTGAGATTCGCTGCCAGTTTGGCTTTCTCGGCATCGGGAAGATCGAGTTTCACATGCGGTGCGTCGGTAACTGCGAGTCGAAATCGACCGATGTTGTATTGGGCAGGGTTGGGGCCGAACTTCAGAGTGATCGTAGCGTGGACTTTGCCCTTCGTGCCGACGGGGGACGAAACGAATTGAGCCGTTCGCTTGACGTTCGCATTTCCCGAGGCGACGTTGATCGCCCACCCAGTTGTCGCGTCGCCGTCGATCGCGTGTGTTACGTCATAATCCTTTTGCGAATGGTCCGCCGTCGCGTGCAACCACGACGCAATCGCTTCTCCCGCCTTGAGCGAAATCTCATTCAGGACAAAGTTGCCATTTCCGGCTCGACCAGGACCGCCTTTGGGCAGCGAGGGATGTGTCAGCGTTTCGAGCCGCACGCCGGTGATTCGTTCGAGCGGCGCGGCAAAGCTGATCGAGTAAATATCGCTGTTGCCATTCGTACCGCCGACAACAAACGATCCGTCCTCTAGTCGGTCGATCGTTGCCCCTGCCTCGGATTCCGCCGAAATGGCATCAATAATCTCCCAGCTTACTGGCTGGCCGTCGTCCCGTTCCGCGACCGGCGATTGCTCGTTCCGTCGTTTCTCATAGTCCGCGAGCGCCGCCTTAGCTTCGTCGATTTGCGCATCAAGTTTGGCCAACTGAACTTGATGTTCTTCCGATGCCACGGTCAGTGTCGGGGAAACGCTATTCACGTCTTGTCCGCTATTGAAGAAAGCGAACAACTGATAGTACTCCTGTTGCGTTAGTGGATCGAACTTGTGCGTATGGCATTGAGCACACCCGACCGTCAGCCCCAACCAAACGGCTCCCGTCGTGTTGACGCGGTCGACGACGGCTTCGTTGCGGAATTGCTCGTTGTCGGTGCCACCTTCCTGGTTGATCAACGTGTTGCGGTGGAATCCAGTTGCGACGAGTTGTTCTTGTGTTGGTGACGGTAAGAGATCTCCGGCGATCTGTTCGATGGTGAACTGGTCGAACGGGAGATCGTCGTTGATCGCTTGAATCACCCAGTCGCGATACGGCCACATCGATCGCTCGGAATCGACGGTGTAGCCATTCGTATCCGCGTAGCGAGCCTGATCCAGCCAGTGTCGTCCCCAACGCTCGCCGTAGTGCGGATTAGCAATCACGCGGTCCAGCAACCGCTCGTAAGCACCCGTTCGTTGATCGGCGAGGAACGCGTTGACATCTTCGCGACTCGGCGGTAACCCGAGCAGGTCAAGATAGACGCGCCGAATCAACGTCGATCGATCGGCTTCGTCTGCCAACGCCAAGTTCGCGTCTTGCAGTCGATTGCTCACAAACGCATCGATCGGATTGCGCATTGCCGCAGTCTCTCGCACCGGCAGCGGAGGCCGTTCGATGGAGCGGAAGGACCAGTGCTGATCGTACTTACCGCCTTGCTCGACCCAAGCCTTCAGCAACGCGATCTGCGCCTGCGATAGCATCAGACCACTGTCCGGAGGTGGCATCCGCTGGTCAGTGTCGGTACTTGTGATGCGTTCAACCAAGGCACTGGCAGCGGGATCGTGCGGTCGAATCGCATAATAGCCGCCGAGGTCCGCATAGGCACCATCGGGAGTGTCCAGCCGCAGATCGGCTTCGCGGCTTCCTTCATCTGGCCCGTGGCATTGGAAGCAGGTGTTCGACAGCAGCGGCCGGATATCGCGAGCAAAATCGATTTCGCGTTCAGCTGCGACGGCTTCGATGGGCCGTAAAAGCACGGAACTGGAAAGACTAACGATGGCAGCGACGAGCCAAGTTGAGGTGTGACCGCGGTAGAACATGAGTTCGGGACAGATGCTAGTGGTCGGCGGGGCGGGATTCTGTTCTGTCTAGTATAACAAGCTCGTTCGGCAAAGGGCTGATCCGATACAATGCGGTTGCGTGCAAAAGTTCGGCCCCCGAGGGGATGTGAGGAGGAATTTCGATGGATGATTCTCGTGTGGCGACCGTACCGCTGGTCGATGAAGCCAACGTCACGGGCAAAGTCGCGGATATCTTTGCTGATATCAAACGGACGAAGCAGATCGACTTCGTACCCCGTTTCTGGCGCGTGCTGGCGACGAATCCTGCCCAATTAGAGATGGTCTGGACGAGCCTGAAACGACTGATGCATCCCGAGGCCGTAGGAGCGGAATCCTTACTTGATCCGCAAACTCGCGAGATCATTGCGATCGCCGTCTCGGCGACAAACGGCTGCAATTACTGCATCAATTCGCACACCACCGCCGCGATGAAGATGGGACTAACTCGCGAAGCTCTGGGCGAAGTTTTGGCGATCGCCGGGCTTTTTAATATGACGAACGCGTTGGCAGATGGTTATCAAATCGAGCCCGATGTGCGTCCACCGTTGGAGTAGTCGATCAGGAAGTGGAGGGCTCAGGCGTGGTCTCATTGCTTGTTCTGGGAGCGAGAAGTGGCGGCGCTCGAAGGAAGGCCGGTATTCCGTTGGAATACCTCTGCCTCACACCTTCCCTCGAGTGTTGCCAACATGGTGTCTGGCGATGGGGTAAACAGGGCCTTTCAGTTTTTCAAACTGAGAGGTATTTACGACGGGCCTCCGAGCCCGTCGATGAATCCAAGTCGTTATTCGACGGGCTCGGAGGCCCGTCGTACATCTTGTGCAACTTCAACAAATGAAAAGCCCTGATGGGGTAAATACGCCGGTTGTTCCCATCAACTGTGAGATAGTATTATCGGGATTCAGGTTAGAGTTTTCCGCTTCGGATAGCTGCGATTTCCGGCCCTGTTTATTGTGGATAGCCGAAGTCCTCGGCACGCAACAGCAGACCATTGGCAGCTAACTTGTATCCGCATCATCTGTCGGATCGGACATCAGGATCAGTCTGACTAATTCGGCGATAGATTCCGTCTTCGTCTTTGCAAAGATTTGATGGCGACGCGCTTCGACCGTTCGCACACTGACATCGAGCCGACTGGCGATGACCTTGTTCGCCTTCCCCTGAATCATGAGATCCAGAACCTGCCGCTCCTTGGCGGAGAGCATACTAAGGCGGCGGCGTACGATTGAGTGCTTTGCATCGATCCGACGAGCGTGCGCATCGCGACGCAAAGCCCGGTGCACCGAGTCCCACAGCTCTTGATGGCTTAGAGGCTTCTCCAGGACGGTGACCGCTCCGTTTTGCATGGCTTGCACACTGATTCTGATTTCTGGTTTCGCCGCGACGAAAACGATGGGCAAGGAACTGCAATCGGCGGCCAACGACTCCTGTAATTCAAGGCCATTCATACCCAGTAATCGAAACTCCGTCAGTAGGCACCCCGGTCGATCGTCCGTGTACGCAGCCAGGAAAACCTCGGCTCGTGCGAAGGATTCGCAACCAATCCGCATTTCCTTTGCGATCTCTCGTACCATCGTGATCACGGTTTCGTCGGGGTCGACGACGAAAAGAGTGGCAGATGCGGTCATGGTGCTCTCCTGTGCTTGGTTCGTCGGCGGGGCGTAACGCTCCGAAGCAATTGATGGCGTGTACACCTTGTAACGCGACAATCACGCGCCCGATGTGTCACTAAGCTGCCGAAAATTGTTAGAATTTCGCACCATGAGCTCTAGCCACGACAAATCTGCAACGCGATTGCTCCACCGTGCCAGCGGCGGGGACAAATTGGCCGCAGATCAACTGATTGAGCTGGTGTACGACGAATTACGCGAAGTCGCGGCGGCGCAGTTGCGGCGAGAGCCAGCTAACCATACGCTGCAACCCACATCCTTGGTCCACGAGGTATTCATCAAGTTGATTGATCAAGAGCAAGTTGTTTGGCATGGGCGAACACACTTTCTGGCGATCGGTGCACAGGCGATGCGGAGAATTCTGGTCGACCACGCTCGTCGAAACAAGCGACTTAAACGCGAAGGAGCACGAAAGCGATTGTCGTTTGATGAACTGCTAACCATTTCGCGATTCCGAACCGATGATGTACTCGCGATCCACGAAGCGCTCAAGGAACTACAAGTATTGAATCCTCGCCAGTCCGAGATTGTCGAACTGCGGTTCTTCGGCGGAATGACAGCCGTTGAAGTGTCGGAACATCTAGGCGTATCGAAGTCGACCGTTGATCGTGAATGGCGAATCGCCCGAGCGTGGTTGCGAAAAGAGTTGAGTGAGGATGCCCAACCTTGACGCCAGAACGCTATGCCCGTGTCAAAGAACTGTTCCTGCTGGCCTGCGAGCTAGACAAATCCGAGCGTCTTGCGCTGCTCACGGAACAGTGCGGCAGTGATGCCGAGTTGCGAAAGGAAGTGGAGTCGCTCCTCGCTCATGACAACTCGCAGACGTTAATTCGGAGCGATGACGATACGCTCCCAAGTGTTCACGCGGGGACCATCGTCCAGCCCGCCCGGCGATCGATGACGCATCAATTGCAAACGTTTAGCTTGCTTACGAAGCGACTTGGACCGCGTGGGCACCTCGCCATTGGCGCTTTCGTGGCATGCTTCCTTCTCATGGCGATCGTTTTGTTCGTCAGCCACAGCGTTCGAGCATTTCAGAGAACGCTTCGTGCCGAGGCTCTGGAAGAGATCTTGGACGCCAAGTCTGCCGGCTTGGAGATGTGGTTCGACCACGAAGAAGAGAAAATCGAATCGTGGGCTCGTAGTGAGGAGTTCCAGCGGCTGGCAAATGAGTTGATTCAGTTAGCGGTCGCTTCGGACGATGATTGGGTCGCCGTGCGAGACTCGCCACTGCAGGGTTTGATTCAGGAAGAGGTGTATCATCTGGCAGGAAAAAAGGTTGACTACGCAATCTGGGACCGACGCAATATCGCCATGGCCGACTCGCTAGGGCCGTTGCGACTTGTTGGACAAAACGCCACACCATTCGGGGCATCCGTGCTGGCACTGATCTTTGAAGGCAAACCGCAGATTCTTTCCTACGACAAGTACCATACCATCACCAAGATGGAGCCATTGATCGACATTGAGCCGCATGTGGGCGTAATGGCTCCAATTCGTGACGCAACGGGCCACATTACGGGGGCGGTGCTCGTCCACGATGTTGATGCTCGCGAGCAGGCGAGTCGAATCCTGCGCATGGTCCAAATGACCCGGTCGGGCGAATCTTATGTATTCAACAAACAAGGTGTCATGCTTTCGGACAGCCGGTTCGCAGAACAGTTGCGAGAGATCGGGTTGTTGCCGGTCGACGGTCACAGTGGAACGGCTCGTGTCGTGCATCTCCGCGATCCAGGCGGCGACATGACCAAGGGTTATCGTCCCACGGAATCCTTGTCATCTCAGCCACTGACGAAGATGGCACGCCATGCCACCGCCGGCGAGGACGGGGTCGATGTCGAAGGCTATCGCGACTATCGAGGCGTTCGCGTGGTCGGGGCTTGGCGCTGGCTCGATGAGCACGACATCGGACTGGCAACCGAGTTCGACATGAGCGAAATCGAGCCGCGACATGGAATGGTCGTCATTGTCGAATGGACGTTCTTCTCGCTACTGGCCACATGCTTTGGCGTCATCGTGTACTCGTATTACTCAATCCTCCGTTTGCGAAGCGAGCTTGGCGAGCACCACCGACTTGGCCAGTACACGCTAGAGCAACAGATCGGCGAAGGCGGGATGGGAAAGGTCTTTAAAGCGAGGCATGAATTCCTAAAGCGACCGACCGCAATCAAGCTTCTCAAGCCAGAATTGGTTGACAAGCTGAGCATTGACCGATTCGAGCGAGAAGCGAGCCTCGCCAGCCAACTGACCCATCCGAATACGATCGACATTTATGACTATGGCGCGACCCCTGAAGGCATCTTCTTTTTCGTCATGGAGTACATCGAAGGGCTTTCGCTTGCCGAGTTGGTGCAACAATTTGGTCCCGTGCCGCCAGCTCGCGTCGTTTATCTACTGCATCAAATTGCTGATTCGCTTGTCGAAGCTCACGACAAAGGCATGATCCATCGCGACTTGAAGCCGCAGAACATTATGATTTGTCATCGCGGTGGCAAAGCGGATGTCATCAAAGTGCTTGACTTCGGACTCGTGAAACAGACGCACGCCAGCGAATCGCAACAACTCACGAGTTCCGCAGTTCTCGCAGGCACGCCGCTGTACATCGCCCCGGAACGACTGCGAGATCCCAGCAACGCTAGCCCGCAGACGGATATCTATTCGCTGGGGGCGATCACCTACTTCTTACTGACCGGTCGCGACGTATTCTCCGGCGCAAGTATCGCTGACATTCTCTATCAAGTCATGAACGCGGCTCCACCCTCCCCCACCGAGTCGCAGCCGCACATCCCTGCTGAACTCAACCAACTCGTTCTCGACTGTTTGGCGAAGAATCCAGGTCAACGCCCGGGCAGCGCCTCGGAGATAATCGAGACACTCGATGCAATTCGGAGTCTAGATCCTTGGACTCCGATGAAAGCACGGCAATGGTGGAACCATCACATGTCCTCAGAAACCGCTTGATCGAGGTCATCCGCTGCTCGGGTGACACGCCACAAGCGGTCGAAACGCTACGTCGAGGCAATTTGGCTCAAAGATTGGCGGAACATCTTGAACAACCAGGGCCCTACGAACCGAATAATCGGAATAAGCCGCCTCGTGCGTTACAAGAGGAACGTTGACAGGATCTGCGGCGAGTCGTACGTTGTTGATCGAAACCGTTACGCCAACAGCACTTGCGAGCAAGCAAAGTTAACTGCAAGCAGGTGTTCCGCACGAAGTTCGCGAACCGGTTTCCTGGGAGAGGAAGGCAGTTGTGATTCGCCAAACAATTATTCGCGCCTTGCTGTTGGTGCTGGCACTGCTCGCCGGTTCGCCGGAGCTATCGGCTCAGGAATGGGCCAAGAAGATGTTCAAGACGACTTCCCATGACTTTGGGTCCGTCGCTCGTGGCGCTAAGGCGGAATTCTCGTTTGAATTCGAGAACTTGTATGAAGAGGATTTGCACGTCGCCAGCGTGCGGAGCAGTTGCGGATGCACTACGCCAACGATTACGAAACGCGACTTAAAGACTTTCGAAAAGTCGCAGATCGTGGCCACCTATAACACGCGATCCTTTCTCGGTCAGAAAGGGGCCACGGTTACTGTCGTGATTGATAAGCCGTACTATGCCGAAGTGCAATTGAGCGTCGAGGGCTATATTCGCAGTGATGTCGTGTTTGATCCCGGCGAAGTGAACTTTGGCGAAGTGGAGCAATACAACGCTGCCGAAAAGAAGCTGACGGTCACTTACGCTGGCCGTTCGGATTGGAAAATTACGGACGTTCGGAGCGCGAACGAGCACTTTGAGGTCGAACTAGCCGAAAAGGAACGGAGCGGCGGTCGTGTGGCCTACGATATGATCGTTCGCTTGACCAATGGCGCGCCGTCTGGATACTTCCAGGATCAACTTAACATAATTACGGATGATTCGGGTTCGAAATCGATACCTGTTCTCGTTCAAGGCAGCGTCGTCTCGCCGCTCACCGTGAGCCCAGCTTCGCTGATACTCGGAACGCTTGAGCCCGGCCAAATTGTAAAGAAACAGTTGATTGTGCGCGGCAATCGACCGTTCCGAATTCTTCGTATCGAGTGCTCGGATGGCTGTTTTTCGTTCGATCCTCCAGGGCAAGAACCGAAGCAGTTACACTTTATTCCCGTCACATTCACAGCAGACGCGTCGGGAGTTGTCTCGCAGTCGATCACGATTCAAACGGATCTCGGCAACGGAGCCATCGCCAGCTGTGTTGCGGCCGGGACCGTCCGTGATTCCGCAGGTGCGGAGTAGGTCAGCGCACCAACGAAGTTCTAGTGCGTGTTGCAGTGTGCTCTGGCCCGCCCCGAAGTAGCTCGTCGAAGCTAACCGAAACGGGTTGCGACTCATTCGTGTAGCAATTCGCAAAACTCTTTTCAGTTATCGCACCAACTTCGATGTAGTCGCGAGACACGACGCGGGTCGGGACTTCCAACACCGCTTCGTCCGCCGCATCAAACTCGGCGACGACGACCTCGGCGATTGGTTGTTGCAAGCGGTCGCGATCGATAATCTCCGTCGGATCAACGTTTAACCAAGTGGCACGCATTTCGCTCGGTACCGCCTCGCGCCACAACGACAAAATTGTGTCCGCCGAGATGTAAGGATTCCCCTGATCGTTGCCAGGCTGACCCGGTTGCTTTGGGCTGAGCGGCACCCACAGCATGTCGATCGCCGAGCTATCGTGGAAAAAGCTGCCCCCCACGATCTTCCCGTCTGCGTCCAGGTCGAGCATGTAGTGGAAGTATTTGACTTCTTCGATGCGTGGACTCTCGTCCCATTCCATACGACTGTCCGCTGCGTACACGACATTCATCGTTACCTCGACTTGCCGGGATGTCTTCTTGGCTGCAGAAGCGGCGTAAGCATAAGCGGGATAATTCCATTTCTCTTCGCCCGGCTCTGCTTCGATTCCGAGAGGATGCTCACCTCGACCAAGCCAGTTGGTGATGATCGCATGGAATGCCGCCGCGCCGATCGGAGCTTCGTTCTCACCCGCCAAAACAACGTGTTCGTTGTACATATAAAGTTCTGCCAGCAGCGCCTTGATGTCCGCCGGCGAGAACGTCACACCGTTCCTCGTGACACTATGTACCGGCTCGGCATGGCGGATCGCTGCCGAGGTCCAGCCGTTGCAGTGTCCGTACCAGTCTGGCGTCTCTTTCATCTTGAATAGCTTGCCAAAGAATCCGTCGACGGGCTCTTTAAAGGCCGTTGTATCCCACTTCTCGTGATCAGAGGCTTGCATTCGTCCGCCGTTGAACGCACGGTCGTACTTCCGAAGCGATTGAACGGTCCCACCTTCGGTGTCTGGGTAGATGTAACCCGAGTAGGGAATCCGCTGAGTTTGGACACCGCCGTCTAACGGAAGGTCGTCAAACTTCCAGGTAAAATCCGTTTCCCAGAGTTCCTGATAAACAGCATTTTGCTTTTCGACTTCCGTAGTGGGGATCACTTCGCCTAACGACGCGCCGGCTAGTATCAATAGAATGGTTGCCGTACTCATAGCCTGAAACATCCTCCGTGACTGAGCCAGTATCCGTATGAAACGCCTGTTTGGTTACTTTGCACGAGCCACCAGCTCTGAAGCAAAACGGCATCGCTGCTCCCTCTTGCCGTCTAGAAGGAGAGCGCACAGGTATTAGTCGATAAGATTGAACCATCGGCAACACGGAATCGAATTGTTCTAGTGTTGTCGAGTAAATACACCTTTGCCGGATCGAACGATTGTGCGTATTGTTTCGAATCCAACGCAATCGCCCGCTCGTCATCGGAATGAGATCGCCGCAATGATTTGGTGAATTATCGACGTGGTCGATTCAACTTGGAACTTGCCAGCCTGCCAACGTATCCGAATCAGGATTCGCAGCACTCCGTTAAAAAAGGCCGTTTTGTTGAATTACGCACCCTGTTTGGCCGGCTTTCTTGGTCCGGCGGTTACTTCTGGGCTGGATTGTCGCACTTTGGCAAAGTAACCTATTTTAAAGCATACTTGCTACTAATGGATGAACGCTGCAACTCAACGCAACCGCTTCGTTCCCGCCCACCCCACCCGCCTGTGAAACTTCGAGTAGCAACCAACGAGGTACTCCGATGAGATGGTCGATCGTCTGTACAGTTCTTTCGATCTCGATGTTGTCGCTAGTGTCGGACCTAACGGCTCAGCAATCGATCTTCCCCGACAAGGCGTTGGAAGCGGTCGTTCGCAACTACGTCTTCGAGAAACGCAACAACGACCAACCGATTGTCGAAGACGATGTCGTAAACATTTCGACAATCAAGGGACACAACAAGGGGATCAAAGATCTGACAGGATTAGAGAAGTGCCGCAGTTTGGCGCTGCTGGATTTGGCTGGAAACGAAGTCACGAAGATCGATGCCATCGCTGGCTTGAAGAACATCCAATCACTCGACTTGTCTAAGAATAAGATCACTGACATCTCGCCGATCGCGGGCCTAACAAAGTTGCAGTACCTGCAACTTTCTGACAATCAGATCACCGATCTGTCAGCCGTTTCGAGACTCGAGAACCTGCGATCGCTTTACATCTCGAACAACAAGATTCAGAATCTCGCACCCGTCGCAAGCTTGAAGAAGATGTGGTCGCTGTACGCCGACGGCAACCAGATCGCTGATCTTGGACCGCTGGCCAGCACGGACAAGCTCGATTCGCTCGACATCCGCGGAAATCAAGTCGCCGATCTATCGCCACTGCGAGGCCGAGAGAGTTGGAAGTTCCTTTTCCTTGATAACAACAAAGTCACCGATATAAGTGTACTGGTCCAAACCGCCAAGGCCGCCAACGCCAAACCCGATCGATCCGCTTCATTTTGGCAAGTATTTCTTGCAGGCAACCCTTTGAGCGATGCCGCCAAGACGCAGCAACTCGCCGAACTGAAGAATCAAACGAAAGTCGTCGACTTCTAGGCTTAGTTGCAGACCGCCATCCGTATTGCCCCAACGACAGCATGCTCGACGAACGTGACTGGGGCAATACCGACGCTTCGCGCGGCGAGCGAGCGCAACAAGCGTTCTCGGTAGGCTTCCTGATTGAGAATCACGCCGCCCGTCAAAGCGAGCGGAACGGACCTCTTGGTGAGTGCAAGTTGCCTTACGACAGACTCAATCATCGCCGCTAAACTTTCGGCGGACTTGTCGATGATGTATCGGGCCACTTCATCTCCGGCGGCGTCCGCAGCAAAGACGAGGTTGGCGTAAGTTGCGATCTGTGGACGGTCAATATGCGGCGAATAGATCGCAGGGATCAGTTCATTGGCGTTCGAGACGCTGAACGCCTGAAGAAAAAGGTCGCACAATGTCGTTGCCGAGCCACGGCCATCCGATGCGTGAGCAACGGCTCGCAGTCCGGCCACCGCAATCGCGTAGCCGCTGCCTTCGTCGCCGAACAATGGTCCCCAGCCTCCACAACGCGCGACTTGCCCCTCGCTATTTCTCCCGAACGCAACCGATCCCGTTCCCGCAACAAGTGCGACGCCACAACCATCGGCGGAGCCTACATAGATCAACGGTATCGCGTCGTTGGTCACGGTAATATGCTCGGCAAGTTGCTGCTGCTCGGCCCACGCCCGCAGCGGCACACGTTCCGCGTCACGATCGGCACCCGCGAGACCAATACAGATGCTGGCGACCGAGCCTCGGTCGAGTTGCGCATCCTCGAACGCCAGCCGAATTGCCTGATCAATGTTCTGAATCGCGGGATCGAAGCCAACGGTGCGCACATTCGATGGACCGGCCTTGCCTCGCCCCAGCACATTCGCTTCGTCTGCGGCCTCGCGCGGCGCGAGCCAGGCAACCGTCTTCGTGCCGCCTCCATCAACGCCCAGCACTAGATCGCCGTGTTTCATGGCGTGGCTCGCGAATCCGCATCAAGAGCTTGCCGCAAGTGCCCCCCGGCAGCGTGAAGAAGCTGCCGCGCCGTGACCGGCGACACTGAACGCAGGTGTGCGACGATCGCGGTTTTTACTTCGCCATCGCAATCGGCAAGCAACTGTCCCGCCGCGGATGTATCGAGACTGGTTAACTCCGCAACAATCCGACGCGACCGAACTTGCAGTTTCGAATTCGACGCTCGCAAGTCAACCATTAGGTTTCCGAACGTCTTCCCCATCCGCACCATCGCTCCGGTCGTGAGCATGTTGAGCACGAGCTTAGTCGCCGTCCCGGCCTTCAGCCGCGTCGAGCCACTGATCACTTCCGGACCGACGATAGGTGTGATCATGATCTTCGCTAGACGCGATAGATCGCAAGCGTCGTTGCAGCTGAATCCAATGGTGAATGCGCCGAGTTGATTGGCATACTGCAATCCACCGATCACGTAAGGTGTTCGTCCGCTAGTCGCGATGCCGACCAGGACGTCTTTGTCGGTCAAGTCAATCTCGCGGAGGTCGCGTTCGCCGTACTCGGGATGATCTTCGGCACCTTCGATCGATCGCGTCAGGGCCTGATAGCCACCAGCGATCAAGCCGACCACCATCTCCGGCGGAGTACTAAAAGTCGGCGGGCATTCGCTGGCGTCGAGAACGCCTAAGCGGCCTGAAGTACCGGCACCCATATAGATCAGCCGTCCTCCCTCTCGAAGTCGTTCCGCAATCACATCCACCGCCCGAGCGATCGGCTCGGCAACGGCCGCGACCGCAGCAGCAATTCGTGCGTCCTCGGCGTTCATCAAGCGAACGATCTCGATTGCGGAGAGCGCATCGATGGCGGACGAAGCCGGATTACGAGCTTCGGTCGTGAGCTGTTCGAGATTGGTTGGTTGTTCTTTATTCATGGGCAACGCACAATACGCATTCTATCAAGCGACGTCTTGGTTGTTAGGGACTCGTACATTTGGTTAGTGGTACACTTTGCCGTAAGTCGGGCACTCCTGCCCGACAAACGACGGCCAAGAGTGGCCGTCCTACCTTTCTGGAATTTCAAACTTGTACCACTACCTACATTTGGGCGCTCAGCCTGACGTATCATTACAGCGGAAGGATAGTACTTGAATCTAGCAATCGGGACTGTTGACGCGACGATCCTCATCGCCTACCTGATCGGGGTCGTGTTATTGGGTGTCTGGATCGGTCGTGGCCGCAAGGATCTGTCGACCTACTTGCTGGGCGGACGCGACCTGCCTTGGTGGGCTATCCTTGGCTCGATCGTCGCTACGGAAACCAGCACGGCGACCTTTCTCAGTGTGCCCGGCATTGCGTTCGCCCAGCAAGGCGACTTGCGGTTTTTACAAATTGCTTTCGGCTTTCTGTGCGGTCGGATTATCGTCGCATTTCTCCTGCTGCCGCAGTACTTCCAAGGCGAACTCTATTCGGCCTACGAAGTGTTGGAGAAGCGGTTCGGCGGAGCTACGCAACGAGTCGCTTCGTTGATGTTCTTGGTGGCTCGCAATTTGGGAGACGGCTTGCGATTGTTTTTGGCAGGCATCGCAATGGAGAAAGTTATCGGGCTTGATCTGCACGTATGCATCGCGTTGATCGGAATCGCCACCATCATCTACACCTTCTTCGGAGGCATGAAAGCAGTCGTATGGAGCGATTGCATTCAGTTCGTGGTCTACGTAGGTGGTGGAATTCTCGCGTTACTGATTCTAGTACGCTCGTTTCCCGGCGGTTGGAGCGAGCTAGTAGCGTTTGGCGAAGCGACGGGCAGGTTACAGCTGTTCGACTTCCGCTTCTTACCCGCCGAAGGGTTCTCGTTATGGACCGAGCCGTTCACGTTCTGGGCAGGTTTGCTCGGCGGAACTGTCTTGACGCTCGGGACGCACGGTACCGACCAGATGATGGTGCAACGCTACTTGTGCGCCCGAAACCAACAACAAGCTGCACTGGCTCTGATCTTGAGCGGTTGTGTTATCGTCGTACAGTTCGCCCTGTTCCTGCTGCTGGGGATTGCGTTGGCGTGTTTCTACACCAAGGTTTCACCTCAGGTGTTCGAGTACAACGACGAAGTCTTCGCAACGTTCATTGTCGAGCATCTGCCAGTCGGATTAATCGGCGTCACGCTCGCCGCCGTCTTTGCTGCGGCGATGTCGACGCTGTCGAGTTCACTCAACTCGTCGGCCTCAGCCGCAGTGAACGATATCTATCAACCAAGAGGAAAGCAGAAGGACGACGAAGCTTCATCCGCCCTTCGGCTCAAGCTCAGTCGCTTTCTAACCATCCTCTTTGGCATCGTGCAAATCGGTGTTGGCATCGGGGCAAGCTATATCTCGCGGAGCGTCGTCAACGATGCTTTGGCGATTGCAGGTTTTACGGCAGGTATTCTGCTGGGCATCTTCTCGTTAGGAATCCTCACGAAACGCACAAACCAGCGAGGTGCTTTGATTGGGATCTTGGCCGGGATCGCCGTACTCAGCTATATCAAGTTCGGAACGTCGACGGCGTGGACGTGGTATGCGATCATTGGTGCTGTGACGACTTTCACTGTCGGTTATGGAATAAGCGTGCTCTTTCCCAATTCGTCTGCCGACTCGCAAGAAGAGGTTTCGTAATGATTCGCCATATGATGTTCGCGTTGTCGGTCGCCGTTGCCCTGGATAGCCAGTCGGTTGCTCAAGTCTCCGAGCACGAGAGTGGCAACGCACTCGCGGGGATCGATGTATTACAGCGAGACGGATTTCGCCAACTAGCAGGCCGAAACGTCGGCTTGATAACAAATCACACTGGTGTTAATCGAGATGGGATCTCGGCCGTTGAGTTGCTTCACGCCGCAAAGCAGGTGAATCTCGTGGCACTGTTCAGTCCGGAACATGGCTTTGCGGGGAAACTGGATCAGGCCAGGATCGGGGACGCTCAAGATAAAACCACCGGGTTGAAGATTCACAGCTTGTACGGTGCCACGCGAGCACCAACGCCGGAGAGCTTGCAAGGCATCGACACGCTTGTGTTCGATATTCAGGATATCGGCACACGGTTCTACACGTACATTTCGACGATGGGTGAAGCGATGAAGGCGGCTGCGGACCAAGGTATCCGCTTCGTCGTATTGGATCGCCCCAACCCGATTGGTGGCATCGATGTGCAGGGCCCGGTACTTGATTCCGGAAGCGAGTCGTTCGTCGGCTTTCATGCGATTCCCGTGCGACACGGCATGACGGCGGGAGAACTCGCGAGAATGTTCAACGCCGAGTTGCAATTGGGACTGGACTTGGAACTCATCGCCGTCGAAGGCTGGCGACGGAGCGAGTTTTTCGATGCGACAGGTTTGGTCTGGACGAACCCATCTCCAAATATGCGTAGTCTGACACAGGCACACTTGTATCCCGGCATCGGTCTGTTAGAAACGACGAACTTGTCAGTAGGCCGCGGTACGGATACGCCATTCGAATTGATTGGCGCTCCGTGGATTGAGCCCCGCGAACTCGCCCGTGAACTGAACTTGGCAGATCTCGCCGGCATTCGTTTCGTTCCGATTCGCTTCACGCCGGATGATAGTAAGTTCAAGGACGAACAGTGTGGCGGTGTCAACTTTGTGGTGACAAACCGCGAGAGGTTCGATCCACTGACAACGGGCCTGACGATCGCGATCACGCTTCATCGACTCTATCCGGACGACTGGGAAACGGGCTCGCTAAATCGGCTGCTTTCTCATGTAGCGACTCGCGATGCGATTCTCGCCGGCAAGTCGTTGGTCGAGATCCGAGAAGGATATGACGCTGGATTACGGGACTTCGTGAAGCGTCGCGAGGCCTACCTCATCTATGACTAACTACACTCCATCGTCCCAATTCGCGATCGGCTTGGAGCGATGCGTGCAGGACCGGCCCGCGATGCTCGAAGGGGCACGGTTCGGACTGCTGATGAATCGAGCGTCCGTCGATCGAGACTTAAGATTTGCGTGCGATGCATTAAACGACGCCTATCCCGGACAACTGGCCGCGTTGTTTACGCCGCAACACGGTCTATGGGGAGACGCCCAAGCGAACATGATCGAGACCGATCACGGTTGGCACGCCGGGTTGGATGTCCCAATCTACAGTCTCTATAGCGAAACACGCCGACCGACCAGCCACATGCTCGCGGGGCTGGATTGCCTGGTCATCGATCTGCAAGATGTCGGCACGCGAGTTTACACATTTGTCTGGACGGTGTTGGAATGCCTGAAGGCGTGTGCGGCAGCTGGCATCAAGGTTCTAGTACTTGATCGTCCCAATCCCATTGGAGGCTGTATCGTTGAAGGACCGTTGTTGGATCTGGATTTCCGAAGCTTCGTTGGCGGGGCGAGCATTCCGATGCGGCACGGGCTGACGCTCGGCGAGTTGGCTCGGCTGTTGAACTCCGAGCAAGCTATCGACGCGGCGCTGGAGGTTATTCCTTTAGCGAATTGGTCTCCGAGCGAAACGTTCACGTCGCTTGCACGCGTCTGGATTCCGCCGTCGCCGAATTTGCCTCGGGTGGAATCAGCGTTGATCTATCCTGGCCAAGTGCTATTGGAGGGAACAAACCTCTCGGAGGGTCGAGGGACGACGACACCGTTCGAGGTGACCGGAGCGTCTTTCATCGATGCGGAAGTTCTTTGTGACGACCTGACGGATCGGCAATTGCCCGGCGTTCGCTTCTTGCCGCTGGCCTTCCGCCCCATGTTTGATAAGTGGGCGGGTGAGTTGTGCCAGGGTGTCTCTATTCATATCACGGACTTTAACGCGTATCGACCCTTGCGTACGACCATCGCGCTGCTTGCAGCTGTCCGACGGCGCTGGCCGCAACAGTTCCAATGGCTCGCCCCGCCTTACGAGTACGAAACCGTAAAGCCGCCGATCGACATTATTTCAGGCAGCGCACGGCTGCAATTAGCGATTGAGTCGGGGGACGACGAACGACTCCCGTGCTGTCCGCTTACCTTGTGGCAGGAACGCACGTGTACATCACTGCTCTACGGTTCCGCTGGCGAACGATTTGTTCTGTGAAGCCACCGGCCCTAATCGTCGCTCAATCACCAACCCCGCGACCTTCCGCAAGATACAGCAACGCACCACAGCTCTTGCAGAACACCGGCTTTGCCAAGTACAGCTCGTTCATCATGTTGGGCGTCAGCATCTGGTAGCAGCCGCCGCAGACTTCGCCTTCGACTTCGGCGAGCGCTTCTTCGCCACGAACGCGTGCGACGCGAGCGTAGTCTTGCTTGTAATCGGACGGCAAGTTCCCCTCGGCGTCCTTCAACTCGCTCAACACCCGAGCCAGTTCCGATTCCAAACCCGCCTGCTCACTGTCCACACGAGTTTTCACTTTGCCGCCTTCGGTCTTTGCGTTCGCCAGGTCCGCTTCTGCCTTTTTGACCTTGGCAGCGAGTATATCGATCCTCTCAAGCGATTCGAGGATCTCGTCTTCCAACACCGAGTTCGCTTGTTGGTCGGCGGCGATCTGGTCCTTTAGAGTTTGAAACTCTTTATTGCTACTGGCCTGGTTTAATTTCGACTTCAGGTCTTCGATGCGTGCTTCGCGAGATTTCAATTGTAACTGCTTCTCGTCACTGGCGATGCGAGCCTTCTTGTGTGCCTCTTTGGCTTGCTCGGCATCCAATTCCATGCGTCGCACCGCGCCCTCGGAAGCGGCCACTTGCTTTGGGCCACGATCCAAACGACTACGGAGGTCCGTCAACTGCTTGTGAATTCGGTGCAACTCGCGGAGCGCTGATCCTGTTGTGCTCATTCAATTACCTCGCTAGATGAATGCTGTTGTGATCGATTGTTTGGTTTGCGTGCGCGATGCGCACAAAAAAACCGCTGATCCGAAGATCAGCGGTTGGTAGTGACGTTCCCATGTCCGCAGTAGTTCGCGAAAAAAACTCGCAACTGCGTTCAGTAGCAGGCTCGTTAGCTTGCAACCGGGCTCCCCAAGAAGCCTTCAAGCTGCTGGCTCCGCACAGGGTGCTGCAACTTGCGAAGCGCTTTCGCTTCGATCTGTCGCACTCGTTCGCGGGTGACTTTGAAGATCCGTCCCACCTCTTCCAAGGTGTACGTATACCCATCACCCAGCCCGTACCGTAGTCGAACGATCTCTCGCTCGCGGTAGGTGAGGGTCTTGAGCAGGCCTTCAAGTTTGTCACGTAAAATGCCATTACTTGCGTTCTTGATGGGGTTATCCGACGCCCCGTCTTCAATAAACTCGCCGAAGCTACAATCGTCGCCTTCGCCGACCGGTCGGTCAAGGCTAACCGGATGTCGACCGATGTCCATGACTCGCTTAACTTCATCCAGGCTGAAACCAGCCCGGATGGCGATCTCTTCCGTAGTCGGCTCGCGACGCATCTCTTGCTGCATCTTCTTCTGAATATTGCGCAACTTCGAGAGCACGTCAATCATGTGTACGGGAATTCGGATCGTTCGAGCTTGGTCCGCAATGGCCCGCGTGATGGCCTGACGAATCCACCAAGTCGCGTAAGTCGAGAACTTAAATCCACGGCGATACTCATACTTATCCACCGCCCGCATCAGGCCCGTGTTCCCCTCCTGGATCAGGTCCAAGAAGCTCAGACCACGATTTCGGTACTTTTTCGCGATCGACACGACCAGCCGCAGGTTACCACTCGAAAGTTGGCGTTTGACGGCTTCATACTCCGTGTACTGCCGACGGACCGTGACGCAACGCCGTCGCAGACCACGAGGGCTTTCCTGTACCGTCATCATCAGTCCGTGAAGTTCACGACGCAGATTCGTCCGTTCTTCGCGGAACATCGGGTCGTCGCCGATGCTTTCGAGTCGGCTGCGAATTTGCTCCATGCGGCCAGCGAAATGCTCGAGTTCCTTCATCAAGGGATGGACGCGACGCGTGCGGAGGCTGAGTTCCTCGACCAGCGTCAAGCACTTCTTTCGCCGACGGAGGAACGACCGGCGGATTTCGCGAGCTTGTTCGGCGGTCGTCGATTTTCGGATCAACTTCGCAAAGTCTCGTTTGTTGAGATCGAGCAAGCGATTCAGGGTCTTTAGATTGTGTGGCATGCGGGCCAGAATCTGCTCTTTCGTCAGCTGTTCCGTGAGCGACACTTTGATCGTTCTGTCAAACGGCAACTCGCCGTGATAGACCTTGGTTAGCGTCTCGACCGTGCGTCGCATCGCGTAGTCACAACTGAGCAGCGTGCGGCGAAACAGTTTGCGAGTCAACTCGATCTTTTTCGCCAGCGAGATCTCTTCGTCGCGAGTGAGCAACGGGATCACTGCCATCTGGCTCAAGTACATGCGAATCGGATCGTCGCTGAGCTTCGGCGCGTCTTCAGCAGAGAGTAGCAGCGGGCCTGCTTCTTTGTCTTGCAGATCTTCGGCGGTCGGAGCTTTGCGGAGCTCCTCGTCGTCGAAGCCATCATCGGGAGCTTCTTCGACCAGTTCGATGCCGAGTTCTTCGAGGGCGCTTAAGAGATTGTCAAGCTTCTCGGGATTGACGTCTTCGTCAGGGAGATAAGCGTTGACTTGATCGTAGGTGAGATAGCCTTGGGCTTTGCCTTTGGCGATAAGTTCCGAATGGTCTTTGGTCTGGATTTCCATCTGTCATTTCCCTCCGCACTATCCTGTGCTTCAAGGACACGACGCGACAATGGCAGCTACCCATCCGTGGGCGCGGGAATACCTTGCCGCTTCCGCTCTTGCTCTACGAGCTGTTGCAGTACGTCTAGTTGTTCCTCCTCTCCTAGGGTTCTTTGGTCCAATGCCGCCTGCTTCGCACGGCCTTGGTCCGCTTCACGTCGTCCGCGAAGATGATCGATCAGCCACCTGAGTCGTGAGGCCGCGTCTTCTTGGACGTGTTTCTCTTTTTCAGTTGCTTGTTCGTCCAACGAGACAAGCAAGTTCTTCAACTGGGGATCATCAAGTTCCGTGAGGATGCGGTTGAACTCAACAGGTTCGCCCTTTCCCAACACAACTTGATACGTCTCGTAAATCGTTCGAGTGGGTCGACTCGAAAGCTCACCCGGCATGATCGCGGCCAGTGCCTGGTCCGCCAACTCCGGATGTTGCGTCAACAGTTCTATCAGTTCGGCATCGCATGGATCAAGGTCGCTGACCGAGAGTCGCGGTCGAGGTGCACCCGTCGCTTTGATGCGCGACACCGGCGCGGCCTTCCGCAACTCGGTAATTCGTGTGCGAAGTGCCGATTCGTCGATGCGAAATTCGCGTGCTAGCCTCGCGATAATTTGTCGCTCTCGAAGTAGGCGCGACGAGGATGTATCGGCCGACATGCGCGGCGCTTTCGAAATTGTAGTGAGCAATTGTTCGAGAGCTTGAGTCGCGCGATGCGTGTCACGAAGCAGATCGATGCCTCGCGTGCGCGTGATGACGGCATGCTCAAAGGCGTCCAACGCTTGATCGAGCAGTGTCTGCATCGCATTCGCGCCGTTATTCAACAAGTAATCGCAAGGGTCGAGCCCCTGCGGCAACGTCAGGATTCGCAGATCGACTTCGCTGGCCACGAACAATTCTAGTATCTCATTCGTTCGCTTTTGCCCAGCTTCGTCGCCATCCAATACGAGCGTAATCGAATCGGCATAGCGTCGCAAAATCCGAATATGCCGCTCGGTGAGTGCCGTCCCGCAAACCGCGACCGCTGTCTGCAATCCGAACTGATGAGCCATAATGACGTCGGTATAACCTTCCATCACGATGACGTTTTTCGTTTTACGAGCAGGATCCGCCGCTAGATTGAGAGCGTAGAGTTGATCGCTCTTGGAGTAGAGCCGCGTCTCTTGCGAATTGACGTATTTGGCTGATGTTTCGGTCGCAAACTCGGGAAGAATTCGTCCACCGAATCCAATCGGTCGGTTCTGAGGATCGCGAATCGGAAAGATGACACGACCCTTGAAGCGATCGTAGTAACGGCCCGATTTGGGACTCTTCGCTAGTAAACCCGCCGCCTCCAAGACCGTTGGCGAAAAGGGTGTCGAGCGGGCTCGATCCAACAACCACTGCCAACTATCCGGCGAAAAACCCAAGTGAAATCGTTTACAACTCTCGTCGTTCACTTTGCGGTCGGCGAAGTATTTCCTCGCAACTTCCGCATCGACCGAACGCTGCAAGCACTGAGCGAACTGCTGCTCCGCCCACTCGCATGCGGCGTAGAGCGTCTTCTTGTCGCCGGGGCTTCCTGCGGCGGGACGCGGGGTTGCTGCGTTTGCTTGCAGCACAACACCCGCTCGATCGGCCAGCATCTCCAAAGCTTCGCGGAAGTCAATTCCTTCACGTTTCATCGTGAAGCTGAAGATGTCGCCACCATCATTGCAGACCCAGCACTTCCAAGACTGACGCGCCGGGTTAATCTGCAAGCTGGGCTTCGTGTCCTCGTGCCAAGGGCAGAGCCCCACGAAATTCGCACCTTGGCGACGCAACGGCATATACCCGCCTACCAAATCGACAATGTCGACCGCTTGGCGGACTCGCTCTTTGGCGTCGTCATTTTGTCCGAAGGACATGGTCATAGTGCGGGTACTTCCGTGTTGACCTCGATCGCGGCGTCCTTGGGTTAAGACGCCATCGAGAAGGCCATCTTACCACCTTTTTTCGATCCAGGTGGCATGCCATCCATGGCAAGGTGCGGGATTATAGAGACATGTTTTTTTCAGGTCAACATTGCGATTGACAAGCCGTAACTCACTATATGCCCACGTGTTAGCCTAACGCATCACTGCTGGCAGATCTGTCTTGACGCGTATTCAACTAGGAAACTACGTGCGCCAAGGTCAACACTGTCAACACCAACCGACCGCTCAATTCGAGCGGGTTTGATGCGGTGGCGATGCGACGAATACGCACGACAACCTTTTGGGGTCGGCAATGCGATTATGGCGTCAACCGTTCGCTGATGTACTCCATCGACCGTTGGAACGCTTGATCGATCAGCTGTCGGTCCCCACCCCACAAGCTGTGTCCACCGCCTTCGATGGTGATCAACTCGTGTGCGACTCCATGTCGTTCCAACTCGCGAGCCATCGATCGTGATTGTTCGACCGGAACGTCCCTATCGGCGGTGCCATGCAGAAACAGCGTCGGTGGGAACTTCGGCGAGACATTTCTGATCGGACAAAACGGCGTGAGTTTGTCGCGATCCTGCTTGGGTTCAAGACCGGTGAGTACATCGACCCATCGCCCGGTTTGTTTCAGATAGAGAAAGAAGGTGGCTCGCCCGGCTCCGTTCTCTTGATTTGTCCCAGTAAGAACTTGCTGGCCGACACCTGACCAAGCGACATCTTCCTCGATCAGTTTCCCTTTGCGATAGGCCTCGCTCGGCTGAGTCGTCCAGTCACCATCAATGTCACCGAACCCCCAGTACGACACGATTGCCGTTGGAGGCGGATCAATCGCGATTCCGCTCATTAAAGCCAAATACCCACCCGCCGACGCACCAGCGACAACAAGCCGCGAGCAGTCCGCACGAAACAACTCGGGACCGGATCTACGAACCCAGTTCAAGCCATCTGCGAGGTCTTCGATGATGTCCGGCAACTTCGCTTCGGGCGCAAGACGGTAATCGAGTGACACCACGACAAAACGCCGTTGCTTGGCAAGTTCCAGCAGTATTTGCGGAACACCTTCACGGCTGCCCATGATCAATGCGCCTCCGTGCAGCCATACCACAACAGGACGATTCGCTGCATCCTCGTGGCGATAGACGTCGGCCTGAAGCTTCAGTTGCTCGACGGTCTTGAACGTGTGGACGGTCTTCGAGAAGGCGGCATCCTTCTCGTCGGAAGCTGCGTCGGAGCAAAGTAGCAATCCGAGGATGGAACAAGACGCTAGAAGGGGGAGTACGGCAAACCTATTCCGATATCCACAGTTCACAACTCGCCTCGCTTTCCGGCTAGGGATCGTCCTTTTTTTTGTGTAGGGTTCGCTGTAGGGACCTCAGGGATTCCTGGTCCGCACAGCCCACCCTACTCCTGAATCGCCGAAGTTATTCTTGAGTTGGCCCTACAGTGCGCTACAAGATATATTTACTCAGATCTTCGTCGTCGGCGACGTTCTTCAAACGAGCCGTGACGTACGCAGCGTTCACTTCAACATTGCCCATCTTCATATCAGGGGCTTCGAAGCTAAGTTCTTCGAGCAGCCTCTCCATGATGGTATAGAGACGGCGGGCACCGATGTTTTGCGTCGACTGATTGACTTGATAGGCATAAGAGGCCAAAGCGTCGACAGCATCCTCGGTAAAGGTGATCGTGATGTCTTCGGTGCCCATTAAAGCAACATATTGCTTCGTGAGTGAACTCCTCGGCTCGGTCAGAATGCGAATGAAGTCGTCTTTCGTGAGGTCGGTCAGTTCGACGCGTATTGGAAAGCGGCCTTGAAGCTCCGGCATCAATTCGCTCGGCTTTGCGCGATGGAACGCGCCTGCCGCAACGAACAGCACATGATCCGTTTTGACGTAACCGTAGCGGGTTTGGATCGTTGTCCCTTCGACAATTGGCAGCAAGTCTCGTTGCACGCCCTGCCGCGATACGTCGGCGCTCTTACTGTCACTGGCGACAACCTTATCGATTTCGTCGATGAAGATGATCCCCAGGTTCTCGGCAAGATTGACCGCCGCCGCGTTGATCTTTTCGGGATCGAGCATGGCTTCGCATTCTTGATCGAAGAGCACGGCTCGCGCTTCGGCTACTGTCAGATCACGCCGCGAAGTATGCTTCGGCATGATCTTCTCGAACATGGTTTGAATCTCGACTTCCATGTGCTCCATGCCCATCTGGCCCATCAGCACGGGAGTTGCCTTTTGCTCGATGGATAGCTCGACGTGTCGTTGCTCTAGTTCACCGCCGACCAGCATCGCTCGCATCTTGTCGCGAGTTCGACGATACCGCTTCTCAGCTTCCTCGGCGTCTTCGTCCTCGCCAAAGTTGATCGGTTGTGGGCAGAGCAAGTCGAGCAGGCGTTCTTCGGTGCGTTGCTTCGCCTCGTCTTCAACGCTCTTGCGTTCGCTTTCTCGGACAAGGCCGATGGCGTTTTCGACTAACTCCCGAACCATGCTTTCAACATCGCGACCGTAGTAGCCGACTTCCGTGTACTTCGTCGCTTCGACTTTGACGAAGGGAGCCCCCGTCAGCTTGGCCAAGCGGCGTGCAATCTCCGTTTTGCCGACTCCGGTCGGCCCAATCATCAAGATGTTCTTCGGCGAAACTTCTTGCCGCATCTCTTCGGGCAACTGCTGACGCCGCCAACGATTGCGAATTGCAATGGCGACGGCACGCTTGGCATCGGCTTGGCCGACGATGTGCCGGTCGAGTTGTTCGACGATCTCACGCGGCGTAAGCTGCTTTGGCGGCTCCGTCGTCTCGCCCTTACCCAAGATCAAGTCGAGCACTCCAGCACCTCCACGACGATATTTGTATTGGTATAGATGTCGATGTCGGCCGCGATTGTTAACGACGCTTTGACAATCTCTTCGGCTTCCAAATTGGAATATTGCAGCAGGCCTCGCGCGGCGGCGATCGCATAGTTTCCACCCGATCCGATGCCAACAACTCCATCTGTGGGACTGATCACATCGCCCGTACCGCTGATCAGCAGCGTGCCTTTCGAGTCGGCAACCGCCATCAACGCTTCAAGCCTTCGCAGTGCCCGATCCGTACGCCACTCCTTGGCCAATTCTGTGGCGGCACGAGGAACATTCGACGGATAATCCTTCAGCTTCTCCTCGAAACGTTCCATGAGAGCGAACGCATCCGCACTGGCCCCGGCGAATCCGCACAGGACTTTGCCATCCATCAGCCGGCGGATCTTCATCGCATCGGCCTTCATGATCGCGGTGCCAAGCGTGACTTGTCCATCGCCGCCCATGGCAACTTTGCCATTGCGTCGGACGGTTAAGATTGTGGTTGCGTGAAACTTCATGTTGTCGATTCTATCGCGAGGAAAGGAACGGGCCACGTCGTTCGCGAGGGCTACTCGTCGGCGACGTTCACGTAAACCTTTAACGCCGTTTTCTCTTCCACGAGCAATCGCATCATCTCGGCGTAGTTATCGAGCCCATCGACGGGATTTGTCAAAATCTTCTCAATCACTTTCGGGTACATGACTTCGCCCAACGCCAAGTCCTTGATCCCCGACTCGAAATGCTCGCGATTGGCGTTCACCGAGCCAAGCAACAGTTTATTGCCGAGCACCCAATCAATATTGATCTCGTCCGACGGAACCTGAACGTTCTTCTTGCCGCCGGTGATGCTGGTCCACACGAGCACGCCGTTGTGGCCGAGTGCCTTCATGGCACCAAATGCCATCGCACTAGAGCCTGTCGCATCAATGATCAGATCCGCCTTGCCGGTTTTCTCGATGAGTTCTTCGATTGGCGTGTCGGTGGTACTGACATAAGTCGCCTCCAATCCGTCGACGATGCTCGAATTGTGAGTCGGTGCCTGTGATCGAGCGAGCGTATAAACGTCCAAACCGCGAAGCTTCAGGATCAGCGTCGACAGCAAGCCAATCTGGCCCGCCCCCAAAACATATGCTGTCTTCGGTCGCCACACCTTCATCCGGCGTTGAACTTCGAAGGCTTGGTGAACGGCTTTGGCCGCGCAGCTGATAGGCTCCATTAGCACGTGCAAATGCTTCAAACCTGGCGGCACTTTCACGATGTAATCGTCGGAATCGACGAAGTACTCGGTCAAGTAACCGTGCAGCAGGTTAATGCCGCGTTCGTAATACGTCTCTTCGCTCGTCATGTCGTACGTGCCGATTTGGTCGTAGATCGAACCACCGGGTCGGCGGACGGTCGCGGTGACATAATCGCCCGGCTTCAAGTTGCGAACATTCGGCCCAACTTCTTCGACGATGCCGAACGACTCATGTCCGAGAACCAAGTACTCAAAGCCCGGAGGTGCATTGCCGTATAACGCGTCGTTGATCTCTCGATCGGTTGCGTCGACACCAACTTTCAAGACGCGGACGAGCACGCCCTTGCCATTGGCAACGTCGCCTACGGATGGCTTGGCGATGTCTTCGAGGTGAACGCTGTTGGGCTTTCCGGGATAGACGGCGATCGCTTTCATATTTCTTGCTTATTTGCTCTGGCGTGCGTTCTTTACGAGTAAAAGGCCCCAGGCGAGATTGGGCCACAACGGCTAAGCTCCTCAGTATGGCAACTGAGCCAAATGTTCGCAACGAGTCGGAAGTTGTGGTCGTGATGCAGTTTGCCGTAAGTCGGGCACTCCTGCCCGACAAAAGACGGCCAAGAGTGGCCGTCCTACTTTCAGGAATTTCAAACTGTACCACTACCAAATTGTGGTCGTGATGCAGTTTGGCAATTCCGAGGCTGGTCACGACGTCATCACAACTCAGAGCCTAAGCGAGGACGGAATGCACGGCCTCGCTCAGGCTTCGGGTTGTGATGAACGCGGCAAACGGTATCACTCCCGAAGTTGTGTTAGCGCTGCGAATTGACGGTTATTCGTTCGTGTTTGATAATCAGGATCACGTCAGGCCACTTGAGCCTACTTGCCAGAAACTCAGGGACGATTCGGATGAGTCACACTTACGAATTCTTCACACGCTTTGCTCGCATCCTGAATTCGGGGCAGGCACGCAGCGTGGTGCTCTCCGGCAATATCTACGATCTGTTCTGGGATGGCGAAAGTTACGTGCCGCTGATTCCGTTCGTCTGCAAGAAGGCCAAGGCCGGCGGAGTCATTCAGCTTGTCTATGAGTTGAACGGCCCGATTCGCATGTCACAGGAAGACCATCGCGAGTTGGCGGATGCCTGGGTGCGTTGGAAGACGGGCGTCGATGCCGATACGTTGGCCATCCGCGAGATGAGTCGAAAGGAATCACAGTCCGAACAACTACGTGCCGAATTCAATCAGTACGTGCGAGATGCGACGGGAAACTCGACACAAGCTCTCGAGTTCCTGCGACAGCTTACGATTTGCTCCCGCTCTGTCTTGCGAGCGAATCTACTGATCATCATCGAAGCAGCCGACATGCTGTTGCCTGCCGGAAACGGTGACATCGCGGCGTTGAACGATCGACAGATGCGACGGATCAGCATCGTGCAGGATTGGTTCGGCGACCCGGCGTTCGTCGGTGGTGGGGATTCAGTGTGTCTAGTCGCCGAGTCACGAAGCTTGATCCATCCGCGACTGGCAAAACTGCCGCAAGTGCTGTCTGTTGATGTACCATCACCAACGACGACCGATCGCAAGCACTACATCGACAACTTCATCGAGACCTCCGACCACAAGCCGGAGCTTTGGGCAACCTCGCAGGAACTCGCCGAGTTCTGCGCGGGACTGTCCAATCACGCCATCCGACAACTGCTGGCTGGTTCCGCATACGCCGGCGAACCATTGACGCCGAATCAAGTCGTCGGCAAGGTCGAAGAGTTCATCCAGGGTCAACTTGGCGAAGATGTCGTCGAATTCAAAAAGCCCGAACATCGGTTGGAGCACGTCGTCGGATTCTCACAGCTGAAAGAGTTTTTGCGGCGTGAGCTAATCCCTCGTTTCAAGGCCAAAGGCGAGCAGGCGTTACCAGGCGCGGCGGTTGCGGGGCCGATCGGTGGCGGCAAGACGTTCATTTTCGAAGCGGTCGCTGCGGAGGTCGATGTCCCCGTTTTGGTTTTGAAGAGCATCCGCAGCCAATGGTTTGGTCAGACCGATGTCATTTTTGAGCGATTGCGACGTGTTCTCGAAGCCTTGGAGAAGGTGGTCATCTTCGTCGACGAAGCAGATACTCAGTTTGGACGCGTCGACTCGACGGCGCACGACACCGAGCGTCGCTTGACGGGCAAGATCCAAGCGATGATGAGCGATCCGAGACTTCGAGGCCGAGTGATTTGGCTGCTGATGACGGCTCGTATCCACCTGCTTTCACCCGATATCCGCCGACCCGGGCGCGTTGGCGATTTAATCATTCCCGTTCTCGATCCACGCGGCGATGATCGACGAGACTTCATCAAGTGGGTGCTCAAAGCGACGCAGCTAAGCGACGAAGATCGCAAAGTGCTGACGGAACAACTAGACGATATCGTTCTGGCACACGACTACTCAGCCGCCGCCTACGCCGCTCTCCGCTCGCAAATCAAAGCCCAGCAACCGACCGATCACGATGCGGTGTTGAATATCGTAAGTGACATCATACCGCCGGCGATTGGGCTGACTCGGCGTTATCAAACTTTGCAGGCCCTCGTGAACTGCACTCGCCGATCCTTGTTGCCTGATTCCGATTCGACCAACGCCACTCGCGATGATTGGGAAAAGGAACTTCGCGAACTTGAACGACAAGAGGTGCTGTGATCGCCGCCGGGATGGATGAGGTTAAAAAAGGGGTCCTGAAGAAAGTGTTCGCATCGCCCTCTTCGGTTTTGCCGATCGTGGGTGGCGCGGTCGTGATGGCGATGGCATGGGCAACCGGCGGGAATCCATATCTTGTCTACGGCGGACTGGCGGGAGTTGCAGGCGGCGTCGGGCTGATGGCTTATCGCTGGACATTCGGATTAGAGAAAATAACGGCCAATGTGTTTGCCGCTCTCAATGAACGGCGACGAAAGAAACAGGAGGCCGGCTTAGATCGGCTTGAAACGCAACTGCGCGGCGATCGCGATCCTCGGACTCAGACTTACTTACGACATCTCCGCGAACTGTATCGGAATTTCCAAGAGGACCTCGACGCGGGAAAAGTTTCGCGGTCAGCTCGCACAGTACTGGTGGATGTCGAGAACTTGTTTCGAGCGGCTGTTAAACATCTCGAACATTCGTATCATCTGTGGGAGACCGCCAGTCGCATGTCCGGCGATCCCAAGCGAACGATGTTAGACGCTCGGGAGCAAGTCGTTCAAGAAGTTCAGAAATCCGTCGAACACGTCAGTAGAATCATCGAGCAGTTTCATTCCTTTCGCGTCAAAGAAGACGAAACAGAACTTGCCAAGTTGCGGCAGGAACTGGACGACACCATGCTAGCGGCTCGGCGAGCGGAAGAGCGAGTCGCGGCACTCGGCAAATCAGCCGAATACGATATCAGTGAATTCGAATAATCTACATCGGATCAGGAGTTGATCATGTTCAAAGCCATGGGTAAGTACGTTCGCGCCGTCTTCTATCTCGTCACCTTTCGCATCGACAAGGCGAGCGAGACGTTACGCACGAATCCCGGCGTGATGTCGGCGACGTACGACCGGATCATTGACGAGAAGCGTAGCCGCATCAATCAATACAAAGACGCCATTGCCGCGATGATCGCTCAGGAAGAGTCTAAGAAGCAGAAGCTGAAGCAATTGACCGAAGAAATCGAGAAGCTTCAAAAGCTCAAATCCGGCGCCGCCGCGAAGGCTCGCAAAGTCGCCCAACGCCACAACGGCGATGTCGAAGCGACCAAGGCCGATCCCGAGTATCAAAAGTGCCAATCCGCGTTCAAGGATTTCAGCTCGACGCTGGCTGAGAAAGAAGCTCGCGTTGACGAATTGGAAGGCGACATTAAAGAACTGGTCAAAAACGTCGCAGGCCACAAGATCAACATTCAGTCGCAAATGCGTGACTTGGAGAAACTTGCGGAAGAGAAACAAGATGCCGTCGCCTCCGTACTATCCGCGACCGAAGAGAAGCAAATCGCCGACATCATGACGGGACTGTCGGAAGATCGCACCTCCGAGGAATTACGCGAGCTGCGAGAATTGCGAGGCAAAGCCAGCGCGGAAGCTCGCATGAGTCGCGAGATGGCCGGCTTGGACACGAAGCGGGCCGAGGAAGAATTTCTGGAGTTCGCACAAGCGAATGAAGCTAGCGACGAGTTTGATCAGTTGATCGGACTAGCCGGGAAGTCAGAGGAAGGCCCTGATTTAGAGAGTTCCGAAGCGACTCGCATCCCCGAAGCGTAACATTGGAGCTTGGGTGTTTTCGTCTACTTTGGGCTGAAGCGTCTACGCATGTCCGCCGCGGGCGTTGCCCCGATCAGGCTGGCTTGTCACTTCTGTCCTGAACTCTGGGCCGACTGACCTGGCTGGTTGGCCGATCGGCGAGTTAGCCTGACTAGCTTGTCGGTGTGTGCCGTGCCACTGCACTCCTCACGCCACGCAGTTTGTGGCGGATCGAAACCCGAAGCCAACTCATTGCAGCTTCGATCTCATCGATTATGCGTATGGCCTGCGTTCGAACGAGCCCATATCGCTGCGGTTTACACTTACTTTAAATCACTCAATGTCTTGTCAATCAGGTTCTTTGCGTAGGCACTCATGCGACCATTGGCGTTTGGATCCTCGTCCGGTAATTCCGCGACCATATCGGCAATGGGTGCCGCGTTCGCATCGAGATAGTCGATCGCGTTCAACGCCGACATCGAAGTGTAAATGCCGTTGTCGACGGGCGAGGCAAGTGTGAGCAAGACCGATAATGCGGCTGTGATGTCTTCTTTGTTCCCGTACCGCCCCAGAGCCTCGGCGGCAGCGATCCGCACATGAGGCGATTCGTCGCCGAGAGCCTTGCGCAACTGATCGCGACCTAGCGACACACCAGCTTCGCCACGCATCAGTAATCCCATCGCCGCCCAATAGCGAACGGCACTGTCTTCGTCGGTGAAGGCTGTCATCAGAGCGTCGAGTGCATCGGTCTTGAGCGACGACGCTTGCTCCGCCGCCGCCATAATCTTCGCCAGCGGATACTTTGCATTGTCATGTGCCATCTCGTACGGCGTCGAGCCAGCGGACCGAGTGTGAATCTCGCCCTCGGGAAGAAAGCCAATGTCGCGAATCTTGATCGCCAGATCTTGCTGAGCCTTACGCATCCGTTGCAGGATCTCTTGGTGCTGGAGGGAGTTGGCCAGATTGTTGACTTCGTCTGGATCGCTTTTCAAATCGTACAACTCCTCGGCCGGCTTCGTCTTCCAAAAGCGGGATTGAGCTTCGTTTAACTTGCCGGCGTCGAACATCTCTTTCCAGATCCGAGTCGTCGGTGTTTGAAACATATAGTCAATGTACTGGCCGTAGATTTTGTGCGGCATGTAGTTGCGGATATAGACATACCGCCCATCGCCCACCGAACGCACCATGTCGTATCGTTCGTCCATCCGGCCACGATAGCCATAGACGTAATCCTGTTGCGGCGCGGTGAACTTGCCGGCGAATGCAAAGCCCTGCATGTGGGCTGGCGGTTCGATGCCACACAGGCTGAGCAGCGTCGGCGCAAGGTCGACGAAGCTAACCAAGCGGTCGGTCGACCCACCTGCAACGTAGTCATCGGGGCGCAGATCCTTGAACTTCTCGGGAATGTAAACGATCAACGGCACTTGCAATCCCGAGTTGTAGGGCCAGCGTTTGCTGCGCGGCATGCCGCTGCCATGGTCGCCGTAGTAGAAGACGATCGTGTCGTCCGCGAGTCCCGCAGCGGCGATCTCTTGCAGGTTCTCGCCCGCTAAAGCATCCATCTCGGTGATGCGATCGTAATACTGAGCCCAATCCTGACGAACTTCTGGCGTGTCGGGGTGATAACCCGGGACGCGAACTTTCGCCGCGTCATGCACGGCCTTGTGAGGTCGCGTCCGCAACTTGCTCTCGTGGCTGATCGTGTGGTTGAAGATCGCAAAGAACGGCTGGCCATCGGCTCGCTTCTTCCAGTGTGCCTTGCCCGATGAATCGTCCCACACTTCGCCCGTAGGTTTGACGTTGTAATCCTCTTTACTGTTGTTCGTGCAGTAGTATCCTGCCTCACGCAAATACACCGGATACATTTTGAACGCATCCGGCAACTGCGTCATGCTGCGCATATGTTCCGCACCGAGCGACGTCGGATACATTCCCGAGATGATGGTTGTCCGGGCCGGAGCGCAGACGGGAGCATTGGACCAACAGGTGCGATAAATCATGCCGCGGGCGGCCAACGCGTCGAGATTGGGAGTCGTGGCATAGTCGTCGCCGTAACAGCCGAGATGCGGGCCATTGTCTTCGCTCGTGATCCACAAGACGTTGGGCCGCAACGAATCTTCAGCGGTGAGCGCCACCGTAGAACCCAGCATACTCGAGAGCAAAGCCACGATCAGAACAGAACGATTCATCGAAAAACCTCTTGGTGCAGCTGCAATTGAGTCGCAATTCTCGGATGGCCTATTCTAGTTGCTTGCAGATCGATTTCACATCGGGCGGCTTTTGGTACAATCGCGACGTACAAACCGAAACGCTCGCCATCACTTACACGGAAGCAGGCATGATGATCGCTCAACGGAACGCTTGGACTAGCTTATTCGCAATTCTCCCTCTTCTCGCAACAACGCTCGTCGCACAACCTCCCAGCGAGCGCCCCGATCACGAGCATCGTGCCAAGGCCGAAGTAAAGTACGTATCGCAATCGGCGCTAGGTAAAAGCGTGACTCACGCACAATTGTCCAACGGGCTGACCGTACTCGTCCAAGAGAACCACGCTGCCCCCGTCGCAACCGTGCGATGTTTCGTGAAGAACACGGGCAGTGCTTTCGAGGGACGATATCTCGGTACGGGAATCAGCCACATGTTGGAGCATCTCGTCGCACTCGGCTCGACCACCAAGCGACCCGAGCCAGAGATCCAAAAATTGCTCGACTCGATGGGAGGCCAGACGAACGCGTTCACGTCAACCGACATGACCGCTTATTTCGTCGATTGCCCATCGAGCCGCACGGACTTGGCGATCGAGTTGATCGCAGACAGCATGCAGTACTCGCTGATTCCCGAGAACGAGTATCTCCGCGAAATGGAAGTCGTCCAACGCGAGTTGGAGATGGGCGAAGCTAGTCGCGAGCGAATGCAGTACCAGGCAATGAAATCGCTGATCTACACCGAACATCCCATCCGTCATCCCACCATCGGCTACTTGCCCGTCGTGCAAAGCGTCAATCGCTCGGACGTGATTGCCTTTTACAAGAATCGGTACGTGCCGCAGAACATGATCTTTCTGGTTGTGGGTGACGTCGAGACGGATCACGTTCTCGAACAGGTACTCACCAACTTCAAGACGTTTCAACGAACGACCGAGCGCGGAGCTGTCTTGGCCTCCGAGCCCAATCAGGCATCCGCTCGTTCCACCCGTTTAGAGATGGCCGGCGAGACGACGAACTTCAGCGTCGGTTGGCCAACGGTCATGTTGCAGCATCCGGATCTATATCCATTGGACGTCGCCAGCTATCTGCTCGCCCATGGCGATAGCTCACGATTGGGCTATCGCTTGAAGATCGAGCAACCGCTGGCTCTGTCGGTGAGCAGTTCGTCCTACACGCCCGGAATTGTCAACGGTTGGTTCGATGCCTCGGTGCAGTGTCAGCCAGCGAACACCGAAGCCTGTCGCAAGGCGATCTATGAAGAAATCGAACGGCTCAAGACGGAATTGGTCAGTGAGAAAGAGTTGAACAAAGTGAAACGCCAGAAGGCAGCGGAGCACGTCTTTCAGCAAGAGACCGTTCAAGAACAATGCAACTCGTTGGCGTACAGCTTTATCTCGACGGGTGATCCGTTGTTCGACGACCAGTATGTCGCGGGCATCCAAGGAGTGACGCCTGAGCAGATTCAAGCCGTGGCTCGCAAGTACTTCTTGCCTGAACGTAGTAACACGGTTGTGATCGATCCCATCGGCAGCCAGCGCGAAGTCACTGAGCAAGCTGCGCAAGCAACTGAATCGCCGGTAGTACGGAAGACACTGGCAAACGGTTTGACCGTGTTGTTGAAGCGGCACAGCGTCACACCCACTGTCAGCATTCAAGCCTTTGTCAACGGCGGAGCGTTGGCGGACACCGCCGAGACCAGCGGATTGGCCTCGCTGTCCACTTCGGTCATGGAACGCGGCACGGAGAAGTACACCGGTCGCGAAATCGCCGAACACTTCGATTCGATCGGCGGTTCATTTGGCACAAGTAGCCAGAGAAACACCAGCTTCCTCCGCTGCTCCGTGCTGTCGGACGACTTTGACGAAGCGCTCGATTATGCATTTCAAGTCTTGTTCCGGCCAACCTTCCCGGCCGAAGAGTTTGAAAAGGTAAAGCAACAACAACTGGCTGGCATCGCCGCGCGAAAGGCGAATCCGCAAACCGAGATTCTCGATTTCTGGTCGACGATGGTTCCCGCAACTTCACCCTACGGTCGTACCATCTCGGGGACGGAAGATACGGTCGCTGCGCTGACCGTGGAGCAATGCAAGCAATTCCACGCAAAGTATTTCACTCCCGACAACATGGTGCTGGCTATCTTCGGCGATATCGATGTCGAGAAAACGTTGGCACGATTGGAGGCCACTCTCGGCATGGAGGCGAAAGGCAGTGGATTGACGCTGCCAAAGTTCCCGCTGCGAACTCCCGCGACCGATGCCAAGCGAGAACACATCACCACGGCACAACCTGGTACCGCGATGGTATTGCTCGGATATCCCGTAGTAAGTGCGTTGGATCAAGACACGCGAGCTAAGCTCGACGTCTTTAATTCCATTCTGACGGGAGGCTCTGGTGCTGGCGGCCGCTTGTTCAATGAACTACGAGGCGAGGGGCTCGTTTACTACGTGTTCGGGATCGAACTCACCGGGCAGGCTCCCGGCTACTTCCTGTTCATGGCCCAGACGCGCCCCGAGACTGTCGACGAAGTCGTCGGTCGAATTCAAGCGAATGTGAAACGATTGGCGGATGAGGGTATCGAGGCTGAGGACTTTGAATTGGCCAAGCAGAAGCTGATCGCGGCTCACGCTCAACGGAACGTGACACCTTCGTCACAAGCCTTCCAAGCTGCGGTCGACGAGTTGTATGGCCTGGGCTACGACAACGACAAGTCGTACGAAGCTCGTATCAACAAAGTCACGGTCGCCGACCTGCAAGGACTCGTTCGTGAGTATTTCCAGAACGCGATCATCGCCACGTCCTCACCTGCGACGGAGTAGAAAGCAGCAGCGAATAACGTTCCGTGTGGCTGAGGTAGAGTCTTAGAGCCCCCTGCGATAAGCGTTGTCTGGGAGCTCGAAAACTCGACCCTAGCCACACAGCTTTTACAACAAGCCGTCAGTCTTTGCCTACCAATTGGGTGACTCGAAGCCTATGCTGGATGGGTGCAAGGCTTCTTAGCGAATTCGAGCAATTGGCGATGTCCACAACAAAACCACCGGCAAAAGATCCGCGAGATGCGTTCGAGCTTCCCGAGACATCGAGGACGGGTGGGCGGATTGGTTTGCAATCGTTGTCCCGGTTCTGTCACAACATTGGCACCGGACTGCATGCCGGAGTCGATGTGCGACGTGTCTTCGAGACGGAATCCAATCGCGGCACGATGTTGCATCGCAACAAAGTAATCGAAATCCGCGACCATGTGGCTCGCGGTGCGAGTGTCTCGTCAGCCATCAAGGCCAGCAACGGGTACTTCCCGCCGTTGCTATGTGAAATGGTGGAAGTCGGCGAACGAACCGGTCGGCTCGAACAGATCTTTATCCGTTTGGGCGAGTACTATGACCAACTCGTCAAACTGCGTCGCACGTTTCTGATGGGGATCGCTTGGCCGATGCTTGAACTCGTCGGCGCGATCTTGGTGATCGGGCTGTTCATCTTGATCATCGGGATGGTCTCGGACGAACCGCCGATGACCTTCTTTGGCTTGTACGGAGTTCGCGGCGCGATCATCTACTTTACGATCGTGGGATTGATCGGAGGATCGATCGGATTGACGATTGTTTCCGCGATGAAGGGTTGGGTGAACCTTGATCCAATCTTCTCCTTGCTGATGCGGTTGCCGTTCATTGGCACCGGCCTACAAAACGTCGCATTGTCGCGATTGACATGGGCACTAGCGATGGCAACGGATTCCGACTTGAGTGCCCAGCGGGCGGTGGAACTGGCCGTGCGGACGACGCAGAGTACGTATTACATGCGGTTCATTGACGGCATGAAGAACGTAATCGGACGCGGCAAGACGATCCACGAAGCCTTCGCGACAACGGGCGTCTATCCCGATGAGTTCCTCGCGTCCGTCGAAACGGGCGAGATCGCAGGCAGTCTTAGTGAGACGATGTTGATCGTTTCGCGTGATTACGAAGAGCGAACCAAGACCTTCTTTCGCGTATTGACCGGCGTCGCCGGAACGCTCGTCTTCCTGACCGTCGCCGGAATCATTATCACGATGATTTTCAAGATGGCCATGCAGTACATCGGCATCCTGAACGACGCGGCGAATTTTTGAGGAACAGCTCAAGAGTCACCTTAGCATTCCACGCGTAGGGTCCGCTGTGCGGACCAGAGATTCCGTCGTGATCCGCACAGCGGACCCTACAAGAAGCAAGGAATCTATTCTTAAATCATCCACAAGCCAATCGTTTAACTCACCAGTTCGCCGATGTCGGCTCGCAGTCCCTGCAAGTGCGGTTTGTCGAGGATCTTGAATGGCGATGCGACGCTCTCCCATCGCTCGCCTTGCTGTTGCACGTATCGATTCGCGATCGGTCCCAATCGATTGGCGGCGAGTTGCAAATAGCTGATTCGTTCCGGTGCAATTCCCATCATGCGGCACAGCGTGGCATCAACAGCCGGCAGGCTCGTTCCCATTGCCAGCAGGCCCATGTGTTTGCGACTGCCTAGGATCGGACCGTCTCCTTCCATGCAATCGATGCCATCGACGACCGTGATGGTTTTCGGAAGCGAGGCGTTGATATCGAACACCGTTTCGGGGATGCCAGCGTGGTGCAGCACGTTCTTCGGCCAGCCGTATTTGATTCCTGGTATGACGCCGTACAGGTTCTTCATCGAAGCAGTGACGCCAACCCAGTGATGCGTTTTCATTTTGGGCATCGAAACGACAAGATCCGCTTCGACGACCGAACGTGGAAAGTAGAAACCGTCCAACGCACTCGCGCGGCCTCGATTCTTCACCCACGCCACTTCTTCATAGTTCAAGTCGGCGAATGGCAACTTCGCCGCATCGAGTGCTGCTTGCACGCCGGATTCAACGAGCGCCATCTCCGTATCACGAACATGTCCCGGACCCTCACCAACCGTAACCGTCGCGCCCCATCCGCGAAACGCTTCGGCGGTCGCGATGATCACGGCGGGATGTGTCGTCATATGGGGAATGTCGCGAGTTGGCTCGACCAAGTTCGGCTTCAGCAACACACGTTTGCCGCGCAATCCTTGCGGTTCAAGTCCGCACGCGATCAAGCCGTCTTCGATCGTGCGACGGATAGGGCCGTCGTAAGCCTGATGCCGTGCGACAAACACGGAAGCTCGCCCACGCAGTGCGTCGCGAACGATCGGGTAACCGATCAGTCCTGCTGCGGCCAGCGATCCACCCAGCAGTAACGCTCGGCGATCCATCGCGTTGTTCGCGGAGTCAGCTGGCGGAGTCGCTGTTTTTGTGGACAGTTTCATAGGATTCCCTTCGCACAAGAAGCGGCAATTGCGAGCAAAGCCAGTTTGTAAGGTGATCGATCTCGCCGAACGGTCCGACCAAAGGCAGACTCGAGCCACAAGTCGGCCTCCGTCGGGCGCCGATCGTGAGCCGACAATCCCAACAGACCCCAGCACAACGATGCTGCCGTGGTCTTCGCAGACAGTGAATTCGTTAAGTAGTTCAAGGACGGTTCGATTCGCCCGCTGCGGTCCGGCTCGTCGGCCAACGCGAGCATTGCCAGTCCCGTCGGCTGTACATGTGGCAACAACGCTTGGCCAAGTACTTCGGTGTTCCCATAGTTGCAACCGCCCGACGGAAGCTGGCGATCGACGAGCAGCGTGATCGCTTCGCGAGTACGCGGATGCGAATCATGACCGGTTGCTTTTAACGATAGTACGTGCAGCGCAGTTGGCTCGACCCAGGAGTGTGTCCCGTCGACCCAGGGCCAAGCGATGAGCTGCGTATCGTGTCCGATATCCTCGGTGGGCTCAATGCGTTTGCCTTGTGTCGACAATGTCCAGTCAGTAGCAACAGTTATCTGCTTCGCATAGCGATCTGCATCCACCGCGATCCATGCCAGGATTGCAAGGCTGGTCGGCCAGCAGGGCGTCGTCTCTCCCTCACGAACACCCAGCGAACCGTCTTCGGCCTGGGAAGCGGCAAGCCATTCAGTGGCCTTCCATGCCGCTGCGTTCTTCCCGTGAGATGCTAGTGCGATTGCAGACAGCGCGGTTGGCTCGGTGGCCGGACGTGCGGCGGGTTGATAGCCACAGCGCGGCGTTTGGCAAAGATCTTCGATGATTGTGTCGAGCCAACGCATTTCGTCGCCTATCGCTACGGTCGGAACATCCGGAAGAACCGGCTTCGCGTCTCCGCACCGATCCCCAGCAAAGATAGCTCACGCGAACCACCGCCGCACGAAGCACCAGACGAGCAGGTCAGAGTAATCGCGAGCTTCCAAAGTCGTCCAGCGATTCTACGCCCAACCGATGATCGAACCTTAAACGCTTGACGGTTTGCTCGCCATTCTGCGATTAACCGCGAGTATTCAGCGTGACTTTCGTCCGAGCTATATGGCCCCAGGTAATGATCGCGTCCGTTACTACGTACGACTGCGCGACCGGATGCCTTGTGTAGACAGTACGAAGGTACTCCAGGTTTGCGAGGCGTGGACGGTTCCTTCCAAATCTCAAGCTCCGTAACCTACGGAGGAACATACGTTAGAAAACCGCTCTGCCCGCTCCCTGGCAGGTACGCCAAATTAGGCGCTTGTAATAACTTGAATCTAGTACGCCCGGAGCAACGCTATTCGCAAAAGATCTCTGATTGGACATCCGCCGAAAACCACGATATCCCAGTGCCTTGCGGCGTTCGAGTATCGTTCGCATCGATAACCGCAGTAAACCCTTCTCTCCAGCACGCAAGCTCTCTAGGAACGGGGTGGGTCTTGGTCGGAAGGATGACGCCCATCAGGCATTGCGACGGATCAGCGCGTACAATAGATCGACCTCGATGTGAACGCGATGGGCGCTGTCGCCTTTCATTACGATCCTTGCCTGCGAAGTTACGACCTGTACGTCTACGAACCACGATCGTGAACATTCCGTTGATGAATAGAAACCTCTTGTTGATCCTGGTCCTCTTTTGTCTAGCATCGCCAGCACGAGCGGAGTTCGTGCTGGTCGACGTCGGAGCGGGTGTTGAACCAGCGCCGCTGCTTCTCTTTGCCAACGCTCCGCCCAAGACCCGCGATGCTGCTATCGAACTGGCCAACTACATTGAAAAGATCTGCGGCGTGCGGTCGAGGTTAATGGACGGCACGCCCAATGATTTGCCGGAGCGAGCCATTTGGGTTGGTTACGAACCGGCGCTCGATTCGCTGTTTCCGCGAACTGATTTCGACTTTCAGCATCCCGAAGAAATCGTCATTGCAGCGTGGCAACCAAGGCCATGGCAAACTGGGAGGAGATGGAACGCCTCTGCAAAGAGCACCCCTACGCGATCAACTGGGGCCCCGTCCATCCCGCCACGCCGCGGATGAACGGCCTGCATCGCGATTATCCCGATCCCAAATGGAAACCGAACCAAGCTAACGACCTGGATCAGAACTGAGCGTTTGCCAGTACATTTTCAATCATGACTCAAAGAGCAACCACCATGCGAATCCCTCGTCGCTGCATCTTCACAAGCCTTTTCCTCGTATTTGTTTCGCTTGGACTTTCCGGCACCGCGATGTCGGACCAGCCGACGTTTCAGGCGGGCGCGGCCACGAGCAACATCACGCCGCCGATCGCTGCGGATGTCGCGAGCAAGCGGCAGGCGACGCACGTCCACGATGAACTGCATGCCCGCTGCTTGGTGCTCGACGACGGCCAGTCCAAGTTGGCGCTGGTCGTCTGCGACCTGCGGCACATCTCGGCCGAGGTCGTGGCGGACGCTAAGCAAATCATCGAGCGCTCCACCGGCATTCCGCCGCAGTGTGTACTCGTCTCGGCGACTCATACCCACACATCAACCGGCGCGAAGCTGGAAGAAGGTGATGGGCAGCCGTATTACGACTACCGCGCGTTTCTCACTCGGCGGATCGCCGACGGCGTGCAGCGTGCCGTCAATCAGCTCGAACCGGCGCGAATCGGCTGGGGCGTCGCCGAGGAACCGACCCAGGTGTTCAATCGTCGATGGTTCCTCTTGCCCAGTCGCGGCCCGATCTACGGTGCCCACGACAACATCGAACAGGTCGACACGAACCCTGGCTACCACGGCCTGCTGAGGCCCGCCGGTCCAGTCGACCCGCAGATCAGGTTCCTTTCGGTTCAGTCGACCGCGGGCAAGCCCATCGCACTGCTTGCTTCCTATGGGTTGCACTACGTGGGAGGTGTGCCGGCGAATACGATTTCGGCCGATTATTTCGCGATCTTTGCCGACCGCGTGGGCGAACTGCTCGGCGCCGACCGACATCAGGATCCGCCGTTCGTCGGCATCATGGCCAACGGCACCAGCGGCGACGTGAACAACCTGGCCCGGTATTCCGACGAGGAGTTGGAGAAGCGCGGCCCGCAACCGACAAAGCGGTATCAGCCTTTCGAAAAAGCCCGCGAAGTGGCGCACCTGTGTGCGGAGAAGGTGATGCAGGTACACAAGTCGCTCGAATGGCACGATCATGTGAAGCTCGCGTCGGTGCAGCGCACGCTCACGTTCGAGCGGCGTTACCCGACGAAGGAGGAAGTGGAATGGGCCGAGGCGGTTAAGGCCAAGAAGATCAAACCGATGAGCACCAGTCGATACAGCACTTACAGCACGGTGCTTGCCTATAACGCGCCGGAGATGCCGCCGACCATCGACGTCGTCGTGCAGACGCACCGTATCGGCGACTTGGCCGTGGCCGCGATGCCTTTCGAAGTGTTTGCGGAGATCGGACTGGAACTCAAGCAGCGTAGCCCCATCCAGCCGCTGATGAACATCTCCATCGCCAACGGTTCGCACGGTTACCTGCCGACGCCCGAGCAGCATCGGCTTGGCGGCTACGAAACCTGGATCGGCGTCAACAAGGTTCAGCTCGACGCTTCGGAAAAGATGGTCGACGCCTTGTTAGAGATGCTCGGCGAGCTGAATACAGAAAGTCGGTGAGCCGCTGGCGCTCACTACGCAACCGCATCGCCTTGAGCCATAGTGGATGACGGATTTGTAAGCCAGCCAAGAACTTTTCTCGCAGCCTCTTTAAGATCCGAAAGGCTAACTCGCCGGATGACCAAATTACTTTACGCCGTCATCGTCGTTTTCTGGACCAGCGTGGCCGTGGTTGCGCCAGTGGCTGCCGAAACGTTTCTCGTCAAAGACGGGAAACCTGGCGGCGAGATCGTCATCGCCGATCACGCACCTCGCTCGGTCCGATTCGCTGCCGAGGAGCTGCAAACATATTTCGAGAAAATCAGCGGGGCGCGGCTCAGGATCGTTACCTCACCGACTGGTGCTGATCCGACATGCACAGGGCCGATTCCAATCTACGTTGGCGAAAGCGAGGCGGCGCGGCGGGCGGGGGTGACGGCCGAGGGGCTCGGCCGCGATGCCTTTCGTATGGTTTCCGGTGCCGATTGGTTGGCGCTGGTGGGCAACGACGTGGAGTTTGTACCCGTCGAGCCGTGGGCGCGGAACCACGGTCAGTGGGCGGCGGAGAAAGAGGCGGAATGGAGAAAACTGGCTGGCCACCCATGGGAGAACCCGGTCGGGGCACAGCTCTACAAGGATTACAACAAGCAACTGGACATCTGGAGCTACGACCATCGCGGGTCGCTGAATGCGGTGTATGCGTTTCTGCGCGAGCTGGGAGTGCGGTGGTATATGCCGGGCGAGCTGGGCGAGATCGTGCCGCAATCGCGCACGATTGCCTTGCCGAAGATTGATCGAACGGTGACGCCGGCGTATGAGGTGCGTTCGATCAGCCGGCCGATGATCAGTTCCAATGAACTCGACGACGCCTTGTGGTACCTGCGCATCGGAGCCAACGATCAGTACGGCATCATGCATCACGGGCAACGACATCTGACCGAGCATCCGGAGCAGCGTGCCGCGCACCCTGAGTACTACGCCATGCTGGCCAACGGGCAGCGCGATAACGAAAGCCAAACTGCCAACGCCTGTCTATCGTCGGAAGGTTTTTTTCAAGAGACGGTCGCTTTCGCGCGGCTGATATTCGATCACTACCAGATTCCCATCATTTCGGTCATGCCCCACGACGGATTCAACCATTGTCAATGCGACCAGTGCCGGGATCAGATCACGCTCGACCGCGGGCCCTCGGGACAGTCTTCCGATTACGTGTGGGATTTTGTGGTGCGAGTGGCCAACGAACTGGCGAAGACGCATCCCGACAAAAAGGTTTTCTGCGGCGCTTACAGCAGTTACCGGCTACCGCCATTGAAGATCGACAAGCTTCCGGACAACGTCCTGGTGCAAATCACCAACGGCCGCCCGATTCGCGAGTTGGACGACGTGATCCATCAGGTCGCGACTGAACTTCGCGGACAATGGCTGGCGAAATCAAACAACCCGCTGTCAGTGACCTTAAACTACACGCCGTTCACCAACCGCGGCGCCTACCGGCCGCAGTACTGGCCACACGTGGTCGCCCGCGGAATCAAGGCCTCTCACAAAGCCGTCTGGCGCGAAGACGTCTGGCTGTCCAGCGGCAAAGGCGGGTTGCATTATCCGGGCATGGCGCACCTGAATCCCTACGTCATTTCCCAGTTCTGGTGGGACCCGGACCAGGACGTCGATGCCCTGTTGCAGGAATACTACCGGCTGTTCTACGGTCCCGCCGCCGAGCCGATGGGTGCGTTCATCGAATATTGCGAACAGCAGTTCGCCAGCCTCGGCTCCAACGCAGAAGTGATGAAACGCGCGCTCGATCTTTTCGACCAGGCCCAGGCGACCGCGCCACCGGATACGGTTTACAGCCGGCGGATCGCGCTGGTGGACGAATTTCTGCCGACGCTTCGGAACCGCGCCACGCAAATCGACGTGAAGCGGCCCGAGGGCTTGCCGGAATATCGTGTGATCGACATGGCCAAAGATAAATGGCGCGACGCCCGCGACACGCTGAAGATGGACGGCAAGCTGGACGAGCCCTTCTGGACCGCTTACCACTATCCGCGCTCTCTGCTGGATGTCGCCACCGGCCAGAAACCGAAACAGCCGACGCGGTTCATGGCTCGCTGGTGGAACGACAGTCTTTACTTCGGCATTCGCTGTGACTTCGACCAAAACGAACCGCCGATCGTCGGTTCCCAGCAAGACCGCGACCCGGCGATTTGGCAAGGCGAGCACCTGGAACTGCTGATCGAAACCGACAAGCACTCTTATTACCAGATCGTGGTCAATCCTGCCGGAGCCCTCATCGACCTGGACCGGGCTGTGAAGTTGCCGCAGGCCTATCAGTGGTCGTCGCAGGCGGAAGTGGCCGCGCATGTGGGCGAGGATTTCTGGTCCGTCGAGCTGCGCCTGCCGGTCACTTCCTCGGACGAAGATCCGCTGCACCAGATGATCGGCAGCCGGCCGTTCCAGTCCAAGCAGGAATCGCTCGATTCGGGGAAGGGGACCAGTCTGCCTTGGTATTTCAATCTCTATCGCAAACGGTCCGGCAGCAACGATGTCGAAACGACAGCTTTCTCGCCGCTCGGCCCGGAGGCGAAATCGTTCCACGTGCCGCTGAAGTTCGCCAGGATCTACGTCCAGTAAATGGAAAGGCATCCGAATGAAACGGCTCGGCGCAACTCTTGTTCTGATGCTCGTCTTTCCGTTGCGTGCGTGGAGTGAGAAAGAACTTGGTCCGGATATTGCCCTCGAACCGGCCCACGTCATCGTTAACCCGTGGCGATTCCACATTCCACCAACGAAACGCCAAGGCGTGCCAGGCATCGAACGCACTGCGAAGGGACGACTCTGGGTGATTCACGGCCGCGACGTCGAAAGCCCGCGCAACTACTAGGTGCTCATCCGCAGCGACAGCAACGACCGTCGCTGGTCAGACCCAAAGCTGATGATCCTGCCGCGGGAAGGCGTGCGGGCCATGTCGGCCGCCATCTGGATCGACCCGCTCGGACGCATGTGGGTGTTCTGGGGACAGAGCTTCGGCCAGCAGGATGGCCGCTACGGCATCTGGGCGATTACGACCGACAATCCCGATGCCGACAATCCGCAATGGTCTGAGCCCCGGCGCATCGGCGACGGAATCATGTTGAATAAGCCGACGGTTCTGTCCAGCGGCGACTGGTTGTTCGTCTCGTCCGTGTGGAAGGCGGACAACAGCATCACAGTTTACGCAACGATCGATCAGGGAAAGACCTTCCAGCTTCGCGGTACAGCCAACGTGCTTCCGCCGGAAACGCGTGGCCCGGACGAGCCGATGATTGTCGAACGCAAGGACGGTTCACTGTGGATGCTGGTGCGGCGGCGAGGAATCGCGGAGACCGTCTCGCACGATGGCGGCAAGACATGGTCACCCGTGAAGCCGACATCGCTGCCTCACCCCACGGCGCGTTTCTTCCTGCGCCGGCTAAATTCCGGCGCATTGCTGCTGGTCAAACACGGCCCACTCGATGAACGCACGGGCCGCGAAAAACTGATGGCGTTCGTGTCCGATGACGACGGTCGAACCTGGCAAGGCAGCTTGATGCTCGACGTGCGCGAAAAGGTCACCTATCCCGACGGGGTGCAAGCTCCTGACGGAACGATTTACATTGTCTACGACTACCGGCGCACGCCAAACGGCGAAGTGCTGATGGCGACGTTCGCCGAAGATGATGTCCGCGCCGGCAAACCTGTCAGCGACAAGATCCGGCTGCGCGGCGAAGTGGCACGACTTCCGGTTGAAGAGTCAACACCTCAACCCAAAGATTGACAGAACCTCGATCGACCGGGGAACTTGTTCGTTACAAATACGAAACGCTTGAGCGGTTGGCTGATGGTGACTTCGGTTTGTCTGCTGGGTGCCGCAGCGCTGAGCACGGTGCGGTTGGTATTTTCGTCCCGCCGTGCGACACTTACGCAAATCAACTCAAACCTAGTTGAGATATCCGAACAGTTGAAACACATGCAACACGTTCCGCCGAATGAATGACTACCCAGTTGGTGTTGTGCTCTTTGATCGCCTTCGTGTCCGATTCTCCGCGAAAATGCACAGAACCGTGCGCTAACGCTCAACGGCTGATGTGCACATTGTGAAAAACCGTTTCGCCCTGGACCGTCGCAGGCGGAAACCCTGCAGTTGAACCGAACGCTGAAGAATCAAAAACAACTGGTCTACTCTGAGATCGACACGGCTGCGTCGCGTAGCCGAGATATGCGGTTCGCCGATTCAATTGGTGCAGTTTCCACAACCGTCTCGTGGGGAAGGTTGCGGGCGTCGAAAATTCGGTTCGAGCCAGCGGTGACTCGCCATTGGCCATCGAAGAGGCTGACATTGCCGTGAATGCCGCCTGTCACCCATTGTCGCGGCGATGGTTGCCCGCCATCCAGTCGACTCGCGAACGACACCCCATCCAGCCGCACATCGGAGCGAACTTCAACTCCAGCCAGTTCGCAAATCGTCGGAAACAGGTCGGCCATGTCGATGAGATCGTCGGCCACCACCCCTGCCTCGATCCTTCCCGTCTGCCGCACGATCAATGGAATGTGAGTACCTGCGTCGTTGAGATCCGTTTTGCCCCCTTTGACTTCGCCGGCTGCCGTCGTTCGCGGTGTCTTCGAATCGGTTCCGTTATCGCCCATAAAGATCACGATCGTGTTGTCCGCGATACCCAATTGATCGACTTCGCCGAGAATCCGCCCGCAGAGCTTGTCCATATAGGCGATCATGTTGCTCAGCGAAGCTTGCTCGCCACCGGCTTTG